>NZ_BDQX01000226.1 GCF_003112455.1 Paenibacillus agaridevorans
AGTTGAATCAACGACGAAATGAAGTTGTCGGTGCTGACCGGCAGCTTCATTACGTTAACGGGGGGAGGGCATGGAAATTAAAATACGGGAAATTGCAGCAGATGAATATAGCGAAGTTGTTGTTTTATG
>NZ_BDQX01000227.1 GCF_003112455.1 Paenibacillus agaridevorans
GCTGCACAGGAAGCACTGGCTGGCATTAAAGTTGGTGTACTAGCGCGAAAGTATGAGGTGGCGCCCAAGACCATTCGGAACTGGGTGAAAGAGTTCCAGGAAACGTTCGGTGAGGATGCAGTCCCTACGATCGACGAACGGTTAGATGATGCGAAACGTCTAGCTGAATTGGAGGAACAGTACAACCAGGCTCTGAAAGCACTCGGTGAAAAAGAACTGGAAAACAAGGTTCTGCGTGAACTGGTAAAAAAGATCAACCCTGCCTCGACGACAGACTTGACGTTGCACAGACGTTCATCGAGCAGGGATACGCGGTAGCTACTTTGCTGGTGTTAACCGAAGTCGCGTCGTCCACCTACTATGAGCGAAAGCAGCGCCAGAATACAGTCGTAGATTCACAAGCAGAAGTCCGAGAGCCCTCTCGTAGAGGGCGCCCTGTGACGACGCACTCCTATACTCATTCAGGCGAGAGCGTCAGCGACGCCCAGATCAAGGAGTGGCTGATGGAATTGGTGGCTGGCGAGGCGCATGTATACGGCTATCTGTTGCTTACCGAATGCTTGCGACAACAGTATGACTTGGATATCAATAAGAAGAAAACGTATCGCCTTTGCCAGGAACTAGAGATTCTTCATCCTCAGCGTCGTAAGAAAACCCATTATCCACGCCGCTTGGCACGGAATGCAACAATCACCGGATCCAATCAACAATGGCAGCTTGATATCAAGTATGGTTATGTAGCAGGCTACGAGCGATTCTTTTACATCGCTGACATGATTGACGTATATGATCGTACGATCGTAGGACACCACAGAGGCTCAAGCTGCGAAGCGCAAGAAGTCTGTGCGATGGTGAAAACCGCTTTGGCTGCGCGCTTGGTGACGAAGGAGACTGGTCTTGTCATCCGCACCGACAATGGTCCGCAGTTTGTCAGCAAGGCGTTTGGTGAGCTCTGTGAGGCAGAGGAATTGATTCACGAGCGCATCCCGCCAAAGACGCCGAACATGAATGCATACATCGAATCATTTCACGCAACGTTGGAGCGTGATTTACTTCGAAAAGAGACGTATGCTACGTTCCAGGAAGCTTACGAGGCAGTGGACAATTACATCGATTTCTACAACAATCGCCGTATGCATAGAAGTCTTGGGAAACGTTCTCCGGCTGCTTTCATGACTTGGGCCCAAAAGAAGCTACCTGAAGAGCTTGAAACATACAACAGGAAAGTGTAAACCAAGAAAATGGACGAAAACCAGCGATAGGAGACGCAATACTACGACTACCTAAGCAAGCATTAGCATGTCTCCGGATTTAGGGGGTCTAACCG
>NZ_BDQX01000228.1 GCF_003112455.1 Paenibacillus agaridevorans
AGCAAGTAGCTGCAGTGCCTGAAGGGACGAAAGGGGAAGATTTCGTGGTACCACCCTGATTTGCCAAGAACCTCACGATTCCGGCCTTATGAGGTAAGGTTTCCCTTACCTACAGCACGATAACGTGTGCCATTCCGTTTGAGCCTACTCATCGAACCAATTTCGATTCGACTTTCAA
>NZ_BDQX01000229.1 GCF_003112455.1 Paenibacillus agaridevorans
GAGGGCTTAACGGTCGTGTTCGGTATGGGAACGCGTGGTTCCCCTCCGCCATCGCCACCAAACGATGTTTCTCGCATACCACGCTACCCTTAGGATATACGCGAGCATGCGCTTCAATGTTTGCACATTGAAAACTGGATACGAAAGTGTGCTGAATCTTTAGCTTGCTTACCG
>NZ_BDQX01000230.1:0-37082 GCF_003112455.1 Paenibacillus agaridevorans
TACCCCGCGCATTTCTCGCCGGTCGCGGGATGGAAGTCAATTTCGGGTCTTTGATCCGTTTGGTAACATGCTAGTTTTCTTCAATAAGCATTATGCGCCTCCTCTATATCTTGAAGCCCAAAATCATACAGAGGAAATACTCAATCAGGTTTGGTTTTTGCGCGATATTTATGCCAATGATAAGGCAGCAGCTAAGAAACTAGACCGCGCTCTGGAAGAAATAAAAAACAAAACAGGAATCGAGCATGCCAGACTATTAGCAGCTCGTAGCGAAATAGCTATCGCCATGGGCGAGTTGGATCTTTCCTTTAAATTAGAAGACACGATCTCTCAGATTTATCTACCAGATTCGGAACTTCGAAAATATGATGAGGAGTTAAGGGCGCCTCGACAACTTAGAGACTGGGCGGGAATTGACTCAGGCCTTTAAATGCTCCAGCTTACGGCAGCATTCAATCTGTTTCTAGCGAACGGATTATCCGGACAAAAACGTTTGGCTGGTTTCTTTGTGGAAGCCTCCTTTACTTTCTTGTTAAACTGCCGTTACTTTAACGATCAATGGCAACCGTTAGTGTGGCCGACTGCAGTCGTGTCGTGATGCTCTCCTCTCCCATTCGTTGAATTAGAATGTCGCGAAACAGATCGTCCGAACGCTCCAGTTTTCAAATCGCATGTGGAACCTCAATTGGAGCTTCTCTTTCGAAATATCTATTATTTACATACACATTATTATGTAAACTATTACAACTACAAAAAAAGGACAACCCAAAGGTTATCCTTATCCGAAGAAATGACTAATGTATATCATAAGCAGCAATCCTAATATAAACGATATCCAGCTTGCCGCCGGCTAAATCGCGGATGCCAACTTAACTCCGCTTCGCTTATTGTTCATTCGCAACTCCGCTTAACTGCAACAGGTTCCAAATAGCTATACACCACAGTAAACCGGCCTGCTGCTGCCCTAACAAAGTGAAATGCCCGCTTTCCCTTTCCAATGCACGGTGCAACCCGATGCCTGCAAGAATATCAGTATCTGGACCCGGCAAAAAACCGGGTGTTGACCAGAGCTCATCAATCGCCAACCGGATGCTCTCTTCCTCCAATGGCTTGATGTAAACGGTTGGATGCAGGGTGGATTTGGCAGGCAGCCACAGGAAGGAATGTCCCCAGTATTCTTCCAGTGCTGCTTTTATGGCCAGCAAGCGAGACTTATAGACATCGGTTGAATTTCCCTCAATCACATCCGATTCTCCCTGTTGCCACAGTAGGGCTCTAAAGGGGCCGACCGCTTTTCCTGCATGCTGTAGATTATCAAATAAAGGTTCGTCAGGCATCCATTGTCTAGAGGATGTAGCTCCGACCGCTACATTCACCATACCAATCGGAACCCTTATCAATGGCAGCAAGTGGTTCATCGCTGCAGGCCAAATGGTTCCCTTCCTGCTCTGCTCATTATCATCACTGGGATTAACCGTCGGCTGCGGATCATGGGCCACTCTCCATTCTTGCGAGCGAGGGTCTAATGCGCTTATTCTTCCTTGCGGATCTTCTATCCGCATACAGCTGTCATTGCAATTCTCCGCATACGATTGCCCTGCTATGATAAAAATTTCACCAACGCCAACTGGCTCCACGACGACTGATTCGCTTTGTTCCCCCCGCTCCTTGTCGATGTAGCGAAGCTCTAATCGATACCAGCCTCCTGCAGGAACAAGAAATGTCGCTTCGAACTGCTCTCCCTCCCATTCCGCATCCAGGTCCTTCCAGTCTACTGCTATTCCATACGCATCATGGTGGAGCAAGGTTCTGGCCTCCAGCCTGCCTTGCGTTCGCCTTGAAACTGAACCTGCAATGATTAAAGTCCCTTCTCCCAGACTTGGCCCGCCCAGGTGATTAGCATAAGCTTGCGCTGCACAATAACCTTTTCGTTGAATCACTTGATACGGCTTAGGATGTGTAAGATAAACTACAGGAACATTCATTCGCTCATCAAGCATACCATCACCCTCATCAAACTAGAGTTACTTTCACTGTAATGATTTGTTTGGCTTTTGCAGTAACATTAATTTCCCTTGCAGTAACCGGTAAATCGGCTATTGGGGCCTCGTCTAAGTTCACTAATTCCGCCGAAGCAATCGCTCGCTCAAAAGTCAATGTCCCTGCCCCTTCTTGTTCGGTTACATTAAATAATCTAACGATGTAGCTGTTGTCGTGGTCCTCCGATTGTTTGAAGGCACTCACAATCAATGCTGGGGATGTGTGAGTCAAATACGATTTGCTTAAGGATAATCCGCCTGCTCCTTGCTGTTGGGTTTCCCGATATAGCTTGCCAGGTTTCCGGTTCAGCGAACGAATACCGGTCACATATTGCTGATGCTCCTTCCAGAGCGGCGCAGGATGAGTTTCTGCGATTGCAAAAGGTCTTATCGCATAACTGAATTCGAGCTCTCTCAGCAATTGACCTCCATCGCTGCCGTCAGAAAGTACCTCCTTGCTTGTGCTTCGGAATAAAGTTAACGCGATTGTGCGCTGGTTATTATCTCGGACAACAACCTCATAAAGCCCTTTGCTGTAAATTGCCAGGCCATCTTTGTGATCATCCACTGTAACAATCCCGTTATGCGGCACAACTTCAAAGTCCTTGCGCAAATAATCAGACCGATCCGGCCGTTGAATCTGTCGTTTCACCAAATCAAATGGGGTACTTGTATGGTAATGTTGCGTATCCAATCCACTGGGAAACAAGATGCGCAGCCGATGATTGCGAGCTGTATTGTGAACAGAAGTCCTGCAATAAATAATGGGATCACCCTTTTTCAACTCGACCCAAGTCGTAATCGGCATGTCAACCCATTCCTTGCTTCTGCTGTTCTCATCACTTTCAATGCCCCTCGGAACACGAAGATTGAGTTGGATACGAATACACGCTTGATATGGTCCATCATACACAGTGGATATCGTAGCTTGCACGCCGGAAGAACGAACGGTTTCATTGTTTATTGGTGAAACATGACTCCAACCGTCTCCGATGTCCGCTTCATCTTCCAATAGTAATAGTCCTTCATAAAAGCGTCCCGTTTGGACATCTGTTACTTGAATTGTACCATTGGAAGTTACGCGTAATCGAATGCGCCCATTATCCCAGGTATGTTCATCCATCTGCATGGAGCCTGGGTAGCGCACTGGCGCGATCAGCTTTGGGGCACTGTATTCCAAAGGAGCATGATTTTCAATCGTATACCTTTCCAATGTATAAACCGAATAACCGAAAGCAGGTACCTTGCCTGGCATCGCAATGCGAAACCGATCCACTGCTTCACCACGGGGAAGCTCTCTATAGGGTCTATACAGGTGCATGCTGTTCGTTTGAATAGTGAGCAATTGGTAAGGAATTTCATTGTGCTCCGCATCATAAATTCGAAAAGAAGTGCCGTTTAACGAATTTTTCATCGTTACCGAAACATCCGAGTTTGCAGGAAGACTAAGCTCGACCTCAAAGATCCCCTCTACGGAAGACTGCGAAGGATTGAATACCGTAAAGGCGTGATTCCCACCAAGCTGCTCCTCGTTAAGATGATTGGATATGTAGCTCATTTGTTCATAAATCATCTGTTCGCTTATCAAGCGGGATTGGTCAAACCGATAAATCATATCCTGGTGCACTTGGTCAATCGAACAACCGCAAATGGAATCATGGGGATGGTTTTGCAGCACAAACTCCCATGCTTTTTTGATAAAGCTTTTGGAATACGTTCGTCCTTCCAAAGCCGTCATCACGCCCAATGGCTCAGCCCATTTTTCGATCAAGTTTTCACAATGCTGATTATGCTGTTTCAAATGGACGCGTGAAGACAAGGTGTTCTCCGGAACCCAGTTGTTTAGTCCATTATAAGCAAGCTCCTTTTGCTCCCCTTTATAAACTCTCAAATCCCCGACTTTTCCACGCAAGTCTTGTAGATAGGTTTCAAGATGGGCATGAACAAATTGCACATTCAACTTTTTATTCTCACTTAAGGTTTTAAGCATCCATGGCAATTGCGGTTCGATTTCAACGTGATCCACCCCATCCATGCTCAAAGCTATTGTGGTGGTGGCCCGTTTATTCTTATACTCCATCAACATCATGGCCCGCTCCATCAGTTCATCCTGATGTTCCTCATAAGCATTATCACGATCATAAAAGGGCCACCTCAACGCAAAATAGAAATCGCTATACGAACGGTCTTCATCAAGCTTCAATCCCAATACTCTGCTGCCATCGGCCCCCTCCCACCATATTTCCGCAGGATCCGCATCTCCGCGGAAACCTCGGAACAACACGGCATTATCAATACCGAAGCCGCGGAGAATTTGTGGCAGCTGGCTATTATGTCCGAACATATCCGTGACATACCCCGACAACATGGCTTCAACGCCCCAGGAACGAGCATCCCTTATTCCCCTCAAAAGATTGCGAATCAATGATTCGCCGCTGACCAGGAATTCATCCGGCATGACATACCAGGGGCCAATGGCTATTCTATTATCCTGAATTAACCGTTGCAATCTGTCACGATTCTCCGGGCGAATCTCCAGGTAATCGTCGAGCATGATGGTTTGGCCGTCCATCGTAAAAAAGCGATAGTCGGCGTTCTGCTCCATGTAATCAATCAATTCATCCATCATGTAGACCAGGCGGGTGCGAAAGCTCTGGAAATCCTGATACCATTCCCTATCCCAATGGGTCTGTGAAAGAACATACATTTTTTCGATTCGTTTTTTTTCCATTTTCGGTTTCTCCCAATTCAATAAATAATAGTTGAAAGCCTCTTAGAATGCCATTCTCTTATCCTTTTACTCCCGTCATCGCGAAGGCTTGAATAAAATGTTTCTGCAGCCATAAATAAACGAGGATAGGCGGAATCATCGTAATGGTTGCCAGGGCAAAGATCGACGGATAATCCGGTACTCTTCCCACCTGCTTCGCTTCTCCCATCAAGGAGGAAATCCCCGTAGCGATCACTTGCATATCCATACTGTTGATCACAATAAGGGGCCATAAATAATCGTTCCATATTCCAATAAACGTTATGATAATCAGTGCGGCTAGAATCGGACGGGTCATGGGAAAATAAATCCGAAAAATGGTATGGAACACTCCCGAACCATCCACACGCGCCGCCTCCTCGTAATCAAACGGAAGAGAATCCATCATCTGTTTCATCAAGAAGATTGCATATACGGGGACTAGTCCTCCTACCAATAAAGCTGCCCAGGAATCAAGCATGCCGTGACCGCCTTGGCCCAGCCAATCATTGCCGCCTGCCAACGGCCACCGCACATAGAGCAAATAAGTAGGCACTAACGTTACCTGGCTTGGAATCATCATGGAGGCAAGAAAGATAAGGAATACCGTATCCCGGCCTTTAAACCTGAGCTTGGAGAACACGTAGCTTGCCACAAGAGCAATAATACAAGTTGTAAAAATGTACCAGAGACAGCGTATTAAAGTGTTGATATATAGCCGATACACTTGTGGATCCGTAAACACCTGAATGTATCGCTCCAATTGCCACTCCGTTGGAATCGGGACAATGAAAGTCGCATAATAGTCCCTATTCGTCCCCAAAGAGGCCATAAGTTGAAATAAAAAGGGATAAAACATAATAAGGCTGCCTGCTGCAAGTATCCCGTAGATAATAAAGGACTCTAAGCGCGTTCGTTTTTGCACCCTGACTTTCTCCTTTCATCAGCAATCCAGCTTCAGTTGATCATGTTATTCGGCGTTGCGAAATGCGATATTGCATAACGGACAAGATCAAGGTCACGACCAATACGACGACTGATGATGCACTCGCCATCCCGAAATTAAAGGCCTGAAAAGCATCCTGATAGATGCGATACAAGATAATATTCGTATCGCCATGAGGGCCTCCATACGTGATAAGCTGTACCGGTTCAAAAATTTGAAAACTGCCGATAATTCCTGTAATTAATAAAAACATCGTAATTGGCCTCAGGCAAGGAATGGTGATGTACCAAAATATTTTCAATCTGCTCGCACCGTCGACCTTACCTGCTTCATATAAAGTTGTGTCAATCCCCTGGAGCCCCGCCAAATAAATGATGACCGTGCTTCCGACTCCTTTCCAAACGGTAATGATAATGAGCCAAAAACTCATCCATAAGGCACTCTCTTGAAAAACGATAGGCTCCATGCCAAAACGAACCATCATTTGTTTAACTACCCCATCAACCGGACTGAGCAAGGTATTAACCATCTGGGCAACGACTGCGAAGGGGACAAGCACTGGCAAATACCAAATCGTACGAATGGCCCCGCTTCCAAATACCTTCTGATTCAATAACAGAGCAATCAATAGACCGATGATCAAGCTGCAGAATAAAATGATAATGCCATATACGCCAGCTCGTATCAGCGTTTCTACATAATCACCTTGTGTAAAAAAAGTCCGAAAGTTTTTTATTCCCACCCATTCGGGCAATCCGGCCACACCCGTCCATTCTGTTAACGATAAATAAATTACAAACAAGGCGGGGAACACGGCGAAAATCGAAAAATACAATATCATGGGAGATAAAATGGAATAGCCAATGATTCCTTCTTTATGTCGGCGCATCCATTTTTGCAAGCGAATGGACTGTACGTTATCGGGAGCAGAACCTCCCCCGGAAACCAAAGTTTCACGGGGGATAGCCTTCTTGTTTAAGATCCTGCTCATTTCAATAAGTCTTCCGCAGTTTTCTGTGCTTCAGCCAATGACTCTTCGATTGACTTATCTCCAATTAATACGGACTCCTGGGCTTTATGCCAAGCCTCCCAGATCTTTGGACCGTTCTTCGGATATGACGGAAGCGGTCCGGCTTGCTCATTCGCTACAATCTCACCATAAACCGCCAACTGCGGAACAAGCTCTACCAGTTCAGTATTAGCAATCGCCAGTTTATTGGAAGGCATTCTGCCTGAGGCAATAGCGAACTTCTCTTGATATTCCTTGCTCGCGATAATTCTCAGATATTCCATTCCCGCTTCTTGGTTCTTCGATTGCTTTAATACAAACCACAATGTATTGCCTACGATCACATTAGCTCGCTCCCCATCTTCAGGGACAGGTAACGGAGCAAAGCCGCAATTACACTTTTCGTTCTGAGACCAGGAGATGTGCCAAGGACCTGCAACACCAAATGCTGCTTTTCCATGATGGACCAAGTTATACAACGCATTTTCATCGTTCAAAGCGGTTGAACCGCTGGGAGCTGTAAGGGAAAGTTCCTTCAAGAAGCTTAATGCTTTCACATTTTCCGGCGACTGGAAAGTTATCTTTTCCGAATCGGGTGATGTCAGATCCCCTCCAAGCTGTCTCATAAACGGTGCAATTCGGAACGTGCCGCCAAGCCCCGTCGTTTGAACCACCGAGCCAAAGTATTCACCTTTGCCTGTCTCTGTAATTTTCTTGGACATTTCAAACCATTCATCCCAAGTTTGTGGAGGCGCATCCGGATTTAAACCAGCCTTTGTCATAACATCTTTGTTATACATTAATGCGAAAATCCCGGTCATACCTGATACCGCGTAAATCTTGTCTTCAAACTTCGCTGCTTCCATGGGCCCATCTGCAAGATCCGTTGTAAAATCAGCAGGCACTTCGGAAAGAGCACCCAGCTTCGCTAATTCCGGGACAAAATCCTCACCAAACGATACATCCGGCGGATTTCCGGCCATAACCGCTAACATCAGATTTTGCCGAAGATCATCCCCCCAACCTTTACCTACATAATCAATAATGATTCCGGGGAATTTCTTCTCCATCTCTCCTTGGATATACTCGTACAAATCCTGGTTTTTTTTGTCCGTATTCGTTGGCCAATCCAGACTGGGCTGTGCCCACACCGTTAGCCTGATCGGATCGCTGTCTCCTACAGAGTTTGTAGGTGTGTTTGTAGATGGTGCAGGTGCTTTTGTAGAGCAAGCTGCCAGCATGGCGACCATCACCATCGCTGCCACCCATTTAAATAATGTCTTTCTGCTTTTTTTCATACATGTACCTCTCCTTTGATCATTGTAAGATCCCTTTGTTTGTTCAATCGTATTGCAAACGCTTCCCAATGTCATATTATATATTATATTGTAATGTGTCAATATAATATTTTTAAAGAATTGTAATATAAAATCATTCCATTTTCGCTTTGCGAATTCTCGCTTTTAAATCGGACATAAATAGTCTTGGATGGATTGTTAGTCAACCAATCTACTAAGTCGTTATCCAAAGTAGTCCTGTTAATATTTCCGTTTGCCCTGGCAGCAGCACTCCAATTCGTGCCATCTTTGGACACATCCACCTCATAATCTCCGCCTAAGTCCAACGTAAGCGTAGCTTGCTCAATATCATCCGCCAGGTCGAACTTATAGATCCAGCTGGCATCTCCATCTGCATACCGGTAACCTCCATCCATAGCGGAATGATTATCTTCATACAGGTATAGAGTTTCCGCACTGGAGTTATCGGCCTCAAAGCTGACACCTTCGATGTCCGTGTTCAATTTATCAATGGTGGCTACGATATCCTGAGGTTTAAGAAATACATATTTGCCGGGAAAATCCTGTTGAAGCCTGGCTACCTCATCTTTTAAGCGCTCAAAGAACACTGCTTTTCCAGTATCATCCACACCGTAAAATGCCAGAATCGGGTATAGATTATAAAACACCGGATGCTCGCGATCTTCCGATACGCTGCTCAAAATGCTGTAGATATCCCCGTCCCTCGTAAGCATATTGCCTTGTGACATTGTATAAATTCCATGGTAGGCATTGATCGGCTGGACATCGTCTCCCCGCAATATTCCCGTCACTCCGCTGCCCGCCAGGCTGTCTACCATCTGCTTGTGGTATACGCTGTTTAAAGGGATCCGCCAAACATTCGCTGTATGAACGCCGGCATCCGTCAGCCACTTCTTGTTTTCATTCAACCAGGTTTCGTATCCATGGATCGAATAGTGATTCGGGTAAATAAACTGATAGCCTGACGGGCCCGCGACAAGCTCAATGTTATCGCCTTTTTCGGCGTACAAGTAATCCAGGATTGGCGAACCTAGCTCACGCAGAACCGGCGCTATGGTAATACCTACAGGAACATCGCCCATAGCCGGGTCCTGAAAATAATCAATCAGCTGCTGCGCGTATTGCAGGTTGTCGCCGTCGCTCGCCGTGATGGACACATAAACCTTGCCAGGTTCAGCATCAACGGCTGCTCCGGCTGGCTGAGTATAGGTTTTGTTCTCAAAGCTCGACCAGACGCTGCCGTTGGAGAAGAAATCAGAGACCACGTACCCGACCCCGAGAGGATTGGTGTATTCGTTCAGATCATCCGCATTCGGGGCATAGCCTAGCACAGCCGTACCAGGCGGGTAGCCTCCTTCTTGAATGATGTGTTTCATCACCTCGTATTCGTCAGGATTGCGGGGGTCCAGGTAGAAAGTGAAGGATTTGCTTGCTACCGCGTAATCAAAGATGTTCCACGGATAACCTACCCAATCCGGCAATCGCAAACCGGCAGAAAACAAAATTCGTTTGTCCAGGGAGGGCATAAGATGTTCGACCGCCCATTCATACGCATCGACTCGTCCATTCCAATTGGAGCGAATGTCTTCGACCGTTTGGCTTCCAAACTCTGAAATCAGGCTGTTTCGGATACCGTCCGTTACAGGCAAACCAGCCTCCAAAGCCCCTTTCATCAAGGCAATGTTGAAGGTCCAATCTTTACTGCCCTCCCATACGATGAATTTGTCGATCAAAGATTGATAATCTCTGTACATCGTTCTTAGCCCGGGGTTGCTTCCTGTGACTAAAGAAACAGGCGAATAGCTTTTTCCGCTTTGATCCAGCCACAATTGGTCAAGATTCTTTTCTCTGGTCAATACATAAACTTCAGCCGAGCTCTGGTTTATCAGCCCCTGCAACGTCAAGGCAGCCAGCTTCGCTTCAGCCGAATCGTTCCGGATGTCATAGACATGCAGCGTGTCAACCGATTCCATCTTGGGAAACGTGCTGCTTGCTGACTGTTTATTTCTAATCTGCAGCGCTACTATTGCACCTGCCAGGATAACAATACATAACAAACCAAGCGCGACTGTTATAGGCCATTTCTTCAACATCCTATTTCTCCCCCCAAAAACGGCAAAATAGATGTAGAACTGTCACTGATAGCGTTCGGCCAACTCAAGTAGATACATTAAGATGGTACAAGCTTGGTCCATGCCCATCCAACGGGCTTCCATCCCTAAATTTCACATAAATGATTTTGGAAGGATTACTGACTAACCATCCGCTTAAGTTGCTGGTCACCGTAGTCCTGCTTAAATTGCCATTGGCATTGGCAGCAGTGATCCAGTTGATTCCATCACTGGACACATCGACTACGTAATCGCCGGCTATATCCATGGTAAGCGTCGCGTCTGTCACATCGTCAGTCAAATCAAATTTATATACGATGACCCTGTTTTCGTCGGCATAACGATGATCGTTGTCAATCGCACCTGTATTTTGAACAATGAACTGGTTATCCAGATAGCTCGGAGTCGTCAGGGAAATGCCGCTTATCTCCGATGACAGCGTAAGATGGTACAAGCTCGGTCCATTCCCATCCAACGGGCTTCCATCCGCAAATTTTACATAGATGATTTTTGATGGATTGTTAATCAACCACCCGCTTAGGTCGCTTTCTACCGTAGTTCTGTTTATATTGCCGTTAGCTCTGGCAGCACCACTCCAGTTCGTGCCATCCTTGGATATGTCCACTTCATAATCTCCGCCAATATCCAAACTGAGAGTAGCTCGATCGATATCATCCGCTAGATCGAATTTATAGACCCAGCTTGTATCGCCATCTGCAAATCTATGACCATTATCAAGATTGGAAAATTGATCTTCATAGATATGTAGCGTCTCTTTATCCGAGTTGTTGGCCGCAAAGCTGACGCCTTGGATGTCCGTGTTCAATTGGTCAATGGTGGCTACGATATCCTGAGGTTTAAGAAATACATATTTGCCGGGAAAGTCCTGCTGCAATCTGTCTATCTCTTCCTTCAAACGTTCAAAGAACACTGCCTCTCCATTGGCGTCCACGCCGTAATAAGCCAATATAGGGTACAGATTGTGAAAAACAGGCTGGGAAGCATCTGCAGATACATGGCTCAAAATGTTATAGATATCTCCGTCGTTCATGAGCATATTGCCTTGAGAAATTGTATAAATACCATGGTAGGCATTGATCGGCTGGATATCGTCTCCCCGCAAAATCCCCGTCACTCCGCTGCCCGCCAAGCTGTCTACCATCTGTTTGTGGTACACGCTGTTTATCGGCATGCGCCATACATTTGCGGTATGAATCCCCGTGTCCGTCAACCATTCTTTGTTGTTATCCAACCATGCCTCGTATCCGCTGCTCGAATAATGATCCGGGTAAATAAACTGATAGCCTGACGGGCCTGCTACAAGCTCAATGTTATTGCCTTTTTCGGCGTACAAGTAATCCAGGATTGGCGAACCCAGCTCACGCAGAACCGGCGCTATGGTAATACCTACAGGAACATCGCCCTTGGCCGGATCCTGAAAATAATCCATCAGCTGCTGCGCATATTGCAAGTTGTCGCCGTCGCTCGCCGTGATGGACACATAAACCTTGCCAGGTTCTGCCTCTACAGCTGCTCCGGCTGGCTGGGTATAGGTTTTGTTCTCGAAGCTAGACCAGACGCTGCCGTTGGAGAAGAAATCAGAGACCACGTACCCGACCCCGAGGGGATTGGTGTATGCGTTCAGATCATCCGCATTCGGGGCATAGCCCAACACAGCCGTACCTGGCGGGTAGCCTCCCTCTTGAATGATGTGTTTCATCGCCTCGTATTCGTCAGGATTGCGGGGGTCCAGGTAGAAAGTGAAGGATTTGCTCGCTACCGCGTAATCAAAGATATTCCACGGATAATCTACCCAATCGGGCAATCGCAGACCGGCAGAAAACAAAATTCGTTTGTCCAGGGAAGGCATAAGATGATCGACTGCCCATTCATACGCATCGACCCGGCTGCTCCAGTTGGAACGAATGTCTTCGACCGTTTGGCTTCCAAACTCTGAAATCAGACTGCTTCGGATACTGTCCGTTACAGGCAAACCTGCCTCCAAAGCGCCTTTCATCAAGGCAATGTTGAAGGTCCAGTCTTTGCTGCCCTCCCATACGATGAGCTTGTCGATCAAGGTTTGATAATCTCTGTACATCGTTCTTAGCCCGGGATTGCTTCCTGTGACCAAGGTGACAGGCGTATAGCTTTTCCCGCTTTCATCCAGCCACAACTGGTCAAGATTCTTTTCTCTCGTCAATACATAAACTTCGGCCGAGCTCTGGTTAATCAGCCCCTGCAACGTCAAGGCAGCCAGCTTCGCTTCAGCCGAATCGTTGCGGATGTCATAGACATAAAGCGTGTCAGCCGCTTCCATCTTGGGAAACGTGCTGCCTGTCGCCAGTGCGCTCTCCGCCTGTAAGGTTATCGATGTTGTCGCCGCCATAATAAGAGCCAGGGCCAAGGAGATCACTCGCCTTTTCAACATAGTTATTCAACCTCCCTTATTCGATTTCATATCCGTTTCCGGCACCACCACGACTTTAACGATCTGGCCCTTATCTTCTTTACACAATGTCATTGCCTCTTGGATATCTTTCAGGGGCAGACGGTGGGATATAATGATGTCCGAAGGAATAGTGCCATTTTTCAGCATGTTTAATACAATCGGATAATACAGGGCTGGACTGGCGAAGCTGGACCGCAACTGGAGCTTTCTATAATGAAAATCGTTAGCATCAAATTGAATCGTTCCGGAACCTGCCCCTATGCCAATGTAGGAGATGATTCCCCCGTAGGCTAACAAAGAAATCGCCTCCGGAATAATCGAGACGGGGGCGGTCACCAGTACCCGATCAAACTGCCGGTGCAGTTCATCATGCTCGATTAGAGAAAGATCGGTTGCCAGTACTTCCGCACCTAAACGCGCTGCTGCTTCCAGTCGGGCTTGATTCCTGGTTCGGCCTATACACACCACTTTAACTGCGCCGCTTCGCAGCGCCATCGGAATGGCCATTAACCCAATTGGTCCCGGTCCGATCACACAAACGCGATCGCCATGTTGAATATCCGCTGTTTTGACCATATCAAGCGCAACGCCTGCCGGTTCCGCCAAGCTGGCCGCTTCTGGCGTCAGCCCTTCATAGCGGACCACGCCGCAAGCCGGAGCAAACATGTATTCGCTGAATCCCATAGAAGGCCCAGCATGCCAAAAATGAGGCGCTTTATTACACAAATCCACTCTGCCTTTCCGACACAGGTCACATCTCCCGCAAAATCCAGCCGACTCCAAAACGACGCGATCTCCAACATTCAAACCTTCACAATTGCTGCCCAGCTCATGAATAACTCCGGCTATTTCGTGACCGAACGGCTGCCAATCCGCCGTTCCTTCGGCTGCATTACTCAAATCTGTACCACAAATGCCACATGCCTCCACTCGTATCAACACATGGCCTTCAGGTATTTCATTAGGCAAATCTATAGTCCGTAATGTGCATTGCCAGGGCGATTTTAAGTAGGCGGTTCTAATTAACATGACATTATTCTCCTGTCTGTTTGGCGGCAGCAAAGATATCATCAATTAATTGATCAACAGCGAAGGCCTCTTGGGCAGTAGCCAAAGTGACCGCTTCTCCCAACAACGCTTTTTCGATTAAGCGATATTCTTCCTGGAAGTTATCCACCATGCCCGCATTAAACGACTCTTTCGTTTTTATCGATTCATCCCACAATTCAGCTACCGGCGATTCATACTGCGGACGCTCCCACAGTGTGGTATGAAGCGTACTTAACCCCGATTCACCGCGAAGTTCGATGAGTTCATCCCATCCGTTCTCCCTTTTCCCAACACCGAACAAGGGAAGCCATCCGCACTCGACCGTTACAGTCGAACCATTCTCCATCTCCAGCAGCGCATGGGTCATTTGATCCACTTTAGGAAAACAGCCTTCCTGGTATTGCATGCGCGCAGCCAGTACCTTCTTTACCGGTCCTGCCAAATAGAGCAGCAAATCCAGCATGTGGCTACCTGAATTAACGAACACCCCGTCCAATGCCGCATTTGGAGATTGGGCAAGCTGTTTTTTTATGATTGGCCAACTCGAACTTGGCATGGGATGATACACCCTGACCAAGCCGCTTCGCATCGTTCCAATTCGCGCGACATATTCTCTAAACTTCTGCACCGTTGGGTGCACCCGCTTCATGTAGCCAACAAAAAATGGCTGTTCGTTTTGCTCGACAAGCTCAACGAGTTGTCTGGACTGTTGTGCTGAGCGAGTCATCGGTTTTTCACATAGAACAGCATGCCCCGCTTTTACAGCAGCCATAGCCACATCAAAATGAAAAGCGTTCGGAACCGCCACCGTTACTAAATCCGCTTTTTCTGCCAATAGCTCATCCGTATTCGTTGTCCAGTGGCAGCCATAGTTATCGGCCAATTGCCGTGCCGCCTTCTCATTAAAATCCGCAATCATTCCCAATTCATAGCCCAAAGCCTTTATGGACCGTGCATGGTAATCCGCAATGTTGCCCGCCCCAATAATATTCACTTTCATAATTTGTACCTTTCCTCTCCCTTGTGATCATTCCTGGCCCCTTCATACATGTCTGAAAATGAAAGCAATTCCCATCCTGCAACCGCTTACCAAAACGATATTAACCACTTCCACCTTACATGATGCGCCCCCCCCCCTCTCTCCTTCCAAAAAATAACCCCGATCAGGCTCTGGCTAGTCAAGCAATTCTGCTCATCATCATCCTATATTTCATATTGTAATATGTCAATATAATATTTAGGATTTTGAAAAACTTTGTTATACTAAAATAGGCGAACACCTCTCTGTTACAGCTATTGCTCCCAGAAAGTTTTTTATCGATCAGGGGGTTTCTCAAGCTTCATGGCGAAGTATTATGTATGGAACTTTATCAAGAAAGATGATAATATCATATAATAATATGCTTTTAGGTTTTCCTACTATTTAGTTGGAAGGGATAAATATGAAAAGTCAACAAAAAAACAAACCGCTTTACATTCAAATCAGAGAATATATAAAAAATCAGATTGACATAGGCGCCCTTAAACCAGAAGATCAAATCCCCACAGAAACCGATCTGACAAACCAATTTCAAGTCAGTCGGATTACCATCAAGACAGCGCTAAGACATCTTGTGGACGAAGGCCTGATTTATCGCGTGGCAGGCAAAGGATCTTTTGTTTCTTCACCTAAGCTTCAGCCGACCAGACAAGAAGGAGCCTTGGAATACCAAATTAATAAAATCGGTTTTTTAATGCCTGCAATCGGAGATGTCCTAAGCATCCAGTTGCTTCGCGGCATCGAAGAGGTGTGCCGCGACGAAGGGATCATTTTGATGGTTCAATCCGTTTTGACGCAGTCCGAAGAACGTGCCGCCATCCGCCAAATGATTGATGCCGGTGCAAAAGGATTAATCATCTTTCCCGTTGATGGAGAAGCTTACAGTGATGAAATACTCAGACTTAAATCCGAGCAGTTCCCCTTTGTCCTGGTCGATCGCTATCTCCCTGGCATTAAAACAAATGCGGTCTACTCCGACAACTATGATGGCGGGCAGATCGGCACTGATTACCTGGCCAAACTGGGTCATCAGCATATTGGTATTTTATCTTTCACCAAATCCAAGACATCCAGCTCGGAAGACAGGTTTCGTGGTTATCTGGATGCAGCCCAAAAAAATAAGCTAAAACTTGAAACCAATTATTGGTTGACCCAATTTGATGATATCTCTTATCAGGACGAAGACAGCATGAAAGAAATGATCGAGGAGTGGCTGCAAAAAGAACAAGAAATTACTGCCGTTTTCGCCTTTTCTCCACAAACAGCCATTTACCTTGCCACGATGGCAGGCAAACTTGGCAAGAGAATTCCCGAGGATCTCGCGATCCTCTGCTTTGATCATCCCCAAATTAGAAATTTGGATAATGATTACTTCAGTTGGATCGAACAAAACTTTGAGCTGATTGGCACTGAAGCCGTTAAACTGTTACTGAAAACCATTCGAGAACCCTCCACCCTGGAGCAAATCGTTATCCCGGTATCCCTGCACGAGAGACAAACCACGCAAATTTTCACAAGAAGTCAAAGATGAAACAAAAAAACGCAAGTTCCGGGACTGTTTCAGCCCGAAACTCGCGTTTTTTGATTATACTTAATCACATTAAATAAAATCATTCGCCGCAATTGTTTACATAATAATTTTTACGTTAACGAACATCAGTATATTAACATATAATTTATTATGTAAACTCTCAAGTGATTGAAGGACAACCCAAAGGTTATCCCTATCCGAAGAAATGACTAATGTAGATCATAAGCAACAATCCCAATATAAACGAGTAAGTAGCAGACCTTTCGAAGCCATGTCCATGCGATTCCGGGATCAGTTCCTTATACACGATAAACAGCATCGCTCCGGAAGCGAATGCCAGGCCGTACCCGATTAATGCGTTGATATAGCTCGCCGTAAAGTAGCCCGCAATCGCCGATACGACCTCCATAAGTCCGGTCAACGTGACGATAAGCATAAGCTTGAGCTTGCTTACATTGGATCTTGTCAAAAATACGGCCAAAACCAGCCCCTCCGGCATATTCTGAGCCCCGATCGCAATGGCTACCATTGGCCCTAAACCTTCATTCGCGCTCGCGTAGCTGAACCCCGTGCTTAACCCTTCCGGTATGTTATGGATAAATAACGCAAACATGACGAGCAGCGATTTCGAATCGAAGGAACTGACATATTTTTTTTGCTCAACGTCGATATGAGGAATGGATTTCTCGATCCAATCCAGCGCCACGACGCCCAGTATAAGCCCAATCGTGAGCTGGATCAGCCCCGATTCCTTAAGTGCCTGCGGGAGCAGACCGAACATCGAAGCCGATACCATAATGCCGGCTGTAAAAGCGACCAGAATATCCTTCCAGCGCTCGGACAATGATCGAACGAATAACAACGGCACCGCCCCTAGAACGGTGGCCATTGCGGAGATAAAGCTGCCTAGCAGCGCGGCGGTCATTCGGAATCCCTCCTGTTTACGAATAAATATGATTAAGCCTATTTAAAGAGATCCCTTCCCCTACGATCCCGATTTTACCATCGTTTCACATTATAATGCACTCGATACCCTTTGTCATGCAGAAAGTCCGAAAAAGCCGAGTTCCTCTACGGGAACGTCGGCTTCCTGGTGTTAAGAACTTCTATTAATGTATTGCGGCAATCCTATTCTTATGACTTAACGAGATTATGAACCATCAACGTCCGAACCGCACCACATCTTCATACGACAAGGCGCCGCCGAATATATCCAGCGCGCTGCCGATAGTCAAATCCAGCTTGCCGCCGGATAAATCGCGGAATAGCTCCATATCGGCAATGGATCTTGCTCCGCCCGCATAGGTAGTCGGGATAGAGGTCCACATTGCCAGATCGGTTACCAAGCTTTGCTGAATCCCGCTCTGCTTGCCTTCCACATCCACAGCATGTACGAGAAATTCGTCGCAATACTGCTCCAGATAACGGATATTGTCCGCATTGACCTCGAAGTCGCTGAAGAGCTTCCACTGATTCGTAACCACGTACCACTTGCCGTCCTTCTGCTTGCAGCTTAGATCGATGACGAGCTTGTCCTTACCGGCTTCGCTAACGATTCGGGACAAGTTGTCTTCATCCAATCTGCCATCCCGGAAAATATAGGACGTTACAATAACATGGGTCGCTCCTTGCTCCAGATAAAGAGCAGCATTGTCGGCTTTAATGCCGCCTCCGATCTGCAGGCCGTCCCGATACCGGTTGAGTGCCGTAATGGCAGCAGCTTCGTTGCCTGGGCCAAGCATGATAACATGTCCGCCTGTCAGAGCGTCTCGCTTGAACAACTCGGCGTAATAGCCCGAATCGTATGTGGAGACGAAGTTTTCGACGATGACGCCCTCTGTTAACGTCTCGCCTACAATCTGCTTCACTTTGCCGTCATGTAGATCGATACAAGGTCTGAATTTCACGGATAACCCTCGATTCTTTCTGTTGTTCTGCTCGTGCTGCCCTTATTGTGACACACACCTTTATGGTAAGCAATACATTAATCGATCTTGCAGATCATTAGATGGTTTCCGTCGGGATCTTGGAATCCGAACCAATGGCCGTTTTCAATGCCGGTTGTCAGCGTTACTCCCTTTTCCTGCATATAGGAAAAAGCCTTATCAATATCATCCGTGTCAAAATGAAACATCGGCGTCTTGAACACGTTCTCAGGCGCATACACTTTGCTATCCAATACGATATTTTGTCCGCCTTGTATGGAGATGCAGCACAAATGGCCCGAGATAATATCCATACTTGGCTCCATCCCCAACAATTCGCAATACCAGGCTCTTCCCGCTTCAATATCGCTCACGGGTACAAAAATGCCGCTTATCCGATTAAGTATAGGATTTTGCATAAAATGTAAGCCTCCGTAAAGTGTCATAATAATAGTTATGTCAACTATAGTTTGGACCAAGTGGATCGAGTCATGCCAATCCTCATGCCAACCCGTTCCATATTGCGATGGCTTGCAGATCCATATGCGCATTGTGCAACAACAAGTCTGCATCCAAGCTGGCGAGCAAGAAGCAGACGATCCCTAAGAATAGCAGTATGAAGACCTTTAGCCCGCTCCTCCGGCAATGTAGCCGCGAAGGTAAATGAAGCCATTCCGTTCATCACGAACATAACGCCTACAGAAGCAGCCCGTCCATCTACAAGGCCTAGCCGATAATGCCAGCCTGGTCTGTCATGTAGCAATCGGTTATTATCCGCGACGTGATCCCTTCCGGTGATGGAGAGTCCTGTACCCAGACAATGAATGTCTCCATAGGTTGACCATTCGTCATCCGACAGCTCTCGGACTTCGATCTTGTCATCGGGTAAGCGCGCATCCGACTCCTTAAACGAATCCTTATACATGGATACATGGAAGCCGGATTGGTAGAACCCCCGCTTGGCGAGTAGCTTTAATGTATCGGCTTCATAAAGACTTGGCGCGATTTGAAGCTCCGGCTGACGATCTCGTTCCTCATAGAACGAGATGACTTTTTCAACATCATCGGGGGACAATCGCCCCTTTACATGATTGAATAGCGGCCATGGCATACTCCGGCTGAAATAAGCGATGGCATTGTCCAATCGCAGCATCTCGACTCCCATAGGGTTGCCCGGCTGCTCCAGCATAGCCGTCATCCGGTCCGACATATAATCCATCTCGGACTGTACCAGTGCCAGTACGCGTTCGTCAGGATTCATCATAAAACTCCATATGACTCATATCCGCTTTGTAGTAGGCAAGCCGATCGTTTAATGTTCCGGTATGCAATTCGAACATATGACCGTCCGGATCGAGGAAGTAGATCGACTTTTTGTCCCGATCATCCCTTGGCCGCCCTGCGAACAGCTCAACTTCCAGCGCTTCAAGCCGCCTGACTTCGTTGTCGTATTCCTCTTCGGCAATCGTAAACGCAATATGCGTATACGTGCGAACATGGTGATGCCGCTCGATATCTTCTTGATTTAGCGCGATCCATAATCCGTTAAACTCGAAATAAGCCAGCTTCCTTCCTTTTACTTTCAGCTTCGCGTCGAACACATGTTGATAGAAGGAGATAGATCGTTCAAGATCCGTGACAGAAAAACATAAATGGTTGATAGAATGTACGTTCATCGCTATTAATCTCCATTTCTAAAGAAAACAACCCAGCCCAAGATCAGCTATTCTCTCTTAGGTTGGGTTTTGTGTCGCTTGGCAGCTTCCATGATTATACAACTTTTGTAGCCAGCGTTAAAGCCCTATTCTTTGCCAATCGCTAGTTTTGGGTAATTCTGACTAATATCGTACAATTGTCATCGTAATTCGAACATGTCGGACATCATTCGACGAATCCGTTTGGCAACTGACGACAGGAACGAAAGCCGATTGATGACAACGTTAGAATTTGTTGGGACTAACTAGGTCCGGAGCAGCCCCGGAAGAATAATGTCAAATATCAGCTTGCGCGACCAGATCGCTTCATTACGCTTCGTAATCCGTTTGCGCACCATAATGACCGTATCCAATTCCGGCACGATCATTAAATATTGGCCGCCATGGCCGAAAGCGAAGTAACCATCGGCTACGCCGTTATGGTTGGATGGCGTGCACCACCAATGATACCCGAAGCCGCCGTAGATCGGGGGCTCGTAATGCAATAAGGCACGATGATGCATGGTCGTTGAATCCGATATCCACGATGTGGACAAAATCCGCTTGCCATCCCATAGGCCCTCCTTCAAATAAAGGACCCCGAACTTCACCAGATCGTTTCCTGTCAGCGCAAGTCCCGTCCCGCCCTCGCTAATGCCTCCCCGCTCCGACCACTTTGCCGCCCGGAATCCAAGCGGCTCGAACAGATGCTCCCTCGCATATTGGAGGGCAGACTTCCCAGTCGCTTCCGTCAGAATCGCAGATAAAAGATGCGATCCGCCGGAGTTGTATGTAAAAGCATGCCCCGGTAAATGTACAAGGGGCTGATTTAACGCATAGGCGACGGGATCCCTGGATTTGCGCAGCTCCCAATAAGGCTTGTCGAAATCCGGCCATTCGAATCCAGGCGTCATGGTAAGCAATTGTTTTATCGTGATTTGCCCCCAAGAGTCGTCTCCTCCGCCGGCTGCATATCGCTGGAACCACCTGTCAATGGGTTCATCTACTCCCGGCAAGTCACCTCTGTCGACGGCGATACCGATTAGCGCCGATAATACGCTTTTGGTGCATGAATAGAGCGGTCCGATGGCGTCCTCGCCCCCCTCGTGCCACTCTGTCTCCTTTCGATCTCCTTTATGGACGATTACCGAAGTGATTTGCCAATCTCTCCATTGCCCCTTTTCGAGTAAGTAAGACATGATAGCGCTCCTGTATGTAAATGTTGTCATTTTGTTCGTTCAAATACCAGCAGCAGCTTGCTTTTTCTGAAAATTCGTTGTTTCTTGCCCCATTTGACTGCGCAAGCATTGCTTAAGAATATAGGGCCTTCGATTCCGCGCATCCAGTATCCAAAATTCGTTATCCTGAAATAAAGCCGTTAACGCCCTCTTGGCGACGGCACAAGCAGCCTGCTCGTTATCCGTCAGGGACAAACATATTGTATATACAACTGGCTCGATCTCTCTAAGCTCTGCCACCTTTTGCTGGAATACATACATCTCGACGTTCTCTCCCTCGGTATTCCCCATTCGCTATTTTCTATGTTAGCGCAACAGCCGTCGAAAATAGTTACGAAATGGTTAAAGAGTGAAACGCCGACCGCTCAGGAGACGTAAGTAAGGTTCTCAGGCCTTCGAAATTGTGATAACTTATAAGAAGAGACTGTACGAATATCAAACGAGTGATGTTCAGAAAGCGAGCAAATGCCATATGGGCTATGATTTATTATTATCTATAATTGAACAACTCGGTTATGTCGCGCTGTTCCTGGTGTTATGTCTGGGTCTGATCGGCTTGCCGATCCCGAACGAAGCCGTTGTCATGACGGGAGGCGCACTTGCCTTCTCAGGCGTATTATCTCCCGTTCCCGCCTTTATCATGACTTGTCTGGGCATATGTTCGGCCATGAGCTTCGGTTACAGCATCGGACGATTCGCAGGCGCCAGACTCGCCGACTGGTTCCGCAAGCGCAAAAATATCGGAGCCTTTATCGACCGTTCCGAGGAGCTGAGCCATCGATTCGGCGGATATGCGATCAGCATCAGCTTATGCTTGCCGTTCCTGCGACACGTGACTCCTTATGTAATGGGCATGAACAAAATGAAGTACGGCCGCTTCGCGTTATTTGCGTATCCTTCTGCGTTCGTATGGACGATGATCTACTTCCTTATCGGAGGTTTCGTCGGCGACCAGGTTCAGCATATTTCGGATGTCATCTATCGGTATGGCATTTGGATCCTTGTTGCGATTGCCATTGTCGCGGCTGCTTACCTCGTGTACCGTGTTCAGAAGCGAAGCAAGGTCCGGGGACAAGATTCCTCCATCGAACTGTAGACAATATGTAGACAATAGAAAGCCTCTGCAGCCCAAGAATGGCAATTCGCCGTTCCCGGCAAGCAGAGGTTCTTCGTTTTCGTTATGCTTCCAGCTTGCTCTTTGCCGTTTGAATCAGGTAATCGAACAATTCGTCATCCTCTTCCAATTCGTCCTCCAGCGCCAGAAGCTGCTCCTCGTTACCCGAATTGTGCAAGAAAAACAACCCGTAACCCCAATCCGAGCCGCGTTTGCTTTGCAAGGCAATCTCATATTCGTTGTCGTGGCCCTCTACGCTAAATTGCACCCTGCCTACAAAACCATCTTCTTTGGAATGAGTCATCGACGCGTCGATAATGACGATCTGCAACATATGTATATCCCTTCCTTTCCTTACATCCGGAGCTGTCTGCTATGTAGAATAGCACAGCTGTCATCGCCTGCGCAACAATGGCTGCTTCCCAAATTGAGAGACCGCGTCCGGCAAGGAACGACTGGCGTTGATTGGATGAACGCCTACCCTCCCGTCTGCATAATGTACACTACGGCAGCGCCTGCAGGCTGTCGCAATTCGTCGGGAGGATGAAGAGGCATGGTTATCGAACTGACAGCACTGCATTGGGTCTATTTGGCCTTTATCGTTGCGATCATCGGCTTTATGCTTATGCGCAAGGATACTACGCTCGTCTGCATCGCGGGCATACTCGGCATCGGCATATTGGCGACGGTGTCGATCGACGGTTCCGTGAGCGGTATTTTCAACAGCTTTATTTATGCCATTAAGGAATTGCTCGGTACGATTCTCATCATATCCGTGATCGTTGCATTAAGCCGGATTCTCATTCGAACCGGAATTAATGAAATTATGATTGCCCCGTTCACACGATTCTTGAAAACGCCAACACTCGCCTTCTGGGGCATCGGCATCATCATGTTCACCGTATCGTTATTTTTCTGGCCTTCTCCGGCGGTGGCGTTAATCGGAGCTGTCCTGTTGCCCGTCGCGATGAGAGTAGGTTTGCCTGCTCTTGGCGCTGCGGTGGCGATGAACTTGTTCGGTCATGGCATCGCGTTGTCCGGCGACTACATTATACAAGGCGCTCCCGGGCTGACAGCCGGCGCTGCAGGCATTCATGTCGACGAAGTGATGCTTGCGAGCATTCCGCTGGTTATCGTCATGGGCGTCGTAACGACGGTGACCGCTTTCTGGATGATGCGTCGCGATCAACGTCTGGGTCGCTGGAATGATGGCTTAATTGCGTCTGTGGATACAAGTGGTTCTGGCGAAAACAGCAATGAAGCGGTTGACCGCGAATTGTTGTCGCTGGTTACGAGGCGGTGGCTTGCGGTGATCATCCCGCTCCTGTTCGCGCTTAATGTAGTCGCGATGTTCTTGCTTAATCTGCAGGGAGGCGATGCAACGGCGCTCATTGGCGGCACGTCGATTCTGATTATGCTTGTCATTACCATGTTGGCGCATCGGGGCAAAGGGCTGGAGAAAACTACGGGGTATTTGATCGAAGGTTTTGTATTCGGCTTTCGTGTGTTTGGACCCGTTATTCCAATCGCGGCGTTCTTTTATCTGGGCGACGCCGGCTTTTTCTCTTTGTTCGGCGAGAAGCTTCCTGAGGCATCTGCCGGTATTGTCAACGATCTTGGCGTCGCGCTTGCAGCAGAAGTTCCCTTAAACGGTACGATCGGCGCAATCACATTGACTGTTGTAGGGGCAATTACCGGGCTTGACGGTTCGGGATTTTCCGGAATATCGCTTGCCGGCTCCGTGGCTGCGCTGTTCGGTCACGCACTTGGTTCGGGCGTTGCCACGTTGACCGCGCTCGGTCAAGTAGCGGCTATCTGGGTCGGCGGAGGGACTATCATTCCTTGGGCGCTCATCCCTGCCGCAGCGATTTGCGGCGTCAGCCCTTTCGAGCTGGCACGCCGCAATTTGAAGCCTGTATTGATTGGTCTGGCTGCAACAACGCTGGTCGCGATCTTCTTGATTTAATTACTTTTGCCGCTTGATACGCAACCCTGCGTAGATAGCTGCTGCTAATACCACGATAAGACCGAGCAGTATCATCACTTGACTAATACCGAATGCTTCCGCTCCATCCACTCCCGATGAAGGCTTTGGAGGAATCGAACCGCTGCCGAGCTCGACCAGATCGGAGCCGCCGGCTGACGTCAATGTCGTCCGGCTGCACAAGCTGACCTCCAGCGAATCCCCCGTCCCTCTCGCGTACACGATATATCGCTGTCCCTCTCGGAACTCGAAGCCGCAACTTGCGCTGCTCTGCGCAGAGGTCACTGTAATTCGGGGAGCAACCTTTCCCTTCCATACTTCATGGGCCTCGAACGTCCATGTGACGGGATCGGCCGACGATTGACTGAAGCTGAACCACTTCCGCGGCGTATGGCTGGCAACAACCGTGCCGTCGAATACGGCATCATTGCGGTTCAGCGCTTCCGACACGGAATCCGATATGGCGCAGCTGCACGCATACACCGGCTTTGGCGGCAATGCGAGACTGGAAGCCAGAATAATGATGGCGAGAAGCATGGAAATTCCCAAATGTACTCTTTTTCTCATTGTGTCCCCCCTTGCTTGTACCCTATTATGAATACCATTCCACTATACAACGAACAAGAATGGTAAAATGTTGCATTCCGCCAGGCAAATTGAAAAGGCTGCTTAACCTTCCCTATTAATAAGGGCAAGTTATGCAGCCTTTACAGATTTATAGCGTTACAAGCCGATTAACGTCCCGCTTCTTTCATCTTAACGCCTGCTTCCTCCGCCTTGCCTGGCCAGAACGCCCGTTTGCCCAGAATCGTAGTTATGGCCGGCACCAGGAACGGGCGTACGATAAACGTATCCATCAGTACGCCAATGGCGGTAATCAAGCCGAATTGGACAAGCACCTGGATAGGCAGCGTAGCTAGCACCGCGAATGTGGCGGCGAGGATCAGGCCGGCTGACGTAATTACGCCGCCCGTCTCCGCAACGCCTTCCTTGATTGCCTGACGCAGAGGCATGGACTTGCGTTTCTGCCAGATGCTCGAGATCATAAAGATATTGTAGTCCTCCCCCAGGGCGATCAAGAATACGAACGCGTACAGCGGAATGGAGCCCTGTATCGCCTCGATTCCCATAAGCTCGTGCAGGATCAGCCAGCCCAGACCAAGTGCAGCGGCATAAGAGAGCAAGACCGTGGCGACAAGATAGATTGTTGCCGTAATGGAGCGCAGATAAGCCAATAACAAGACTACGATTAGACCGATTACGATCGGGATGATCAATTGGTTGTCTCTCACCGTAACTTGCTGGGAATCATGCTGCTCGGCCGTCTGCCCGCCGATCCAGACGTTGCTGGCCGCATCGGCCGTCCCTGCTTCGGCAAGCGCTGCAACAGCAGCTTCCTTAAGCTCCGGAATTGCATTCATTGCCGCTTGATTGTAAGGATTCATACGATAAACAACGGAATACGCCGTGAGCGCAGTGTCGGTGGTGCTGACCTCAGGTTCGCCTACGTGATCGACCAGAGGATGCTGCGACAGCTTCTCCGCGACGGCGGCAGGCGCTCCTCCTTCCGAACGAACGACAACGGTAACAGGTGCCAGCTCGCCCGGCGTATATGCCTCGGAGATGACTTTAAAGCCTTCAACGGATGGCGTATCTTCGGGGAACGTAGACAGCAGATCGTATGTGTATTTGACCGGCAGCGCAAAGGAAGCAAGCGTTGCTAGCAACAGCGTACTTACGAGCGCAACGGTCCATGGCTTGCAAACGACAAGATTGCCGATCCTCGCGCCAAGCTTCCGCTCCGGATCCCGGCGAACATACGATTTTCCCTTTGCAGCGGCACGAGCTTTGGCCTCCTCCTCCGTACGCGGGATGAACGGATAAAACGATGCGCGGCCGATAATGGACAAAAGCGCCGGTACAAGCGTAAGACTTGCAATCATCATGATGAAAATCGAGAGGCTAAACGGAACCGCGAATCGATGGACGGCACCGTATTGCGCGAACAATAATGCGAACAGCGACAGAACAACCGTGAAGCCGCTCATCGCAATCGCTCCGGTCGCATTTTTATAGGAGCGGCGGAGCGCCGACATCCGGTTGCCTTCCCGGGTTAACTCTTGACGGAAGCGGGTGATGAAAAAGAGGCAATAGTCTGTGCCTGCGCCGAACAGCAGCACCGTCATAATGGCGATCGCTTGTCCATCCACCGTAATCCAGCCTTCTCCGGCCATCCAGCCGAGGATGGGACTTGTTACGGCATAAGCGAACCCGACGCCGACAAGCGGAATAATTGCAAGGATGGGCGAGCGGTAGATGAGCAGCAGCAGCACCAGGACAAGCAATACTGTCGCTACCATCAGCACGAAGTCCGCATTTTCGAACAAGCCGGTAGCGTCAACGCTAATTCCTGCTGGTCCGCTTATACGGACGCTGAGCTCCGAATCCGAATCAATGGCAGCCTCGAAAGGAAATCCGCCTGTCAAAGCTTCAATTTTCTCTTGAATCGCATGCAAATTTTCTTTTACGATATCCGTCTCCAGATAAGTTTCAAAGGTGACAGGCAACACGAGTGTAGTCCCGTCCTCCGATGAAATACCCTTTAACGCAGGTGCCGGCATCTCGTGAAGGGGGATGATTGCCTCTTGCCCTTCCAGAGGGGATTCGGCAAGCTCCGCGGTTAAAGCCTGCATGGCGGCATAATCTTGTTCCGTCAGTCCGCCAGCTCTGTTCCAGACCAGCAAAGCCGGCAATCCCGATTCATTCGGAAAGTGCGTACGAATAAGTTCGTCCGCGATGACCGATGGACTGTCGGCAGGCAGGTTCGGCGCATTGTTAATCTCTTTGTCCCCTACCGCCGGTAACGTCAGCGTCAAGATTGCGGCAATGGCAATCCAGACCAGAAGCGTCACCCAGCGTGATCGCGGCCCGGCGAACCAGGCCCCCATTTTCTCCAGCATGTGCATTACTCCTCCTTGTTCGATCCCGAACGATGTTATCACTTTAGTTCGGACGGCAACTCGTGGTAAAATAAAGTTGATGACATTATTATATATACCCAAAGGTTAATTAATCAATGAGCAATTTGTTAACATTCGTTGAACGGGTATCTACAGGAGGTACACGACATTGAAGTCGGACAAAATCAAGAGAAAGCCGGGACGTCCTAAAGCGAGCGAGTCTCCGCAGACAATGGCGCTGCTGCTGCGCACCGCTTCCTTCCTTTTTATGGAACATGGCTACGAGAAAGTGTCACTGGAGACGGTTGCGCAAGCATGTGGCGTTACCAAAGCGAGCGTTTATTATTATTTCGCCAATAAATCCGTCATCTTTACCGAGGCTCTGCTGTTCGTCCTCAAGATGGCGCATGACCAGACTGCTGCCGTCATCGAAGGTCCTGGCACGCTGAAGGAACGGCTGCAAGAGGTGGCGAGGCGCCATATGCGCAATCAACATGTCGACTTCGAGACGATGATGCGGGAAGCTTCGGCCGATCTCTCGGAGGAGCAAATCCGTTCCGTGCGCGAGCGTGAAGCGGATATTCACCGGCTTCTGGAGCGATTGTTCGCCAAGGCAATGGATGACGGCGAGATGAACCGAAGCGATCCCCTGCTGCTCTCCCATGCGTTCGTGGCTATGATGACAGTTCGCAATCGGACGGAAATTGTGAACGATCTGAGAACTTCGGGACAAGCAGCCGAAGAAATCGTACAATTGCTATGGACGGGCATAGCTCCTGTCCAGACCTAATAGTGCGAGGTCACAACCTTTAATACGATTTCTGCATCCGGAGGTTATTTTGAATGAATAATACCGCAATCGGCCGACTTCGTTTTGTCGGATTGCTCGAGGGTACCTCGTTTCTCGTTCTGTTGCTTGTCGCCATGCCTCTCAAATACTGGGCGGATATTCCGGAGGCTGTAGCTGTGGTCGGCGCGCTTCACGGAGGATTGTTTGTGCTCTATTTGGTCGCTGCCATATGGGCAGCCATCCGTTACCGCTGGACGATCCTTAAGCTCGGCGCAGCATGTATCGCTTCCGTCCTACCATTTGGCCCGTTCATCTTCGACCGCAAGATTCTGCGCGAAGAGAAATAACGGCTAACCTTGCCACACAGGTTTATAGGCCAGAACACAAAACAATCGCGGCAGTCGGCAGTTGCACCGAGAAGCCGCGATTGTTCGCGTGGATAAGATTTTTGCGAATGCGGTGTTCGTTAAAAATCATATTCCGCATCTTTTGCTTGTCGAATCGCTGCATAAGCACCGACCAGAATTACGGTATCTTCTACGAGTCGATCCAATCGGAAAAGAATATCGTCATTTACAATTTCTTTTCTGCGGTAATCCTTATGTAAGGAGAAAATAAAGTATTAGACTGGAGTTGTTGATGTAGCGGGTTTTTTGAATCAAAGAATCGTCAGCTTTTGCGAAATAAGTTTTAGACTGAGGCATTAATATAAAGCAGCGGCAGCCAAGGACAAGAAAATAAAGTCCTAGACTGCCGCTGTTCTTGTTAACCTAACGTTCCCCGATAGTTCAATACAAGGATGAAATATGCTTACAATGGGTTTCTAATTCCGCTAGCGTATATAACTCTGTTTTGGGGAAATTGGGGGAGATCTCTTTACCATAGGTCAGATGTACGACAGCGAATTTATCTAAATCCTTTATCCAGTAAACCACATCATCATTATCTTCTCTTCTTGCGACAGCAAGAGCCTTTTTGGCGTAGAGAATGTGGTCTGAAGACAACTCCTTGCTTAGCTCGTTTTCTAGTGTTTCCGCCACACTGTCCGTAACTATCCACCAAGGATCATCCATAAACTCCTTTAGATTTTCTTTCATTGATAAAACCTCCAGGGGACCTATTAATAAACAATCGTTCACAGATAGCTTAATCATCTTTTTTCAAGAGCTGATTAAATACCTTAGTAATATCTGCATAACCCACTACTTTTGAACCTTCTTGAATAGTGATTATTTTCCCAACCCATAAGCAATGAGGATAATTTTCTGGAGTAATAAAAGATATAGTACCTAGTACAGTTTCGCCTAATTGAACGATTTCTCTATCGTAGTAGTGATGAGTGCCAGTTGTTAGATAATCAGCTGTTACGAGATGATTCGGTCGATAACCAGTACTTGCTGGATTCCTTCTGCCGCCTTCTTTTAAGAAGGTTATTTTAGCCTCAACATCTGCCATTAATACCCCCCTTTTCCTTGGCAAAGAATCATGGTTGCTTTTGTTCAATCGTTCTCCGATAGCTTAATGTGTAATCTAGAAAATTATCTATTCTGATCCGGCCATGAATCTCCTTCTCTGCGGCATACCCAATCATAATGCATACCAGAGTCAAAGGGATCAGTTGCCATTTTTACGTCATTTTTCACGATTTCAAGCCCTTCAAGATTAATTTGATCTGTCAGATATACAAGTACATCATGAATCCCGCCATCTCGAGCCGATTGGGCGATCAGTGCTACTACCTCTTTTTGTTCTGTCGTCAATTCACTCAAAACTTTATTGATCTTCTCGTTTTCAACGGTTTTCGGCCAGCCATTACCCGTTATCCAGCGTGGTAATACACATGGGCGTAATTCTGCTAAATCATCAATGAATTCCTTATAAAGATCTAATGCTTGCTTCTCCATCTGTTTCCCCCATTATAGGATTCTTTATAGGTTTTGATTCTCTAAAGATTGAACTAAAGTTCTCCTTTAGTTAAGTTCACTTAACAGCCTTGCAAGGCTAAATACAATAAAAACAAATCCGATGGCCTTATATACGAATAAAACCTTTTTGGATGTAGAGCTTTTTTTATCATCCTTTTCCCATGTACCTTCATTGCCATCCATATTATCGAGATTAAACCACCCAATTTTTGAAAACATCTTAGGGAAAAACAACAAGAAAAATCCGAGGAATAAAAACACGAACCATTCCAAAGTAGGATTCACTCCTCATTTTGATTTCACTATAAACTTAACAATGTTAAATCAATTTTACTACGCTATTATAAGTAGGTAGTTGCGCAAAACTGCCCGTTAGCTCAATGAAGCGGCACAGTCTAATACTTTATTTTCTCAGTCTACAACTTTATTTTCCGAGTCTAATACTTTATTTTCTTTGAACACCTTATCCTCTATAAAAACATAAGTCTGTACAATATGCGCCTTCATATAAGCTAAAATCGGCTTTAACTGTTGTTCGGCCATCAAATAATGTTTGGCAAAGTAATGTAATCGTTGCATCCGGATATTTATCGCGTGCCCTCTTAAGGGTATAATCGATCGCGGTTCTTGTTTTAGATCCAACATTTGATCCTGCTATTCCTACGATATTCATGGTCTCTTCTCCTCCTTACTTTTGGGCTGTATGCTGCCTGATTGCCGGCAAGATCTCGGTTGCAATCAGCTCGATATTTTTAACGATTTTATCAAACGGCACGCCGCCAAAATCAATTTGTGCCATGAAGCGCTGTTGACCGAAAAGCTCGTATTGATATAACAATTTTTCGATAATTTGCTGCGGACTTCCAATCATTAACGCATCTCGATGATATTTTTTGTCGCTTGAGCTATAGCTCCCAAAATGACGGTATGCGCCTGGGTAGTAAAATGCAATTGATGACTTTCGCCAACGGCAAATACATCTAAACCCGCTTCATCGGCTAATTTGCTTGCCTCAATTAATTCATGGATTCGTTGTTCGGCGCTAATCTGGCTCTCTGTTACAGGATTTAGTACATGATCACCAATCGAATATAAACCAAATTCCAAACCTTTTTTTGTATCAATGCGATATTGTTCCATTATCGTCCTCTCCTTTTAATCAAGTGGCTTTAAATGGGCTTCGATTTCTTGTCGTCTCGCTTCTAGGAATGGCGGTAAATCCAATTCTTTTCCTAACGCTTCAACAGGAGAATCTATTGTAAAACCGGGTCCATCTGTTGCAATTTCAAATAAAATGCCATTCGAATCACGGAAATATAAGCTTTGGAAGTAAAAACGATCGACGATACCTGACGAATGAAAGCCGCGATCTTTTACCGCTTTGTCCCAATAACTGAGCTCTTCCTCGTTTTTCACCCGAATCGCCAAATGATGAATACTTCCTCGACCAGGCTTTTCACTCGGCCCATCTTCTTGCTTTACAACAATTTCGCCAAATGCTTGTCCTGCAACAGACTGATATATGGTTTCACGATCCGAGTGCGACACTTCTATATATCCAAACATATCCCTTAAAGTTCTCGCCGTTTTTTCCAAAGAACGCACAGTCAATTCCACAGTACCCATACCTAGAATACGATGGTCTTGCTCAACATCAGAATCATCCCAAGGCGACCAGAAATCGGGTATCTCTTCGCCATTATTGTTTAGTAAAATAAGCCGCAGCCCTTCTGAGTCCTCAAACGGAAGTGCCGCTCGACCTGCATACATGGTCACTTCTCCATGCTTGACACTAAAATGATCAAAACGATTTTTCCAATATGCCAGACTTTCAATGGACGGTACCAATAAACCGATTTGAGTAATTGCATTTGTCCCGCGAACGGTTCTTCCAACCATAGGCATTTCGAAAAAGGATAACTCCGTGCCTGCACTTCCCGTTAAATCTCCGTAAAACAAATGATACATGGATGGATCATCTTGATTGACCGTCTTTTTAACTCTTCGTAAACCCAACACATGTTGATAAAAATGATTATTCGTCTGAGCATTTTTTGTGATCATCGAGATATGATGATGTCCGGGGATTTTATACATAATAATTCCTCCTCTATTTTCGCTTGATTAATCAAGTGATACTTTAAAAAAACTACTCGGGCGGTATTTCTTTGATTAAGCTATGTTTATGCACGCGTGTAATCAGTGAATATAATGTTTTCATTTCCTCCTCATTTAATACATCCTCAAAAAAGGAAGATTGCAGCGCAAGCTGAGCTGGCATTGCTTTTTCCACAATCGCTTCACCCTTCTCGGTTAAACGAATCGTTTTCGTTTTCCAATCTTGCTTGCGAACAATATATTTTTCTTTCTCAAGACGTGCAAGCATGCGGGAAATACCCCCTTGTGTGACGGTTACTTTTTCTGCTAACTCCATTTGTGTAAGCGGCTGATATACTTTGATTTGTATTAATACATCAAACTGCGCTGTTGTTAGATCAAATCTTTTTAAAAATTCGTTTGAAAACTGGTTACTGTGGTTCGAAAAACGCAATAATCGCAACCAGATTAATGAACCTCTTGTATTATTGCGCATTTCGTTTCCTCCCCTTCGGTGACCTTGTTATCACTTTACTACTCAAATGAATAAAATGCAAGCTAAGAATCTTTAATTTGAGATTATTAATTTTTAGTTGATTTTTAGCTATGCATGTCCATACTCGCTCATTTCACTTTCCGCATCGTCGGCGAAAATTTCGATTTTGCGAATGCGGTGTTCGTCCCGCTCCCGAATAATGAATCGTGTCGAGTGATAACGCCATACCTCGCCCTCGGACAATGCCGGCTGCTGCCGATAGATCCAACCGCCAATCGTATCCGCTTCATCGACAGGCAAACCAATGCCAACCGCATCATTAACCTCATTAATTAACGCTTTGCCATCAACCAGATAATGACGACTCTCCAGCCTTTCAATCTCAACGGTCTCGTCCTCGTCGAATTCGTCCCGAATTTCTCCAACGATTTCTTCGACGATATCCTCCATCGTAAGCAGTCCGGAAGTGCCGCCGTATTCGTCCAGAAGAATTGCCATATGTACCCGATTCATCTGCATCAGCCCCATCAGCTTGCTGACAGGCATAACATCGGGCACGGACATCGTTGGCTGCAGCAGCTCCCGGAGGCTGGGCTTTACCTCCCCGTAATCGTGGATAAACAGATGTTTTGTATTTAGGATACCGATTATCGTATCTTTATCCCCGTCCGCCACCGGATATCGGGTATATTGTTCTCGCCGAATGATGGCAGCATGCTCTTCGCGATCCTGACCGACGAACAAACATACCATATCCGTTCTAGGCACCATGATTTCACGGGCAAGCCGTTCGTCGAAGTCGAAGATTCGGTTTACATAACCAAATTCGTTGCTATTGATTTTGCCGCTTTCGAAGCTCTCAGATAAAATATGGCGAATCTCCTCCTCGGAGTGTGCCTCATGCTCGCTGGCTGGACGTAAGCCAAGCAGTCGGACCAATCCATTAGCGGAGCCGTTAAGCAGCCAGATGAAGGGATACGCTACGCGGTGGAATCCGATCAGAACAGGCGCCGTCCATGAGCTGATCCGCTCAGGCTGAATGATGGCGACGGTCTTAGGCGCCAGCTCGCCCAGGACGACATGCAGATAAGTGACAAGTAGAAACGAGATCAGAAAGGAAAGTACCGCAAGCCCCTTGCCTTCAATACCAAGCGTATGGAAAAGAGGATGCAGAAGCTTCTCCACCGTAGGTTCGCCAAGCCAGCCTAATCCAAGGGCCGTGACCGTAATGCCGAGCTGGCATGCGGACAGATAACCGTCGAGATGCGACGTCACATGATGAACGGACTTGGCGTTTTTGACGCCTTCATCCACCATCTGCGCAACCCGGCTGGGGCGCATCCGAACGATTGCGAATTCCGCCGCGACGAAAAAAGCCGTACATATAAGCAACAAAGCGAATGCGGCAAGATTGAGAATCATGATAGGACTCCCTTCAAAAGGTTAGTTGGAACAAGCAAACCCTGGGGAGACGGTCAAGGACCGTCTCCCCAGGGTTTGATCGTCTACCTATCATCCTTGCCCGCAAAACGGGTCGGCATACCTAGCCAATCCCTTAACTCTTTACCAGGGAACGTCGTCTTCGCTGCCAGCCGCTGCTTCTGATTCGTTATAGCGGCCGGTTGCGTCCTCCTGCTGTTCCACCTTCGTACCGATAAGGGGGATGACGTCGACAAGCTTCATCGGCTGCAACAGCTCGACGGGCGACATTCCCTTCTCGAATTGGAAAAAGTCACCTTCGATTACCGCGATGTATCGGCCGTTATGTTTGGCGAAGCGAAGCGAATTTCCGAAGTCGGACAACAATCCTTTTACCGTTACGCCGCCCAGCTTGAAGCTAAACGGAAGATCCGGCTTCTGCTCCACCAGCGCGGCGGCTGCCGTCTCGACCTGCTCTTGCGACCACCATTCTTGCAGCTCCCGCTTCTCGCTTGCCGCCCATACTTCAACCGCGTTTTCTTCCTCGCTGCGTTCGGAGCTTGTCTCCTCTTGCCATTTGTCCGCAATATATTGATGGACCATCTCTACCACCTGATCGCCGATGACTTCAGGCAGCGGTTTCTCGTAAGATACATATTTCAAGAAATCCTCGAAATAACGCGCATGCGAGGCTTGATGAATTTTCAGCTCCCACTGATCGAGCGAACCCTCCTCCGGCATATGAGGATATTGGATCGACTTGATGCTCCTGGCGCTGATCGCCATCTCCACATGGGAGATCAAACTGCGTTCGTCGGAGATCCGGGCGATCTTGGGCTCGAAATCGCATTTCAACAAAAACAAAAACGGCTCGTCGAAATAGGTATTCAGCTTGGCGCGGGCGATGACGAAGGCGCCGCCGCGTACCGCGCTCGTATCCATATAGATGCGCACGAGCTCGTCGGCAATGCCAATGAACCTCTCTCGCGTATCGGCGTCGCGGAGCCGCTGGAACAGATTGTAGTTCTGATTGCTTCCAAGCTCGTATCCCGGTTCCACCATAAATCGCCCGATCTTCGTCGGCGCTCCGGCGCTGTTCGGGTTGCGCTCCACCTTGCGTTTCACGATTCGTTTGAATTCCTCATCCAAAAAATTTTTGATCTCGCTTTGCTCGTAATCGACGCCATCCAGCGTCTGATAATGTTTGAACCGCCTGCCGGACGAATCGTCTCCGTCCCCGTCGGTCAGGATGACAAAAAACGATAAAAACTCCATACGAAAATCCACGCCAGCTTTTCCCCCCGATAAAATGGTGTCGTTATTATAGAATATCATATGGAACGCGGAGGATACATAACGTATTTAGTCGTACCTTTGTCAATGTTGATTAATCGGCAGGATGCCAGCCTTCCAATAGCGATGTTCTAGTGTCGCGATAGAACAACGTAAGCTTGTGCAGCGCGCGGGTACAACCTACGTAAAGGAGTTTAGCGTCCATGGGACCGTAAGCATCTGATCCTGCATCCGCAACTAGCACGGCGTCGAACTCCAACCCTTTGGACAAGTAGACGGGTACGATGGTAAGTCCTCCATCATAAGCGGGCTGCTTGCTGAGGACAAGCGATGCCGTCATTCCATCTCGCATAAAATAGCTGTAAATGTCCTCGCATTCTCTTGCCGTTCGGCCTACAATCGCGATCGTATCGTATTCGCCAGCCTCCTGCCACTGCCTAGCCGTGTCCGCAATACGACGCAGCCAATCCCCATTCGTCGCGCCGGCATGTTCTACAGTGACGGGGTCTCCGCTGCGGAAAACAGGGACGGCCGGTTTGACGCCGCCAGTCATGCCTCCCAGGATGACGTTCGCAAACTCAATGATCTCCATCGTCGATCGATAGCTCCGGTTCAGCTCGAAGAAGTCCGCCTGATCGTCCGGGAACAATTGTTTAAGCTCGTCCCAATCCCGAATCCCCGTATAGCCATGTATGCCTTGCTGCAGGTCGCCGAGCACGGTCATGGACACGGTCCGTTGGCATAGCTTCAACGTCTCGAGCTGGAACGGCGAGTAATCCTGCGCTTCGTCGATGACGACATGATCGAACGGCGCATTTTGCAATCCGTATAATCGAAGCTGGATATAAGCAAGCGCCGCCAAGTCCTCGGCCGCCGCCTCGCCTCGGGCCAGCCGCTCCGACGTCGTTTTGGCGATCGGCTTCGGTACGGTAGTCAGCGCCTGTTTACCTTTGAACAGCGAGGCATACAGCTTAACAGCCGTATAAGATGGCATACGTTTTACGAAAGCGTTAAGCTTCGATAACGCCGTAGATCGCAGTTTCTTGTCGGCGATTCCTTTTGTCTTAAGTTCCGACTCCAACCAGCGGCGAATCCGGCTGGCAAGACGATCCCGCTTCTCCATGAGCGATTGCTCGCCATAATCGGTATCGTGCCACTCCTGCATTTGCTCCGGTTTAAGCTCCATCCGCGGCAACGGCATAAACGGTACATCCGGAACGATGTTGTCCGCAAGCTCCTTCAACCGCTCGTCGATGGCCTCCTTGAAGTCAAGGCTTCCCTTATATAATCCGGAGGCTTGCTCAAGCTCCGCGTGCGTCCGGGGCTGCTCGAACCAATAAGCCATTGTCTCCGAAGGATCGGATAACGCCACTTCATGCTGGAGCAGTCCGATCGCCCAATCGGAATAGGTCGTCTGGCTAATGTCGCCAACGCCGAGTTCGGGCAATACGCCTGAGATATAATCCAGGAACATGCGGTTGGGTGCAAAAATAATCATTCGTTCTGCTTTGATCCGGCCTTCGTACTGATAAAGCAGAAAAGCTAATCGATGGAGCGCCACTGTCGTTTTGCCGCTGCCCGCGACGCCCTGGATAAATAGCGCCTTATTCCGCTCCGCACGGATAATGCGGTCCTGCTCCTCCTGAATCGTCGAGACGATATCCCTCAGCTTGTTGTCTTTGTTCTCGCCCAGGCGATAAAGCAGGAATTCATCGGACACGGCGCCTTCCTCCTGGCCTCGAACATAACTGTCGACGACACGGATCAGCTCTCCGCTGCGCACCATCAGATTTCGTTTAAGGTGAACGTAACCGGAGACCTCCCCGTCGGGAGAGTCATAAACCGCCGGCGCGTCGCCGCCCGTAAACGAATAGAACAAGCTGGCGGCGGGCGCCCGCCCAACGA
>NZ_BDQX01000230.1:37196-40135 GCF_003112455.1 Paenibacillus agaridevorans
ATATAAAGAGCTTTCTCTTTGCCCGCTTCCGCTTCTATCGAAGTCTTTGCGATCTCCGGCAATTCCTGAAAGTCAATTCGTCCGAAATAAGGCTCTTTCATCGCAATTTCCAGCCGGCGCTTCCTCTCCTCGCGCTGCAAATCGAGCATTTGCTCGGTGAAATCGTTGCCCGTATAGCGCGGTCCGATCTCTCCAAGTTGCGCCTCGATATCCCGGAGCGACTCTGCCAATCTGCGTTGTTCCTCCGTATAGATGTCCTGCTCTTCCATCTCTCTTCCTCCCAACCGTAAAGAGCCGAGTCCGTTCAGACTCAGCTGCTTTGTCATTTACTGTTATTCCATTGCCCGCATGGCGCTAAACCCGATCAACGTCAAATAAACCAGGATATTCACGGCGACCAGATAAGGTATGCCTACCGTAAATGTTCGGTGCTGCGTCTTGTGACGCCACGTCTTCATGCCTGCCCAAATGCCAATAGCTCCTCCGATGGCGGCAAGCAAAAACAACTGCTTCTCCGGCACGCGCCGTCTCCCGCGCTGCTTGGCCCTTCGTTTGTCCCAGCCCATCAAGAGGAACGCCCACCCGCTTAATCCGATCCATAACAAGATACATACATAGATGATCGTCATCATGCCGTTCCTCCCTTAATCAAGATTCCTTTTCCCTCGTTCAAGACTTTGGCCGCGGCTTCGTTCTGTTTGTCGCCACGGCCTCGTATGGATTATCCGGCCATACATGCTTCGGATAGCGCCCCTTTAAGTCTTTCTTGACCTCGTAATAAGCAGTTTCCCAAAAACTTGCGAGATCCCGGGTAACCTGAACGGGCCTTTGCGCGGGCGACAGCAGATGAAGCGTAAGCGGCAGCGTGCCCCTCGCTATGCGAGGTGTCTCTTTTTGCCCGAACATCTCTTGCAGGCGGACAGCCAGTACAGGCATCTCGGGATTGCTATAATCGATAGGGATACGCGAGCCGCTCGGCACCACATAATGAGTGGGTACCTCCTCATCGAGCTCCTGACGCTGCTTCCATGTCAGCATGTCCTCTACGATAGACTGCATATTTAGTTTCTGCAGCTCGGCTTCCCTGCGTATGCCGTACACATGAGGCTTCAACCACTCGTCAAGCGTGGACAGCAGCCCCTCTTCGCTTGCATCGGGCCAGTCCGCGGCTCCGCTACCATTTATCAGCCGTATGCGCCCCAGCAAGGCGAGCGCTTGTTTGCTGAACGGGAGCATAGTCAACCCTCGCTGCCTAATGGCTTCGAGCAGCGCATCGGCAACCCGATCCGGATCGGCGTCAGCCATTGGCTTCTCCTGCAGCACGACAGCTCCCAATCTTAACCGTTCAAGCGCTCTTACGGCTCTCGCTCCGCTATCCCATTCCACAACCTTGTCGAGTCGCAGGAAGTCCGCAAGACCCGATTCCATCTCTGCGCTGGTGATCCCTTCCGCCAATCGGATGCTGGCCTCCTGCCCTGCATCGTCAAGCTCGCTTACAACCAGATACGGGAGCTGCGCCAGCGGGCCGTCTGCTTTCATCACGGCGCCACGGCCGTTCGCCAACAAATAACGGCCATCGCTTCTGCGCTTGGCCACCCGGTCCGGGAAGGCATACGCCAGCATCCGGCCGATAGATAAACGCTCTGCCCCGTTTCTAACCGTCGAGTCTTCCCGATCAAGCATTCTGTTCCACTGCTCCGCCAGCTGTCTTATCCGCTGGATGGCAGGATCATAGCCGTTGCCCCGGCGAAGCTCTGCCAGGCGAAGGCTTATATCCGGACTGCGCTCCGACGGCAGCAGGTCTCGTTCGCTGATGAGAGCGGCAAGCTCGCATGCCTCCCGGGCGCTGCCCTCCCTGGCGGAACGAAGCAACATGGAACCGATCCTGGGATGCAAACCCAGCTTGCAGATCCGCTTGCCTTCCGCTGTCGGCAAGCCGGATGCGTCCAGTACATCTAGCTCCTGAAGCAGCGAAACAGCTTGTCCGTAGGCGGACTCCGGAGGAGGCGTCATCCAATCCAGCTCGCCGGGATCTCTAATGCCCCACACGGACAGCTCCAGCGCCAGAGGCGCAAGATCCGTCTCCGCAATCTCCGGCTTGCCTTGCTCCGGGAGATAACGGTGCTCTTCCTCGGACCATATGCGATAGCAGACGCCTGGCGCCAGCCTGCCTGCGCGTCCCCGTCGTTGATCCGCGGAAGCCTTGGACACGGGTACAGTTTCCAGGCGGCTCATCCCGGTCCGTGACGAGAAGCGCGAGACGCGCATAAGCCCGCTGTCGACGACGATTTTCACGCCTGCTACAGTCAAGCTGGATTCTGCGATGGACGTCGCGAGCACGATCTTGCGTCTGCCGGCCGAACAAGGCGCGACAGCTTCCGTTTGCTCCTCGAGCCGCATGCCGCCATGCAGCTCGCGGATATCCACGACGGAAGACAGGTTAAGCGACTGCAGCGCTCTTGCCGTTCGACGAATTTCCCCGATTCCCGGGAGAAAGGCCAGCACGTCTCCGTCATGCATGCGCAGAGCATTGGCAATCGTCGCCGCCATAGAACGGTCAATCGATACGCGGTCCCGCTTCATGGGGGCATACACAGTCTCAACCGGATAACTTCTCCCCTTGCTTGTAATGATGTCCGCACCGCCAAGCAGCTCCGCAACAGGAGCGGAGTCCAGCGTCGCGGACATCACGAGGAGGCGCAGGTCATTGCGAAGCAATGTCTGCGTCTGAAGACTCAGCGCAAGACCGAGATCCCCATGCAGATGCCGCTCATGGAACTCGTCGAACAGAATGGCTCCGACTTCCTCGATCGCCTGATCGTCCTGGAGCATTCTTGTCAAAATGCCTTCCGTCACTACCTCGATGACGGTACGCGGACCGATCTTCGAATCCAGCCGAACGCGGTAACCGACTCTGTCGCCGACCTGCTCGCCAAGCT
>NZ_BDQX01000230.1:40237-55980 GCF_003112455.1 Paenibacillus agaridevorans
TCTTGGCTCCAGCATAACGATGCGCTTGCCGGCCAGCCACTTCTGCTTCAGCAGCGCCAGCGGCACACGTGTCGTTTTGCCTGCCCCAGGCTCTGCAACCAGCACGGCATTGCGTCCGCGCGCAAGCGAGTCCAGCAGCTCCGGCAGCACTTCGTCGATCGGCAAAGGCCCCATCTCCATCCAACCCTTCCAAGCTTTATTTCATAATACGAATCATCTGAACGACTGGCCGATTGTCCCCCGGCAGCGCCGCTTCTTTGCTGAGCAGCTGCGAGGATCCGTCTCCATCCAGAAAAATGCCGTCGACTAGTCCCTGATCGTCCAGCAGTTCCTTAATCCCGTCCCGGAACGACTCTAATGTGCCAGGCGTTTCGCTCACGATTAAATACAGGAAACCTTTATCGTCATATACGGCGCCGGATCGCAGCCTTAGATCATCCGGAAATGGCGCTGCCTCTGCAAGGGTTTGCGCTTGCCAGCCCGCATCATCGCCAAGCGACATGCTGATTCCGCCTTGCGCCCAGAAGCGCTCGACATCCTTTATCTTCAGCTCCGTGGACTGCCTCACGACCTGAACGCTTAGAGAATCCGATTTTCCGTCCCAAACGAGGGTGCCTCGCGCATATTTCATATTTTCCCAGCCGCTGCCGTAATCACTTTTGGCACCGTTAACCGGATGGCCCCCGACCACGGCTAGACTCATCAGATCCGTCCCGTAAAAGAAGCCGCCGTTAACGCCCGCTTTGCCGGACAACGTGACATTGTTCGAGATTACCTCCAATGTCACGTTCGAAGGTTTCGTCTTGAGGATATGCAGCTTCAAACCATTCGTCGCTTCGGCCGCCAGGTAGGTGTAGCCCGCAACGGAATCCAGCACATTGTTTTTTTGTTCCGACTTCTGATTTAGCGATTGGACGAGCAACATGAAAATGATCGCCGCGACCGCAATGACGGCTATGAACACCGATACGACAATGACGATCTGCTTTCTTCTACTGCCGGGCGGCGTCCCTGCTTCGTGATTCATCAACTTCCTCCTTATAAACCCGAACTAATATTTTAATATGAAGCGCACAAGTTGTCCAGATGAAGATTAGCGCGGAACAGGCATCGCAGCCTTCGAAGGAAGGAAGCGATGCCTGTTCATTGGTGCAGCATATGGCCTTGCCATTACTCGCGCTTATAACGCGCGATCGTCGAGCGGATAGAAGATCAGGTTAATCGGGAATGCCGATCCGGCCGGCGGGCTGAATTCAATATCGAGCGAATCTTCCTTGCCGGTTGTTTTGTGCAGCATAATCATGCCGTCGAAAGCCGTCAATACGCCGGAAGCCGGCACCTTTACAAGCTCTCCGTTAATTTTGAACGGACCTTTGAAGGGACCTCCCTTGGCCAGTATCATGATGGCCATCTTCTGCGGCTTGTCGGAATGGATACGGTACACCGTCCCATAGTTGCCCCAAAGCGTAGCTTCTTCGCCGCGCTGCGGATCGTAGCCCATTTGGAACGGATCGATCTTGCCGTCGCCGATGACAAGTTTAGTCGGTTTCTTCAGGCCGTTCGCGGATAGGTCCACTTTCCAATCAAAACCCGCAATCTGGAATGTCCCGCGAATATGGCCGGTGAAAGGAAGCTTGGTCATATCTAGCATGTTCTTCGACACGGTATCGGCTGTCGCGAATGTAAATTGAACCTCGCCGTCCGTCTCGACATCGTACATCAAATTAACGCCTTGACCGGGATAGAAATCCGGGAACTGCTTGTATACGAAAGTCTCGCCCGGCGGAATCGTCATCGTCTCGGTTTTGGCGTCGTACGCAAGGAAGTCTACCATGGCTTCGCTTCCGATGAGATGCGCGTAGATGGACGGGAACACCTCGCCTTTGTTCGTCGTCAGGATTTTGACGGGTTTATCCGTCTTGTTTGTTGCCATAATGGCGAAACCGACCTTGCTGCCTGTACCATTGAGATGATCCGCGTACAGACGGCCTTTGCCATTAATGACATCCTGATACAGAATGCCTGTTTCCGTAAACGTCTCCGGACTATCGCTAAGCAGCAAGGTCCGCGATTTGTCTTCGGTTACGGTCTTTGCCAAATCCGGCAGGTTGAAATAATGCGCGTACAACGTCTTCCAATCCGTCGCAATGTAACCGCCGATCGGCTTGGTATAGATCGGATATTCGACCTCGTTCATGTAGATTTCGTCTTCAATGACAAGGTGACGGGTGTACGACTTGCTTTTGTTGCCTTTCTGATCCGTAACCGTCAATGTAACGGGATAAGTTCCTGCCTTAAAGAAAACTTCTTCATTGCCTTCCCACTCCATGCGAACGCCTTCCGCATCGGGGTCGTAGCTCAGATTGATGTATTTGACAGGTTCGCCGATCCGGTAGGTTGGTTTGCCGAAAGCGAACTTTGCAACCGGCTTCGAATTGTTCTGGTCCGGGTCATAATTGCCCTCCGGCTTGTTTACGTACAGGACATCGACGCGCCGAAGCTCGTGGTTGTACGTGTAGGTGGCGCCCATGTAATCCGACAACCACGTCAATTTAATAAGCAGCCTTCCGTTCTTGAGCATCGCGACATCATCGAATGGAAACTGGATGCCATTGACCCATGCAAACTTGTTCACCGTGTCCAACAAAATTTCGTGAGACGGCGTCTCCATGACGATCGTCCGCGTAGACTCCTGCCATTCCACCTTCATGCCGAAGGCATCCCCGAGGAATTTGACAGGTACGTATGTACGTCCATTTTTGACGGTCGCGGGCGAATCCAGCGTAACCTGCTCCCCGTTCAGGAAAGCCTCCTGGTTATTCAAATACAAAATGACGTAGCTGGTGCCCGATGTAATAGGCGCGTCCAGCGCCGACACTTGTCCGATTGGCGAAGCAATTAGTGCAGCGGCTATCGTCAGTGCAGCGGCTTTCCGTTTCCAGGTTTGTCTGCGTTGTCCTTGCAGCATCTCCACAACTCCTCTATCTATTCCTGCGCAATGCCATGTATGGTCCGCCAGAAGCGTATGCCGCCCTCTTAAGCCGTCCCTGCGCGCTATCGTATAGACGTTCAGATAATGGAAAAGTTGCAGGGTCATTACAAAAAAAGATCGATTTGTTCAGCATTCCCCTGTCGAATCCGGCTCAAACCTCCCGCTAGGCTTCGCTTTGCGTAGCAACCGCTTCCCATACGGCTTGGTAGACAGCTTCGCCAATCGCGCAGCCGATCGTCGTCGCTACGCCTGCATAAGCATGCGTCTCGCTCCCTCGCTGACTGACGCAGACGGCTATGGCGTCGGTTGTGGTGCCGGTTGCCAGATGCTCCGTCCCCCATTCCTTGATACCTAGCTCTTGCAGCGCGGCGGTCTTCGCTTCCGTTGCCGTGATGATAGCTCCCGCCATCGCAGATTCTGTTAAGCGTCCGTCGATGAAAATCGCTATATTGATCGTCCCCGGATCATAGGCCGAATAAGTCTCGCGTCCATAGCCGGCACGCGCGGCGTTGCGTGTGCCGGCGGTCACGCAGCATACAAGTTTGCACTGATCTCCGTCACGTTCCTGGATGGAGGCATGAGTCAGCTTCGCCGCCGTCATAAATCCAATCGTTCGTGCCGGGTCCTCCCCCGCCAGTTGACATCGTGACTTGAGCTGGGACAATGGATCGCCGCCGCCGTAATCAAGCGGCACCTTCCAGTTTAGCAGCGAATCGGCCTCCGAGAAGCCGCCGGGCAGTATGGCGCTGCTCAGTACATGCAGCCTGACAGTAAACGTTACGCGAAGCAAATCTTCCTCCAGCTCCAGACTCAGCTCTGGCCATATTGCAGGCGAATATCGGGCCATTGTTCGGAAGGGCTGGGTCATGCGGAATCCCCGCTTCCGTCTTTTGCGGCGCCAAGGCATTCCGATAATGCGAGCAGCAGCCGCTCATTCTGCTCCCTAAGCTTAATCGCTACACGAATGTAGCGGTGATCCAGACCCTGAAAGCGGGAAGCATCGCGAATGAGGACGCCGCGCCGTCCCATCTCCAATTGCAGCTGACTTGCGCTAAGCCGAAGCCGGGAGCTTTCCGGCAAACGGAGCAGCAAATAGTTTGCTTCGCTCGGCGTGACTTGCATGTCCATGCGTCTAAGCTCATCGGTTAACCACTTTCGTTCGGTCACCAGCCATTGCCTGCTTCTCGCCTCAAATTCTGCGTCCATTAATGCCGCTTCTCCGATCTGCTGCGCCAGCGAATTGACGCTCCACGGAACTTGGAGCTTGCGCAGTCGAGAGATTGTCGAAGGTTTTCCAACGGCATACCCTAACCGTATGCCCGGCACCGAATAGAACTTCGTCATGGAGCGAATGACGATAAAACGTTCATGCTGCACAGCTGCTTGCACAAGCGTGACCTTTCCTTCGTCCGGGACGAAGGAAAGGAAGGCTTCATCCAACACGACATATGCGCCGCTGTCCAGCAGCCTGTAAATCAGGCCGGAATCTACCAGCCTCCCCGTCGGGTTATTTGGCGAACCTAACATATATAAGTCGGCGCCGGAGCGCTCTATTGCCGCCCCGATCTCTGCTTCGCCCAATTCGAACGCTTTGGCCGCATCCAATGGAATGGGATAGATCTCTCCGCCCAACTTGCGAACGGCATCCCCGTATTCGTCGAAGCAAGGCATTGCAAGCGCGGTTATTCCCGGCCGAATCGCTCTTACGGCAAGATCGATAATCTCTGCCGCTCCATTGCCGACAAGAATCGCATTCTCCGGTATGCCGTGTCTGTTCGCAAGCGTCTTCTTTAATGCCCGAGAAGCCGGGTCCGGATAAGCATGAATATGTTCCAGGTATCCTGCAAGTACATTCCTTATCGACGGCGGCGGTCCCAGCGGATTCATATTCGAGCTGAAGTCGTCGAAGGATTCCGCGCTTCTGCCGAACACTTCCGAGGCCGTCCTCAGATCGCCTCCGTGTCCATACCTCTCTAACATGCCTGCACCTCCCGAATTCCAATGATCGTTTGCTTATAGCCAAAGTCGTACGCCGATGACAGCCAGGAGCAGGATCGCCGCTTCGACCGCCTCGTTTATCGCTCCATAAGTATCGCCGGTCAAACCTCCAAGCTTGCGGGCCAACCAGCCGCCAAATCCCCAGACAATTAACGACATAAATAATGATGCGACGATCGAAATCGATAATGAATTTATTTCATTAACCCCATTAACATTTAATATAATGTAACAAAATACGACAGATAAAACATAATTAACGGCCGTCCATCGTTTATTAACCCCATTAAACAATGGACCCAAACCTTCCGTTTTACGTGCTGGCGGCCAGCCGACAATCGCCAAAGCCATCGCGGTTCTTCCATAACAGGAAGCAGCAATCAGTGCGGGCAACAAAGCGGTTATCCCATAACCCATCAGTTCAACCAGCAGCGATGCTTTGAGCATGAGAAGCAGAATTGCCGCCGCCGCTCCCATCGCGCCAACCCGACTGTCCTTCATAATATCCAGCATTCGCTCGCGGGAACGATGGCTCAGTACGCCGTCTGCCGTATCCATCCAGCCATCGAGATGAAGTCCCCCGCTTAGTCCGAGCCAAACGGCTAATGTAAGAATCGATGCTGGCCAGAGCGGCAACACGAATGATAGCAACCATGCCAATCCTGCCGTCAAAACACCAATAGCCAGACCAGCCAATGGAAAGTAAGCCACGCTCCGCGCCAAAACACGCGGCTCGAAAGGCACGACAACGGGTATAGGCAATCTGGTGAGAAATTGGATGGCCGCAATGGCCGCGAACCATTCTTCCTTCAACGAACGACGAACCATGTCAGCACCACCCCTATTCCAACCATACAACTAACGACATATAACAACCTGATGACGGAGCGGGTATCTTCAATAGAAATCGGCCGCAACGGATAACCCATTCTCGCCCGTTCGCTGACCGTGCCAAAGTATACATTGCGTCCCCCAAGCTCGATTCCGAGCGCGCCGGCAGTTGCCGATTCCGGAATGCCGCTGTTCGGGCTCGGATGACGGCGGGCGAAAACCCATATGCTTGTCAATGCTCTCCATGGATTCATTCCCGGCAGAATAGCTGCCGCGATAATCATGCAGAGGCCGGTTACTCTGGCCGGTATAAGATTGAGAAGATCATCCATTCGGGCGGAACACCATCCGTAATAACGATAACGGTCATTGCGGTAACCAACCATAGAGTCGAGCGTGTTAACGCCACGATACAACATGGCCAATGGCGCGCCTCCCAATAGTGCGAACAAAATGGGCGAAACGAACGCATCAACCGTATTTTCCGATACGGTCTCGACTGTCGCCCGCGTCACTTCCCGTTCATCGAGACTGGAAGTATCCCTGCCGACGATGTAGCCGACATAACGGCGAGCCTCCGGCAGATCGCCATTGGCAAGCGGTGTATAGACAAGCATTGCCGCATCTTTCAGCCCTTTGACCGCAATCGTCGTCGAGATCAGCCAAGCCGAAACCGCATAACCAAGCCAAAGATGAATGAAGTCGGCGATTGCGACTATTCCCCATACCGTCCCCATGCAGAGCAGCATAGTAGAAACTGTAAGCAGGCAACCTAATGATCGCCCCGCGAAGGGATGTTTCCGATGCCGATCCGTCAATAGCCGCTTCTCGATCCAGCGTATCCATCGCCCTATCCAGATAACGGGATGCGTCGGCCAACGGGGATCGCCGATGATCCAGTCAATAACGATGGCCGCAGCCGATAACAGCAGGAGCTCCTGAAAGCTGTAGATCATATATCCTCTTCGATGCGGAACGCGATGGAGCGAAGATCAACCGGGATGCCGGACGTCACGAGAAAAACGCGTTCGGACACGGCTGCTGCGCGTTGATTTAATCGCCCTGCTTCGTCGCGGAATCGACGCCCGAGCGGATAGCTGGGTACTATTCCGTCGCCGACCTCGTTGGTGACCAGGAGCAGGGGCAAGGGGAACGCGGAGATGGCGGCGATCAGCTTGTCGATTTCCACGGATAGCTGTACAGACGGGTCCTCCTCTTCCCTCAGGAGATGATTGGTCAGCCATAATGTCAAACAATCTACAAGGACAACGGGACCACGCAATTTGTCGCTTATCGAATTCGGACGGGAATGATGGGGCTCTAATTGGAGGCTACCATTAGAATGGCTATTGTCCGTGTAAGCTTGCAGCCATTCCGCTAGCTTGAAAGGTTCTTCGACTGTTGTCCACGTTATCCCGGCCTGTTTCTCGCGATCGAGGCGATGCTGCCGGATTCGATCCGCCATTTCGTCGTCAAAAGCTTGTCCTGTCGCCACGTAGATGCCTTCCTTGCCGATGGAGCGGGCGTAACGCTCCGCGAACGCGCTTTTGCCGCTGCGCGCTCCTCCCGTTATAAGAACGGCCATACTTCGTTTCCTCCTATCCTTTCGAGACGCCCGCGCTGTCGAACGTCGCCATCTCCGTCATTAATTGAAGAGCTGCGTCGATCAAGTGGAAGCTAAGCACAGCTCCCGTTCCTTCACCCAAACGCATCTCAAGATGAATGATCGGAGACAGACCGATCACCTCCAGCAAAGCACCATGCGCGTGTTCATGCGACAAATGGGACGCCAACATATAAGGCAACGCTCCTGGTGCCAACCGCGCAACTGCCAATGCCGCGGCAGACGAAATGTACCCGTCGATCACGACGGGACAACGGTTCGCCGCGGCCCCTATCATAACGCCCGCCAGTCCGGCGATCTCCGCGCCGCCCACTTTAGCCAAAACATCGACGGGGTCGCCCGGATTTGGCTCATTTACCGCGATGGCCTTGCGTACGACTTCGATCTTGCGCATCAGAGCTTCATCTCCGGTACCCGTCCCTCTGCCGACGGCCAGCTCCGCAGACAAACCGCCCAGCACGGATGCGATTGCCGCGCTTGCAGTCGTGTTGCCGATTCCCATCTCTCCGGTAGCGAACAGGGCGATGCCTTGCTTTGCCTTCTCTTCGGCGATATTAATGCCTGCCACAATGGCCTGAAGTGTCTGTTCTCGGCTCATTGCCGCGCCTTTCGCCATATTGGCGGTTCCATAAACAACTTTACGCGATATCAAATCCGGATGAGACAGCTCTGCCGCTACCCCCATATCTACGCAGACCACCTCCGCGCCGGCCTGGCGGGCTAATACGTTCACTGCCGCGCCTCCGTGCAGGAAGTTCATGACCATCTGCGGCGTTACGGCGGATGGAAACGCGCTGACCCCTTCCTCGCATACGCCATGATCGCCGGCCATCACGATAACCGCTCGCCGCGACAGGTCCGGCCACAGCTTGCCGCTTATGCCAGCCAGCCTAGCCGCCATTTCCTCCAGCTTGCCCAAGCTGCCGGGAGGCTTCGTCAATTGATCCGAATGTCGCCGTGCCCGTTCTGCGGCATCCGTGTCATATGCAGGAATAGACATGATGACGTCCTTCAACTTCTGCTCCAATTCCTCGATTGCCATTATGATACTTCCTCCTTGATAGCGGCTAAAGACGTCTTACATGCGCTTCTAAACTTCTGGATAATAGTCCGTTAGATTTTATCACGCCAGGAGCGAGCATAACCTGAGGAACGTCCAGCTCGGGATGACGAATAATCGTCGCTCGCGTCTCATACATCGTCTCGATGAGATCAGGCTGCAAAACGGCATCCGGCACGCCTCTCGCCAGCACTTTGCCTTCATGCAAAGCAATAAGCTCGTCCGCATACATCGCCGCCAAATTCAGATCATGCAAAACGGCAATAACGAGCAGCCCTTCGCTCTTTTGCCAAGCACGCACATTGTCCAGCAATTGTAACTGATACCCGATATCTAGGTACGTCGTAGGTTCGTCGAGCAGCAAAATCCGAGGCTGCTGCACCATCAGCTTGGCAAGCGCAACGCGCTGACGTTCGCCTCCGCTTAACTGATGCAAGCGACGATGCTGCAGCCCGGTCAACCCCATCGACTCCAACGCTTCATTAATTAATGGCTCCGGATCGACGGACTCGCCTCCAAGCCAGCTCTGATATGGAAATCGGCCCATCCGCACAATCTCTTTTACGGTAAAACCAACCGGCGCCAAGCCGCCTTGCTGCAGAACCGCAACGTCACGAGCAAGCTCCTTGCGCGGAATAGCGCTAATGTCGCGTCCGTCCAACCGCGCTTCGCCTTGCTCCGGCTTCTCGATCCCGGACAGCAGCTTGAGCAGCGTCGACTTGCCAACGCCGTTAGGCCCAATAATGCCGTAGAATCGCCCCGGTTTAAAGCTCTCGTTTATATTTTGCAAGATTCGTTTGCCTGGCACGGAATAGGAGATGTTACATAGCGAAAGCTCCATCCTACTCCTCTCCTCTCTGATCCTTCATCCGGCGATGCAGCAAGTAAGCAAAAAAGGGCGCGCCGACCAGCGCCGTAACGACTCCGAGCGGCAGTTCCTTTGGACTAAGCGCCGTCCTGGCCAGCGTATCCGCCCACAGTAGAAAAATACCGCCGGCAATAGCCGACAAAGGAGTGATGTACCGATAATCCGGTCCGACGATTAGCCGGATCATATGCGGCACAACGAGACCTACAAAACCGATTACGCCGGAGACGGACACCGCGGCTGCCGTTAGCAGCGTGGACGCGACCAACACGATCAGCTTGGTTCGTTCGACCCGCACGCCAAGATGGGCGGCCTGCCTTTCTCCGAGTACAAATAAATTCATCGTGCCGCTGTATGCGATCAATATGACCAGCCCGATCAATAGAAACGGAAGCAGCATCGTCACATGCTCCCATCCTCGCATCGCGAGCGAGCCCATGATCCAGAACAGGATTTGATTGACGACGCCCTCCGACATCGACACCATCAGCGAAACGAAAGCGCCAAGAAACGATTGCAGAATGACTCCGGACAAAATAAGCGTCTGGATTTGCATCACGCCATTGGAACGCGATAAGGCGATTACGCCCAGCAGGGTCGCAATTCCCGTCAGGAAAGCGACAATCGGAATCGTCCAGACGCCAATGGCCAGCTGGAAACCGAATAAAATCAAGAAAGCCGCGCCAACCGAGCTCCCCGACGCCACGCCAAGCGTGTACGGATCTGCTAGCGGGTTGCGAAGCACGCCTTGAAAGCCCGTGCCCGCAAGCGCAAGACAAGCGCCGACTAGCACGGCTAGCAGCACGCGCGACAGTCTGACCTGCATGACGATCGCCACCTCGCCGCGGGACCAGATCGTATCCGCGTCCGGCATCCAGGGCAGCTGATGGAGCAAGATGCCCCATACGTCCGCGAAAGACAGCCCAGCGGAGCCCATAGACAAACTGGCAGTGATAGAAACAGCAAGAAGGAGCATAGCTGCTCCTCCATAACCGATTAATGTTCTGTTCATGTGCTTATTTTATAAGCTCGGGATGAATAGCCTTGGCCAGCTCCAGCAAGGAGTCGGCCAGGCGCGGACCCACGCGTACGAGGGGATCGTTCGCGACGGCGATGATGGCATCGTTTTTCACGGCGTCAAGCTCAGACCAGCCTGGGCGCGCCACGATATCCGCTTCAGTCGGGCTTCCTTCTCCGTATTCAGGATAGATAATAATTTGAGGATTCTGCGTAATGACTTCCTCGACGTTTACCTCGAACCACCCTGGCTGCGAAGCAGCGACATTTGTGCCGCCGGCCAGCGTAATCATAGCGTCCAGAAACTCGCCGGAGCCGACCGTCCAGCCTGGGCTAATCTCCAGGTAAACCTTTTTCTTTTCGGCATCCTTCACCGCGTTCGTCACTTGGGCAAGCGTTGAGCGCATTTTATCAGCCGCTTCCGCAGCGGCAGTATTCATATTCATTATTTTACCAAGATCCTCGAGTTTGGCAACGACTTCTTCGTAAGACTTCGGATCCGTTACGTATACGGGAATATCCAGTTCGCGGAGCTTCGTAATGGCATCGCCGTTCATAGAAGCAGCCAGGACGAGATCCGGATTCAGCGCGGCAACGGCTTCGATATTCGTTATATAATCGCCGACCTGCGGCAATCCCTTCACTTCCTCCGGATAATTGCTGTTGCTGTCGACGCCAACGACCGTTTCGCCGCCGCCGATGGCAAAGATGGATTCCGTCTCGCTAGGGGCGATCGATACGACAGCAGTCGGCGCTTTGTCAAATACAAGCTCCGTCCCGGTAACGTCGACTATCGTCAGCGGATAAACCGTCTCTTCGGCTGTCGCTTCCGTCTCTTGCGGTTGTGTCGACGCCGTTGGCGATGGTTCGGCCGATGCGCCTCCCGTCGATTTGTCATTGTTGCCCGAACATGCCGCAAGCGTCAGCATAAGGACGATCATCAGCAAGCTAAGCCAGGATTGCGAGCTCCATACTTTTTTTTGTTTCAAGGTTGGTTCCCCACTCTCTCTTCATCTTAGACCCGTTTCACAGTTCATGATTTCAGCGAAATTAACAACAAAAAAGCACTTCCAGCACATGTGCCGGAAATGCTCGCGTATACCCGCCAATTCGGCCGGATATTGCCCCATCCAACACCAGCCTAATTCCGCGTAGGCAACGGCGTAAAGATACAGGCTGGTATCCTGGCTTGGAAGTTGAGTCGGCATGTTCTATCGAACGGAATGTTCGATGTTTTCATGCTGCCGCGCTCGGAGACCATGCAAACAATCTATGCAGGCTCCCTTCCTTACAGTGGCGGGTCCGCGCCGGATTTCAACCGGCTTCCCCAATTAAGTCAAGGCTCAACCGCGCGGGACGCTGGGCAGCGGCCTTGCGGTAAAGCTTGACGCCTCTATCATTGCTATTCAACTTGGTCAGTAGTAACTATACACTTGCTCCCCACATTTGTCCATCGTATATCCGTATTTTTAATGCCTGATTCGCATAACGGGTGCACGTCCCTGCATACGAGTAAGAAACGGGAATCTGCTCCGGAACCCGGCGGTACATGTTTGAAGGAGGTAATCGATTGTCTAAAACCGAGCTTACGAATACAACCGGGCAGAAAACAGCAGGATCGTCAAACCGATGGAAATATATGCTTTGGGCAGCAGCCATTTTATTAATAGCTATTGTCATCTATTTGACCACGCTCTCGTTGTCTGCCGGCGCTGCCGATTCCGCTACAACGCTGCATGATCGGCCCGATGTGCAAATCGAGTGGTCCATCGAACAATATCCGGCCGTCGTACTTCAACCGAACCCTTTTGTACTCGTCTTGCGCGACGACTTCGGCGAGCCTCTAACGGATTCCGTTATTAACGTAAAGCTGGAAATGCTGAATATGTTATGCGGCGATTATTTATTCGACTTGCAGGAAACATCCCCCGGTCAATACGAAGGAGACGGCATGCCGCTTATGGCTGGCCTATGGCGTGCGACCGCAGTTATAGAGCCTGCTAACGGCGATCCTTTTACAATCTCCAGAACTTTGAAGGCAATATATTAATGTTATTAATATTTAATCACGGTAACTTGTCCAGCTATCTGATGCTGCTTTATGCGATGACGTCCTGCCTTGCACCATAAGTTGTTCGTATTCGCATTCGCCGGCGGATTACCACAACCAAGGCGAGATCGACGGAATCCATCCGTTTACCGCCAGCCCTCTGAGAATCGCGACAACGCCGACCGCAGCTGCCGTGACGACGCCTGCCCTGCGCATAAAACGCCGCCAGCGACGGTTCGCGAATGCCGCGATGGATGCGGCTGCAGCCAACGCAGGGAAGGTGCCAAGTCCGAACAGCATCATGATCAAAGCGCCTTCCAGCATCGAGCCTGATGCCGCTGCATTCATCCCCATGGCATAAGTTAAGCCGCAAGGCAAAAAACCAAAGGCGATGCCCGTCGCGATCACGTGCATGGAGTCGCTGGTGCGACTCGGGCGCGCAACGGTTTCTCCATCCGCCGAAGCTCCCCCGCCCGCCAAACCTCGATGAAGCATGCCGGACAGCCTGCCCATAAGCGGAAGTTGAAATCTGCGCCAAAGCCAGAGAAGCACGAACACGCCTCCGATGATGGAGGCCAGCCCCCGCACGCCAGCCAGGTCGCCCGCAACATCGACGAACGAACCTACGGCACCCATCATTGCGCCCATTGCGCTATAAGACAAAATCCGTCCCGCGTTGTACAACAACATCGACCTCGTCGCCGTCAATCCCGAATGCAGCGATACCGACGATACGATGCCGCCGCACATGCCGATGCAATGCGGAGCGCTGAACAATCCCGTTAGCAGCACAAGTCCGGCCGTCTGCAAGGTGATCATCCTTGCAATCCTCTTGCTTCCGTCATGCCCAGCCCTCCCCGCAGGCGCAGCGCATTGCCGACTACCGATACCGAGCTAAGCGCCATCGCGGTTCCGGCCATCCATGGCTGTAACATGCCCATCGCGGCGAAGGGGATAATGAAGGCGTTATAAAGCAGCGCGAAAGCCAGATTTTGCCGAATATTGCGCAAGGTTTGTCGGCTGATCCGTATGGCCTCCGGTATGGCGGGCAGCCTCGAAAACAGCAGCGTCATATGGCCGGCAGCCAGCGCGCCTTCCGTCCCGTCTCCCATCGCGATTCCGACATCCGCGGCAGCCAGCGCCGGCGCGTCGTTCCAGCCGTCTCCGGCAAAAGCAGCCTTTGCGCCGCGAGACTTCAAGCTCTCGATATAAGTAAGCTTGTCTTCCGGAAGCATGGACGACCTTACATCGCGGATGCCAAGCGTCGATGCCGCGGCTCTCGCAGGGGCTTCATGATCTCCGGTCGCGATCATCGGTTCGACGCCGAGCTTGCGAAGGTCCTTGACTGTCTGTGCCGCGTCGATTTTCAAACGATCCGAATAGCCGACGATACCGATACATTCCCCTTCCTTCATCGCATACAGCACCGTCTCCCCAAGCCGCTCTCGCAGCTTGGCCGCCTGCCCGGCAGCAGCTCCAATGCGGTATCCTTCGCGTTCGATATGCCTCAGATTGCCGTACGTGTAAGTAATGCCATGTATCCGTCCCTTCACGCCTCCGGCGACGGTCGTCACAATCCCCTCCGCTGCCGTGACTTTCATGCCGAGCCTTCGCGCTTCCTCCCGCAACGCCTCGGCCAAGGGATGGCGGGATTCCGCTTCCAAGGCTGCGGTCACTCGCAGCAAAGCTGATTGGCCCATCGAAAATGACTGAATATGCTTTACCTTCGGCTTGCCCTCCGTCAACGTTCCCGTCTTGTCGAGAACGATTGTCCGAATCGCGGCAAGCCGCTCCAGCACGCTCGCTTCCTTTGCGATGATGCCACGCTTCGCAAGTCTGCCCGATGCGATGGCGAGCGAGATTGGTGCCGCCAGTCCCAGCGCGCAAGGACAAGCCGCGAGCAGGACTGCAATGGCGCAAGTCGCCGCATGCCCCCAATCGCCGGGCTTCAGCCATAATCCCCATAACAATAAACTCAAGGCAGCCACCATAAGCATCATCGGAACGAACCAGCCAGCAGCCGCGTCTACCTGGGATTGTATGCTCGACTTGGAGCGCTGCCCTTGTCTGACCAGCTCCGCAATTCGGCTTACCATCGTATCGTGACCGGCCGCCTTGGTCTGGATCCGCAGCGTGCCGTATACATTCATTGTCCCCGCCCATACATCGTCACCGGGCAGCTTCGCCGCGCCTAGACTTTCGCCGGTCAGCAACGACTCATCCACCATGGATTCGCCGCTTGCGACCGTACCGTCCACCGGAATCAGATCGCCGCCGTTCGCGATGACGATCTCTCCTTCGCGGACGAATTCCGTCCGGATCTCGACGATCTCCCCTTCTCTCTCCACTTTCGCCGTGCCGCTCTGAAGTTGTCCGAAACCGAACGATTCGTCGTACGTGCGCAGCGAGGCGTTTGTCTCGATCAGCTTGCCGAGGAGAATGGCCGTTATGACGACCGCCGACGTCTCAAAATAAAGCGGAGCCGCATGATGCGGCCAATCCGCCGAATGAACAAGGCCCTCCGAAAATACGACGTAATGGCTGTACAGATAAGCCGCCGTCGTGCCGAGCGCAACAAGGACATCCATATTGGCGCTGCGCTGCCTGATGGCATGGTAAGCGCCGAAGTAAAACGGCATCCCGATGACGAACTGGATCAGCGTAGCGAGAATCAACTGCAGCCAAGGCTGGTGAAGCCATAAAGGCAGCAATCCCGCAAACGGCTGCAGGAGGGGAATATGCTGCAGCATCGAAGCCAGCAGCGGCAGCGTGAGCAGCGCCGAAGCGATAAAGCGGATAAGCAATGCGGTACGTTCCTTGCGCAGCCCTCGTCCCGCCGACTCCGTCGTCATAGCGGTAAATCCGAGAGTATTGATTTTACGCTCGACCTCCTCGCGCGAAACCTTGCCGGCATCCATCTGCACCCACGCTGTACGAAGCGGGAAGCTGACCGCCGCTTCATGGATTCCTTCCATTCGGCCAACCGCACGTTCAATTCTGGCCGCGCAGGCCGCGCAGCTCATCCCTTGTATCGTAAAATCCAGCTCCGTCACGACTCCGTCGCGACCGGCCTCCTCGAAAGCTACGCTTCTCTTCATCCTCCATCGACTCCGATCCGCAGGGACTGACGGCTCGTCTCCAACAGGCTGGCGCCAGCGGAACGGGCTCGTACTTCTGCCCTAAACTATATGCAGAAGAACAAAAAAGATGATTCCCGCTTCCTGCCGGGAATCATCTGCTGTTTGAACCGCTTCTTTCGACTTCCCTTAATCCCGCTCATAGATGGAGCCCGAGCGGCTGGCG
>NZ_BDQX01000230.1:56114-115523 GCF_003112455.1 Paenibacillus agaridevorans
AGCCGTTCCCAGGGCCATGCGCCATTTTGCGTGTCGTAGCTCTCCACCCAATCCGGCGGCAGGATGAGACGCCCGGTCTCGTAATCTTCCAGGCTGTCCCATAGACGCTTCAACATATTTTCGCTCCGCTTCTGCAGCCGTTGCACGCGGAAATCCTTGATCAGCGTCACCCATGCGAGCTTCTTCAATATTTCCATCGTCCGCAGCAGCTCCAAATCCTCCGCTCCGTCTCTCACGAATGTAATTCGTTTCCACCCCGTTCTGGGATCGTCGATGATACCGACGCTGTTGGCGAACCTGCTGACCCACCGCGCCTTCATCTCGCGGCGCGTTCGCGAAGCCTCGCGACCGTACTGGACGTACACTTCCTTCCACTGCCGGTAGTAGTCGTCAAGGACCGTCTTCACCATGCCCCTCAGATCCGCCTTTTCCCAATGAACAGCCTCCATCGTTGCGGGATCATCGATGATCTCCTGCACAACCCGCTTCACAAGCCGATCGTCCTCAAAAAAGTCGTCGGACAACAGGATTTTGCCTGCGCGTATGCCGTCTTCGATGTCGTGGGTAGAATAGGCGATATCGTCGCAAAGATCCATAAGCTGGGCTTCCAGCGTGCTGCAGCCCTCCGGCATCCCCCATAATCCGCGCAAATAGTCGATTCCCGCCCACTCCATGGGATAGACTCCCTTCATCCGCCCAGGATCGTCCAGATTAAAGGGGTATTTGTTGGTCGCAAGAAGTACCGCGGCAGATAAGTCTAGACCGCGCTCGCTTCCAGCCCGTTTTTCCAGAAACATGAGAATACGGAAGTTCTGCGCGTTGCCTTCATACGGAATGCCGTATCCGGCCCGCAGAATATGATTCAGCACCTCTTCTCCTTTGTGGCCGAACGGCGGGTGGCCGAGATCGTGCGCGAGCGCCGCGCATTCCACCACTTCGGGAACCAGCAGCAAGCCCGGATGCTCGTTCTTCGCCAGGAACGAATACGTTTTGCCTAGCCGGCGCGCCACTTCTCTGGCGATCTGCGATACTTCCAGCGAGTGGGTCAACCGGGTGCGATAATAATCTCCGGAGCCCGCCCCGAACACCTGCGATTTGCCTTGCAGCCTCCGAAATGCCGGCGACTGGATCAGTCTGGCGTAGTCCTTCTCGTATTCGTCGCGATCCTCGCTCGATAGCGTATTGCCTATGTCATGCAGCCTGAGCTTGCGAATATTCATCTGTCATCACCTTTTCCGCATTGTCTAAGATGATAATGGCATAACTTGCCCCTGTTTGGCAAAAAAACATCGCATAAAAAACAGCCGAGTGCTAAAACACCCGGCCTTTTAACCAGAATCCTTCACCAGTCTGCGGTCATGCTCAAATCAATTTCTTTACCTATTCGAGAAGATTCATACGTACCCAATATCATTTGCAGCGCATGAATGCCGTCCTCGCCCGTTACGATAGGCTCCCGGCCTTCACGCACAGCATACGCCATATCGCGGATTTGAATACGGTGGCCGTCAGGAAGAACGGCAAATGGCTCGAATGCCGGCAGTTCCACAGCTTCGCCGTCTATCAAAAGCTGCTTAATTTGATCATCTTCATAGACGAGAGTCCCTCTTTCTCCATGAAGCTCAATTCGTTGTCCAAGCTCCGGATTAGAGGTTGTCGTCATGACCATGACGCCCAGTCCGCCTCCTTCAAAGGTAAGTGCCGAAACGGCTGTGTCTTCTACTTCAATGCTTCTTTGCAGAGCACAGGCTTTTCCATAGATGGTTCTTACGGGTCCTGCAAACCATTGCAGAAGGTCCACGATATGAATGCCTTGATTCATCATCGCTCCGCCGCCATCAACCGCCCATGTCCCTCTCCAGCCGGCGCTGTCGTAATATTGCTGAGAACGATATATTTTTACGTAAGCATCGCATAAGGTGAGTTTGCCCAGCTTGCCTTCTCCCAGCAGCTGCTTCACATATTGCGCAGCTGGCGCCATTCGTCTAGGAAAAACCGTTGCCAGCTTTACGTTCTCCTCTTTGCATACCCGAATCATATGCAGCAGATCGTCCAACTTGATTGCCAGCGGCTTCTCGCAAATAATATGCTTGCCTGCACGAGCGGCAAGCATCGTGTGCTCAGGATGCATCCCGCTTGGCGTGCATATATTTACAACCTCAATATCCGGATCGGCAAGCATTTCCTCATAGCTCGCATAGTATTTGGCGCCAAACTTGTCCGCGAATGCCCGGCCCTTCTCCTCATCTGCATCACATACGGCGGACAGTACCGTTTCTTCAAGCTGGTTAATGCCTTGCGCATGAATATCGGCGATAACTCCACAGCCCACAATCGCGAATCGAACCTGCTTAAACATGCGGCTCACTCTCCTTGGATGATGGAATTAACTTATAGAGTACGGCAGCATCAGCGTCCAATACAGCTCTGCTTGCTTTGATCAGCTCCTCATGCGTAAGCAGAGAAGCTTCTCCTTTTATAAAACTAAGAAAATCTGCCGTAATGGTGGCATGAGGCTGGATGAGATCCACCTTGCTCCATTCCTCTTCCTCGCTAGCGTACAGCATGATTGGAGTGCTCGACCCCAATAAAGGATCGCCGCTAAGCCGCAGCTCGGCAAAGCCCTTTGTTCCTGTAACGAAGATACGCCCGTCGCCCCAGGTCCAGCTCTTTGACGGCGTATGCCAATCGGCGTAAAGCTGCGTCAGTAAACCATCATCAAGCTCTACTTGAACATTAACCGTATTATAGAAGGTTGGATGCTCTGGAAGAACGCTTTTGCCTACCAGACCTGCAGAGCTCTTGATCTCTTTCCCCGTAAACCAGCGCAGAAGGTCATAGTCATGAATTAATAGGTCGATCAAAATCCCGCCGCACTGCTCCTTGTTAAAAAACCATGCAGGACGCGAAGAAGCGTTAAGCTTATGCGGCTTTCTCATGCCAATATGAACAAGCTCCCCCAGCTTTCCTTGGTTGATATATTGCTTTAGCGTATAAATAGCTGGATGGAACCTTTCGGTTAAAAGCATTCCCACTTTAATCCGGTTTCGCTCAATAATCACTTCCAAACGCGCCAGTCCATCTTGATTTACGACAGCCGGTTTATCGACCATAATCGATTTACCGTATTGCTCGCACAGCTCAATCACATCTATTTTTTCATGATTCATGCTTGCGCAGCCTACGATTTCAATAGTTTCCCCCAGCAAGGAGAGCTTGTTCTCCACGAGTGGGATTTCGTACTTCTCCGCGATCACTGCAGCTAATGTTCGATCATGCTCCTCAAAAATACCGGCACAGCTGTAGCCCAACTGATACATTTGCTCGATGAATATTTCAATATGATTATGCTGACAGCCGATAATTGCAAACTTTTTTTCTCCCATATCTCTTCTCCTCTGTCTCTAGCGTGTGTGAAACACAGAAGGCCGCTTCATCAGCGGTCTTCTGTGCTAATCGATAAGTTCAATTTGCTCTATTTCCTCTATCCGTTGTTTCTAGCAAAAATTTTGTCAGCCTCTACGCGGAATTCCTTAACCGCTTCTTCGATCGTGGCTTTGCCAAATTGATGCTTCTGAATAACTTTCTCGAATAATGCCGTTACTTCGCCAGCTCCCTTTGGACCCGCATCATACCAGGCTGGATTGCTTTGCGATACATGCTCCAGCATCGCAATCATCTTTTTGTCGCGATCCGTAAATTTCGGAGCTAAATACTCACGTACTTTTTTGTTCTCAGGCAGCCCGCGCTCTGTTTCCAATATATCAGCCGCCTCTTCGCTGTTGACTAGAAAATCAATTAACAAAGCGGCTGCTTCTTGCTTCTTGGATTTAGCGGAGGCGCTAAAGAACATCGCTGTTTGCAGTACGCTGCCTGTTTGCTCTGCACGCGGATAAGAAATCATATCCACATTGTCTGTCATGACGGATTGATAAGCTGGGAAAGCGGCAATCCAAGTAGGTCCCATCATCGCTACTGTTCCTTTTAACAACGCATCCTTATTCGGATCCGCATTGCTTAGCGGCAAGGCTGAAGCGGTAATATTAGCGGGAGGAGCTATACCTTCTTTGCGTGCTGTCTCCCACATGCTCATCCATGCTTTAAGATTTTCATCGTTATAGCCTAGTCGATTATCTTCCGAGTACATCTTGTCCCCTTTGGAGAACAAATAGTACATAAAGGCCTCAAGCGAAGACGAGGAGTCGAACATTCCGTATACATTGTCCCCTAACGCCGCCTTCAGCTCACGTGATATGGCAAACAGCTCATCCCAAGTCGAATCCTTTTCAGGCTTGCCGATTTTAGCTTGGTCGAACATTTCGTTATTAACGAGCAAGACGGATGCATTATCGGCAACAGGGATGCCTGTCAGCTTTCCGCCTATTGTACCTTGATTGCTTAACACATCTGCATTTAAATCGTCAATCTTCAGCGCGCTGCCAACAAAAGGATTGAGATCTGCCAATACTTCACGTTCGGAATATTCTTTAATATACAAAATACTCATTTGCATCACGTCAGGCGCGTTGCCTGCCGATACCTGCGTAGAAAGCTTCTCCCAATACCCATCCCAAGAGGAATATTCGGGGATCACTTTAATGTTCTGATATTTCTGTTCAAACTTTGCAATCGCTTGCAAAGTTCTGTCATGTCTGCCTTGCGATCCCCACCAAGCAAAGCGCAATTCAATTTTTTCTTCTTGTGCTCCTTGCTCCTTATTGCCATTTCCCCCTTTTGTTGCGCCTCCGCCATTGCCGTTGTCTTGACCGCATGCCGCTAATAGCGACATTAGTAAAGCAGATATTGATGCGATCAATAAAGGCTTTTTAAACCACTTGTTGCTGCCCCTCATGTCATTCACTCCTCGTATGCGTTTATCCTTGCTGTCTTTAATTATAGGAACCCGTATCGTAAACAAAATAATATAAATCTATAAAAAGTATCGTTAATATATGAATACGGTCAACAATAATCGGACGGATTGCATCCCATATGTTTTTTAAACTGCTGGCTGAAATAGGCATTATTTTTGTAGCCTACCATAGCCGTAATTTCATATAGCTTATACTTTCCGCTCATCATAAGCTCCTTAGCCCGCTCCATTCGAACATGCGTCACGTAGCTGTTGTAATTTTCACCCGTTACATCTTTGAAAATTTGACTTAAATAATTTCGAGTCAAGCTCACTTTATCGGCAATGATGTCTAACGTAACATCCTCATTCAAATGTTCTTTCACATACTTTTTAATATAATCTACCGTTTTCTTATGCTTGTGATTCACTCGATTCGCCATCGCATCGCACACGAGGGCCATCGTTTCCTTCAGCCAGGACTCCAAGTCCTGTGCATGATTGATACGCTCTAGATCCTGATACCAACGTACATTCGAATAAATATCCTCTACATTAATACCTTGCTGGTACAAGCTGATCGCAAGCATACCCATCAAATCAATAACAACGCTTCGCATATAATGCACATTCATTGCTTTATGTTCATTCAAGGTAACAAGCATACGAGAAATTTGGGCGTCAAGCTCATCGAAGCGTCCCTCCAATACGACTTCCATTAGTGACTGATAATGTTCAATCGGCTTAGATGGAAGCGATTCGGACGGCTTGTTCAAGCTTTGCTCATCAGCTACGAGCCAATTCTCCTCTACAGACGCTCTCTCAATCAGGGCATTGATCGCCTGGCGGTAGGATCGCCAAACCATAGAAACCTCATTTTCAATTGTGCCCAGCGAAACCCATACATCCAGCTTTAAATAATTTTTAATTGGCTCAATAAACTGTTTAATGACATATTTCATTCTATTTTTAGACGTCTCTTCTCTTAGATGATGAGGCTGGGCGAAGACGAGAACAAATTTATTTTTCTGAACATCCGCCAAATAAATGTTCGCTTGCTTGGAAATTAATTCTTCCAATATGTTTGTTACCGCATAGGTATACGTTAATAAATCTTTGCTTTCAAAATGAGCTTTGCCGATCGGAACCACGTACTCGAGTACAGCAACAGTAAAAATCTGATTGGTAAAGTTCAGCCCTAACTGCTTCGTTGCCTTTTCAAAAAACTCTTTTTCACAAAAATGAGGCTCAAGCATTCCCTTAAGCAGTCTCTTCTTTGTTTCAGGCAAATGGTATTTTACAAGATCCTTAAGTTCCCGTTCTTCCTCCTCATGCTGATTGCTTTGCTTTATCTTTTGGATGGTTTCCAGCAGTACGGCTTCAATTTCCGGAACGGTCGCCGGTTTGGACAAATAGTCGGAAACCTTCAGCTTTAAAGCAGACTTAGCATAATTAAAATCATCATAACCGCTTAAAATAATGACCTCTGCCTTGGAGCCTGCTTGTCGCGCTGACTGCAGCATAGCGATTCCATCCATTCTGGGCATGTAAATATCCGTCAGTATTAAGTCGGGCTGATGCTCCTCAATCATCGCAAGCCCTTCCATACCGTCAATCGCGAGACCTGCAATCTCTACATTCAACTTTTGCCAATCAATCGTTCTGGTTAACCCCTGCAGAGTCATTTGATCATCATCGATAATGACTGCTTTAATCTTTGCGCTCATGACCATCATGCCCCTCTCTTAACTTTTCCCAATCCAATGGAACAGACGAAAGCTTCGGAACTGAAATTGTAACCGTTGTGCCTTTATCAAGAACGCTTTCTATATTTACGCCATAGGCAGAACCAAAGTAAAGATCCATTCTATCCGAAACATTGCTCACGCCATGATGCTGCTGTTCCCTTACCTTCGCCGTATCTTCCATACCATGACCATTATCTTCAACAATAAAAACGATGGAATCGGTCAACTCCAAAGCACGAATGGCTATAAACCCTTTTCTTCTGGAATGAAAGCCATGAATAATCGAATTTTCGACAAAAGGCTGCAAAGTTAATTTAGGTAAATAATAATCATTTATTGTTTCCGGAATATGAAGAAGGATATGAATTTGATCCTGATATCTAATTTTTTGCAGCTCAACGTAGCAGGTAATATGCTCAACCTCTTTTCTAATCGGTATAAAGGATTCGCCGCTCGAAAGCGCGATCCTGAGCATTTTTCCAAGCAATGAAAGCATACGGCTAATCTCGCCCGCTCCTGCTTCAATGGCATGCCAATTCATCACATCCAGCGTGTTATAAATAAAGTGAGGGTTCATTTGCTCCTGCAGCACCTTTATATCCGCTTCTCTTTTTTGCTGATTTTTTCGATTCAGCTGCTCGATAAGCTCCTCAATATTGATAGCCATATTATTAAAATGATTATTTAAATAGCCGAATTCGTTATCATATTCATTGTCGATTCGCGTATTCAGTCTTCCCGTTTTCAAATGTTTCATCGCATTTACAAGCCCTTTAATCGGATAAACAAATTGTCTCGCCAAAAAATAAGCAAACGTTGTGGCCAAAAGAACACAAATTATCGCTACAATGACAATTGTATTTTTAATTTTTTGACTGCCGGCCGTGATGCTCGTCCATGAAATCAAATCCAGCGACACCCATTGCGTGCGCTGCTGCTTGCTCCAAACCAACAGCTGTTTTTCATCAAAATGGTGAATGGCATATTGCTTTTGAAAGTTCCCCTGATTCATCATGTCAGGAAGCGCTTCGGAAATAGCGGAATAGGGCAAAGCGTCGTTTTTCACTTGACTGGAATCGAGAATTAGCCTTGAATTCGTATCCAGCAAAAATCTTCCGGCATCGGCTGCATGACTTGACATGAGCTTATGCATGTATGCAATATTCACGTTAAAAACGAGCACCCCCAGCTCCTTGCCCTCAGGCGAGAGCACCTTGCGGCTAAAGCTGACTACATCGTCCTTGCGCTGCACAAAGCTGCCATTAATAAGTTTATTGGTACCCAGCCAAATATAATCAGCATGCTGGATCATGTCATACATAGGGGATTGCTCCAAAATCGAGTAGGCAAAAATGCCGTTAACCCCTGAATAATAGTTGTTCGTACTCCCTTTGGCATACAGCTGAACAGAATGAATACCTTCCTTAATATAGCTCTGTCTGCTTAGCAGATCGATCACTTGCTCATTTTTCTCAATTCTGGAGAATGAGTTTTCCTCCTCCTGCAAATACTCTACAATCAAGGGATGACTGGCCGCAACTAAGGAATCGTATTCTACAGCCTGCAGTTGAATATCGATTTGCTTGTTAATTTCATCCAACAATAAAATGCGCGAAGAGATCGTCTTTTCGACGACCTCTTGATTCGTAATCATATAGCTGGTTATTCCGAGCGTTAAGATGAGAATAGCAGAAATAATAATAAAGGAAGTAAAGAGATTGGCCTGAAGGGAAAACACTTTAATCGGATTTTTCATTTCCTTCACCGTCGTCTCATGGTAGTAGTCTCGTGGTTCCAGGTTAATAGATTAATTGATTTTTAGTCAATTGTACACGAGAATAATTTTCTACTTGATCCCCGTTGTAGCAATCCCTTCCACAAAGTATTTTTGCGAGAACATAAATATTATAAAACAAGGTAAAATAGACAGAACACTCATCGCATACATCGGACCCCAAGTAACAGCAGAAGAGTTATCCAAAAATAGGCGAAGCGCAAGCGGTACCGTATATTTCGCCGTATCTGTCAGATAGAGCATCTGTGCTAGAAAATCATCCCATGTCCAAATGAAACAAAACAGTGCAGAAGTAATAATAGCCGGCATACAGAGCGGGAGCACGATTCGAAACGCAATGCCGAGCTGTGAACAGCCGTCGATTTTCGCAGATTCATCCAAATCATTTGGGATGCCGCGCACAAATTGGTTAATAAGAAACACATAGAATGGTCCTACCGCCAAAAAGTGAGGAACAATAATCGGCAGCGCCGTGCCAATCCAGTCGAAATTTTTAAACAAAATATATTGCGGCACCAAAGTAACCTGTGTTGGAAGCATAAGCGTAATCATGAGAATCGCAAACCAGAAATTTCTAAGCGGAAATTTAATTCGCGCAAAACCGTATGCAACGAGCGCGCTTGACAGTACCGTGCCAACAACAGATAGACCGGCAATAAAAAACGAATTCAGAAAAAACTGTCCGAAAGTAAATCCCGGTATAGCGGTCCAGCCGTCCAAAAAGTTATTCCATTCGAAATGTGAGGGAAATAAACTCGTGCTGTTCATTTCCGTATTGGATTTCACTGAGCTGCCGAACAGCCATAGGATTGGGTAAATCATTAAAATACTGCCTGCAATCAGGACGATATATTTCGTCCACAGCTTTGTATGAGCCATCACATAGCTCCTCCTTCTTGCCGCTTATTCGTATTAGTTTTCATAGTGCACCCACTTTTTCGATGTGCCAAAAATAATGACAGTCGAAATACCGATAATGACGAGCAAAATCCATGCAAGCGCGCTGGCATAACCCATATCGAAAAATACAAACGCTTTTTGATACAAATACAAGGCATATACTAAAGTCGAATCAATGGGTCCGCCCTTTGTAATAACAAATGCCTGCGTAAACATTTGAAAGCTATTGATCGTTTGCATAACCGTATTGAACAAAATAATCGGTGTCAGCATCGGCAGCGTCATTTTGAAAAAGATACGAGTCTTAGAGGCACCGTCAACCGCAGCTGCTTCGTATAAATCCTTCGGAATTTGTTTTAAACCCGCTAAAAAAATAACCATGGATGAACCGAATTGCCAGACCGACAAAACAATAAGTGTAGATAAAGAAGTGTTAGGCATATTAATGAAATCCGTGGTAGGTATTCCAAATGTGCCAAGCAGCTTGTTGACCAATCCGTCGTATCCGAACAAATTACGCCAAATCGCTGCTATAGCCACACTGCCGCCTATTAAGGATGGCAAATAATAGACAGCGCGGAATATCGACATCCCTTTGATCGATTTGTATAAAAGCATCGCCACGCCCAACGCAAACGCCAGCTTCAGCGGAACCGATACAAATACATAAAGAAAGGTTACCTTTAATGCTTGTGTAAAAGTTTGGTCATTCATAAAGATTTCTTTGTAGTTCCCAAGGCCGGAGAACTGAGGACTCTCAAGCAAATGATAATTCGTTAACGAAAAATATAGCGATTGTCCCATTGGAATAAGCGTCAACAGAAACAACCCGATTAGCCAAGGCGATATGAATGCGTATCCCCATAGTCCGTCGACCAACTTATTGCGCTTTGATATTTTCATGGCATTCATCATAATTAACTCTCCCTCTTTGTTGCGTCTTTATCTGTGATGCTCTTATTGTATCCAGGGGAGCTTGGGACAAAAATAATACAAATCTATAATATGTAATGCATTTATACAATGAACAGTAGTCCGAAGAATGGGCGCGCCTGCGCACTCGCTGATCGAAAGTTTGCGAAAACGTTATATTAAAAAGTAAAGGGGCTGTCCCAAAAGATATAAAAACAATAGCGAGACAGTAATGCACACAGTTAGACACGGAAATGGTCGATCAGGATACCAATCCTTGACCGACCACTGCAACAAATACATCCCATAGGCGTTATTAGCGACTATGGGGCTCGTAACAGCAACAAATACACCCCATAGGCGTTATTAACGACTATGGAGCTCGTAACAGCGACAAATATATCCCATAGGCGTTATTAGCGACTATGGGGCTTGTATCAGCAATAAATACATCCCATAGGCGTTGTTAACGACTATGAAGCTCGTAACAGCAACAAATACATCCCATAGGCGTTGTTAACGACTATGGAGCTCGTAGCAGCAATAAATACATCCCATAGGCGTTACTAACGACTATGGAGCTCGTAACAGCAACAATAACGACGTTTCGGCTGCCTAAGGTAAGACTTGAGGTCGGGTGGCTTTCGCTCGCCCACAATTTGCTCAAGAATGCGGCAATAGACCAAAAGTCAGAAATGGCGGTGCAGGGATGAACTCCCTAACACCGCCATTTCTTTATTTTTTGCCTATTTTTCATGAAGCGAGCTGTTTCCTCAAGTAAGCGAACTTACTTTTGGTACAGCCCCCTCTGTTCAAAACAGCTCTAGATTATCCAAATTGTTGGACGGATCTCCGTCGGCGTCGCCTTTATTCCTTCATCTTCCTTTGCCAGACATATGGCTCGTCATACGACCATGAATCCCGATTTATAAATGCCGCCACCAGTGCGATTAACGTCCCGGTGATGCTAAACAAACCGATCAGCCAAATGGATAATATCGCGTAACCCGATGCCATCCTATTTCCTCCTCGCGCCTTTTTATTACCATATGCGCTGCAGAGAAGGAATAGTAGAAGCACTTCCGCCCATCACAAAGGTATATTAACAATCTATTCAGATAGGCCAATATGGTATGGGCGAAGCGTCTTCCCATCTTCCTATCATTCACTTACTATATAACTATACGATTGGAATGCAGAATTTTTGTTTGAAGGAGTGGGGACATGGAAATATTATTCGTCGTCATTATCGTATTCCTCATCGTCATCATGATTGCTGGATTGGGATCCAAAAGAAAGTCATATCATCGCGGCTCACCTTCGGATGGCGGCCATTCGGGGTTTGCTTATAACGATGACTCCCATCGTCGCCCCCACGAAGACAACCAGACGGGTGGACATCACCATGATCATGGTGGAGGACATGGAAACGGAGATAGCGGAAGCAGCGACGGCGGAAGTGGTAGTGGAGGCGACTAAAGGACGCCTCCCTCCCACGCTTTTGCTACAACCTTTCCCGCGAACGACTTGATTCCCCGCTATGGGGTCATGAATGCGGCGTTTGTCCTCGCGCAGCCCAACCATAAACAAGTAGAAAGCGATGAAAATGCCTGCAATCGGTTTGACGTGAAAAGCACGGTTCATTCGTCGTCGCCTAAATGGCATATACCGGGGACCGGACGGCGCCGAATTGCTCGGGGTCCATCTGGAAGGCCCGTTTCACATCCGGGTCGCGGCGGAGCCCAGGACAAACGGCATCTCCGTTCCGCGACCAAAGATGCTCCGAAGCGCCATATCGAAGCGTCACCCCCCCATTATTTATATTGTAAAGAGCCGGCCCAGATTCCGCACTATGGCTGTCTTTTCTTTTCTAGGTCGAAACGATACAATACTTGCATTTATTGAATAAGCTTGAAGCGTTAAGGGAAAATAAGGAGGTCTTGCCCATTAAACCAGAGGAGTGTTGGATATGCGAGAAGGAATGATTCCGGCCCTGCTAGGAACTGTCGTAACGGCTTCCGGAGCCGCTCTAGTGAAGAGGAACCATAAGCTGATCGGAACCGGCATTCTGGGATTTGGACTTGCTCATATCGTGCTCGGAGCCATCGATTTGGTCGAACACCGATAGGTGCGGCAAGACGACGGAGGATGCGTATGATCGCATCCTCCGTTTTTCCAGATCTTTGTTTTTGTTGTTTTTTGAATACCGGTCCGCGTAGTAGCCGCTTAAAATAACCTGTCCTCTCTTTCCCGTTCAGCCGAACATTAGTCCGGCCACCTGACCTGGCAGAAGGCGCCAGTCTCGGCGGACTCCTTAGCCTTCAGACACAATAAGGTGCTGTTCAAGCCATCCTCCAGCGTGGACAAGGACGTTTGAGTCTTCCCCTGCATGATCGTGATGAAATTTTCAAGCAACGTAGCGTCTCCCCCTCCATGGCCGACTGCCGTTGCCGCGTGATCGATCTCGTACGATTCGACTCTAGGCGTATGATGCATATATACCTGAATTCGATTCGTGGCCCAATCGAATTCGACCGTCCCTTTGTAACCGAGAAAACGTGCGCCTCTTGCGGCCGCTTTTTTTCTGACGAAAAAATTTTGCGAATAGGATACGTGCATGCTGGATTCATAAGCGATTAATGCACTGCCCGAATCCTCGTTGCCGGTATCCTCAGCGAAGCAACAGTAAGGTCCAAGCGGTTCCTCGAAAGCAAGTCTCCGAAGATTGTCCGGACTTTCCGGACATGTGCTCGTCTCTTCGCAGTCCTTGCATTGCATCCCCGCTCGCTTGTTCCCCTTGAAAATTTGCTTCGACGTCATCGCGCATACGGTTATGGGCTTCAACCCCAGAATATGATTGATATAATCGAAATCGTGCGTCGCTTTCTGTACGAATAATCCTTGCGTTCCGACGAAAATGCCATCGAATTCCCCTCCGTTCAGCATGTCATCCGCATTCTCGAAAAATGAAATCCCTGACATGTCGACCCCGTCGGCTTTCATTCGCTCGCGTATTTCTTGATGGCGAACGTCCGCTATCGCTGAAATTCCGCAATCGCTGTCCATCTCCTGCATCATACCCAGTAGTCTTTTGACTTGATGACCGTACCCGACTCCCCCTACTTTACTCATATTTTTTCCTCCTGATCCATTTAGCCCTTGACTCCGCCCATTGTTGCTCCTTCAATAATTTTTCTTTGAAACAACACGTATACGATAACGGTAGGTATGATCGTGATGACAAGACCCGCGAGCAGCGTTACCCAATCCGCCTTGAATTCCATCATAGCGTTGGCATTATACATGTTCACGCTGATCGGATACTTGTCTGGATCGCTGATGAGAATAAAGGGACCCAGGAAATCATTATATAAGCCCACAAACTTGAAGATGCCGATCGTGACGATGCCCGGCATCGACAGAGGCAAGATGATTTTGCGGAATACCTGAAATAACGTGGCCCCGTCGATAAACGCGCTTTCATCCAGTTCCTTAGGCAAAGAGCGCATAAAGCTGCCGAGCAAGAGCAGTTCGAAGGCCCCGACAGGAAGACCGGCCAATAGCACCAATCCGTTCAGACTGTTGGTCAAATCCAGGGCGCGCATCAACGTATATTGGGATACAAGAATGTTGATGCCCGGCAAGAACAATGAAATCATGATGACGCTCCACAACAAGGATCTCAGCTTCCATTGGATTCGCGTGAAGGCGTAGGCGTTCACTGTGGAAACAAACAGACTAATAAGCAGACTCAGCCCCACATAATAAAGTGTGTTAATCACCGATTTGCCGATGCCGAGCTGCGTCCAAGCCTTCTCGTAATTGCCCCATTTCAGGTGCGATGGGAAGGCCCATATATCGGCAAAAAACTCTTGATTCGTTTTAAGAGATTGATACAAAATCCAGAATAAAGGAAGCAGGACGGTAAGCGCCCAAACGAACAACACCATTCGCCATAGCCATGAAGTGACCCTGATTCTCATAGAACCCCTCCTTTCAGTACTCGACGCTGTCTTTGGCGAAAAATTTGTCCACGACCAGCTTCAGACCGACGAGCAGGACGAAAATCATCATGCCGATCGTGGAAGCGTAGCCGTAAAAATGCTGACCGAGGTTTAAGCCGCCGAAAGCAAGGTTGAACATATATAGGGAGATGACTTCCGTCGAACCGCCGGGACCTCCCTTGGTCATGATGAGCATATATTCGAAGCCTTTGATCACGGACAGAATCAGGAAGATCGTCCCGACCCGAATGACGCCGGACAACAAAGGAAGCGTAATCTTCGTAAACCGTTGCATATGCGTGATTCCGTCCAGAGTGGCGGACTCGTACAGGGATTTAGGAATACCTTGCATGGCATTCATGAATATAACGACGTAAAACCCGACGTAACACCATACGTATAACGGAATCATGGAGAGCAGCGCCGTACTTTTACTGCCTAGCCAGTTATGTTCTCCTCCTAGGCCGAACACCTGAAGCAATCCGTTCAGCAAACCGAAAGTTCCGTCGTAGATGAACGACCAAATGAGCGCGATGACGACTAGAGACAGCACGTTCGGGAAAAAATAGAGGACTTTATAAAACGAATTTTCCCCGAAGGTACGGTTGACGAGAAGATCGGCTAGTACCAACGAAATCGCAAGAGTAATGGGAATGACCGTAACGAGCAAAATCAGATTGTGCTGCAAAGCCCGCGAGATGAACGGGTCCTGGAACAGCCGGATATAATTGTCCCATCCAATGAATGTTTTGACGCCTATGCCGTCCCAATCCAAGAAAGAATAGAAGATGGAGAGGGCATTCGGATAGAGTGTGAATAACACATAGGCTGCAAACGCCGGGGCCACGACAATGAAAAGAAATATCGCTTTTTGAAAACGTGCGCTTTTCAAGAAATGCATAGTGGTCTTCTCTCCTCGCATATCACGGTCGAAAGTCAGTTCGGAAGACTTCCTTTCGACCGCTTATTAATCCGCCTACTCTTTGTTTTGGGCTTCCTTGTCGTTCGTAATGGCGTTCTGCAGCAGCTTCTCCGCGTCTTGTAAGAACGGCTCGGGTTGTTCCTGCCCCGTCAACACAAGAGCCATATTGTCTACGATAACCTTTAGCGATGCCGCATAATCGGGATGCGTGAGCTCGATCTTGCGATTTTTCAGTTCGAGCACGACCTGATTCTCCTTCATATACGTGGCGATCGATTTCTGCAGCGGCTTCATATTGTCCGCCCGCGTCGGAACGTCTAAGTAATCCTTGCGCAGCGGAAGCGCGCCACCCTTCTCGACCAACTCTTGCTGGACTTCGTTCGACATGAGCGAGAGAAGGAACTGCTTCGCCCATTTTTTGTTCAATTCCGGCTTGGCCGCCCAAATTTCGAAAGAGTAACTCAATCCGTTATTCATATAAATCGGCCCGTCCGGATTATTCGTGAACGGTACCGCCATGTATCCCCATTGAAAGTCGTCCGGAGCGGATTCCTTCATCTCATTCTCGATCCAATCGCCCGAAGGTACCATGGCCGCTTTATGTTGAAGAACGAGCATTTGCGACTGCGTGTGATTCATGCCCACGCTTTTTTTGCTGATATACCCCTTCTTGCCCATGTCGTAGAGTCGTTTGTACACTTCGATATTTTCCGGAGAAGTATTCTGCGGACCATTGAAATACTCAAAATCATTGCGGAATTGATTGTTTTCGTTTTCTTCCGCAATTTCGAATATTTTTGTATCGAAAGCAAACTGCGCGTAATTGTACAAGCCGGCATACACGATCGGATCAATGCCTTTGCTCTTGATCGCTTCGCAAAGTTGGATAAACTCGTCATACGTCTTAGGACTCTTGTTCCAGCCATTCTCATCGAACAGCTTCTGGTCGAAGAACATGCCGCCAATGTAGTTCGCAATCGGGAATACCCAGGCATTATCTTTATAATATTTCTCCGGATCGTTGAAGCCCGGAACGATCAGATCGTTCAGCTTCTGCCCTGGCGCGTCGTACGGCGACATCTCGAAAATACCGGTTACCGGCTCCAACTTGTTGGCATTGACGTATTCCGTCCAGGTGTCGCTGTAGAACAAATCGAACATATCTTCGTCGTTGCCGGCGGCTGCCTTAGTCGAGACAAGATCACCGATCTTCGGAGATGCCGTAATATCGAATGTAACGTTTGGATATTTTTCCGTGAAAAGTTGGACGGCATAATCGAACCATTCTCTTCCATACCCCGATTCGAGCAAGCCGACCTTTAACGTCACTTTTTCATTCCTAGGCAGCCCGTTCTCGTAATTGTCAGCTTCTTCTGATGATTGTTCGCCTGTCGCGGGTGTCGTGGATCCGGGATTTGTGTTGCTTGCACTGCCCTTTGTATTTGCAGCATTCGAGCATCCGGCAGCAAACAAGACCATGCAGAGTATGAGCGCTAAAGAACTCCATGTTATTTTTTTATTCATCGTTAGACCCTCCCAGGTTTCTACTTGTATTTTCAATAAATCGAAAGACCGGTCAGCCAAGCGCCGTCATCATCTTTCAACAGCTGATCGGCTTTACATCCTCCTATGAAGCGGAAGTCCAGTTAAATTCTCGACTACCACCTTGTAGTCCGGTGGAGCGTCGATTTGATATTCCACTCGTCCGTCCACCTTTGACCATTCTAAGCAAACCGCATCGTCCCCTAGAGGAAGCACCCCCTCGCAATAGGAAATTTCCAGATCGCAGAACCTTAGTGTAATGGTTTGCGCGATCGGGTCGATTCTGTAGATGCCTAACACGTCGCGAATCAAGCTGTGTACGACATGGGAAGCGAATCCGTGATTGCAGCTGGCATAATCCCCGTCGTTCTCCCAGAGCGTCCCGGTTCGCTCAACCATGTAATGGAGGTAGTCTGCGGATTCGTCAACCGCCTGCCGCACATATCCGTACCTTGCCAGCAATTCGAGACGCAAATAATTCCCGATAAAGGCATTCGCTTCATGAACGTCTGGATATGTGTTCGTCTGATTTCTCGACGGCCCAAACCGGGTTAACAGCGTATTCCAAAGTTCGGGACTGCTGTCGGGGTCGGCCGTTCCGAAATAGAACGCGTAATACTGACAAATTTCGCTCCTATTACGTGTAAGAACGAGGCTGCCGTTCAGCCGCACGGCATTGTCAATGAAAAATTCTCCATCAAAGGACTGCCCTCGGATCACCTCATGCACCTTCTCGGCTTCATTCAACAGATCAGGCAGTTGGTATAATCGACCCGCGGCAGCCAGCGAGGCTGCATAAAGCATATTGGTTGGATAATTGACGTCCTGCACGAAATCGTTCGCCTTTGACCATTCCAGGAATACCCAACTTTCAAGACTCTCCAGCAGCCCGTCTTCGTTCTTGAACCGTTCGAAGTAGTCGAACAATTCAAGGATTCTCGGCTTCATCGCATCGATCAACTGCCTGTCTCCGCTCCGTTCCAGATATTCCTCCAGTTCTATAACGAACCATAGCGACCAATTCGGAATAAAGACGCCGTCGTTATGATCCGCTGGATAGCACATCGGAAGCATGCCGTCGGGCAAATGCGGGAAACGATCGGGCAAGAGGTAATTCTCGAAGAAGGCTCTCTCCACCTTCGTCTCCCCCGTCAAGTTGAACGCAGCTCGTCCCATGAAGAAGCTGTCGCAAAGCCATCCTGCGCGTTCCCTTGAGGGACAATCCATGAACAGATCCACCACGTTCTGTCGAAATGTTTCCCTCCCAGCCTCGAAGATTGCGTTGAGCCGTTCGTCGCCGGATCGAAACCTCGCCTTGCCGGCATCGGCGTTCGCATATTCTCTCATGTAAATGCCCGAAACCTCGCATTCCCCTTCGGCTGCGATCCACTTCATATAGCGAAGTGTATACGGCTCGAACGTTTCCAGCCTGTAGGTTCCGGGTTCAAGCTCATACCGCAGTGCATTGACGCAGCCGAACCGCAAATGATCCACATCGTCTTCACGCAGAACTTCGTCGAATGTCACATACAGCAAGGTCCTACGGCTGCAACGGACGGTGCCGCCAATGAACCCGGTCCGGTTGATTCCCATATCCAGAATTCCGAACTCGTGTGTAGCGAGCAACACAGAATCTTCTTGCTCATGCGGTTGCTGAACGATTTGTTTGCTACGGACCGGCAGATCGGCCAATTCATCCGACAAAATGAAGGTCAGATCTTTCATTTCGAAGCCTCCATACTGAGGGCCTACGCCTGTCAAAGAACGATCGCGCCAATAATCTCCTTGCAATTCCCGGTGAATCACTTCTCCCCTCGCATATACCTTAAGCGGATAACGCTGGGTGAATTCAGCCATGGGGACGCCTCTAGAAATTAACGTCTTTGCGACCGTCTCCATACAGGCAACCCGGTTGAAGGAAATACTCCCATCCACTCTCCAGCGGTCAAAGCCAGGTTGGAGCGAATAAGCTTCTACGAACGTTCTTTGAAAGCTGAATCGCTGCGCCTTCTGTACGCGTTCCTTCAAGATCGTCGCCTCGAATCCATCATCGCCTCCCGTCGCCAGAACGGTTTCCTTGCCTGCTTGAACCTCCGCCTGCAGGAAAGATGGCTGGTCGAGTACGTAATAGCTGTTGATATTATAGCCGGCCACCTCAATGGCAATGAGGTTATCGCCCTCCTTCGCGTATTTGCTCAAGTCCCATACATCGACTCGATAATGCCCATGGGGTCCGCGAGCAGGCCCGTGCCCGACGTAATTGCCGTTTATATAGCATCGATAGAGGGTTGACGCGGCAATATGCAACGTCAAACTTGCATCCTTGCTTGCAGTTGCTACACCTCTGAACCCGGCAGTGATATTTTTTTCCTTTTCCATTTCCTTTGGCCATATGGGTTTTGCCGATCTAAAATGATTGAGATTTGACGTACTAGTCACCTTGTGCCTCCTTCAACCTCTTGATAAGAGACCTTTAGTCTGCCTGTAAAAACGACGCCATTGCCCTTCATTCGCGTGCTGCCTTGCCGGCGGCCGCTATGGATTGCCCTGGATGATCGCCAGTCGATAGAAAGTCGGTCTGTGGGCAGAAGAACGCTTTAATTGCTTCTTGTTGGCTCAACAATTCTATGGCTTGATCATAATCCGCGAATGACGAATGATGAGTCTGAAGGCATTCGGTATTAAGACCCTTATTCATGACAAGATCGATTAACAGATGATGATCCCTTGGACCTACGGGCCTGTATTTGTACGATTCCAGCTTTGTACCCCGTGCCCACAAGTCTTCCGAATAAGTAATATCTCCGCGCAGCACTCCGAAGATGACAACATGCTCATTCACATGCGACAGTACATTCTGAACGGAAGAGGCCGCGCCCACGCAGTCGTAACCGAGCTCGAATCGTTGATTCTGCAATTCGTTCGCATGCATGACCGTTCCAAGTCCTAAATTTCGAACATATTGAATTCTGCTCTCGTTGACGTCGATCCCGACAACCTCTGAAGCCCCCCACAGGTGAGCCACCTGAACGGCAAGAATGCCTGCAGGGCCGAGACCCGATACCAGAAGCGACTTTCCTTTAAAATCGCCTAGCTGCATTAATCCGATGACCACACATTTCAACAGCTCGAACGAAACCGCCTGCTTAATCGTTATGCTGTCAGGAAGCTTAATCAGTTCCTCCTCACGGAAAGCGGCGTACTCCGCATAGGCTCCTTTAGGGACGATATGCTCTAGAGCCGCGACACGATCCCCAACGGCGAAGCGGTATACACCGGATCCTACGGCCTTGACGACGCCTGCCATCTCATGCCCCGGAAAACCAATAGGCAGCGGATACTCCGGTGATTCGGCATAATTAAACATATCTCGACCAGCCATCATGTTGATGTCCCAGCGCGGGCAAGTCGATACCATCTGTATTTCGACCAGTACTTGATGATCCTGAAGATCGGGCAATTCGGCATCCACGATTCGGAATTGTCCGGCTCCGACGATTTGTAACGCTTTCATTGTTGTTCCTCCCAGCATATATTCGGCTAAATGCCTCTAGCTTAATTTTATTGTACTAGGGTAATAAAGCTGCGTCTTTGCAGAGTTTATTGTTATGCTTCGTATGACTTGACCATCATTAGGGCATTCGAACGGCGTTTGCGATAAGACGTTTGCACTATACTGACTTTCGCTTCGACTTTCATCGACTAAACGGCCAACTGTCCCAATTAGAAAACCGTCAGAGATACGTTCGCTCCCTGACGGTTTTCTAAATAAGGGGACTTCATTTTCCCTATGATATTGAGATGCATTCATTCTGCGGAGCTGCCAACTCTTGTCTAGCCTTTCACGCTACCCACGACAATTCCCTTTATAAAGAACCGCTGCAGAAATGGGTACACCAGCAAGATCGGCAACATACCGACGAAGATTTGCGCCGTCTTCACATTTCGTGTCGTCACGTTCATCATTTGCGATACATCATGTAATTTGGACATGTCGGGTTGAGTAATGATCGTCTGCAAGAAGGTCTGCAACGGATAATTCTCCGGACGGTTCAGATAAAGCAGCCCGTCGAACCACGCATTCCAATGTCCTACCATTGCAAACAGGGAAATCGTGGCTATCGAGGGCAGCGAAAGCGGCATATAGATCTTGAATAGGATCGTCCAATGACCTGCACCGTCAACGAATGCCGACTCCTCCAGTTCCCTTGGCAAACCGCGAAAAAAATTGAGCATGAGAACGATAAAATAAACGGATACGGCTCCGGGTAATATGAGCGCCCATAGGCTATCAATCAAACCATATGCTTTGATAGCCATATAATTCGGTACGAGTCCCCCACCTATGAGCATCGTCAGCATAAAATACCAAACGTAGACGCTCCTAGCTGGAAAATGGGTACTTTCTTTGGACAGCGGATAGGCGACAAGAACGCAAAGCAATACATTGATCAAGGTTCCGAGAACGGTTCTTTGCAAGGAAATCCAGAACGCTGAGCCGAATTTGGAATCGCCTAAAATATAAGAATAGGCATCCAAATTGAAATCGACCGGCCACAGCTTAACAAGCCCCCCGTTGACTGCTGCCGAATCGCTGAAGGAGATCGCCCAAATATGAATAAACGGCAGCAAACAAAACAAAGATAACGCGATCATGATGGAATAGTTTGCTGCATGAAATAGTTTGCGCGATAGGGAGTTTGGTTCTACCATAATCCTGGTCCTTTCTTCAGAAGATGCGGTAGTTGGCAATTTTATATACCAATCGATAAGAGATGATGATCAGCACCATGCTGATGACGGATTTGAACAAATTAACAGCCGTCGAGACGCCATATTGAAAATCCTGAAATCCGATTCGATAAACCATCGTGTCGATAATGTCGCCAGAGCGATATACCTGTGGACTGTATAACATAAAAACTTGTTCGAAGCCCGCGTTAAGTACATTGCCAAGGCTAAGCAGCGCAAGAAGCACCACGATCGGACCAATCCCAGGCAAAGTAATATGCAAAGTTTGCTTCCAGCGATTGGCTCCGTCAATATATGCAGCCTCATAGAGCGTTGGATTGATGGAAGTTAGCGCAGCTAAATAAATAATAGTCGAAAAGCCAAATTCCTTCCAAATGTCAGACGCGATCAGGGTAATGGGAAACCAGCTATTACTGCCTAGAAAAAAAATAGGCTCAATGCCAAACACCCCAAGCAACTGATTCACTATTCCGCCATTCGTCGAAAGAACATCTACGAGTATACCGCCCAATATGACCCAGGAAAGAAAGTGAGGCATATAGATGAGCGTTTGCACAGTTCGGACAACTCTTCTGTTGCGCATTTCATTAAGCAGCAACGCGGCCATGATGGCTACAAATTGCCCTAAAACAATTTTCGACATCGCTATGAGTACGGTGTTTCTGACTACATCGTAAATATCCGGCATGTTGATCATGTACACAAAGTTGGCAAATCCCACCCATTCGGATCCAAAAAGCCCCCGGTTCGGGATAAACTTCTGAAAAGCCATCGCAATTCCGCCCATCGGAATATAGGCGAACAAGAAAATAAGGATCACGCCAGGTATAATCATGAGATGAAGAGGCAGATTGCGCTTCCAACGATTGCTTTTCATTTCATCGTTTCCTTCCTGCAAAGTATAAGGGGGATCGAAATCCCCCCTTAACATGACATCCTGCACATCCGTGCATGGATATGGATTAATTCATTTCGTTGACTTCCTTAGTGATTTGCTCTCCGCCCTGCCTGTTCCAATCCTGAACAAATTTATCAAACTCTTCAATGCCTACATCCCCCATGATAATTCTAGTCATCATGGTAATTTCCATCTTGTTCAACGTAGACATCTTCTCGCTCATCGTTGGCGTTGTCGGGACGTTCAACGCATTATTTACATATAATTGATTGTCCAAATACGAAGCTACGACTTCCATGGCGCTATGACCCTCTCCGAATATACGATCCGTCAACCATCCCCCTACATCTTTAGGGTTTTCACGATAGGCTTTGATCGATTCGATTTTAATTTGCGAGTCTTCTGAGATTGTTGACGTGTCACCGCTCTGGAGTGCCTTGACCACTTCATTGTGTTGCGTCAGGTGAATAAGTGGAGGCGAGAAAGACAATATCGCATAAGGGTAATACGCAACGCCGGTCTCGGCATTCTGTCCAAGACTCCGATCAACATCCACATACTGAGTATGAACCCAATAATTTGCCAACTTTACGGCAGCCTCCGGGTTTTTGTAACCTTTCTTGACCACAAAGAACGAGCTCGCTGTCGATCCAAGATAGGCATTCGCCGGTGTCCCGTCGACCGATGGCAATGGATAGGCATTCCAAACCGCACCGTCCACGTTAAGAATCGTATCCTTGTTCGCATAGATAGGAGAGGCGAAGTCTCCGTAGAACATACCCGTTTTGCCAGCGTTCAGCGACTCAAATACCTTGGTCGAATCTTGTACGCCGAACTCTTTGTCTATCAGCCCTTCCTTGTACATCTGATTCAGCATCTGCAGGGCCGGCTTCATCTCCGGAAGGATGCTTCCATATACAACTTTGCCGCTTGAATCTTGAATCCATGAGCCGGGGTAAGCGCCGAACCCTTGGAATAATCCGTCCACGCCAGGCGCGTTCCACATGCTCGTGATATCCTTGTTAACGCTTAAACCATACGTATCCTTTTTGTTGTTTCCATCAGGATCATCATTCGTGAATGCCCGCGCAATCTGTAATACTTCTTCTGTAGTCTGAGGCGGCTGCAATTTCAATTTATCCAGCCAATCCTGGCGAATCCATAACATCTTAAGCGTTCCGATCGCCGGTGTAAGTGCCGGTATGGCATACATCTTGCCATCGAAGCTTGATGCATGGATAGCCTGATTGTTATCCTGACCCATAATTTCCTTGAGGTCTTCGCTTGCATACTTCTCGTAAATCTCCGTTAAATCCTCGATCATACCGGCCTCTACAAGCGTCTTAAGCTGTATTGCGTTGACGCTCAAGAGATCCGGAATATCATTGGAGGAAATCGATACGTTTAATTTGCTTTGAAAGGCCTCGCCGCTTGGCACAGTCCACATATTGCTGACTTTAATACCCAAGTCACGTAAGTAAGCGTCATACCAGATGTTATCGTCGATCGTGTTCTCATCGTCGAAAGTCAACCATTCTGTCGATCGCACTACGGACAGGTCGATGGGCGGATCGTATTTGCCCAACGGGTCGATTGTTTCATCTGCAGCCGAGCTTTCACCATTAACTGGGTTATTCTGCCCAGTCGCTGGAGGAGAAACGGATTCTCCATTGGACGACGTATTACTCGTCGAACATGCGCTTAAGGTCAACGTTACGGCGAGCAAAGCAACCATTCCTGTTAAAACATGTCTTCTACCCTTTGACAATTGAATACCCCCAGGCATGTTATGTTATTTATGCGTCCGGTAAACGCCGGGTTATGATCAGTGGCCACCATCATAAAATCTGTCCCGTCATTCATAATTGTAAGCGTTGTCTCAACTTCCAACAACGCTATTCGATTGTCAAAGTTCTCATTTATTGCTCACTTCCATCGCATTTGCAACTTACCGTTCATCAGGCCATGCAATCTGCTGGAAGGTGCCCGTCTCCGCGGATTCCTTCGCTTTCAGACAGATCAATGCGCTCGATAATCCCGCCTCTAGCGGGGCGACAGATTCCATGGTTTCTCCCCTCATAATGGCTGCAAAGTTGTCCATAAGTACCGAATCCCCGCCGCCATGGCCACCTGCGAATGCAGCCGTATCAATGGTATAGGTCTCGACACGAGGCGTATGATGCATAAACAGCTTCACCTCATTGGAGGTCCAATCAAATTCGACCGTACCTTTGTAGCCCATGAATCGCGCTCCGCGCCTGGCGGCTTGCTTGCGAATAAAGAAGTTCTGCGAATAGCTGACATGCATGCCGGATTCATATTGAACAAGAGCGCTGCCCGAATCCTCATTGCCGGTATCGATCGCGAACCCGCAATATTCCCCATGTCGACCTTCGCCAGAACGCAGCAAGTTTTGCGGACTCTCGGGGCAAGTCACCTGTACTTCGCAATCGACACATTTCAACCCTGCAGGTTTATTACCCTTGAAAATTTGCTTCGATTTCATCGCGCATACTTGGATAGGTTTCAGACCCAACACATCATTGATGTAGTCAAAATCATGTGTCGCTTTCTGGAGAAACAACCCTTGCGTCTCAAGCTCATCCCTGTACCAATGATGGAAATAGATAGATCCATACGAAACGTTGTTGACGGCCTGTACATGTTCGACCGTACCGATCTTCCCCGATGCGATAATTTCCTTGACAAGCTGCGTATGATATGTGACTCGCAGCGGAAAGGAAACGACGACCGGACTATTCATTCTCCGATGCGCATCCCGTAGACGCATCAAATCATCTATCGATGTGGCAACAGGTTTCTCCAGATAAAGAGGAATCCCTCTGTCCATCACCTTTAACGCCATCTTTGCATGCTGCGAACAGCGGGTGCCGATGAATACGCCATCGTATTCTCCTTGCTGCAACATCTCGTCGGCATCGTCGAAGAAACGGATCGCCGAGCAGTCAGTCCCTGCTTCGAGCATCGACTGCCGGATAGCCGAGCTCCGCATATCCGCGATCGCAGCGATGCGGCATTCGGGATGCCTTTCCTGTAAAATTCCGATTAATCTGCTCACCTGATTGCCGTAACCGATTACAGCGATTCTTATCACATGCTCGTCCCCCTCATATTTAGAAAACTGGCGTTGTTGAAGTGCGGATCGTTTATTCTGCCTTTGAATCCTAGCGACTCTTGGAAGGTACAGCTGGAATCAGTGGAACGAAAGCTTCATAATAAATGCGATGCCCATAATCATTTGGATGATTGATATTGTTGAGCAGCAGACTTTCATGCGTCTTACCGGCACGCAGCTCTTCGTTCCATAACCGATGTACATCTGCAACCGCAATGTTGCATTCCTTGCCTATCCGTTTAAGAATATCCGCATAGATCGCCAAATCCCCGCTGGAATGCTTCCACTGCGGATTCGATTCACACGGCGTAACCAATATGATGTCTGCACCCGTTGCTTCCTGGATACGAGTAACCATCTGTCGTATATTTCGTTCGAATTCACCTGGAGGAACTCCATTCCTGATCTGCTCGCTCATCGTGCACTGATCGTTCATCCCATATCCGATACTGACAATATCCGGTCGAAGCGCGATCACGTCATCTTCAAACCTCTTTAATCCGTCCACGCTGGTTTCGCCGCCGATCGCACGATTGACCATCTCAAACTCCATCCCCTCGAACCTCTTTCTTAATTCGCCGGCAAACAATTGATAGAACGCATATTCATCGCGGCTCGCATCGCCGCCAGCGCTTATACTGTCACCGAAAACAACATAACGAATGTTTTCGCCCGCCGCTATTTTTGCTCGAACCCGCCGCAGTTGTTCGCCTTCCGCATCCGCGCAATCCGCGTGCGCTTCCTCAGACTCCTCGATATATTCATAATCCACGTAAACAGTGAACTTTCGGTTGCTGCAATCCGCGTAATCCCGATGGTCAAAACTTTCCTTGCCATACACGACATGACTACGCCAATCTGGAATGGAACTATTCTCCGTTCGGGCAATCGTCCCGGCTTCATAATCAATCACGAAGTCTTCCTGTTCCATATAGGTCACATCTTTCGGATGATCCGACCCTTGACCGGTACCGACGCTTAAACAACGAACCACGTTTCCATGGCGAAGCTTCTGCGGCGTTTGCCCAACGAATACAACACTCTCACCTTTATGCATTTTGTTCAACATCCTTTGACCCTCCTCAAGTAGAAAAATAACAAACATTGGGCATCCAAGCTTGTTATTATTGTAATATGGCAATATGGCCGCAACTACGGCAATCCCTTGCACTCTTTATAATCTATTGCCGAGAATCCTATGACTGATAGCTTTGCTTATACTCCTTGGGTGACATCCCCAGGCTGTTCCTGAAGAAAGTCGTGAAGTAGGGGACATTCTCAAAGCCTAATTCGGCCGCTACATCCTTGATTTTGATGTCGTCCTGCAACAGCAATTCCTTTGCGCGATTCAGCTTTTGCTCTTTGATTTTCTGATAGATTGGATATCCTCTTTGAGAATGATACAGTCTGGATAAGTAGAATTTGCTTAGATGCACATGATCAGCGAGCTGCTGCAAAGTTAGATTCCGACTTAAATTTTGGATAATGTAGTTGTCGACTTTCTCTGCGATTTCCTGCTTTTGCTCCTTGGCGTCATCTCCGACGATTAGAAATAATATTTCAGCAAGCCGCACACAGTAGTCCCCGAAGGACTGCCAATCCGTATGTTTGTTGAAGTTGGTCAAATAGGTTAAGTCCAGTTTCATTCCGACTTCGGTTGTCATTTGCCGGGAGTTCATATAGGAAAGATATAGGCCGGCCAACGTGATGAATATTTCCGATTGCCTTTCGTACGTCAGAAATACGGATTTCCGAATCGTCTCGAAAAAACTGCGCAATTCGTTCATGAAGGCCAGGAACTCACCTGCTTCAAGCAATCCGGTTAACGCAAGCAGCTGCTTCTTTATCTCCTGAGGCTGCAACTGGATATCCTGATAGCGGGACATGGCTTCTCCCGCTTGCTCCACCTGCATAATTTCGCTCTTCAATCCGATGGCTCGATCAAGCAGCTCCCCCATCTTTCGATTCACATCGCCAATTTGCAGCCATTCGACCTCGTGGCCGGAAATTACGAATGAACACGAAAGCCCCATACGCTCTTGAATGATGAACTGCACTCGTTCCAGCTCTTCGCTTAAATACCAGTGGAGCTGCGGCAAATCACAGGTTTCGCTGTCATGATCCATCCTCTTCACTTGGAGCAGCCATACCAGATGTCGAGAACCGTTATAGGGAACAATGCTGCATTGAGGTTGGAGCATGGATACCATCAGTTCCATGATCATCTCCCGCTGCCGCATCTTCTCGATCTCGGTATAAGTTAGCGGCCATTGATCGACTTTTCCATTCAACAGAATGAAGCATTGATCTACGCTCAGCGAAGCCTGTACATACGATTCTTCCTTGTCAGCCAGCTGTTGCGGCGTCAACGGCTTCTCCAGAAGCTCCCTCAGCAATTCGTCGTTCAACATACGCTGAGCTTGTTTCAACCTCATACCATTCTGCTTTTCCTGTTCCTTCAATCGACGTTCCTCTTCAATGATCAAGCATAGCTTGCGCACGGCTTCGATCACCGTCTCGTCGTCCACAGGCTTAAGTAAATAATCAAAGGCTTCCTGGTGCAAGGCGGTCTGCAAGTATGTGTAGTCGGAATATCCGGAGAGAAACAACGTTTTCAGTTCCGGAAAGCGACTTTTGATCAAGGCGGACAAATCCAAGCCGTTCATACCGGGCATCATGACATCCGACATAAGAATGTCGATTCCTTGCGCCTCCGTCTTTTCGATTATGTTGATCAAATCGAGTGCTTCATCGGCCGAGTAAGCTTTCCATACTTTCAGCGGCAAATCCTCCTGCCCTTCTAACAAGCGATGCAAGCTATCCACGATAATCGATTCATCATCAACCAGCATGAATTGAATCATGATATCGCTCCTTCCCAATAGATCGTAATAACATTCGTCAAACCACCGTACTCGTTGCTCTGCAATTGAAGCCCGCTTTCCGGTCCGAATAATATCTCTAGCCGCTTATGCACATTAATTAAGGCATGGCTAGTATCGCACTGTCCCGCATGAATCTTTTTTTGAAGCTCAGCGATATGTTCCGCTCCCCCGCCCATCCCGTTGTCCGCCACATGAAGTTCCATGTAATTCCCATAGTCCTTACAGATAATTCGAACCCATCCCTCTTTGACAGTATGTTTGTGGCCATGCTCAACCGCATTCTCGATCAACGGTTGAATGAACAATCTCGGTACTTTCCGATGAAGAATCGAGTCTGCCTGATCCGCATCATCCGGTAATTCCCATTGGAAAGATATTCGATTTCCGAAGCGCATTTGTTGTATCGATGCATAGCTGCTTGCATGTTTGATTTCCTTGTCCAACGTGATAAGGTCGTCGTGATTATTCTGCGTAATATATTTAAAGTAATCTCCCAGATGTCTCGACAGGTGGGAGACGCCTTGAAAGTCTTTATCCTGCGACATTCGATATAGAATATATAAACTATTGTACAGAAAGTGCGGGTTGATCTGAGACTGCAACTGCCTAAGCTCTGCCAATTGCCTGTAAATCGTTTGTTCATAGACTTCGTGAACGAGCACCTTAAGCTTCCCTACCATGCTATTAAATCTGGTATATAGAAACTCGAACTCATCCTTCTTGCGATACTGGAGATTCAAGTTGAAATTACCATTCTCAACCATCCTGAAAGCTTGAACGAGCTTCCTTAACGGTTGATGAATAAACTTGATCAACAAATAGGAAAACGAAACGATGACGATCAATGCCAAACCCCACAACATGTAATTCCATTCTGTAAACTTGCGAAGCGGCTGTAGCAACTGATCTTGCCGATCATAGACGATCAGCGACCAGTTCGTGAAGGAAAGCGGCTTCTCGATCGAAATTAAAGTCGGATCATTTCCCAATTCTTCGCGAACAAAGGAGTTCCCCTCAATGGAGGGGAACTGATAGCTGCTTACAGTATCCACGATCAAGGATCTTTCCCCTAAACTGGTGCCGATCATCGATGGAGAAAGCTCGACCACGATCAAATATTGCGTTTTTGTTCCAGCCGGATAACCGCTTAATAAGTAATAATGTTGACCGTCCTTCTTCACATTCGAAGTACCTGCGGCGAGATCCTTATATCGTTCATATTCACCAGTGTTCAGATTCGTTAATACAGAAGTAGAGGACAGACGTTTTTGGAAATTCGGCATCAACACGAACACTTCGGATATATAACGGCTGGATGAAGCTAACGCGGATATTTTAGAATACACATCGTTGATCAGCTTGATCTTTTCGTAGTCTCGAAGCGAGTCGGAACGTATGCTTAAATCCTGAAGATCGGAATCATTATTGAACTGCATCTGCAGCTGAACGATACGATTCAACTCCGCATCCAGGGAGCTGGCCAAATAATCGACCTTTTGTTGCATGACTGCTGTTATTTGTTGGCGTATAATATCGACGCCGGATCGATGAATGAAAGCATTGATAATAAAAAAAGGGACAAGGATCAAGATGAATCCCAACAGCGTTTTGAAAAAGATTCCGCGCTTAAAAGTATACATTTCCATCAGTTTCAACGAGATCGGAACTGGTCTTTAATCCATTCGAATCTTCGATAACGAAACAGTATGCAGTAGAATGATCCGGAATAGAACAAAACAATTTTTTTTCGCGAGCTTCAAACTTAGCTGGCATAAGATCCCATTTTCTTGAAGTATACGGTCCGGATTCGGTTGTATAAAGAAGATGTACGCTCTGTACAGTGCGGTTCCCTTCATAATACGCCCAAGCCTCAGTTCCCGATTGGCCGGATGAAATCGCCCGTAAAAGCGGGGGTTCATCCTTCACGAACGAATCCGCGTAGACGAAGAACTCTTGGGTCGACCAAGGCGTGTTATAATCATGCTCCCAATTGGGTAGAAGTCTGAGCGTTCGCGTTCCTTTAGCCTCCCGATACGTCTTCTGCCAGCCATTCAAATAAAAGGCTGGGTCATTCGTGCCGGTTGCCCAAAGCATCGGAAGCTCGGATTGTCCTATGTATTGGCTTACGTCGAAAGCGGCGTTCCATCTTTGCTGATGTTCTATATTCATCCCCCGCAAAATTTCTTGCCAGCAAGACCCTTCCATGTAATATCCCGCAGCGTAGACAGGCATGGCAAAAGCCAACCTAGACTCGATCCCCGCGACGATTTCCGTTACGTAACCTCCCCATGAAATCCCCATCATTCCGATACAGGCAGAATCGACATTACACTGATTAGCCAAAAAACTGACGGCTCGTATGGCCGCCGCTACGGCATGGTAGCTCCACATGTCCGTTAATTTGCTCCCGGATTTGGAAATATCGTGAAACATGGTGTCGTCGGTCATGTCTGGACCGCCTTCCGGCATCCTTGTTTCATCGGCGTCTCTGCCTGTTAGATCCATTGCAATCGCCGCATAACCGCGCTCTGCCCACTGCTCCGCCCACTCGGAGAATGCCTTGCCTCCTCCGCCGTGTACAAGAACGACTCCCGGAACAAGACTATCTCTTGCGCGGTTAGGAACAGCATAATAAGCGAACACTTTTGTCGCTTTCCCTTCATAAATCTCGTTGTTATAACAAAACTGACGCACTATAAAACCGGGATGCTCCTCCGTCACCCCCCATGCGATCTCCGGCGTTTGCATTAACCGATCAACATCCCATGGACCGGTATATCCATCTTTTTTCATCCATAACGCTCCTTGCTTCTTTTTATTTTTCAAATGGGATCATGACAATTTCACTTAATCCGGCAATCGCCGTTCTGCTTTCAACTGCTCCTGTTGTTCCGGGGAAACGTCTACACGGCTTGCCTGCTTCTGATCGTCCAACAATTCGTTGGCGCCTTTCTTGAATTCGCGCATCGTGCGCCCGAACGCTTTGGCCAGTTCAGGAAGTTTATTCGGCCCGAAGAACAACAACAAGATCAACACAAGCAATACAATACCGGAAACACCAATACCAGCCATCTTATAACCTCCACTTCTTGAATAGCGAGTGTTCCTTTGAATCTTAAATTTGGTAGTAGCTACTTGAAGACTCGCATGGTATAATTTCGAACAAATTCAACAACCACTCAAGGGAGATGATTAAGTGCACATCCGTATGTACAATTTCGTCAGCGACCTTAGCATTTCCGCTCATCATGTACAGGCTCCCGAATTTTCTCCGCTACTTATCCACCCGGATCACCATGAGATGCTATATATAATTGAAGGAAAAGTGCAGCTAAACAGTATTGATCATAGGTATGAAGTTACAGGCCCTGCTTTAATTCTAATTCCACTTAATACGTTTCATCAGTTGATACATATATCCAAGCAATACAGCTATGCTTATTGGGAGCTTAAGGATAATGCACATACGTCATTTCCACAGCCGCACCAATGTATGATCTGGAATAATCTTCAGTGCTCATCAGTCCAAAAGCCCCCCCTAATTGATAATCTATTTCAGCGCATGAATGCACTGGTTGCATTGCTGAGTGCCGACTGGGTGCAGCAACATCCGGATATCATTCATGAAATGGCGCATTCTGATCTAGCAACCATATTGTCTTTAACCCGACATGTGCTGAGTTCTTATGATAAACTCGGTGACAATATACCCGCTCCGACTAACAAGCGGATCGCTTCTACCAAAGAAACCGTTGAAATGCTAGTCCGTTGGATGGAAGAAAGCTACTGGGATAACATTACCCTGCAAACACTCGCCGAAAGAGTCCATTTTAATTCTTCCTATTTAGTTCGAATGTTTAGAAGGTATCAAGGGGAAACCCCTTTTCAATTTCTAAACCGATTGCGAATGAAAGCTGCGATAAGCTACCTGGCCAACAGCAATTTGACTGTGGAAGAAATTTCTTATACGATCGGATACCAAAGCATTCATTATTTTAGCCGATTATTTAAACAAACATATGGCAAAAGCCCCTCCCAATGGCGAATAGAGCATAAAATCCCCTCATCATGACAGGAACCGAGCATCAAAAAGCAGCTCTTGCACCGCAGCATATAAAGGCGATGCAAGAGCTGAAATCCATTCGCCTACCAGCCCATTTCTTTTCTCAGCTTCATTGTACTTTCATTAAATTTATCTACCCGGGAAACAAGGGATGTAATATCGAATTCTTTGTACATGCTTTCAAACAATGCCGCATCAATGTTTTGGAATTCATCGAAGTCTGGAATGGTCGGTCCCGGCAAGTAACAACACATTTCTTTGGTCATTTTGATAACTTCGGTGTTCTTTCCTTTCCAAGTCGGGGTCCGGTCAATTTCATCATCAATATCAGGATGAATGACAAATGTATTGGAGCCATTTTTCACATTCCACTTCTGTGCCTCTAGTTCAAATTGGAAGCTGATCCATTTAAACGCAGCGTCCTTATTCTTGGATGCGCTTAGCATCGCGATCGGTCCAAGAAGCTGAACGGTTACCTGTTTCTCTTTGCCTCTTGGCAACGGCAACACATCCCAATCGAAAGTGGCGAGCTCATTGTAGCCTGGAATAACCCAGTCCGCACCCAGAGTAAACAATACTTTTCCGGTCAGGAAGTTATTCGCTTTCTCCCAACCAAGCTTTTCTGCTTCTTCATCGCTAGGCCGAACATGCCACTTAGTCGTTAACTCTTGCAGCCACTTCATATCGGCCAACACATCAGGCGTGTTCAATAAATTTTGAGACAAATCCTCATTGAAGAACCGCAAATTAGGCGCATGACCGTTAGCAACAGGCAAAATCCAATTAAAATGAGAAGCCATCAAGGAGTCATAGGAAATGCCGTATTCATTTGCCGCAGGATCTGTAGCCTTCTTGGCCATTTCCAGCATATCGTCATAAGTCCAGTCATAGGGAGGCATTTCCATGCCATGTTTTTTCAATAAATCTTTATTGACAATAATCCACTCCGATATCGCGGTATACGGAACCGCCCAAAGCTTGTCATCCGGTGTTTTAAATGCCTCCAGAAAGCCATCTATAATCTTTGCATTTTGTATTGTGGGGTCATTCGCAATATATGGGGTCAGATCTTCCAACATGCCGTCCTTCAGCCAAGGGCTCAGCCCTGTTATCCAGACTAAATCCGCGGGTTCACCGGCCGCCTGCATGGCTATAGCTTTATCAATGCCCCACTCCTCCACTTCGATTGTAATCCATGGATACTTTTCATGAAACATATCAAATAATTCTTGATGAGCCCCTACATGCCAAGCCAGCAATTTCAAAGTGACCGGCTCGTGCTCTTCTTCCTCTTTTGGAGGATCAACATCAACTTCTTCTTGATTCGTTTGTCCGGTTTGTTCAGTTTCTTTAGGATTAGCGTTATTTATATTGGAATCTGTTTTCGAACATGCTGTCATAACCATTAGACATACTAACGCTAACGTCAGTAACTGGCAAATCAAAACCTTCCTCTTCATACTTTACACCCCTTTTGAATAATGGATTAATAACTTGCTGCCACCAAATTGCCGCCATTGTCGACCGTCACTTTATAACGGGTGCCATTGGGCGACCTGAGAATAATACCTTCTCCTGCTACATCAAGCGACCTATTTAATTCATTAATCAATGAATTCCGGTAATGATTGTCTACTCTCGTGTACATCTCCATCCCTGTAACAAAGGTGGATCCCGCCTCAGCCGTTATTTTAATCCTCCCATAAGCAGCGTCTGGCGGAATATTTACATGGACCATGAAATCCGACCAGCCCGCAGTCATGTCATCTGTTCCGATCAATCTAGTTTCTAATGTGGAAGAAGCTGTACCATCGGCTTTTGACCAGACGATTCGGATGCCTGCTTGCCCAGAACCATTACTAATTCTCGCTTTTGCCTGAAAGACTGCCTCTGCATTGGCAGCCAAAGTAAAAGGCTTCGAAAGAATATATGCCTCACCGGATGCACAAACCTCGATAGAACTGCTATACCCCTCGGGAAGATCGGAATTCGATTTGCAAAAGTATGTTCCAAAGCCATGCACATTCGTCCAGATCCAGCCCGATTTTTCATCCGTATTATGCGTTGTAGCCATATTCTCTCCAGTTGTGTCTACGGAGGAGAGGAGATTAGCATATTCTCGCTTGTCATGAATCGTATATCGTTTCAATTGATTACCCTGCGTATAAGTAAAGTGGGAATCGGTCACAAAAATCCGGCTTCTTTCCTTAGGTATGGCAATCTTCTGAGGATTCCAATCCCCGAAATCGCACCCACCAATGCTGACGTGGTAATGCGGCGCCCCGTTCAAACCAGAAATCATATAATTGGTAAGATAACCGCCTACGCCAGCGCTTCTGATCATTCTAATATGATTAAGGCGTAAGGAACCTTCTGCATTGGCAGCGATTTCAAACATAGGCAACCCGGAATCGCCCCCCATAAATCCGCCGTGAACGCCATCAATCGATACATCGCCCTCGGCCACTACCCATGTACAAGGCATTTCCATCACACAGTTCGTTATGATAATGTTTTTCCCCTTGATCCCGCAGCCTTCCAAATCTATCACTTTCAGAAGCTCACTATCTTCCACGGAAACCTGACCAATTTTACAATAAATCAAATAAGATTCTGCTTTTTGAAAAGGATTGCCTTCCATCAGCGACCACTCTCGCTCATGGCAATCCAGCGTGCTCCCTGAAATTTTCAAAAATCCGTTGGGTTGGTTGCTGATTAGGCAGTTCTGTGTGCCTCTTGTGACATACCCATACAAATAATTTTCACTTTGCGAAGTATCATATGGGTTGGGATCGTCAAGCCAGGCTCCATACTGAATTCCAACCAAGATGTTTCGAATAAACAAGCCGAATATATTTACATAACCAGAATGCGCATGGCCAGGTCGCGAATACCAATGAATGGCTGCTTTGTAGTTGGTATTAAATTGGCCTTCAATTTTAAGATTATACAAATGCAAATAAATGCCGGTTATTTTCAAGATCGCGTCTTTATCGGACTCCGAATGGCTGCCTTGCGAAATTCCGATCAGAAAATACCCGTTAAAATCAATCGTTTGCACATCCCCCTTCATTTCTACGGATCTAACATAGTAATTCCGAGTAAAAATTACGGTTTTGCCAGAATCAAATGCCGCCTGTACAGCTTCCGTATCATCAGGACCAGTGCCCACCTTGTAAAAATCGGGCGTTACGGCCCGACCGCCAAATTCAGAATCAATACGGTCGAAATTCCCATTGACATCATTAGGTGTCAGCGGATCTGATTGATTCAGCTTTAAATAGGTTGACGTCGATAACGAAGCACCAGATGACAAAGGTATACAACCACCCGCCATAAAAACCAATCCCCCCGCTCCAAGCGCGGTCAGCAACTTTCGTCTGCTGATGGCCTTGCTTGTTTGTCCCTCTTCATTATTCATGCGCGCATCCTCCTTAATGTTTGTTCGGTTTAATAACTTACGCCCCCTCTCCTTTATAACTTTAGTCTACAGAGAGGGCCTGGCAACGTCTTTGCAAATCCTATTGTTTTTATACGCTCACTTCTCTACTGAAAACCCCTTCCGTAAGAAAGCGTTTGCATTTTATTGACTTCCTTTTCCTTTTTACATTCATTTTTCCTCGCTTCAACGTCCTTATCCGCCTCTAAAAAACCGTAAGCAAGGATCCAAGGCTGTAAGTTGCAAACGGCTGCCTAAGGCAAAAAAGCAAGCCCGGCAGCCGTTTCATATGGTTTGGATTGTTTATAATCGATTGTATTCCTCAGGATGCTAGCGTGGTAATCGTTTTTTACTCTACAAGCCCGGTACGCTCAATTCCCTCGGAAAACCAGCGTTGTGTAAATGTATAGATAATAAGGGGAGGTAAAATAATGAGAAAGGCCGCGGCCATCTTCGGTCCTTCCGAAATCGGATCTTTCCCTACGCCTGCATTGAAGTTAATCGCGCTGTTGCCCATAAGCTCCTGCTGCATCAGGTTAAGCCTTAACGACAAAGGTAAAAACTCCTTATTAAGAAACATCGAAGGTTCATAATACATATTCCAGTACCAGATAAATGAAAACAGAAAAACGACAATGATGGCCGGGCGAGCCAGCGGCAGCATAATGCGAAAAAACAGACGATATGCGCTCGCCCCATCCATTTTGGCAGCCTCCTCCAACGCTTTCGGCTGGGTCAGGAAAAACTGGCGAAATATAATGATGAATAACGCTCCTCGCAGCCCCTGGGCAAACATAGCCGGAATAATGAATACCAGCGGGGTGTTCAGCCAGCCGAGCTTACCGAAAATCGTGTACATCGGGATGATCGTAATTTGCGGCGGAACCATAAATGTGATGATAATCAAAATAAAAGCCGCCGCCTTCCCCGGGAAACGCAGCCTCGCCAACGCGTAGCCCGTGATTGCACAAGATATAACTTGCAATAGCGAGCACGACAGAGCGATAACAAGCGTGTTCGTGAACGCCTCAGGGTAGTGAAGTCCTCGCCACGCATCGGCCAGATTTTGGCCATGGAGCTTGCGCGGAATCCATTGGACGACCGGATCAATCAGATCACTCACCGATTTAACCATAGTTGACATCATATAAAATAGAGGCTGTAAATATAAAAAAGCAATGACAGCCAGCAAAAAATAGATGAGTACTTTTGCCAGCCAACCGTCATTCAGATTTTGTCCTAGGAGCACTTTTTTCACTCGCCCCGCCTGCCGGCTTTGCATATACTGCCTGATATTCATTTTAACCTGGTAATAGCCCTCTGTAATTCTCATCGGAAGCCTCCCCGCTTTATTACCGAACGGTATGTTATCCAGAGCACCGCACCCAGCAGGAATAGAATGAGTAGGAAATACATCCAAGCCTGCGCGCTTGCGTAACCGTATCCCGTTTGAGGGCGAAACATATTATCTCTTACCGTATACATCACCGGATTGAAAGGAAAGGTGAATAAATCCACGACTGTGAATATGGCATTAAGCCCAATAAATGGTATCATCCCCGGAAGTGTTATTTTCCAGAAGCTTTCCCACGGCGTTGCGCCGTCAATGCGAATGGCTTCGTATACGGAACGGGAGATGGTTTGATAGCCCGCAATAAAGATTAGAATCTGCACGCCCGAATACCATAAAATAATAACTGCCTTGCTAAGCACATTCAGCAACGGCTCGGCGATTCTCGGCCCCACGAATTCCCGAATCACCCCGTCAAGATTATACTGTGCAATAAACGGCAACTTACCTGCCCCCTGACCGAACAATTCCATCAATACCTGTCCCGTGGCGAAAATAACCGGAAGGAAAAAGATGGCCCGGATCAGCGACCTGCCGGGAAGTCTCTGATTCAGCAGCAGTGATACAAAAAATGAGAATATGAGGATAAGCGGTATGATTAGCAACATTTCTTGAAAATAGGTAAGAAGTTGGATCGGATAGATGTTATCCTCCGTTAGCACACGCCGGAAATTCTCGAGCCCAACCCATTCATATTTAAAGCCGTCATTGGTCAAACGAACGTTATTAAAGCTGTTGAATAATGACCAGCCCACCGGAAAGCCAACAAACGCCGAAAAACCGATCGCCCATGGCAGCATAAACAGGTATCCGGTACCGTAATCTTTCAAGCGGAAGCTCCAATATCCCTTTTGCCTACTCACGGTAAGCCCCTCCTTTCTCCACCTTGAATGTGCCGCTGTTATAATCGACAGTCACCCGAGTCCCATCATCATAGGTCATTGTATAGACGCCTTCTGCCCGCTTGACATGTTTCACCATCTGAAGATGGAGCAGTGGCGCCAACTGATCGAACTTCTTATACTCCTCGATGACCCGCTCCTTCCAAACCCCGTACTCACTACTGTACACATGTTCATAATGCGTTCCTTTAAGCTCGCGGCTGCGAGTATACGTTAACCGGAAGAATGGAATCGCTCCATATTCGATCGCTTTAAGCATCTCTTTGTCGTACTCGTTGCGGAGATTGCCTTCTTTACCGGAATACAGGACATAACCGTGTACCGCCATCGGATAAAAAGGAACTGTCTCATCCACGAAATAATCGTAGCTCGATTCCAGTGGGAAATTGGTGAGCAAATCGCTCGCAACCAAACTATAATCGTTGCCGCGCCCAGTGGAGGAAAAACCGAGCCGCTCTTGCGTATATGCCAACAGCGACTTGTACAGATGAGCAGTGTCCTCCCGTTGGACTCCACCATCGGCATAGTCGCGGAAAACAGCACTGCCCGCTCCATCAAATAGAAGTCCGTTCACCCCCAGCTTCTCCAGCTTATCAATCGTATCCTTGGCTGTTCGGACAGCTGTTTCAGGTTTCAGCAGGAAAGTGCCTCCGCGCGTCTGAAATACCGTGGTATCGATGCTGCGGATGCCTTCCGTTTTCATGGAAAGCTGTGTCGCGTCGATTTTCATTGAAGCGAGAGAATCTTTCAGCAGAACTGGAAATCCCCGCTGCTGCATGCCAGCCGTAAATTGCCGCAAGCCCTTTGCTCCTCCCAGCTTTTGCTGTACAGGAAAGCGCCGATCCGTTTCCCCGGTGCCGCCCGCCTGCCAACCTTCATAGACAATAGTCATTTTGGCGACTCCCTCGGATACTAGCTCATCTATCATCTGCTCGGCCTGCACGAAGGTTGTCGTCGGTACATAGCTTCTGCCGCCGAACACATCCTTTGTACCTCCGCCCACAAGACCTAATTGAAGCGGAATATGCTCAAAGGTTGTCACTTCTTTAGGCAGCTGATGCGTCTGAAGCAAATAATCACGATAGGCAGCCGCCATCCCGCTATAATCGGCCTTCTCCCCGGATAGCAGCCGGTATTCAATAACCCGATCTTGGCGGATACGCTCCTTCTGCACGGAATTGACCGGCTGGGCCATCATGCTGACCTTGCGCCAATACTCCTCTCGATAAGCAAACTTCGCCCCGATGGAGTGGTAGCTGGTCTGAACGCCGGCAGGCATTGCAGTAATACGCGTCGTATATTTGCCGTCTTTGACAATAGCCGCATAAGCCTGTTCCCCGCGCTTGATGCCGAATACGGGGTAAGCAATCGCCTCCTGCGGAACCTTCTTCTCCTGTAGATTGGCCGGGTCATCGTCATAAATCATATAATCATAGCGGTTGCCGGAAGGAGGTCGAATGCCGTTGTAGTAGACAAGTCCGCCCGGACCGTCCGGAACAAACAGGTACCCTTCCTCTTCTGTGCCCGAGACCGCCCCGAAATAAGGCAGCAGCTGCAAGGAGAACAAATAATTGTCGCCATTTTCTTGAATTCCCTGCGTCGGAACGGTCACCTCCAGTCCATGTTCCGTTAGCTCATAACGTATGGCAAGCGTTAAAAAGAGCTTGGGATAGTGATAGGTAATCTCAACCCCCTGCTCCGTCAGAATCGCTGTTTTGTCCACATTCTCCTCCAAGGCGTTCGTCATATTTCGTTGCGCCTTGCCCGCGCTCACATATTCCAGTACAAAGGGCGATTCCAGATTCGAAAGAATCATGCCCTTAACCGTTTCTGCGGCTAGTTGATCCTTGGAGGGATTGCTGCGCCACAGAAAACCGCTGGTTTTATCCAACACAGCAATCTGGGTTGTGTCAGGCGCAAAGAATAGCGTAAAACTAGAATTTTCAGTAACGGTCGCAAAGCCATTCTCATTAAGCTGCTTCGGCAGCCAGGCTTCGCCCTGCGCCAGCGGAATAAAGTGTTCCATACGCTCAGAGATGCCCATCTCCCGCAGCCTTGGCAAAGTATCCCGATTCCCCCAGGCGATTACGCCCGCCAAAGTAGCGGCCAGTAGAAGCAGTACGACAAATAATCGCTGCCTAGGCTTTCGTGGCCATAGCTGCAACCATTTCTGTGGACGATGCACGTTTTCAACATACCGATTAACATTCGGATCAGCCATAGAACGTCACCTCCCGGTAAATTTGCTTCAAAAAGTCAAACAGGTTAAAACTCAGGCCCGATAAAATAACAGTGAATATCCAGATGATTGCAATAGTAAGCAAAGTAATAACTGCAATTTTCAGCGATTCGAGGAAATCAAAGTTATGAATGACCTGATTCATAATAAAAAATTGGATCGCGATCCATATCCACATGACCTGAGTGATCGCATCGACCAGAATTCGCTCTTCCAGTACTACGATGTTCGATAGAATGATAGCTGGCAGCATTAGTACGATATAAGGCACCAGGGCGTAGACGCTTGCCTGTAGCACCTCTCGAAACCGTCCTTCGCCGCCTTTCACGGCACTGACGAGATAATTGGCTATAATCCAAGTTGTCCATGGCACGAGCAGCAGACAAACCTCCAGCAGCAAGTTCACCTTGCTCAAATCATAGGGATGAAAGATAAACCCCATTTTGAAGATAGAAAGCAAGCGGACGGCTATTGCAAGAAGCACGATCGTCAAAATCATAGCCCATGATATGGTGCGCTCTTTCAGACGGTAGAAGCCCTCATACGGATGAAGCAGCATGTACCATGCATCCCTGGCTTCCCTTCCATACTGAATGGCAAAGGCCGGCCGCGCCCGCCCCTTGACAAACCTCCTGATACGCTTGAAAAAATAACGTAAAAGTAGAGCGAATATAGCTAGTAGTACTACAGCAAAAAATAAGTTGTTTTGTATCCAGTTATTGCGGATGTTCCAGAAAGCTTCGGAGTAGCCTGCAGCGTCGAATGAATCCCGAAAGTGGTCCATTGCTTCCTTATACCGCTTCTCATGCAAGGCAATTTCCCCAAAACCTTTGTAGGGCAGATTCATCATGCCATTCTGCTCCACCACTTCCTCCCAATAGGGTTTGCTTTGCTCGTAGCTGCCTTCCGTATACAGCTTCACCGCTGTCAGAAAGCTATCTCCGAAAGCAGTCCGCTTAAAAACTTGCAAGACATTCAAACTGCTGTCGACAACCCAAAGCTCCTTCTTGCTGTTCACCCCCAGACTTGTCGGATAATTGACAATGCCATGCTGATGTGCCAATTTATCCGAAGCCCCGAAGTACAGAAGCACTTGGCCATAAGGATCATAGACTGATATTTCTCCCGACTCGCTGTTCATGCTATACAAAAAACGATCCGAATCAATTGCGGTATCCACCAGCTTGCTTTCGTAAAAGGATTTATTTAAAAAAGCATCCACACCGCCGGCATTCAGCTTTTTAATTTGGCCTTTGTCAACGCCGAAGCTGGTCGTTAGTAGAAAGCGATCGGTAGAATACGTCACATTAGAAATCGCCCCGGGACGTTTGGCCACTTCTTGATCGAGCTGATGCTGATTAAGAATCGACCGCTTCAACCGTGTCAGCCAATCAATTTGGGTCTTATTAACGCCAAAGAAGCCTGTGAACTGTCCTTCCCCGTTCATCCTCAGCAGCCCCTGATAGGAATCTTTATTCACGATGTACATGACGCCCCTATGATCCACAACCAGCTTGGTTGGCACATAGAAGTATCCCTCAGGCAGCAGAGACGATTGCGGCTTATTGAAGGCGCGAACAAATTGCCCCTCCGCTTCGTATACGACCACCCGTTTATTGCCCGTATCGGCCACGTAGATCATACCATCTCCGGTAACAAATACACCTTCCGGCGCATTCAGGCTGCCCTCGCTTTCACTTCCCTCCTCACCAATCGAACGGAGGTAGCGCCCCTGCTGATCGAACACCACTATACGGTTGTTCCCGGTATCTGCGACATAAACCAGATCATCGGCGGTGATATATAAATCGCTTGGCTCCGATAAGGGCACATCGATATCCGTGTAACCGATTACTTGTCCGGGTACATAAATCGGTTGAATCCTGATCGCCCGATTTGTCTCCTGATCCATAAACCAGGTTGAATAAGGCAGGCTGGCCGAAGCCTTCGGCGGAATTAATGTCGCCATAGCAAGCTGCAGCCCTGCAAAGCAAGCAACTAGCAGCTTCAATGGAATTCGTCCTTTCATTTATTTCACCCCCGAATGCAGCATCGTCTGAATCATTTTGCGCTGAAACAGGAGAAACATGATGAGGTTTGGAATAAACATCAACAGCGCCGCCGCTGCCGCCATACTTTGACCGGCCACGCTGTTCTGAAGATTGATCGTCAGGCTCGACACATAAAAGCCGATTGTCTTCATCGTTTCCTTCGTCGTGTACAGTGTTGAGCCTTCTATATCCAGGTAAACCGCTTGGAACGTTATAATCGATATTGTTGCTACCGCAGGGGCCGCAAGCGGAATCATAATACGCGTAAAAATATACAAATCATTCGCTCCATCGAGTTTTGCTGCTTCTATTAGCGCATCCGGAATCTGATCAATAAATTGCTTCATCAGAAAAACCGCTACCGGCGAAGCAATAAACGGCAATATATGAGCCAGGTACGTATTTGTAATACCGAGGCTGCTTACGATCAGATATCGGGGGATCGCTACCGTCTCGGGCGCAAACATAAGCGACAGCATAATCATCGATAAGATGAGGCCTTTGAAGTGAAATCGGTGCTTGGAGAGTACATATCCCGCCATCGTGCTGACCAGAATGACAACAACAAGCGAAAGAAAAACGACAAAGACGCTGTTGAATAAATAACGGGTAAATGGCACGACAGCTGCTCCCGCATGCAAAAATAGCTGCTCGAAATTACGCATCGTCGGCTCCTTCACCCAAATCGTAGGCGGGAACAAGAATAGCTCATTCATCGGTTTAAAGGCATTGTTGAACAAAAAAATAATGGGCAGCAGCATAAAGAATGCCAGGCCGATAAAGCAAACAATAAGCAGGGATTTAGATATGGAAACCCGTTTGAGCTTGGAGAGCCTTAAGAATAAAGGTTTCTGGAAGCTCCTGAAGAGCTCCAAAGTCCTAGACAACTGTGAAAGCTTTGGAGGCGGCAATTGGGTCATCGACTATTCCCCCTCCTTTGCAGCAAATAATCGATAGCAAAACCGCATAACCAGATACGAGATAACTAATAGAACTACCGAAACTGCCGAGGCATAACCCCATTCATAACGTAAAAATGCGTAATCATCGATATGATTCGTCATCAAATGGCCAGAATAGCTCGGCGTAATGGCTAGGCCTGTCAACTGGGTCGAGATAGCGCCTGCCTTAAGAGTTCCTACTATGGCCATCACCGCACTAAACAGCATCTGAGGTTTCATTGACGGTATTGTAATGTAGTACGCTTCTTGCAGCACATTCTTGATTCCGTCAATTCGCCCAGCCTCGTACAGCTCCGTATTTACGGTCTGCAACCCGCCCAGCATAGCGAGAAAACCTACGCCCATACTTGTCCATAACGTCACGATAATCATAATGTTCATCAAATATTTCGGATCCTGCAGCCACAGCTGCGATGTCTCTATCAGCCCAAGTTTAAGCAGGATATTGTTCAAATAGCCTACACGATCTCCGCTGAAGGTAGCGATCCAAATAACGGACAGCGCTACTCCCCCTGCCATCGAAGGCGCATACAGAGCTAGTGTAAAGTAGTCGCGAATATTCCGGGGCAACTGATGAATGAGCCAGGCAAAAACAAAGGACAGCGCGTAGCCCCCTGGCCCTACGATTAGTGCAAATTTGAACGTATTGGGCAGCGTGTGCTTCATAAATACAATGTCTTGCGTCAGAAGGGCGATAAAATTATGGACGCCGATAAATGTCGGAAACGAAAAACCATTAAACGAGGTAACGCTGAGCAACAGGGCCATGAGCACTGGAATTAAAATAAAACCGCAAAAAGCGATAAGAAACGGCGCCAAAAACAAATAGGACAGCCGGCTATCCCAGCATTCCCTTAAGAATCGGCGGAACCGCCGAACGAAGCGGGCTCCCCCAGGCGAGGAATGCGATCCCTTAGCTGGAAGAGTCAGACTTTTATTGTTCATTCGCAGCGCCTCCTTCTTTCAAGCTTTTGCTAAATTTTTCTTCACTGCGCGTTATATTCAGATTCGTATCCGGTCCAAAGCCAAACTCCTTCTGCTTGCGCGTCATTTCCCGCTGCAGCGATATCGCTGCCTTGCGAAGCGCTTCATTGGGCGGCATGCCGCTCAGCACTGTGTTATTCCAGGCAAAATCCATTTCCCTTCCCAGAAAGTAATAACCCGGCACGTATGGCATATTTCGCCCCCAGCTTGCCTGCTCGGTAAGCACCCGCATATCCTCCTCGGGCCATGGCACATCCTGCAAAGCCTCCAGATTGGCCGAATTCCAACGGTATTCAATCCCCGCGAACGATTCTATATCATTAGCATAGCTGGCTTGGGTGTCCCGCGAGGTCCACCATTCAAGGAACTTCCACGCCTCATCCTTTCGCTCGCTTTTCTCCATCACCATTGCGGCTGTCGTGCTCTGAGCTGACCAGCGAACAACCGTTCCATCCTCCTTTAACCGCCCCGGCAGCGGCGCCATTTTCCACTTGCCGCTAATTTCCGGTGCCGCTACACTAAGCTGGATATACGTATTGTAATCGGCAATGCCGATGGGCATATCACCGAAACGGAAATGGTTAAAAAAGGCCGGAACCTCCTTCGGCACGTTGTAGATGCTGAACAAGTCCGTCCATCTCCGAAATGCAGTCTGTGCCGCCTCGCTATCGATATTCGTCCGCATCCCATCTTCGGTATAAAACTCAACCCCCTCCTGATAGAAGGGCATAATAAATTCTTTCGCAGGGTAATAAAGCTCCATGCCGTTCTCCTGCAGCGTTGGCATTAGGTCCAGCATCTCATCCCAAGTATCCGGCGGATGAAGGCCAAGCCGTTCAAAGACATCAGTCCGATAAAACATCACGGCAAAAGATTGAGTTTCCGGCAAGCCATAAATGCCCCCGTCATACGAGTAGGAACGCATCACACCTGGACTAAACCGCTGCACAATTTGCTCGAAACCCGGCTGCACGGATAAGTCCGCTGCTGCTCCGCGCATCGCATAGTCAACCGGTGTTTCCATTCCTATGCCCAACGCAATATCCGGTTGATCTCCGGCAGCATTACCCAGCATAAGCACATTGGTGCTTGGCATCAGATTCACGTTGACCTGTATGCCAGTACGAGGAGTGAAATCAGCCTCAATCATTTTTTGCAGCAAATCGACATAATCCCGCCCCCGTTGCACCCAAATGGTAAGCGCTTCGTCCTCATTCAAATCCTTTAAATCATATTGTTGAAAAAAGGTGCGCACAAAATTATGCGTACCGTAGCTGATTCTGTCCCAGAGACCCGGCAGCTCCAGCTCCGGCTCAGCTTCTCGCTCGCGTACGACCAGAAAGTCCAGCAGAAGCGCCTGGCTTTCCATCGGCTTAAGCCATGTATTGATGCTCGTTTGAATATCCGCAAATACCTTGATTTGATTCGGAATATCATTGACATTCTCAAGCAGCTCTTCGAGGCTGTTCATGGCCGCAGAAATGGCCGTAGTCGGATCGGTCACATGCTGATTCAGGCCATTGGCATAATCCCGAACCGTCCGAAGTCGTTCGATAACGTCGGATAGCTTGGTCTCGATGTGCGGATCATACGTCTTTAACTGCCAGTTCCTTCCTGTATCCAGATTTGAGCCGCTCCCGCTGCCGTAATTGCCGGAAATCAGACGAATATCCCGCTCCACAACGCTTAGATCCGTCAATGCGTCCCGCAAGGACTGCACAGCAGGGGCAATCAAAGCGCTATCGGCGATAAGCCTGAGCTGATGATCTCCTTCTTCCAGCCAGAAGAGGTAAGGTTGTCCCAAGTCATCCATGAATGGCTTGATCGTCATATCCGTTTGAGCCGGCAAGGCATAATGCAGCAGCTCGCGGAATGGCACCTTCCCGTCCAGCAGCACAGTGCGATATACAGCTGCCTTGCCGTTATAGGCCTGCAAATACTTCATGTCAATTACATACCAACCGCTTGAAGGTACGGTAAATGCCCACTCAATCCAGTCCCCGGCCTGCTGCCAGCGTTCTCCGCCAATCGTATTATAAACAAGCCTTCCTTTGGGATCGGGTGAAATATAAGGCTCCGCCAGGCTTTGTGTCTGAATCCCTATCGCAGATTTGGCAGCATACTGCTCAGCCTCGATAACCGTATACCAGCTGCTGCCTGGTAATTCGGCTGGGGTAGAGTTAGCTGCTACATAGTCGGCATACGACGGAATCCGTTGGGGAGCGGCAAAAATTAAAGAAGCCAGCGCTACTGGCTCACGTCCCCCTGTCATCCGAATCGTGTTTTTTCCCTTCTTGAGCGGCCACAAAAGCGGCTCGGACGACACCGCATAATCTACTACCTGCAACGTGCTCCATTTGGTTATTTCGGTCTGCACCGGACGAATTTCGTTGCCGAGCCCGTTGCGCTCATACGGATATTGGCCGTCCTTCCAAAGCCTCTCGAGTATGATTCGCTCCGCTTCCTGATACGGATAACGCTCGTTAATCTGGATGCCGCGTGCGATACTCGCATAGCTGCCCTTTAGTGGAAAATATTCAACCGTAAGCGCATACAATCCCTCCTGCGGAGCCTCCACCGTCCACTCAATCCAGCCTTCAGAACTCGTCCAGTCGATCACGTTTCCCTTTTGCTCATCGTTGCGTGCTTGGAACTGGCTGTCATGCGAGATTGCTGAATAGTCCACCGCTTGGATCATAATTTTCCCAGGCTTCATCTCCTCAGCCTGATTGCCGCGCAGCCAATGCGCATACACCGGTAACGGTTGCGCTTTAGGATCGGATGGCTCCGCAAGAACAGATCCCAAATAGATCGAGCTGGCTTGATACTCGGGAAACAACTGTTCTTCCTTAAAATGACCTTTTGATATCCACAGCATAAGGATTAGAAACAGGATAAAGCTCCAGCTGATTATTTTCCGCATCGAGTATTCCCTCCTCATACGGAAGCCCCCCGGAGCAAAAGCGATTCCCCGCTCTCCCGCTCAAATAGATGCACTTTATCCATTCGCAGCACCAACTTGATCGTATCCCCTATGCGCACGGGTATATGGGCATCCGCCCTCGATACGATGGCAGTCCCCCCCAGATCGGTATGTATATAAGTATCAGAACCCATGGGCTCTTTCATTGCAACGGTTACTTGAACCTGCCACTCGCCATACGGCTCGGCTTGCAAGGCATCAGCGTCACATAGCACATGCTCCGGGCGCAGCCCGAGCACAACCTGCCGCCTGCTGTTCGGCAGCCCTTGACTCATTCCTTGCAAGTGCCGTGCATATGCCTTCGGCAAAGGCAGCCTCAAACGTCTATTTTCAAAATAAAAACCATCCTCATGTGAGGCAATTATCCCGTCAATGAAATTCATTTGAGGTGATCCAATAAAACTCGCTACAAATTTATTTGACGGTTCATCATAGAGAATCTGCGGAGCGGCCACCTGCTGAATTCTGCCATCGCGCATGACCACGATCCGTGTGCCCATTGTCATCGCTTCTGTCTGATCATGCGTCACATAGACGAAAGTGGTCTGTAATTGACTGTGAATTTTAATAATTTCCGCACGCGTCTGCGCCCGAAGCTTGGCATCGAGGTTCGAGAGTGGCTCATCCATCAGGAATGCTTTTGGCTCGCGCACTAATGCGCGTCCCAATGCTACCCGCTGCTTCTGCCCTCCGGACAGTTGGGCGGGCCGCTTCGTTAATAGGTGTGAAATTTCAAGCATTTTGGCCGCGCGGCTGACGCGCAGCTCCACCTCATGCTTAGCCACCTTTCGCAGTTGCAGGCCAAGTGCCATATTTTCATAGACCGACAAGTTCGGATATAGCGCATAATTTTGAAACACCATCGCAATATCCCGATCCTTTGGCGAAACATAGTTCGTAAATTTGCCGTCGATGTAAATATTCCCTTTAGACACATCCTCGAGTCCGGCAAGCATTCGCAGTGTTGTAGACTTGCCGCAGCCAGACGGGCCAACCATAACGAGAAACTCCCCATCCGCCACTTCGAGATGAAAATCGTTTACCGCGGGATTGGGCTCACCCTTGTAATGTTTGTATACATGTTGAAACACCACGTTTCCCATAGTTCTAAAAGCGCCTCCCCTCAGCTTGTCCGCAAAGCTTGCAAAGCTTTCTTTTAATATCTAATTTTTCGCCCGTCCCCTCTTCCCGCCTTTGTTACTCTAAGTTTACCGGGGGAGTATGGCAGCGTCTTTGCAAATCTTATTGTTTCTTGTTCGCTCGTATTACTTATGATAGTCCCATCTTTTAGAGAGCGTTTGCATTTTATTGACTTGTTCCATGTATTCATATTCATGTTTATTTTGATTTTTACAACCGTATAGAACGATCAGCATTCAAAATTAACGTCCTCCAGCTTAATAACAGGGCCATATCATGGGTACAACTCTTATAGTCAGTCAGTACGAACTAAAACTTTCTGGCTGGATTCATAAGTCCTTAGTGATGACTTCTAATAAAAACTTTCACACGGGTGTTGAGGACAATGCCACTAAAAAAGGTGCAGATGCATGAGTCTGCATCGCACCTTTGGATTCTCCGTTATATTAAGACAGGACCAAAAACAGGCAACGGAATTCCAAGACTATCGCGTACATTAACTAGTGGATTTCTGCCTAGCCCATGGAATAACTTGGCATTTTCCGGTACCGGCCGTTCGAACGATAGAATAACGCATTGTCGATCAGGAGTTACTTTGCCTAAAAACGATTGATACTCACCGGCAGCTTCCACCTTAAATCCAAAAATTTGTCTTGCAGGATTGAGTTTTTCATTGACTCCAGTGAAAAAGATTCGCAATTCCGTCCGATCTTCGTTCCACTTATAACAATGCGGCCTCGGTCCACTTTCTACAACCGTCCGGTTATATACATACCTTAAAGCTTCCCATGCCATCCTGCGTCCAACATTTTGCAAAGACTTCGAATCCAGGTGAATCCCATCCGACATAGAGGCGTCAATGGTCGGTACCATATATACGTGAGCAACCTCGCTATCAAGCTGCCATTGCTCTTGTTGAATATGATTCCACCAACGAGGCTCCTCTCCGCTATAATGAACTGCAAGCTGGGCATAAATAATAGGCAATCGATGATTTCCCGTATCTCCCCTCAGAGCTTTTATGAAGGCTATAGTCCGTTCTTTGTAGAACGGGCCATCCCCTTCATTAGCATCACTTTCTCCCTGATACCAAAGCAAACCCTTGATTCGCCCACCTAATTTGCGAACCTTACGGATCATAGCCCCATATAAAGAATGGCCACCTTCGTCCAACCGCGCAGGATCCCATCTCAACATATTGGTACCCCCATGTGCAGCCATAATGAGGCCAATCGGAACTCCAGTCTCTTTGAGGAGTTGTTTTCCAAAAGTCAGACCGAGCCCTGCTCCTTGAAACCTCTCCCGTCGCATTCGTTCGGCTTCGGCCGTAACCTCAACCGCTGGAACTCCCCAATGCACAGGATCTACCGCTTCCTGCAACCAACACAACGGTTCTTCGGCAATTCCCCAATAATCCCCCATATAGAAGCAACTAACCCCCTCCTCGGGTTCTTCTACATCAATCTCCTTGCCGCAACCCTCCATATTCGATTGTCCCGCGAGCAGCCACAGGTCCCCCACAAATACGGGAGAGATGGATGTCTCTGCAACGCGAGAGTTTTCTAGAACTCTGAATTCAATTCCATATGATCCAACGGGAATTCTATTTAATACCCCCTGAAAGCTCGTTCCCTTCATATCACCCATCCGTTCCCAAACTGAAGAATGAGAAGAAGAAAATAATCGAGCCTCTACCCTGCCATTCATAACATCTGATATTTCTAGCGAAAAAGATATATCGCTTTGATTATTGTCATCACGCTGATACACCTGATAAGCTTCTACTCCCAGTAACCGTAGCTCCACCTAAGTTTCACTCCTCAGTTAGATGATTGCATGTATTAGTTTGTATACATGTTGAAACACCACGTTCCCCTTAGTTCTAAAAACGCCTCCCCTCAGCTTGCCCGCCGAGCTTTCAATGCCATAGCTCGCAAGCCTATTCATCCTGTGATAAGCTAACCCTACTAATTCGGTTATTGCTACTCCAAAATTGTGCGATCTGGAATATTGGCAACGTTTTCAATTCCTTTATTATTATCTACTTTATCGCCCCATCCCCGCTTCCCGCCTTTGTTACTCAAAGTTTACAGGGGGAGTATAGCACCGTCTTTGCAAATCTTATTGTTTCTTATTCGCTCGAATTACTTATGATAGTCACATACTTTAGAGAGCGTTTGCATTTTATTGACTTGTTTGATGCATGCACATTTACATTCACGTTCATACACATCGTTTCAATGCTTTAAAAATTCAGCTGAATAGTAAATTCAAATTCTAAGCAGGGTTGGGAAGGATTACAGACACCCGTCAATGTATTTTCTTCAAACATCATCCTTCCCTACGTTTCGGAATGCTCAGCGCTCCTGGTCGCATCGCCACAAAGCCACATCAATAAAAAAAGGTATCTCAAGGACAAAGTTCAAGTCCCAAAGATACCGTTTTTTATACCAGATGTTGCCCATCATTAAAACAGCTGCTACTTCCCTTCGACAATTTCGCCTTGCCACGCCAGCATGCCGCCAGCGACATTAACGACGTCAAAGCCCTGGAGTGTCAAAAATTCGCATACGCGTCCGCTGCGTCCGCCGCTGCGGCAAATAAAGACAACTTCGCCCTCCACGTCATGCACTTCGTGTGCGCGTGCTTGGAATTGAGAAAGCGGAATGCTTCGCGCCGAGCCGATATGTCCCTCTTCCCATTCGTCCGGCTCGCGGACATCGATCAGATTTAAAGTTACGCCTTGGTTCAACTGCTCCTGCAGTTCGTCGGTCGTCATTTCGCGGTACATCGTTCCATCACCTTTCACCGTGGAAATTAAGCTTTCCTAGCATTGTAACGCGGCTAAGCCGTCTCTGTCCAATCCAGCTCGACAGGGCTACTTTCCGCCTCGATTATTGGATCTATTTTTGGCGGCGAGCAGCCGGTTCATCGTTCCGGTACTATCTTGCTGCCTGGAAGAATTCGGATTCGCCGACTGAGATGCGGGAGGCTGCGGCTTGTTCGGCGAAACTCCATGCTGTGAATGTTCTTGTTGCGAACGTTCTTGCTTCGCATCTGGCTTAGGCGCGGAGCCACGAAAGCTCGGAGGTTGAGCGGGAGGCGCCGTCGACCGAGTGCCGGAACGATCCAGAACCGATGCGCTTTGCGAAGAAGACTTCGCCTCGGTCGATTGCCCAATTCCAGTTGGGACTTTGGCTTGCTCTTCCAACTGTTTCCTCGTAAGTTCCACGCCAGCAGCCTTCCCATTATCATCCGCTCCATAAAATCGGGAGCTGGCTGCCGCTTTTCGTTTCAACTGCTGAAGGGCGTTTGTTGTTGCCGGAGCGACTCCACCGTCCGCTCGCCCCACGACCTTGCTTCGCAATTGAAGCCGAGTTATCGCCTGGCCAACCAGCAACCTCCATGGAATCGATAATCGGCGCACCGCGATGTCCAAAAGCCATAATAATAAAATCGTAATCAGCATCTCTCGCGTCCAATCATACGCTTCCCTTCGAACCGTCTTATCGCCGCGAAAGGCTAATAGCGCATCCTCAAGTCCCAGCTCTCGCCCGCCTGTAAGGGATGCTATCCGCGCAAGCGTCTCTCCGCCTTTGTCATCCTGTATGCGATACTCCGGCGAATAAGGGATGACGAGACCCGCCGTCTGTCCGCCTTCCGATACGTATTCGCCTTCCTTCGACACTTCTCCCACTTTTGCGAGATAGGCGCCAGGCTGCAAACTACCGATGGACGCCTCGTATTGCCCTGGCGCAACGGGCATCAGCTCCGTCGGTTCGGCGGAACCGCCCTTAGCCAATCCTTCGATTGTCGCACCAAGCTTCGTGCTGCCGCCTGCGCCAGCATCGCTGCTGCTTTCTACCTTTAACAACCCGGCTCCGCCCGTCATTTCGGCCGATACCCGGTAAGGCGTGCTGTCGAATTGCGGAAATGTCCACTTCACCCATTCTGCGAACAGTTTCGGAAACGACTCCCACTGCATCCATTGCGGTGACCACTTGCCTGTGACGTCGCTTGTCCATGCAACGGTCCGCCCGGAGCCGTATTGCCATCTTGCCAGCACGGGATCTCCCTCCGGCGACCATAGCGCCACCTCGGCAAGCTCCTTGGAGGTTGTCGCGATATACGCCTGTAGGGGCGGTACGCCTTCCTTCCATAACGACGCCCATTCTCCGCTGCTGCCGATTGCCGGGACGAACTCGCCGTCTACCACATACGTTCTGGTCATCAGGACCGTCTCGCGGCTGAAAATGGCAGGTAGCGTACTTTGATCCCGCGTAAAATAATACCGGCCCTTCGCATCATTCGCCAGACGCTGGAGGAGCGCCTGATCCGCGCCGTCTCCAACCGCCACAGTCGACAGCGTCATCAGATGATCGTTCATGGCATCCGTGATGACGGAGTAATTCCCCGCGCTTCCGGACTGTCCGTCCGTCAGAAGAATCATATGCTTCCGTTCCGCTTCCAACTCAAGCAACCCTTGATAACCCGATTCCAGGGCCGTATAGATTTCCGTGCCGCCTTCAGGCTGAATGCCCTGAATGTTCTCGATGACGTCTTCCCGGTTCGACATCTTAGTCGGCTCGACGACCCACCAAGGCGCGGAGTCGAAGGCGACGACGCCTACCGTATCCTCGTCCCTCATCAGCTCCACGGTGCGAATGGCAGCTTCCTTGGCAAGCTCCAGCTTGCCGTCCGACATGCTTCCCGAACGGTCGATCACAAGGACAAGACCAAGCGAAGGAATCTTTTTCCTCCCCTCAAGATCCATACGGACGGGAAGCGCATCCTCGATAGCGGTTTTGAAGTAACCGCCAAGCCCGTAGGACTGCTCGCCGCCAAGCATCATGAGGCCGACTCCGTAATCGGAAACCGCGGAGCCCAGCCACTCCATAGGTTTCTCCGCAATGCGGGTTGCAGGGACATTATTTAAAATAATGCTGTCATATGCCGCGTATTCCGCCAGCTCCTGGGACAACTGCTCAGGCTCAATCGTGTCAAAGCCGATCAAAGAAGAAGCAAGCGCTCCCTCCAGATTGACGGATGATCCCGGATCTCCTTCGACGATGAGCACTTTGGGAGGACCATTGACGCGGCTAAAAGCATAACCGCTGTTGTTTGCCGCCTGCTCGTCTCCATCGACGTGGATTTCGGCGCGGAATCTGTGGAAGCCGGGTTCAAGCGCCGTACTTTGCAAAATAAAGCTGTTATCGCCAACCTCCAGTTGTAAGTCGCTGATGCTTAGCTGTTGATCGTTCTGGTAAATCCGTAGCTCGGCTTCCCCGGAGAAGGTGCTCTTGATTGTAATCTCGAAACCGAAGGTTTCGCCTTGCTTCAATGAGGACGGCACCTTGAGCTGTTCCAATGCGGCATCGCGCTTCAGCGATGAAACGATCGGCACCACGTCTACGGCGATACCGGCGTCCTTCAGCATTCTGGCTGCGCGAATGGCATCGCCGCTGTTCTCCGAGCCGTCCGACAGAACGACAAGCCGTCCTCCCCCTTGTTCGCGAAGCATCGCGGCGGCAAGCTGAAGACCTTTGGCCAGGTCTGTATAACCGTCCGACAGCCCCGTCCGGAAACGATAGTTATCCTCTTCGGCCAACGCTTCCGAGGTTAACCCGCGATCCACGACAGCGGACAGTCCGAACGATACGATGCCTCCTGCATCGCTATTGTCCTTGTCGCGCCAAGCCTCCGCGATCCATTGGCCAATACGCGGATCTTCATTCATGCTGGCCGAACGATCCGCTACGAACACCACGTTGCGTTGCTCTTGCGTGCGATAGGGCTGCACTTGCGCAAGCAGAAGTACGATAAGCAGCAGGATGATGGAACGAATCGATATCGCCGCGACTTTACGCGCGCCTGAAAGTCGGCTTGCCGTCCGGAACATCCAAATGACATAAGCTGCCCATGCCACAAGCAGCCATAGAGCTAACGCATGCTCAACCGATATGCCCACGGCGGTACACCTCCCACTCCAGCATAATCAAGCCAAGCAGCAAGACGGCTGCCCAATGGATCAAGGATTGCTGCATGCCGTTGTTTTGCTTTTGTCCGGCATTAACGGTTTGATTGTCTTCATCATCTTGTTGCACGGAGTGAAACGCAAGCTGTTCGCCAGAAGAAGAAGTAGAACGAACGGCCTTCAGCTCCTCCATATCCGGCGAAACGGCCAGTAAGCGGGAGGCGATCAGTTGGCCTGTCGCATCGCGTTCTTCCAGACGATAGAGACCCGGCACATCGGGAACTCGTATTTGACTATCGTTCCGTTCCACCTCCAAGGCAGAGCTGCCGGTCTCTTGTTCGCGCGAAATGAGCTCAGGACCGTCCAGCTTCGCCCACCGGGCGGTCTCCGTCTCCGCTTGCAGCGCGACAGACATAGAAGACCCGGCAAGACCGGATCCCAGCTGGGGCAGCGAGCTGCCGTTCATCCACTCCGCGGCTTGCACGATAAGAATGGGAAACTCCGGCCTAAGCGGCAGATCCGTGTCCTGCAGGTTAAAGGTAAATCGAAGGCGAGGACGTCCCTGCTCCGTTCCGGCAATAATTGCGGGATATCCCCCGTACGTAAGAACAGGATCTCCCCATGCCGCGTCTTGATTGCCAACCTCGTACAAACGCCCGATATGCGTGTCCTGCAAGGTAATATATGCCGTAACGGGATGCTCCAAGGCCTTCGCTTCCGTACTTGTCGGTACAACCGTGCCAGTACCATCCGTTACCGGATGATCCATATTCCATACCGGCATGCCGCCAAGCCAATCCGCCCAACCTGCCGATTCCTTCAGCTGTTCTAGCTGCCCATCTACGAGAACCCAGTCCAGGTCGCGGGCGATCTCCCCTGTCGGCGGAGGTTGATCGGGACTGCTTTTTACAATCTGAACGCCAGCCAGAGCAAGTGCTTTTTCCAGGAACATGTTGCCGCTAGTAACAAGCAACGCTTTGCCTGTCTGAGTACCTTGCGGAAATTGGAATGCCATGTTATCCGCCGCAATGAAGTCCGGTTCGCCGCGAAGCTCCGCGGTATAGTAATCGGCCGGAGGCAAGACGTCCGTCTCCTCGCTTTGCCAGCTCAGAGCATCCGTCTCCATATCCACTTCCGTACGGTAAACTTCGCCCTCATCCAGCACGAATGCCCTTATTGTCAAGTTATAGATTCGAGAATGCTCGCTATCATTGCGCACCGTAACGGTCGCAATTTGATGCCCCGGAGAGCTTCCGGATTCGCGCAGGCCAAAGCTCAGAATTGAGCCATTCTCAAACGGCGAGTCTGCCGCCTCTGAGGGTCCAGCATGCCATCGCTCCGTTTGCGCGTTCAGCAGCAGCTCCGAAGCTTCCTCCGCGTCGATCCATTCCCCGTCCGTCAGTACGATCGTCTGTCCATCCTCCCCGCCATGAAGGGAATCTGCAAAGGATAACGCAGCCGAGTTGTCTGATCTGCCGTAGAACGGAACGATGCCGTCCAGAATCTCGGCCAACCGTCGATGATCGCTCTCGCGAGACGCCAGAACCTCAGGCTCCGCGCCAGAGACGACAAGCGAGATCGGTCTCCCGGACGGCTGCTCCGCCAGCCAAGCCCCAGCTTGCCGGAGTCCGTGCTCCAGTCTAGTCAAACCCTCGGGTCCTTCGTCGCCCCTACTTGCGCTCATGCTGCCCGAACGGTCGATAAACAACACGGCATGTCCATCCGGGGAGGCCGCCCCCCATCTCACGGGCTGCATTAGCGCAAGCACTGCAATAAGCGCGGCAAGCAGCTGCAGGAGCAGCAGCCACCTGCTCCGCAGCTTCTGCCAAGGCCGGTTGGCTTCCTGCTCTCGAAGCAGGCGGTTCCATAACATATGGCTGGGTACGACGGTATCGGTATATTTTTTTTTGAGGATGTACATAAGCGCGATAATAGGCAAAGCAACTGCGAACCAAGCGGATGCTGCCGATAGGAACTGCATGCCGATATTGTCCCCCTTTCTTCATGATGCGAATGAGAACCAGCCGCTAAAGACGCAGCGTATTCGGTATCGTGGCAAGACTGGCTATTATATCGGAGATGGATCTGGATGTGTCGATAAAAACAAACGGGATGCCGCGATCCGCGCATAACCGTCTCAGCTCGTCCTGAAATTCTGCCAGCGTTTGACGGTATTGTCGCAGCAAGCCGCCTGACAACGCCACTTCCTTGCCAGTGCCGAGCTCCGCGTCGATCAACCTTAATTCCCCATCCAGGCGCGGATCGAGCTCCTGCGGAGACAACAATTGGACGAACACGACATGCTGACCGGCAGCTGCAAGAGCGAGCAGCGTCTCCGCGATCCCCGATTCATACCAGCCATCCGTAAACACCCAGCTCACCCCCGCTCTTCTGGGCAATCTCCCCGGTTGCCGAAAGGGCTTAGACAAATCGGAGATACTGGCATCTGCTTCCCGCGTCTCTGACGGGTTAGGCGGAAGGGCTGCGGCTGAGCTCGTTGGTTTCTGATCTGAGATGCCGATACCTGCTCCCGTCGTCTCTGACGGGTTAGGCGGAAGGAATGCTGCCGGGTTCGCTGGTTTCTGATCGGCCAGATACCGAAACAGATGCAACGATGACGCGCGGCCGCCTGCCAGCCGCACACCTTCGTCCATCCATTGTCCGGCGAACGTTCGGACGGTGAGACGATCGCCGCCGCACAAGGCGGCGTATCCGACGGCTGCCGCCAGACGGAGGGCGCATGTCAGCTTATTGGCCTCTTGCCCGCCGAAATTTGACATGGAAACGGAAGTATCAATATACAACGTAGCATGCAGTTCCTGTTCATCCCAATATTGGCGAATGAACGGTTTGCCCGTTCGTCCGTACACGTTCCAGTCGATCCGTCTAATATCGTCGCCAGGCGTATACGGTCTGTAATCCGCGAATTCCTGGGAGCCGCCGAGCGAGGTCGAGCGTCGTTTGCCTGCCAACGTCCCTTGTACGCGGCTTCCTCCGGCCAGACTCACTCGCTCCAGCTTTGCGAGCAGTCCGGACTCCGGGAACAAATAAGAGAAAGCCTCGTCTCCGCCCTTTATCTGCTGGAGCTCCTTCGTCGAAGTCATCGCTTGGCCTCGATCTCGCGAATAATTGACATCGTCATGGCATCCGTATCCATCCCGAGCGCCTGCGCTTCGTAGCTGAGCACGATGCGATGCCGCAGAACAGGCAGCGCGACATCGCGGATATCTCCCCATGACACATGAAGCCTGGCGGAGGCAAGCGCTTTGACCTTCGCTACGGACACAAGCGCCTGCAGCGCTCGCGGTCCTGCTCCGAATCTCGCATATCGCTTGATCTCTTCCGGCGCATCCTCCTCGCCGGGATGGGTCATCATGACAAGCTTGACTGCGTTATCCAGCACATCCTCGGAGACAAGCAGCTCCCTCGCCGCAGCTTGCAGCTCCAGCAGCTCGCTGCCGCTAATGATCGTGCTCGCGCTTGGTTTCGCGCTTGTCGTCGTGCGGCGAACGATTTCCTTTAGATCTTCCCGCGTCGGATAATCCACTCCGATCTTCAACAGGAATCGGTCCAATTGCGCTTCCGGAAGCGGGTACGTACCCTCCTGCTCGATCGGATTTTGAGTAGCCAATACGAAGAACGGCCGAGGCAGCTTATGCGTTTCGCCGCCAGCCGTTACCGTGCCTTCCTGCATCGCTTCCAGCAGCGCGCTCTGCGTCTTTGGCGTTGCGCGGTTAATCTCGTCCGCCAGCACGAGATTGCCGAAGATCGGTCCCGGCTGGAATCGCTGCGCTGCGGCTCCTGCCGCGCCGAAGTCGATCAGCGTCGTCCCCGTAATATCCGACGGCATCAGATCCGGCGTAAATTGAATGCGGGAGAATTGCAGCGCCACGGCGTCAGCTACGGTACGGACCAGCATCGTTTTGCCTAGTCCCGGAATCCCCTCCAGCAGAGCATGTCCGCCTGCCACAAGACACCAAAGGAGCTGATCCACAACCGTACGTTGCCCCACGATTACCTTCCCGACTTCCTCCCTTAGCGCCGCAATCCGGCCCGCAGCCTCCGCAAGCTGCTCCTTCGACTCTATCATTGTTATTGCCTCCTCTTATGATCGCAGGGGCTTAGGGGTCCCTGTAGAATTCGGAATTTACGATTGACCATACGCGTTACGTTTGAGTATGAAATATCATATACATTGGTGTTGCCTGGTACTTTGATGAGTGATTGAGTATGATATTTCATACTCAATTGTGGTCAGAAGCTACTTATGGAGCAGACGTGTATGAAATTTCATACACATCTTTGACGATTACCCATACACAATACGTTTGTGTATGAAATATCATATACGATGGCGGTGCTTGGTTCTTTGACGAATGATTGAGTATGATATTTCATACTCAATTGTGGTCAGAAGCTACTTGTTGAGCAATCGTGTATGAAATTTCATACACAGCTTTGACGATTACCCATACGCGATACGTTCGTTGTTGAAATATCATTTTCGTCGTACAGGCAGGTCCTTCTGTTACGTACTACATGAATACGCCGACCCGGGAGGGCCGGCGCGCAACACATGGAATCACGTAATCGTTAGTCCGGTTGTATTTGATCAAAGTATTGTTTGACTTTATCCTGCATACTGGCAGGCAGTTGAGTTCGTCCCAGTGTCCGCTTCGCTTCTGCGGCATATTCGCCGTACACTTCGTTGTATGGACGAGTGGTACCGTCGATCATCGGAGATTGTCCGCCATTCTGTGTGGTTCCACCGGTTGATGGACCAAAGTCGTTCTCAATCTGGCCCTCACCCTGCATACTTCTGGGCGTTGTCACCAATTCCCGACCGCCGACTCCTGATCCGGCACCAGAGCCTTGACCCGCTCCGCTGCCAGAGCCTTGGCCCGCTCCGCTGCCAGAGCCTTGGCCCGCTCCGCTGCCAGAGCCTTGGCCCGCTCCGCTGCCAGGGCTTGCCCCG
>NZ_BDQX01000231.1:0-19354 GCF_003112455.1 Paenibacillus agaridevorans
AAAAATCGGGCGCCCCTTTCGGGACGCCCTTTTCATGGGAGAGGAGAAACGCCCCTATTGATTGAGTGTGAATGCAACAGAATATGTTGGTTCTTTGGGCAGAAAATGCTCATTGATATGCCTGAGGATGAAGGAAAATGAGGTCAGATGAAGAAAATAGAACCCCAATAGAACCCAAATCGATCCCCAAAATTTCGAATCACAGCTACTCTCTTCGCTTCAATTTTGCAGGTAGTATGTCCTCAAATACGGCAGCCGATGCCTCATCCACAGACGCGAATATTTTGCTGTAGCGGTCCACCATCTTAGCGTTCTTCCACCCGAGCCTTTTTGCTATCGCCTGGTTGTGCACATTCTTCGCGATCATGATGCTCGTTGCAGTATGCCGGATTCCATGGAAAGGGATGTACCTCAAATGAGGATTTCGTTTATGAAATTCAACCCATTTTTTTCGTATTGTAGAAGGGTGTAACGGCTTCCCGGTTACTAGGTTCGGAAATAAGTAATAATCTTCTTGATCAATACTGATCACGTTTTCGCGCCCTTGTGCGATTTTTAGATGCATCTCCAGCTCCTTGCAATATTCCATCAGCATATATGCGATCGAAGGCGAGTAAGCCATCGATCGCGGTTCGTTGTTTTTTGGAAGCTTAATGACGGGTACACCGTTTTCGAAAGCGGGGATCGTTTCCAGGACTGTGCCCGTACAACCCCAGATATCGCTTTCGGGTTCGTAATGGAATTTCAGGCTGCTTCGCTTTTGACCGAGTAGTTCCGCACGGCGCATGCCGGTCGTCGTGTCCAGTGTGACCAGCACCTGCAAGATCATTCGTTCTATGCGGTAGCGAGGCACCTTGTACCTTGGATCGAAATTCACATCATGTTCTAGTGCTTCATAGAGTTGCATCAGCTCCTCTACGTTGTAAGCGTCCGGTTTCTTGACATCATCCTCCGCAGGCTTGTCTATGCCTTCCATCGGGTTATCGTCAAGTTTTTTCCATTGCAGGGCTTTCGAAAAAATGCTCCTCAATACGCGATATACAAATACGAGCGTTGCAGATTTTAACGGGCCAGGCTTGCCGTTTCGCCGCTTGCCTATCTTTGTTTCAGGATTACGAAGTTCAGTCATAAATTTTACAATATGCGTTGTCGTGACTTCATCAAGGTACATCGATTCAAAATAGGGAAGAATTCGCGTTTCATAATGGTATTTATAGCTCTGGCGAGTCGTGTATTCGAGAGTCGGGAGATGATTTTCCTTCCAAAAATCCCCGAACGTTTTGAACGAGGTCCGATGCTGCTTTTTATACGTATCGCCGCCTTCAATATCTGATTTGAACTTGAATAATTGCTCTTCAAAAAATTTTTGTAATTTTTTCGCGTGGCGTAAGAGAGCTGCATCGGTACAGGTTTTTAAGAAATCATTCAGGGATTTGGTTGTTTTCAGAATCGCGGGGTCGAAATCGTCCAATTTATCTATGGACTGCATAAGTGTAGAGTCGGTGATTGGACATGGCTTTCTTGCTGGAGTCCGTTTTTTTCCATTGGCATCGTAACCTAAAGGTATGACCAAGCGCCATGAATATTTGCCGCGTTGCTGGATGAAGGCCATTTTGACTCACCTCACTATGTAATAATCTCTCGTAGGTTATATTGCAAGCAATCCTCAATGTCGCCAATCCTCAAAAGTAGCTTACGGATCTCGGAAGCATCGTAATGCAACCCTATAAATTTTTCAGCATGGAGGCGTAACGCCGGCATGTTGAGGCCGATCTCTTTCGGCGCATAATTGTTTCGTTTATAGACATTATCAGGCACGCTCAAGGCGAGTGTGTCCGGATCGAACTGGTCGACCGTGAAGCGCTCAAACGGCGACTCGATCGGGATAAAGAGGGGCTTATCCCAATCAAATGTATAATTTTCGAGTAGCAGCCATACCGGCAACAACTGGCCGGTTTCAAAATCGCGATCGTAATATACGGACATCTTCATTGGCCTAATGCCTCCTTTTGTTTGCTGAGCTGCTGATGAAGCTTCCCAAGCAAGCGCAGTGTCTCGTCCGAATAGCCGTATCGGTATGAGACTCCAGCGAACTGTGCGTGCATATTACGGTCATTATGGCCCTGCAGCATTCGTCTTTTGACTTGGTCGATGCGTTTCCGCACAAAGGGGAGGGGGAGCCGGAACACGTCTGCCAGCAGGTTATAGTATCCTGCGTACGTATGACAAGGCGTAATTTCTGCCAACATATAATATGGGATGGCCGCGTACAGTTGAAATGCTCCAGCCTGAGCTTCCTGTAGATCGACGAATAAGCGCGGCATTCTGTTCTGACTGCCGGAATGCATAGCTGGATGCCCCAGCTCGTGGAAAAATTTTAATCGCTGGATCGATTCGCTATCGTGGATATTAAGGAAGACCATAGCACCAGGAGTATCATCATATAGCACCTTCGTCTTACCTCCGTCTTTGTAAGTAATGAACGTTTCGAAGATTTCTCCAATCTGGTCTATATCCATATCAGCAGGCGTCATGATTCCATTGTCGAGGTATTTCTGGCAGATCCACATCTCCAGCTCGGTCGGTTTGTACAATGTCATGTCAAAAATCAATCTGTTTCCCCTCCGAATTAGAACATATGTTCGAATTTATGTTAAAAATATATATGAAGCGATTATTCCGCTTCATTTTGTCGCTTCAGGAACGCCCGAAACTCGTCGGCTGGGATTTGATAAGAGGGTGGAGCAGGGCGGCCAGTGCGTGCCTGGTATTTAGTGAGATTGACGGCTACTCGTTTGTCTTCAATATACAGATCATCGACCGACAAGAGGGCGGCGGGATCTTCTTGGCCCAGCAGGCCCATCTTAGCCTCGGTGAAGAAGGTCTTATCGTTGTCAGGTAAGCTGTTTTCGTCTAAACGGAAAATGACGATCTTGGTCATGGGTCCGCGTTCGACTTGAATACGATATCGCATAAATCACCTCTTATTAGAATGTACGTTCGTAATGATGATAATAAAGAAAAGCCATCAGCATCAATGGCTTATATTCTTGCTGTATGCTTACTGATCTGAGTACCCCGTTTTGACAGCGAGATGCCTGTGTAACAACCTAACTACTTCACTGATACCAACGAGTATTAATCCAGTAGAGAGTGCAGGGAAGGAATATGAAAGAACAACCAGAAATTGTACTTCACCCGATAGTTCCTTGGATTGGTATAGTCCAATAATGATGCCTACGATTAAAATCGTCCAACCGGAGATGCTCATAAGAACTGAAATACCGTTTGTATAAGGAATTGGTTCTGATTGTGGTGTAAGTGCGGTTTTCTTCTCACTGATTTTGAGTTCGGACATTTCATCACCATATAATTCCCCATCGGCTGAGGTACTTGCTCCGTGTTAGCCCTTTATGTAATTGCCGTTAGCGTGTTTAATTAATTTCGATTTACATTTGTAGCACCTAGTCGCATTTCCATATAACTTAACGTTGCGGCTGCAAACTGGACATTCAATGGTTGGTGACGCGAATCCTCGGCCAGCTTTATAGAATGCAAACAGAATAAATGAACCAGCAAAAATCACACAGAAAAAAATAAAAATATACATTATTACCTCCGCTATACCCCATCGGCTGGGAACTTGCTATTTATCCTTCTGCTGTCCTTTTTCACGTAACCGCTTCTCCCGAAACGCACGAAACATTTCCAACTCCTGCTCTAAATGAGCAGCCTCTTCCTCATCCAATTCTTTAGGTGGGCCGCCAAAGTAAGCCATGTAAGGCCCATTTTCAGGACTTCCTGCAGCCGTCAATTTTGCATTTGTAGGACTCGGATCGTTGGTGCGACCTAGAAGATAATCAGCGTTCGTCTCAAGCGCATCAACAAGTGTGCTTAGTGCCTCTGGATCTGGCTTCCGTTCATTGTTTTCATAGCGAGAAACTTGGACAATAGTCAGTCCAGTTTTATTGCTTAGATCTTTTTGAGTTAATCGCATTTTTTCACGTTGCTTTTTAATTCGATCGCCGAGATCAGCCATTAGCTATCTCCTCTAATCTATAGTTTGAATCCATTCTATCATTACCAAAATGGTAAATAAACAAAATTGCCAAATCGGTAATATTGCCGTTGACATAACCAAAATGGTAATATATACTTTGATTATGGTTACCGAAACGGTAATTAGGAGGTGTTGAACATGAAAAGAGTGGATCTTGTCAAAATCAAGTCGCTACGCAAAGAGCAGGGAGTTTCTCTTGATGAAATGGCGAAAGAAGTTGGCTATGAAAGTCCAAATGGCTATTATTATTTGGAAATTGGTAGAGGTCGCTTTCCTGCTGAAACATTAGCAAAAGTTGCTGTTGTTCTTGGGACGACTATTGAAGAGCTTTTTTTTGATGATGAAGTTGCCGAATTGGTAATCGATTCACAAATCAAGGACACAGGATGAGGGAGGTAGGGGCGATGGATTCGGAGCGTATCAAAGCAATTGTATCTGCCTTAAATGGTTTGAGAGCTCAAGAATGGGCCAGAGTAAAGCAGCAGGTCGATATGCTTTACAGTTTCCAAGCCGCCAAGGTGCAATTTGACGACTTGGAACAATTGAAAACGAATTTGGAGTACGAATTTAAGCTTCGACGATTTGGAGAAAAATCGGATTAATTCGATAATCTTTACCTCTCTAATAAATGCGTACGTAGTCCAGTTGGTATAGTGTGTGTTCTCTTTCTCTAGCCAGTGGACTCCATATTTGAGAGGTAGCCGCCGGCGCAGAAGCGCTGGATCAAAATGAATCTATCATTAAATCATTAAGAAGTAAGGAGGCAAGGGGATGCCACTTCAAAAGGAAGATTTAGTTGCGGCCTTCTACGAGTTTTCGAAGTCGGTGTTGCCGCAAATGATTGAGGAAACACAAAAAATTAGGCCTGCGACTATGAACATTGATGACGCTGCTGTTTACATGGGAGTACATAAAGACACCCTACGAAAGCTAATTCGAGAAAAGGAACTTCCGCATGTGCGCGTGGCTGGTCGAATTCTACTTCGCCCACAAACCTTGGATGAATATATGGCGGCAAGCGAGCGTGAGAGCATTCGGATTGTTGGCTGAAGCTGAGAGGAGATGTAGGCATTGGACGCGGCGATCTATCCGAACGAGATTACCAAATTACATGAAACGACTGATGTGAAAGAAGTAAACGAGATGTTGGAGGATGGTTGGATTCTCTATTCTGTCACGAGAGGCAACCTGAAATTTTCGTATTTGCTGGTGAGGATTTGAGGGGGAGCCCGGGGGCGGGCTCCGGTGAGGGGTGTGCAGCGGGGGATGCTGCGAGGCGGTCTAACGAGGAATTAACCGACACCATTATTGTACAACTGCATTTCGCGCCCTGTCTGTTCGAATTCCGATCAGAGAGGAGGTAAACGCTTGAAATACGGAGCGATCTTAAAAGCTTGTCGAGATCGCATAGGAATGAGCCAGGAGGAACTTGCTTTGCGGCTGCATCGGTCACGAAGCGCTGTAAGCAAACTTGAGAACGATCAGCAGGAGCTCGATGTAAAAACCTTGTCGCAATGGGCTGAGATCACCGGAGCGAGAGAAGTCGTGGTGGCATTTGTATGCGGAATGGACGGGCTTACTATTTTACAAAACTTACTGCCATTAATGGGAGGTTGAGAGATTTGTCGCGAGAGAAGTTGATTGAAGAGGCAAGGCAGGCAGCTCAGAATGCTGATCATAACCTTCAGTGGATGGACAAGCACCCGGACCGGTTCGATCCGACGAAGAAATTGGAGATGCAGGCTTACCTGCATAGTATGAAGCGGTTTGCTTCTATTGAAATGAAAAATGCCCGCCGGCCAGGGCGAGCATTGAAGCTGAGAACACGTCTTAAGAGTCTCTTGTCGTCCATTTTAACCGCTGAACGATAATAGCGCAAGGGGATGGATACGTATGGACGGTAAATTTTCAATTGAGTTGGATGGGCAAGAAGCCCAGATGATTATAAACGCCCTGCAGGAGAAGGCCGATCGGATGCAGACGCCCCAGGTCGCCGGAATGTATCGGCTGCTGGCACGGCGTGTCGCTGAAGGAAAGCTATCATTTCACTCGTTATCCTATCAAATCATGGCGGCGCGCTACGGGCTGCCGACGGAGGAGAGTGTCAATGCGGTTCCGTTGGACTAATTCGGCAGCAGAACAGGCTGTCATTTGTATGGCAGTGGCCCGCATTCGATGCAGGGACTTATCGATTGAGGCGGCAGTCGCTGCGACACTGCAGACAGGTCGACATTGCCGGAACCCCGAGTCTATTTCGGACAAGCAACTCCGGCGCCTGTATAGAGCAGTTGGTCAAGTAGTCGCAGGTGGCAACCAAAAAATAAGCTGAGGAGGACCCAATATGCCTTATGTTCCTAACCCGGACAAGCCGGGGGAACTCTCAACGATTGCTGAAGGGATTTCTGCTTTTTTTGAATGCTGCACAGAGGGCGGCGGTGTGAATCTTGAAAAATTTGCGAAATGGAAGAGTCGCTATCCTGCAGCAATGTGGGAAGCATATGAAACGCTGAATATGGTGCTGGACGAGCATTATCCACCGCTGGAGGCGGGGGCATGAAAAGCAAAACCATTAAGAAGCTGACGAAAGCAGAAGCTTCTCGGATCTTCAAGTCCCTGATTGGCACGAGTAGCGGCGTGGGGGAGGTTACTGAGAATATTGAGTTCGCTATTCGTCAGGGGCAAATCGTTTACTGCATTGAATTGGTGGATCTCTGGCCGTTTGGTGTGAAAGTCCAGATGACCGCATTTATCGGGGAAACCAAAATCATAGATAAGCTTTTATTTGATAGGGAGTCGCATTTGCCATGGACGGAAGAAGACGATCGCGCAAAATTACGTGAACGTATTGATCGGGCGCTTGATAAATCAAAGGATTATTAGGAATAGTGCCCCGAACGCGATTCGGGGCCATCTCCGGGCATCGAAATCAACCCCCTGTTCGGTGTCCTGAGATGCGATAGATGCATCAATACATATGGAAGGAGGAGTTCCATGGGCGATATCGCAGACATGATTCTGGAAGGCATCCTTTGCAAAGGATGCGGTTCGTACATTGATGACGGTGAGGAACCGGGGCATCCCCGGACGTGCGATGACTGCGAGAACGAATAAAAGCCCGCTGGCAGGCGGGCTCACAAACTAAGGATTGCTCCCATTTTAGCATATGGGAATGGGAGCAACAAGGAGGAGCTTATGAATAAACAACAGATCGTTGAAAGGTTGCTGGCATTGCCTGCAGAAATCGATGTAGCCGAAGGATCCGTACTCGAAGCTAACCTGCAGGTGCTGGGAGCAAAGGGTACCTTACAAGCGAAAGAAGACATGCTGCTGTTCGGAACCGCAATTGACGGGAAGAATGCAGAGATTCGAGCGGCTCAAATGAGGCAGCATACGCAGGACGAGCGCGGCGATTTGGAGGAAGCTGAGCTTCATCTCAAAAATGCCGTTACCAGCCTTGGTCGACTTCGTGACGAATTCAAAGCGTTGATGGCCGTGGTCGACCTGCTGAAGGGGGCGGCGTAATTGTCCGAGGCACCGCTTCAGGTATTGCCTCAATCCTCCGGTGGAAACACCGGGGGAGGGGCTCTGGTCGATCTCGAGTTTGGCAGCGTAGCCGATTTCCGGAAAAGGTTGACGGATATGAAGCAAAAATATGATTTTCTACAAGTCTTCTTCAGGGAAATTATGGTCAAGGACGAAGACTTCGGTACCGTTCCCGGAACCCAGAAGCCCACATTGTATAAACCAGGAGCAGAGAAACTATGCGAATTGTATGGGTTTGCTGCTCACGTCAAAAGCAAAACGGAAGAACGGGATTTCGATACAGGATACTATCGCGTCGAGTTCACTCTGCAACTTGTTCATCGCTCCAGTGGAGTTGTTGTCGGTGAAGGTGTGGGGGAATGCAACACATATGAATCAAAGTACCGTTATCGCTGGGCAAGCGAAAATAAAATTCCTGCCTTCCTGAGTAAAGAAGATTTGTTATATGAACTGAAAGACGAGTGGAGGGACGGTCAAAGGACTGGAAATACGTATAAGCAGTACCGTATTCCTAACGAAGACCTCTTTAGCCAATGGAACACAGTCCTGAAGATGGCCTATAAGCGCGCATACGTTGGTTTGACGCTACAATGCACCCGTTCTAGTGGCATCTTTACACAGGAAGAGTCAGAAATGGACGAATTTGCAGACGTGCCAGAAGAGGATCGGAAGAAGGCACGCGGGCGCACCGCCAATGCTAATAGCGGTCGCTATCAAAGCGGCGGCCAGCAGCAGGGGGGAAATCGTCCTGCAAGTGGTGGAACTACTCAAAAGAACCGTGTTCTCAGCATTATGAAACAGCAAAGCTTGGATTGGAATGGTTTGGCCGATGCCGCTAGTGAAGCTCTACAGCGGCCTGTCAAGAAGGTCATCTCTGATATTACGACGGAAGCTGACTGGAAAACTGTCGGCGACTACCTCGAAGCCGGCAGCGTTCAAGGCGGCGATATCAATTTCGATGATCTTCCGGAGGACTTGCGATGAAAATAGCTCATGTTGCAGATAGTCATTGGGGCTTCGGGTACCCCGGCCCCACGCCGGCCGCGCGGTTTGAGGACATCACCCGCTCGATGGATTGGGTAGCCGATCGGATTATTGAAGAGGAATGCGAGTTGGTGTTGTTCGCAGGCGACGCATTTAAGGATGCCCGCGTCTTCATCGATCGGGCAACGGCGGAGATTCAGGCGTTCGTCGCCTGGCTCCGCAAGCTTTCCGCAGCCGGTATCGAGGTCGTCGTGATCAGCGGTACTCCGAGCCATGATGCGATTAGCGCCTATCATCTCATTAGAGAGATGCAGATCCCTAGCGTTCAGGTATTCACTGAGCCAGATTCTACAGCCTTCGGAGACATAACAATCTGTTGCCTACCGGGAATGAATCGCTCCAGCTTTGCGACGGAACCAGAGTTCGCCGGACTCCCACCGCATGAGTTTCATCGGTTGATGACGGAACGCATTTCAGACGATTGCGAATGCTTCGCTGGCCATTGTGGGGAGGGGCCTCGCATCCTCATGTCTCATCTAACATTCGATTTGGCGGATACAGGTTTCGAAGATGCGCTTCTACAGAACGAACCAATCCTGACGGACGAGGCGGCCAGCATGTTCGACCTAGTCTGCCTCGGCCACATTCACCGTCCGCAAAAAGCAGGCAGCAATGTGTTTTACAGTGGCGCTCCGGAGAGACACAACTTCGGTGATGAACGGACAACACCAGGATTTTACATTCATGAGTTTAGTGAGGATGACGGCTTTTACTCCAAATTCATTGAGACGCCAGCACGCCGCTTCAAGACGATTGACTGGTGCGACATGGACATCGCGGCCTGGCTTGACGGCCAGGTTGATGAGTTTGCTTCTATAAAAGAAGCAATCGTCCGAGTCCGCTATTCATGCAGCGAGGAGCTACAGAAGCGATTCGATCGGAGATCGCTCGAGAGAGCCCTGTACGATGCCGGCGCATTCTTCGTGGCTGAAATCCGCGCTGAGGTCGAACGTACGGAGCGCATCCGCGATGCCGAAGTGACCGAGGATCTTGGTCCACTGACGGCGCTGGCCGCATGGGCTGCGAATCAAGGGTACGACTCGGCGGAGATTTCTGAGCTTCAAGCAATGACGACTGAGCTGATGGAGGAAAGCTTATGAGCGAGTTGAATCGGTGTGCATACTGCCGCACAGAACGCCCAGCAAATGAAATGAAGTCTGGGAAGATTATTTTCCGGGACCGACACCCGATGACGCGGAAAGCAATTGTCAACAGCAAAACAAATCAGTACTGCGCCGATAAGCCGTGCCATGGGCATGATCAAATGGCGCATGAAGGGTAGGGTGAGTCATGATTCCAATTCGTCTTATCGTCCATAATTTTCGCGCCATCGAGCATGCCGACATTGATTTGTCGGCTGTCTCCTTGGCGGCGATCGCTGGGCGCAACGGGGCTGGGAAGTCATCTGCCTTCACATTAGCCCCGCGCTATGCACTTTTCGGAGATGTAATCTCAGGCGTCAGTCTGGATGATTTGGTCCGCCGCGGCGTAACGGAGATGTCAGTGGAATTTTGGTTCGAGCACCAGGGGGATGTTTACCGGGCAATTCGGACCCGCAGCACCAAGGGCAAGGGCAAGTCGACGCTCGAGTTGCAGCAGCGCGTCAACGGTCAGTGGGAGAGCCGTAGCGCCGAGAAGATCACCGATACGGAAGCGGTCATTCGATCGTTGCTCAATCTGGACGATGAGACGTTTACTGCATCGAGCATGATCCTGCAAGGGCAGGCTAACGCCTTCACTGGGGCGACTGCGGGTAAGCGTAAGGATATCCTTTCGCAGATTCTTGGGCTCAATCTATATGCGGCGTTGCAGGAGCGTGCCAGGCAGCGAGCAGCGATGCTGAACTTAGAGATCGAGAAGTCGAAGGACAAACTTCTTGCTCTGGACGAGAGGCTCGCCGGCCGCCCGGTGAAAGTGGAAGATCTGCGGATTGCTGAGGATCAGCATACTGTTACTCTGGCCATGATTGTGGAGGACGAAACGGTCATTAAAGTGGCAGATGCACAGATTGCTGTACTTGATGGTAAACGTGCTCGTATCCAGCAGATAGAGAGGGAGATAGCTTCAATCGGTGATGAGATCACGACTTTGAAGGACGAGCGCACTGTTCAATCCGAACGCCTCGAGCGCGCGGATAAGATACTGGCCAATGAGGCAGCCATCTTGAGCAAGGCCACCGAACTAGAACAGATTAAGAAGCAACTTGTGGCGCTTGAAGCTCGGAAGCCGGAACTTGACCGACTGCAGCGCGATCTCGCTGCAACACAACTGGATTTTTATCAATTGCAGGATGATTTGAACCGGATGGGAGAACGCATAACCGTAGTGCAGCAACAGCTCTCCGGGCGGGATGCGCTACGGGAGAAGGCAGAAGTATTCGAGACGGAGGCACAGCGGCTGCGGTCGTTTGAAGAACAGGCCGACAAATGGAACATCCTTTCGACTGAAATCAATGATCTGAAGGCTGATCACCATCGAGAAGAATCTCGTCTCAAGCTCGAAGAACAGCGATTAACCGATAAGATTACCGCGCTTGAGCAGCAAGAGGCACATATCCACGACAACGGTTGCCTGCCGACCTGCAAATTTCAGCAGGCGGCAGCTGCGGCGGTCGCAGAACTGCCGGAATTGCGGCAGCAACTGGAGGTGCTTGACTGGAGTGGTCTTGTTGGTTTGACGGCAAGAATTGCGATGCAGGAGGCGGATAGAGTTGCCCTGGGCTATGATCATGCTGCTCATGTCTCTTGCAAAGTACGAGTGGAAAAGCGGCGTGAAGCGCCAAGTAAATACGCCCAACTTGCCGGTAAAGATGAGCTCCTGCAGCAGTTGGAACAGCAGAAAGCAGAGAAGTCGGAGCGGATGGAGTCGGCAAGGCAACGGTGGGATAACCTACAGCAGCAAGCCATTGACCTTGAGACCTTGTTGGCGCCGTTGCCTGAGTTATCGGCTAAGGCCATTGACCTTGAGCGCTGGGCGCGACTTAAGGATCAGATTTCGGCTGCTCGCGAAATGGCGACTAATGCTCTGGAACGGCTAAGCGCTATCGATTTAGATATCGACAGCAAGCAAGCGCGTCGTGATGATTTGTCTGAGGAGCGCAGCGGGCTTTTGCTCGATACGCTTGATTATGACCAACTGCAGCAGTCACTGGCTCAATCCAACAGCTTGCTGCAGCAGCGTCGCCGGCAGCTCGCCGCGCTGGCCGAACGAATCGGCGGCATGAAGGCGATACTTGCTGCACTCGACGTCGATCAGCAGGAGCGCGATCGGTTGTCGTTAGAGTTGGAGCCGAAGGTGCAGCGTTGGACCCGGTACCAGCGGTTGATTAAAGCATACGGCAAGGATGGCATACCGGCGTTGATCATCGAAAACGCAGTACCCCAACTTGAACGGACCGCAGATGAAATCCTGGGACAGATGAGTAAGGGTAAGCATTATATCAAGTTGGATACGCAAAAGGAGCTCAAGTCTCGACCAGGATTGGCTGAGACGCTCGACATTATAATAGGCGATTGGACGGCGGAGCGCCCATACGAGACGTTTAGTGGCGGCGAACAGCTCCGCATCGATTATGCAATTCGGTTCGCGCTTGCTGAGTTGCTTGCGCAGCGCGCCGGAAGCAAGGTCGAATGGCTTACGATCGACGAGGGGCTTGGCAGCCAGGACGCAGAGCACCGAGCACTCGTCCTCGAATCTATTAAATCGGTGGCGAATCGGTTTAAGAAAGTCCTTGTCATTACTCACATAGAGGATGCGCAGGCCGCTTTCGATCAGATCATCCGCTTTGATAATGCGGATGGTGGAGTTGAGGTCCTTGTCGCGTGAGCCCATGTATGACGAATTTGGCGTTCCGTTGTGTCAGTCAGGAGTTGGTGAACGAATATGGGCACTCTATCACGCTGATCCTAAAGAGTTTAAGCGCGAAGTACGTGAGTATTTCGAGCGTGGTTATCCGGGATGGACGGTTGTTAAAACCAATTACGCGCGTCGCATTATATGGATCAGAGACGATAGGGGGCGGACTCTATAACTGTTGAGCAGCTAGATTTATTCGTCCTGGATGAGCCTATTCCGGCTTCATCAGGTCTCATCGTTCTGAGAGAGTCCGTATTAAATGGATTCTACTATGAGGAGCGGAGCCGCAGGTTTGTCTCTTATTGCAATGGCCGACGTCATTTCGAGATTCTGGCAAGTAAGTGTAAGGGGCCGTCATGGCCGCGAGAATGGCAAGAGAAAATCATTAGGGAGCGTTCGATATGAAAGAAAAGATGACTGTTATGAACAGATGGATGGATGAAGCCATTGCTGAAGGTGGAGATGCAGTGCAAGAGCATCTGCAAGCTGTGGCACGCATTATCGGTGGGCAAGTCGCCCAACTTTCGGAACCAGCGGATATGCCTAAGTTGTTGACGACCACCATTGAAGAAATGGGCAAAGGCGTAACGGCGGGAATGCTGATGCAACATGGTCATGCCGGCATTCTGGATGTGCGGATGTTCAGCGTCGGGCGCAAATGAAGAACGGAAAGCGCCCGACACGGCGCCAGTTGTCTCAGATCAAGGCAGCGGACCTAAACGTTGAAAGCTGGCTTGTTGCTAAGAGCCTCCCGACACAACTGCACTTAGTCCACCGTTATACAGGCACGGCCAAGATCATTGCAATATAGGGGATGAGCGGATGCCTCAAGATAGCTATCCTTTTCCGATGTACTCCGGACTGCTGGAGCCAGAACACTACAAACGAATAGGCAGCGCGATATGGCTTTTCCTCTGGTGCGTCAGTGCAACGACAGCGGAGCGAGAGAAGGAAGGGACCGTCTGGGGCATCGTACTCGGGAATAAGCCATTACAACTGCCCGAGTTAGCCGAGAAGTTCGGCGTCAGTGATAAAACGGTGAGTCGCTGGCTCAACTCTCTGGAAGAGCACCAATACATAAGGGTGACCAGGGCGCCCCGCGGGCTCATCTTGTCAGTCAAAAATTCGAAGAAATACCCGAACCATACACCGGACAAAAATGTCCGATCAGATAAAAGTGATCAGACAGAAATGTCCGATCACATTGATTTTTTGGTCGATGATCAGACAAATATGTCCGATCAGACACCGAGTGATCAGACAAAAGTGTCCGATCTAAAAGATATTACAAAAGATCTTGTAGTAGTTGTAGTAGATGAGCAAGAACAAATTCGACTCATCAACGAAATCGAGAGCCATTTTGTTCAACGCAGAGGGAAGGGCTTGGCCGTAAGTCCTTCCGACTTTCAGGAAATTCAGCAGCTGGTGGCAGCGGGGGTGCCGTCCCCATTGATTAAGACCTGTATCGATCGTGCCTTCGATGAGTACAGGCCGCGCCATTCCCGAGATGAGATTCGCAGTTTTAGTTTCTGCGTCCCTCGCATTTACGACGCATGGGAGAAGTCGAAAGCCATAACTGCCGCGGTGCCGCACGTAGCAGTCGCCCTTGGTTCCGGCTACCAGCCTGCTGGATATAAAAGCAAGCAACAACGCGAGCTGGACGAGCTCGAACGACTTCGGGAGGAGGAGCTAAAGCGTGAACAAGCTTCAGGTCATTGACCTTTTTGGCATTATCAAACGCACTTATCCTAGTTTTGATTCCAGCCCGCAAAGCGTTGATCATCATGCAAAGTACCTGCATGACTTCCCGTTTGAGACTGCTCGTGAGCATGTAGAGAGGCACATCTTGTCTGAGCGGTTCCCGCCAACGATTGCCGACATCCGTGGGCGGCTCGGAGACCAGATGGACGCCCAACGTAGCAAAGATGCTGCCGAGGCCCATTTCGCCAATCTGGAAACATGGGGAGCTACTGGATCACCGCCGCCGCCGGATTACTGGGAGCATGGCCGCCGACTGCTGAGGGGGGGAGCCGATGCTTGACCGTGAAAGCATGCTGGAGACACTGGGAATTGAACGGCCATTCGACATTCAGGCTGAGCATGCTGTTCTTGGTGTCATACTTCTGGATCAAGCTGCATTCGACGTAGTTGATGATATTCTGCAGGGCGGGGAGTTTTCCGACGGAGGACATGCTCGTATCTTCCGGGCAATGAGGCAGTTGCGGTCCGAGGAGCAACCGCTGGATCTCGTCACTGTAACCGCTCGTCTGCAGGACAGCGAGGAGCTCGACAAGATCGGTGGCGTCAGCTATCTAGCCCGAATGGCCGAGTCGGTGCCCACAACGGCTAACGTTGCCCATTACGCAGGACGGGTGCAGGAGATGTTCCTTCGGCGCCAGGCAGTAGATGTCGCGCTCAACTTGCTGCGCAATGCCGGCGAGGAGCAGGACGTTAAAGGCTTTATCGCAATGGCGGAGACAGCGGTGTCCAAGCTTTCTGACCAGACGGTCCCGGTGCGGGAATTCGTCGGCATGAAGCAAGTGCTGATGCAAGTCTGGGAGGAAGCGGAGGAGCGCTTTAACGCGAAGGATGTTAACCGGGGCGTAACCGGCATCCCGTCCGGCTTTGACGATCTCGACAGGATGACAGCCGGCTTTCAGCGTAACGACCTCATCATCGTCGCCGCACGGCCATCGGTCGGAAAGACGGCGTTTGCACTGAACATCGCCCAGAACGTCGGCGTACGAGCTAAGGAAACGGTCGCGATCTTCTCTCTGGAGATGTCTGCGGCGCAGCTCGTGCAACGGATGATCTGTGCTGAGGGGCAGATTGATGGCAGCCGGATGCGGACAGGCCGTTTTGAAAATGACGATTGGGATCGCATGACGATGGCCATTAGCGCGCTGGCAGACGCCGACATTCACATCGACGATACGCCTGGAATCACCGTGAATGAGATCCGAGCAAAGTGCCGGCGACTGAAGAAGGAGCGCGGGCTCGGCATGATCCTGATCGACTACCTGCAACTCATCCAGGGCAGCGGCCGACGCGGGGCGAATCGTCAAGAAGAGGTCTCGCAGATCAGCAGGACGCTCAAACAGATTGCCCGGGAGCTGGAGGTGCCGGTCATTGCGCTGTCGCAGCTGAGCCGCGGAGTCGAACAACGCCAGGACAAACGACCGATGATGTCAGATCTTCGGGAGTCGGGGGCGATCGAGCAGGATGCCGACATTGTTGCGTTTCTATACCGCGACGATTACTACGACAAGGAATCCGACAAGAAAAACATCATCGAGATCATCATCTCGAAGCAGCGGAATGGCCCGGTCGGTACGGTGGAGCTGGTCTTCCTGAAGAATTACAACAAATTCGTCAACTTGGAGCGGACCTACAGCACCACACCGGATCTACCGGAGGAGCCGAAGGGCAAGCGTATTCCGGATATGTACGGGGGAGGGCAGAAGGGAGCATGAGTCGATATGTAGGGATTGACCCATCAACGAAAACGGGTATCGTCGTGCTCGATGAACACGGCGATCTGTGGGAGGCTCGAGAAATCGAGAAGGAAGGCAAGGATCCTGCTCGTATGTACAGCCTGATCGGAACAGTGATGGGATACCTTCACAACGGGGATATAGTTGCGATAGAGGGTTTTGGTTTCGCCAGTCAAACCGGTTTTTTGCTTGGGGGCATCGGTTGGGGCATCCGGATGGACATGTACCATCGAGGCATTAAATACTACGAAGTGGCTCCGGCAGCGTTGAAAAAATTTACGGGCTGTAAGGGGAATGCGAAAAAGGACGAGTTGGCCGTCGAGATTTTCAAGCGTTGGGGCTTTGAACACGCTAGTGATAACGTCCGTGACGCTTATGTTCTGGCACAGGTGGCGAGGGCGCTTCATGAACCGGTACCGTTGATAAAGGCGCAAGCGGAAGTCATTCAGATAATCAAAAATCCACCGGTGAAACAGTCAAAAAAGAAAAAGGGAGCGTGATTGGATATGTCGCACACAGAATTTAAGGCATTGCTCAAAAAGATCAATCTCAAGCCGAAAGGCGTGAAGGAAATCGTCCTGGAGGTTTCGGACGGGGCGCTGCACGGCAAGATTGATATGCTGTCGGAGATGCTGGATGGCCGGGTGGCCATCGCCATCGATTCGGAGATTGTTAGGTACAACGTCCAGATCAACGCCAGAACGGAGAAGCCGCTCCGGTCGTACCGGGTCGACGATCAGGGCGTCGTTTCTGAGGTGCAGCCGCAAGGCGAACAAATGGAAATGGACCTTGGCGTCGCTAAGAAGCCGGATCCAATCGCGGACGTTCCGGAGGAGATTGGCCGGGAAGTAGTGGATGAATTTATACTGGCGCTGTTGGCACCTTCCTACGATGATTTGCCATGGCCGTTCTACGCTTGGGTGGTCCGTCTGCAGGAGGGGGATTCCTACCTTAAAATCTCTTCAGACGAGGGCATGAGTAGCGGCAAAATTATTGATCTGATCGATGAATATAGATCCCGCGTTGCCCCGCTGGCCGCCAAGTGGGACGAGTGGCGCAAGGCGAACGGGGAACAGCCGGATCCGGAAGAGAACGACGATGCAGATGTGGACGATGAGCCTACCGAAGAAGGATCCGCCGATTCGGGGGATCAGGAACAGGAACGGCCGGTGGATTCCGAGGATGACATCGAGATGGAGGACGGCGGAGAGAAGCGAGTAGCCGGCACTAATGAGGATGATCTCTCGGATTGGGAACAGTCGATCCTGGAAGAAGGGAGGGCCGCAGACAGCCCGCCAGTCGAACCGGTGGACGTGGAAACTATCATTCTGACGGAGAAGCCGGTCTTCGAAGACATCCCATTCGATTTTCCAACGTTGCTCGAGCGGAAGAAGTTGGGCGAGACATGGATGGATATTGCCAATTCTCTTGGTACGCGGTCAACCGTATTGTCCGCAGCCTGGACCAAGTACAAGAAGCGTGTGGCGGATTCGAGAGGTGGAGCTGCATGAGCCAATTGCAAAAATGGGCCGAGCAAGCGATCGGCAGCCGGAATGTACGCAAACTGCAGGAGCACGGCCTCACGGTCGTGCCTACGAAGCTGATAGAGCAACTCAAATCGGTCAAGGTTCAGCAAAATATAGTAATTGAGGGCGTGGCCCTGACGGTAATGCCGTTCGAAGAGGAGCACTTGGAGACGTCCAAAGCAGGATACGTCTGCTACGACTAATGGAGGTGCGGGGATGACCAAACGGGAGAACTGTTTTGTTCCTGTCAAATCGTGGTTTGAAACTCCAGCTCAGCGAACTGAACGCGAAAGGCGTTTGCAAAATAGGTCCGCCCCACTGATAAAAAAGTGGGAGCGGACCATGACAGAGGATGAGTATCTCCAGGCTGTGCGGGAGGGGCGCAGCCGGGCAGATATCGTGCTCAAACATTTTAATAATGATCTGTCGGAGCTGAAGAAGCAGCTCAAGGACTGGGGGATCACCGAGGAGGGGGCGGTTAGAATGGCACAGGCAAAAGTGGAGATCACCGTTACGAAAGAAGAGTACTTGCAACGTCGGCTTAACGGGGAAAAGAGAAGTTCGATTCTTCGTTCTCTGGGTTTGGCGGGGCCGAAAGGGTACGAATTCCTGAAAGAGTGGGGGATTCGTGAGATTGACGCGGAAGAAAGAGAGTTGGAGCTCCTCTCACCGAATAAGCCGGAGTCGGAGGTCGATAAGCGTGTTGCGGAACAGATCGAACAGAAGACTGAGGCGCGGGGGCTCATTGCCTTCAACGAGCAGCAGGAGGCAGAGCCAGCCGGTACGGACATTCTGGAGCGCGAGCAGGAACTGGCGAATCTTCAAGCAGCCACGGCGCTATGGAAAAATGAAGCCGAGCGTAAGGATGAGTACATTAAAGATCTCGAAACGGAACTGAAACATACGCGTGATGAGGTGGATCGAGTAAAACGGCTTACCGGAATTAATGGTGCCAGAATTCAAGAACTCGAATCTGAGCGCAATCTTCTACTGCAGACCATTGAGCAAGCGGCTGGGGAGGATGCGGGCTTCATCGCTCTCCGCATTCCGATCCTATCGGTAGCCATCGCCAATGTCGAGCGGGCTCGCATCTATGAGGCTGTCGAGGCCCTGAGCAGCGACGTTGAAGCTGCAGAGATTGACCGCGAGCGCGTCATGACGGAGTTGTTCGACCTGCTACAGCGGACTGTCAACTTCATCACGGCGGATCTGGCTGAGCTGCATCCAGGCAGGGACGTGTCCGGCTTCGTCCGGGAGTTCTTCGCTTTCTACAACGATCGGCATTCGGGGCTGGTGATCGACACAAGGCAGGCGTCCTGATGCTGGCGCAGGACAACGTACGGTATAAGACGGCAGCAGTATTGTTCGGGGGGATCGGCGGCGAGTCTGCCGGTCTCCTCCAGTCACAGTTGGAGTACGGCGGAAAGCTTTACCGCTTTAAGCTCCTTTGCTCGATCGACAGCGATCCGATCGCCAATCTTAACCACGACCTTATCACCGGAGAACGGACTGCAGTTACGATGGACCTGTTCCGGCGCTGGCAGTATGAAGCGTGGCACGGCCATGAGCCGCCGGCAGAATGGCAAGAGGTAACGCCCCGGGACATATGGCTTGCGTTTAAGAAGCAGGTACCGTTCTTCCTATTCCTCTCGCCTCCATGTAAGGGGCTGAGCGGCCTCTTGCCGCAAGAGAGGTCGGCCAGTGACAAGTATCAGGCGCTCAACTACCTGACCGTAAGCGGCTTGGATATGGCGCTGCAGGCATGCGACGAATACGGCGGGGCAATCCCGGCTGTGATCCAACTCGAAAATGTACCCCGCATTACGAGCCGT
>NZ_BDQX01000231.1:19532-27006 GCF_003112455.1 Paenibacillus agaridevorans
TATTCGCTTCCTGCTGATGGCACGGGATCCCAAACAGATTCCAAACGTGATTTATTATCCCAAGCCGAGGCCGATGCGGTCGATCGGCGAAGTGATCGGACCTTTGCCAATGCCAGGTGACACTGTCGCAGGCGGACCACAGAATGCATTACCGAATCTTGCTCGGAAATCATGGGAGAAGCTCGCAGCAATTCCGGCAGGTGGGGATTGGCGAGACCTTAATAAGTTCGAATGGCAGAAATATCGTTTGGAGCATGAGCCCCGCGGTGGGGCCTGGGCGGTGGAAGAATGGAATGAACCGTCACGGACCGTTACCGGTGGAGCTGGGGTTGGGCGAAGCAACGGCGTATCGGCGGTATCTGACCCACGCATTAATCTCGGCAATAGCACGCACGGCATGATCTTTCGGTTGGTTCGGTTTGACGAGACCGCCCCGACAGTGACGGGGGCGAGCGGTCCCAACAATGGGGCAATTAGCGTTGCCGATCCAAGGCTGACAGAAAGAAACGGTCGACATCCAGAAGCTTATCGTGTTGTAAGTGATGGTGAACCAGCACCGTGTGTTACAGGCACGAGATTTGGAAGTGGAGCCATCGCTGTATCTGATTCCCGTGTAAACGGTCGCGATAACCGATTTACTAACCAATACCGGATGCAGCGCTGGGACGATTCTTCAGCGACAGTGACGGGCGACACAGACATTCAGAGCGGCGCGCAGCTCATATCTGATCCACGCTGCAAGTCTGAATTGCAGCCGGACAGTTACGGTGTTCAACACTGGGAGAAGGCGTCCAAGACGGTCCGTGGTGCATCACGGATTATGCAGTCTGCATCTAGCATCTCAGATCCGCGAATTAAGACCACGCCTCGTGCGGATACATTGGGTGTTATGAAGTGGGAGGTTCCAGCCAAGACGATAATCGCTAGCTTGGACATCCATGCAGGGGCCGCGGCCGTCGCTGATCCGCGTTTTCCAGGGGCTGACGAACGGTGCGTCATAATCATCATCGCTGAAGATGGTACATGGCACAGGCCGCTAACGACCTTCGAACTTGCCATGCTGCAGAGCTTCCCACAATACCTTCCGGACGGGCGTCCGTTCCAACTTGAAGGCTGCTCGGACAAGAAAGCGCGTGAGTATATCGGTAACGCAGTGCCTCGCGATTCGGCTGAGCAGATGGGGAACGTCATCTTGCTGGCAGCTGCCGAAGCAGAGGTTGGCATAGGCTTCGCACTGAGTTGGGATCCGGTATGGGTGGCGCCGCAGGCGGAAGATATGCCGGCGCTGATTCAATAATGGTGTGGGGGCAGCAGAGGTTATTCTAACTTCACTTCAATTTGCCAATCATATCGTAAAATTTGCGGATCAAGTAGATTACAAGAAATATGAAACCTATAGTAATGATTTTACTTATGGCATGTTTCCAGTGAAGTCCACCCTCACCTAAGAAGAGCAGAAACGAGGCAATAAGGATGATTGAACCGTACAGGGAGACTTTTCCCATGGAACTTCCTCCATTCTTTATAGCTTCTGTTACGCGATATTGAAATAAATGTTTCAGGTCAGGAGAATGAACCAGTAAAGATCGGGGGAATGCAAAATATGAAACCACGGTACATGATTCTTAAGGGCGGAAGCCCGGCAATCCACAAACTTGGCGACATTGGCCGGGAGGTAGATGATCTTATTTTTATTCAATCGGAAACGGACGATCACTTCATCGAAATTTTTGTCGAAGGATTCGGATTTATGGATGTTGAATTCCAGAAAAATGATTGTCGGCCGCTGACTCATGGCGAGATTGAGAAGTTGAATAACAGCCAGATTCGTCTCGGGGGGATCAGATACAAGATGCAAGTCGATGCAGAAGGTTATCCCATCGAAGGAGAGGAGAAACTACGATGATCCGAAATGAGCCCATAAAGGCAATTACCATCTGGCAACCGTGGGCGACGCTCATAACACTACGACTCAAGGGATTCGAAACGCGAAGCCGGCGAACACATTATCGTGGTCCGATCGCAATACATGCGGCAAAGCATATCGACCTGGCCGCCTGTAGAGAAGAACCAATCAGATCCGAGTTGTTGGAATACGGGTATACGTCGGACAATCTGCCAACTGGAGCGGTAATTGCAACGGCAGTCCTAAGCGATTGCATTAAGTCAGTGGACACTTGGACAGATGGATATATTCTAGAGAATGGCGTTTATGTTTATTCGCCGGAATATGAGTACGGTGACTTTACGCCTGGTCGCTACGCTTGGGAGATGCGTGAGGTGTATGAGCTGCCAAAGCCGATTCCGGCCAAGGGGCAGCAGGGCTTATGGAATTGGGATGGAGGGTTTATATGAAAGAACTGACGGAGAAGCAAGCCGCGGCACTCGAATGCATTAAGACATTCATTCAGGAGCGTAGTTACTCGCCAACAACGCGGGAACTGGCGAAGGAACTCGGCTATCAAAGCACTTCAACGGTGCATTCTTTGCTGGACAAGCTTGCGGAGAAGGGCTACATCAGCAAGGAGGCGTCCGGGCCGCGGACGATTCGGATACTGAAGGATCTGATAAGCGTTGAGAAGGCGCAGGAAGAAAATGAACGTTTACGAAATGCATTGACGAAAGCCGAGGTGGCCATTTCCGCAATGGCTAGTTTTAACGGCTTGGAGTTGATGGTCCACAATTGGCACCTAAACGGAGATGGAGAGCCCTTGGATAATTTCTTAGCCGAAAACGGAATGGATAACGAGTTGCTGGAGACTGTACGCTCAGCTCTCGGAAAATAAAACAATCCCCCACGTATGCCTGGCAGCGGCGTGGGGGACTTATGGAAACAACTCACCATCATTATATCATACGGGGGATGGTGAGGAGGGATGGCGATGGTATGGCAAACAGAATTATTTCCGACAGCGACGGACGCGGAGGTCCGGCGCACGAAATTCCTGCTCGGCAAGACGCTGCAGATGAAACTGCTCATTACGGAATATGAACGATATCAAGAGGAATTGCGCCAGGTGGCCGTTGACGGGGAGGTTGCCCGCCGCATCGATGCCGAGGATCTACACGCTGACAAGACGGCGAATGCCGCTATTTTGGCGGAAAAGCAGCGGTGGGTGTACGAGCAGTACAAGTTTTACACGAGGCAGCTCCAGCGGGCGACGGCGCTGATTCAAAATACTGAGGAGCGAGAGGCGGTCACGCTGAAGTATATGAAAGGTTACTCGTTCAAAGAGATCGTGTTTCATTACATGAACAGGATGAGCGAGAGCACGGTGCGGCGCAACCTCAAGGAGGGAGAGCGTAGCGTCGCCAATTCACTGAAGCTGTTCGGATTCTTCGAGCAGGAAGGAGCAAAATTTTGACTGTAAACTGACCGCAAGATGACTGCATGTTGACCGTCTATTGCCGCTATTTCCATGATATATTAATAGCGTGCCATACGAGGTTGACCGCCTCACTCCTCCGTTGCCGCTCCGAAAGGGGCGGCATGTTTATATTTTCTACAAATTCTGCATTTATGGTAGAATTAAGTAGATGTGGGAAGGGGGGATCTTTATGAAAGCAATTGAGCTTTACACTACTCATGATGTTCATCATTGGACAAAATATAAACCGCATGAGGGGCACTATGCAGAGTTTAATCCTAACGTAGTCGCTGCTGGATTTAAAATTCATGAAACTTATTTAGCTTTTTGTAATGCACGAACACATTTAAGTGCTTCAGAAGCTGATGATTTCGGAAGTTTAACAGGAAGTGATGATTTTAGTAAAACATACTTCGTAACAACTCTGCTTCAAAGTGCAATTGCATTTTACAATTATTGTATAGACTTATCTTGGCAAGCGGTTTGGTTTTACTGTGCTCCTGATTCTGACTACAGGTTTATCGATGATGAAGATGAATACATTAGGTATTGTAAATGGTGTACATCTAGCGCTGTAAAGCTAAAATTATATTTAGGGAAAAAAGAAGAACTGATGCACCATGTGGAGTCTTTTTATACTTCTGGAATTCCTGCTTCAGTAAGAACTGAATACAACTATTTAAAGCATAGAGGAGCTTATCATATACTTGGTTTAGGAGTCCAATATGCGAATATGCATACGAAAGTAAACGGTGAGAGCTTTAATTTGATGCAAAATCGAGTGTTCGATAATAAAGATTGGATAGAAAAGCTCATTTGTTTTGATAAGTTATTTGTTCAATATTTTGAAAAGGTTGTTAGCTTTATAATACCTCCTAACTACACTCAAACGACAAATAACTTTGAATGTGTATTGAGATATTACAAGAAAAGAAAGAGTATGCAAACATAAAAAACCAACTCAACACAGGAGGCGGCCATCATGCCCCAGATTATGCTTAATATTTCGCAGTATGGACCGTGGATGCTGACGCACAAAGGTGACCGTGCCTGCCGGCAGCTCGCTGATCGGCATTACACCCGGCAGCATGTTGGAGCGCCGATGTTCTGCAGGCCTGGTCGCAACCTTGTGTTGAGGACTGCTGCTGGGGACACCGTATGGGTGACCTGGTCCGGCATCCGAGACGATGGGTTGAAAGCGTGGGAATGCACCATCTTCCGAAACGAGTCGCCTCACCTCAGCAGCGACATGATCCGCGCCGCGATCGAAGCAACAATCGCCGAATGGGGCCAGCCGCCTCCTGACGGCATAATCACATACGTTGATCAATCGAAAGTCCGGAGCTCAAATCCGGGCTTTTGCTTTTTGTCAGCGGGCTTTCGGCGGATAGGGCGAAGCAAGCGGCGAGGACTACTCCTTCTACAGTTTCTACATTGACCACTGTATGGAAATGTCGGATACTGGAAGTCAATATTCGATTGTGGAGAGGAAGTAGTGCGATGAACAAGTTCGATGTTACACTCAAAATGTCTGATGGGGAAATAATCAGTTTTGTGATTGAAAGATCAGACTATGACAGTCTAGTTTTGGAGTTTACAGAAGGAAACAGTGGATGGATCGAAAATGGAGATGAATTTATAAATATGCGGTATGTTCGTTCCTTCGAAATTAAGCCACATGTAGAAAAAAGTTTTGCTGATATAGAAAAAATTAAGGGACGTGCTAGATTAAACTAAAGCTCCATGTAGGGGCTTTTTCTTTTGGAGGTGCACCATGAACATTCAAACCATTTCACTCGACCAAATCAACCCAGCGGCCTACAATCCGCGCGTTGATCTGCAGCCCGGCGATCCGGAGTATGAGAAGCTCCGCCGTAGCATCGAAACCTTTGGATACGTGGAGCCGATCGTCTGGAACGAGCGGACCGGCAACATGGTTGGTGGCCATCAGCGCTACAAGATCCTACGCGCTCGCGGCGACACCGAAGCAGCCGTCTCCGTCGTCGATCTGGACGAACAGCAGGAGCGGCTGCTTAATCTGGCGCTGAATAAGGTTTCTGGCCACTGGGATGAGGAGGCGCTGGCCAGGCTGCTTGAGGAACTGAAAGATGCCGGCGCCGAGCTAGAGCTGTCCGGATTCGAGGCGGAGGAGATCGGCGAGCTGATCGCCGCGCTGCCGCATAACATCGAAGTGGACGAGCCGGTTGTTGATGATGATTTCGATGTGCACCATGCTCTCTTAAATATCGAGGAACCTGAGACACAACGCGGCGATGTGTGGCAGCTAGGCCGACACAGGCTTGTGTGCGGAGACGCCACTGATGAAGCCGACGTTGACTTACTGATGGATGGCGCCAAGGCGGCGCTGGTGGTGACTGACCCGCCTTACAACGTGGCAGTCGAGAGCGATTCAGAGCGCTTGGCCGCTGATGGCCGCAGCTCTATAATGAACGACGACATGCCCGCGGAGGATTTCGCGGGCTTTCTTCATGCCGTTTTTGAACGGTACGCCGGAATCATGGCGCCGACGGCGGCGATCTATGTCTTCCATCCGTCTTCATACCAGCGCGAATTCGAGGACGCTATGGAGGCGGCCGGCATTGATGTCCGGTCGCAATGTGTGTGGGTGAAGAACTCCGCTTCCTTCGGCTGGAGCCAGTACCGTTGGCAGCATGAGCCTGTCTTCTACGCACACCTTCGTGGCAAGGCGCCAGCATGGTATGGCGATCGTAAGCAATCGACAGTTTGGCGTTCTGGGCTACCCGCTGAGGCTCCTGAGCCCTCCACGGTCTGGGAAGTGTCCCGCGGCAATGTGAATGCATACGTTCATCCCACACAAAAACCATTGCCGCTGCTGGCCATCCCGATCGGTAACAGTAGCCAGCGTAATGATGTGGTGGTCGACTTCTTCGGCGGCTCAGGGTCCACGCTCATGACCTGCGAACAGATGGACCGGGAATGCCGGCTGCTGGAGCTGGATCCAGTCTTCTGCGACGTCATCAAGGAGCGATACAGGAAGGTGACAGGCATCGAGCCAGTGCGTATCCGTCGCGCCGAAGCAACATAAAAAGGAGGGACGCGTCAACGCCCCTCCAGCCCGACCGGAAACACCCCGGCCGAGATCGTGCACAGCCGTGGCCACGGTTGAAATGCGAACGCACGATCTCATATCCATAATACTGGATGCCGAGGTGTTTCGCAATGAAAAATTCGAACGAACGTTCGAGTGAAGAGTTGCTCTTGCAACATGAGCTTGAGATTGCACAAGGCATCATGGAGAGCAAGGAGCAGTACCGCAAGATCATCAAGGCTGCCATAGCCCGGTGGGTCAAGGACTTTCAAGAAGGCCGGATTGAGGTGCAGAGTGTTGATGATTTGCGGAAGTTGATTGAGCTGGATATAGAACTGCAAAAAGAAGACTTATCTTGACCGTTCTCGTTCCACCTCTTCAATAGCAGCTAGGTGGAGTTGGAGAAGCTTACTTCGCCTATGATCTACTATCAGATGGATGCTATAGACGAAACCTACAGCAATTATAACTGATGAGAACATTTCCATATTCTTTACTTCTCTATTCAATTGCTCTAACTGAGAGCCGGTATCCAGTAGACCAGTTGACAATGCAGCCATTATGCTCATCATCGCTAAGACAATCGGTAGAATAGTAAAGATTGTTGTTATGGCATTTTTTAGAATGGTGTCAGGTGCGATAGCTCTTAGATTCAGCTTAGCTTGTTTTAGAACACCCGGATTCATTGAATTGTAAAAAGAATAAATAATCATGACGTCATTTTGACGGATAACTGTATTGTTTTTTTCGTTTCTTATCATATTTCTGTAAATTTTTTTCTGGAGTTGTCTGAAATCCTTTAGCTCAAAAAATAAAACAACTGTTGATACTACGATTAGTAAATAGTAATAAGTCATTTCGAAACTCCTTTCTTCTAAATAAGTTATCGGCAAAAAGGAAGGAAAGTAACACCAGGCGGGGGTGGTGGTATGTAGTGGCAAAAGAGCGCAGTCCGAATCGAGACATTGCCAAGAAGATGTGGCTGGATAGCGGCGGCAAGATGCTGCTTAAGGACATCGCCGCCGCGCTCGGCGTT
>NZ_BDQX01000231.1:27069-29577 GCF_003112455.1 Paenibacillus agaridevorans
AAACACAGATACGGAAATGGAAGAGCCAGGACAAATGGGCGGCCGATCTCAATAGTAACGTTACCAATGAAACGAATAGTAACGTTACCAAACGAAAGGGAGCGCCCAAAGGTAACAAGAACGCTATCGGCAACAAAGGTGGCGCGCCCCGAGGCAACCAAAACGCCAAGGGCAACCGCGGCGGGCTAGGCGGGCCGCCAGGCAACAAGAAGGCGGTAACGACTGGGGAGCATGAGTCTATTTGGTTCGACACCTTGGATGAGGACGAGCAGGAGCTGCTGGGAGAGATCGACACTGATCCGGTTGCTCAGGCCTCTGAAACCATTGCTCTGTTAGCCATCCGCGAGCGCCGAATGCTACACCGAATCAAAAAACTGACAGAAGGTTTGAGCGAGACCCAACGGCGTGAACTACAGCAGCTCCGGACGATCAAGGAGGCAATTCCTGTTCATGATGAACGTACAGGCAAGATGAAGACGGTTGTCAGTACCCGCGACGAGTTGGTGGTGGCAGAGATCGAGGAGAAGACTGTCTCCACTGTTGAGCGCATTCTCCAAACCGAAGAAGGATTGACCCGCGTTCAGGCCCAGAAGCTCAAGGCGATCAAGTTGCTGTACGAGATCTCCAGTCCTGAGCAACAGGCTCGTGTAGATAAGCTTCGAGGCGAGGCCAGGAAGCTCGGAATCAACGAAATCAAGGAGCCGCTCCGTATTGAGATTGATTACGGCGATGGAGACGCTGATGAGGAAGGCGGCCAGCCATGAGCGCGGCTGTGAAGGTACAGTTCAACAACCACTTCCGCAAGGTCAATCGAACAAAGCGTCGGTACCGCGCACTCCGCGGCAGCGCCGGCTCTGGCAAGTCCGTCAATATCGCCCAAGATTACATCCTTAAACTTGGCGATCCGAAGTATGCCGGAGCTAATCTCCTGTGTGTGCGGAAGGTCAATGAGACGAACCGGAACAGTACCTACGCGGAACTGGTCGGCGCCATTAATCGGATATACGGAGCACGGGCAGAGGAGTATTGGGAAGTACTGCGGTCGCCGCTGTCCATCCGGAGTCGCGTTACTGGCAATGAAGTCATCTTCCGCGGTATGAACGACGTGAGAGACCGGGAAAAGGTCAAGTCGATCAACTTCGCTCACGGTAAACTGGTCTGGATCTGGGTGGAAGAAGCGACTGAGTTGCAGGAATCGGACGTCGATATTCTTGATGACCGGCTGCGCGGCATTCTGTTGAATCCAAATCTATATTATCAGATGACGTTCACGTTCAACCCGGTATCGGCCCAACACTGGATCAAGCGGAAGTATTTCGATTATGAGAGCCCTGATGTGCTGGCTCATCATTCGACTTACCGCCAGAACCGATTCATCGACCCGGCCTACTATCGCAGGATGGAACGGCGCCGTCTCGAGGATCCGGACGGATACGCTGTTTATGGTGAAGGTGAATGGGGCGAACTCGGCGGCCTGATCTTCAAGAACTTTGTTATCCACGATTTCGATATATCATTCCAGATGTTTGACACGATGCATATCGGGCAAGACTTCGGCTTCAACCATGCAAATGCGATTCTCACCGTCGGCGTTAAGGATGGTGAGTTTTTTATTTGCGACGAAATATATGTGCACGAGATGGACACCGGACAAATTATTGAGATGGCTGACCGCAAAGAACTGAGTAAGTATTTGTCTATGTATTGCGACTCGGCGGAGCCGGACCGCATACAGATGTGGCAGAACGCAGGTTACAACGCGACGGCAGTCGTCAAGGAACCGGGCAGCGTGCAGGCGCAGATTGATTACTTGAAGCAGCGGAAGATCCACATCCATCCGGACTGCGTGAACACGATCAAAGAAATACAGCAATGGTCGTGGAAGAAGGACAAGAAGACGGGGCTTTACCTGGACGAGCCGGTTAATTTTATGGACGATGCAATGGCCGCACTTCGATATGCAGCTGAGCCGCTGCGCCGGCCAGAAATGCAATACAGCAACCAGCGTTTCGGCAGCTGGTAGAGAGGAGATGCGCATGACAATCAATTATCTGAAGAAGAAGTTCCCACCACCGCCCTTCGACAGAGAGACTGCGTCGATGCTGTATTATAGAGCGCTCTACGATGGCGATCATGCAGATATCTTCCCCCGTGCCAAGATGGTCGGAGCCGATCGACAAACGAAGTGGCGCCGGAAGAGCCTTCGGGAATGGGAGCAGACACATGACACGATCCAGACCAACCACCCGTACATCGTGGCCAACTTCAGTTGCCTAGTAGCGGAGGTTCCGGCGGATTTAATCAACCGTGCGCTCGGCAACGTATCTGCAGACATTGAGCAAGGCGCGGAGCTCGAATTCGTCTCCTCCGTCGTATCATCGTCGAAGGTCAATGAGAAAATTTGGATGGCGGTGAACCAACAGCAGGTAGACGGCGCCATCGCCTACCGCGTCCGCCGTAACGAGCGTAGCCGTGTTTGGTTCGAGTGGCTGGTCGCCGATCGCTTCC
>NZ_BDQX01000231.1:29633-34826 GCF_003112455.1 Paenibacillus agaridevorans
CGCTTCCTTCCGCACGATGACGATCAGGGCGCGGACATCGCTTGGATCGAGGAATGGGGCGATGAAAGCAATAAGAAGCGATTCCTGCGCGTGGAAAGGCAAATGTTGACTGATACCGGCCTACAAGTACAGCAGCTCGCCTTTCGACTTGAAGGAGAGACGGTCAATGAACAGATCGATGCCCAGGTTTACGGCGAGGGGTATGGCGTCGAAATCCCTGAGGATGTCGAGATTGCAGGTGTGACCGAATTGCTCTGCGGCAGTGTCCCGAACGAGGAGACGCTAGGCAGTCCGCGCGGTCGGTCTGCTCTCCGGAATGTAGATGTGCTGCAGGAGGAGATCAACTGGACGATTACGAGGGATTCGATCGTATTTGAAAAGCACGGCAAGCCTAAGCTTGCTATTCCCCGGGCGCTATGGGATACGGTGGCTGGCGAGAACCAGAAGCACTACGGACAGCGCTTCGTTCGGAATGCTGATCTTGAAGTCGTCTCTTACGACGAGAAGAACGGTGCAGTCCCAATGTACATTGTTTGGGACGCGAAAACAGAGCAGAGCTTTGAGCACGTCACGCGGCTGATCCGTTACATGCTGGCCATCAGCAAGACCTCGCTGCAGGCGGCCGGGCTGGAGGATGCCAAAGGTGATTCCGGCGTTGCTTTGCTGTACCTCTGGATCCAATCGGTCATCAAGGCCGAAGCGGTACAGAGTAAGTTTGATTCGGCGCTTAAGGCAGCCATCCGGAAGTGCATCATCCTGGAAAATGCACTCGGCGGCAAAGATCTTGAAGTGAAGGATCCGGTCGTAGAGTGGGGCGACATGCTTCCACGGGCCGAATCGGAGCGTGATCGCGAGGAGATGGACAAGTATGCTGCTGGCGTACAATCTCTCGAGACAACCGTACGCCGGATCCATCCGGATTGGTCAGAGAAGGCGATCGAGGACGAGATCAAGAAGATACAGGACGAACAGGCAGCCGCGGGAACTCTTAACCCGACATTTACTCAGCCGCCCCGCGTGACGGTGTAGCATGGCGACGCTCGAGCAGATTGTCGCATTGTACGTCCGAGCGGATGAACGGCTGCGGGGGCTGGTTCAGTCACTGGAGGATGGTAGTATCGGTCGCCGACGGAAGGAATTGCTCCTACAGCAGATAGAGGAGATTATTGCGGAGCTGACGAGGCAGGCTGGGCAGCATACAGCGGCCCTCATCGGTGAAGAGTATCGTGCCGGTGCTACAGGAGCGGTGCAACAAATATCGGCTGCGGGAGTTGTCCGGGAAACGATCAACGACACTCTGAAACCTCTGATTCATCAGCGGGCGGCGCAGGCGATCATGGACGATACGTTTTATAGCATCCTTGAGGCTTCAGATAATATGAGTGCTGACTCCAAGCGCCGTATCGAGGACGCCATTCGTATGGTCAACGAGCGATCACTGACAGAAGGAATTAGCCGGCGCGAGGCGACGAAGCAGGCAATTGCTGACATCAACAACCGCGGCATCACCGGCATTGTAGCGAAAAACGGCGCACAGATCCCTGCGGACAAGTATATGGCCGGCGTTGTGCATTATCATCAGCGCAAGGCGCACGTAACAGGCGCCGAAGAGATGATCAAGCAGAACGGGCTCGACCTGGTCTACGTTAATTTCGTTGGCATCACCTGCGAATTCTGCGCCGAGTACCAGGGCAGGGTGTACAGCATCAGCGGCAACGATCCGCGATTCCCGAAGCTCGAGATACGGCCGCCGTACCATTCGCACTGTGTTCATTCCATTTCAGCTTGGATTGAGGAGTACACGCCGACCGATGAGGTCGAGCGGATGATCATGACGTCGAACCGACTATTTACTGACAACAGGACGGAAGCGAATATCCGCCGTTACAAAGAGATCCAGCGCGATAAGTCCCGTAAAAATGCCACCCGTAAGCAATGGATTCGCTACAAGTCGGTGTTGCCGAATGATACGCCAGATTTGCGGACGTTCGCTTCACAAAAGGCACGGGACACGATGCTGTACCGTGAGCTGCAGGAGGAGTACCGTAAGGTTAATGTTCATTTTAAGAATGATTGGAAAAAAGATTGACAACACTCTTTCCTTATGGTTACAAGTTAGGTATAAGAAAGGAGTGTTTCGATTGTCTAATTTTTTTCTGAAGGTAAGAAAGCTTCCTTATCGTGAAGACGGTCACTTGACTTTTGTAGTGTATAAACATGAAGACAATGAATTATTGGGGCTGACATATCGTCACAAAGTCGTAGAGCACTTTGAACGATTATCGTTCTATGAAAGGAATAAAGCAGGCTCTATTACTGACATAATTTGCATTCAGGATACGGAGTACGAGCGATATTTCTCAGTCAACAATAATGATTATGTTGTTGGTTCTCTCTCTGAGGCAGCAAAAGAAATCGTTGATTCACAACCTGACTACAGACAGCAATTTACCACTTTCGTTGAACTTATTCATCGAATGGGAATGAGTAAGTATCCACAATAAAACTTTTTTTAACCTTAAGCTGCTCACTTGAGCGGCTTTTTCTTTTGTCCAAACCGTGGCATGACACTAAAAGGCTACTCGAGGATAGTCCACCCGGACTTAAAACAGGAGGTCATTATGCACGAGACAATAGCAAGGCAATATCGACTCCGCTTGAATCTTCAGCTATTTGCAGGGGAAGGCGGTGGCTCTGGCGGCTCCGGAGGAGACGGTGATAACGGTGGTGGCGCCGGCGGCGGAGAGAAGACATTCACCCAAGCCGAAGTAGATGCAATGATGGGACAACGCTTGCCTCGTGCCGAGAAGGCTGCGCAAAAGGCACTAGCTAAGGAACTGGGATATGACTCAGTCGAAGCTATGCAAGCGGCACTGAAGAAGCCGGATCCGAAGCCGGAGGACAAGAAGTCCGATCCAGTTGACGTTGACAAACTTGTTGACGAAAAACTGAAATCGAAACTGCAGGAACAAAACGAGAAGACATATAAACGCCTTCTCGCTGCCGAGGTGAAGGTATTGGCGAACGAACTCGGGTTCGCCGACTGGGAGGATGCTCACGCCCTCGCTGATCTATCTATGGTCACTGAAGATGACAAGGGAAATCTGACCGGCGTTAAAGAAGCGCTCGAGGAGCTGTTGAAGAAGAAGCCACATCTGGGAAAGCAGAAGCCTGGTACTGGCGCTTTTGGCGCACCTGTCGGCGGAGGCGGAACTCCTGCTGATAAAAAGGCACATCAAGAGGCACTCATCAATTCTGCAAAAACACGGGGATTACCGACAACCAATTCATCTGTCTATGACCCGTGGGCAGCAAAATAACGAAGGAGGAATCATTCATGCGTTTGCAACCAACAAATCGATTTAATGTCGAAGCTGACCCGGAAATCGTTGCCTCGTTTGAGGTTATTCGCGAAGTGACGAACGGTATCACGATCGACCACACAAGAGTACCAGCGGATTCCGATGGCAACCGCATTATCCGGATTGGCATGCCGATGGCAAAAGTTACAGCGTCAGGCAAATGGGTTCCTTATGATCCCGAAGGCGAGGATGGGAGCGAGAATCCAACTGTCATCCTGAAACGCTCGATCAACGTCAAGGACGGCGATCACATCGTCGGCGGCTATGAGTATGTGAAGGTATGGGCGGCCCGGTTGCCGGTCACAGTGGACGCCGCGCTACGGGAAAAGATGCCGCATGTCGTATTCGCAGAATAATTTCACACGAAAGGATGAAGCAAAAGATGAAAAGAAAATACCGTTTGAAATTGGATTTGCAAACCTTTGCGGATGGAGATCCGATTGATCTGACTCTGGAACAAGCACTTTCCGGTGAGGACTTGGTTGTCTACTCTCGGAATCTTCCTGTCGACAACACATACCTGCATCCGTTGCTATTCCCGCCGAAAGAAACGGCGGAGCTGACGGTAGATGTCATTAAGGGCGCAGCTAATCGCCTGCCTGTAATGGCGCAGATCGCGGAGCTCGGTACCGAAGTCGAGTATGGTTCGCGCGAGGGCTTGTCTGGAACGCGCGTTGAAATCCCCAAGATTCAGCGGGGCCGCTACATGGACGAGCGTCTGGTGCGTACAATGCTTCAGGCATCCGGCGCTTTTGGACTTCGACCGCAGGAAATCACGCAACTTCGTAATGATCAATTTGATGATGCGCAATATGCAGTAGACTCTATCAATGCTCGTAGAGAATGGATCGCCATTACGAGCGTCTGGAGCGGTGGGGTAAACTATGTGGAAGGAAATGTGCGCGTCCTTGTCGATTACGGTTACACCGTTGAACAAAAACCTGTTCTGACTGGCACGGATAAATGGAGCGATATCATCAACTCCACTCCATTGGATGACATCGAAGAGTGGTTGGGTATCTTTTCGGATAGAGGGATTAAACTCAAGCGCGCTATGACCAGTAAAAAAATCATCACATTGCTGCGACGTAATATGTCAATCCGGAAGCATTACCACGGAGATCCTAGCGGTAATGCTCAGCCGCCAGCACTCACCAAGGCTCAGTTGCAAGCGGTGTTCGACGAATTGGAGTTTCCCGCATTGATTGCATATGACACGCAGGCACGTACTGAGGATCGGGCTTTGACAGCAGGAAAAGTGAGTTTCACGACGGTTCGGATGATGCCACAGAACCGTTTTGTTATGTTGCCTGACGGACCACTGGGCGATTACCTGTGGGCGAAAACTACTGAAGAGATGATCGCAGAGATTGATGCTGTTAAGACCGGTGATATGGGGATTTACGTCTTCCGGGACGTGACGAAAAACCCGATTCGCGTTCGTACGGCTGGAGTTGCTCTTAGCTTCCCGGCGTTCGCATGGACTGATTCGGTCGTAACTGCGACGGTCATCGATTAGGAGCGCCCCAGTGGCGCTCTATTCTTTTGGAAGGAGTTGAAAACAATGCTCGTGAAATTGACAGCAGTAGTCAAGGCAAACGGCCAGTGGCGGAAGCCAGGCGAATCCGTAGAACTGCCTGAAGCCGAGGCTCGCAGGCTAATCGGTGTTAATGCGGCTAAAGCCACCGGAGCTGAGCCGCAAGCGGCACAGTCGATGAGTGAAGAATTCGAGGCGCTGCGCGCTGAGTTAGCTCGCCTGCAGGAATTCGAGCGGCAGCAGCTCGCCGCTGAAGCCGATGCTAAAGCATTGGCCGAGAAGGAAGAGGCGGAT
>NZ_BDQX01000231.1:34901-55887 GCF_003112455.1 Paenibacillus agaridevorans
GAAGCGGCAGCGGCAAAGGGTAAAGGAAAAGCTGCTGTGAAGGATGATGCAGATGGACAGGCAGACGGTAAATGATTGGATCGTCGACAACATGCTTGACTCGGAGGCTTGGCTCCGTGCTGGAGAGCAGAAGCAATCTGTCGCTGTAAAGCAGGCAGAACGCAAATTAGCTCTCTGGTACCCGGAGTACGAGCTTGTAGTCGCAGTTGTCACATACCAGGCGCTCTGGGAACTGCAAGGCGTCGACCCGGCGTTGAAGTATCAGAAGCACAACGTCAAGACCGTTACCGACAACGGCGAATCGGTCAGCTACAAGGACGGTGAGCGCGATGTGGTCGCTCCGGATGTGCGAGCGTTGCTGGGGCCGACTGCTGACGAACTGGCCGAGCAGGAAGCCGAGGAGGCTTTGCGGCTGCAGTACGGCGGTGCTTTAATATGAGTTTGTTCGGGTACCCGGCGACTGTTTCGCATCATCATTCCGAACTCGACGATTGGGGGCGTCCGCTGCCGCCAGTTGTGGCGGAACGGGCGGCCAAGGTCGTTGAGGAGCAGCGGCTGATCCGGAATGCCCGCGGCGAGGAAGTCCAGATTGCATATACGGTTCATATCGAAGGGGCTGTCCCGATCGGCTTCGACGACTATTTTCTGTACATCGATCAGATGGGTGCAGAGATCCGCGTCGACGTCGCGCATTACGAGATCCGGAAGTTCCTCGGCACCGACGAAGTAAAGAAGGTGATCGTGTATGGCAAAGGGAAGCGGCTTTAGTTTCAGTCTCGACGGTCTGGAAGCCATGGTTCAGGGGCTCGACAGTTTGGTCGATGACATCGATCGTCGGTTAGAAGAGACGCTTACCCGTCTTGCACTAAAGGCAATTCATGATGCCAAGCGTCTAGCCCCTTTAGATGAAGGTGATTTGGAGGCAGCTCTGGTTGTCGGTGAGGTCAAGCAAATGATCGGCATGACATATATCGATTTCGGCACCAGTCCTGAAGTCGACCATTACGCTGTTGCACAGCACGAGGGTTTCCGCGTCACATCTAAGGGCACGCTGGTCGTGTTTGAACCAGGCGAGAAGACGCTCTCCAAAGGACCATACAACAGCGAGATGCCCGGCAAAAAGTTTCTGGAGCGCGCCCTGAAGATGAACGAGAAGCAGATTATTGAGGAATTATCGAAGATATTGGAGGGATGATCCATGCTGTCAGAGGACTTGATTAATTTCCTAGCCTTATCGGGCTTCAACACTTACCCAGACGAGGGTTTCATCCCTCCGGATCTCCCGGAAGACAAGTTGCCAGCTTTATTCGTTTTCGGTACCGGCGGTTATGCGCCGCACGATTACATTCCGCGCGACAGTCCGACATTCCAGGTCATCATCAAGGGGAAATCGTACAAGGCGGACCCGGCCAACAAAGCGGCAGCCGAAGCAGAAGCCAAAAGCTTGATTGACTTTTTGCATCGCCGCACCAACTATGAGGCAGGCTCCGCATATGTTTGGTCGAGCAGAGCAGTTCAGTCCAATCCGATCCCGTTGGGGCTCGACGACAAGGACAGACCCATGTATTCGACCAATTTTGTATTTCAGACGAGAGGAGCATGATGAATGAGTGACGTAGAAAAAATCTATTCCGGTCCCGGGATCTTTATTTGGGGCATCGATGAGGATGGTGACGAGGAGGCGGATGCAGTCACCATCGACCTGACGCAAGGCGGCATCACCTTTACGACAACGACGACTTACTATGAACCAACGACGGATCAGACCGGTACCGCGCCGGTGAAATCGGTCTCGACGGGCACTACTGGATCAGTTAACTTTGAGACGCCGGATATGGACTTTGAGAAAGTCCTTATGTACAATCCTAATGCTTCGAAAGTCACTGATGGTACGACGCCAACAAAAGTGAAGTATCATGTGACTGGTCTTGCTGGTAAAGAGCTTCCGCGAAAACGCGCGGTCATCATGCCGCAAGGCATCACGGATCCGGACCAGTACATTTATATTGAGAGCGTCGGCATCAAATTCGATATGAATGCGGCTTATGTGCTTGACAACAACCGCAGACTGACGATCTCGGCAATGGCTTACCCGAGCCTCTCGGCTATACCGAAAGGACTGCTCTACACCTGGGGCGACATCACTGCAACGGCATAGTTTAATGATTTTCAGGAGGGGGCTTCGGCTCCCTTTTTTTCGTATTTATTAAATCCCATAGGGGGAATAATCATGTTTCCTTTTTTTAAGAAAGACCGCGTTGAGATCGGCCGCAAGCAAGTGGAGATCCCGAAGCTAACCCGCGCTCGCCTGAAGAAGCTGACCGAGCACATCGGCACGATCGGCGAGTATCTCGTCAAGCTCTTCCTGACCCCCGAAAATGACCGGGCGGTCTTCATCGTGGCGGCCGCCGACGTTGCCATAGATGAGATTTACGAATTAACCGCATTGCTGAGCGATTTGCCGATCGAGTACCTGGACGAACAAGCGAGCTTGGCCGAATGCACCGAATTTCTGAAGCTGACCTGGGAGAAGAACGACATTAACGCCGCCTTGGGAAACGTAAGCGGCCTGATTCCGCCGATGGCGCAGCAGTTCGTTCAGAGCATACTGGCCAGAATGGAACAGGCCAAAGGATAACGTGGGACGAGTTTGTTCTCCGCTGCAGCATCGTTTTGGCCAAGACCCAGTATGAAATCGAGCATGAGTACGCTTGGATTGATTTGCCGGAGCTCCTTGAGCTCAGCGGTGAGCAGCGAGCTCGAGATATGTTGGAGAGTATTGAGGTTTCTGCATTCCCACATATGTCCGACTCGCAAACTCGGGAGGCAATCCTTCAGCGGCACCGTGACCGGCTGCCAAAGCCTCCACCTACGCCGCCGAAGTCTGCACAGGAACAATACGAAGCGCTTCGAGCGCGCATGATGGGCAGGTGAAATTATGACTATACAAATCGGTGAGCTTCGAGCGCGGCTTACTGCCGAATCGGCGCAGATGAAGCAAGAAGTGCAGGCTGTGAAGAAGGGCATCGCCGATCTGGGCGAAGAGGGCAAGAAGACCTCCAAGTCCTTTACGGATCTGAACACGACAATGGCGAAGGTTGCTGCCAATACGAACCACCTGAAGGCGATCGAGCAGCAACTCAAGAAGATCGACCCGGCCAAGATGGAGCAGGGGCTCGCCGCCGTCGTTGCAGAACTGCAGAAGATGGGCGCGGAGAAAAAGCAGATTGAGGCACTGGAGCAAGCGTTGGCTGAGATGTCGCAGCAGGCGCAGGCGGCAGATACCCGCGTCGGGCAACTCGAAGAGGAATTGAAACAACTAGGAAGCCGGCGACCGGAAATTGATAAGGTTAATGAGGGGCTGAAGGATACGGACGGTGCCGCTGACAGGGCTGGTAAAGGTATTCAGGGGCTTGCCGCCGGTATCGCAGGACTTGGAGCTGGTGCAGCGCTTGCGAAGTTAGTCAGCACAGTGCAAACGTTGGCCAGCGAGGCGAATCAACTAGCGAGTTCCTACCGCGGGCTGTCGGTTGTAGCTGACAAGTTCAACGTCGACACGGAGCAAGCAGTTGATTTGGCGGACAAACTTGCCGATCGATGGGGATTGAACAAGGGCATGCTGGCCGACACGGTCAAAACCTATACGACCATGAATCTATCTCTCGAAGATACTGAACGAATCATCACCGCGACTGCGGATGCAGCAGCTTACAACCGGCAGTCTCATCTGTCCTGGGGAGAGGCGATTAAGCAAGTCGCTGAGGGCGTGAAGTCAGGCAACTCTAACCTGACTGACGCCGCCGGCATCACGACTAACCTATCCATCATGCAGGATCGCTACGCCAAGTCGATCGGGACGACGGCAGCAAAGCTGACCGAGGCTCAGAAGGTGCAAGCAGCGTATAATGGCATGCTGGAGGAAGGTGCTATATTTGCGGGTAACGCTGACGATGCTATGACCGGCTTTACTGGCACGCAGGCTTCGTTTCAATCAACTTTGCAAGAAGCTCGAGTCGAGTTAGGGGAAGCTTTTATTCCTGCTTTGGAACGGATTCTGGAATTGCTGACTCCGATAATCAAGGGATTCGCGACCTGGGCAGAGGGGAATAAGAACACGGTTGCTGGTTTGACGGCGGCAGCTGCCGCGGTTACCGCACTTATCGCTGTAGTCGGTGCGCTGGCAGTTGCATTCGTGGCACTCAATGCTGTAATGGGTCCAATCGGATGGACTATTCTGGCCATAGGTTCATTGATTGCAGGGGTAGGAGCTTACACGCTCGCATCCAATCAAGCCTCTGAAGCTGTTCGGACTTTTACCGCCAACCAAGAGCAGCTGAATAAAGCCCTCAGAGAGTCGCCCATTAATCTGAGCGCAAATGAATATAAAATGCTTCAGGGTAATATGGAGCAACTCAACGAGATCGTGGAGCGTCGGAACAAACTCGAAGAGGAATATAACAAGCGAATGTCCGATGCCCAGAATGGGCTCGGTTCCATTGAGAACACGCATGCCTTATTAGATGTGGCTGATGCCATTAAAGCGATCGACAAGGAACTTAAAGCTTTGGACTTCGATAACGTCGAAGAAGCCCGTTTCGCGCTTCGCGGGATGCAACAGGCTTCCGAACAGGCGCTTGGGGCTAAAGTCGCCTTAACTCGTGAGTCCATGCGCGAGAATATTGTTCTGGCCGATAACGTATCAGAACTCAAGGCTTTGTCTAACGAATACGAGACACTCAACTCCAGTGCAAAATTGACAGAGCAACAGAAGGCTCGCTTAGCCGAGGTGACAAAGCAGTTAAAGAAAGAATACCCTGACCTGATCGCCGAGCTGGACGAGGAAAATCGTTGGCATATCAAGAACAAAGATGCCCTTGACGGCTACATTACGGGGGAGGAAAACAGGGTCAATGCAGCGATAAAAGCTGCAAAAACGGTTATTCAAGTTGCGAAAACGGAGGCAGAAGAACGCGTTCGTCTCGCTCGCGAGTCGTTAGCGGAATTAGAGCGTCTGGAGGGAAAAGGAGATTCCGCCAAAGCGGCGCCATTTATATCCAGTGCGCTTGGTGGTTTTTTGGGAGCTCAGTCCGAGGCAGCTGTTGAAGGTGCCAAGAGGCGATTAGTCGATCAAATTAGTCAAGGCAACTACGACATCAATGAAGCATCGAAGCTACTGGATGACTTGACTATTGGAGTGGATGCTTTTCGACCGACTACATCGGGTAGTGCTACTGACGACTCAACGAGCTCCAAGGGTAAAGGAACGGCCAAGACAAAAGCTGAGCTCGAGCGCGAGGCTTACCAGGAGTCGTTGAAGCTCCTGGAGTACAAACGCAACATGGACCTGCTTACGGAGCAGCAGGAGGTTGATTCGCTTGAGCGACTCCGTAAGAAATATGATCATAACGCTGACATCCGAATGGAGCTTGAAGTCCGCATTCACCAGCTCAAGAAGCAGATGGCGGCCGATGAAGAGAAGCGTCTCGAGGAAGAAACTAAGAAGTCGGAGAAAGCTGCGCGGGAGCGCTTTGAACACTCGTCGAATTGGATCCTCCAGGAAGAGCGCCGGATGGTCCTGGCCGGCGAATCGGAGGAAGCGATCTCCAAGATGAAGATGGAAGCCTGGACTCGCGTCCGGAGTCGGTACACAAAGGACAGTGAGTACTATAAGCAAGCGGACACTCAACTCTATAACCTCCGAGTCGAGTTGATCCGGAAGACGGAGAAGGCTGAGCAGGAAGCGGCGCGGGAGCAGGAGACGTTGGCGAAGGATGCGGTCAAGCGCGCCATCGATGCGATCGACAAAGCCAAGCGTGCGGAACTCGATGCTCTGGATGAGCGCCGGAAGGCGATTCAAGCCTTTTACGATGACCAGGTCGAAGCCATCGATGACTCTGAACGGCTGAAAGAGCGGAATGAGCTCGTGGCTGAGATGGAGAAGTATCGCTTCGCAACATCTGAGCGCGGGCAGAAGACGTTCCTTGAACTTCAGGAGAAGCTCCGTTTGATGGATGTCGAGGATCAGAAGCGAAGTCTTGACGAACAACGAGAACAGGAACTTGAGGCATTAGACCAGCAGAAGCAGGACATTGAGGACTACTACGATGACTTGCGAGAAGCCACAAGCGACTTAACCAGTGACTTAACCGCGTTGTACAAGCTTGCGGATGACGAGCGCTTAAAGTCATTCATTCAGACAAACGAGTTAATCAAGCAGGAGATGGACAATCTGCAGCAGGCGCTTGCAGCTTCACAGGCAGCTTCTGCAGCTGCTGCATCTGGAGTTACGCAGTCGGTCATCGCTCAAATGCAGGCGAATAGTGCTGCATGGCACGCATCGGATGCCGCCGGTAAGCAACGATTGTCCGAAGACAACAAAGCACTCGGAGCCAGCATTGGGGCGACATTTAATAATACTGAAGGACGGTGGTATAAAGACGGCGTGCCGCTTTACCACAGTGGAGGGATTGCTGGCGAGATGAACTTCCGTTCCCCCTACGATCTGGCTCCTGATGAGATTACTGCTATTCTCAGGCGAGGAGAACCGGTATTGACGAAAGACCAAGTCACCAGCCTGGTCTCCTCTCAATCCGGCGGCGGCAGCAGCATCCACATAGAAAAGTTTATGGAGGTCAATGATCCAGTCTTTGAAGACGGCATTGACCTTCGTTCGTTTGGTCGTGATGCCGGCGGCGAGGCAGCCGAAATCCTTCGCAAGCAGCTTACGGGAGGTGGATAGCGTGATTGGATTCAAGTACCGAGGTAAACATTGTTCTGAATTTGGTGTGACGCTTCTTTCCTACACCGTTCACTCTCCGGAACTGCGGGAGTCGGAGGAAGAGGTATCCGGGCTGCCAGGTACAATCGACTACGGAACGGAGTGGGGAAAGCGCGGCATCGAGTTGCGGATTGACATAACACCTACGTCCGACGCCTTCAAACTCCAGCAATCAAAAATACTGAATTGGCTCAAACCTACATTGCCGGCCGGTCTGCTCGTCTTCGATGAGCTTCCCGATCGGTTTTTTTATGCGAAATTCACTGGCAGGTTGGGTACTGAGCAATTCGGATACTACGGAACATTCGAGTTTTCAATGAAGTGTACGGATCCCTTTGTTTATGGTCCTGAGCAAATCCTGGAGCAAACCATCACAGGTAATCCGGAGAGCATTTTTGTTGTGTCAGCCGGTACCGAACCGGCATATCCGGTCATCCGGCTGCAGAATGCCGGCATCAACATGATTAACGGATTTAGCTTGACCATCATATCAGAGGTTGAATGACCTCATCCAAGGAGGAATTTATCATGGGAGCAATGAGCAATTATTTGGAAGCGGCACTATTGAACGCAGTGTTTCGCAATACTGCGTATACGTCGCCAAGCACCGTTTATCTGGCTTTGTACACGAGCGATCCAACTGAAGCGGATACTGGCACCGAGGTTACGGGAGGGGCATATGTGAGGCAATCGGTAGCTTTTTCAGCTCCGACGCAGGTCAGCAATAAAGCGACGATATCCAATTCCGCCGATGTTACCTTCCCCGTTGCCACAGCAGCCTGGGGTACGGTGACGCATATCGGGCTGCGCAGCGCGGTCACAGGCGGGAATCTGCTCTATTACGGACCGGTGAGCAATGCGCGGTCTATTCTAGCCAATGATCAGCTCAAATTCTTGGCCGGGGAGCTTGTACTCGACCTCGATTAACAGGAGGTTGAGGCTGTATGTTTAACCAAGCCGGATTTAACCGCCAGCGATTCAACCGTTCAACCATTGCCGAGGTGTATCTCACGGCTTCATTGTCGGCAGTGAGTGATTTGAATGACGTGAAATATGTAAGGGTTATTACTTATGATGCTGCAATGTCGGCAGACACAACGCTCTTGGTGAAGTTGCTCAGAGTGACACCTTTTGAAGCGTCGTTATCAGGGGAAGCGACTTTTACTGCAGCGACTCAGCGAGTTATTGTTGCAAATGCTGAGTTGTCAGCACAAGCTAACTTATCAGCAGCAGTACGCGTCACTCGTATACTATCCGCATCGCTTGCTGCCGAATCGGCGATTGAAGGCGGTAGCTATGTCAGGCTTATCTCCAATCATAGCGAATTGTCGGCTGATTCCAGCTTGACTGGACAGTATCAACGATCGATGGTCAACGGATCCGCGCTGTCCGCAGATGCCACATTGATCGCAGCGGTTGAGCGATTGATCCGCTTAAGTATGAGCTTGACGGCCGATGCTGGTATAAGCGTGGCCTCTCGCATGACCAGACAAATGAGCGCATCCTTATCAGCTGAAGCAGATATGGCCAGCCGTTATTTACGTGCTATCGCGTCATCGTCGCTAGCTTCCGCCGAAGGGGAACTCACGGCAGCGCTGACGCGTTTGATTACTAATACGGCGCTTACTTCAGCCGAAAGCGACATATTCGCCGAGTTGGTTCGCGTCTTGCACAGTAATGCTGTACTGCCAGCTTCGGGGGAGTTGGCTGCGGAACTGGAGCGTAGCATCCACACTGACGCCGCGTTATCGTCCGATACGGGGCTTCATGCTGATACGGCTGTATTGTGGGGCGGAGCAGCAAAACTATCAGGCGTATCCGAGGTATCAGCTACAGCATTGCGTATCTTGGCTGGTACTGCCGGCATATCGGCAGTAACCTACTTGGACGCTAAGATGCAACGAACGATTCGATATCATGCGCATCTGTCAGCAACGTCGAATTTACGAGCCGTCGCCGGGAAGTACATGATCAGAAAGCTGATTTATTCCGGCGAATTTGCACCAGGCGATGAGATCCTGATCACCACGCAATACCGGCGATTTGCCAAAAACGGCGTTGATGTGCGTCATCAGATGTCTGGCGATTGGATCATGATCATGCCCGGCGAAAACGAAATCCAATACAGCGACACGGAAGCGCAGCGGACCATACCGGCACGCATAACGCACCGTGACCGCTTTGTATAGCAGGGGGTGGCCAGATGTTCAACCGCTCTGCTTTTAATCAAGTACGATTTAATCAGTCGCATGATCATAAGACGATGTCGGCAGAACTAGGTGCTAAGGCTGAACTATCGGCAACGGTGCAAGCGACTTTGTCTGCGGTGGCACATCTATCGGCCGAGAGCAGTCTGCGGCAACTCACGTATCTATCCGCAAATTTATCGGCCAGTGCTGGCATTACAGCTAAGCCCGGGCTAGTTGTATGGTCTCGCGCTGCGTTATCCGCAGAAGGAGAGGTTGCCGCTCGGGCATCAAAATGGCAGCGTCGAGAACTCATATTCACTGGCGCTTGGTTACCGGGACAAGTCATCCTAATTAATCACCGGGCATTGACGCTGCTCCTTGACGGACAAAACGCCCTGCCTCTAATGCAAGGGCAATTCGGAGATTTTGCATCCGGACTTAATGAGCTTGTTTACTCGGATGCAACGGGACTGAGAACAGTGCTATGCCAAATCATGTTTCAGCAGAAGCAATTGTAGGGGGCGATGACGATCAAGAGCGTAAATGAGGTATTGGCGTTGTATGTCGGCAGCGCCCGCGAGGCGTTTCTGCTGAACGCGAAGGAAGTGCTTGTCCGAGAAGTGCTGAATGGGGAGTTTTATGTTCAGTTCGCTTATCCATTCCAGGCGGACGATGCGGAGCGATATGGATTGCTGGTGGAAGGGAACGATGTTCAGTTTCCCGATGTTGTGGAACGGGGCCAGCGCTTTTGTATCCGGAACGTACAGGAAATCCGGCAGGGCCGAAAGATTTACAAGGTAGTAGAGGCGCATCACATTGCCTTTACCCTCGGCAATTATTTTCTCGACGGTTACATCGACTTCGCCGCCGCCAAGACGCTGGCCGAGATGTTGACGATGCTTGGAACGGACACACCGTTCTCTTTTGTAGTGGAGGGATCATTCCCGGCACAGGACATCTTCGAATGGGGAGAGAAGACGAAGTTCGAATTGCTGCAGGAGCTGCGCCAGCTCTACGGCGCGGAATTGTCCTTCGACAATTATGAGATTACGCTAACCACCCGCAAAGGCGGCAACTATGGCGCCCGCGTCGAGTATAGGCACAATATGCGAGGCATCAAGCGTAAGAGCCATGATATGGAGCGGATTACGCGGCTGTATGGGTATGGCAAAAACGGTCTGACTATTGAGGGACATGCTGGCCTAACGGTCAAGTATATCGATTCTCCGCATTTTGATCCGGCTAATCCCTTCATGGGCAAGGTCGATTTTCCTGACGTTGAAACGCAATCGCGGCTTTTGGAGGAGATGCAGAAGCATCTGGCCAAGTACGAGAATCCTTCCGTAACCTACGATGTGGACTTCGTTCAGATGGAGAAGGTAGACCGCGAGTTTCTGGATGAGCGGCTTCGTGAAGCTGGTGACACCGTAACTTGCTTTGACGAAGTGTTGGGCTATTCCTTCGATGCCCGAGCCAATGACTTCGATCGGTACCCGTTCGAAAAGAAATCAGGCCGAGCTAATCTGACCAACTTCCGTGAATTTAAAACGGCAGATTACATCTTTCAGGCGACAGTCGGTTCAAAGAAAGCCATTACTTACACATCAAAAAATGCTGTGCTGAAGGGTCAGAAGTACGACGACAGCATCACGCTTGTGGATGGATACGGAATGCGGGTCGCTGATGATCAAGACCGGACGATGGTACGGATCGGTCAGACAGCACCGGGAGAGTATGGACTTGCGTTATTTAACAAGTCAGGCGTCCGTACGATATGGCAAGATTCGGCGACGGGGAACGCGTATTTCAGCGGCACGTTGCAGGCGGCTAACGGCAGCTTTTCGGGATCGATTACGGCGACCTCCGGCACGATTGGCGGCTGGACGATTAGTAGCGGAAGCTTATCCGGGTCAGGCTCGATTGTCGGCGGGAGTATTATCGGGAGTAGCGTTATGGGGACGACGATAACTGGTGGTACGATTACGGGGACTACGGTTCAATCGGCTGCAAGCGGTGACTTTGTACGACTAACGAGTGGATTCGCTACCATAACGATTCACAACGATAGTAACCCACAAGCTAGTTTGCAGATACAAGGCGGATTGGCGGGCGGGCAAATCTGGAGTCCACGCGGCGGGCCGATCCAGCTTGGTATTTCTGGAAACACAATCAACGCTGTTGGCGGTATGAACTTTTATAATTACACAACGTTCAACGCCGGTGTTCACTTTGACTTAGCAGCCACGGTTACCGGACTTACAGTCGCTCATGTAACTGGACTTCAGACGCAACTTAATTCGCTGGACGCACGAATTACGGCGCTAGGAGGCTAGTCCGATAGTCTTACGATTCCGGCCGTTGTATAATGGTGGAAAACTATCGGAGGTATGCGCTATGAAAAAATTATCATATTTTATCGCAGGAACGCTTGTCGGCGCGGCTGTCATGACGGCCAGCTCTGCACTCGCTTCGGAGATTAAGCAACTTGTCGGCACGAAAGTCGGCAGTGTTTGGGAACTACACGTAAACGGTGAAGTAGTTGGCGAGGTGCCGATTATCAGCGGTAGCAGTTACGCACCTGTCCGTCAGATAGCGGAGATTGCCGGAATGGGCGTCGACTTCACGCAAGGAAAAGTGTTCCTCGAAACTAAGGAGGACGGTGAAGAAATGAGTGAACCAACGAGAGTAGACGTGATTGAATCGCGGTTACGGTACTTAGATGCCATTATCACAGGCGAGAAGAACGCTATATTCGGCTATGAGACGTTAATCAAACAAGAGAGTTCGCCGAAGAACGAGGTCGTGGCAATTTACCGCGAGAAGATTGCGGTTATCGAAGCTCGGATCGCTGAGTATGAAACCGAAATCGTCGATCTCGAAGCGGAACTCGCCGAAATCGAGAAAAATCCGCTATATACGCAATCCGGCACTTCAGGCAATAATCCGCTCCATGAATAACGATTGAATAATAATACGAAATGCCAACGAAGCCCGATCGGACTTAACTGTCTGATACGGGCTTTATATTTTAGGAGGAATCGCATTGGCTGTCATTAATCAGAAACTCATTATTGAGGCGGACCCGAACAGGCCAAAGGAAGAAATCGCGAACATAATTACCGGCTTCCTCCAACTCTGGCCGGGAAGCGAAGTGATGATCCTGAAAGCTGTACAGGCGGATATCGGTCAAGCGATTGAATTGTTTGAGAAGAAGGGAGAGGGACAGCGTGCAAACGATGTATTCGGGGATGGTCAACAGTCCAGTCACGGAGCTGGCGGCGGGGATCACGGCGGCGCAGACGTCCATAACCGTCCTTAACGGTGCCGTGCTGCCAGCCGCGCCGAACCTCGCCGTTATCGGTCAGGGGGAGCTAGCGGAGACGATCCTTTACACCGGGAAGTCCGGCAACAACCTAACCGGGATTACTCGTGGGCTACAGGGAGATGCTCGTGCCTGGACGGCTGGCATCAGCATTGCCCGTAACTTTACAGAGGCCGACTACGCGGCATTAGTTGCAAATATTAACGAACTGGACACTTCAAAGGCAGGCACTGCGATAGCGACAACATCAGCCAATGGGCTTATGGCATCAGCCGACAAGCAGCTCAGCGCTAACCGCAATGGGTACGGTACAACCGCAGGAACAGGGGCGGCTTACACGGTCACTCTATCGCCTGCGCCAACACTGGTTGCGGGCCTGACATTTCGGGTCAAGTTGCACACGACAAACACGTCTACCGCACCGACGATTAATGTAAATGGACTTGGGGCGAGGACGATCGTTCGACCACCGGGCTCTGTTCCGGTAGGGCTGCTTAAAACGGCTGTTTATACACTTACTTATGACGGCACAAATTTTTTCTTGCAGGGTGAAGGGGGTGAGTATGGAACAGCGGTAGCGGCAGAAGTGTTGGCGGGTAAGACGATCGGGACCGATGCGGGAATCGTAACAGGTACGATGCCTAATAGATCAGGGACACAAGTGTCAAATACAGGTTTAGGAGCACATGTTGCTGGACAATTGGACGTTTACCCCGCTAGTGGATATTATGACGGGGTTTCAGCCGTCTCTCGGGTTACAGATGCAGACTTTATTGCGGCAAACGTACGCAGCGGCGTGAACTTATTCGGGTTGCTTGGTACGTTAATTGAAGGGAAAAGATGGGCGAGCACGTCGGTTATGTCCAGTACATCCTATCTTCCGTTTACGATGTCGTCAGGGTCGAGCGGGAGCAGCATTTACGTACAAGTCGCACAATCACTAGGTTTTACACCGTCCATGGTCATCATCGAATACGGTTCTTCTGGACTATCCGTGTTTAACCGCTCAAAAGTGAATTATGAAATCGTATCGCTCAATCGTGCAGGAACGCAACTGGGAAATTACCGTCTAACCGGAAACGCTTATTGCGACGACACCGGATTTAGATTGCCCGTCCAGTGGGATGGAAGAGAGCATACATGGATAGCTATTGAATAGGAGGTCTATCATGAATTACATCCCAAGGAGACTATATTATTTATTAGCGACGGGGAAAATTATCGTTGATACTGGCGAGGCACGAGGGGAAACTTTAACACAGACTACAGTTGAACAAGATTTAGCCTCATACATTGCACTTGCTGAGCGTGTGCCTGAAACTATCGGCATGATCCAACTTGAATACGGTCAATACGCAGAGGACTTTGCACAGTGTAACGGGTATCAAGTGGACCCTGACACAGAGCAAGTCCTTTTTAGTTATCCCAATCCGTCAGAGCCAGAGGTACCGCCAGTCTATCGGCCACCGTTAAGTGTAGAGGTCGACCAGTTGCGCACGCAGCTCGCTCTTGTACAGACGGCACTCGACGATCTTATACTCGGAGGTGCGTTGTAATGGCGGCATATATGGCACAACGGATTATTGATGGCGTTTATTCGTATGGGTATGTGATTGACCGCCGTCCCGATCTTAAAGAAGGTATCGACACATATTTAACCGATAATGGTCATGCAAATTTGATTGAGGGCTCCGAATAAGCAGGGCCTATTTTAATGGGGAGGTCGACGGATGACGCAAGAGCAGACGATTAACGACATAGCGGTAAAGGTCGGTCGCCTAGAGGTTATGCAAGACGCTAGCACAAAGGCAATAGGGGATATGGCGGCAAGCGTTAATAAGCTTGTCGACAAGCTCGATGCATCAGACGATGTTGCCAAGGATGCGGATCAGCGGGCGCGGTCAGCACATAAGAGGCTGGACAAAATGGAGGACAACCAGCGTTGGCTATGGCGTACAATTTCTGGAACAGTGATCGCGGCTATTGTCGCTTTTGTCCTGGCTGGTGGACTTAAATTATAAAAATGGAGGGATTTCAATGACAAAGAAATGGATTAAGGCTGCAACCGTAAGAGCGGTTAAAACCGCAGCTCAAACGGCAATTGGAGCAATTGGAGCTGCTTCGGTATTTAACCAAGTGGATTGGGTGACGGTAGGCGGTACGGTGCTACTTGCAACAATAGCAAGCTTTTTTACAAGTGTGGCCGGTCTACCGGAGGTTACAGACGATGATAAAAACGTCCAAGGTTAACGGCGTCAATGTCGCCTGCGTCATCGCTGATCCGCGCAAGGATGACATCGCGGCTGCGGTAGGGCTGGGCAAGACGGTCAAAGAGTTAGGGCAGGCGGCGGGGGCTACGGTCGCCGCCAACTTTAATTATGCCGATACAAGCAACGGAGTACCGATTGGGCGTGTTATCGAGGGCGGCAAAACGGTAATCGGCGACATCGCCAAGACGGTGCCGCGTGACGAGCTCTACATGCTGGACGGGGCTTTGCACATCGGTAAGGCTCCTGCAGGTGCAGCGTGGGCGCTCCAAGGATCTCCGCCGCTTCTACGGGATGGCAAAAACGTCATTGATGAGGGGATTAAACGGGACCAACTCGGTGTGGACATATGGCAGGGCAGCGCTTATCGCCTTGCGGCCGGCAAGACAGCAGCGGGCAATCTTGTCGTCGTTCGCACGCTTGATAAGGTTACGCTCGACGCGCTGGCCGGTGTTATGGCGGCGTTGGGGTGCAAAGACGCACTCAACGGCGACGGAGGCGGCAGCGCCTACCTGTGGCCGTCAGATAATGGATGGGGTCGCAAGATGGGCGCGGCTCTTTTAATCAAGGAGGGACAAGGCAATATGAGCAAACTTATTGGAGACAGCAAACCGGAGTTAGTGATGGATCCAGGACACGGCGGCACCGATCCGGGCGCAAGTGGCAACGGCATCGTCGAAAAACAAATGACGCTCGACATCTCTCTTTATCAGTACAACAGATTCCGCGAGCTTGGCGTCAAAGTATCGTTGACTCGGGACAGTGATATTTCGCTCGACTCGACACTACGATCCAGCCTGGTCAAAGGTAGTGGGGCAAAATACTGCATTAGTAATCACATTAACGCAGCTCCGTCAGCATCGGCATCTGGCGCAGAGATCATCCATAGCCTATTCAACGACGGTAAGCTTGCCAAGACAATTGCTGAGGCTTTGCGGTTAGTAGGACAGACGCTCAGACCGACGGCAACATACAGCCGTAAAAACGACTCTGGCGGTGACTATTATTACATGCACCGTTTGACCGGCACTGTAACAACGCTGATTGTGGAGTATGGATTCTGCTCCAATGCTGCCGATGCCACCCGCCTCAAAGCCAACTGGCAAGCGTATGCGGAGAGTGTAGTCAAAGCGTACTGCGAGTTTACCGCCCGTAAGTACACGCCGCCAGCAACGTCGACGCCGGAGCCAGAGCAGCCCGTCAAACCTGTCGATGACATCACCGGCCATTGGGCAGAGGTGGCAATAAGAGAGGCGCAGGCAGCTGGGCTGATGAGCGGATTCCCGGATGGTAGTTGGCGACCTGACGAACCAGTGACGCGGGCGCAACTGGCGGCGGTGTTGTCGAGGTTGAAATAAGGATTGCACAGCAAAAAACCCACATTCCTAATGGACTGTGGGTTTACACTATGATTGGATTAATTGTGCCTCAGGCTCAGGTAGAATATTGGGATACTCATCCCACGTTCGTCCATCGAGTTCTCTTCCGTGACGATGCTTTTGAACACCGCCCCATTGTTTAAAGAAGAAAGCAACGTTTTGCTCGATACATTGATCTCTAATGTTTCTAACCCAACTCTCTTCCATAGGACGAGCTTTAGGTCCGCTCTCTCCACCTACAATAACCCAATGGATTCCTGTTAAATCTAAGTTGTTTAATGGTCCAATTAAAGGTTCAATTGATAAGAATCTAACGTGAGCTGGAACAGCGCGTAAGGATTCAATTCGGTGAACGACTCGTTGATCCTCTACACTTACACCTTGCCATACATTTACTGGCCAAGGAAGTTGTTGTGATAATTCAAGTAACCGATCGGATCTTTTGGTAAGCACCTGAAAAGTATGCCAGTTTGCTTCCACCATTGTATCAAAGACAGACTGTATAAATTGCTGCGGGATCTCCTTATGGAAAAGGTCCGACATAGAGTTAACGAATATCGTTCGCGGTTTTTTCCATTTTAGGGGGAGACCAATTAAATCGGGATGTAAAGTTACTTTGAATTCGTTCTCATATCGCTTATTGCCCATTGCATGAAGTCGTTTAGCCATTTGAGCAGCATAACAATTTCTACAACCCTCAGATAATTTTGTGCAACCAGTCACGGGATTCCAAGTAGCCTCTGTCCACTCAATGCTTGACAATGTAGCCATGACATCCCTCCTTTGAAGCAAGTATAACACATTTTGTAAATAGGAACAAATGTTCTTATTCGAAATTTATATATACGTCTTTAAATCCTGATTTCCGTTTACTTCCATCTATTTTTTCAACATGGATCTTTTTGTGCTTTTCTAAATGTTTTAACGCGCCTGTTAATAATTTCCCTTCTGGATATACAGTGGATACAATTGTAAATTCCTCAACTTCGTTTTTGGTCACATTTTCTTTACCTGAGAAAAAGACTTCAATTTGACCGGCCAATCGCTCAATATGCTGCTGCTCTTGTTCTTCTTTAAAAAATAAAAATTCAATTTGGTCTGATTCTTGTTTATCGTCATATAAGTAGGAACCTGTATTGTCGACTCCCCACATTGCTTTTTTCATTGTACTCAATCCTACAATATTTTTGGTGGCAAAAAAGAGTACAAGTTTGGTTCGGCCCTTCTTTTTAATTTCGAACGAGATTACATGTTTTGCGTTTGCTTCATTATAAAGTTGCCCGGCGTAATAACTTACAATAACTTGTTTACGAGTATTAGGGTCACCAGTTTCGTCTATCATAGCTTTTAATTCCTCTAGATCTGTTACACCAAATTGATCACTAATATGTTGCTGAATAGACTTGTTTGTATGTTTTATAAAACGATTTGTTTCTTCGTAAATGAAATTCAGAAAAATTTCTGCGAATCTGTTCTTCATATATTTTTTTATTAGGTCAAAAGGGGTTTGACTAAAACCAAAAGGATCAATAAAACAAAAACTAGGGATAAGTGAAGGAACATCTTTAAGAATTTTACCAAGGACGTCTTTAAAGTCATCATTAAAGCAGGCAATGTTGATTGTGGGGTAGTCATCACTTGCGAAAAATGCACCGTCTTTGAATTTTTTAGGATCAGTAAGGTTAACTGTATCTATAACATTCTTTTTTAATAATTTATAGTTCTCAGTTGAGCCCTCTATAAATATTAAAAAGATGTTTGGTGGAGCCCAGCCCAGCTCTATAAATTGATTATAACAATCGATAGCACATTTAAGTAGAATTATTGGTGAACCGTCAGAACCATCATCATAGACACCTTGTCCAGCAAAACCATCAATTACAAGACACTTACCACCGAACGCTTTTGTTCCTAGCACTATCTTTCGCATCCACGGTATAACATAGCTATTTAGGATTTGTAACTTTGCGTCACTGTGTTTCTGAAGTTCAGAAAAGAATTCAGTAGCATTTGACATGTAAATACTTCCCTTCAATTTAAATTTAGTCATCAAGTACTTCTCATGTTGTTTCCATGACTGTATAATTTTCGAAAATCAGAGTAGATAGGAGTAATTTTACAACAAGTGTAGAGAAATGGCGATATGTGGAAGTAGGTGATTCAAAAGTTTTATCAGAACGAATGTGAATATAGTTCATATTGACTAGAGGCCTATTCCAAATTCGCTATAATAGGAGGGCCATAAGATCGTTGTCCAGGCGAAACTTTACTCGAAGAATGTTGGATTAAAGGCTGTTCAAGAGATCAGAACTGCCATGGATCATTACGGGGCAACATCGGCCTGGGTTGTATCGAACAGAGATTACACAGAACAAGCCTATACGCTGGCCAAATCAAACGGTGTGCGATTAGTTAACCGTGAGCAGCTTATTGAGATGATACTGGCGGTTAATCCGGCACAGTCTGTGAGCAAGCCAGTTTCTGCAGTAGACAAGAAGCCGCCAGTTGTGCCGGTAGCTGCTACGATAGAGGAACCTGACGATCTCGAGTGCCCCAAATGTGGCTACCTACTGGTTAAGCGAAAAGGAAAGCGCGGCGAGTTTTATGGCTGCTCAAATTTTCCGAAATGTAGACATACTTTGTCTACATAGCTCTAAACTGCAATAAAGAAAATGTTCAAAATGAAATTAAAAGACGCTCATGATTGATGAAATCGGAGGCCTTATGAAAAAATGAATGCGAATAAATACTTAAATAAGTGCGTCCTTGTCACTCTTTATGACGGCAGTAAGCATCAAGGGGTTTTTAAATTGTCAGGCGTTGAATTCACGACCCATAGAGTGTATTACGAGGTGCATGGTGGGGGAGAGGTTTTTCATCTACCGGCGGAAGAAATTGAGAGTATTAGGTTAGTTACAATGAATTAGAACGTCCCAAAAAGTATTGGACTGAAAAATAAAGTATTAGACTAACGCCGCTTGATTAAGCCTAACGGGCAGGATAGATTAGGTTCAGAAAAATTTGGACACGGATTATGGACAGAGCTCGAAACTTTCCAACATCTAGGCGGTATACATGTATAGTGGGATATTTTGAACAATTAAAGGAGAGTGGACATCATCAAGAAATTTATACTCGGGTTAATTTGCGGGATAGGGATTATTACCTTCACAGCAGCAGCCGTGTCGGAGGAGGTCAGGGCTAAGTTAACGCCTGTATACGTCAATTTTCATATGGGAGGCGATGAGCACTCACTCAGCTCCGATGATACCAAGATTCTGAATTACAAAGGTCATTTGTTTGTGCCGTTGCGCTCCTTCGCGAATGAGATCGGCGGATCCGTCTACTATACAGCTCCAGTCGGCAGTGATAGAGCGCAAGTGGATATTTATTACGAGGATGATCGGGATGTGACGCTTAAGGATAAAGAGGGGTATGTTCGGCTGGGCAACCTGGGCGTCAAGTTTGCACTGAATGATGATATACCGGTGATAGAAGGCTCGATCAAAATCGATAAGACTATACCAAAAGACAAGGATGTAGTGATTTCAATATTAGACAGCAAAGGTAAAACATTAGGCGTGAGCAGCGCTATAGAGCCTTACCAGCCAAGTCACGTACCTCTTTCGCAGCTAAAGCAAGGTGATACGATCAACTTCAGAACTAATTTCCCTTATATGGAAACACCTGAGAGTTATACACTGAAAGTTGAGTTAGTGAAAAAAACGGATTGGTTCTATGTTCAAGGCGGTGTCGTGGCCGTATGGGGCGCAGGAGGTTTCTATGGTTTCCCGTTGAATCCCGCTATTTATGGCACTAATACCAATCATAAATTAGGGGATCCTACTCCTATTTCCGTCACGCTGATCAACCTTAGCGATGATGATAACGTTGTGACGACCAAGCCTGTCAGTTTTGAAGTCGAGATAAGCGACAGCACAGGAAAACTCATACGCACGCTCACAACCAAACCATTTATGGGAGAAGTCCAGTGGAAAAAAGGGATGATGCGGACAACAATCGTGTGGGATCAAAAGGACAGCTCCGGTAAGAAGATTGCTAAAGGTGAATATAACGTCAAAATTTTGTCGAACGAGACCGAAGGTTACATGAAGAGTAATCCGGATAACATCGTCAAGTTCGGGCTAGAAAATTCCATGCAGGCAGGTATTCCACTATATATTACATAGGCCCATGAAGCTACTACACTCCAGTTTCAGGAGTGTGGTAGCTTCTTTAATCGAGATTCATTTAAAACAAGTGATGTAAACATCTACAATGAAGGAGATGTAAGAAAGCTCTATTAGATTTTTTGAATGATTACTTTCGAGGCAATGAAGCTAAATTTGTGTCCGATGTCAAATCGTTAACGAGACGATTCATTAAGCCTAACGGAGAACGTTAGTTTAACAAAACGTCCCAGCCTAGTTCAGCTGCTGCAGCACTCAGGTCACTGATGGGAGCGCGATCAATTTTTGAGTTTTTACTAATTATGTAAGCCCACGAACCTATGCGGTTGGTGGGCTTTTTTGAGTTATGAGACTATTTCCTTTACCTTCTTTTTCTTCCCCTTCTTCACTTGCTCGACATTACCCGACTGATCAAGACTCGCCTGAAGGGCTGCCATGAGGTCAAGGACATTGGCGCGTGGCGCCGGAACGTCGACAACGTCCACGCTTTTGCCTGACATTTTTTGTTCGATCGCTTTTGTCACAGCAACCCGATAATCGTCTTGGTACTGGCTAGGAGCAAAAGGTTCGCTTAGTTGATCGATGAGCATCTGCGCGATTTGAAGTTCCTTTTTATCGACGATGACATGTTCGGGCAGATTAGGCACATTCGATATGGGGCGGATTTCGTCTGGGAAATGCATCGTCTCCATACATAAGCAATTGTCGATTACTCTTACAGCTGCGAGCCGACTTGTACTGCGTATGGTGATTTTGGCTATGGCGATTTTACCGGACGCCCGGATCGCCTCAAGTAGTAGATTGTAAGCGTTGGAACCGGCCATGTCAGGCGATAGGTAGTAAGCCTTGTCAAAATAAACC
>NZ_BDQX01000232.1 GCF_003112455.1 Paenibacillus agaridevorans
ATCTGCGCCGGCATTAACCATCAGACCTGGTACATCTCCATCAAGCACAAGGGGGAGGACTTGAACGGCAGGCTGCTGGAAGCATTCGAGAACCACGAGGATTTCAGCCGAACGGAAAAGGTGCGTATC
>NZ_BDQX01000233.1 GCF_003112455.1 Paenibacillus agaridevorans
CCGCCTCGGGGAGCCGTAAGCAGGCTTTGATCCGGGGATTTCCGAATGGGGAAACCCAGCTGGGGTAATGCCCAGTTACTCTCGACTGAATACATAGGTTGAGGTGAGGCATACCGGGGGAACTGAAACATCTAAGTACCCCGAGGAAGAGAAAACAAAAGTGATTCCG
>NZ_BDQX01000234.1 GCF_003112455.1 Paenibacillus agaridevorans
TAGCCTTAACGATAACTGCCTCGCCTGCTTCATGCCTTTCGCTGTCCACTGGCAACGTACCGCCAGTGCTTCCGTTTCCGTTATACGTCAACGTATACGTTGGATTAAGCGTCCACTTCGCATATAGCGTTACGTTCGATGCTCCCATCGTCAGC
>NZ_BDQX01000235.1 GCF_003112455.1 Paenibacillus agaridevorans
GAGGCATACCGGGGGAACTGAAACATCTAAGTACCCCGAGGAAGAGAAAACAAAAGTGATTCCGTCAGTAGCGGCGAGCGAACGCGGATTAGCCCAAACCAAGGAGCTTGCTCCTTGGGGTTGTAGGACATCTCACATGGAGTTACAAAGG
>NZ_BDQX01000236.1 GCF_003112455.1 Paenibacillus agaridevorans
ATGCTTCCATCATGCCTCCGATGCACATCGTCACGACGCCAATTCCGCCACCGCGACGGCGCAGTTCGTGGATAAACGTTGCACGCTAACTCTCCGGATAGACCTCAATAACGCCAGCGGCTCCCATTCCGCCTCCGTGACGGCGCAGCTCGTGGATGAGCGTTGCACGCTAACTCTCCGGATAGCCTCAATAACGCCAGCGGCTCCCATCCCGCCTCCATGACGGCGCAGCTCGTGGATGAGCGTTGCACGCTAACTCTCCGGATAGACCTCAATAACGCCAGCGGCTCCCATTCCGCCTCCGATGCACATCGTCACGACGCCAATTCCGCCACCGCGACGGCGCAGCTCGTGGATGAGC
>NZ_BDQX01000237.1 GCF_003112455.1 Paenibacillus agaridevorans
CAGAAGATTTTCATCTTCTTTTTACTTTCGTTATCCAGTTTTCAAGGTGCAAATTCGCCGCTGCTTCAAAAAGCAACAACTAGGTATTGAAAATACCCGCTTGGCGACGTCCTACTCTCCCAGGACCCTGCGGTCCAAGTACCATCGGCGCTG
>NZ_BDQX01000238.1 GCF_003112455.1 Paenibacillus agaridevorans
GGCCATAGCAGAATTGAAGTTCTTTGGATAAATCAGGTGGCAGAGAAATACGGCGGGGGGCAAAAGACTTTGTTCTGACTTATGGCAATCCTTCTAGATGTATTTTAATTAATTGAGATAGATTTAATA
>NZ_BDQX01000239.1 GCF_003112455.1 Paenibacillus agaridevorans
TGTTGTAAGACATTGTTTCCTTCCTGTGGGTCAAATGAAATATCGCTAAGTCCAAAAACGTTTGTAACAACATCTTTATCTTTAGGATGGATTATTCTTACTTCATAAGCAAATGTCGCAGGAGGAATCTCAAATGATCTAAATGTTCTGTATTGATTAGGTGGTATCGTTTGAGTTGTAGGATCAACCATTGGTAATAAAATAGGTGAACCGGATGACCAGTCAAACATTTGAACAGTTACTGATCGGAAATCATCAGGATCCACATTCATCGCTTCAACAGTAATGAATTTCGTACTCGAGTGTCTTCGTAACACACCAGTTGATAAAATATTATGATTGTGGCTCAATAAAATCCCTCC
>NZ_BDQX01000240.1 GCF_003112455.1 Paenibacillus agaridevorans
GGAGGCGGCCGCCTATTTTGCGGACGAGCCCCGGGTCTCGGTGATGTGCCGCGACTTGGCGGATCTCGATGCGCGGGGGGCCGACATCGTGACGGGCTCGCAGTTTCTGCATCATTTTGCATCCGAGGAACTGCCGGACGTTGCTTCCGCCATGCTGCGGGCCTCCAGGATCGGCATCGTTATTCAAGATATTCATCGTCACTGGCTGCCCTGGGCGGCCGTATGGCTCGCGGCCCGACTGGTGTCAACCAACCGGTATATTCGCAATGATGGTCCGTTATCCGTTGCCAAAGGGTTCCGCGCGGAGGATTGGAAGCAATTGGACAAGGCGCTGGGCTCGCCCGGACTGACCTGCAACTGGCGGCCCTTGTTTCGCTATGTCGTTACCATTGCGGCACAACCGGGGGGCGTTGCGGATGAGTGATCGCGGGACGTTGGACGTTGCCATTCTCGGTGCGGGCATAGCCGGCAGCTGCATGGCGATTCTGATGGCGCGGCGAGGCTGGAAAGTGGCGCTCATCGATCGCCGGACGTTCCCGCGCCATAAAGTCTGCGGGGAGTTTCTATCTCCCGAGGCGGTCGACTCGCTGATCGCCTTGGGGCTCGGAGACTGCCTGCAGTCGCTGGGGCCCGCAGTCATTGGTCGTGCACGGTTGATCCTCGGAAACGGCGCTTCGATTATCGCTCCATTGCCTGGTCCGGCATGGGGCATCAGCCGTTACCGTCTTGATAAAGCTCTGCATGAGGAAGCAAGGCTTGCAGGAGCCGAAGTCGTGACGGAAACCGCCGTTACTGCGGTTGGCTTGGCGAACGATGGGTACGAACTGCGGACGAGGCGAGGCTCCGAGGCGGCTGCGATTTCATCGAGGACCGTAATCGGCGCATGGGGAGGAAACGGGCGCGTACCGGATTTTCCGGATGCGGTGCGCCGGCGTCCTGCCCCATGTCCGTACATGGGCATCAAGATGCATGTGTCCGGCATCGAGATGGACGGGGATTTGGAGCTTTATTTTTTCGAAGGCGGTTATTTGGGGCTGTCTTCTGCCGGGCAGGGCATCGTTAACGCAGCAGCGTTGTTTGACCAGCGCGCCTTTCGGCAGTCGCCCTCAGCGGTAATCGGTTGGCTCAAGGAGGCCGAGGCCCGCCACCCCTCGTTAGCAAGAAGGATGGAGGAGGCACTCCCCCTTGAGGAATCGCAAGCGGCGATTGCGCCCGTGCGCCTTTATGACGCTCCGCTCGCCTGGAACGGCATCCCTTTAATTGGCGATGCTTGCGTGACAATACCGCCCCTGTGCGGGGACGGCATGTCGATGGCGATCCGTTCCGCGCAGCTCTGTTCGGAGTCGGCCGATCTATTTTTGAGAGGCGAAGCGACGCGAGAGCAATGGAGGCGCGATTATGAGGGAGCGATCGCCCGGCATTTTCGAGGCCCGCTCAGGTGGGGGCGACTGCTTCAGCGCACGGCAGGCCATCCTGCGTTTTCGATGCTGGCCGCTACGGCAGCAAGTCGACTGCCAGGCGTCGTTCGACAAGTAGTTAAAGCCACTCGGCTTGGCAAGATGAATATGCCATCATGATAAGCTTGCAAGCTGTAAGCACCGCCTCGACAACCGTACCGCCTGCCGCCGATGAGTATTTAGGAAGGCCTGCAGGAGTGATGGAGGAAGGTGCTATCGAGATATGTTTATCCCTCTAGAGAAGGGCTCTAGGGGGATTTTTGTATGCCTAAATCTAATAATATTTTCCAAATCCGTGGTGACGACGAAAAAAGATTGTTGTGGAAAATTCGATGCGCGAGTTATGATAACGGTTACAAATCTATTGGAGGAGAACAGGATGAAGGTACTCGTATTATGGCAAAGACTCTATGTTTTTCAAAAGGTAATTGTTGTGTTTGCAATCGTCATGTTGCCTGTATTACTCATTATCTTGTGGATGAATATGTCCGCTATCACAATTATGAAGAAACAATCGGTGGATTCCAATCTTTCGAGCGTGGCCTTTTTTACCGGACAACTTAATGATCAGATCTCTTTTATCCGCCGGCAGCAGCTTAAGCTGTTGAACAATTCCGACCTACAGAAGATCGGTTTTTTAGGTAGTCTTATCAGGGAATACGAGGATTATCAGATGGTTACCAGGGTGAGGGAGGAGTTGACAGCCATTCGCAGCTCTAGCGAGTACATTTCTAGTGTAGGGACGGCTGTTCTCCCTTTCGGTTATACGATTTCAACAAATAATGGCATTACCAAGCTTCCAAACCCCGAATCAGAGTTGATCGAATTTTATCAGAAACATAAACAAACGCAACCTTTATACTATTTTGATAATAAATTGTACTTTATGGAGTCTGCAAATAACGGAAATATTCTCGTCTATGTCGAGCTTTCGATCCCCCGCTTGGAGCAGTCCCTGCAGCAGTTGCTTGAGCCTTACAAGGATTCCGGAGCATCGCTTGTTAATGACGCCCTCTCGCATGTTGTTTCCATTCAACCGAATTCCTTCATGTGGAAGAACATTAGTACCTATTTCGATGATGAAAGGGATAACCTCAATCCGTCTATCGTTCCCCATGTAGAACACGAAAACTATCTGATCACGCGCATAGCGGTCTCATCCCTGGGGCTGACGCTGTACACCTATTTGAATCAGGATGAGATAACAGACCCTATTAATCAATTTAATTACTGGTTAGTTATCCTGACATTTCTTTCGCTTGCTATTGTCGTGTTGTTTGGTTTTTCTTTGAATTGGATGATTCATAAGCCGTTGAAACGGCTCACCGACTTATTCAATCGTGTAGAAGCGGATAATTTGATTCGTTCTAGTCGCCCGCAACAGGATAGCGAATTTAATTATTTATACCGTAATTTCGACAAGATGATGGATAAACTTCGCCAATCCATTCAAGAAAACTATGAACAAAAAATAGCGCTGCAGTACTCCGAGATGAAACAAATGCAATCTCAAATCAATCCTCATTTTCTTTACAACAGTTTTTTTAATTTATATATGATTTGCAAAAGCGGAGATATGGAGAGTGCCGCGCTTATGGCGCAGAAGCTGGGCGGCTACTACCAGTTCATTACGCGAAACGGCAAGGATGAAGTGACTTTAGAGGAGGAGTATCAGCACGCATTGGACTATTGTGAAATTCAAAGTATTAGGTTTGCCAATCGCATTACGGTCGAAATTGCCGAGTTAGAAGGCGAATTCGCATTAAGAAATGTCCCTAGACTGATTGTTCAGCCGCTTGTAGAAAATGCATTTGAACACGCATTTGATAATGGCACGCGTCGTGGGGTAGTTCGAATCAGCGCGCGTTGCACGGAGCACATCCTACATATCAAGGTTGAGGATGATGGCCAGTATTTAACAGACGACCGACTTCAGGAACTTCAGGTATGGCTTGCTGCTTCTGACAAGTCAGTGGAAAAAACAGGGCTGATAAATGTGCATAGACGTATTCGTCTAAAGTATGGCGAGGAGAGCGGTGTAGTCGTTTCACGCAGTGAATCAGGCGGCATGAAGGCGGAATTATGGATTGATTTTAAGGGAGGAGCGAACCAAGATGTACAGAATGCTGATTGTGGATGATGAACCGGCAATTGTGGATGGTTTAATGCAGTATTTTCAGGATGAGGAGAGCTTGGAGCTGGATTTGTGCAAAGCCTATTCGGCTGAAGAGGCGCTAAACATTATCGAAAGAACCAAGTTGGATCTAATCATAAGCGATATTCGCATGCCTGGAAAAAATGGTATTCAGCTTGCAGATGATTTGCTGTTGTACTGGCCCAATTGCCGCATTATTTTTCTGACCGGCTACAGTGATTTTGATTATGCTCATAAGGCGATTCGCCGGCAGGTAGAAAACTATATTTTAAAAACAGAAGGCATTGCAACCATCCATAAAGCAGTGGTAGAAACAATCGCAAAGATCCGGAAAGAGGAGCAGAGTCGCTACCATATAGAGCATGCAAAGCTGCAATTGACAGCAGCAGAGCCTTTGCTAAAGCGGGAGCTGTTCGAAGATCTGCTGATCGGAGAGGTTGATGCAGAGAGATGGAATGGTGCCGAATATAGCCAGCTCTCTATTCAAATCGATAGCGCAAAGCCAATGGTGATGGTGGCAGGCAAAGTCGATTTGTGGGAGCAGCGTCATTCGCATACAGAGCGTATGGAAATATTTTATGGCGTACAGAAGCTTTTTTCAGAGCAATTGTCAGGCATATGTCGCTTAGAAACTTTGATTCATGACCGTAATGAATTGTTATGGTTCATCCAGCCTGGCGAGGAGTCGAGATTGTTTGTGGATAGCGAAGGCAGGATAAACTGGCATGGAATAATGGACTACTTGAAGGGAATATTGGAGCCGGTCCAAATAGGTTGTTGGAATGAGCTTGGGATTTCTATTTCCTTTGTCCTCTGTAACGGACTGGTTACCCAGGGCAATATTATTGCACAGGTTGAGGCGATGCGGGCCGCCTTCAAAAAACGGGCGATGAACGGACAATCAATGGCTATTATGGACTTGCGCATGGATGAAACCGGGAAGCAGGAAGGGGCAGCAAAGCTTCCTGTTTACTCTACTGATTTTGACAAAAAATTAATTCAGCTGGAAAGATGCATAGAAACTGGAGATAACGCAGCTGTGAGGGAACAGGCCGCGCAGCTTCTCGATCTGTTGCGTAGGGACTTTGTTAATAACTACATTCTAGGGCTTGAAAGGTGTTATAGGCTATTATCAGCCTATTTATCTATTCTTAACAATTTACAATCCGACGATAGCTATTTGAAAGAGCAGCAGTTGGCGCTTCTGCCGTCACCCGAGTTGCTGGAAGATTGGGGCGCTTTTGCAAGCCGTTTGCTGGATTTAGGAGAAACCATATGCAAGTGGAAGCAAGAACATGTGGAAAAAAGCGAGCATTTGCTCATCGAACGCATTCATCGCTTTATTGGAGCTCATCTCGGCAGTGATCTATCTCTGGCGCGTATTGCCGAGGTTGTGTTTTTTAATCCAGCTTATCTCTCTCGCTTTTATAAGAAGGTTACGGGCCGCAATTTGTCGGATTATATCAATGAAGTAAGAGCGAAAGCGGCAGTCGAGATGCTAACTAGAACGCAGCTTAAAGTAAATGAGATCGGCTTAAAGCTTGGCTTCGAATCCCCCTCCTACTTTACAGCCTTTTTTCGCAAGATGACTGGAGCGACCCCGCAGGAGTATCGGGAGATGGTTATTCGATCTGGTAAATAAAACAGAACGTTGTAAAGATCCTTATATTGATAGCGATTACAAGCCAAACTTATACTTAAATTGCAGAAGAAATCCAATTAATAGGGGGAAGGGCATGAAGAGAACTTTGTTAAGTTTTATCGTAATCATGTTTATTAGCAGTATTGTACTGGCAGCATGTTCGCAAAAACAGCAGGAGCCAGAGCCGCCAAAAGAATCTAGCGATGCGAATCAAGAGCAGGCTGAGGACCCAGCCTCATTCGATCCGCTTGGCAAGTACGAAACGCCGGTTACAATTACCCAAGTGCTGTCTTATCGGCCGCCAGAAGAGCAAGATGCTCTAAAAGGGGTTACACCGGAAACCAATGCCTATCTGAAAGATTTAAAAGAAATGATGAATATCGATTTGAAATACTTGTGGTCGGTGCCAATGGATCAATATGCGGAAAAGTTTAGCCTGTCGATAGCTTCGGGTGATTTGCCGGATATGATGATGGTGGATCAGGCGACCTTTCTGAACTTTGTAAGGCAAGGGCTGGTGGCTGATCTCTCGGAGGTTTATGAAAACTACGCATCTCCGACATTGAAAAGGGTGATCGAATCCGATGGCGGCCTCGCGCTTCAGGCCACTACTGTGGATGGCAAAGTAATGGGGCTTACAACCAGTTTTCAAAGTGCTGTGCAACTGGCTTACATTCGTGCCGATTGGCTAAAAAATCTTAACTTGCCGGTTCCTAAAACAATGGAGGAATTTGAAGCCGTAGCAGAAGCATTTGTTAAGAACGACCCGGATATGAATGGCGAAAACGATACTTACGGTTTTGCCATGAACAAAAACTTTCTTGTTGGTGCATGGGCATTTGACGCACGCGGAATATTTTATTCCCACCAGTCTTATCCAGGCGGGTGGATAAAGGGGCAAGACGGCACTTTGCTGCCAGGTGAAATTCAACCCGGTACAAAAGAAGCGCTGACCAAGCTGCAAGACTGGTATAAGAGAGGCATTATCGACAGAGAGTTTGCGCTTAAGGATGAAAATAAGGTTAGTGAAGACATTGTTGCAGGCCGTGTCGGAATTACATTGGGAGAGTGGTGGGTCCCGAACTGGCCGCTGAATCTTAGCAAGGACAATAATCCGAATGCGGAGTGGATTGCAGTGCCGCTTCCGGAGGTAGGGGGAGAATCGGCGAAAACATTGATTAGCCCCACTTTAAACGCCATTATGGTTGTCAATAAAAAGTATAAGCAGCCTGAAGTAGCTGTGAAACTTGCCAACTACTACTTGGAAATGAGAAAACCGAAGTATATAGATAAAAGCTCGCCGGATTACAAGGGAGCGGATAGCGGTTATATTTACAACTGGTTTGAGCCGCGGTTTATTTATCCGAACTATTTGGATGATGCTTTTATAGCAGTAAATGAAGCTTTGGACAAAGGACAAACGGACATTCAAATTCCAGAAGATTTTCTGGCTGCCGGGGAAGCGGCACAGTTTTTCAATGAGTCAAAAAAATTTATGGATAATAAAAAAGACAATGCCGCTTGGGGCTTCTACTATAGCCGGGTAGCCAAAGAGGGTGGATTCGGGCTGTCCAAAAAAGCGCTGGATGACAAACAATTTATACAAAATGAGTTTTATGGGACCCAGACACCTACCCAGCTTGAACGAGGCGGTTCCCTAAATAAATTGATGGCAGAAACATTTACGAAAATTGTGATGGGCGAGGACATTGATCAATTTGATAAGTTTGTAGAAAGCTGGAAAACGCTTGGCGGAAATGACATTACGGATGAGGTAAATGAGTGGTATAAGGGAAAATAACTAGCATTGCCTAGAAGGGAATGGAGGGAAGAGGATGCGTTCTTCCCTCCATTTTTGTGGGAGGAATGAAATGGCATGAAGCAATTAACTCAACGTAAAGGGCGGTACATGCTAGAATTGCCGCTGCACCTTATGCTTATTCCGGGCATACTGGTAACGCTCGTTTATTCTTATGGTCCAATGTTTGGAATTATAATGGCTTTTCAAAAGTTTGAGCCGGCCATGGGCTTTTTTAAATCAAAGTGGGTAGGATGGAAAAATTTCGAATATATTTTTCGCTTGCCCGATTTTCAGCAAGTCATATGGAATACCTTCTTTATTTCAGTGATGAAAATCTGTCTGGGTCTTGCGGTGCCGTTAATTCTGGCATTGCTATTAAATGAACTGATTCGCGGTTGGTTCGCGCGATTTGTACAAACCACTATATTTATGCCCTTTTTTCTTTCTTGGGCTGTGCTTGGCGGCATCATGATCGAATTGTTTTCTATAAAAGGACCCATTAATTCGGTTGTATCCGCTTTCGGTTTCGAACCAATTATGTTTATGGCAGAAAAAAATTGGTTCGTTGCTATTGTGGTCGCTTCCGATGTCTGGAAGGGCATGGGTTATAACATGATTATTTTTTTAGCAGCTATTATGGGCATAAATGCAAATTTGTATGAGGCTGCTGAAGTGGATGGCGCGGGGAAATGGAGACAGATGCTGCATGTGACTCTCCCGGGCATGATGCCCATTATTGTGCTGCTCTGCACTCTAAGCCTGGGAAGTGTACTCAGTGCAGGCTTCGATCAAATTCTTGTTCTATACAACCCGATCGTATATGAAACGGGAGATGTAATAGATACTTTTGTTTATCGATTAGGATTGTTTGAGCAGCAGTATGCACCTGCTGCAGCGATAGGACTATTTAAAGCGGGAATTTCTGTCGTATTGGTGTCCATCTCCTACTACCTCGCCTATCGACTAAGCAACTATCGAATATTCTAAAAGGCGGGTGAAAAGGTGATCCATCGAAAAACGTTAGGCAGGACGGTATTTAGTGTCATTAACATTCTGCTTCTGTCCATTATGTCCCTTCTATGTATCGTTCCATTTGTGCATCTCATTTCTGTATCATTGAGCTCTAATATTGCTGCGTCAGCCGGTGAGGTAAAGCTATGGCCGGTCAATTTCACTGTAGAAGCCTATAAGTTTCTCGGGCAGAAGGTTGAATTTATTCGTTCGCTCGGCATTTCAATCCAAAGAGTAGCGATAGGGACGGTTATTAATATGGTGCTGGTTTTTATTACAGCCTACCCGTTGTCTAAATCCAATGCGCAATTTGGCTGGCGAACGAAGTATGTTTGGTATTTTGTCATTACTATGTTTTTTGGCGGGGGG
>NZ_BDQX01000241.1 GCF_003112455.1 Paenibacillus agaridevorans
ATAATTAACGCCCAGATTGTGTTGAGCAGCATCGTTTCTTTAACAATAATATAGGTCGGAATCAACCCCCCGCCAAAAAACATAGTAATGACAAAATACCAAACATACTTCGTTCGCCAGCCAAATTGC
>NZ_BDQX01000242.1 GCF_003112455.1 Paenibacillus agaridevorans
GCATTAATTCTAATATAGAGGTGATTGAAAGTGACTTTTAAAAGAAAACTAGCGGTAACGACAATCGCGGCAAGCGTAGCGATGTCCGCATTCGCGGGAATTCCTCTCAGCAGCAAGGGGCTGTCCGAGAAGCTTGGTTTTAACAATGTAGCTTACGCTACTAATCTGTCTGACTTGATTACAAAGTCCGACAAGCTTTATACCGAGTTGGTCAAAGACACGGAAGGTCTAGAGGCTGTAAATCAACTGAAAGGCCAGCTTCAAACAGCATTGGCAGACGGAACTATCGTGTCCGGGCTAGTGGCGAAGATTGCAAAAGGGAATTCTGATATTTCGGATGATCTCCAGGGTCTGCTTATTGAGCTTCTTTCTAATGTGATTCCTAACGATGCCGAGGATACATTCGAATACTACGCGGGTGAGTATGCTGGTTTGCTAGGGCATATTAGGACGACGCACGGATTGACAGCTCTGTCCGTTGAGGACTTGGCTTCCGTTATTTTGCAGCTTCAGGTGAATTTCTCTACGCTGTTGGTTGACATCAACCTGGATAATATCCTTACAATTAAAGATCAATTAAAAGCGGCGGCTACTAACGCTATCGCTTCGAACACGAATGTTGCAACATTAGCGGGTCCAACGAAGGCCGATATTACAGGCGAGGATCTAGCTGATATCTATGTTGGCTTGCAAAACAGCAGTGTTAGCAATACAACAGTTATCGCGGCCTATAACGCCCTTAACAAAGCCTACAAGGCCGCATTCCCATCGACCCCTCCATGGAGCGGCGGCATCTACGTACCTCCTGCAACTATCGATATTCCAGCCGAAGTCAAAGAGCTGGAAAAGAAGTTCGAGGAGCTCGCCGAGAAGCTGGAAAACGCTAGCGACGAGGAGAAGGCTGAGCTTATCGCAGAAGCGATTGCAGAGGCGCAAGCTTTGATCGACAAGTTGTCCGACCTGAGCACTTCAGTAACCGTTAGTGGTGATGTTGCAACGCTTAAGCTGGACGAGAACAAGGCTTTGGCTGCCATCGCTGGTATTGGCGCAGTTGTTGAAGCTCTTGAAGAAGCGACTGGTGCAACAATCGAAAACTTGGATGTAACGGTCGATTTCGGCAACGTTGCCCAAGATAACCTTGTTATTGCTCTATCCGACGCAGTCATGAAGAAAGCTGTTGAGGTTGGACTCACAGGCATTATTTTGAAAGTTAGCGGCTTGGAGGTTAAACTACCGGTTGGTGGTACGTTCTCCAATGCTGTAGACTTCAAAATCAACAAATCCGAGGCTACTGAAGAAGTAACCGGCGGTCTGCAAGCGGCATCCGATGTATTCGAGTTCATTCTCTCTGTGGGCGGCAAGTCGACGACAACCTTCAGCAATCCGATTCAAATTGTATTCCCGCTTGGCGATACAACGGGCCTAGATACGGAGCTTCTGACCGTTGCCAAGCTTCTTAAGGACGGGCTTGAATTCCACGGCGGCCGCGTCAAAGGCAAAACAATCATCGAAAGCCGCGATTCCTTCTCGTCCTATGTAGTCGTAGAGAACTCGGTTTCCTTCGACGACACGGCGAGCGTAGACGCATGGGCTGGCCGCGCAATCGAGGTTATTGCAGCCAAGGGCGTTATTCACGGCAAGCTGGAAGGTCAATTCGATCCATCGGCCAAAGTAACCCGCGCACAATTCGCGAAAATGCTCGTTCGCGCGCTTGACCTGAACAACCAGGCTGCAAAAGAAAAATTCGCAGACGTGGAAGATGACGCATGGTATGCTCCTTACATCGCTGCAGCTTCCGAGAACGGCATTATCTATGGCCGCTCCGCAACGAGATTCGATCCGCATGCTGAAGTTACCCGCGCGGAGATGGCTACGATGGTTGCACGCGGTCTAAAAGCAACGAGCGGTGCAGCAGACATTGAAGATGTCGAAAAAGCGCTGCAAGCTTTCGCCGACGCGGAGCAAATTAACGAAACGCTGAAGCAAGGCGTAGCGTTTGCTGCCGAACATAGCATTGTAGTAGGCAACGGAGGTAAGTTCGCTCCTAACGCAAGCGCAACACGCGCTCAAGCTGCAGTTATCATCTACCGTGCATTCAATTTTGAGGTTTAATTAAAAGTTGATCGTACATTGCGCTGAGTCATAAACTCAGCAAGAAGTTTTCAATGGAATAATCTTCCTCCCATGTGGATGGGAGGAAGATTTTTTCGCGATTACCGCCATTGTTGTAGTAATATATCGGATCATAGGTTAATATTAGGATATTCATAGTTCAAAAGGCATGAAAAATAGATTTGTGTTGTGCCTAATGGAGGAGTATTAAGTGTCAAACGAACTAGATTTGCGACAGTACATGACTATTATTCGCAAGAGACTCCCATTCATACTCATACTCGTTCTTCTCAGCTCCGCGGCTGCGGCCGTATTCAGCCTGTTCTTTAAGGATCCTCTATATGAAGCCTCGACGAAGATCATCGTTAATCAGACCCAATCGCAGCTAACGACAGGACAGCTGGACTTGAACCAAATAAATACGAATATTCGAATGATTGATACATACAAGGAAATCATCAAGACGCCGGCTATCCTGGATAAGGTCGAAGAAGGTTACCCTGAGCTTGGGTTAACGGCTGAACAGTTGGCGCAAAGGATCAAGGTCAGCTCCGTTAATAACACGCAAGTGATGACGCTGGTCGTGGAGGATACGGAATATCGTAAAGCGGCGGAGACCGTGAATGCCGTGTCGAAAGTGTTCCGCGAGGAGATTCAGCATATTTTCAAGGTGGAGAACGTGTCCATTCTAAATGAGGCGGATCCGACGCGCGAGCCGGGACCCGTATCGCCAAACGTGCCGCTTAATATCGCGATTGCATTCGTCGTCTCATTAATGGTTGGCGTCGGTATCGTCTTCCTGCTGGAATACCTCGATGACACGATTAAGACGGAAGCGGATGTGTTGGAATATCTGGATCAACCAACACTAGCCATGATATCCAAGATGGGTGCGGAGGATTCGGGACAGGATCAATCGCGCAAGAAAGCCAATAAACCTTACGTCAGGGGGGAATTAGAGCGTGTCACGGTCGAAAAATAAACGTCAGTTGATTACCCTTACGAATTCCCGTTCTCCGATATCGGAGTCCTACCGGGCCCTGCGTACGAACATAGACTTCTCCTCCATCGACGAGAAGCTGCAGGTCATTATGGTTTCTTCTGCGGGACCGGGCGAAGGTAAGTCGACGACGATCGCAAATCTCGCGGTCGCTTACGCACAGTCAGAGCGCAATACGCTGTTGATTGACGCCGATCTGCGGAAGCCTACTGCCCATCATACCTTCTCCGTTTCCAACAGATGGGGACTATCGTCCGTTATCTCGAAGCAATGCACCATCGAAGAGGTTGTCCAGATGACGGATATCCCGAATCTGAATGTCATGACGTCGGGGACAATCCCGCCAAATCCGGCGGAGATGTTAGGCTCTAACCGGATGTCTGCGATTATTGAACATCTCAAGTCGCAATACGACGTCATCCTGATCGAC
>NZ_BDQX01000243.1:0-2223 GCF_003112455.1 Paenibacillus agaridevorans
GCATAAAATCAACAAAAAATCGGGCGCCCCTTTCGGGACGCCCTTTTCATGGGAGAGGAGAAACCGGACGAAGAACTTATGGGGAAACGTAAGTCTTCTCCGCGGTTGTCTACGACATCTTGCGACGCCGATAATTATAGCTTCTCCGTTTCCGGAAAGTTTATACATCCGGCTTTTGAAAAAAAAGCTCATGTGAGCTTTTCTTTATTTGGTAAAGGAAAATATGGTACGATAGGCAGGATAGCATGGAAAGGGGTAATTGGAGTGAGAGTCATCTCCGGAACGGCCAAAGGCAGGCCGCTGAAGGCCGTGCCTGGCAACAACACGAGGCCGACGACGGATAAAGTGAAGGAAGCTATTTTCAGCATGATCGGTCCTTATTTTGACGGAGGGACGGCGCTGGATCTGTTCGCGGGAACCGGCGGACTCGGCATCGAAGCTTGGAGCCGTGGCATGGAGCGGGTTATTTTCGTAGATCGGGAAAAAATCAGCATAGACGTTATCCGCCATAACGTTGCAGCCGCAGGAGCGGAGCAGGCCGTCGAGATTTATCGCAATGATGCCGAACGCGCTTTGAAGGCGCTTGCGAGGCGGAAAATCCAGTTCGATCTGGTATTTTTGGATCCGCCTTATCGCATGTCGACGATGGACGAACTTATGTCCGAGATGGCGAAGCTGGAGTTGCTGGCGCAGGACGCCGTCATTCTGGTGGAACATGATGCCGAAATATCTTATCCGCAAGAGCTCGCATCGTTCAGGCAGGTTAGGGAAGCCAAATACGGCGATACGGCCGTCACCATATACGAATACTTAAGCAGCAATGATAGCGCCGATAGGGGAGATTCTAGTGACGAAGAACAATGACAACGGTCAGGAACACGGAGAGCTCGATAATGAAGGAAGCGTCGGCAAAAAGGAGCGAGTCGCCGTCTATCCCGGCAGCTTCGATCCCGTGACCTACGGGCATCTCGATATTATTAAACGGTCGGCCAGACAGTTTGATCGGCTTGTCGTAGCGGTTCTCAACAATACGAGCAAAAACCCTTTGTTCTCGGTCGAAGAGCGCATGGAGCTGCTTGCCGAGGTGACCAAAGACCTTCCCAACGTAGAGATCGACAGCTTTCGGGATCTGACGGTTCGATTGGTAAAGTCCAAAAATGGGGATGTCATCATACGGGGCATTCGTTCGGTGACGGATTTCGAATATGAGCTTCAGCTGGCGTCGACCAACCATTTGCTCGATCCCGACATCGATACGATGTTTATGATGACGAATCCCAAATATTCTTATTTGAGCTCCAGCATCGTCAAGGAAATCGCCATGTTCGAAGGAGAGGTTCGCGAGCTTGTACCGCCCGAGGTCGAGGTGCGCCTCAAGGAAAAGATCGCATTGCGAAAAAAATAAGCGGCACGCATGGCGCGACCGTGTTTCTTCTATAAACAAAGAAAGTTAAAATCAAAAGAGATTTTTTTAATTACCTATTTATGATCTGTAGCTCTTATGTGATGCTGCGAACCGTCCAAGCGTCCAGTACAAACAGAGCGCCAGTAATCCAAGCACGACGGCAATGACAGCTCCATAAGGCCATAAGCTTGGCAAATTGCTTGCAGCAAAGGCTTCTGGCTGGAATCGGATGCCCGAAGAAGAGTCGTAGTACAATCCATCCCAGATAACCGGGAAGCTGGCATTCGGATTAAGCAGGCGAACTAGGGCACCCGCCGGGTGCCAGAGAAGCAACGTGAGCATGAAGGCATGCAAGGCGTGATTTAGCCGGTGCAGGACAAAAGGGAGCAAAGACAGATCGGTGCCAGACACCGAATATCCCGCCTGCATAACGCCGCTGAGACCGCCCCACGCAAGAGCTGCTGCAATGACCGCGCACACCATGGCGAGGTCCGTGCCAGGCAGTTCCCATACGGCAGCTGCATAAGCGCCGAGATGTCCTTCAAAGAGGGCTGGTCCCAGGAAGGAAAGTCCGAGCTTCAGCGCCGGGGCGAACAGGGGTTCGGCCAAACGCGCAGTCATGGAAGCAATGATCATGAAGCCGCCTACCATCATCAGTCTTTGGACGCTAACAGTGACGGAGTCTCCCAGTACCTTGCCAAGGCTGCGCCCATCGCTGATTCGTCCTTGCAGCATCGCATCGGAGGCTTGCCGCAGCAGGCTTCCTTGCGGAGCTTCGGAGCGCTGTCCGTTCTCCTCGGCAGCTGCTCCCGCTGCAT
>NZ_BDQX01000243.1:2302-10003 GCF_003112455.1 Paenibacillus agaridevorans
GCGAATGGGCGGTAGTCGACTCCGTCAAACGATTTCCTCTCCAGACGGAACCAAGGAGAGTCAACCAAATGGCGGAGAGCCAGACGCCGCCTGCGATAAACATGCCTGCAAGCGGCTTTTGCAAGAAGCCGGCGCCGACGATGACCAGCATGAACAGCGGGTTTGGCATATGCGCGAGCGCGAGCAGACGCTGCCCTTGGCTGCGATTGACGAGCTCCCTCTTGCGAAGGGAGGCTACCGCCTCGGCTCCTGCCGGATAGCCGCCAAGCCAGCCGATGACAACAGGCATTACAGCTTCTCCTGGCAGGTTGAATAATCGTTTCATCGAAGGCTGAAGAAGGACTCCCATGCCGTGGGCAAGTCCGAAGGCTAGCATGATTTCGAATAAAATGAGAAACGGGAGCAGGCCAGGAAATACCAGGTTCCACCAGACGGTCAGCCCCTTAAGCGATGCTTGGAAGGAAGCATCCGGCTGCACGATAATGGCGCCGACGAGCAGCAAGGATAAAGCAGCGAAAATGATCGTTTTGGCCATAACCGTTCAACTCCTCTTGGACAACCGTATCATTCATTAGTACGCGATTGTTGGAAAAGTTAGACCAGTCCTGCATCATCATTAGCACCGGGGGAAGAATTGGGGGATTAGAATTGGGGGAGAAGTGGTCTACGGCAAGGCGCATGATGCTGGCGGGAGGTGCGACGGCTCTTGCCATGTGGCTGCTGTTATACGCGCCGTCTCCGTATGTTGTCTATGAGCCTGGCATTGCGGTTCCCGTCGAGTCCATGGTCGTGCTGGAAAGTACGAACAGTGATGAAGGAGCATCCGGCGAAGGTGATTTTGTGCTGACGGCCGTTCGGCTGACGGCCCCAAATATTTGGGGCGTGATCAAGGCCGGCGTGGATCGAAACATGGATGTTCGCTGGAAGCGGCAAGTGTTCGGAGGGAAAACGAAAAACGAATATGTCGACCGGTTGAACGATATTATGAGCGGGTCCCAGAATACGGCTCTGCAAGCTGCTTACAATTATTCGAAAATCAAATACCGTGTCGAAAATGGGTCTGTCATTCCCGAGCAGACGGCTGACGCAATTACGATAAAAGCGAACGAGATCGGCGGACCGTCCGCCGGATTGGTGTTTGCGCTGCAAGCGATCGAGCTGCTGGAGCAAGAGGATCTATCCAGGGGATTAAAGATTGCGGCTACCGGGACGATCGACGCCGCTGGCAATGTCGGCGCGATCGGGGGCGTCAAGCAGAAGACCGTGTCTGTCACCGGATACGGCGCGGATCTGTTCATCGTTCCCAAGGGGAATGAAAAGGAAGCCCGCAGGACGGCCAAACGATTGAACGGCGACACGGTTATCGTAGGCGTGTCGTCACTTGCAGAAGCAGTGCAGGCTATATCGGCATTCGCGGTCGAACGGACAGGTTAAGCCGAGAAAAGCCGCCGATACAGCCGCTTCGCAGAATTGGTCGAAGGCCGCCATTGTCGGGGAACATTATACGATGATGGGGCGATCTCGGAAGTCGCGATATAAATCCGCAGCGGAAGCGCCGGGAACGCCAAGCCAATAAGCGGCGCTTGCCGCCGTATCCAATTCCAGATAACGATAAGTCTGCGGCGGTCGTGCCGCGCTCATTAAAACGGGAACGGCTGCCGTACGCTTCATACGTCTCAAGAGCTCCCTGCCCTTATCCGTAAAGCCAAGCACGCGTATATATTCCGTTCCTGAGCGAAGCTGCACTGCAGTGAAATCATCCTTGGCATGACCTAACAGCACGGACAACAGCGCCCGTTGGAGCTTCGTTCTCGTATACCGCTTCGTCTTAAGTTGCTCCAACAGCGATTCGAAAGTGCAATCCGCAAGCTGCGGAATGCTCTGGAGCAAGCGGTACTCCAGTCCTTCGGCAAGCTCGTGCAACTGGCTCAGTTGCTCCGCGCTCCTAGTCACTATGCCGTGCAGGAGCGGATGAATATAGTTGTCCCAGCTGACGGGGGCAAGTCCTCGCTCGATGCTTTCCGCAAGGAGGTCGCAAGTCGACGTTGGAACATACGAAGCAGCTTCAGCCAACGAACCTTCGCCAAGCACGAGCTTGCGGATGGCAGTGGCACTGGCGATCCGAACGTCCGTTATCGTCGTTTGGTTATAATCGGCTTTCTCTCGGGCAATCGTGTAAGGCTCCATCCTGCTTCCGAGACGGCGATGGGCGATCAAATAGTGCAAACCAAGCGTATGGTTAGGTTGGTCAAAAGAAAAGCCGGCTGAATCTTCGTCGCCTTGCTGAGCCAAATATGCTGCTATCGCTCCGCTGTAGGCTTGAGGATAAGCAACACCGGTATCGAGCCGTTCCTTCAGCAATCGCTTAAACGGCTCGGGTTCATGCGCCGCAAGCTCCGCGGCTCTCCGCAAGGGCGACAGTTGTCCGCTCTCCGTACCGAAACAGAAGGCGTCGACGACTCCCGTCGATTCCAGGAGGGACACCGCGCCGTAGGCGAACCATTCGGCTGCTTGGGTCGCGTAAGCGACGGGCAGCTCGATGACGAGATCGCAGCCGCCGGCGAGCGCCATTCGAGTTCGTGTCCACTTGTCGACGAGCGCGGGTTCGCCGCGCTGCAGAAAGTTGCCGCTCATGACGGCGACGACGGCATCGGCTTCCGTTATTTTGAGCGACTGTTGCAAATGATAAGAGTGTCCGTTGTGGAAGGGGTTATATTCGACGATCAGACCTACGGTACGCATGCCTCGACTCCTCGCTGTCGTTGGATGATCCTTCCACTATAGCACAAAGCCCTCTGGCACATACAGGCTAAAGCTTCGCTAGGGCAAATCCAGCAGGGGCGCAAAGTAGAGAGCGTGAAAATGTTGACAAAACGCTAGCAGAATAGATATAATAATCTTTGTTTGTTTGGGGTGATGATATGTTGTTTCAAATGCGAGAGATGATGGCTAAAGGCTTAAAGACGACGGTTAAAGAAGAGCTTGACTTAAACGATCTGTTCAAGGGACGTTCGGACGTGATTCATGCAGGACCGCTTCATGTATCGATTGAAGTGACGGGCCACGACGGTTACATAACTGCCGAGGGAGAATTGTCCGCCGATCTGGAGCTGGCGTGCTCACGTTGTCTTGAACCAACGAAGGAACGAACCGTCATACCATTTTACGAGCAGTTCAAACCAACTGAGAAAGATTCTTCGGATAACGAAGAGTCCGACGAGGACGAGAAAGACGAGTTCGTGGAAGTGGCGGGAGACAAGCTGGACCTGAAACCTTATCTGGAAGAGTCGCTTCTGCTCTTCATGCCGTTCGCGCCGCTTTGCGACAAGGATTGCAAGGGACTGTGCCAGGTATGCGGGCAGAATCTCAATGAGCACACATGCAGCTGCAAAAACGAGAAGATCGACCCGCGTTTCGCAGCTCTCAAGGATTTGTTTAAAGAGTAGCGTTTTAAATCAAGGTTCAAAAAGTTCGACGTGGCGTAAACCTCGTAGCTATGCTTCGCGATCAAAATTGGACTTTTTGAACTTCATTATGTGAAGGAGGTGGGAAAGATGGCAGTACCTCAACGTAGAACATCCAAAACTCGCCGCGACAAACGTCGTACGCATTTCAAGCTGGCAGTACCGGGCATGGTGAAATGCGAGCAGTGTGGAGAACTGAAACTGGGTCACCACGTTTGCAAAGTGTGTGGATATTACAAAACAAAAGAGATCATCTCCCAATAAGATGATACTCGAGTAACGATAGCATCTCATCTTTGATGAGATGCTATTTTTTTGAACTCCGATTGAATCGCGTTGCTCCGCAGGGGACGGCGTCAACCGTTTCACCTTGCGTTAGTTCAGGGCTGTTGCATCTCCGTGAAGAGCTGGATCAGGAGGTTTTTGTCATTCGCATTGCGCGGGACGAGTTTTTTTTATATACTGTTTTAGTACCAGGTGATAAAATGAGCTCCTATACATATAACTTTAAGAAGCGCGGGAGGCGGTGCCGATCATGGAACGAATGCCCAAACGGCAGCGGCATCAGCAGCTGTCCCAATATATAGATGAGAATCCTTTCATTACGGACAGGGAATTGACTCGTCTGCTCAAGGTGAGTATCCAGACGATCAGGCTAGACCGGATGGAGCTTGGCATTCCCGAGCTCAGGGAACGGATGAAGCTGATGGCGGAGCGTTCCTATGATTCCGTCAAGTCGCTGCCGTTGCACGAGGTGATCGGGGAGATCGTGGATCTGGAGCTCGATAAGAGCGGCATCTCGATCTTCGAAATTCGCGAAGAACATGTATTTTCCAGGACGTCCATCGCCCGCGGACATCATGTGTTCGCTCAAGCGAATTCGCTGGCCGTGGCGGTGATCAATGATGCCATCGCGCTGACGGTGACAGCGGATATCCGCTTCGTCCGTCCCGTACGGCTGGGCGAGAAGTGTATCGCGAAGGCATACGTCCGCTCCATCTCCGGAGAACGGAGCAAGTCCAAGGTGGAGCTGTTCACTTATGTAGGGGACGAAATGGTGTTCCAAGGCAATTTCGTCATTTTCAGATCAGCAGGAAATTCAGAGGATAAAGGGGGCGAGGACCATGCGAATCGCGATTGACGCCATGGGCGGGGACCACGCGCCGGATCTAATCGTAAAGGGTGCCCTCGAAGCCGCCGCGGAGTGGCCGGATACGGAGCTGCTGCTGGTCGGAGATACGGCGGCGATTGAGCCGCTGTTCGGAGGGGCCAAGCCCGACAACGTGACGATACACCACGCGGATGACGTAATCGGACCAGATGACGAACCCGTTCGTGCGGTGCGAAGAAAAAAAGGCGCTTCCATGGTGGTCGCTGGAACGCTCGTGAAAGAAGGGCATGCGGAGGCGATGTTGTCTGCAGGCAATACCGGCGCGCTGATGGCTACCGGATTGCTAGTTGTAGGCCGCATGGAAGGAATTGAACGGCCGGCGCTGGCGCCCATGATGCCCACGATGGACGACAAAGGCGTACTGGCGCTCGATCTAGGCGCCAACATGGATGCGAAGCCGGAGCATTTGCTCCAGTACGCCATAATGGGCAGCATCTACCGAGCCAAGGTGCATGGAATGGATAAGCCAAGGGTCGGGCTGCTGAACGTCGGAACGGAAGCGATGAAGGGCAACGAAATTTCCAAGGCGACGTTCGAATTGCTGGAGAAAGCCCCCATTCACTTCATCGGCAACGTGGAGGCGCGGGATGTCCTTAACCGCAACTGCGACGTGCTGATCTGCGACGGCTTCGCGGGCAATATCATGCTTAAGGCGATGGAGGGCGCAGCTGGAACCATCTTTACATCGCTGAAGGATGCGTTTGGACAATCGTTATTGACGAAGGTGGCAGCTGCGATCATGCTGCCGAGGTTGAAGCAGCTTAAGAAGAAAATGGATTACAAGGAACATGGAGGCGCTCCGCTGCTCGGCCTTAATGGACTTGTAGTGAAATGCCATGGATCATCTGATGTCGTAGCGGTCAAAAACGCGGTCCGTCAGGCGAGAGTCGCGCTACAAGCGAAGTTAATCGACTCGATTACCGCAGAAATCAACGGGAAGTGAGTGTGTACGATGAGTTTGCAGCCTGTCGGCATTATCGGCACGGGCAAATACGTGCCCGAGCGTATTCTTACGAATCATGAATTGGAACAAATGGTGGAAACGAACGACGAGTGGATCGTTACGCGGACTGGCATTCGCGAGCGTCGCATCGCAGACGTTGCGGAAGCGACGTCCGATCTCGCTTACGAAGCGGCCAAGCGCGCAATAGCTGCGGCTGGAGTCACAGCGGAGGAATTGGATCTGATTCTTGTGGCGACGATCACGCCCGACATGTTCTTTCCGTCCACTGCGTGCCTGCTGCAGAACAAGCTGGGCGCCAAAAAGGCTGCAGCGTTCGACTTGTCGGCTGCATGCTCCGGCTTTATCTACGGACTGGCAACAGCCACGAACATGATCGCAACGGGCATGTACAAGCATGTGCTCGTCGTTGGCGCGGAGACGTTGTCCCGCATCACCGATTACAGCGATCGCAATACTTGTATCCTGTTCGGCGATGGCGCCGGCGCCGTCGTGCTGGGTCCCGTAGAACAAGGACGCGGATTCCTGTCGTTCGAGCTTGGAGCCGACGGAAGCGGAGGAGAGCTGCTTAAGGTCGGAGGCGGAGGCTCGCGTCTGCCTGCATCCGCAGCTTCTATTGAAGAGAAGCAGCATTATATTTATATGGCGGGCAATGATGTATTCAAGTTCGCGGTGCGCATTATGGGCAGCGCGGCCGAGGACGCGCTGGCGAAGGCTGGCAAGACCAAGGAAGACGTCGATCTGCTCGTCCCGCATCAGGCGAATATTCGTATCATCCAATCCGCCCTTAACCGGCTGAACTTGCCGGAGGAGAAAGCGATGATCAATCTCGACAAGTACGGCAATATGTCCGCCGCATCGATTCCTGTTGCGCTGGCGGAGGCCGTGGAGCAAGACCGTGTCAAACCAGGCGATTGCATGGTGCTCGTCGGTTTCGGAGGCGGCTTGACATGGGGTTCATCCGTCCTTATTTGGTAATGATATAGATCTGTCATGGGGGGAACAGTCGTGGGGAAAACTGCTTTTGTGTTTCCTGGGCAAGGCGCCCAGGCAGTGGGAATGGGCAAGGACGCCTTCGAGGCGAATGAAGCGGCGCGTTCCGTGTTCGAGAGAGCGAACGAAGCGCTGGGCTTCGATCTGACGAAATTGATTTTTGAGGGACCCGAAGAGGTGCTGAAACAGACGGCCAATACGCAGCCTGCATTGTTGACGGTTAGCGTTGCCTATCTGGAGCTGTTGAAGGAAAGCGGACTTGCGCCGGATTACGTAGCAGGTCATAGTCTGGGCGAATACAGCGCCTTGGTCGCAGCCGGCGTTATCGGCTTCGAGGACGCGGTTTCGACCGTACGCGCACGAGGAGAATACATGGAGCATGCCGTTCCGGGCGGACTTGGCGCAATGGCGGCCGTTCTTGGCGGCGAACGCGAGAATCTGGCGAAGCTGTGCGGAGACGTTACGGCAAGCGGTACGGCTGTTGAGCTGGCCAATATCAATTGCCCGGGTCAGATTGTAATCTCAGGAACCGCGGCCGGCGTGCAAGCGGTTGTGGAACGCGGCAAGGAAGCCGGCGCCAAGCGCGTCATTCCGCTGGAAGTAAGCGGACCCTTCCATTCCTCGCTCATGAAACCTGCGGCGGAGCGTCTCGGCGAGAAGCTTGCCGGTATCGCGCTAAACGACGCGGCTGTGCCGGTCGTCGCGAACGTGACGGCTACAGCGGTAACGGCAGCGGCTGACATTCGTCATTTGCTCGTGGAGCAAGTTTATTCTCCCGTCTTGTGGGAGGACAGCGTTCGTTATCTGATCGACCAAGGCGTTGACACTTTCGTCGAGATCGGCTCCGGCACGGTGCTGGCGGGTTTGATCAAGAAGATCGACCGCGGCGTACGCGTAATGTCCGTAAACAGCCTGACATCGCTAGAAGCATTGCAAGAGGATATTCAAGTGAACCAATCATAACGATGAGCGCTCGCTCAGGATAGATGTTGAATTCGTAAAGGAGGGGAAAGGTATGACGGTATTTGCAAGCCTGGAGGGCAAAAAAGCGCTCGTAACAGGTGCTTCCCGCGGAATCGGACGAGCGATCGCGATCGCGCTGGCCGAGGCTG
>NZ_BDQX01000243.1:10143-12580 GCF_003112455.1 Paenibacillus agaridevorans
GCGCCGCGCAATCATTGTGAAGGCGAATGTCGGCAAGACCAGCGAATTCGATGCCATGGTCAAAGACACGATCGAGCAGCTTGGCGGACTCGATATTCTGGTGAATAACGCGGGCATTACAAGAGATAATTTAATTATGCGCATGAAGGAAGAGGAGTTCGATGAAGTCATCGAGACGAACCTCAAAGGCGTCTTTAACGGCGTGAAGGCTGTAACTCGCCATATGATGAAGCAACGTTCCGGCCGGATCATCAACATTTCGTCCGTTGTCGGGGTACTGGGCAATCCCGGTCAAGCCAATTATGTAGCTGCGAAGGCCGGCGTCATCGGTCTGACGAAAGCCAGCGCTCGCGAGCTTTCATCGCGCGGCATTACGGTGAACTGCGTGGCTCCGGGCTTTATCCAGACGGATATGACGGACAAGCTGCCGGAGGAGACGAAGACAGCCCTATCCGGCCAAATTCCGCTGGCGCGCCTCGGCGATCCAGCCGATATCGCGAACGCGGTAAGATTTCTGGCATCCGATGCCGCGGCATACATGACCGGCCAAACCGTCCATATAGACGGCGGCATGTACATGTAAGAGAGTTCGGCTAAATTCAATATTCGACGTCGAGCAAGCTTGCAGGATTACTTCGTAATGGGAAGCGTACTTTTTGAACAACCTCGTGAAGGTAAAGATGGTATTTTGCATGTAATTCTCGTATAATACGGTGGAGGAGGTGAACCGGATGTCCGAAGTAGTAGATCGCGTTAAACGTATTGTCATCGACCGCCTTGGCGTAGACGAAGCAGAAGTCACGCTCGAAGCTTCCTTTAAAGATGACCTCGGCGCTGACTCTCTTGACGTAGTAGAATTGGTCATGGAGCTGGAAGACGAGTTTGATATGGAAATCTCTGACGAAGATGCAGAGAAAATCACGACGGTGGGAGAAGTTGTAACTTACATACAATCTCATACCTAAGGATGGACAAGTCCCGTTTCAAGGAGCGGGACTTCTCTTCCATGTTAAGCGCTTTTATCGTCACTGGCTTATGAACCGAACCGTACTGCCCAAGAGGCGTTCGTATTGCCTTAACCGCTACAATGTAGCTTAATCGCTATTTATATAGTATTACACGGCCGAGATGCCGTGATATGTCTGTTGCTGAGGTGAATGGAATGAAACATAGAGTAGTCGTGACGGGCATGGGGGTAATGACCTCGCTCGGTTCTGACATCGAACAATTCTGGAACAACCTGCTGGAAGGCAAATCGGGCGTATCCGTCGTTGAAGCGTTTGACTTCTCCGAGTATCCGACTCGAATCGCCGCAGAAGTGAAAAACTTCAATCCGGAAGATTACGGCATTGATCGCAAGGAAGCGCGCAGGATGGACCGCTTCGTGCAGTTTGCATCCGTGGCGAGCAAGCTGGCCGTTGAGAATTCCGGTCTGGATATCGGGGTTAACGCCGACGCCGAACGCGTGGGCGTGATGATCGGTTCCGGCATCGGCGGTTTGGGCACTTGGGAGGATCAGCATAATGTCCTTCTGGAGAAGGGACCCAAGCGAGTGAGCCCGTTCTTCATCCCAATGATGATCGCGAACATGGCTTCCGGCCAGGTATCCATGTTGACGGGAGCTAAGGGGCCAAATAGCACGGCGGTAACGGCTTGCGCGACTGGCACACATTCCATCGGAGACTCTTACAAATTGATCCAGAGAGGCGACGCTGACGTGATGATCGCCGGCGGCGCTGAAGCGACGATTCGCCCGACGGGCATGGCGGGCTTCTGCTCCATGCGCGCGATGTCGACTCGCAACGATGAGCCCGAGAAGGCGAGCCGGCCGTTCGATGTCGATCGGGACGGCTTTGTAATGGGTGAAGGAGCCGGCGTGCTCGTGCTGGAATCGCTGGAGCATGCGAAGGCTCGCGGAGCGAAGATCTACGCGGAAGTGATCGGTTATGGCATGAGCGGCGACGCTCATCATATGACGGAGCCGGATCCGGACGGCGCTGCGCGCTGTATGGTCAAGGCGCTGCGCGATGCCGGGATCGAGCCGTCAGAGGTCGATTACATTAACGCTCACGGCACATCGACTCCGGTTGGCGACCGCTCGGAGACAACTGCGATCAAGAAGACTTTCGGCGATCATGCGTACAAGCTGGCCGTCAGCTCGACGAAGTCCATGACGGGCCATCTGCTCGGCGCAGCAGGGGGAGTAGAAGCCGTTATTTTGGCGCTTACGCTGCAAAATGGCGTCATCGCTCCGACCATTAACTTGGACAATCAGGATCCGGAGCTGGATCTGGACTACGTTCCGAACAAGCCGCGCAAGGCGAATGTTCGTACGGCGCTGTCCAATTCTTTCGGCTTCGGCGGGCATAATGCCACGATTGTGATGAAGGCGTATGAAGCATGATAATTTTGACGAGCTGCAGCGAAAGCTGCAGCT
>NZ_BDQX01000243.1:12697-15869 GCF_003112455.1 Paenibacillus agaridevorans
GTCGTATGTCAACGAACATAAGCGCGGCTCCGTACAGGACAATGAGCGGCTGGAATTTCTCGGCGACGCCGTCTTGCAATTGCTTGTATCGGAGTATCTGTTCTCTACATATCCCAAGCGTCCTGAGGGCGAATTGACACGGATGCGCGCTTCCGTTGTTTGCGAGCCGTCGCTGGCCATGTTCGCCGAACGACTGGAGCTTGGCAAGCATGTTCTGCTCGGACGGGGCGAGGAGCAGCTCGGCGGGCGTCAGCGGCAGGCGCTGCTTGCCGACTTGTTCGAATCATTCGTCGGCGCGATCTTTCTGGACTTCGGCATCGAGCGGACACGCGACTTCCTGTCGGAGCACATGTTCCCGCATATCGAGTCGGGCGACTTCGGTCTGCTGATGAAGGACGCGAAGTCAAAGCTGCAGGAGCGCGCGCAGCATTACGGTCTCGGACCGGTGGAATACCGGGTCGTCGAGGAACGCGGACCCGCCCACGACCGGGAGTTCATCGTCGAGGTGTACTTGGGTGAGGAACGTTACGGCCTCGGAGCCGGCCGCACCAAGAAGGAAGCCGAGCAGCGCTCCGCCGCCGAGGCGTGGAACGGGCTGGCTCTGGATGCAGACAAGTAAATGGCTGACGTTCTTCTATGTCGTGTGGATGCATAGTTGTAGGACAAACCGCCGGATCGCAGCGATCCGGCGGTTTGTTGATTTCAGCGAAGTTTCGCAGGCGGCAATTGTCCCGAAAAGGGGCTTGACGAGGCCGGAAAGGAGTAACGCAATTCATGAAAATATGTTACAATGTGGGGTGAGGTGAAACCCAAGTCATGTTTCTGAAACGGATTGAATTAGCGGGCTTTAAGTCCTTCGCCGATAAGACGGAGATGGAATTCGTCACCGGCATTACGGCGGTTGTCGGACCGAACGGCTCGGGCAAAAGCAATATCTCCGACGGTATCCGCTGGGTGCTCGGCGAGCAAAGCGCGAAGAGTCTTCGCGGCGGCAAGATGGAAGACATTATCTTCGCCGGCAGCGACGCGCGCAAAGCGGTCAACTACAGCGAGGTTTCGTTGACGCTGGACAATGGGGACGGGGCTCTCCCGCTGGAATATAATGAAGTAACGGTCACGCGCCGGGTACACCGGAGCGGCGACAGCGAATATTTGATTAACAAGCAGCCATGCAGATTAAAGGATATAACAGAGCTTTTCATGGATACTGGCATCGGCAAAGAAGCTTATTCCATTATCGGACAAGGCCGTATCGAGGAAATTCTGAGCACGCGCTCCGAGGACCGCCGCGGCATCTTCGAGGAAGCTTCCGGCATCGTGAAGTACAAGTCGCGCAAGCGGGAAGCGCAGAAGAAGCTCGACGAGACGGAGCAGAATCTGCTCCGCATTCACGACCTTGTATCGGAGCTGGAGGATCAGGTGGAGCCGCTGCGCAAGCAGTCGGAGAAAGCCGTCCACTTCAAGGCGCTGAAGGAAGAGCTGAAGACCAAAGAGATTTCGATGTATGTACATAATATCGAGACGGTGCACCGCGCCTGGTCGGAAGCGACGGACAAGCTGGAGAAGCTGCAGGAAGAGCAGCTTAAGCTGTCCACGGTCGTCAGCAAGCATGATGCGCATCTGGAGCAAGATCGGCAACAATTGCGGGAGATAGAGCTACAATTGGACGAGCTGCATGCTTCTATGCTTCAACTAAGCGAAGACGTGGAGAAATGCGAGGGCTACGGCGAGGTGCTTAAGGAGCGCAAGCGCAACCTGGAAAACAACAAACGCGGATTGGAAGAGTCGATCGCGGTACAGGATGCCAGAATCGTCGCTCTGACGCAGGAAGAGGCTGATTTTCGCAGCAAAGCGGCGGCGCTGGAGCTTTCTCTTGCGGATCTGCGCGTCAAGCTCGCGGCCGAGGAATCGAATCTTCTTGGCGTAGCGGGCGGTGCGGTTGTCGACGCCGAAGAGAAGCTCAAGAGCGAGCTGCTTGACGTACTGAGCGCAATGGCGCAGACGCGCAACGAAATTAGGTATGCCGCCCAGCAACAAGAAACGCTGCAACGTCGGATGGAGAGGTTAAACGACGACGAATCCAAGTGGACGGAGCAACAAGCACGGCTGGAGGAGCGTAAGGCTGTGTTGGAGAAAGGACTCCAATCCACGCTGACGGCACTCGAGAACGCGAGGAACCGCATGCTCGAAGAGACGGAAGGCAGTAAAGCCGTTGCGTCTGGCCTGGATGAAGTTATGGCAGCGATCCGGAAGTGGGAGCAGCGGCTGGACAGCCATATTTCCAGACGCGATACGATGAAGGAAATGCAAGACGCGTTGGACGGCTTTATGCAAGGCGTTAAGGAAGTACTTAAGGCTGCGCGGCGCGGTTCCGGCGGCATAGCCGGCGTTCATGGCGCCGTTGCGGAGCTCATTCGCGTGCCTCAACGCATCGAGGTTGCGGTGGAGACCGCCCTCGGAGGGGCGCTGCAGCATATCGTCATGGAAGACGAACGTTCGGCGCGTGCGGCGATCGGTTTCCTGAAGCAGCGCCAACTGGGGCGGGCAACATTCTTGCCGTTGGACGTCATTCGCGGCCGAATGGTGCCGGAGCATGACAAACGATCCTTTCAATCAGAGGATGGGTTCGTAGGAGTCGCGGCGGAATTGGTGGACTGCGACGAGCGCTACCAGGCGATCGTAAACAATCTTCTCGGCAACGTTCTGCTTGCGGAGACGCTGGAGCAAGCGAACCGGATCGCATCAAGATGTCAATACCGATTCCGTGTCGTTACGCTGGAAGGGGACGTCGTAAATGCCGGCGGTTCCATGACGGGCGGCAGTCTGCAGAAACGCGGGGCGAGTCTGCTCGGCCGCGGCCGTCAGATCGAATCGCTTAACGCTGAGATCAAGGAAGCAGAGACAACGGTGGCGCAGTTGAAGGCGAAATTAAGCGATCTGCGCAAAGAGCAGTCGATCCGTTCGCAGAACGTGGAAGATCTGCGCGCCCAAGCGGAAAAATGCCGGATTGACGAGCAAGGTATCCGATCCGAGCTTCAGCAAGTAAAGTCGGAGGAGAAGCTGCTTACGGAGCAGCGCTCCATGTCCGCCTCCGAGCTGACGTCGCAGTCGAATGAACGCGAGCAGCTCAGCAAGATGGCGAAGGAAGCGGAAGAGCGGCTGGAGGGTCTTG
>NZ_BDQX01000243.1:15938-34258 GCF_003112455.1 Paenibacillus agaridevorans
ATGACGAGGCCAGATTGCAGGAAGCGATCCGAATGGCGGAAGAGCGGCGCAAGGCGAGCGAATCCGCCAAGGAAGAGCTCCAGGTTCAATTGACGGATCTAAAGATTGCCGTCGCCAAGACCGATCAGGAGAAGATGAGCTTCGAGGATCAGGCGAACCGCGTGCGCAGCGATATTGGCCGGGCGAAGCAAGAGCTCGCCAATCTGCGATCGGTATCCGCTCAGCAGGAAGAAGAACTGGTTCGTCACAGCGAAGAAAGCGTGGCGCAGATTGCTCAGCTCAACGACCTGCGCATTAAGAAAACGAATTGCTCGGAACAGACGGATCTTAAACGCGCTGCCCGCGCGCATCGGATTACCGAGCTTGACAAAGGCGAGAGCGAGACGAAAGAGCAGCGCGCCCAACTGCGCGTAGTCGAGGATGCCATGCGTCAGACGGAGATTGCGCTGAACCGGCAGGACGTGGAGCTGGACAATCTGCTGCGCAAGCTCAGCGAGGAGTACGAGCTGAGCTACGAGTTGGCCAAGGAGCAATATCCGGTGCCGGAGGATGTGCAGGGAACGCAGGTCGAAGTGCGCGAGTTAAAGCGCAAAATATCGTCGCTTGGCGAGGTCAATTTGGGCGCCATCGAAGAATACGAGCGCGTAAAGGAACGTTACGAGTTCCTCTCCGAACAGAAAAACGACTTGATCGACGCGAAAACGGCGCTTTACCAGGTTATCAAAGAGATGGACGACGAGATGTCCAAGCGGTTCCGGACGACGTTCGAGGCGATCCGCAAACATTTTGTCGTCGTCTTTGGCAAGCTGTTCGGCGGCGGACGCGCCGATCTCGTGCTCGTGGATCCGGATCGGGTGCTGGATACGGGGATCGACATCGTCGCTCAGCCGCCGGGCAAAAAACTGCAAAATCTGCAGTTGCTCTCCGGCGGCGAGCGCGCTCTTACAGCGATCGCTCTGTTGTTTGCCATTTTGCAGGTCAAACCTGTGCCGTTCTGCGTGCTCGATGAGGTCGAGGCGGCGCTTGACGAGGCCAATGTGGCAAGATTTGCGCAGTATCTGCGCGAGTTCTCCGGGCTCACCCAATTTATTGTGGTTACGCATCGCAAAGGCACGATGGAAGAAGCCGACGTCCTCTATGGCGTGACAATGGAGGAAGGCGGCGTGTCCAAGCTCGTCTCGGTGAGACTGGAAGAAGACGGAGAAGACGAAGAACCGGTGTCGGCCTAAGCTCGGTACGGGGCATGTAAAATAGATAATGAATGGCAGGATGGGGGGCGGAACGTATGAGTTTTTTTAAGAAACTGAAAGAAAGCATCGCGGCCAAGACGGAAGCGGTAACGAACGTCTTCAAGGAAGGCCTGTCCAAGACGCGGACCGCGTTCGTGGAGAAGGTCGAGGAGCTCATTACCCGGCGCAAAAAAATCGACGAAGAGTTCTACGAAGAGCTTGAAGAAATTCTGATCGGCGCCGATGTTGGCGTGAATACGGTCATGACTCTGATCGACGATCTGCGCGCCGAGGTGAAAAAACGCAAAATCGAACAAGCGGCCGACCTGCAGCCGATTCTCTCCGAGAAGCTGATCGGATTGCTTAAGGGAGACGACCACGCGGAGCTGCGCATGGCCCCCGAGGGTCAAATTACGGTCATCCTGTTCGTCGGGGTCAACGGCGTCGGCAAGACGACAACGATCGGCAAGCTGGCGCACAAGTTCAAGAGCGAAGGCAAAAAGGTGCTTATGGCCGCTGGAGATACGTTCCGCGCCGGCGCAATCGAGCAACTGGAGGTTTGGGGTCAGCGCGTAGGCGTCGACGTTATTAAACAATCGTCCGGCTCCGATCCGGCCGCCGTTATGTTCGACGCGGTCCAGGCGGCCAAGCAGCGCAAAGTGGACGTGCTTCTCTGCGATACCGCCGGCCGCCTTCAGAACAAGACGAATCTCATGGAAGAGCTTAACAAAATTTTCCGCGTCATTCAGCGGGAATTGCCCGAAGCTCCCCATGAGGTATTGCTTGTGCTGGACGCAACGACAGGCCAGAACGCGCTTAGCCAGGCCAAGCTGTTCGGAGAGAAAAGCGCTGTAACGGGACTTGTGCTTACGAAGCTGGACGGCACGGCCAAAGGCGGTATCGTCATTGCGATTCGCAATGAAATGAACTTGTCGGTTAAGCTGGTCGGATTGGGCGAGAAGATGGGGGATCTGCAACAATTCGATTCCGAGCAATTCGTTCATGCTTTGTTCGCCGGATTGATCGGCAAGGAAGAAGAGAAGTCGGGAACGACCAGCGAGTAACAGTGGGCAACAGGGAAGGGGACGGCGTCGGGAAGCGGCGATTCGTCCTTTTCTTTTGCCGGATGAAGTGACAAGTAAATAAACTTGACAGTACCGCAGTCGATCGTGTATCATAAGTGACGTTGAGCAATCTGTAAAGGGTAATGCCTTGACGGATCGGGATTGGATCAGCGGGAGGAGGCTTGGCGATGGAGATAGAACAATCGGATGCCTTGGCTCGGACGACGAGGGTGAATTTGCTCTTCGACTTCTACGAAAACCTGCTGACCGAAAAGCAACGGACGATACTGGCTTATTATTACCACGATGATTTCTCCCTGGGAGAGATCGCGTCGGAATTCGGCATTAGCCGGCAAGCCGTCTACGATAATATTAAACGTGCCGAAGGCGCACTCGAAAATTACGAGGACAAGCTTCTGCTGCTCGAGAAGCACGAACGCCTGATGGAAGCCGCGAACCTGCTGGAACGCGGCGTCGAAGAGATCGTAATGAAAGAATCGGATAGAAACAAGCTGATGGCAGTCATAGCGCGGCTCAAGACCGCGGAACAAACGGCGAGAGAAGGAGGCGATGATTCGTGGCAGCATTCGAGAGCTTAAGCAGCCGATTGCAAAATGTGTTCAGCAAGCTGAAAGGCAAAGGCAAAGTATCGGAAGCCGATGTCAACGACGCGATGCGCGAAGTTCGGCTTGCCCTTCTGGAAGCCGACGTCAACTTTAAGGTCGTTAAGGATTTTATAGCCAAGGTTAAGGAGCGGGCCATCGGCCTGGATGTATCGAAAAGCTTCACGCCGGGCATGGTGATCATCGACATCGTCAATAAAGAATTGACGGAGCTGATGGGCGGCACGCAGGCGAAGCTTGCCAAGGCAAACAAACCGCCGACGGTCATCATGATGGTCGGTCTGCAGGGCGCGGGCAAGACGACGACGTCCGGCAAGCTGGCGAAATTGCTTCAGAAGGGCAATCATAAGCCGCTTCTCGTTGCATGCGACATTTATCGTCCTGCTGCGATCAAGCAGCTGCAAGTGCTGGGAGAACAGATTAAAGCTCCTGTGTTCGCGTTGGGAGACCAGACTTCGCCGGTCGAGATTGCGAAGCAAGGCTTGCAGCATGCCAGAGAAAACGGCAATGATTACGTCATCATCGATACCGCAGGCCGTCTACATATTGATGAGACGCTAATGGAGGAGCTTAAGCAAATCCATGGCAACGTCAAGCCGGATGAAGTGCTGCTGGTCGTAGACTCGATGACGGGACAAGATGCCGTCAACGTGGCGCAGAGCTTTCACGAACAGCTGGAGCTGACGGGCGTTGTTCTTACCAAGCTGGACGGAGATACGCGCGGCGGCGCGGCCCTGTCGGTCAAAGCCGTAACGGGACGTCCGATCAAGTTCGCGGCGATGGGAGAGAAGATCGATTCGCTGGAGCCGTTCCATCCGGAGCGGATGGCATCTCGTATTCTCGGCATGGGCGACATGCTGTCGCTGATCGAGAAGGCGCAATCGAACATCGACGCCGAGAAGGCTGCCGAGATGGAACGCAAGATGCGTACCGCGGAGTTCACGTTCGATGACTTCCTGGAGCAAATGGAACAGGTCCGCAAGCTGGGGCCTCTCGACCAGATCATGGATATGCTTCCCGGGATGGGCAAGATGAAGGGCGCCATGAAGGATATGAAGGTCGACGAAAAGCAGATCGGCCGCGTCGAAGCGATCGTCCGTTCCATGACGAAGGAAGAAAAGGCGAAGCCGGAGCTGCTGAACCACAGCCGTCGCAAGCGTGTCGCGGCGGGCAGCGGCACGACGATCGTGGAAGTGAACCGCTTGATCAAGCAGTTCGACGATATGCGCAAAATGATGAAACAATTTTCGGGGATGATGGGACCTAAGGGACCCAAAGGCTTGAAGGGCGGCAAGAAGGGCCTGAAAGGCATGCTCGGCAAAAATATGCGGTTTCCGTTCTAAACGGCAACCGGATTGATTACTCGAAGGAGGTGAATTAATCATGGCAGTACGTATTCGCTTGAAACGTATGGGTGCTCACAAAGCTCCATTCTACCGCGTAGTTGTATCGGATTCCCGTTCGCCGCGTGACGGACGTTTTATTGAAGAGATCGGTACTTACAACCCGGTTACAGTTCCGGCTCAAGTATCCATCGACGAGGAAAAAGCTCTTAAATGGCTGCAAACAGGAGCGCAAGCTTCCGACACGGTTCGCAACTTGCTTTCCAAAGCTGGAGTTCTTAAGAAATTCCATGAGCTGAAGCAACAGAAATAATCGGAGAGAGAAGCGGAGGGCTTTGTTATGAAAGATTTAATTCTTGTCATTGCGAAGGCTTTGGTGGATCATCCGGACGACGTGCGAATCCACATCAAGGATGATGATCGCGCGACGACTTACGAGCTTTCCGTCCATCCAGAGGATGTTGGCAAGGTCATAGGCAAACAAGGGCGGATCGCCAAGGCGATGCGCACGGTCGTGACCTCTGCTTCGGTGAAATCAAGTAAGCGCGTCATTGTCGACATTATCTCATAAGGGGCACGAAGAAGTGGGGTCGGGACAAATGTCCCGGCCCTCTTGTACGTGTTATAATACATACAAAATGGTTTAGGAAAAGGAATGATGGCATGGACGGCAAATGGTATACAGTCGGCAAGCTTGTCAACACGCATGGCATTCGCGGCGACGTGAAGGTGCTTCCGCAGACGGACTTTGCAGAGCAGCGGTTCGCACCAGGCAGCAAGTTGATGTTGGTTAACGAGGAGAACGGCAAAAATCTGCAAGTGAAGGTGACGAGCTCCAGACTTCAGAAGAATGTGTATATTGTGAAGCTCGAAGGATTTAATAATATAAATGAGATTGAACCTTACAAAGGTTGGACACTCAAAATAGCGGAGTCGGAACAAGGCAAGCTTGAGGAAGGCGAATATTATTACCATGAAATCATCGGATGCCGAGTCGTGACGGAAGAGGGCGAGGAGCTTGGGGAAATTACCGAAATACTGAGCCCTGGAGCGAATGATGTATGGGTTGTGAAAGGCGCCGGTCCGAAAAGGAAGGAGATCTTGCTTCCGGTCATCGACGATGTTGTGCTTACAATTCAGCCGGCGGACAAGCTTGTGACCGTACGTCTGATGGAAGGGCTGATCTAACTTCATGAAAATTGACGTGTTGACGTTGTTCCCCGAAATGTTCGATGGCGTGTTCGGCGCGAGCATATTGGGAAAAGCGAAGGAGAAAGGCATTGTATCGCTGCAAGCTGTCAATTTCCGGAATTACTCTAACAACAAACATAATACGGTAGACGACTATCCATATGGGGGCGGCGGCGGAATGGTGCTGAAGCCCGAGCCCGTCTTCGCGGCTGTCGAAGATTTGGCCGTTGAGCCAGACGTTGCTCCGAGGGTCATCCTGATGTGCCCGCAAGGCGAGACATTTACCCAGCGCAAGGCGGAGGAACTATCGCGGGAGCGGCATCTCGTACTCATTTGCGGCCATTACGAAGGTTATGACGAACGAATCCGGGAGCATCTCGTCACGGACGAGTTGTCGATCGGCGATTATGTGCTGACGGGCGGCGAAATTCCCGCCATGACGGTGATCGACAGCGTCGTACGTTTGCTGCCTGGCGTTCTGGGCAACGAATCTTCCGCCGTCACGGACTCCTACAGCACGGGCTTGCTGGAGCACCCGCATTATACGAGACCGCCGGAATTCAGGGGATGGACGGTGCCTGACGTTCTGATATCCGGTCACCATGGCCGAATCGACAGCTGGAGGCGCGAGCAATCGTTGCTCCGTACTTTGATTCGCCGGCCCGAACTTCTTGATAAGGTGGAGCTAAGCAAAAAGGAGCGGTTATGGCTGGAGGAGCAAAGAAAGGCATTACGCACTGAGTATGAAATGGAATAAGGGAATGCGGCTTCCGATCGGAGGCTGCATTCCCTTATTCGTATTAAATTACAGGGAAGCATATGTTTTCGCCATACTTGACCTTTAATTATCGTAACGAAACGCGCTGTGCGCCAAAGGACTACTGCGATAGCCGTTTCACCTTAAGGCGTATAAAAATTTTGCGTAAAATAAGTGCCGTAGGATCCTCCGAAAGCGACACCGACGCCAAGTCGGGTGTATTGGTTATTAAGGAGATTCTCCCGGTGGCTCTCGGAATTAAGCAGCATATAGTGGGCGAATATGCTATTGGGGGAGCCTGCCGCCAAGTTTTCCGCTGCTTTTGTGTACGCGATGCCGACGCTTTTCATTCGATCGAATGGCGATTTGCCGCTTTTATTCGTATGGCTGAAGTAGTTGTTCTTCATCATATCGATGCTATGGGCTCGAGAGGAGGATCCTGCTAGTTTGTCCCATTGCAATAGGTCAATACTCCTCTGAGCCCGCTCCGCATTGACCATATCAAACATTCCTTGCTCCATGGCCGTGCGTTCTTTTTCTCCGAATGAGGAGATTTGGCGAGCTGTAAAGTTGTCCGACCGCAGGAGCAATGCCGCGACCCGATTGTCCTCATGGCTGTCCAGAAACAACGTGTGCCGGATTCCGCCGGATCGATAATCGTAATAATGATCAGCTTTCTTGGCTGCAGCTTTGACGCTTGCAGGAAGCGAGGCGCTAATGGCAGCCAGCTTGATATCTACGTTGGCGCCGCCAGTATCTCGCCAACCGCCGTCATCGTTCGAGAACAGAGCTGCTATCGTGCCGTTCCGAACGCCATACATGGAATACGCAGCATAATCGCTGTTATATACGTACCATTCATAATCATATTCGCTGGCATCGATTCGAGTGGGCTGGCCCATTCGGTACAGAAGCTCGCCGATGTTTTCGCCAATCGAGATGCCATTAAGCGAGGCGGAGGAGCTCTTCTGGATCCGCTTGTCCGACAGGGCGGCGACCTTTTCTTTCATCATATAGACGAATGTGAGCGCTTCTGCCCGTTTTACGCCTCCGCCGGCTTCGTATCCGGCAATCGTTGCGGACGAACGTCCTTGCGAGATACCGCTATCCAGAAGCCACTGAATAGCTTCGTCCCTATTATAGGACTTGCCGTTTGCAGCGGCTGCAATCAATAATGCTGCTTGTCCCCGGTTGAATTGCCCCCGCTGATTATTGAAGGTCACTGGCCATCCAAGACGTTCCGCGTGGTTGTAATAGCTGCGGCTCCAGTCGGAAGCCAGTTCTTCCTTGCGCGTGACGCTTCCGTAAGCGCGCAGCATCATCGCAAGAAACTCGATCTCGGTCACCTTATCGTCCGGACGGAAGCTCCCGTCCTTATATCCTTGAGCCAAGCCGCTGTCAACGGCCCAGTCTATGTATGAATTAGCCCAGTAGGAAGGTGTTACATCATTAAAGGATGCTGCGCTGGCTGTATAATCGGACAGCGGAATGGCAAGAATGAGCATAATGATGCAGATACGTTGTTTGATGTTCAACATAACTTCTCCTTGTCGATTATTGTCGTTGCCAATCATATACAGTATACTAGATAGAGGACATATGAGAAATAGGTTGATTTGTCTATTTAACTATGGTAAAATTTCTAATGTTGTTCGTAAAGTCGGACGGTCCGCTATAAGTGGAGATCGGTTCCCAGGGAATCAGGAGCTTACATGAACGTCTATGGTGGAAGGAGTGAACTCAATCAATGAATATTGTACAAGCAATTTCACAAGAGCAACTGCGTAAAGATCTTCCTAACTTTCGCCCAGGCGACACGCTGAAGGTGCATGTTAAGGTTATCGAGGGTTCGCGCGAGCGTATCCAGCTGTTTGAAGGCGTCGTTATCAAACGTCGCGGCGGTGGAATCAGCGAAACTTTTACAGTTCGCAAGATTTCTTACGGCGTAGGCGTAGAGAGAACGTTCCCGCTTCATTCGCCGAAGATCGACAAGATCGATGTGGCACGTCGCGGTAAAGTGCGTCGCGCTAAGCTGTACTACCTCCGCAATCTGCGCGGTAAAGCGGCTAGAATTAAAGAAATTCGTTAAGATCAAACGACAAGAGGGGCTTGCGCAAACAAGCTCCTTTTCGTTTTCTACGGGAAGGAATACATAACTTCAGAGACGAAAGAAGGCTGAGCTGATGGATTCGCAGCACCGCAACGACGATGGAATGAAGGAGACGGATACAGGCGTCAGTTCGTCGGACGAGCGTCAGCCCGCCTCGGAGAGCATGCCTGAACGGGCAAAAAGTCATGGAGCTGCGTCAGCAAAAAAAGGCGGAGCATCGAAGGAAATCGTAGAATGGATCAAGGCACTGGTCATCGCCGTCGTACTGGTCTTCTTCATTCGCATGTTTCTATTCGAACCATTTATTGTAGATGGTCCTTCTATGGAACCAAACTTCGAATCGGGCGAACGACTAATCGTAAACAAAATTTTATATTCGATCCGCGAGCCAAGGTTTGGCGAGGTTGTCGTGTTTGACGTGCCAGAGCAAGGTCGCAAGTTTATCAAAAGAGTGATCGGCGTATCCGGTGACAAAATTCGTGTCGAAGGCGACGATCTGTATATTAATGATGTAAAGGTCGAAGAGCCTTATATTGCCGAAGCGATCGAAGCGGCAAAGGCGGCGGGCGGCATGTATAATGGCAATGGTCCGCGTTATAATTTCCCTAATGATACTGTGACCGAGATGACGGTACCGGAGGGAGCGGTATTCGCTATGGGCGATCATCGGGACAACAGCACCGACAGCCGGATGATCGGCTTTGTAAAGGATGACGAGATCGTCGGCCGAGCGGACGTTATCTTCTGGCCTCTGAACAAGCTGGAGTTCATCAAGCACAAATACTAGACTAAGGTAAGCGAAAGCAATCGAGGTGAAAGCATGGCGATTCAATGGTTCCCGGGTCATATGACCCGCGCCAAGCGGCAAATTCAAGAGAAGTTAAAACTGATCGATATCGCGATCGAACTGCTGGATGCGAGGGTCCCGCTATCAAGCCGGAACCCGATGGTCGACGATATTTTGCATGGGAAGCCGCGGCTGATCGTGTTAAATAAATCCGATCTTGCCGACCCGCGCACAACGGAGCAGTGGATGGATTATTTCGCGCATGAGGGACATCAGTGCGTCTCCGTTGATTCGCAAACGGGTACCCGTGTTAACGAGATCCCTGTCAAGGCCAAGGAGATTTTGCACGACAAGATCGCTCGTCAAATCGCCAAAGGAATCAATCCGCGCGCGCTGCGCGGACTGATCGTCGGCATCCCGAACGTCGGCAAGTCGACGCTTATTAACCGGCTGGCCGGACGCAATATTGCGGCGACCGGTGACAAGCCCGGCGTTACGAAGGGACAGCAATGGATTAAAGTCGGATCCGAGATGGAGCTGCTGGATACGCCGGGCATATTATGGCCGAAGTTCGAGGATCAGCTCGTCGGGTACAGGCTGGCGATGACGGGAGCGATCCGGGAGCAAATTCTTAACGTGGACGATATCGCTTATTTTGCGGTGAAGGAGCTCGCGGGACGATACTGGCCCATCATGGAAGAGAGGTATGGTCTCGAGAAACCGCCGGCTGATCTTGAAGACAATGAAGAGATCGTCCGCATAATGGAGGACATCGGCCGTAAACGGGGATGTCTCATGGGCGGCGGGAGAGTCGATCTCGAGAAGGCGTCCGGCATTATTTTGAGGGACCTCAGGGCGGGCAAGCTGGGAAGAATTACGCTGGAGGCTCCTTACGACGATATGCCGGTCAGAGAGCCGCGAACTTAAGAGGTTGTTCAATAAGTCCGATTGAAATGCAGATGCTTAATGCCAGTCGGCCGTGTCGAGTGGGGGAAGCGGACTCGGCCGCTTGGCAAAGTAAAGAAAACGGGGGAGATGCGACATGCTGCAATACGAGCAACAGGCATGGGGCAGCGGCTTCTCGGCAATAGCCGGCGTAGACGAGGTCGGGCGCGGTTGTCTGTTCGGCGACGTGGTCGCGGGTGCGGTCATCCTGCCGCAAGGCCTCATCATCGACGGAGTCGACGATTCCAAGAAGCTTTCCGAGAAAAAGCGGGAGCAGCTGTATGATGTCATCGCAGAGCAAAGCATCGCATGGTCGGTGGCGCGCGTTGACGCGGCCTCCATCGATCGGCTGAACATCAAGCAGGCGTCCAGACTGGCGATGAAGCTTGCTGTGGAAACGTTGGCCGTGCCGGCTGATTATTTGCTGGTGGATGCCGAGATCGTGGATCTGTCGCTGCCGCAGGAGTCCATCGTTAAGGGCGACGCGAACAGTCAGTCCATTGCCGCGGCTTCGATTATGGCGAAGGTTACGAGGGATCGGCTTTGCTTATCGGAATGGGAAACGCTGTACCCGCAGTACGGAATTGCGATACATAAAGGTTATGCAACGAAGCTGCATCGCGAGAAGCTGCTCCAGTACGGCCCTTGCGAGCTGCATCGGCGGACGTTCCTGAAGAAGCTGCTGGGCGAGGATATTCTTCAGACGGCATTATAATCTATTTCATTCATAACGCTTGAGAATCCCGGGCAGGGGTCGCTTTATCGGCCATCGGGATTTCTCTGGCGTTATTTGCGTTCCGGGATAATGGGGGAAATTGAGGTTCCCCTTCAACCTTAGAAGGTTAACGCCGATATAAAGGTATCGAATAATGCGGGATGACCGGATGCGAATGACTAGAGGGAAGAGTTCAAAAAGTTCGGTTTTCAGCACCGAGAAGATTGGATGAAGGTAGAAACTGAGGAGCGGAGCGTAGTGATAGCTACGTGAGCACCGGAAGTTTCGCCTGAATTCAATATTCGATGTCGAGTAGGCTTCTTGGCCTGCTTCGTGATCAAAGGCGGACTTTTTGAACTACCTCATAAGGGGTGTTGCGAGTGAATATTAGCCAAATGATGAGAGGGTTGCTGGGAGAAGTGACGAGCGGCGAGACTCGTGCCATGGAGCTGAAAGTCGGCCAGGTCGTACGCGGCGTCGTTCTTCAGGCACTAGACAATAACGAAGCCATCGTAGGCATTAACGGCGTGCAGGTGAGAGCGAAGCTGGAGATGGCGCTTCAGCCCGGCCAATCTGCAATGCTTCAGGTACAGCCTGAAACGAACGGTTCGCTCATATTGCTGAAAGCAGTCGATCTCAACTCATCCGGCCTTCTTGACGATACGTTCAGAGAATATGCCAAGCTGCTTGGATTGCCGGATCAGAAATGGGCGTTGGCGTTGATTCGCGGTTTACGGCAAGAAGGGTTCGCATTCAACCGAACGACGGCCATGGCGTTCCAGCAAGCGGCCGCGGCTATGCCGAAGGGGGCGGATGCCGAGCAGTGGATGACGGCTGCCGCAACGGCTTTCAAGCGCGGCATGCCAATGACGGCGACGACCATATCTTCGCTTCAGCAGGTTATGTTCGGCAAGCCCGCTCACGAGCTGCTTGATCAATTGCAGCGCCAATTAACCGGGATGGGTGCAACTGCTTCCGGGGATGTACCGGAAACGGGCGCCGGAAGCGAGTCGCGGACGGCGGCATCCCGGGTTCTTGCGCTGCTGCAGCAAGGCGCGTCGCTCCTGGATGATGCGCTTTCGCCTCATGGCTCCACACCCTCCAATACTTCGGGGCGCCCTGCGGCGGATGGCGGGATGCTGCACGTCGACGGACGCAGCGCAGGTAAAGGAGCCGCGACCGCAGAGGGAGGCGCGAACGGCACTTCCGGAGCCGATGGCAGGACGGCGCAAGCGGATAGCGGAGCTGCGGCTGCTAGAGCGGCTCAAGGCTCGCAAAACAACTGGCTAGGGCAGTTGATGAAGTGGATGGGCGTTGATCACGAGCTGCAGCTGGCGAAGGCTTCCACGGACACGAATGGTCAAGCTTCGGCTGCACCTGGCTCAAAGAACCTGGCAGCGGGTGACGGAGATGCCAATGCCGTGTCGGCCAGAACAGGGCAAGCGTCTGGCGAAGCCGCAGCAGCGGGACGAAATGCGGTGACCGCACCCTCTGGGAGCGGTCACTCAACGACTGCGCAGCCAACGGCTCAAAATATGGCCGTTCCCCAGACGACAAATCTGTTGCAGCAAGCCATGACGCCACGATCGGGTGCAGAGACTCCGGCGGGAACGCAGGTGCCTGCTGGAGCTCAGGAAACAGCAGCTGCCGTCAGAGTTGACGGTCAAGGAGCTGCGGTTGCAGCCCGAATGGCAGGCATGCTTGCGACTGACGGTCCCATTGGCAATGATTTGAATGTCCCGGCGCAAGGCCAGACTTCAACTCCTCCGAGCGGGGGAGTAGGGACGGAGTCGCTCAAGAGCGCTCTCATGCTGTTGGCTGGCGGTGCCGATACGCCTCCGCATGTAAAGGAAACCGCGCAGCAGCTTATTGGGCAAATTACTGGCCAACAGCTGCTGTTGGCCCCTGAACGCAATAACTCCGTCTTTACGCATGTGACGATGTTCATTCCGCTAAAGGATGCCAGCGGAGAACAGACAGCATCCGTTCAGATTCAGACGCGGCGCGGGCGTAGGGGAGAGCTGGATGCTGACAATTGCAGGCTTCTGTTCAATCTGTCTATGCGAACGCTGGGCGATACGCTTGTCGATGTACATATTACCGACAAGATTGTCAGTCTGCAGCTCTGGAACGATCATCCTGCGATCGCTAAGTTGACTGACGGCTCTCGAGAGACATTGACGGAGCGATTAAACGAGATGGGATATCAGCTGTTGTCGATACGCACGAAGCCGCTTGTGGGGAACGAATCCGATGGGAGCGAGCCAGGAACGGCTTCGGGTTCAGCCAAGAGCAGCAAGTCGGCGGCGCCGCCAAGCGAGGCGTGGCTCACCGCAGCGCGTTACAAAGGAGTCGATTACCGGGCATGAGCAAGGAGCAGAACGACTACATAAAGCGTACGCCGCCCCGGAAAGCGGTAGCATTGAAATATGAGCCAGGAGATGGACATGCTCCCGTGCTTGTCGCTAAGGGCACCGGCCAGATCGCGGACCGGATTCTGGAGAAGGCGAAGGAAAACGGGGTGCCCGTGCAAGAGGACGCTTCGCTTGTGGAAGTATTGTCCAAGCTGGACATTGATCAAGAAATTCCTCCGGAGCTATATACGCTGGTCGCGGAAATTTTAAGCTTCGTATACCAATCTGATCGAAGGGCGGGCGAATACCTTCATGACGACTGAACGACTGAGAGTAGGGAAGCTGGGAGAAGAAGAGGCGGAGCGCAGGCTCCGCCTCTCCGGCTGTGAAATACTCGCTCGCAACTGGCGCTGCAGGAGCGGGGAAATCGATATCGTTGCCAAAAACGGCGATTGCATCGTATTTGTGGAAGTCAGAAGCCGCAGCAAGGCGAGCGGCTCCCGGTTCGGAACGGCAGCGGAATCCGTCGACTATCGCAAGCAGGCGAAAGTACGGCTCGTCGCTCAGATGTACCTGAGACAGAATCGAATGCTGGAAGCCCGCACCCGGTTCGACGTCATTTCAGTCACTTTAGGCGCTCATTACGTGGTCGACGATTACCGACATTATGAATCGGCGTTCTGATTAGGAGGCCGAATTTACGTCTAAGCCATATCTAGGCGGCGATACTGAATAGCCTCCGCTACATGCATTTCTTCCACGCTTATAGAATCCTCTAAGTCCGCTATCGTGCGCGCCAGTTTCAGCAGCCGGTCGTAAGCCCTCATGCTGATGCCGAGCGCCTGGAACGCATCCTCGAGCAGTCTCGCGGCTTGCGGTTTCAGCCATGCCGCTTGCCTAAGACTCTTCCCCGACAATTCACTGTTGCAACTGACGCCATAGGCGGCATTGCGTTCTCTTTGCCGTACTCTCGCGGCAAGCACAAGCTTTCTTAACTCGGCAGTCGAAGTATGCGTCTTGTCTTGTGAGCGATCGAGCGATTGGGGTCTCGGAATTTCAAGCTGCAGATCGATCCTGTCGAGAAGCGGGCCGGACAGTTTGGCTCGGTAACGACTAATGGCGGCAGCGCTGCAGGTACATCTTTTGTCGCCATATTCGTGTCCGTGGTAGCCGCAAGGGCATGGATTATAGGAAGCGGCCAGAAGGATCGCTGCCGGGAAGCAGACGGTCGCTCGGGCTCTCGCAATCGAGACGACACGGTCCTCCAGCGGCTGTCTGAGCAGCTCCAGAACGGAACGAGGGAATTCCGGCAGCTCGTCCAGGTACAAGACGCCTCGATGTGCGAGCGTCACCTCTCCCGGCTTGGGGATGGATCCTCCCCCGATCAGGCCGCCGGTCGAAATACTGTGGTGCGGGGAGCGGAAGGGAGGCGTCTTCATCAACCCGCCTGAATTCGCGAGAAGCTTGCCTGCCACACTGTAGATTTTGGTCACCTCCAGCGCGTCGGCTTCGTCGAGCGGAGGCAAAATGCCGGGCAAGCGCCGAATCATCATCGTTTTGCCGGTGCCTGGCGGACCGCAAAGCAGCAAGTTGTGATTGCCGGCTGCCGCGATCAGCATGGCGCGTTTCCCTTGGTGCTGCCCGACAATGTCCATGTAATCTTCGGGATCGGCTGCAGTCCTCCCTTGGTTATAACCCATGGATGGTCCTTGTGAAGGCGGCCCTCCGTCATTCCATGCCGGTCCTTCCCGCTCGAAAATTCGACGTTCCGTTCGTGCTTGGCTCAGCTTCTCCCATACCGCTTTGGCATGGGCCGAATCCTTAAGCTCGGACAGATGCGTCAAAGCGAACAGCTCCATACCGCTGATCCATTCCGCTTCCTCCCGGTTCTGCAGCGGCAGAAGCACACGCGTAATGCCGACGCGGCGAGCTTCTTCCAGCATGGCTAACACGCCGGTTACTGGACGTACGGCACCGTTAAGCGATAGCTCGCCAATCAAGAGAGTACCCGCGAACGGCATCGCATCGAGCTGTCCGCTGGCGGTTAAGATGCCTGCCGCGATGGCAAGGTCGAAGGCCGTGCCTTCTTTGCGGAGATCTGCAGGGGCAAGATTGACGGTTATTCTCTCCATGGGGAATTGGAATCCGCTGTTCTTGATGGCCGCACGAACCCGCTCGACGGATTCCCGCACCGCTGGATCGGGCAAGCCAACGACGTTCACTTGCGGGAGCCCGTTGGCGATATCAACCTCTACCGATATGCCTTTGCCCTCAACGCCGAATACACTGGAGCTATGAATCATGGTGAACACAAAAAAGCACCTCCCGGGGCTATGTAATAAGCCGGCAACGGGGGTGCTTCCCTACGTTTGCAAAATGTTAAAAGATTATCGTTTTTAGCTATGCTTCTTTTTATCATAGCGGCTATGCGGGCGAGGTGTCAATGCTTGGCCAGAAGGCCGATTATTTCCGCTGCATTGGGCCATACTAGTGGACGTGACAAATGTTTGATCTCTTTTTGAGATGATATCCATATCAAAAAGGCTTGCGCTTTCAACTGAGAAAAATGCTACAATGAAAAAGGTTTGTGTACATAGGACGTAATAGAGTCTGTGAAATGGAGGATTTCAACAATGAATATCCATGAGTATCAAGGCAAAGCTGTGTTGAAGCAATACGGGGTAGTCGTGCCTGAGGGCAAAGTGGCCTTCTCCGTAGACGAAGCCGTAGAAGCGGCGCAAGCGCTCGGTACGCCGGTCGTCGTCGTGAAAGCGCAAATTCACGCGGGTGGACGCGGCAAAGCGGGCGGCGTTAAGGTTGCCAAAAATTTGGACGAGGTTCGCGCTTACGCTGGCGAAATTCTGGGCAAGGTGCTCGTTACGCATCAGACAGGCCCAGAGGGCAAAGAAGTGAAACGCCTACTGATTGAGCAAGGCTGCGATATCAAGAAAGAATATTATATCGGGGTCGTACTTGACCGGGGCACAGGCCGCGTGACGATGATGGCTTCGGAAGAGGGCGGCACGGAGATCGAGGAAGTTGCGGAACATTCCCCGGAGAAAATCTTCAAGGAAGTTATCGACCCTGCCGTAGGCATGCAGCCGTTCCAGGCTCGCAAGCTGGCTTATGCAATCAACATCCCGACGGAGCTTGTAAACAAAGCAGTCAAGTTCATGATGGCTCTGTACACGGCATTCGTGGAGAAGGATTGCTCCATCGCCGAGATCAACCCGCTTGTCGTGACTGGCGACGGCAATGTTATGGCGCTTGACGCGAAGCTGAACTTCGACTCCAACGCGCTGTACCGCCACAAGGATATTCTGGAGCTGCGCGATCTGGACGAGGAAGACGCGAAGGAAATCGAGGCTTCCAAGTACGATCTGAGCTACATCGCGCTGGACGGCAACATCGGCTGTATGGTTAACGGCGCTGGTCTTGCAATGGCAACGATGGATATTATCAAATACTACGGCGGAGACCCTGCCAACTTCCTGGACGTAGGGGGCGGCGCTACCAAGGAGAAAGTAACGGAAGCGTTCAAGATCATCCTGTCCGACGAGAAGGTCAAAGGCATTTTCGTCAATATTTTCGGCGGCATCATGAAGTGCGACGTTATCGCGGAAGGCGTAATCGCGGCTGCGAGAGAGCTTGGTCTTGACCGTCCGCTTGTCGTGCGTCTGGAAGGCACGAACGTCGAGCTCGGCAAAAAGCTCCTAAACGAATCCGGCCTGAACATCGTGGCTGCGGATTCGATGTCCGACGGCGCTCAGAAGATTGTCGCTCTAGTGAAATAATGTTGCCAGCGGGCAGACATTAAAATAAAGGTTGAACAACCTCGATAAGAGTTTGAATTTCAATTAGGGGATGTGAGTGAAGTTGAGTATTTTGGTCAATAAGGATACAAAGGTCATCACACAAGGCATCACGGGCAAGACTGGCATGTTCCACGCCAAAGGCGCGCTCGATTACGGTACGCAAATGGTCGGAGGCGTAACACCGGGCAAAGGCGGCTCGACGGTCGACATTACACTGGAGAACGGCTCTGTTGCAACATTGCCAGTGTTCAATACCGTGCTGGAGGCTAAGCAAGCTACTGGTGCAACGGCATCCGTTATTTACGTACCGCCTGCATTCGCTGCCGATTCCATTATGGAAGCTGTCGACGCAGAGATGGATCTCGTTATCTGCATCACGGAAGGCATTCCTGTCCTTGACATGGTTAACGTGAAACGTTACATGGAAGGCAGCAAAACGGTTCTCATCGGACCGAACTGTCCAGGCGTCATTACGCCGGGCGAATGCAAAATCGGCATCATGCCGGGATATATCCATACAGTAGGTCATGTAGGCGTTGTTTCCCGTTCCGGAACGCTGACTTACGAAGCTGTTCACCAGCTGACGACTCGCGGAATCGGCCAATCTTCCGCGGTTGGCATCGGCGGCGACCCTGTTAAGGGCTCCGAGTTTATCGACATCCTCAGCCGTTTCAACGATGACCCTGACACGTATGCGGTTATTATGATCGGCGAGATCGGCGGTACGGCAGAAGAAGAAGCGGCCGAGTGGATCAAGGCCAATATGACGAAGCCGGTCGTAGGCTTTATCGGCGGCGCAACGGCGCCTCCGGGCAAACGGATGGGACATGCAGGCGCCATTATTTCCGGTGGCAAAGGCACGGCTGCTGAGAAAATCGCAACGCTCGAAGCTTGCGGCATCAAAGTTGCTCCTACGCCTTCCGACATGGGCTCCACGCTTGTTAGCGTGCTGGAAGAGCAAGGCTTGCTGGAGAAATGCATTACGCGCAAGTAATGCCATAACTTTAAGCGCGAGTTCATAAAGTTCGGTTTTCAGATGTCGAGTATGCTTCTTGGTTTACTTCGTAATGGGAAGCGGACTTTTTGAACAACCTCTAATAGCGACAATATAAAGGTAAGCAACCTTTCTACCCTACCAAGGGAGGAGGTTGCTTTTTTTGTTTTACAGGAAATTATGCGGCATACCGACTGTGGATAATGACCTTCAGCTGTAAAAGGAAGTTAACTCTGATTAGCAGTCATAGGCGTTAGTAAAGCTTATGGCTCCGATAAGCAGGTGAACGAGCAGCCGTATGCGTTAAAAACGCCGATGGATCGTAAAGCAACTCTGATTAGCAGCCATAGGCGTTAGTAACGCTTATGGCTCCAAAAAGCAGGCGAACGAGCA
>NZ_BDQX01000243.1:34268-42428 GCF_003112455.1 Paenibacillus agaridevorans
TAAAGCACCGATGGACCGGAAAGTAACTCTGATTAGCAGCCATAGGCGTTAGTAACGCTTATGGCTCCAAAAAGCAGGCGAACGAGCAGCTGTAGGCGTTAAAAACGCCGATGGACCGGAAAGTAACTCTGATCAGCTGCATAGGCGAAAGTGTCTATGAAGCCCCCAAAAGTACAAGTTTTGCAACTAACTGTGCTGGCAAAGCCAGTGAAACGAAAACGAATGGTGGAGAAAAGAAAAGGAAGACAGGGAGCGAGTTTGGCGGCAGATCGTATATTTGAGTTTGCGAATCACACGTCAGGGCGATCTCGTTCTTGAATATGAAATGATGCGACTCCAAGACTGATGAACAAAAGGTTGAAAAATCAAACAGACACCAGGAGGACATCGATTCATTGTGTGCAAAACTGGAAATGAAGCTGCAATCAATCATCGCCAACCTGTTAATGGAAATGAAGGCCCTTATATGGATCGTTTGGCGTGATTTTAAAATTTAACGGAACACTGAGACGTTATTCGTGAGAAATCCAGGCAAACCGCGGACTTTTGCCCGTCATAAGAGCTGTCAGTTCCATTAGATTAGGTAGCGAGGCTTTTTTACTGAAATAACGCCTCTCATTTCCGTTACAGTTGCTCCCGTTCATTTCTTACCGGACACTTGCCCGCAATTTCACCTTTGCACAATGAATAGACAGCCTCGCCAGCGACTCTATTTGTCCGATTTTTAACCTCAAACAAATCTAACGGATAGGAAAAACACTATTGGGTCGTAACAGAGTAATTTGCGCGATGATGAACCAATAATGTCATGGATGTCCGTTAGCGTCTATTATGTCCATTAGGTGGTTAGTGTCTGAACGTTTTCGATTGGTTTTTTGAATCACCTTTAGGTGATTTTGTTCATGATTGCACGGTTGAATTGGCGTCAAAATAAGGGGCGACTTGCATTCTTCCTCCACGTGAAGCAAAATAGACTAGGATGCAACCTGCCCTGATCTCGAGAGGGTTGGGTAAATGGACGACAATAAAAGAGCAATTCGCGACATGGTAGTAGCGCTTAACGAGATTCCCGGTATTGGTTGGCATGCGATTAAAAACGCGATTGAGCATAAGCTCTGGACGAAGGACCGAACGAAACCGGAAGCATGGATGGCGGCAGGTTTTCGCGACGACCGAGCCGAGAAGGCAGCGAATTTATTTCGCCATCCCATCTGGAACTCGGGAGACGATAAAAGTTGGATGAGAGCTGAATCCGTTAAAGCCGGAATTGAGATGGATCGTTTGCTAACGCCATTTGATTCAGGTTATCCTTTCGAATTGAAGCATATTGCGCAGCCGCCTTGGGTGTTGTATGCTAAGGGACGGTCGGAATTGCTAGAACGGCCTTCGGTTGCCATTGTCGGAACGCGAATGCCGACTGCATATGGCAGGCATACGGCCGATAAGCTTGCTCAGGAGCTCTCAGAGGCAGGTATTACGGTTGTTAGCGGGTTGGCTAGAGGAATAGACAGCAAAGCGCATGAAGCGGCTCTAAAGGGCAATGGAAGCACGATTGCCGTATTGCCGACTCCGATCGATACTTGTTATCCTCCGCAAAATTTATCGCTTTTCCGAAATATCGGGGAACAGGGATTGCTGGTATCGGAGACGCCCCTCGGAACGAAGCTCCATCCCGGCCAATTTCATCAGCGCAATCGAATCATTGCAGGTTTGGCTTGCGCGACGATCGTCGTAGAAGGGGCGCGGCGAAGCGGATCGCTAATAACCGCCAAGTTCGCATTAGACTGGAATCGGGAAATTTTTGCCGTGCCCGGTCCCATTAATTCGCCTAAGAGCGAAGGTCCCAACGTACTGATTCGTGAGGAAAGAGCTCGGATTATAACGGGAATCGATGATGTTTTTGACCAATTGTTGTGGCTGCGAGATGCTGCAAAACCTTGGGGCAAGCAAGGCGGACAGACAGTTGGAAGCAAGGAGAAAGACGAGAGACCGCAGTTGCCGGAGGAAGCCAAGTTGCTTGCTCTGCTAAGGGATCGGCCGTTGTCGATTGACGAACTGCACGGGCTGACTGCTATTCCGTTTGGACATTTGAACTCACTTCTGCTAAATTTATGTATAAAACGAACAATTGAGCTTCAGCCTGGTTCCATATATAGAATATTGTAACTTGTCGCAAAGAGAGGAGGCACCTCGCGTGGCTGATTCATTAGTTATTGTAGAATCCCCGGCCAAAGCAAAGACGATCGGCAAATATTTGGGGAGCAAGTTTATTGTGAAAGCCTCCATGGGCCATATTCGCGATCTGCCCAAGAGCCAGATCGGTGTCGAGGTCGAGAACGATTTCAGTCCCAAATACATTACGATTCGTGGCAAAGGCAGCGTGCTCAAGGAATTGAAGGACGCCAGCAAAAAAGTAAAAAATGTCTATCTGGCGGCTGACCCCGATCGCGAAGGGGAGGCAATCGCTTGGCATCTGGCTCATTACTTGGAGCTTAACGAAGGCGACACCTGCAGGGTCGTCTTTAATGAGATAACGAAACAGGCGGTTAAGGACGCGTTCAAGCAACCACGCAAAATCAATATGGATCTTGTTAACGCCCAGCAAGCTCGCCGGATTCTGGACCGGCTTGTCGGCTACAAGATCAGCCCATTGTTATGGAAGAAGGTCAAGAAGGGATTGTCCGCAGGCCGCGTGCAATCCGTAGCCGTCAAGCTAATCATTGACCGCGAAAACGAGATTGACGCTTTTGTGCCAGAAGAATACTGGTCGATTACAGCAAAGCTTAGGCAGAAAGACGTCACGTTGGAAGCAAAGTATTATTCCTTGGGCGGCGAAAAGCGCGAGCTAGGCAAAGAAGCCGATGTCCAAGAGGTTCTGGCGGCCATGAAAGGCGAAGGTTTTACCGTCCAGGAAGTGAAAGAGAAGGAAAGGCTGCGCAACCCAGCGCCTCCGTTCATTACCAGTTCCCTCCAGCAAGAAGCAGCTCGAAAGATAGGTTTCCGAGCGTCCAAGACGATGTCCGTTGCTCAGCAACTGTATGAAGGCGTAGAGCTTGGCAAGGAAGGAACAGTCGGTCTCATTACTTACATGAGAACGGACTCCACTCGAATCTCCCCCGTAGCACAGGAGGAGGCGAAGATTTATATCACCGAGAAATACGGTCCCGACTATATGCCGGATCAGCCACGCATCTATACGAGGAAAAACAGCAATGCCCAGGATGCGCACGAAGCGATCCGTCCGACCTCGATCTATCGAGATCCGGAATCCATGAAGCCTTTCCTTACGAGGGATCAACTGCGGTTATACAAGCTGGTCTGGGAAAGGTTCGCATCCAGCCAGATGTCGTCCGCCGTATTGGATACGATGACTGTAGACCTTAGTGTAGGGGATGTAGTGTTCCGGGCTACTGGTTCCAAGATCAAGTTCCCGGGTTTTATGAAGGTGTATGTAGAAGGCAACGACGACGGTACGGAAGAGGAACATAAATTTCTGCCGCCGCTGGCGGTCGGCGACCAGTTGGTGACCGAAGCCGTTGAGCCTAAGCAGCATTTTACGCAGCCGCCACCCCGCTATACGGAGGCAAGGCTGGTGAAGACGCTAGAGGAACTCGGTATCGGACGTCCAAGTACGTATGCGCCGACTTTGGAGACGATCCAGAAGCGCGGATACGTGGCCATCGAAGAGAAAAAATTCGTTCCAACGGAGCTTGGCGAGCTCGTCAGCCAGTTAATGGAGGAGTTTTTTCCTGAAATTCTGGATGCAGAGTTCACCGCCAACATGGAAGGCAATCTTGACCACGTAGAAGAGGGCACGGAGGACTGGGTCAAAGTACTTGCAAACTTCTATGAATCGTTCGAGAAGCGGCTGGAAGTCGCGGAAGACGAGATGAAGGAGATCGAGATCCAGGATGAGGTGTCGGACGAAATCTGCGAGAAATGCGGCAAGCACCTCGTCTACAAGATGGGGCGGTTCGGCAAGTTCCTCGCTTGCTCCGGATTCCCTGACTGCCGCAATACGAAGCCGATCATCAAGGATATCGGGGTAGCATGTCCCAAGTGCGGGGAAGGCAAAATTATCGAAAGACGCAGCAAGAAGGGCAGAATTTTTTACGGCTGCGATCAATATCCCGGCTGCGATTACGTGTCCTGGGATAAGCCGACGGGCAAGCCGTGCCCGAATTGCGACTCTATGCTAGTGGAGAAGAGGAGCAAAGCAGGCGTGAAGCTTCAGTGCCCGACCTGCAGCCATACAGAAGAAGTTCCGGACGACGACCAGGAAGAACAGGCATAGAGGATACGACATTGAGAACACCCAGCGTCCTCCCTATATAGGGAGGATGATGTCTGTTTAGCCATACCGTGCCAATTAACGTCAGAAATTTCAAAAAGTTTTACCGAAAGGATTGGAATTAACCATGTCCCAGAAAGTTACCGTTATAGGAGCAGGTCTAGCCGGCAGCGAAGCCGCCTGGCAAATCGCTTCGCAAGGCGTACCCGTTACCCTGTACGAGATGCGCCCGGTCAGACAAACGCCAGCCCATCATACAAACCAATTTGCAGAGCTGGTCTGCAGCAACAGCTTGCGGGCAAATGGCCTGTCTAACGCCGTCGGCGTTCTCAAGGAAGAGATGCGCCGTTTGGACTCTCTGATCCTGAGCAGTGCCGATCGCAATGCCGTCCCGGCAGGCGGAGCGCTGGCAGTCGATCGCGATGGTTTTTCGGGCGAAGTAACGAGCAGGCTTCGCGAGCATCCGCTCATCGAAGTGCTAAACGAAGAAGTGACCGAAATCCCTCAGGACGGCATCACGGTCATTGCAACGGGCCCTCTGACGGCACCCGACCTGTCCAAACAAATACAAGGCTTGTTGGGCGAGGAATACTTTTACTTCTACGATGCTGCGGCGCCGATCATCGAGAAGGATTCCATCGACATGAGCAAGGTATATCTGGCTTCTCGCTATGACAAGGGTGAGGCGGCTTATTTGAATTGCCCTATGACGGAAGAAGAGTTCGAAATATTCTATGAAGCGCTTGTTAATGCCGAGACTGCCGAGCTGAAGGAATTCGAGAAGGAAATTTATTTTGAAGGCTGCATGCCGATTGAAATCATGATGAGACGAGGCAAGCAGACGGCCTTGTTTGGACCCATGAAGCCAGTCGGACTGATGAACCCTCATACGGGCAAGCTTCCGCATGCCGTCATTCAGCTGCGGCAAGACAATGCGGCAGGGACTCTCTACAACATGGTTGGTTTCCAAACCCATCTGAAGTGGGGCGAGCAGAAGCGGGTCTTCCAACTGATTCCGGGATTGGAGAATGCCGAGTTTGTCCGTTACGGGGTCATGCACCGGAATACGTTCATCAACTCTCCCAAGCTGCTGAAGCCGACGTACCAGACGCAGACGCGTGACTCGTTGTTTTTCGCCGGACAGATGACCGGAGTAGAAGGATACGTCGAATCGGCGGCTTCGGGCCTGATCGCGGGTATTAACGCTGGAAGACTGGCACGCGGTCTGGAGCCGCTTGTTTTGCCGGATCACACGACATTAGGCAGCATGGCTCAATATATTACGACGGCGGACTTCAAGCACTTCCAGCCGATGAATGCGAATTTTGGGCTGTTCCCGCCGCTCGAGACGCGTATACGGAACAAAAAGGACAAAAACGAAGCGATCGCTAATCGGGCGCTTGACGCCATCGATGCTTTTAAATTGCAACATTTGACTCATCCTGCCGTACAGTAGACTATAACTCCGCGACGGGAAGTCATCTGCTCAGCATGTCGTGCTGTTCACGTGATTGTCGTCATAGAGTAGATTAGACGAACTTTTTTCGGAACATTAATATACGGAACGGAGGCGCATGGATGGAAATGCAATTTCACGCAACGACGATCTGCGCAATTCGCCATGACGGCAAGGGAGCTATTGCGGGCGATGGCCAGGTGACGTTCGGCAACAGCATGGTGATGAAAAATACGGCCAAAAAAGTTCGGCGTTTATACCGCGGACAGGTCGTTGCAGGTTTCGCGGGATCGGTCGCGGATGCTATCACGTTGTTCGAGAAGTTTGAGGCGAAGCTGGAGGAGCATCACGGCAATCTGCAGCGCGCGGCTGTCGAGATGGCGAAGGATTGGCGTTCGGATAGAGTGTTGCGCAAGCTGGAGGCCATGATGCTTGTCATGGATAAATCCGGTCTGCTGCTCATTTCCGGCAACGGCGAAATTATTGAGCCGGATGACGGAATCCTTGCGATTGGCTCCGGGGGCACCTTCGCGTTGTCGGCAGCCAGAGCGCTTAAACGCCATGCACCTGGGCTCGAAGCCAAGGAGATGGCAAGATCCGCGCTGGAAATTGCCGCCGAGATATGCGTTTACACAAATAATAATATTATCGTTGAAGAGATTGGGTAGGATACGTGTTCAAAAAGTTCGGTTTTCAGCACCGAGAAGATGGAATGAAAGTAGAAACTGAGGAGCGGAGCGTAGTGGGAGCTACGTGAGCACCTGCAATGTTTCCGGAGGAAACATACTTCGAAAGCATACGCTTAGTTTCGCTTGCGTTCCATATTCGACGTCGAGTATGCTTCGTGGCATACTTCGTGATCAAAAGCGGACTTTTTGAACTACCTCATAAAAGAAGTGGGAGGCGAGAAGGATGGGGAATGATGCTTGGACGCCGCGCCAGATCGTGGCGGAGCTTGATAAGTACATCGTAGGCCAGAAGGAAGCCAAACGATCCGTTGCTGTTGCGCTGCGCAACAGATACCGTAGAAGCCGTCTCGATGAAACGCTTAGAGACGAAATCGTGCCCAAAAACATTCTTATGATCGGTCCAACGGGGGTCGGCAAAACAGAAATCGCCCGCCGGCTTGCCAAGCTTGTCAAGGCTCCGTTCGTAAAGCTGGAAGCGACCAAATTTACGGAAGTCGGGTATGTTGGCCGCGACGTCGAATCCATGGTTCGCGATCTTGTGGAGACGGCTATTCGAATGGTGAAAGCGGAGCGGACCGAGCAAGTGAGAGATAAAGCCGAGAAACAAGCCAACGAACGAATCGTTCAGTTGCTCGCGCCAAGCGCGGCGAAAGTCAAGACGAACAAAAATCCGTTCGAAATGCTTTTTGGCGGCAATCAGGAAGAGAAGGAAGAAGAGAAGGATAAGGAGCAGGACGGCGAATTGCAATTGAAACGTTCGCAGATCCGCGTGCAGCTTGCAGAGGGCAAGCTCGAGAACGAAGTGATCGAGATCGAAGTCGAAGACACGACGCCGAATATGATGGATATGCTGGCCGGAGGGCAAGGTCCGGAGGGCATGGGCATAAACATGTCGGAGTTGTTCGGACAACTGATGCCCAAGAAGCCGAAGAAACGCAAGCTCCCTGTAAAGGAGGCGCGTAAAGCGCTCACGCAGGAGGAAGCGAACAAATTGATCGATATGGACGATGTCGTGACGGAATCCGTTATCAGGGCGGAGCAGAGCGGCATCATCTTTATCGACGAAATTGACAAGATCGCAAGTCCGTCAAGAGGCTCAGGACCCGATGTTTCCCGTGAAGGCGTACAACGGGATATTTTGCCTATCGTGGAAGGTTCGACTGTTATGACGAAGTATGGTCCCGTGAAGACGGATTATGTATTGTTTATCGCTGCAGGCGCGTTCCATATCGCGAAGCCCTCTGATCTTATTCCCGAGCTGCAAGGACGTTTCCCGATTCGGGTAGAGCTGACTTCGCTTAGTCTGGACGATTTTATCAGTATTTTGACAGAACCCAAAAATGCGTTAACGAAGCAGTATACCGCGCTGCTCGCTACGGAAGGCATCGAAGTGGAATTTTCGCCGGATGCGATTCGCGAACTGGCATCTATTGCTGCTGACGTCAATCGCAATATGGAGAATATAGGTGCCCGCCGACTGCATACGATTCTGGAGAAGCTGCTTGAAGATCTTAGCTTCGAGGCGCCTGAGCTGTCGCTTGACAAGATGACGATCACGCCGGAATACGTACGCGAGAAGCTTGGCGGCATCGCGAAGGATCGAGATTTAAGCCAATATATTTTGTAGTTGTTACAGTTCTGGGAGGCACATGGGATAATGAGCTTATTAAACAAAACAAGAACACTGAACCGGCTGCTCCAACGAGCAGCCCGCAAGGCGCTAA
>NZ_BDQX01000243.1:42535-90765 GCF_003112455.1 Paenibacillus agaridevorans
ATGTATTCGTCGTCAGCCGCAAAGGCAAAATTTTAGGCTGCGCAGCCGTTGACGTATATGATCACGATTATATCCGTTCCTTATCGGCGGACGAGCTCCGGTTCAGCTCGGAGAGCAACCTCCGTTTCCTTGACACGGCAGAGTCTCTTACAAATGTTGAACTGTATCCCGGAATAATGGAAACGTTCTCCAAATTAACTAGTCATGAAGTCATGACAGTCGTTCCAATTACGGGAGGAGGGGACCGACTAGGTACGTTGATACTGACTCGTCAGACCGGAGCCTTCGATGATGACGATCTGGTGCTTGCCGAGTATGGTTCCACGATAGTCGGAATGGAGATCCTGCGGGAACGAGCGGACGAGATCGAGCAGGAAGTCAGAAGCCGTGCGGTTGTTGCTGTAGCCGTCGGATCGCTCTCGTTCAGCGAACTGGAAGCGGTAGAGCATATTTTCGAGGAGCTGGACGGGAAGGAAGGCTTGCTTGTCGCTTCCAAAATTGCCGATCGTGTCGGCATAACCAGATCGGTTATCGTCAACGCTCTGCGCAAGCTCGAAAGCGCAGGGGTTATCGAAACCAGGTCCTTGGGAATGAAAGGAACTTACATCCGAATCCTGAACCACCAACTTTTGCAAGAATTGAAAAAGATCAAATCGTAGTCCTAGTTCCAAAAGTACACGTAAGTCCTATCTTTCATCAAAGATAGGGCTTTTTTCTCATTGTAATAATTTAGGAAATTGAAGAAGATATTCGTGGTAGCAAAAAACGACACGAACGTCTCATTTTTTTAATATTTATTTGTCGAATGAAGAAGGAATGAGAGGCATGTTGTTGAATAGGTAAGTTATGATTTTCATAGCGAAAGTGGTGAAACGAAAAGTGAAATTGTTGAATGGTGCGGCATTTGGACGCATGGAAGCGGCTTTGTACACCGCTGAAGCTAGACAACGAGTCATATCGAATAACATTGCAAATGCAGAAACGCCACACTTCAAACGCTCCGAGATGCTGTTCGAAGAGCTGCTGGAGCAATCGATGGGGGATTCGGTCAGCAGTCTTGCCGGAAAAACAACGGATGCCAGACATATCCCGATCGGAACGAATTCTTCAAATCTTCCTGCATCGCAAGTGATAATCGATAATTCGACATCCATGAACAACAACCAGAATAATGTCGACGTGGATCGCGAAATGTCGCTGCTCGCCAAAAATCAACTACGCTATAACTTCTATATCCAACAAATTAACCACGATTTGAAAATGTTAAGAACAGGAATCGACGGGAGGGCATAGAAAGTGAAACTATCTAACGGATTCGATATTAGCGCATCCGCCTTAACCGCACAACGCATGAGAATGGACGTTATCTCTTCTAACATCGCCAATGCCGAAGTAACCAGGGGAAGCTACGTAAATGGGAAGTTCGAACCTTACAAGCGAAAGCTGGTCGTGCTGGAGCCGACGCAACAATCGTTTTCGTCCCTCCTAGCGGGGCAGATGGGCGGAAAAGAAAATGTGTCCGGTGTCCGGGTATCGCGTATTCAGGAAGATCAAACACCGAACAAGCTTGTATATAATCCTTCGCACCCAGATGCGGACGAGCAAGGGTACGTACATATGCCTAACGTCGATGTTGCTAAAGAAATGGTCGATATGATTTCCGCATCGCGCGCTTATGAGGCTAACGTAACAGCTATTAATGCGACTAAAGCCATGTTCGTCAAGGCGCTGGAGATCGGAAGAGCTTAGAGCTAACAACAACAGGGAGGGAAATTCATGATTCAATCGATGCAGCTAGGGCCTATTGCACCATCCCAAGCCATCGCTGGAGCGAAACCCGTTAAAGAAGCTACGCCTGCGGAATTAACGCAGTCCTTTGGACAATATCTGCAAACTGCTCTGGATAGCGTAAGCAATCAAGAAAAACAAGTGCATGCGTTGAATGACCAGTTCCTCGCCGGCAAGGTGGATGTGACACAGGTGCTAATTGCTTCGGAGCAAGCACAACTCGGTTTGCAATTGACCTCACAGGTCCGCAACAAAGTGGTAGAAGCTTACCAGGAAATGATGCGGATGCAACTTTAATCCTGCAATATGATCAGCATAGTATTGGGTGAGGTGACAACGTGAACGAGAGAATCGCCCACTATCGCGGCAGGCTCAGTGGTTTCTGGGGCCAGATGGGCAAAAGACAAAAAATATGGTTGGGGGCGTCGATAGGAGGATTGCTGTTAACGGTCATTCTGTTAACGATAGTGTTCACCAGGACGGAATATGAGCTCGCGTTTCAAAATATGGACGCAACTGATGCCGCAGCCGTTATGAATTATTTGGACGGAAACGGCATTCCATACGAGCTCAGCAGCAATGGCAGCAGCATTTCGGTACCGAGCGCGGTTGCATCCAGAGTTAAAGTCGATGTAGGATCGCAAGGATTGGTTCAAAACGGATCTATCGGTTTCGAAGTGTTCAGCAATAGCGCATCTCAATTCGGCAAGACGCAGAACGAATTCGATGTCATTTACCAAACGGCTCTGAACGGCGAGGTGCAGAAGCTCCTTAACGGACTTCAAGGCGTGGAGAGCTCCAAGGTGCTCATAAATCGGCCAGAGGAAAGTGTATTCTTGACAGCGGCCGACGAACCGCAGGCAACTGCCGCGATCGTCATGAAATTTACGTCGGGCTACCGTCCATCGCAGAAGGAAATTGATGGTTACTACAATCTCGTGAAATCCACCGTATCCGATCTCGCGATCGAAGATATTACGATTTCGAGTCCGCAAGGCGAATTGATCTCCTCCGTAGTCGGGGGAGCAGGCACAGGCAGCGCAGATGCGGTAGATATGCAGTTTCAGATTCAAAACAAATACGAAACTAGTCTCAAAAAAGAAATTCAGCAGTTCTTAGGACCTATCGTTGGCTCCGACAACCTCGTAGTCAGCGTCGCCAGCTCCATGAACTTCGATAAACGCAGGACGGAAGAGAACCTCGTTCGACCGCTGGCTGACAACGACAACAACGGGATCAAGGTGAGCGAACATATTGACAACTCCAGTTCAACAGGATCATCGACTCCCGCTGGCGGAGTAGCCGGTACAGGCGAGACGGACATCCCAGGATATGAAGCAGGCTCACAAGGTGCGAACTCCTCGGAAACCAATTCGCAAGTTACGAATTACGATTATGACCGTATCAAAAACAACATTGAATCGGGACCTTACGTCCTGGAGGACTTATCAATTAGTATCGGCATTGAAGCTGCACAATTAGAGGACGAAAATGCAAGGACAGACATTACCAATTATTTGACTACAGTCGTTCGCGGTCAACTTGCAGGTTCGGGTCAAGATGTTAATGATGACGTATTAATGGGTAAAAAGGTTTCATTAATCGCTCGAACTTTTGCAGAGAACCCATCAGCCGCATCGAAATCCGGTTTATCGACAGGTTGGGCAATTGGACTGGGTGCAGCCGCGCTCGCGCTTATCGGCGGACTTGTCTTCCTGTTAAACCGCAGACGCAAGCAAGCGGAGATTGAAGAAGTCGAAATGGCTCCGGTGTCGACGAAAGTGGAATATCCGACGCTTGATCTGGACAGTGTCAACAACGACAGTCAAGCTCGCAAAAATCTTGAAACACTCGCCAAACGCAAGCCTGACGAATTCGTCAATCTTCTTCGCACCTGGCTTGTAGACGAATAGAGGTGCCATAAATGTCCAAAAACATGATGCAAGGCTTATCCGGACGCCAGAAAGCAGCCATCTTGCTCATTACGCTCGGACCTGAAGTATCGGCGCAAATATTCAAGCATTTGCGAGAGGACGAGATTGAGCAGCTTACGTTGGAAATCGCCAATGTGCGCAAAGTAGACAGCGGTGATCGCGAGACGATTCTAAGCGAGTTTCACCAAATATGTCTGGCGCAAGAGTATATCTCGCAGGGCGGGATCTCTTATGCCAAAGAAATTCTCGAAAAGGCGCTCGGAGAAGCAAAGGCGCAGGACGTTATCAATCGCCTGACAGCTACGTTGCAAGTGAGACCATTCGATTTCGCAAGGAAGGCGGAACCGGCACAAATTCTCAACTTTATTCAAAACGAGAATTCGCAAACGATCGCGCTCGTCTTGTCCTACCTGCAATCGGAGCAATCGTCCCAAATTTTATCGTCGCTCCCGCAGGACAAACAAGCGGATGTCGCACGAAGAATCGCGTTGATGGACAGTACTTCGCCTGAGGTTATCTCGCAAGTAGAACGCGTGCTTGAGCAGAAGTTATCTGCTACGGTTACGCAGGATTACACGAATGCCGGCGGCATTGATTCCATCGTGCAGATTCTTAACGGAGTCGACCGTGGAACGGAACGCACCATCCTCGACGCGCTGGAGATTCAGGATCCGGAGCTGGCCGAAGAAATCAAAAAACGGATGTTCGTATTCGAAGACATCGTCAATATCGACAATCGTTCCATTCAGCGTATCATTCGCGATATCGAGAACGCGGATCTGCAGCTGGCCCTCAAAGTGGCGAGCGAAGAAGTGCGCGAGGCCATCTTCCGCAACATGTCCAAGCGGATGGCCGAATCGTTCAAGGAAGAGATGGAATTTATGGGTCCTGTCCGGCTGCGTGATGTTGAAGAAGCCCAGACTCGAATCGTCGCTACGATTCGCAGGTTAGAAGAGTCGGGTGAAATTATTATCGCGCGCGGCGGAGGAGATGATATCATTGTCTAATTTGATCAAATCCTCCAGCGTTATTTCATTGGAGCAGCTCAAACGGCTTCAGTGGTCCAATCCTTATGCGGCTGCGGCTGTCGATCCCGCTCAGCAGGGAGAAACAGATTCCTGGCAGCCGGATCAAGAGACGATAGCATTGCGGGACCAAATCTTGTCCGATGCCGAATCGTTTGCAGAAGAAAGGCTTCGCGAAACATCGCAGGAATGCGAACGGATGCTGGGCGAAGCGGAGCAACAGATCGACGTTTGGTGGCTTCAGAAACGATCCGAGGACGAGGCCGCATTCGAAGCGTCCCGGGCGGAAGGCTACGAGCTAGGGTTCGGCGAGGGATCCGCGGAGGCTGTTAAGCAGTTGCAGCAGAGCTGGGAATCCCGGTTGTCGGAAGCGGCCGAAGTGTTAAAAAGCGCTTACTCCATGCGCGAACAGATTATACAGGAAGCCGAGCCGTTTCTAGTCGAGCTCAGCGTGGCCATAGCCGAGAAGATTATTGGCCAACAGTTGGCTTCGGCTCCAGGTATGGCAGTCGACTTAATTCGAAAGTCGCTCTCCCGCAGAAGAGAGCAAGGCGTCATCACGCTCTGCGTCGCACCTTCCCAGCTGGCTTTCGTTCAGGCATCAAGGGAAGAGCTGCATACCGCGATCGATTCGCAGGCCGAGCTTCATATCCTGCCGGATTCGACGGTTAAGGACAATGGCTGCGTCATACGCTCTGCTTACGGCAGCATAGATGCGAGAATCGATACCCAGTTATCCGAGATCAAGCGCGAGCTGTTCCAGCTGGCTCACCAGCGCGGCGAAGAACGGAGTGAACCAAATGACTGGGAGTAGATCGCTTGATATTCACAAATATTTAGAGCATCTAAGACCGCTTGATCCTGTCCGCGTCAACGGCAAAGTGACTCAAGTTATCGGATTGACGGTGGAGTCGGAAGGTCCGGATGCGAGTATCGGCGACTTGTGTTATATCTATCCGTCCAAATCGGCCAAGCCGCTTAAGGCCGAGGTCGTTGGCTTCAGAAATAACAAGGTCATTCTGATGCCGCTTGGCGATCTTCATGCCATAAGCCCAGGCTGCGATGTTGTCGGAACGGGCAAACCGCTCACGGTTCAAGTTGGTTCGGAGCTGCTGGGGAAAGTGCTTGACGGATTAGGCAATCCGCTCGACGGAAGTTTCCTGCCAAGCCGTATGCAGCATTATTCCACTCACAACGAGCCAAGCAATCCGTTAAATCGTCCGCGCGTGACGGAGCCGCTCAGCATTGGTGTCAGAGCAATCGATGGTTTGCTTACCGTAGGTCAAGGACAACGCGTCGGTATATTTGCTGGTTCGGGCGTAGGCAAAAGTACATTGCTTGGAATGATTGCCCGAAATACCTCGGCCGATGTCAATGTAATCGCCCTTATCGGCGAACGCGGCAGGGAAGTGCTAGAGTTCATCGAAAAGGATCTCGGACCCGAAGGTCTCGCGCGATCTGTCGTCATAGTGGCAACATCCGATCAACCCGCTCTCATCCGAATGAAAGGCGCTTTGATTGCAACGACTATCGCCGAATATTTCCGTGACCGCGGATTAAACGTCATGCTGATGATGGACTCCGTAACGCGTTACGCCATGGCGCTGCGCGAAGTTGGTCTTGCCATTGGCGAGCCGCCTGCAACAAGAGGGTATACGCCATCTGTCTTTGCAGCGCTTCCCAAGCTTCTGGAACGTGCGGGTACGGGACCAAGCGGCTCCATTACGGCGTTTTATACCGTCCTCGTGGACGGCGATGACATGAACGAACCTATCGCGGACGCGGTAAGGGGCATTCTGGACGGTCATATCGTATTGAGCCGGCATTTGGCCCACAAGGGACATTTTCCCGCGATCGACGTCCTTGCCTCTGTCAGCCGTGTCATGAAGGAAATCGTGACGGAGCAGCAACAGGATGCCGCGAATGAACTGAAAAGACTTCTTGCTATCTATAGAGATTCGGAAGACCTGATCAATATTGGGGCGTATCAAGTTGGATCTAACAAAGAAATTGATAAAGCGATCGAAGCAATCGAAACGATTCATGCATTCGCTAAGCAGAAAACGACCGAGAAGGTAACGCTCAGCGAAGCGCAATCGCAATTGATAGAGCATTTTGACAGGAGCTGAACGCTGAAGTGGCAACCTTCCATTATTCGTTCCAAAAAGTAGTCGACCTGAAGACCAGCCAGAAGACTCAGGCCGAATGGCTGTTGTCTGACGCGCTGAGCGCATTGTCCGTTCAGGAGATGTCGCTTCGCGAGTTGGTGCTGGCGAAAGAGGAATGGGAAGAGAAGTTACAACAATCCGCGCAGCAGGTCATGCCGTTATCCGAAGTACGGATCATCGGAGAATACCTTGAACACTTGCAGACGTGCATCGACAAAAAACGTTTGGACGTGCTGCAAGCCGAACGGGTTGTTGAGCACAGCCGGTCGCGACTCGCGGACAAGGTAAAGGATGAGAAGGTGTGGCTTAAGGCGAAGGATCATGCCTGGGATCGATTCCGTCATGCTCTGCAATTGAAGGAGCAGAACGAGCTGGATGAAATGGCCACCGTCCGATTCATGATGCCAACCCCATAAGAACATGCGTTTGCGCCGGCAGAGGGAGTGAGTGGAATTGGCGGAAACAGGTACAGAAAAACAAAGCTATAACGGATTTGAACGATTTATGTTTCTGATGATACCGATCTTGTTCGTCGTGGTATTGCTAGGCGTATTATATGCGATATTCGATGTGGAATTCCGCAATAAGGCTCTGCAGGTCGGCAATTCCGTGCCGATCTTGCGCGAGGTGTTGCCGGAGCCTAAGATATCAGAAAACTCGATGGACGATGATGCCATCCGCAACAAGAAGATGAGCGAGAAGATCGAGGAGCTGGAAACGGAGCTTGCCGCAGTGAAGGCGGAGCTGGCGGCCGCTAACGCGACGGCTTCGAACCAGGAGGAAGCCGTAAAAGGTCTCGAAGACGAAAATGCGCAGCTCAAGCAGCTGACCGAACAGGAGCTGCTGGAAGCTGAGCAGTATACCGCCAAGATAGAAGAACTTGCGAGTATGTTCTCGAAGATGACCCCTAGCAAAGCAGCCCCGATCGTACAAAACATGAATATTGACGAAATCGTGTTGTTGTTCGCATCCATGCGTTCGGATGATCGCGTGAAAATTATGGAGAAGATGGATCCAAGGATTGCGGCGGAAGCTACGGTTAAATTGAAGGATAACGTTGAAGTAAAGGATCTCCAAATCGCCGCTTTGCAAGCAAGAGTGAACGAGCAGGCAGGCGAAAAAGAAACAACGGTTTCCTCCACGCTTAATCAAGAACAGCTGAGCGCAACCTTCGAAACGATGGATGCAAAAAGCGCCGGTGAAATGCTTCTGAAAATGAAGGACATCAGCCCAAGCAAAGTGATTCGTATCCTCAACTCAGTAAGCGATACGGCAAGATCAGGCATTTTAAGCGAAATGTCGAAAAAGGATGAAGCGGCCACCGCTACGATCGTGACAAAGCTGTTGCCAGGCACATAGGCGGTATGGATGGACGAGGATCGGAAAGGAGGTGAAAATACAATGGAAATGATGATTAACAGCGCTGTAGCAGCTTCAGTTCAGACAACAGCCGCCGTATCGCAAGGTGCATCTAAAGGACAGGCTGGAAACACGGCCGCCGGTTTTCAACGAACGTTGGTTCATCACATCGCTGGACAATCCGGGGGAGAAGAGGTTGCAGATCAACAATCTTCACTTGTGTCGGCAATAGCCGGACTGTCAGCTCTTGCAGAAGCCGAGAGCGAATTGCCGACGCCGACGCTGGAGGAGCTGATGGCCGCTATCGACGGATTGATCGACAGCCTGGGCGAGAACGCGCAAGACGACGAGACGCTGTCCGAGCAAGACTTGATTGAGCTGACTGGCGCAATGGAAAGCTTAAACGCCTTGCTCGCGCTCTTAGGCGCTCCGATTGTACGACTGCAGCCGCAAGCTGAGCTGCAAGCGGGGTTGGCGGAAGAAACAATCAGCATTCGGGAAGCGGCGTTAAACGTGAAGAGCAGTCTTCAGGACGCTTTGCTTGGGCTGCAAACGAAATTGCAGCAAGGACCTCTTAAACAAGTGCAGGGTCAGGATCCGCTTGCCTTCGTCGGTGAGCAGCTGCGAGCTATCGCCTCCAAGCTCGAGGGTGCTAAAACAAAGCCTTTAGAGCAAGCCTTAACCAGCGAGACGCCCGAGTGGCTGGTCACTCAGCAGTCCGGTTCTAATGAAGCGCTTGTCCACCTTCAACGAATGAGCCGTCAAACCGCGCATCCTGCATACATACAAGCAATCGCGGAACAAAAAGCCTTGTTTACCGAGACTTTGGTTCAAGCGGAAGTCGGAGCAAGCTCATCGGAACCGGCACAGCCCGTTCAGCTTCCGTTCGTGGGGCCTGATAACGTTCGGGAATTTGCATCGCTGCTAACCAAGTCCGCAGCACCGACGTCGTTCGTGCTCGCCGATGACTTCGCAGAAACGATGGAAGGCCTCATCGTGCAGAAGTTCGATATCCGGGCATTAAACGGTGTTACCGAAGCAAAGCTTATGCTGTTCCCGGAGCATCTTGGACAAGTCGACGTTAAGATTTCCATGCAGAACGGTCTGTTGACCGCGCTGTTCCAAGCCGATAATGCAATGGCCAAGGATATGCTCGAGAATCAGATGGCTCAGCTGCGAGCTGCGTTGCAGGCGCAAGGTCTTAACGTGGAGAAGCTGGAAGTCACTCAAAGCAGCTCCGCAGCTCAACTCTCCAATCAGCACTTCGGCAATGGCCAAAATGGCAGCGGACAATCCGGTGACCGTCAAGGTTTCCGCGAAGACGAGCGCGTGAGGGACAATGCTTTTGAGACGGAGATGGTGGAGCAAGCCGCTATACAGGGGTTAGGCTTTGGCAGATCGATTAACGAAAAGGCATAAATACAATACTTCATTTGCGAGTTTGCAATCTAATCTATGTTTGGAAGGATGGAGGTGAGGAAATTGTCAGATGCTGTGTCCACCCGAACGGTATGGCCCAACTACGATAAATCCAACGTGCAGGCTGCGGCGAACAAGAAGTCGACCGACACACTTGGCAAAGATCAGTTCTTGTCCATTCTCGTTACGCAATTAAGAAATCAGGATCCAATGCAGCCTATGCAAGATAAAGAGTTTATTGCGCAGATGGCGCAATTTACTTCCGTCGAGCAGCTGATGAACATGGCGGGAGAGCTCTCGTTAATGCGTCAGAGCATCGGCTCCGCTTCGAGCCTGATCGGCAAACATATAGAATGGTACGAATACAACGAACAAGGCAACGTCATCTCGATGACGGGACAAGTGGATTCCATTTTGTCCAGGGATGGCCTATTGTACGCCAAGTCTGGCGATAAAGAGGTAGCGCTGGATTATGTCGTTGCGATCTCGGATACGGAGATTGAGGCCAAGGACCCTGTGGAAGAGGATGGCGCAGGGGAGGAAACGCCATGAGCGATAGGATAAAAATCGGTCATCTGTTTCCGATCAAAACGACGCCTATTCAGCTTGAGAAGGCGGATAAAACCCATACCCATCAACAGGGAAAACCCGTATCTACGGAATTCCGCGATTTGCTGGAATCCAAAGTATTAAAGTTCAGTCATCATGCCGAGACGAGAATGGAGCAAAGAGGCATTAAGCTGCAGCCCGATTCTTTGACTCAAATCATGCAGGCCGTGGACGATGCCGCATCCAAAGGCGCCAAGGATTCTTTGATCGTCTACCGCGATATCGCCATGATCGTAAACGTTCCGAGCCGAACAGTTGTAACGGCGCTTGACGGTAATCAAATGAAAAGCAACGTATTTACACAAATCGACAGCGCGATCATTTTGAACTAAGGTTGGACCTCTTTGAGGAAGCCTGGTCGTGGACCGATTGAAGCGACTGAGGGAGCAATGATCGACATTATTTGAACCAATGGAGGAATAGAGCCATGTTAAGATCGATGTATTCCGGCGTGTCCGGCATGAGAGGGTTCCAAACGAAGCTCGACGTTATCGGCAATAACATTGCAAACGTAAATACGGTAGGCTTCAAAGCGGGCCGTGTCATGTTTCAGGACATTCTTAGCCAGACGGTAGCCGGAGTTACCGCGCCGGAAGAAGGAGAGCGTGGCGGTGTTAATGCCAGACAGATCGGACTTGGCGTATCGATCGGGTCGATTGATACGATACACACGGCTGGCAGCGCCATGACGACGAATCAACCGAATGACCTTCGTATCGACGGGGATGGATTTTTTGTAGTATCGGCCGGTGCTGATGGCGAAATGTTGTTGACGCGCGCAGGCAATTTCACTCTTGACTCGGCCAGGCAGCTGGTTACGTCCGACGGCATGTTCGTTCTGGATAGCGGCGGTGCTCCTATCGTGCTTGATGAAGAAGTTACGGCTTATTCTATCAGCCAAGACGGTATGATTATCGGCGTGACGGTTGACGGCCAAGTGGAGGTGGCTCAGCTCGGGATCGCCAAGGTCGTCAATCCAAGCGGCCTCGAGAAGCTTGGAGGCAACTTGTACCGGATGACGGTAAATGCCAATCCGGACGGCGAATTCGATCTGTTGACGGCGAATGACGCAGAGACCGGCACGGGCGCCATTATTTCCGGTCAGCTGGAGATGTCCAACGTCGATCTGACGGCGGAGTTTACAGAGATGATCGTTGCGCAGCGCGGATTCCAGGCGAACTCCAGAATTATTACGACTTCTGACGAAATTTTGCAAGAAGTCGTTAACTTGAAACGTTAAACCTTAGAATAATAGCAAGCTAATTCGGGAGGCCGTTCCTAGCGGTCTCCTCCTACATAGCAAGGGGGTAGCTGATGATTACCGTAACGCGATTGAATGGAACCAAAGTTGTTATTAATGCGCTTCTCATTGAATTGATTGAAGAGGCTGCTGATACCGTGATCACGCTCACGACAGGCAAGAAGCTGGTGGTGAAGGAAAAGTCTTCCGAGCTGCTGCTTCTGAATCAGCAGTTTCTTCAAACAATCGGCCTCGTCGCGGCGGCCCAAAAGAGTGATCAAACGGAGGGTCCTACGTCATGAAAAAAATGTTGCCTTGGTTAATAACGATCTTGTTATCTATTACGCTTATCGCCATTGTATCCATCATTTTGTTCCGTTCGCTGTTTAACGATCCAGCCAGTACAGCAGCGAACAAGGAGCCGGTCGAAATCGAAAAGCTATCGGCCGATAAGCGTGTCGAGGTGACAGCCGAACTCAATGATTTTCGCCGCAATCTGAAAGATCAAGAGAAAGTTGTGATTATCAGCTTTGCGTTCCAGCTCGACGCGAAAAAGACGAAAGAGGATTTTGACAAGCTGCTCGAAATTGAAATCAAGCCTATGATCAGCCGCACTCTCGCCGATACAACCGCAGAAGAATTAAATGGGTCGCAGGGAGAAGACGCGCTTGAATCTAAGCTTCTTAACTTGATTAATCCTGCCCTGCCGAAAGGCAAGCTGATTAAAGTCGAAATTACGGATTTCATTATTACAGAACTATAACTTATAGGCGATTTCCTCGAAGGAGGTGAGAGAATTGGTTGATGTATTATCGCAGAACGAGATCGACGCCCTGCTAGCTGCGCTGTCTTCCGGCGAGATGGACGCGGAGGATTTGAAGAAGGAAGAGGTTACGCGAAAAGTCAGCGTGTACGATTTCAAACGGGCCGTGCGGTTCTCGAAGGACCATATCCGGAGCTTGACTCGCATTCACGAAAACTTCGCGCGATATTTGACAACCTATTTCTCGGCGCAGCTTCGTACCTTTGTCCAGATCAACGTCGTGGACGTGGAGCAATTGCCTTATGACGAGTTTATTCGTTCCATTCCGAAGATGACGATTCTCAATATTTTCGAAGCGGAACCGCTCGAAGGGCGAATGGTGCTGGAGGTCCATCCGAACGTTGCTTATGCGATGTTGGACCGCATGCTGGGCGGACAGGGTATCGCTCCATCCAAAATAAACAATTTAACCGAGATTGAAACAACCGTTATGGAACGAATTTTCGCGAGAACGTTCGAAAGCCTGCAAGAGGCCTGGAAGACGATTATCGATATTTCGCCCAGGCTGGAGGCGTTGGAGACCAATCCGCAATTTATGCAGATCGTATCCCCTAACGAAACGATCGCTCTTATATCGTTCAGTACGAAGATCGGCGATACAACCGGCATGATCAACTTATGTATCCCGCATGTCGTGTTAGAACCGATTATGGCAAGACTTTCTGTGCATCATTGGTTTGTTTCTCAGAAAAAAGAACGGATTCCGGAAGAAGTGGAAATTCTGGAGCAGCGCGTGAGCAAAGCGAAGCTTCCCATCATCGCCGAGCTAGGCGAATCGTCAATTACGATACAGGAGTTCTTGTCGCTGGGCGTTGGCGATGTGCTGTCCCTTAATAAATCGGTTGAGGATGGTCTTCGAATTAAGGTAGGGGACAAGCTGAAGTTTATCGGAAGTCCAGGCTCGGTCAAAGATCGGTTAGCCGTTCAGATTGACGAAATTGTAAGCGAAGGAGCGGATGAATTACATGATGAGTAAAGATTATTTATCACAAGAGGAAATCGACGCCCTACTTCGTCAGTCCTCTAATGAACCTGAAGAGATTGCGCTTCCTTCCAATGAAGTTCAATTATCGGACTTCTTGTCTTCTTTGGAGCAGGATGCGCTTGGCGAGATCGGCAACATTACTTTCGGGAGCGCGGCAACGGCGTTGTCGACGCTGCTGGGTAAGAAAGTAGAAATTACAACACCTCAAGTTACGTTGGTCAGACGCGAGGAACTGGGCGATATTTTCCCGAAACCCCATGTAGCGGTCAGCGTGCAATATGTGGACGGATTCGAAGGAATCAACTCCCTGGTCATTCGCACGAAGGATGCTCAAGTCATTGCGGATTTGATGTTAGGCGGAGAAGGACTTGTCGAAGCCGGTGAATTAAACGAAATTCATATCAGTGCCGTTCAGGAAGCGATGAATCAGATGATGGGCTCTTCGGCAACCTCCATGTCGACCATCTTTAACCGTTTTGTTAATATTTCTCCGCCTGGCATCGACATCCTTGATGTCAATCGGGGCGACGGAATGGGACATCTGCCTCCGGTGGACGTGTTTATTAAAATCTCTTTCCACTTGACGATTGGCGATCTCATCGATTCGACAATCATGCAGCTTCTGCCCGTATCCTTCGCCAAACAAATGGTGTCGACGCTTATGGGGGATGCCGAGCTGCCGGAGCCTGCAGCTTCCGAACCAGCCAAAGCAACGGCGGAAGCAGAGCAGCAAGCAGCCATTCAGCAATCAGCTGCTGCAGCATCGATGATGGCGCCACCAATTCAGCCTCCGATGCAGGCCGCACCGCCTATGCAGAATGCTGGAGGGTATGGGATTCCCGCAGCAGGCTACGACAACCAAACGGGTTATCCGGGACCTTCGGCCCATCCGCAAGGACTTAATCGCAACGTCAATGTTCAGCCCGTTCAGTTTGCGAACTTTAACAATGCGTCTTTTGTACCACAAGACAACACAAATCTAAATTTATTGCTCGACATACCGCTGAAGGTCACTGTAGAATTAGGTAGAACCCAGAAGCAAATTAAGGATATTCTAGAACTGTCCCAAGGCTCCATTATCGAGTTGGACAAGCTAGCCGGCGAACCGGTCGACATTCTCGTCAACAACAAACTAATCGCAAAAGGCGAGGTTGTTGTCATCGACGAGAACTTCGGCGTGCGTGTCACGGACATCGTCAGCCAATGGGACCGTATTCAAAAATTACAATAACATCCTAGGAGGAAATGAACATGGCAAACCGGATTCTGATCGTTGACGACGCAGCTTTCATGCGTATGATGATTCGCGATATTTTGTCGAAAAATGGCTATGAGGTAGTAGGAGAGGCGCAGGACGGCGCGCAAGCGGTGGAGAAATACAAGGAACTGAAACCGGATCTTATTACGATGGACATCACAATGCCCGAGATGGACGGGATCTCCGCACTTAAAGAGATCAAAAAGATGGACGGCAATGCCAAAGTCATCATGTGCTCCGCCATGGGTCAACAAGCGATGGTCATCGATGCGATACAAGCTGGTGCGAAGGACTTTATCGTCAAGCCATTTCAAGCGGATCGTGTTATCGAAGCGATTAAGAAGACGCTGGGATAAGGCATCAGCAACGCTATGAAATTACAACTACGAACCGCTGTGTTGGCCGCGGCAGGCCTGTCCGTTTTACCGGGGGTTGCCGCAGCCAAGCTCGGGGAGAGCGGCGCCGGCAACGAGATCCCCGAACCCTTTTCCGGTTCGGAGCCCGGAGAGTTTCTCAGTGGACTCGTTTGGGTGATCATTTCTCTTGCGATCGTGATTACTCTAATCGTGGTCGTGATCAAGTGGCTGTCGAGTCGCAGTCGATCTTGGGGCGCGAGTCGCTCCATGCGTTCAATGGGCGGCATTGCTCTTGGTCAAAACAGCTCGATGCAAGTCGTTGAGATTGCAGGCAGCATCTACATTGTTGGCGTCGGCAATTCCATTACGCTGCTCGATAAAATAGACGATCCCGAACAAGTCGAGAGAGTCATCGCCGCAATGGAGAAGCAAGCCGAAGTCACGTGGGCGCCAAAGGATATCGTTTCGTTGGTCAGACGCTGGCGCACCGGCGACAAAGAAGAGAAACAACCTAAGGACGAACGTTGGAACGATTCGGCATCCTTTCAGCAATTGCTGAACAGCAAGCTTTCTCAGCAGAGCGATCGAAAGGAACAATTGGAAAGCTTGCTAAACAAACAAAATAAGAATGAACGGTTGATGGACGATGAAAAATAAGAAATGGGTGTCTTTCTTCGCCGTTCTGCTGCTATCATTACTGCTTCAGAGTCAGACTTTCGCGGAGCCGTTGCCGGATATTTCGATTAATATCGGCAATAACGGGGGGGATGGAGAAGCGCCCGGCACCAGCGCGCTGTCGTTGCTGCTTATTATTACGGTACTAAGCATCGCGCCGGCAATCATGGTGCTCATGACCAGCTTTACTCGGATCGTAATCGTGCTTGGATTCGTTCGAACTTCAATTGGCACTCAGACGACGCCGCCGAATCAGGTATTGATCGGTCTTGCCATGTTCCTTACTTTTTTTATCATGGCGCCTACATTCGGGCAAGTAAACGAGGTTGCTCTTCAGCCATACCTGAAGGGCGAGATTACACAAACGCAAGCGTTCGAAGAAGCGGCCAAGCCGATGAAAAAATTTATGTTCGCCCATACGCGCGAAAAAGATTTATTGTTGTTCATGAATTACACGCAGACAGAAAAACCGTCTTCGTACGAAGATATTCCGCTGACTGTGTTGATTCCGGCCTATGCCATCAGCGAACTCAAGACAGCTTTCCAGATGGGCTTTATGATATTTATCCCGTTCCTGGTCATTGACATGATTGTCGCCAGTACCTTAATGGCGATGGGGATGATGATGCTGCCGCCGATCATGATCTCGTTACCGTTCAAGCTGCTTTTATTCGTGCTTGTTGATGGCTGGTATCTGATCGTCAAGTCGTTGCTGCTCAGCTTCAACACATGATGCCACAGGAGGGTAATGCTCATGAGTGCTGACTTCGTCATCGGATTAGCCGGCGAAGCGGTGTATACGGTTCTGAAAGCCAGCGCTCCAATGCTGGTCCTCGCCTTGGTTGTTGGTTTGTTAATCAGCGTCTTTCAGGCGACGACCCAGATTCAGGAGCAGACGCTCGCTTTTGTTCCCAAGATTGTCGCTGTTTTTGTCTCCATCATTGTTTTCGGACCATGGATACTGAATACGGTTGTCGACTTCACATACCGGCTGCTGAACAATCTTCATCATTACATCGGTTAGGTTGTGAATGCGGATGAATGCAATCGTTCAAGGGTTTCCTATTTTTTTGCTTATTTTTTGTCGAATAACAGCATTTTTCGTCATTGCGCCTGTCTTTTCTTCGCGAGGCGTGCCGAATGTGTTCAAGATTGGTATCGGATTTTTTATTTCCTTCATCGTATTTATGACCTATGGGATGGAGCAATCCATCGTTACGAACGCGGAATACATACTCGTCCTCATTCAAGAGATGTTGATCGGCATATTGCTGGGGTTTGTCGTTTATTTATTTTTTATGATTGTCCAAACCGCGGGCTCCATTATGGATATGCAAATCGGGTTTGCGATGGCTAACGTTGTTGATCCCCATACCGGAGCTTCATCGCCCCTATTGGGAAACTTCAAGTATATGCTCATGCTGGTCGTATTTTTAATGATGAATGGCCATCATTATTTATTGACGGGATTGATGGACAGCTACCAGTGGCTGCCTCTAACGAACGACTTGTTTGCCCGAATCATGGAGGGCGGCGTTACCGACTTTTTGACTCGTACGTTCGGCAATACTTTCCTTCTTGCACTGCAGGTGGCAGCACCGCTTGTCGTCGCCATGTTTCTGACGGACCTGGGGCTCGGCTTCCTGGTCAAAACAGCTCCGCAGTTCAATATTTTTGTCATCGGCATCCCGTTAAAAATTATCATTGGTTTGATTCTATTGATGTTGTTATTGCCCGGGATGGCGGTGTTATTCGAAAAGCTGTTCGCTATTATGTTCGATTCGCTGGAACACTTGCTCGGAATCGTACAAGGACCGCCAGTTGAGTAGGCAGGAGGCCGATTACCTTGCGAGCTTATCGTTTAAAGCTGGATTTGCAATTGTTCAGTCAGGAAAAGACGGAGAAAGCGACGCCCAAAAAGCGGAATGAATCACGCAAGAAGGGCCAGGTGGCCAAATCCTCCGATTTGCCCGGCGCATTTATTCTCTTATTCGTTTCCGCTTCGTTTTTGATGCTGGGCAGCTATTACAAGACCAAGATTATAGGACTGTTCGGCGGTATTTTTCAGGATTGGCTGTTGCTGGAGTTAACGACCGAAAATGTGACCGAATTGTTCATGAATCTGTTATGGCAATCGTTGTTGTTTTTACTTCCGATCTTCGCTATCGCGATGTTGGTCGGCATTATCGGCAACGTGGCTCAGTTCGGCTTCCTGTTGACCGGAGATCCGTTGAAGCTGAAGCTCTCCAAGCTGAATCCTATTGAAGGGTTTAAGCGAATCTTCTCCATGAGAAGTTTGGTTGAATTTTTGAAAAGCATTTTGAAAGTAACGATTATCGGTATTTTGGTATATATGGCGATTTCGCGGGAATGGAACAACCTGCTCGCCTTGTCTTCGCTGTCGATCCAATCCGTATTTAGCTTCACAGCCGGAATAACCATAAAGCTTGGGATCCAGATTGGCTCGGTATTGGTAATACTTGCTCTTCTGGATTATATGTATCAGAAATACGAGCATGAGAAAAGCATTAAGATGTCAAAGCAAGACATTAAAGATGAATATAAGAAATCGGAAGGTGATCCCCTCGTCAAAGGAAGGATTCGTGAACGTCAACGGAAGATGGCCATTCAACGCATGATGCAGGAAGTGCCCAAAGCCGATGTCGTCATCACGAACCCGACTCACTTTGCCATTGCACTCAAATACGACGCATCCAAGATGGAAGCGCCGACGATTATCGCGAAGGGGATGGATCATGTCGCTCTGAAAATTAAGGAAATCGCCAAGGAAAATGGCGTCATAACGATGGAAAATAAGCCGCTGGCAAGAGCGCTGTACGAAAGGGCAGAGATTGGAGACGTTATTCCGAACGATCTGTTCCAGGCTGTGGCAGAAGTGCTGGCGCATGTGTATAAATTGAAGGGCAGAACCAAATAAACGATAAACCGCGGGAGGAGGCGCCATCATGAAACCAAAAGATTTATTTATCATACTTGGCATTATTGGAATTGTGCTCATGATGATTATCCCGATCCCGATCTTCCTTATCGACTTGTTGTTGATCTTGAATATCTCGATTGCGCTCATGATTTTGTTAGTCGCGATGAATACGAAGGAAGCGCTGGACTTCTCGATTTTCCCGGCGATCCTGCTCGTTACTACATTATTCCGGCTGGCACTAAGCGTATCCACGACAAGAAGCATTTTAACGCATGCCGAAGCGGGCGAAGTGATCGAGACTTTCGGACGCTGGGTAGGCGGCGGGGAAGTCGCAATTGGTTTCATCGTCTTCCTGATTCTCGTCGTTGTTCAGTTCATCGTCATTACGAAGGGCTCGGAGCGGGTTGCAGAGGTTGCCGCGAGGTTTACGCTGGATGCGATGCCTGGCAAACAGATGAGTATCGACGCGGATTTGAACTCCGGCCTCATCAACGAACAGCAAGCTCGCGAGCGCCGGTCCAAAATCGAGAAGGAAGCCGACTTCTACGGCGCCATGGACGGTGCCAGTAAATTTGTCAAGGGCGATGCTATTGCAACAATCATCATATTGATCATCAACTTGATTGGCGGCTTTATCGTCGGTATGGCCATGCATGGAATGAGTTTCGGCGAATCCCTGGAAACTTTTTCGATCCTGACCATCGGCGACGGGCTGGTCGCGCAAATTCCGGCTTTGCTTATCTCCACCGCAGCCGGCCTTATTGTGACGAGAGCGGCTTCGGAAGGCACTTTGGCGGATGACTTGACAGGCCAGATGCTTCGGTATCCCAAGATGCTGTATATCGCAGCCGGAACCATCGCGGTGCTTGGCCTTACGCCAATCGGTATATTTACGACATGGCCCTATGCGATTATTTTGGCAATCGGGGCATATGTGATGCAGAAGCGCCTCACCAAAAAACAAGAGCAGGAAGAGCTGCTTGTAGAAGAGCAGCAAATCGAAGAGGTGCGAAGCCCGGAAAGCGTGATCAGCTTGCTGCAAGTGGATCCAATCGAGTTCGAATTCGGTTACGGATTAATTCCGCTCGCAGATACGCAGCAGGGCGGAGATCTTCTCGACCGGATCATTATGATCCGCAGGCAGTGCGCATTAGAGCTTGGGCTCGTCGTACCGGTCATCCGAATCCGCGATAACATTCAATTAAAACCGAATGAGTACGTCATCAAGATCAAAGGAAATACCGTAGCAAGAGGAGACTTGCTCTTGAATCATTACTTGGCGATGAGTCCGGGCTTCGAGGATGATTCGGTCATCGGCATCGAGACGATCGAACCGGCATTTGGTCTGCCGGCCATCTGGATTGACGAAGCGATGAAAGAGCGGGCAGAGCTGTCCGGCTATACGGTCGTTGATCCGCCGTCGGTTGTCGCGACACATCTTACGGAAATCATTAAACGGCATGCGCATGAGCTTATCGGTCGTCAAGAGGCGAAGATGCTTGTCGAAAATGTCAAGGAATCGTACCCTGCGCTTGTCGACGAACTCATTCCTTCCATTCTGACCATTGGTGACGTACAGAAGGTTCTCTCCAAGCTTCTTAAGGAGAAGGTGTCGATACGGGATCTGGTCACCATATTTGAGGCTCTTGCCGATCATGGCTCATATACGAAGGACCCTGACATTTTGACAGAGTATGTAAGACAGTCGCTGTCACGCCAAATTACCCAGCAATTCTCTCCTGGCGGGGATACGCTGCGAGTGATTACGGTAGGGCCGCAATTGGAGAAAAAAATCGCGGAATCCGTGCAGCAGACCGATCAAGGCAGTTACATTGCGCTCGATCCCATCTCAACCCAGCAAATTTATCAAAAGATCGGCGAACATGTCAGCAGGCAGATTCAGTCGGGACAACAACCAATCGTGTTGGCATCTCCGACGATTCGCATGTATTTGAGACAAATTATTGAACGCACCATGCAAGAAGTCCCTGTCTTGTCCTACAGCGAGCTTGAGCCTAACATTGAAGTCCAGAGCGTAGGAGTGGTGAATCTATGAGGGTGAAACGGTACTTGGTCAACGCTTTACCTGAAGCGGTTTCGCAGATTCGCACAGATCTCGGCAATGATGCTGTTATTCTCGAGACGAAGGAAGTCAAAGTCGGCGGGTTTCTCGGCATGTTTCGCAAAAAAAAGATGGAGGTCATTGCGGCTGTCGAGACTGGAGCAGTGAAACAGCAGGATCCGCCGCAGCGGCCTGTCCAGCCGGAAGTGTCTGCCATGGTGGAACAAATTTTGCAGACGGCCAAACGCTCGGGGGCAGCTACCGCTACATTGGAGCCTTTGCCCATGCAGCAAGCTCGCCCGAACGTAACATCTGCCTACCAAGATCAAAAACAGCCGGTTGCAGCCACATCTGAAACGAGACCGCTATCGGCAGTTAAACATCCAGAAAAACCGCAACACGAAATGGAGTCGCCTCAATCCCGTTTCCGGATGGACAAGGAGCAATTCATCATTAATGAGATTCGCGATCTGCGAGAGTACATGGTGAAGTTAACCAGGGAAAGCCAGTCGCAAAAACGGTTGTCCGAATCCATTCATGCGCTTAAGGATCGATTGAGTCTGCAAGAGTTAGATCCTGTCTGGAGCGAACGTCTTATTGAAACCTTAACGGAGGCCGAAAAAGAGGAGGGCACCGCATTCTCTTATGACGAGACATGGCGCAGAGCCGCGATCCAGCTTCAGGAATGGATGCAGCCTTATTGCCTTAGCGGTATTCGCGAGGATGCGACGGTGCTTCATTTTGTCGGTCCGACCGGAGTCGGCAAAACAACGACAATCGCAAAGCTTGCCGCCGAATACAAGATCAAGCATGGACGCAAAGTAGGTTTTATTACCTCCGATACTTACAGAATTGCCGCAGTCGATCAGTTGCGAACGTACGCTAACATCTTGAATGTACCTTTAGAGGTAGTATTCTCTCCAATGGATCTGCCCAAGGCGTATCAATCCCTGAGTGATCAAGAGCTGATCCTGATGGATACGGCAGGCCGGAACTTCCGCAGCGAGCTTCACGTGTCCGAGGTAAATAGCCTGCTGCAGACTTTTGAACCTAGCGAGACGATTCTTGTCGTTAGTCTTACGGGCAAGACGGCTGATATGGTTGCCATCGCAGATCGGTTCAAGAAGTTCGGCGTTTCGAAGATTCTATTTACGAAGCTGGATGAAACGTCTGCATACGGTGCGATTTTTAATCTGGTTATGAATATGGAGCTTAATCCAACCTATCTCGCAAGCGGTCAGAACGTGCCTGACGATATTAGCAGATTCGATTGCCATGCATACGTATCTCTTTTGTTAGGAGAGCCTGCACATGAATGATCAGGCAGAAGCTTTGCGGTATTTGGTCAAGCAGCAAGAGAACCATCGTGCGAATACCCGGATTATTACAGTTACTAGCGGGAAAGGCGGAGTCGGGAAGTCAAACTTCAGTCTGAATTTCGCGCTTGCGCTTAAGCGTCAAGGCAAAAAAGTGCTCATCTTCGACGCCGACATCGGAATGGCTAATATCGACGTCCTGATGGGAACATCATCTACTTACAGTCTCTATCATCTGCTCAAACAGGAGAAAACGATCTGGGATATTATCCAACTCGGCGTCGAAGGGATCCATTATATCGCAGGCGGCTCCGGATTCCGCGATCTTCTCGAGCTTTCATCGGAGCAAATTAATCGATTCGCAACCGAGGTCGAGAAGCTGCATGGCGAATATGACGTCATTTTGTTCGACACAGGTGCGGGCTTGTCGAAGGAGACGGTCAGATTTATCGCCGCGGCTCAAGAAACGATTGTTGTTACAACACCGGAGCCGACCTCGATTACTGACGCTTATGCTCTGATTAAGATGGTGAAATCGATGGGCATTGACGCACAGTTTAAGCTAATCGTCAATCGTGCTTCCGATGCCAGGGAGGGAAAAGAGACAGCTGAGAAGATCAGTTTAGTCGCCAGTCGGTTTCTTCATTCGGAGCTGCCTTCCCTGGGCACCATCCCGGATGACTCTCATGTCTCCAAAGCAGTTAAAAGGCAAATCCCGTTCCTGATTGCATATCCGAACAGCGGAGCAGCGATCGCGCTTAGCCGAATCGCGGAGGCTTATATGGATATTCCGGCAACGGCTTCCGGGAACGGCGGCGTCAAAGGATTTATAACTAAATTATTCAGACTAGCAAGGTAGTCCTTTGTTGTTGAGGAGGGATGCAAATGGCTCCTTATCGCGTACTGGTCGTGGACGATTCGGCGTTCATGCGTACGATTATAAGTGATCTCATCGTGCGGGACAAACAATTCACCATTGCGGCGACCGCATCCAACGGGATGGAGGCGATCGCCGCTGTCAGAGAGCATCAACCGGATGTCGTGACGATGGATCTGGAGATGCCCCAAATGAATGGAATCGAAGCGCTGCAATTCATTATGAAGGACAATCCAAGACCAATCATCATGTTGTCCGGCATTAGCGAGGATAACACTCGCGATACGATCAAGGCGTTGCAATTCGGCGCATTCGATTTCATTCGCAAGCCTTCGGGCATTGGTTCCGATGATATTCTTGCCGTTGGAGAACAATTGCTCGAGAAGCTTCGAACGGCGGCATACGTCAAGACTAGCAAGGAAATGTTGTTGCAAAGGCAAGAGCTCGCGTCCAAGAGCGAACCCATCATACATAATGAGCGGTTGAACCCGCGGTTAGACAAAGTCCAGGATGAGGCGCGCAAAGCCCGTCAGACGAGAGCGGCGAACCATTCGCTTCAGAAAGCCGGCTTGGATTCCTCCAAGTCCAAATCCGTCAAACCACTAGACGATATTGGCGGCGATGTCCAAGTAACCCGGCCTGCTCCAACGTCTCAAAGTTCTGCAAAGAGGACGGAAACGGCCATAGTGGAGCAAGGGGGCCAAGCAGCCGGCAAGCCGAATACAAAAGGCTCCAAGCTTTTGGATGGAACCCGGCAGCCGGCCGCCAGATCAGCGCCTCCTTTAAAGTCCGAAGTTCAACCGAGACCAGCCGGAGCCTTCCGACATCTCGTAGCGCTCGGAACGTCTACCGGAGGTCCAAGAGCGCTTCATGAAGTCATATGCTCGCTGCCTGCCGACTTTCCGGCCCCGGTGCTTGTCGTGCAGCATATGCCGCCCAAATTTACAAAGTCGCTCGCTCAAAGGCTGGATAACTTCAGTCAGCTCACAGTAGTAGAAGCGGAGCAAGGGATGGCTGTTCAGCCAGGGAAGGTCTATATCGCGCCAGGGGGTTATCATCTGGAGCTGGCGAAGCAAGACGGCGGATACGTCATTCGGCTTGGGCTACAGCCTCAACGGAACGGTCACCGGCCTTCCGTGGACATTATGTTCGAATCGCTGGCGTCGTTCCGCGAGCTGAGCATACATGCGGTCATTATGACCGGCATGGGCAGTGACGGTGCAAAGGGAATGAAGGTGCTGGCAGAGCAAGGCGCCGTTTCATTGATTGCTGAATCAGAGGAAACCTGCGTGGTGTACGGAATGCCGCGATGTGCGATTGAAGGCGGTTATGTCAAGGATGTACTTCCGCTAGGAGAAATTTCTTCTCAGCTTGTGAAGGCCGTGGCAAAAAATTAATTGATAAACGGAGAACGAACGATCATCCTACCAGGAGGTGCATGTGAATGGATATGAATGCTTATCTGTCCATGTTTATCGACGAATCTAACGATCATCTTCAATCCTTGAACGAAAATCTGCTTCAATTGGAAGGCAATCCCGAGGATCTTAGTATCGTGCAGTCGATATTCAGATCCGCCCATACGCTCAAAGGCATGTCGGCGACAATGGGCTTCGAGGACTTGGCGGCTCTTACTCACGAAATGGAGAATGTACTGGATCTTGTCCGCAATAGCAAGCTTAAGATGGACAGCTTTATCTTCGATACGTTGTTCAAAGGTTTGGACGCTCTGGAGGCCATGGTACAAGACATCGTGGGCGGAGGGACAGGCAAAGCGGATGTCACTTCTATTGTCGCCTCCTTGCAAGGCATCCTGAAGGGCGATTATAAGTCGCAGGCGGCCGCTTCGACTGCAGCGGCTCCGTCGGCATCAGCGAATGCCGGAGGGGGAGAAGCATCGGGCGGCGTGCTTCTCGACCAATTCCAATCCTCGATTCTTCTGCAATCCATGGAGGCCGGACATCAGCCTTATTACGTACAAGTTAGCGTTGACGAGAATTGCGTTCTCAAAGCAGCGAGGTCCTATATGGTCTTTAATTTGCTGGAGAGCAACGGAGAAATTGTAAAGTCCGAACCTTCGGTACAGGATCTCGAGCAAGAGAAATTCGACAGAACGTTCACTGTATTTACGATTTCCACACTAACGGCCGAACAGCTGTACGAACAGATCATGAATATCTCCGAGATTTCTTCTGTAACGGTAACGCCTCTGGATGCCGAAACTCTCGCCTCATTGACAAGCGCTCCAGCGGCAGCTGCCGTGGAAGCGCCCGTGAAGCCTGCTGCTGCTGCTGAATCGGCAACTGCTCCACTTGCAAACGACAGTGTTAAAATTTCCAGCAAGCCGTCTGCTGCACCGCAGAGTGCTCCTGCAGCCATGAACAAGACGATCAGAGTCGATATCGACCGGCTTGACACGCTGATGAATTTATTTAGCGAGCTGCTGATCGACCGCGTAAGGCTGGAGCAGCTGGCGAGTGAAATCAAGCGTACGGAATTAACGGAGACAGTGGAGCATATGTCGAGGGTCAGCTCCGACCTCCAGAACATCGTGCTTAAACTGCGCATGGTTCCGGTTGACTCTGTTTTCAATCGTTTCCCCAGACTTGTCCGCGATATGGCAAAGTCGCTTAACAAAAAGATGGAGCTTATTATTACGGGAGCCGACACCGAGCTAGATCGTACGGTTATCGACGAAATCGGGGATCCGCTGGTTCATCTTATTCGCAACTCTGGCGACCATGGCATCGAGTCCGTCGAGGAGCGTATCGCTTCGGGAAAATCAGAAACGGGGACGATTCATCTTCGGGCTTTCCACAGCGGCAACCATGTGTTTATTGAGGTAGAAGAAGACGGAAGAGGCATTAATAAACAAAAAGTGCTTCAGATCGCCATCAAAAACGGTGTTGTGACAGAAGAGCAGGCACGCAACTTGACCGAAGAAGAAATCCAGATGCTTATCTTTGCGCCGGGCTTTAGCACGGCCGACAAAATCTCGGATATTTCTGGCCGCGGGGTTGGACTCGACGTCGTAAAAACGAAAATCACTTCGCTTGGCGGCAACGTTACGGTAACCTCCGCAGAAGGCAAAGGGACAAAGTTCTCGGTTCAGCTGCCGCTGACATTGTCGATCATCTCGGCGATGCTGATTAAATTAGGCTCGGAGAAATATGCGATACCGCTGTCTTCGATTGTGGAGACGGGCATCATTAAGCGATCGGGCATTCTGAACGTGCATGGCAATCAGATGGTGGAATTCCGCGGCTCCATTATTCCGCTCGTATCGCTGAGCAGCGTGCTGGAATCACCGGATTACGACGAAAGCCAGGAGCAGGAAACAGAGATCGTCGTTATTCGCAAAGGCGATAAGATGGCCGCCGTCATGGTCGAGGAGTTTATCGGACAAAGTGAAATCGTGCTTAAAACTTTAGGCAAATATTTGACTAACGTATACGCCATCTCCGGGGCTACGATTCTCGGTGACGGATATGTCGCTCTTATCATCGATCCGAATGCATTGATCAAATAAGGAGGGTTTACAATGGGAGAAGAATTGAAGGTTATCGTATTCGCGCTTGGCAAGGAAGAGTATGGCATCGAAGTGGATAAAGTGCGCACAATCGAGAGACTGACGCCTATCACACGCGTTCCCAAAACGGCTGCTTTCATTAAAGGTGTCATTAATCTGCGCGGCGTCGTTGTTCCTGTTATCGATCTGCGAGGTAGATTCAATCTCAGCGAAACCCAGCCAACGGAAAATTCCCGTATTATTGTCGTAGCCGTAAATGAATTGGAAGTCGGTTTTATCGTGGATTCGGCAAACGACGTTATCGATATCGATTCGGACACGATTGACAATCCTCCGGAGATCGTCGGCGGTATTAAAGCCAAATATTTGCGCGGCATTGCCAAATTAGGCGAAGGTCGTCTGCTGATCATGCTTAATCTGTCAGAGGTTCTTAACAAAAACGAGATTATCCAGCTCGAACAGCTGGAGGTTTAATAGGTGGCCGAATTTAAGAACTTTGAAGCTTTTGAATTAGATGTACTCAAAGAAGTGGGGAATATCGGAGCAGGCAATGCGGCCACCGCGTTGTCCAAGCTCTTGAACAAGCCGGTAGACATGGCGGTACCGAAGGTCAGCCTGCTGCCCTTCGAGGAAATCGCCGAGCTTGTGGGAGGAGCCGAACAGGTCGTGCTCGGAGTTTTCCTGCGGGTGGAAGGCGAAGCCCCGGGAAACATGTTTTTTCTAATCGAGGAAAATTCCGCTGAGCGGATGCTGAATCAACTGCTGTCATTAAGACACGACGAAGGGGATAAAGGTTACTCCGAGATGGAGTTGTCTGCTTTATGCGAAATCGGCAACATATTGGCAGGGTCGTACCTCTCGTCATTAGCTGATTTCACTCAACTGCCCATGATGCCTTCTGTACCCGCTATTGCCCATGATATGGCCGGCGCCATCCTGAGCTACGGACTGATGCAATATGGCGAGATGGGAGATTCGGCTCTGCTAATAGAGACAACGTTTCTCGAAGATCATCAATCGTTGGAAGGACATTTTTTTCTCATTCCCGATCCCGGCTCCTTCGGCAAAATATTTCGATCATTGGGAGTCGGGCGAGAATGACAGGACAGACGCTTGTAAAGGTAGGAATGGCGGATTTAAACGTCGTGGATGGCGGAGCCTTATTGAAGACAACGGGACTTGGATCCTGTGTCGGTTTAACATTATACGATTCGAAATCCGGCATTGCCGGAATGGCGCATGTTATGCTGCCATCATCGGATATTGCCAGGGAAGCGCAAATCAATCTGGCAAAATATGCAGATACCGCAATTCCGGAGCTGCTAAATCGAATGACCGTGCTTGGCGCGAACATGAATCGGGTTCAAGCCAAGATGGCGGGCGGCGCTCAGATGTTCGCGTTTGCGGGGCAATCGGATACTCTCCGAATAGGTCCGCGTAACGTGGAATCTTGTATGAGCATGCTCAACAGACTTCGTATTCCAATCGTATCCCACGATACGGGGGGGAATTACGGACGGACAATCGAGTTCGACAGCGGCAGTGGCATACTCATGATCCGGAGCGTGCAGTTTGGAATAAAGGAGATTTAACAATGCTGGGTTCATGGAGATGGAATGTGGGTTTCGGTATTGCGGGAGTCGGTCTGACCGTCATATTCTCCTTGGGGAATAATCCCATGTCCGTTATACTCATGAGAAGTTTATATGCATTCGTGGCTTTTTTCGTCGTCGCATTTGCCGCCCGGTTCGTTTTGGGCGTAATATTGCAGCCTCCGGCGATCCCAATGGGTCCCAGCGAAGAGGAGGCTGAAGATCCGCGAGGCGCCGAGATGGACTTGCGTACGCCAGACGAGTCGGATGATTTGAACCAACTGTTAAAGGCTCAATTGCAGCAAGGAGCATCTTCTTCGCCACAGCCAGCAACGCAGCCGGTAAAAGAAGGCGCTAATGAAGGAGCAAGCAGCTTCAAACCATTGTCTCCGCCGCAACTCGTATCTACCGCCGGCAAACAACCAGAGGAATTGGCGAAAGCCGTACGTCACCTGACAGGAGAGTGAGTCAATGCCAGAGCTAAAGTCGCCTCATTTGACGAACATCCAGATGTGGCAAGCATGGAAAGAGCAAGGGGATATCGAAGCCAAAAAAAGCCTGATTGAAAATTATTTGCCGCTTGTCGATTTTGTTACGAATCGCATGGCAATCGGACTGCCTAAAAACGTCATTAAAGACGATCTGGCCAGCAACGGAGTCATGGGTCTTATTGACGCCATCGAGAAATTCGACTATAAAAGAGGATTGCAATTCGAGACGTACGCATCATGGCGTATTCGCGGCTCCATCATCGACGGGCTACGTCAAGGCGACTGGGTGCCGCGCTCCGTGCGCGAGAAGGCTAAACGCGTCGAGGACGCCTATCAAGTGCTGGAGCAGCAATATATGCGTTCTGTATCCGACGCGGAAGTAAGCCGGTATCTGCAAATTACGGAAAAGGAATTTACCGTCATGCTGCAAGATATATCGGTTGCGTCGATCTGCTCCCTTGAGGATCCCATTCGGGAAGAGGAATCGGAGACTCGCATGTCGTTGCTCGTAGACGACAAGGCCAAAAAACCGGAACAAACCGTGCATGAAGTTTATTTGAAGGAATCGTTAGTAAAAGGAATAGATCGATTGACGGAGAAGGAGCGGACCGTCGTATCCCTATTCTATTATGAGGAGCTGTCCTTAAGCGAAATAGCCGAGGTTATGTCGCTGTCACCGTCGAGAATTTCCCAATTGCACTCGAAGGCCATTCTTCGTCTTCGTGGAGTGTTGGCTAAACATAAAGATCAATTAATGCAGCAATAGGAAGGGGGGGATACAGGTGGACAATCAACAACTGGATTCGTATTTACGCTTGCAAACGTCGGCGGACAAGCTGACTGCCTTTATAGCATTCATTCGAATTACGGACGAATTTGCTTGTACGGCCGATGAGTTAGAGCTCTTCGTGCGAAGTAAGGGAGTTGTCCATGGTCTCCGAACCGACGTGCTGGATGGAATAAGCAGAAATCCTCTAGCTTATTGCAGGGAACAGACGATTATTGCGCAAGGCCAGAGTCCAAGTCCGGGCAAAGACGGCATGATACGATTCGTTTTCGATATGGACAATGACGAGCGTCGCCCAGCAGAGGGCGAAGATGGCAAGATAGACTTCAAGCAAGTCAATCAACTAAAAAACGTAAAACGCGGTCAACTGATTGCCGAGCTGGTAGAGCCAAGTGCTGGTCCACCGGGAAGAACGGTCACAGGCGAAGAGATTCCTCCGAAATACGGCAAGCGCGCTCACTTCAAAGTCGGCAAAAACGTCGTGCAGGGCGGGGATGGTTCTGCCTTGTATGCAGCAATCGATGGGTTGATTACGCTTACGGATAAGGTGAAAATCAACGTATTCCCCGTTTACGAAGTAAATGGCGACGTTGACTATCGCGTAGGAAACATCGATTTTGTAGGTACTGTCGTTATTCGCGGCAACGTGCTTAGCGGTTTCCGAGTAAAGGCATCTGGCGATATTCGTATTATTGGGGGAGTCGAAGGCGCCGAGCTTGAGTCCGACGGTTCCATTGAGATTACCGGCGGTATTATGGCTGGCAACAAGGGTTACGTAAGAGCGCAAAACAATATACGCTGCTCTTTCATTCAAGACGGCATTGTCATCGCCGGCGCTGATGTATTGGTCTCCCAAAGCATTATGCATTCTCAAGTAAAAGCGGGACACAGCGTCATATGTTCTGGTGCAAAGGGGTTAATCGTCGGCGGAATCGTGCAAGCCGGAGAAACCGTATTAGCGAGGACGATCGGCAATCCGATGTCAACGAATACCGTCGTAGAAGCGGGCGTTAATCCACAACTCAGGGACGAGCTCATGGAGCTTCGTACATCCCTCAGGCAATCGGTTGACAGTCTGGACAAAACCGAAAAGGCGCTGGTTATTCTTGATCAGATGGCGGCCGCGGGCCAATTGTCACCGGATCGGTTGGCTATGCGCATCAAGCTGAACGCGACCAAACGCCAGACGGTTGCCACCATCGACGAATGCAAAGATCGTATGCTCAAAATCGAGAAACAACTTGAGGATTCGGGACGTTCCAAGGTGGATGTGAGCGGTACGATATATGGCGGCGTAAAGATTGTAATCGGCCGTTATACCAAGTTTGTTAAAGACAGTGCGCAAAGAGTATCCTTCCGATTAATGGAAGGCGATATTGCTTTGGCACCCTATCATCCGTAAACATCCCCTTGCAGGTAAGAATGTGGCGAAGGAGGGAAATCGATGACGTTCAAACCGTTAGATTTTCAAATATCCGTTCCACGAACACAAGAGTTTAGCGGCATGCAGCAGCAAGCGGCGCAACGACCGATTACGGAGCAGAACATGCTCGCACATCAAACGGAGAAACATACTGAAGCGCAGCGATCCCAAAGCGCGGCGGTCGAACAGTCTTCGAACTCGGGAATTAAAGCCGACCAGGAGAAAAACGGAGGCGGTGACCCGAGACAACAAGGCCGCGGCAAGGGACATGGCAAGGATGAATCCGCGAAGGAGCTGCCTCCGGAATCCCCGCACCCCTACAAAGGACTGCGCTTTGACGTCAAGCTTTAAAAGGTTGTTCAAAAAGTCCGATTTCTCTTTAACAAAATGGAAGGGCGGTAGTTCAGGTGGAGCCATGGCATTACATCGCGTTGCTGGGCGCCGTTATAGCAGTATGGGCGCTCAGCCTGCCCAGGAATAAAGCGCCGAATCCGCCTGTACAGTCTGTGCAGAACATGGAGACGGCGCTGGAGCAATTTATGGAGAATATGGAGAAGGATAATGAAGAGCTAATGGAGATGATCGCCAATGCGCAGGCAGACTCCAAGCAGGAAACGGAACGCAAGGATGCACGCATAGCCGCGTTGGAACAACGTTGCGAGGCGTTGGGCGATCAACTGCAGCAAACGCTGGACAAGCTGGCGAACACAGCATCAGCGGCGGCCGCTGCTAACGTACCCGTCCATGAGGAAGCTGCTGTTGTTTCGATGCCGGCACAAGGGGAGAGCTCCCGCTTGGACTACCATGATGCGCAATCTCAGCTAAGTGAGCAATCAAGCGCGAGACCTTCCGACCAATCACAATCCATAGCATCCAGATACTCGGATCTGTTCCGCCTGTATCAGGAGGGCAAATCCATCGAAGCGATTGCCAAAAAACTTGGCATGAACAAAGGCGAGGTTCAATTGATCATCGGCCTTGCCAAGCAGGAAGAGGCGCGGCATGTTTAACAAACGTTCATTTTTGTTGGGATTAGGGCTTGGCATTATCGTCGGCGCCATGCTGCTTCAGTTGTTCTACATGGGCGAATCCAGTCAGAATCGATTGGATGAGCTTGGCAAGGAGATTGAACAAGGCGGCTTGCCACCCTCCTCGCAAGAGCCCGTTGAAAGCGGGGCATCGCAAGCTTCAACCGATTCCCGCGATCAAGCCGCAGCCGGGTCGGAGGAGCCTGTACCATCGCTTCAGCCGGAAGCGACTGCTGCGACGCCTACGGAAGCTCCGTCCGATACGCCTCTTGCCGAGGAAACCTCCGAACCTTTCGAACCATTTGTCGTACGGATCAAGCCCGGCATGAGTCTTACCGAAACAGCCGAGCTGCTGCTGCAAGCTGGCGCTATTAAGGATTCGCAATCATTTATCGATGAGATGAAATCATCAAGTACGCCGGTACGAGCCGGTTATTTTTTGTTTGACCGCGATGAACTAAACGCGGAGCAAGCAGCCGCCATTGTCTCCGGAAAACCGATTACGGCCAAACAAGCCGAAAGATATCCTGCAAGGTGAAATGTCTATCGCCATCCTATGGCGGCGCAGAGCGTTTCATTGCGGGAATTAAACGATAAATTCAACGAAATTCGGCAAATATTGAGAAAAGCTTGTTGCATGCGTCAGTACAATGTGATATATTAATTGACGGTGTTAAAAACACACGCCGCTCAATTCCGTTGACGGTGCTTTCGCCCGGCGAAAGTTTCGACGGAAGAAGCGAACGGCGGAGGGACACACAAAAACCATTACAGGAGGTGTTGAAGAAATGGCGGTTATTTCCATGAAACAGCTTCTCGAAGCTGGGGTACACTTCGGTCACCAGACTCGTCGCTGGAACCCTAAGATGGATCGTTATATCTTCACAGAAAGAAACGGAATTTACATTATCGACTTGCAAAAAACGGTTAAAAAAGTTGACGAAGCATACAACTTTGTTAAATCGATCGCGGCTGAAGGCGGCACAATGCTGTTCGTAGGCACGAAAAAGCAAGCTCAAGACTCCGTAAAGGAAGAAGCTGAGCGTTGCGGCAACTTCTACATCAACCAACGTTGGCTCGGCGGCACGCTGACGAACTTCCAAACGATTCAGAAGCGTATCGATCGTCTGAAGCAACTGGAGAAGTGGGAAGAGGATGGCACTTTCGAGGTTCTGCCTAAGAAAGAAGTTATCATCCTTCGCAAAGAAAAAGAACGTCTTGAGAAATTCCTGGGCGGCATCAAAGGCATGAAGGGTCTGCCAAGCGCGCTCTTTATCATCGATCCGCGCAAAGAGCGCATCGCGGTTGCCGAAGCTCGCAAATTGGGTATCCCAATTGTAGGCATCGTCGACACGAACTGCGATCCGGACGAAATCGACTACGTTATCCCTGGTAACGACGATGCAATCCGCGCGGTTAAGCTGCTGACAGCTAAGATGGCGGACGCTATCGTAGAAGCTAACCAAGGCGAACAAACAACGGCTTAAGCCATACTTGCGAATTTACAATTTAGCAAACAACAAAGGGTGGTCAGATGGTGCAAACCTCTCGCTACCCTTTTTTTGACAAAAATTATGAGGCAAACTTTTAGGAGGGTTTTTTATGGCAGTTAGCGCTAGCGCGGTTAAAGAGCTTCGTGAAAGAACGGGAGCAGGCATGCTCGATTGCAAAAAAGCACTTGACGAAACAGGCGGCGACGTTGAAAAAGCGATCGCATTGCTTCGCGAAAAAGGCCTTTCGGCAGCAGCGAACAAAGCTGGCCGTATCGCCACTGAAGGCGTAGTAGAGTCTTACATCCATGCAGGCGGCCGTATCGGCGTTATCGTTGAAGTCAACTGCGAGACGGACTTCGTTGCGAAGACGGACCAATTCCGCGAATTCGCCAGAGATATCGCGATGCAAATCGCTGCATCTAATCCGAAATTCGTAAGCCGCGAAGAAGTTCCTGGCGACGAGATCGAAAAGGAAAAAGAAATCCTTAAAAACCAAGCTCTCAACGAAGGCAAACCAGAAAAAATCGTTGAAAAAATGGTCGAAGGACGTATCTCCAAGTACTACGAGGAATATTGCCTGCTGGAGCAAAGCTTCATTAAAGATCCAGACAAAACGATCAGCAACTTGCTGAACGAAAAAATCAGCAAAATCGGCGAAAACATCTCGATCCGTCGCTTCGTTCGTTACGAGCTTGGCGAAGGCCTCGAGAAAAAAGTCGACAATTTCGTAGAAGAAGTTATGGCTCAAGCAAAACTGTAATCCGAACGCGAGAGGCGGGGCGGGGCGTCCGCCCCGCCTCCTTTTTTTGAAACGGGAACAATCAGAAATACAATTCAAAGAACCTCACCCGAGGTGCATGATGGAGGTTAACATGTTGGAGCATCCTGTATACAAACGCATCGTGTTGAAAGTAAGCGGAGAGTCCTTGTCCGGGCAGGAAGGCTACGGCATCGAGGCATCGGTTATTTCGTCGATTGCCAATCAAGTAAAGGAAGTCGTGGAGCTTGGCGTTGAAGTTGCCATCGTCGTTGGCGGCGGCAACATCTGGAGAGGCATCGCCGGTACGGCGAAAGGAATTGATCGTGCTACGGCCGACTACATGGGCATGCTGGCGACGGTCATGAACTCGCTTGCGCTTCAAGACGCGCTAGAGCAAATCGATGTGCCAACTCGCGTTCAAACTTCGATCGCTATGCAACAAATCGCAGAACCGTATATCCGCCGCCGTGCGATTCGTCACCTGGAGAAAGGCCGCGTCGTTATCTTCGCAGCAGGCACGGGCAACCCGTTTTTCTCTACGGATACAACGGCTGCGCTGCGCGCCGCTGAAATTGAGGCCGAGGTTATCCTGATGGCGAAAAACAAGGTGGACGGTGTCTATTCGGCCGATCCATTTAAGGACGACACTGCGGAGAAATTCGAAGAGCTGACTTACCTGGATATGCTCAACCGCAATCTTGGCGTGATGGATTCTACGGCATCCTCGTTATGTATGGATAACAATATACCGCTAATTGTCTTCTCGATTACGGAGAACGGAAATATTAAACGTGTCGTCCTTGGCGAAAAGATCGGCACGATCGTGAAAGGAAGTGCGAAATAATGCCGCAAAGCATCAAAAAAAGCGCCGATGAGCGCATGGATAAAGCAATTGGAGCGTTCCGGCGCGATCTGGCCACGCTTCGCGCGGGAAAAGCAAGTCCCGCTCTGTTCGATCGGATTCAGGTTGAATACTACGGTGCAATGACGCCGCTTAACCAACTTGCGAATATTAATACGCCTGACAGCCGCACGCTGATGATTCAACCATGGGACAAATCGTCCGTATCCGCAATCGAGAAAGCGATTCTGAAATCCGATCTCGGTCTTACTCCATCCAACGATGGTTCCGCGATTCGTATCTCGGTACCGCCGCTTACGGAAGAACGTCGTGCCGATCTTGTGAAAACAGCAAAAAAATTCGCCGAAGAAGCAAAGGTCGCCATCCGCAACATTCGCAGAGATGCGAACGACGATATTAAAAAGCTGGAGAAATCCGATATTTCCGAAGATGAATCCCGTCGCCATCAGGAAGATATCCAGAAGGCAACCGACAAATTTATCGCGGAAGTCGAGAAAGTATTGTCCGCCAAAGAAAAAGAGATTATGGAAGTCTGATTGGCGAAGAACCTGCCTCTACACGCGGCCGCAAACGCATTGCGGCTCCCGATAGAGGTTTTCTCATTTCTTATTTCTGATTGGGAGGAAGTCAGATGATCAAGCGGCTTTGGGCAAATCGAAGCAAAGCGAAAGCGTCCTTACCGCATACCGAAGGCATTCCGCCCGAGAATGTACCGGAACATGTAGCGATCATTATGGACGGGAACGGCCGTTGGGCCAAGCGCAGGGGTCTGCCTCGCATGGCAGGCCATCATTCCGGCATGAAAACCGTGAAGCGCATAACCATCGAGGCTAATCGGCTTGGCGTCAAATATTTGACGTTGTATGCGTTCTCGACTGAAAACTGGAAACGTCCAAAAGCGGAGGTGGATTTCCTGATGAAGCTGCCTCAGCAATTTTTGGAGATCGAGCTGGAAGATCTGATCGCGAACAATGTGCAGGTTAAGATGATGGGACATCGAGAGGACTTGCCGCCTCACACGCTTAGCGCGGTTGAAGAGGCAATATCGAAGACAGCCGGCAATTCGGGGCTAGTTCTAAACTTCGCCCTCAATTATGGGAGCCGCAAGGAGATGCTGGAGACGGTGCAAGCGATCGCTGCGGATGTGCGCGAGGGCAAGCTGACACCCGAACAGATCAATGATGAGTTATTCAGTCAAAGGCTGCTGTCCGGCGAACTGCCGGATCCGGATCTTCTCATTCGAACAAGCGGAGAGCTCCGATTAAGCAATTTCATGTTATGGCAACTGGCGTACTCCGAGCTGTGGTTTACGGACGTCTATTGGCCGGAATTCACGGAACAACATTTTCATGAAGCGATAGAAGAGTATGGACGCCGCGCCCGCCGATACGGCGGCGTGTAGCGCAACTAGACGGAGTGTGACCATCCTTTGAAACAACGATTGATAACGGGTATTCTCGCCGGGGCTTTATTTGTTGCGCTAACGATCGCGGGAGGCGCTTTCTATACCGGATTGCTCATTCTGCTTGCCATTATCGGATTTAGTGAATATGTACGCATGAATGGCGTTAAGCCGCTGCATCCAGCCGCACTGGTTGGTTATGCCGGCGTATTGCTGTTTGTGCTGCCCTGGGCTTCTTGGGAGATTGCGATTCCTTCGATGCCCACCATCGTATGGATGCTTATGTTTCTGCTGTTATCCGTTACCGTTTTGAGCAAAAACAACTTTACTATCGACGGTGCCGCTCTAATGCTGCTAGGAGCCATCTACGTCGGCTATGGCTTCTCCGCTATGATTGATGTCCGTACGATGGAATCAAACGGACTTTTCTGGTCATTCTTGTCATTCGGCTGTATATGGGCTTCAGATGTGGGTGCCTACTTCGTGGGCAAAGCGATCGGCAAACATAAGCTGTGGCCGGAAATCAGCCCCAACAAAACCGTGGAGGGAGCGCTTGGCGGCGTTGCGCTGGCACTAATCGTTGCGGTTGTATTCGCTTTGTCGGCCCCGGATATTATTGGCTTGCCGAAGGCGCTGCTGATCGGACTTGTGGCAGCTGTCGCCGGACAATTCGGCGACCTCATTCAGTCTGCCTACAAACGGGTCAGAGCGATCAAGGATACGGGAACTTTGCTGCCTGGGCACGGCGGCGTACTTGACCGCTGCGACAGCTGGATTATCGTATTTCCGCTGCTGCTGTTATGCGGCCTCATTCCGGTGTAGCAGTAATGGAGGAACATGGATGAAAAAAATAGCTTTGTTAGGCTCCACAGGCTCAATCGGTACGCAAACATTGGATATCGTTCGGCATCATCCCGAACGATTTACGATTACCGCTTTGACCGCAGGCTCGAATACAGAGCTGGTCGTTGCCCAAGCGAAAGAGTTCAAGCCGTCAATCGTGAGCATGGCTACCAAAGATCTTGCCGACCGGGTGTCGCCGCATCTGCCTGCGGGTACGCGTGTTGTATACGGCGATGAAGGTTTAATCGAAGCGGCCTCGGAGACGGACGCAGATACGGTAGTTACGGCCATAATGGGCAGTCGCGGCCTGCCGGCGACATTGGCGGCGATCGAAGAAGGCAAGGCAATCGGACTAGCCAATAAAGAGACGCTTGTCACAGCGGGTCATATCGTAATGGCTCGAGCCCAAGAGAAAAACGTTCCGATCATTCCAATCGACAGCGAGCATTCGGCCATCTACCAATGCTTGAACGGAGAGCCAATGAGAGGTGTTCGGGGCATTACGCTCACCGCCTCCGGCGGATCGTTCCGCGACCGGACACGCGGCGAGCTGGAAGGCGTGACGGTTGCAGAAGCGCTCAGCCATCCGAACTGGTCCATGGGAGCGAAGATCACCATCGATTCGGCCACTATGGTCAACAAGGGATTGGAAGTCATTGAAGCGCATTGGCTGTTCGATCTTGCTTATGATCAGATAAACGTACTTATCCATCCCGAGAGCATCATTCACTCCTATGTGGAATTCGTCGACCATAGTATCGTCGCGCAGCTCGGCATGCCGGATATGCGTGTACCGATCCAATATGCCTTAACGTATCCGGAGCGTCATACGACTCCGACCGAAAGGCTGGATCTGGCCGCAATCGGCAAGCTTCATTTCAGGGAGATGGACTTCGAACGATATCCATGCCTGAGAATGGCATTCGATTGCGGTCGATTAGGTCGTTCGGCTCCTGCCGTGTATAATGCAGCCAATGAAATCGCCGTGGATCGTTTCCTTCGAGGGGAGATCGCCTTCCTTGACATCGAACGGGTGCTGGAGACGGTGCTGGAGCGGCATGAGGTCAGCGAAGTCAATGATTTGGAAAGCATTGCGGAAGCAGACAATTGGGCTCGCCGCCTGGCGGCATCGGTCTGACTATCATCCCAGAAAGTGGTTCTCTTGTTTCGTACGGGAGAATAATGATAATCTATGTACAGGCCGTAACGAACAGGAGGCAAGGCTTCTATGGAAACAATTCAGGTCGTATTTATGACCGTGCTCGTTTTTTTCGTCATTGTGACAATCCATGAATGGGGCCATTACTTTTTCGCCAAGAGAGCCGGCATTCTCGTCAGGGAATTTGCAATCGGCTTCGGACCCAAGCTTTTCTCCGTCAAGCGTGGAGAAACCAGATATACGCTAAGGCTGATTCCCGCGGGCGGCTTTGTCCGCATGGCTGGTGAAGATCCCGAAATAGTAGAGGTTCAGCCAGGTCAGACGGTAGCGGTTCGGATCAAGGATGATAAGGTGACGCGCATCTTTCTCGATCGCCTGGATGAACGCAACGATACCGTTCGCGGCGAGGTTGAGCACGTCGATCTGGAGCGCAGCTTGTCCATCAGGCTAAACGTAGAGGGCGAGTCCGAAACGTATGTCGTGCACACGCAAGCGCTTGTGATCGCGAGAGGCAAAGATACTCAGATTGCTCCTATCGACCGTCATTTCGGCAGCAAACCTCTGCGCCATCGCGCGATGGCAATTTTTGCCGGTCCGATGATGAATTTTATCCTGGCTTTCGTTCTGTTCGGGGCATACGTCCAGATGGTCGGCGTTCCGGCAGAGAATCCGACCTACATGTCCATTACGAGAGTGGAAGAAAGCATGCCCGCTGCGGAAGCAGGTCTTAAGAAAGGCGATATCGTCAACTCCATAAACGGTATAGCGATCGGCACCGATCTCGACAAGCTGATTGATATTATCGCAAAGTCGCCGAACGTGGAAGTCAAGATTGATATTGTCAGGGACGGAGCGCCGCTCAGCATAAATGTGACCCCGAAACCGAATGAAGCCGGCGAAGGCAAGGTAGGAATCAGCGCCGCGCCTCCAAATCGCTCGGCATCGTTCGGGGAGACCATTACGAGATCAGCCACGCTCATGAAGGATATGACCGTTTATATTTTTGAAAGCTTCAAAATGCTGATTACGGGCCAGTTCAAGCTCGACGATCTCGGCGGTCCGGTTAGAACGGCGGAAGTAACGAGTCAAATTGCCAAACAGGGGATCGTACAGTTGACCTCATGGACGGCATTGCTCAGCTTGTACTTAGGCATCTTTAACCTGTTGCCCGTACCTGCACTGGACGGCAGCAGACTGCTGTTCCTTGGGCTGGAAGCGGTCAGAAGGCGGCCGCTCGATCCCAATAAAGAAAGTATGGTTCATTTCATCGGATTCGCGATGTTGATGTTATTGATGCTGGTTGTGACCTATAACGATATTTTACGATTAGTACGAGGGGAGTAGTCAGTCGCTCATGTCCAAGGATAAAGGATTCGTAACGGAAATTACGCCGCAAAGCGAAGATTTCTCAAAATGGTATATCGATGTCATCAAAAAAGCGGAATTAATGGATTATTCTCCTGTGCGCGGATGTATCGTATTCCGTCCGGAAGGATATGAGCTGTGGGAGAACATGCAGCGCGAACTGGACTCGAAGTTCAAGGAGACGGGACATCGCAACGCATATTTCCCGCTCTTTATTCCGGAGAGCTTCTTCCAAAAGGAGAAGGAACACGTGGAAGGCTTCAATCCCGAGCTTCCTTGGGTAACCGAGGCGGCAGGCGAAAAGCTGGAAGAACGTCTGGCGATTCGCCCAACCTCGGAGACAATGATCGGCCATATGTATGCGAAGTGGATACAGTCCTATCGCGACCTGCCTGTTTTGATCAACCAATGGGCGAACGTCGTACGCTGGGAAAAGCGCACGCTGCCTTTTCTGCGGACCAGCGAATTCCTGTGGCAAGAGGGTCATACGGCGCACGAGAACGAAGAGGAAGCCCGCCAGGAAACGATGCAAATGCTTGAGGTATACACCAATTTCGTCGAGAATTTCTTGGCGATTCCGGTTATTAAAGGCGAGAAAACGCCTTCCGAGCGGTTCGCCGGCGCGGTGGATACGTATTCCATCGAAGCGATGATGAAGGACGGGCGCGCGGTGCAGGCAGGAACGTCCCATTACCTGGGCACAAAGTTTGCCGTAGCGTTCGATATCAAATATTTGGACCGCGAGAATACGTTGCAGTTCTGCCATACGACTTCGTGGGGCGTCAGCACGCGCCTAATCGGCGCGCTGATCATGGTTCATGGCGACGATCGCGGCCTGGCGCTTCCGCCGAAGGTAGCTCCGACGCAAGTGATCATGATTCCGATTGGTCCCGCGAAGACTCGCGACCAGGTGGTCGGAAGAGTGGACGAGCTGTATGCCGAGCTTAAGAAAGCCGGAGTGCGCGTCCGCGTCGACGATCGCAGCGACGTAAGCCCTGGCTGGAAGTTCAACGAATACGAAATGCGCGGCGTACCGCTTCGTCTGGAGCTTGGACCTCGCGATATGGAGAACGGCGTTGTCGTCCTTGTTTCGCGCATTACAGGGGAAAAGCGCATTGTGCAGCAAGCCGATCTTCTTGTTGAAGTTCAGCGTATGCTGGACGAGACGCAGGTCGAAATGTTTGAGCGTGCCAAGTCGTTCCGCGAAAGCAACTCCCGCAGCGTGGACACGTTGGACGAGATGAAGGCATTCCTGGAGGAGCAGCGCGGATTCGTGGAAGCGGGCTGGTGCGGTTCCGAGGCATGCGAGAAACAAGTGAAGGAAGAGACGGGAGCGACGAGCCGCAACATTCCGTTTAACCCTGCATCGCAGAAAACAACCTGTTTGGTATGCGGCGACGCCTCCAAACACACTGTCGTATTTGCGCGCGCATATTAATATCGGCGTAGATCCAAAAGTTCGAATCGACAGGAGTGAACGATCATGACCAACGACAAGCGACAGCGCTTCGAGCTGCTTATGCAGCAAGCGGAGCTGCCGCAGGAGCTTATTCATACTTATTTCCAGGATGGCCATATCGAGCAAGTAATTGTAAGCAAGTCCAACCGTGAATGGACGTTTTGCATCCGCAAAACGTCCATAGTGCCTTTACAGGCCTATACTGGCTTCTGTGAAGCGGTTCGCCGGAAATTCCATCACATTGCCGACGTTTCGTTTTTGATCCAATACGAACCTGTCATCGATACGGAAAATATCGTTATGCAATATTGGCCGCTCTTTATGGAATGGGCTCAGCGAGAGATCGCTTCCGTTAACGGCTGGTTGCAGAAGGCGGCGCTTGCCGCTCAAGGCGATGCTATTACGCTGACGCTCATGGACTCCACAGGGCTTGAGCTTGCACGGAAAAAAAAGGTCGACGAAGCGGTCGTTTCATTCTATCGGACTTACTTTGACCGCGAATGCAAGGTGAAGCTGGCCGTAGGGGAAGCGAACCAGGAGATTTACGACCAATTTATGATGAAGATCGAGCAGGAGGAGCGGGAAGCCGTTCAGCAACTGATGGCGGAATCCTACGCGGAGAGCGAAGCCGGCGAAGACGGCGAAGAAGCCGTGCGATTGGCTGTCGGCTACGACATTCGCGATGAAGCCGTGCCTCTCATGAACATTCAGGACGAGGAAAAGAAAATAACGGTGCAAGGCGCCGTATTCGGGCTTGATATGAAGGAGCTGCGCAACGGCAGCACGCTCTTTACCTTCAACGTCACCGACTTCTCGGATTCCATTGCGATGAAGATGTTCGCCAAGACAAAAGATGATGTCAAAATTTTGTCTCAGCTCGCAAATGGAAAGTGGGTGAAGGCGCGCGGACGGATCGAATACGACCGTTTTATGCAGGAGCCGGAGCTCGTTATGATGCCGAACGATCTGCATGAGGTTCTCGCACCGCCAGACCGGAAGGATCATGCCGAGGAAAAACGCGTCGAATTCCATCTGCATACGACGATGAGCACGATGGATGCCGTGACATCGATTGGCGACTATGTGAAGACGGCGGCAAAGTGGGGGCATAAGGCGATTGCCGTGACGGATCACAGCAACGTGCAATGTTATCCCGATGCCGTAAAAGCCGCCAAGAAACATGACATCAAAGTGCTGTTCGGCGTGGAAGCGAACGTCGTCAACGACGCGGTCCCCATGGTTCTGAATTCCCGGCAGGAGCCTCTTGCCACGGCAACCTACATCGTATTCGACATCGAGACGACGGGTTTGTCCGTCGTAAACAACAAGATCATCGAGCTCGCGGGCGTTCGGATGCGGGAAGGCAAAGAAGTGGATCGGTTCTCGACCTTTATCAACCCGCATGAGAAAATTCCGTATCATATTCAGCAGCTCACGAACATTAATGACGAGATGGTGCAGGATGCGCCTGAGCTTGAACCGAAGCTGAGCGAGTTTATCGAATTTATAGGCGACGATGTTCTGGTTGCGCATAATGCCCGCTTTGATATCGGCTTTATCCAGGCGAACTGCAAATCGCTGGGATTGCCCGAAGTAAACAACCCGGTGTTGGACACGCTGGAATTAGCGAGATTTTTACACCCGACGATGAAGAATCACAGGCTTAATACGCTGTCGGACAAGTATAAGATCAGCCTGGACAATCATCACCGTGCCATCGACGACTCCGTCGCGCTTGGCGGCGTATTGTTCGGCTTGATAGGCGACGCTGCGGAGCGCAACGTCAGGGATTTGCATCAATTAAATGATTATGTCGGTCTGGACTTATCCAATCAACGTCCTTTTCACTGCAATATTTATGCTCTAAATGCCGTGGGCAAAAAAAATCTGTTCAAGCTGATTTCGATTTCCCACACGGAATATTTTAAACGCGTTGCTACCATTCCGAAGAGCAAGCTGGTGGAGCTCAGAGAAGGATTGCTTGTCATCTCCGGCTGCGAGAAAAGCGAATTTTTCGAAACGGTGCTAAACAAGTCGCATGAAGAAGCGCAGGATATCGCGGAGTTCTATGATGTGCTGGAGATTCAGCCGATCGACTTCTACATGCATCTCGTGGAAAAAGGACTCGTGGGCAGCCGGGCCGAGATCGAAGGCGCGATGCGGCGCATCTGTCAGATCGGCGACGCGCTGGGCAAACCTGTCATTGCGACGGGCAATGTACATTATTTGAACCCGCGGGACAAGATGTATCGGGACATCACGATTGGCGGCATTACCGGATTCAGTCCGCTTAAGGGCATGCGCAAGCCGGACGCCCACTTCCGCACAACCGAAGAGATGCTGGAGGAATTCGCGTTCCTCGGCGAAGCGCGCGCCCGCGAAGTCGTCGTGACGAACACCTCGGCGCTCGCAGATCGCTTTGAGGCCTACGACATGTTTCCGAAGGAACTATTTACTCCCAACATCGAGGGAGCAGACGAGGAAATTCGGAACACCTGCTATGATACGGCGAAGTCCATGTATGGGGAAGATCTGCCGCAGGTCGTTATCGACCGGCTGGAGAAGGAGCTTGTCCCGATTATCAAATACAAGTTTTCCGCCAACTATCTCATATCCGAGAAGCTGGTGAAGAAGTCGAACCGGGACGGGTACTTGGTCGGCTCCCGGGGCTCCGTAGGCTCATCGGTCGTTGCGACGTTCCTCGGCATCTCCGAGGTTAACCCGCTTCCCGCCCATTATCTGTGCCTGAACAAGGAATGCAAAACAAGCGAATGGTTCCTCGACGGCAGCGTGCCGAGCGGCTTCGACCTGCCTTCCAAAGCTTGCCCGAATTGCGGGCAGCCGATGAAGGGCGAGGGACAGGACATACCGTTTGAAACGTTCCTCGGTTTCAAGGGCGACAAAGTTCCCGATATCGACTTGAACTTCTCGGGCGAATATCAGCCCATAGCCCACAACTTTACAAAAGAGATGTTCGGCGAGAAATGCGTATACCGTGCGGGTACGATCGGCACGGTCGCGGAGAAGACGGCATACGGCTTCGCCAAAAAATACGAAGAAGAGCATCACAAGAAGTGGCGCGGGGCTGAGCTTGCAAGACTTGCGAGCGGCTGTACGGGCGTTAAACGAAGCACGGGCCAGCATCCGGGCGGCATCGTGGTCGTGCCGGATTATATCGAGGTCGAGGACGTCACTCCGGTCCAGTATCCGGCCGACGACGTAAACGCCGAGTGGAAGACGACCCACTTCGACTATCATGCCTTTGACGAGAACTTGCTCAAACTCGATATTCTGGGCCACGACGATCCGACGATGATGCGCATGCTCCAGGACTTGACCGGCGTCGATCCGACGACAATCCCCATGAACGATCCAAAAGTCATGAGCATGTTCAACTCGACGGCTGCGCTCGGCGTATCGCCGGAACAGATTCGCTCCTCTGTCGCCACCTATGGCGTGCCGGAGATGGGGACCAAGTTCGTCCGCCAGATGCTTCAGGAAACGCAGCCGTCGTCGTTTGCCGACTTGCTGCAAATTTCCGGATTGTCGCATGGCACTGGCGTCTGGCTCGGCAACGCGCAGGAGCTTATCAAGAACGGGACCTGCAATATCAAAACGGTAATCGGCTGTCGTGACGATATCATGTTGTATCTTATCTATAAGGCAGGGATGGACGCGGGTCTCGCCTTTAAAATTACGGAGAGCGTCCGAAAGGGCAGAGGTTTGACGCCGGAATGGATAGACGAGATGAAACGTTGCAAAGTGCCGGCGTGGTACATTGATTCCTGCTTGCGCATCGAATACATGTTCCCGAAGGCGCATGCGGCGGCATACGTTATATCCGCCGTGCGCACCGCCTTCTTCAAGCTGTATTATCCTATCCATTATTACGCGACCTACTTTACTGTTCGTGCGGACGATTTCGATTTGGAGCTGTTGTGCCAAGGTTACGAGGCTATCCTGCGCAAGCTGATCGAGATCGAAGCCAAAGGATTCAACGCAACGCCAAAGGAGAAAAACATGGTATCGCAGCTGGAGATGTCGCTGGAGATGACGGCTCGCGGCTTCTCGTTTAAGCCGATCGATCTGTATCGCTCCGATGCCATCAAATTCCAGGTGGATGGCGACTCGCTGATTCCGCCGTTTGCCGCAATTGCGGGAATTGGCGACAATGCAGCACGCAATATTGCTGCCGCAAGGAATGAAGGGGAGTTTCTGTCGATCGAGGACTTCCAGATGAAGTCCAAAGCGACGAAAACCATTATTGAAGTGCTAAACGGCATGGGCTGCTTCCGCGGACTGCCGGAATCCAATCAATTGTCGTTATTCTGACGCTAGGCCGTTGTGCAGCGCTAGAAATCATTCCTTGTCACTTATTTGGGATTATGTTATAATTTTTGTGGCAATGATGAGGATAGATCTTTGATGCAGAAGAGTGGGGAAACCCACTCTTTACGTTTTGTAATCGGACATTCTCGTTGCCCCGATCAGCGGAATTTACTTTTCCGCGCACGCAACCATTACAGGAGGTTTACTCAATTTGAGCACATCCACTATCAAATCCTCGATTGAGGCTATGGTGACGCCTTACCTCAACGAACAAGGTTTTGAGCTGGTCGATATCGAATACATCAAGGAAGGCAGCAACTGGTTCCTCAGAATCTTCGTCGACAAGGACGGAGGCATCGACATCGATGAATGCGGACGGATCAGCGAATTCGTCAGCGAGCAGTTGGATAAAAACGATCCCATCTCAGGCGCTTATTTCCTGGAGGTATCGTCCCCCGGGGCGGAGCGTCCGCTCAAGAAGCCCGAGGACGTGGTTAAGGCGATAGGCAAACATGTGTTCATCACTACATATGAGCCTGTTGACGGCTCCAAGGAATTTGAGGGTTTGCTCGTATCGTTCGATGGCGTGCAAGCCGTCATTCGCGTAGGCAAAAAACAGCATACGTTGCCGTACGCCAAAGTCGCCAGCGCCAGATTGGCTATTGTATTTTAAGCGTTTAAGTACGTGTTCAAAAAGTTCGGTTATCGGTACCGAGTAGATTGGATGAAGGTTCGGCTGAATTCAATATTCGACGTCGAGTAAACTTTCAGGATTACTTCGTAATGGGAAGCGGACTTTTTGAACTACCTCTTTAAAACTATTATCGTTTTTATTTTCGAAAGGAGGATCAACGTTCCAATGAGCATGGATTTTATTGAGGCGTTGCAAGAGATCGAGAGAGACAAAGGGATCGCCAAGGATGTGCTGCTCGAAGCCATTGAAGCCGCGCTCATATCCAGCTACAAACGTAATTTCAACACTGCTCAGAACGTGAGAGTGGACATTAACCGCCATTCCGGCGTGATTAAGGTATATGCTCGCAAAACGGTCGTCGATGAGGTGTTGGATCCGCGACTGGAGATTACGGTGGAAGCATCTCGCGAAATTAATCCGCATTATCAACTGGATGATGTCGCCGAGATCGAGGTTACGCCGCGAGACTTCGGCCGTATTGCGGCTCAGACAGCCAAGCAGGTCGTTACCCAACGGATACGCGAAGCCGAGCGCGGCCTTATCTACAATGCCTTTATCGACAAGGAAGAAGATATCGTGAACGGCATCGTGCAGCGTCAGGACGTTCGCAATCTGTTCGTCGATCTGGGCAAGGTAGAAGCGGTAATGCCGCTGACGGAGCTTATGCCAACGGATAAGTTCAAGCATGGCGACCGGGTGAAGTCTTTTATTACGAAGGTCGAAAATACGACCAAAGGTCCCCAAATCATTTTGTCCCGTACGCATCCGGGTCTGCTTAAGCGTTTGTTCGAGCTGGAGGTGCCGGAAATTTACGACGGCGTCGTAGAAATTCGTTCCGTCGCGCGCGAAGCGGGCTTCCGCTCGAAGATTGCGGTTCATTCGCGCAATGACGAGGTGGATCCTGTCGGCTCTTGCGTCGGACAGAAGGGGATGCGCGTGCAGACGATCGTGGGCGAGCTTAAAGGCGAGAAGATCGATATCGTTCGTTGGTCAGAGAATGTCGAGGAGTATGTCGCGAACGCGCTTAGCCCTTCCAAGGTGCTGGAGGTTATCGTATTCGAGCAGGAAAAGATGGCCCGCGTTATCGTGCCCGATTATCAGCTGTCGCTGGCAATCGGCATCAAAGGTCAAAACGCCCGTCTCGCAGCCAAGCTGACTGGCTGGAAGATCGACATTAAGAGCGAGACGCAGGCCGAGCAGGAATACGGCCGTCCGAAGTCCGCGATGGGCACCATGCATCAGGATTCCGTCTCGATCGATTAGCAAAGGCGGGCTAGTGCCGTAGATGTAGATAAAGGAGGGTGTGCGGTGAGACCGAGAAAAGTGCCGCTTCGCAAATGCGTCGCCTGTCAAGAAATGATGCCCAAGAAGGAGCTTATCCGGATTGTTCGGACACCGTCCGGCGAAGTCGCGATCGACCTGACCGGCAAGAAGGCGGGACGCGGAGCGTATCTGTGCGGCAAGGTAAGCTGCTTTAAGCTGGCGAAGAAGACCAAAGCGTTGGACAGGGCGCTTAAGCAGTCCGTCGGCGATGATATTTATGATGCGCTCGAAAAGGAATTTGTTGCGGTAGAGGAACAGTTTATAGCCGCAAAGGAGCTGGAGTCCGATGACGAGGAAGCCTGACAAAGCGTTGTCGGCGCTTGGCATGGCCATGCGTGCGGGCAAGCTTATAACAGGTGATGAAATCGTGCTCAAGGCTGTCAGATCGGGCAAGGCCTGTCTGGTCATTCTTGCCGGTGACGCATCTCCGAATACGAAAAAAAAATTTAAAGACAAGTGCGGCACCTACGGAATACAACTCGCCGAGGCATACGACAGGGAACAGCTTGGCATGGCGATAGGAAAAGCGGAACGCGTCGTTCTTGCCGTGACCGATGTGAACTTCGGAAAAATGATCGAAAATCATCTGAGCCAAAATACGGAGGTGGATCCTATTGAGCAACAAACAGGACAATAAAGATAAGCTTCGCGTATATGAATATGCGAAGTCGCTAAATATGAGCAGCAAGGAAATTATTACGATTCTTAAAAGGCTGAACTTGCCGGTCAACAACCATATGAGCGTAATGGAGAACGAAATGGTTCATAAAGTGGAAGGTTTCTTCCGCGACATTAAAGCGAATGCGGCGGCGAAGCGCGCTCAGGAAAGCGGCGGAGCAGCCGGATCTGCGCAGGC
>NZ_BDQX01000243.1:90859-139234 GCF_003112455.1 Paenibacillus agaridevorans
CGGCAACACAACTCAAGAGAGACAGGGGACAACGAACTCTATTAATACGAAAACACAACCATCCGAACAGCAGCAAACAAGGGATCAGCAGCGTGAGCAAAAACCACAGCAAGGCAATCGTCCAACCGGTCAAGGCCAAGGTCAAGGCGGAAACCGTCCATCCGGCGGTCAGGGACAAGGCCAAGGCGGAGGACGCTCCTATAACGGCGGTCAGGGACAAGGCCAAGGCGGCAATCGCCCATCCGGCGGTCAAGGACAAGGCCAGGGCGGCAATCGCCCATCCGGCGGCCAAGGTCAAGGCAGCTTCCAACGTCAGGGAGGCCAAGGCGGTCAAGGAGGCCAAGGCGGCAATCGTCCTTCCGGCGGTCAAGGCGGAAACCGTTCAGGCTTCGGTCAAGGCGGTTCCGGCGGCCAGGGCGGCAATCGCTCCGGTTACGGTCAAGGCGGCCAAGGGGGCCAGGGCAATCGTACAGGCGGTCAAGGCGGCGGCCAAGGCGCTCAGGGTGGCGCTCGCACGGGCACTGCGCCTCAAGGACAGGCTCGCAGCTTCGATTCCCGTCCGGCACCGGCACGTACAGGCGGCGGAAGCGACGATCGCAGAGGCGGCGGCGATCGCTTCGGCAAGGGCGGCAACAGCGGCAACGGCAGTTCCAGACGTTTCGAAGATGGCCGCGGCGGCGGCTTCAACAAAGGGAACAATCGCGGCGGCAAAGGCCGTGGCAAAGGTCATCAGAATCAGCCTCCTCGCGAGAAGATCGACAACACGCCTAAGAAGATTATCGTCCGCGGCACGCTGACGGTCGGCGATCTTGCCAAGCTGCTGCATAAGGATGCTTCCGAGGTTATCAAGAAGCTTCTATTCCTGGGCGTTATGGCTACCATTAATCAAGAGATCGATATGGATGCGATCATGCTGATCGCAGGCGAATACGGTGTTGAGGTTGAAGTGAAAATTCCGGTGGAGGAAGACACCTTCGAGACCGTGGAAGAGACGGACGAAGAAGAGGATCTGCTCGTTCGCCCGCCAGTCGTAACGATTATGGGTCACGTCGACCATGGTAAAACGACGCTTCTCGACGCCATCCGCAAGTCGAACGTTTCAGGCGGCGAAGCAGGCGGCATTACGCAGCACATCGGCGCATACCAAGTCGAGATTAATAACAAGAAGATTACGTTCCTGGATACACCAGGTCACGAAGCGTTTACACTAATGCGTGCACGCGGCGCGCAAGTAACGGATATTACGATTATCGTAGTAGCAGCCGACGACGGCATTATGCCTCAGACGGTAGAAGCGATCAGCCATGCCAAAGCGGCAGGCGTTCCAATTATCGTAGCGGTTAATAAGATCGATAAGCCGGAAGCTAACCCGGACAAAATCAAACAGGAAATGACAGAATATGAGCTCGTGCCGGAAGAGTGGGGCGGAGATACGATCTTTGTGGAAGTATCCGCGAAGCAGCGCATCAACCTGGAAGGTCTGCTCGAGATGATTCTGCTTGTAGCGGAAGTCAATGAATTCAAGGCGAACCCGAACAAGCGCGCCCGCGCAACGGTTATCGAGGCAGAGCTGGACAAAGGCAAAGGTCCTGTAGCCCGTATTCTCGTACAGCACGGAACGCTCCGTATCGGCGACGCATTTGTAGCGGGCAACTGTTTCGGTCGTGTTAGAGCCATGGTAAATGACAAAGGCCGCCGTCTCAAGGAAGCTGGCCCGTCGACGCCTATCGAGATTACGGGTTTGACGGAAGTGCCGCTTGCCGGCGATCCGTTTATGGTATTCGAAGACGAGCGCAAAGCACGCGCGATCGCAGATCGCCGCGCCATCAAACATCGCCAATCCGAGATGGGCGCCAATACGCGCGTTACCTTGGACGATCTGTTCAGCCACATTAAAGATGGAGAGATCAAAGATCTTAACGTCATTATTAAAGCAGACGTACAAGGCTCGCTCGAAGCGCTTAAAGGCTCGCTTGCCAAGATCGACATCGAAGGCGTTCGCGTCAAGGTCATCCACAGCGGCGTAGGCGCGATTACGGAATCCGATGTCATTCTCGCGGCTGCGTCGAACACGATCGTTATCGGCTTCAACGTTCGTCCGGATCCTCAGGCGGAAGCAACGATTGCCCAAGAGAAGGTCGACGTCCGCATGCACCGCGTCATCTACAACGTCATCGACGAGATCGAGCAAGCGATGAAAGGCATGTTGGATCCGATCTACAAGGAAGTCATCATCGGACATGCCGAAGTTCGGAACGTGTTCAAGGTGACGAAAATCGGCGCGATTGCCGGTTGCATGATTATTGACGGCAAAGTAACCCGTTCGGCCGAAGCGCGCATCGTTCGCAGCGGCATCGTCGTGTACACGGGCAAGATCGATTCGCTTAAGAGGTTCAAGGACGACGCCAAGGAAGTCGCTCAAGGCTACGAGTGCGGTATAACACTGGAACGCTTTAGCGATATTAAAGAAGGCGACGTAATCGAAGCCTTCATCATGGAGTCGGTTGAGAGGTGATTAAGCAATGGCAAAAATTCGGGTAGGCCGCGTAAGCGAGCAGATCAAAAAAGAGCTTAGCAGCATTATTCAGATGGAATTGAAGGATCCGCGCATCGGATTTATAACCGTTACGGGCGTGGAGACGACAAGCGATTTGTCGCAAGCGAAGATTTACCTTAGCGTACTCGGCAATGACGAGCAGAAGGAAGCAACGCTCAAAGCGCTGGCAAGCGCGACAGGCTTCCTTCGTTCGGAGCTTGGCAAGCGCATGAAGCTTCGCCACACGCCGGTGCTATTATTCAAGTTCGACAGCAGCATCGAATACGGCAGCCGGATCGAATCCTTGCTCGAAGATATTAACAAAGGAAGCGACGCGAAGTGACGCGGCCCCAGAGCTATAACGACTTGTTGAAAGAAGCATTGGCCTTCATCGAAGGTCATGCTTCCTTTCTTGTTGTCTCCCATGTCCAGCCGGACGGAGACGCCATTAGCTCAACATCGGTTGTGGCTTGGCTGTTATCCAAACTTGGGAAGACCGCTGTTCTGGTGAACGAAAGTTTGCTGCCTTCAAGGCTGTCATTCTTGCATCGATTCGAGGAGATTCATTCTTTAAAGGCCGCTAAACTTGAAGGCACTTACGATGCGATCATTGCGGTCGATTGTGCGGATTATCGCCGCATCGGGGAGGCAGCGAGCTTATTTGCATCCGGAGCAGCGCTGCTGAACATCGATCACCATCCGACAAATGACGGCTTCGGGACGTTGAATATCATTCGGCCGGAAGCTGCAGCAACCGTTGAGATTTTGTACGACTTGCTTGAAGCGGCGGATATCACGCCCGATCTCGATTGCGCGACTGCGATCTATACGGGGCTGCTGACGGATACGGGAGGCTTCCGCTATTCCAACACCAGCCCGCGCGTGATGGAGATTGCGGCGAATCTGCTCGCTATTGGCGTGTCCGGCAGCAGGCTTGCGGATCATCTGCTGGAAAAGATGACGATCGGCAAGCTCAAGCTGCTGCAGACTGCGCTTAGCCGTTTGACTTTCTCCGACAATTTGGAGATTGGCTGGCTGTACATGACAAAGGATGATCTGCGGGAATGCGGTGCGGTGCCTGACGATCTCGAAGGCATTGTGAACTACGCGCTTAACGTAGATGGCGTAGAAGTCGGCATTCTGTTTAAAGAGACGGAGTCCGGACAAGTCAAAGCCAGCCTTCGTTCCGCCGGCAAAGCGGATGTTGCCGCCATTGCCCAATCATTTGGTGGCGGAGGCCATGTCCGGGCCGCCGGCTGCACGCTGGATGGGCCGATATCGGCCGCGTCGGCGTTGCTCGTCGAAGCCGCTAGAAAGGCGCTGGTCTAACAATGGATGGCATACTTGCGGTATGGAAGCCGGCTGGCTGGACATCCCATGATGTTGTGGCCAAAGCAAGGCGACTATTAAAAATGAAGCGGATCGGTCATGCGGGCACTCTTGATCCTATGGTTACTGGCGTTTTGCCTCTATGCCTGGGCCGGTCGACGAGAGTCGTCGAGTATGTGCAGGAGCGGCCAAAGGCCTACGAAGCTGTACTGAAGCTGGGCATTGCTACAGATACAGAGGACATGACGGGCGACGTTCTGGCACAGGAACCTGTCCGCCGTTTCACGGAGCAAGAGCTGGAAGCCGTGCTGGGACAATTCCTGGGCGAGATTGAACAAGTGCCGCCGATGTTCTCCGCTGTCAAGGTAGACGGGAAGCGATTGTACGAGCTTGCCAGGGAAGGGAAAACAGTAGAACGGAAGTCTCGCAAAGTTCGCATACATGAGATTCGGCTCCTTGCTTCCGAGCTCGATATGGAACACCCGGAAATTACGTTCTCGGCCGTATGCTCCAAGGGGACATATATTCGCACGTTATGCGTCGATATTGGCAAGGCTCTCGGCGTGCCAGCCACGATGAAGAGCTTGACCAGAACGATGTCCGGCGGAATTCAGGCCGAGCAGTGCCTGACTCTGGAGGAGATCGAGCAATTGCAGGCCGCAGGCGAGCTCGAGAGCCGTCTTATCTCTCCCGAGGAAGCCATCGACCATATTCCGAAGGCAGTCGTTACGGAGGAAGCTGCAGCCAAGGCGCTGCGCGGACAAAAGCTGTCGCTTCGATCGGCATCTATTCAAGAGCCCTGGGTACATGGCACGCTGTTCCGCGTAACGGATAACCGCGAGTCGTTCATTGGCATTTTCGAATGCGACATGGATATCTACGGCTTGCGCCCGGTCAAGGTTTTCTCTTGAAATTTCAATAAGGTTCAAAAAGTTCGGTTTTCAGTACCGTAGCGTATGCTTCCGATGCTGCGTTTTTTTAAAAAACGTTGTAGAAGGTTGGATGAAGCGAAGTTTTTGAACTACCTCTTTTATGGAAATGCAGGTGTATTCGCGGTGAAAATGATTTCGATCTCTTATCCTTTTACGAATCTGGCAGAGCTTGTGCAGGAGAAGGCGGTCTCCATTGCGATCGGTCACTTCGACGGCGTACATCGAGGGCATCAAAACGTCATCCGGCAAGCGGTTGACGTTGCCCGCAAGGAAGGAATGCTGTCGGCTGTCATGACCTTCTCTCCGCATCCCAAGGAAGTGCTGGGCCATGGAGAACACTATTACAGCTGTCTGACTCCGCTTCACAAAAAGCAGGCGTTGTTCGAAGAGCTCGGCGTTGATATTATGTATGTGATGCGCTTCGACCTCAGCTTCGCCGCGGTATCGCCTTCCGAATTCGTCAGCGGCGTATTGCGTCCGCTCGGCGTCGGTCATGCCGTGGTTGGATTCGACTTTACTTTCGGCAGCAAAGGCGCGGGCAATGCTTCGACTCTGCTTGAGCTGTGCAAGCCGGATATCGGAGTCAGCATTGTCGAGCCATTATACGATAACGGCGTCAAGGTTAGCAGCACATATACGCGAGATTTGCTGGAGCAAGGCAATCTTGACAAGGCGAACAGCCTGTTGGGTCGTCCTTATGAAGTATCAGGCACCGTCGTTCACGGCGACGGGAGAGGGCGTACCATCGGCTTTCCTACTGCCAATCTCGAGCTGCATGATCCTTACGTAGCCCCGAAGCTTGGCGTCTATGCCATTACGGCATGGCTGGACGGAGTCGCATACAACGGCGTACTTAATCACGGAATGAAGCCGACCTTCAACAAGTCGGAGATCAAGCCCGTTATGGAAGCGAATCTGTTTGATTTCGACCGGGACATTTACGGCAAGGAAATCAGGGTGCAATTTAAAGCTTTCATTCGCTCGGAGCAAAAGTTCGGCTCGATTGATCAATTGATCAGCCAGATCGCTGCCGACGCGGCACAAGCTCGTGCGATTAATCAAAGTCTTTAGAACTCGACAACCTGCCTTATCATGTGATATACTGATCAAAGTTGTGACCGAACGAAGCTTGTACAAGCATTCGGAAGCGGTCCAGCCGAACCTTGGCTTGGTTGTCCGCTCTCACCGGCGGCGGCGAGGCTAATGGCGATTAAGATAGAAGGAGGTGAACAAGGATGGCAATTACACAAGAACGTAAACAAGAGCTGATCGAGACTCACAAGACGCATGCAAGCGACACGGGGTCCGCTGAAGTTCAAGTCGCTATCCTTACGGAAAACATCGTGAACTTGACGCAACATTTGCGGGAACACAAAAAAGATCATCACTCCCGCCGTGGTCTGCTCAAGATGGTCGGTCAACGCCGTAAGCTGCTGGCTTACCTGAAGAACAAAGACGTAAGACGTTATAGCGCATTGATTGAAAAACTCGGCCTTCGCCGTTAAAACATGCGTAACAGAAAGCAACCTGATCGTCCCCATTGAGAGGGATACGGGTTGCTTTTTGTAAAATTACAAGAGGTTGTTCAAAAAGTCCGCTTTTGATCACGAAGTATCCCAAGAAGCATACTCGGCATCGAATATTTCCTGATACCCACGAAAGTGAAGGGAAGCTTCGATGTTAATTCCGATTACTTTCGCGGGGCCCGAAGTTAGGCGAAACTAAGCAAATGCTTTCGTAGTATGTTTCCTCCGGAAACATTGCAGGTGCTCACGTAGCTTCCACTACGCTCCGCTCCTCAGTTTCTACCTTTATCCAATCTTCTGCAGCGTTTTTGAAAAAAACGCAGCATCGGAAGCATATGCTATTGTGCTAAAAACCGAACTTTTTGAACTCTCACTATAAGAATCTTGATTCTACTATGAACGGAGGCTCGCGAATGATACATAAAGTTGAAATGATGCTTGGCGGAAGACCGTTAAGCTTGGAGACAGGCCGACTGGCCAAGCAAGCGAACGCAGCCGTAACGGTTCGTTACGGAGAGACGGTTATCCTTTGTACCGTCACTGCTTCTTCAGAACCAAAAGATCTGGATTTCTTCCCGCTGACTGTCAACTACGAAGAGAGATTGTATGCGGTGGGCAAAATCCCGGGCGGCTTCATTAAGCGCGAGGGCAGACCGAGCGAGAAGGCGATTCTGTCCAGCCGCTTGACGGACAGACCTATTCGTCCGCTGTTCCCGGAAGGATTCCGCAACGATGTGCAGATTGCCAACATCGTCATGAGCGTCGATCAAGACTGCACGCCGGAGATTGCGGCAATGATTGGTACTTCGGCAGCACTTTCGATCTCGGACGTTCCGTTCAACGGGCCGATTGGCGGGGTTGTAGTCGGCCGCATCGATGGCAAATTCATCATCAACCCAACGGTTGAGCAGGAACAAGAGACGGATATTTTTGTCGTTGTTTCAGGTACGAAGGACGCTATCATGATGGTGGAAGCGGAAGCGAACGAAGTATCCGAGGAAGTCATGCTGGAAGCCATCATGTTCGGGCACGACGCGATCAGAGGCATCGTGGCTACGATCGAAGAGCTGACGGCAGCTGCAGGCAAAGAAAAAATGGCAGTCAAGCTTCACGCCGTAAACGTAGAAGTGAACGCTGCGGTTCGCGCATTCGCATCGGAACGTCTGGTAGAAGCGATCAAGATCGCCGAGAAACACGCGCGCCAAGAAGCAATCGACGCCGTAAACGGCGATACCGTGACTCACTTCGAGACGGTCTACGCCGATACGCCAGAATGGCTGGGCGACGTGAAGGAAGTGCTTTACGACATCGTGAAGGAAGAAGTACGCCGCCTTATTACGCATGACAAGGTACGTCCCGACGGCCGCGGTCTCGATGAGATTCGTCCGATCGAATGCGATGTATCCTTGCTCCCGCGCACGCACGGCTCTGGCCTGTTCACACGCGGTCAGACTCAGGCGCTAAGCATCTGTACGCTCGGCGCAATGGGCGACGTGCAAATTCTTGACGGCATCTCGCCGGAAGAGACCAAGCGCTTTATGCACCATTATAATTTCCCGCCATTCAGCGTAGGCGAAGCTCGTCCTTTACGTCCTCCAGGACGCAGGGAGATCGGCCACGGCGCGCTCGGAGAACGCGCATTGTCCAAGGTTATTCCTTCGGAAACGGATTTCCCTTACACGATTCGTCTCGTATCCGAAGTACTTGAGTCCAACGGCTCTACGTCGCAGGCGAGCATTTGCGCCAGCACGCTGGCCATGATGGACGCAGGAGTTCCGATCAAAGCGCCGGTAGCGGGTATCGCGATGGGTCTGATCAAGGACGGCGAACATTTCTCCATCCTGTCCGATATTCAAGGGATGGAAGATCATCTGGGCGATATGGACTTCAAAGTGGCTGGTACCGCTGCCGGCGTTACGGCGATTCAGATGGACATTAAGATCGATGGCATCGACCGCGCGATTTTGCAGCAATCGCTGGAGCAAGCGCGTCAAGGACGGTTGCATATCCTCGGCAAGATGATGGAAGTGATGAGCGCGCCGCGTACGAACTTGTCGAAATACGCGCCTAAGATTTTGACGCTCCGCATTAATCCGGACAAGATCCGCGACGTTATCGGCGCCGGCGGCAAAATCATCAACAAAATTATCGAGGAAACTGGTGTCAAAATCGATATCGAGCAAGACGGCATGGTGTTTATCGCTTCCTCCAACGAAGAGATGAATCAAAAAGCCAAGTCGATTATCGAAGGCATCGTCAAGGAAGTTGTTGTCGGAGAGATTTATCTGGGAACGGTCAAACGGATCGAGAAGTTTGGCGTATTCGTCGAAATTTTGCCGAACAAGGACGGCCTTGTCCACATCTCCCAACTGTCTACGGAACGCGTAGCGAAATGCGAGGACGTTGTTAAAATTGGCGACCAGATTACCGTGAAGGTAACGGAGATCGATCAGCAAGGCAGAGTCAACCTTTCGCGCAAAGTGCTCCTGACGCAGGAAGCGTCCCCGGAAACCAAGTAATTTCACTCGAAACTAAATAGGCACCAAGCGAAGAGTCAGATATCATCTGCCTCTTTTTGTTTGGGTACAAGCCGCATAAAGTTGTCCTTCCGCTCATAAGATGGTTCATAACCGCATATCGGACTCCAACAGCACAACCGTTTTAGCTGTTCAGGCGCTGCAGGATTCCGGATGGGACTGGATAAGCGGGGAGTGGGGGACATGGCGCTGCGCAAAGCTGCTGCAATAGCGGCAAGCCTATTGATGGTGCTCGTATTTATACGATTAAACGGGGATATTAGCGCTTTTATCCACTCGGTTAAGGCCGGGCATGACGCGACTTACGCGTTCGGACCGCCTTCCTTGTCGGAAGAAGAGAAGAAGGAGCTGTACAATCGGATCGTCGCGGAAGCAGAAAGTCGGTATTCGGCGCCAATCGATGCTAGGATTGATCGGGTTTGGCATGCCATTCCCGGCTATAACGGACTTGCGGTCGATATCGAGCGTACCTACGAAGCGGCTCTTCAAGCAGCCAGGACGGATTCCATCCCTTATCAATACAAAGAAATCGAACCGAAGATCGGTCTCGGGGATCTTGGCGCGCAGCCGGTCTACAGAGGCAATCCTAACAAACGGATGATCGCTTTTATGGTCAATGTCGCTTGGGGCAATGAGTACATTGATCCCATCCTGGAGACGTTTGCCAGGGAGAATGTCAAGGCCACGTTTTTTCTGGACGGTTCCTGGCTGAACAAGAATAGCGAGCTTGCCCGCAAAATTATGGATGCAGGTCATGAGTTATCCAATCATGCGTATTCGCATCCGGATATGAAAAATTTGAATCGAAGCGATCAGTCTTCCCAAATAACGCGTACAGAGAAGCTGCTGCAAGAGAGGCTGGGCATTGGCGATAATCGGTGGTTCGCCCCGCCGTCCGGTTCCTACAATGGAGCCACCTTGCAGATCGCGAAGGAGCTGGGCTTGCAGACGGTGCTGTGGACCATCGATACGATCGACTGGATGAAGCCGGCGCCTAGTGCCATTGTGGAGAAAATCGACAGAAAGCTGGAGCCGGGGGCGCTGATTCTCATGCATCCGACAGCTTCTTCGAGCCAAGCGCTGCCTGGCATGATTGCAAGCGCCAAGGCGAAGGGATACTTGATCGGCACAGTAAGCCAGACGCTGTCTTCAGAGCGGACGCCCGCTGTTGTTGAGGGCGGAGTTGGATTCTGATATAGTGGAATCATTCGTGTTAATACAGATTGGCATAACGCCAATATAGGGGGACGCTTGGTGAATAAATACGTACTTAGCAACGGCTTGCGCGTCATGGTGGAAAATATACCTACAGTTCGTTCCGTTTCGTTCGGTATCTGGGTGAAGACAGGCTCGCGCAACGAGACGGTAGACAACAGCGGCATCTCCCATTTTATCGAACATATGTTGTTCAAGGGTACAGAGAAACGGTCCGCCAAGGACATTGCGGATCTGTTCGACGGCATCGGAGGCAACGTCAATGCTTTTACGTCGAAGGAATATACGTGTTACTTCGCGAAAGTGCTTGACGAACATCTGCCGCTTGCCGTGGATGCCTTGTCGGACATGTTCTTCCATTCGCAGTTCGACGAAGGAGAGCTGGCCAAGGAAAAAAACGTAATTCTTGAAGAAATTGCGATGTACGAGGATACTCCGGACGACAAGGTTCATGATGAAGCTTCGCGCGCCGCGTTCGGCAGTCATCCGCTTGCCTATTCCATTCTCGGGCTTAAAGAACGGCTGGAGTCGATGGGTCCCGATACGCTGCGCGGTTACATGAACGACAGATACACCATTGAGAACACCGTCATCAGCGTGGCGGGCAATGTTGAAGACGAGAAGCTGCTGGCGATGCTGGAGCAGTACTTTGGCGCCTTCTCGCGGCATTCGGAGCCTGTAGTCGTAACGCCGCCGGCTTTCCACGGGGACTATATCTTCTTTAAGAAAAAAACGGAGCAAAATCATCTCTGCATCTCCTTCCCAGGCTGCTCCAACGCCGATCCGCTGCTGTATTCGATGGTGCTGCTTAATAACGCGCTCGGCGGTGGCATGAGCTCGCGGCTTTTCCAGGAAATCAGGGAGAAACGAGGACTTGCGTATTCCGTCTATTCGTATCATACGGGTTATGCGGATTCGGGTCTGTTTACGGTCTATGCGGGTACGGCTCCGAAGCAGACGAAGGACGTGCTGGAGCTGACCATGGAACAGCTGCACGAATTGTCCGTCAAGGGACTGGGCGAAGACGAGCTTCATCGAGGCAAAGAGCAGCTTAAGGGATCTCTTATCCTGAGCCTTGAGAGCACGAGCAGCAGAATGAACCGGATCGGCAAAAACGAGCTGATGCTGGGACGCCATTACACGCTTGACGAGCTGCTTGCGCGTATCGATAATGTGACAATGGATCATATCCGCGAAGTAACCAAGCGGATGTTGGCCGTGCCTTTTGCAGTAGCGACAGTGGGCACGACCGACAAAGAATTTGCGGGATTGAGGAGAGATCAGCTTGTACCAGGTTCTGTTTAAACGATTGGAAGGCAACGAAGACATCGCGGTTCCTCGCAAAATGTCGGAGTGGGCTGCGGGCTTCGACCTGCAGGCTGCCGTAAGCGAGCCTGTAGTCTTGCAGCCGGGAGAGCGCAAGCTCATTCCGACGGGCTTCTCCATGGCGATGCCCATGGAGCTGGAAGCGCAGATTCGTCCGCGCAGCGGACTGGCATACAAGCATGGCATTACCTGCTTGAATTCGCCAGGCACGATCGACGCGGATTATCGCGGAGAGGTGAAGGTGCTGCTCGTTAATCTGGGGGCGGAGCCATTTGCCATCACAAGAGGCGAACGTATTGCGCAGATGGTGTTCCAGGTCGTTCCCCAGGTGACGATCGAGGAAGCGGAAGAGCTTCCGGATACGGTGAGAGGCGCAGGCGGTTTCGGACATACCGGAGTGAAGTAATGAGGAAGTCGTACGGCTATTGGCTGTACGGCTTTTTTTGTTGCGCGCAAACTTTCACCCCGCTTTGGGCGGCGGCATAAGATGGTCTATATCCTTATGAGCATCTGATTGCTTATTTGTTTTTGAAAGGAGTGACGCTTAATGCTTACAGGCGTTCAAGTGCTGATGCTCGGCGGCGATGCCCGGCAACTGGAGGTTATACGCAAGCTGAGCGAGCTGGACGCTTCCGTCACGGTATGCGGCTTCGATGGCTTGCACTCTTCGCTCGACGGCGCCGTGCATGCCGAGTTCGAAGAAGCTTTGTTCGAAAATGTCGACGCGCTGCTGCTGCCTGCCGTAGGTACCGAAGACAATGGCCTGATTCACGCCGTATTCAGCGATCGGGAAATTGTGCTCGGCGAATCGCATATGGCGAAGCTGCCCGCACATTGTACGGTTTATACGGGCATGGCAAAGCCTTACTTGAAACAATTGTGCGGGCAATACGGCCTGAAGCTGGTCGAGCTGTTCGATCGGGACGATGTAGCCATCTATAATTCCATCCCAACGGCGGAAGGCGCCCTGATGATGGCTATTCAGAATACGGATATTACAATCCATGGTTCACGAAGCATGGTGCTCGGCTTTGGCCGGACCGGCTTTACGATGGCTCGAGCCTTGCATGGATTAGGGGCTAAAGTCAAGGTTGGCGTCAGGCGCTCAGAGCATTTTGCAAGGGCGGCGGAGATGGGCTTCGAGCCTTTCTATACGGGGGCTTTACTGCATAATGCGGGCAACATTGACTTGCTTTTTAATACAATTCCGACTATGATAGTCACAGCGCAAATTATCGCAAATCTACCATCGCGAGCGGTTATCATCGACCTTGCCTCGAAGCCTGGCGGAACCGATTTCCGCTTCGCAGAGAAACGTGGCATCAAGGCGATGCTCGCACCCGGACTCCCCGGAATCGTCGCACCCAAAACAGCTGGACGCATCATAGCGGATTGCTTGACTCAGTTGATCATGGATGATACGAATAAGCGGGGGAATGGGATATGAATTGGAACGGAATTACGGTAGGTTATGCATTGTCCGGCTCTCACTGCACGTTCGCAGAGGTGATGCCGGAGATCAAGCGTTTCGTCGATGCCGGTGCAAATGTCGTGCCGATCGTTTCGAATACGCTGATTACGACAGATACGAGATTCGGAACGGCGAAGGAATGGCAAGAGCAGCTTAGGGGCATTACGGGCAACGAGATCATTTCGACGATCGTTCAGGCGGAGCCGCTTGGACCTTCCAAGCTGCTTGACGTTCTTGTTATCGCGCCTTGCACGGGCAACACGACGAGCCGGCTCGCTAACGCAATTACGGACAGCGCTGTATTGATGGCCGCCAAGGCGCAGATGCGCAACGGCAGACCGATCGTACTCGCCATTTCGACGAATGACGGCTTGGGCCTTAACGCCGCGAATATAGCGAAGCTATTAGTAGCTAAACATATTTATTTCGTACCCTTTGGTCAGGATAATCCGATTCAGAAGCCCAATTCGCTGGTCGCTCGTATGGATCTGGTGCTGGAAGCTTGCGAGGCCGCGCTTCAGGGCAAGCAGCTTCAGCCGATGCTGGTAGAGCGGCACGGATAATTGAGGCGTTCCACGACTTTAGAAATCTTTGATGGATAACGAATGGGATTAAACGATCGAGGATGTTAAGCAGCTGCCTCTGACTTCCGAGGACCATCTACAAGGCTTGGCAAGGATCATGTTCATATCGCAGCAATTATTTTCCACGGGTTCATGGATTCATTACGGATAACGTGCTGCTTCTCGTCTTCACTCGAAGATAGGAGGCTAACGGCTTGCGAATCCTCATACAGAAATTCGGAGGAACCTCGGTATCCAGCCCGGAAGCTAGAGAACGTGTTATTTATCATATCAATAGGGAACGGGGCGACGGCAATAGTCTTGTCGTCGTCGTTTCCGCTATGGGACGCAGCGGTGATCCGTACGCCACGGATACGTTGTTAGAGCTTGTCCGGCAAAGCGGAGAAAGTCTACCGGCAAAAGAAAGGGATATGCTGCTTGGCTGCGGCGAGATTATATCGGCAGCCGTATTGTGCAGCATGCTCAATGCCAGAGGCATTTCCTCTGTTGCGTTAACGGGTGGAAGCGCAGGAATTTTAACGGACGAAAGCTTCGGGTCGGCGCGAATTAAGCGTATTGACCCGGAGCCCGTCCTCACGCAATTGGCTAAAGGCCAAGTTGTCGTGGTCGCCGGCTTCCAGGGCGTAACCGCCCAAGGCGACCTGACGACGCTTGGACGGGGCGGCAGCGATACGACGGCGACGGCAATCGGCGCTGCTTTGCGCGCGGAAATGGTCGATATTTACACCGACGTTAATGGCATTTTAACCGCGGATCCTCGGATCGTGGCCGATGCCAAACCGCTTCCTGTCGTAAGTTATGCGGAAATTTGCAACTTGGCAAGGCAAGGGGCCAAGGTTGTGCACCCCCGTGCGGTCGAGATTGCCCAGCAGGCGAAAATCCCGGTAAGGGTTCGCTCCACCTTCTCGGAGGAGGTCGGCACGCTCGTTACGGATGATGCTTCTGCGGCAGCCGATCATGATTTCAGGGACAGACATGTGACCGGCATTGCGCATGTGCCCGGCATTACCCAGATAGCGGTAAAAGCGATCGAGGGACAGAACGACATGCAACTGCAAGTGTTCCAGACGATGGCCAGACATCATATCAGCGTAGACTTTATTAATGTTACGCCAAGCGGCGCTCTATACACGGTCTATGACCGGGACGCGGATACCGCGGAACGGCTGCTTCGGGAAGCGGGCTTCGCGCCGGTGCTGACCCCTGGCTGCGCCAAGATCTCCGTCATAGGAGGCGGAATGAACGGTCAGCCGGGCGTCATGGCGCGTATCGTCGAGGCGTTGACGGAGCAAGGCATCAGCATCATGCAATCCTCCGATTCCAATACTACAATCTGGGTCCTGGTCCGCGACGAAGATATGGCGGTCGCGCTTCGGGCGCTGCATTCCAAGTTCGATCTTCATTTATGAAGCAATTAACAGCATTATTGTACAATTCTAGGAGGAGTCTCTATGGATTTCGGAAGATTGATTACAGCGATGGTTACACCATTTGATGCGGAAGGATCTATCGATTGGCAAACCGCCGGTAAGCTGATTGATTACTTGATTGACGAGCAAAGCAGTGACAGCATCGTTGTCTCCGGCACGACGGGCGAGTCGCCTACCTTGACGGAGGAAGAGAAGCTGAAGCTCTTCGCATTCGCGGTCGAGCACGCCGCTGGACGTTGCAAGATCATCGCCGGTACGGGCAGCAACGACACTGCCCATACGATTCATCTGACGAAATCTGCCCAGCAATGCGGCGTGGATGGAATCCTGCTTGTCGCTCCTTATTATAATAAGCCTTCCCAAGAAGGTTTGTACCGCCACTTCAAGGCTATAGCAGAATCGACAACGCTGCCGATCATACTCTATAACGTGGAGGGGCGCACGGGCGTCAATATTTCCGTAGAGACGACGCTTCGCCTGGCACAGCTTGACAACATTGTTGCAACGAAGGATTGTGCTTCGCTGGAGCAACTTACTCTGATCGTAAGCGGAGCGCCGGACGGATTCCGCGTATACAGCGGGGACGACGCCATGACGCTGCCGGCACTCGCTGTCGGAGCATACGGAATCGTCAGCGTGGCGAGCCACATTATTGGAGCCGACATGAAGGCGTTGGTTAATGCCTATGTAGAGGGTAATGTCGCGGAAGCAGCAAAGCTAAATGGAAAGCTGTTCACCATTTTCAAGGGTTTGTTCAACTGTCCTCATCCCGTGCCGAATCCGGTCGCGGTTAAATATGCGTTGTCGCTCAAAGGTTATCCCGTTGGCGGGGTGCGGCTTCCGCTGATCGATGCAAACGAAGCGGAGCGGGCTTTTCTTCGGGATTTGATTTCATAGTAAAACGGACATAAATGACGCTATTTTTCGATTTTTTTAGTTTTTCGACAGTCTAATGGACTAACAGAGGCTATCGATTCATTGTGGACGGCAGCGCAGTTAAGTAAAGGCTGATCGTAACGGACACAACAGTCGCTATTTTGCAAAAATGGGGTCTGTTCAAATTGTAACGGACACAGACGACCTTACTCACGTCAAAACCGCATAGAATGGGCGGAAATGCACCAAATAGCGTCATCTTAGTCCGTTAGATTTGTTTGAGGTTAAAAATCGGACAAATAGCGTCGCTGGCGTCTGTTAGAGCAAGAACCGATGCGCTGCATCGGTTTTTTTTGCATATCTAAGGATGAAACGTTTTGGAGACGCTATCGGATAGAGGATTATCCGGTTGCACTTGTATTCCATCTTTTTCATCATGTATAATGATCACAAGTGATTGGGTGCGGCAAACAAAATCAATTCCAGTTCTTACCGTCAGAGCGGCATCTGGCGTTATCTGTAATACCAATAATCGGATAAAGCATGAATAATGACACTTTCTATAGGAGGTATAGATACATTTGTCTAAGAAAAACAACAACCAAGATAAGCTGCTTATATTCGCACTGGGCGGAGTAGGCGAGATCGGCAAAAACATGTACGTGATCCAATATAACAACGATATCGTCGTTGTGGATTCGGGTCTCAAATTCCCGGAAGAGGACATGCTCGGCATTGATATTGTCATCCCGGATATTTCTTACCTGACGGAGAACCGCGACAAGGTTCGCGCCATTCTCATTACACACGGTCACGAAGACCACATTGGCGGTCTGCCATACGTGCTCAGACATCTTAATGTTCCTGTCTACGGAACAAAGCTGACGCTCGGACTGATCGAAGGAAAGCTTAAGGAAGCGGGCCTGCTGGGCGAGACGAAGCGCATCCTGATCAATGCGGATTCCGAGATTCAACTCGGCGCCATTCGTGCGAGCTTCTTCAAGACCAACCACAGTATTCCGGACTCCGTAGGCGTCTGCCTGGATACACCGGAAGGCATCGTCGTTCATACGGGCGACTTCAAGTTCGACCATACGCCAGTAAACGATCAGTTCGCCGACCTGCAGCGTATTGCCGAAATCGGCAGCCGCGGCGTACTGGCATTGCTGTCCGACAGTACAAACGCAGAACGGCCTGGCTACACGCCTTCCGAGAGCAAGGTAGGGGACGAGCTTGAAGATATCTTCCGCAAGTCCACTCAACGCGTCGTCGTTGCCACCTTCGCTTCCAACGTGCATAGGATTCAACAGATCATCAACGCTTCGATTGCAACTCGCCGCAAGATTGCAGTCGTTGGCCGCAGCATGGTCAACGTAGTCGGTATCGCATCGGAGCTTGGCTACCTTAACATCCCTGAAGGCATGCTGATCGAGCCGGAAGAAGTGAACAAGCTGGCCGCTGACCGCGTCGTTATTCTTTGCACTGGCAGCCAGGGAGAGCCCATGTCCGCTTTGACGAGAATGGCGCGCTCCACGCATCGCAAAGTCGATATTTTGCCTGGCGACACGGTTATTATCGCCGCTACGCCGATTCCTGGCAATGAGCGTTACGTAGGACGTACGGTAGACGAGCTGTTCAAGCTCGGCGCCAATGTCATCTATGGACCAGGCTCCGTGTCTGGCGTCCACGTATCGGGTCACGGCAGCCAGGAAGAGCTTAAGCTCATGCTGAACCTAATCAAGCCAAAGTACTTTATTCCAATTCACGGCGAATATCGTATGCTTCGCTTGCATGGCAGACTGGGCGAGTCAATCGGCATCGATAAGGAAAATATTTTCATTGTCGAGAACGGCGATACGGTAGAATTCCAAGGCGGCGCAGGTCGCAAGGGCTCCAAGGTGCCGGCAGGCAATGTTCTTATTGACGGACTTGGAGTCGGCGACGTAGGCAACATTGTATTGCGTGATCGCAAGCTGCTGTCGCAAGACGGCATTCTGGTCGTAGTCGTGACGCTCAGCAAGCAGGATGGCACGATTCTATCCGGTCCGGACATCATCTCCCGCGGGTTCGTATACGTTAGGGAGTCGGAAGGCCTTCTGGACGAAGCCAACCGGATCGTCACTTCAACACTCAACAAGCTTATGAACGACAAAGTTAACGAGTGGGCATCGCTCAAGACAAACGTCAAGGACGCACTTGGACGATTCCTCTACGAACAGACACGTCGCCGCCCTATGATATTGCCGATCATCATGGAGGTTTAGACGGTATACAAATACCCATCACGATATAGAAATCGCTTTTCAGCCGGGCAACCGGAGGGAAGGCGATTTTTTTTGGTCGGCTGCACCGTTATTTTAGTTCGGATAATTGTTCTCATGACATTCCATACTATGACAAGCTGCAGAACTACATGATGGATATGAGGGGGATATAAGCATGTCGTTTGGATACATGAATGAAGGAATTAAAAGCAATGGATCGGAGCCGCCGCCGGCCCAACCTGAACCGCAAGGAGCGCCTCAAGACGAGAAGCGGAAATCGGCTGCAATTGAAAGCATTCAGCAATTGGGAACCGTATCTCCGCCAGTTCCGGCGGAATCCAATATCTTTTGCATGACAATCATCGGACAAGTCGAAGGTCATCTCATTCTTCCGCCGCAAAATAAGACGACGAAATACGAACACATGATCCCCCAGCTTGTAGCCGCCGAACAGAATCCGAAAATCGAAGGGGTGCTAATCGTACTAAACACGGTGGGAGGAGACGTTGAGGCCGGACTCGCGATCGCCGAGATGATCGCGTCATTGTCGAAGCCGGTGGTAACGTTAGTGCTTGGCGGCGGGCATTCCATCGGCGTACCCATAGCGGTGTCAGGAGACCTATCCTATATCGCGGAAACCGCAACAATGACGATTCATCCCATCCGGATGAACGGACTGGTCATCGGAGTGCCGCAAACGTTCGAATATTTGGAGAAAATGCAGGAACGCGTCGTACGATTCGTTACTTCTCATTCGAATATCTCTGAGACTACTTTTAAAGAACTCATGTTCAAGACTGGCGAGCTTACACGCGATATCGGTACGACAGTAATCGGAGCTGATGCCGTAAAGCATGGCCTCATTGACAATATCGGCGGATTGGGAGATGCGCTTCGGAGTTTAAATGGATTGATTGAAACGAAACGTGCGGCAGCGCCTCAACCTTCGAGCATAGACGCATCGGTTGCAGCTGGAATTATGGCTGCATCAAGCGAGGTCGGTTTAGAAGGAGGCGCTACGCAATGACCCTGCATACTATCATGCCTCTAGAGCTGGTTCTACAGGGCTACGGAGAAGAGGGGGAACCTATGCTTGACGTTACGGCAAAGGGTATAAGAATGCTTGTTATTCCCGTAGCGCCAGGCTGCGGTAAAATTGTAAGACTGTTGGATTGCTCCTTGTACGACTATCTGGATCCAACGCTGGCGCCGGGATCATTGATTACGTTCGGCTTCGAATAGTTGTTCGGAAGTGAAATAGTCCGTCACCCGGAACTGTGCTATAATGGAAATCCGAGGTGACGGCATGGCAAAGAAAAAGGGACGCAAAAAATCGATTGGCGCTCAACTGAAGTATGAAGTATACGGTATTCTCATTATTACAATATCCATCATCGCATTATCCGGCGAAGCGACTGTTGGACGCGCCTTATCCAAGCTGTTTGGTTTGTTTCTGGGCAAATTTTATTTCGTGCTTGCGCTTGTCGGCATATACATAGGTCTTACTGTAATGGTTAAGAGGGCATGGCCCCGGGGCTGGACAAGCCGCAAGACGGGGCTGCTTGTGCTTGTGCTGGGCCTTGCGCTCAGCAGCTCGATCTCCGATGTAAACGCCAGATTCCAGGGCGTCGAAAGAGAGACGTTATCAGGCGGCGTTATTTTGGGAGCGCTTAGCCAGGGGCTGCAGGAGCAGCTTCTGACCTCGGCCTCTGACGGGGTGAGCGAACTCCGAATTCAAGACAAGCCTATTAGCGGAGGTTATGTTGGCGCGCTGATGTTAGCAATGTTATTCACCTTGTTTGGCTATTACGGAGCCGTCATTATTAATATTGTCATGTTCGCCATAGCGATCATGTTGATAACGGGCAAGTCGTATGTCGAGCTGGTCCGATTGATACGGACAAGATTCATACGGATGTTGAAGCTGCTTAACGCCAAGCGAAGCAGCCACAAGGCGAAGCGTGAAGCTGCCGCTGCCGCTGCGGGAGCGACGGCTGCTCAGCCAAGCGGATTATACGATGACAATACGATCGATGATGATGATCAATTCTCCAAGCCGAGGCCAAAGAAACGTAAATCGATATTCTTCGCTTGGCGGAACGAAGAGAGCAAGAGCCATGCCTCCGAGGATGACGAGTGGGAGTTCACTGGCGATAAGGACGAACAGCCAGGCGCAGCGGTTAGTTCATGGGAAAACGGACTTGCCGAGCAGCCATGGGAGAAAACGGGCGAAAGCTCCGCTGAAAACGGCATAGGGACAGAAACGCATTTTGACGATAATAATGATTCGCTCCCTCCATGGATGCGGCAGGATGATCATAACCTTGCTGACACAGGAGAGACGGAGGGGAGCATACCTAACGATCCATCCTCCCCAACAGGAGAAGAGTACGGGGAGGCGCAGGCATGGGAGAATCCCGATTGGCCTCCTAACGCCCAACAGCAAGAATACGACGACAATCAAACCTATAACGAGATGAAAGAGACTGACGTGCTTGCAGAGAATCTTGACGATGTCGTAGACGGCATGCAAGACGAAACGTTCGACGAGGACGACAATAGCGCCGAGGCCGTTCAAGCAAGCGGCGAAACGGTTCCGCGAAGGCCGGTTGGCGAAGAAATGGTCGTCAGCGGAGCTCCTCCTGCACCGCCCGCACCCAAGCCATATCGTTTGCCGCCGTTCACTTTGCTGCAGAAGCCGCTTGGCATGAGCAGAGGCTCCGACGCTTCGGATATGTACGATTCCAGGCGCAAGCTGGAAGCGACGCTGGAAAGCTTCGGCGTACGCGCGAAGGTGCTGGACGTCGTTCGGGGGCCAGCGGTTACCCGTTACGAAGTTCAGCCCGCGACGGGCGTCAAGGTAAGCCGAATCGTTGGCCTTACCGATGATATTGCATTGGCTCTTGCGGCTAAGGATGTAAGGATGGAAGCGCCGATACCAGGCAAGTCCGCCATTGGCATCGAGGTGCCCAACATGGAAGTGTCCGTCGTCACCATGAGAGAGGTGATGGAGACGCCTGCCTTCCAGACGGCTACCTCCAAGCTCTCCATTGCGTTCGGCCGGGATATATCCGGTCAGACGATCGTCGGCAACCTTGCACGTATGCCTCACTTGCTGGTTGCCGGCGCAACAGGCTCCGGCAAGTCCGTCTGTATCAACGGCATTATTACGAGCATTCTGTATAAGGCCAAACCGGACGAAGTGAAATTCCTTATGATCGATCCTAAGATGGTGGAGCTGAACATCTACAACGGCATCCCGCATTTGTTGGCTCCGGTCGTCACGGATCCGCGCAGGGCATCGCTAGCGCTTAAGAAGATCGTCGTGGAGATGGAGAAACGCTACGAGCTGTTCTCCAAATCGTCGACGCGCAATATAGAAGGCTACAATACGCTGATGGCTGACAATCCGGCCGCCGTTTTGCCGTACTACGTCATCATCGTGGACGAGTTGGCGGATCTAATGATGGTAGCCGCGAACGATGTCGAGGACTCCATTGCGAGACTTGCGCAGATGGCCCGTGCAGCGGGAATTCATCTCATTATTGCTACTCAGCGGCCATCCGTCGACGTCATTACAGGCGTCATCAAGGCGAACATCCCTTCCCGAATCGCGTTCGGAGTCTCGTCGCAAGTCGATTCCAGGACAATTCTCGATATGGGAGGAGCCGAGAAGCTGCTCGGACGCGGAGATATGCTGTTCTTGCCCGTGGGCATGTCGAAGCCGATTCGCGTACAAGGCGCCTTCCTCTCCGATCAGGAGGTGGAAGCACTGGTAAGTTTTGCGAGGAATCAGGGAGAGGCGGAATACAAGGAGGATCTCGTGCCAGAAATTGACGCGGAATCCGAGGACGAAGACATGCAGCTTGACGAGCTGTTCGACCAGGCCGTACAGATCGTTGTGGAGGCAAAGCAGGCTTCCGTATCGCTGCTCCAGCGCAGGATGAGAATCGGTTATACACGTGCTGCGAGACTGATCGACCAGATGGAGGCACGTTCCATCGTTGGCCCTTACGAAGGAAGCAAGCCGCGCGAGGTGCTGATGTCTCTCGAGCAGTTCCAAGCGAACCGCGCCAGCTCCTAAAGAGGTTGTTCAACACGCATTTAAACTTCTCTTTTGCCGAATTCTTGCATAGAAGGGAATCAATTTTCTCATACTACTCTCAGGTAACGCTATCCGTAGCGAACTAACTTGCATGAGAAAGGCAGATCCCTACATGAGAATTCGTTTGATCGTGGTGACTTCGCTCGTCGTGCTGCTTGCATTTAGCTCCTTCTACGCTATTAAGGGAAGCTATGGTCCCGTATCGGAGACGTTCAGCAGCGCAACTCTTAAGGTCGGCTCATCTGGTGCGGACGTGCAGGAGCTGCAAGGCAGACTGACCCATCTCGGCTATTATAATGGCAAGATAGACGGTGTGTTCGGTTCCAAGACGAAGGGGGCCGTGACCTGGTTCCAATGGAAATTCGGCCTGAAATCCGACGGTATCGTCGGCGCCGAGACGAAGAAAAAGCTGGTGAATGCAACGAAAAACTGGAAGCCGGGTTCTACTTCTCCCGGCGGCGCAGCTTCAGGCGGTACCGGAGGCGGGAGCAATACCGGAGGTAATGCAGGCACCGGCTCTGGAAGCAATTTGGCTCAATCCAATCGACTGGGACTTTCGGAGAACGACTTGAAGATTATGGCGAATGCCGTCTACGGCGAAGCGCGCGGCGAACCATACGAGGGGCAGGTTGCGGTAGCCGCAGTCATTCTGAATCGCGTCCGATCCGAGAGCTTTCCGAACACGGTTTACGGCGTTATTTTCCAACCGCGTGCATTCACGGCAGTGGCTGATGGCCAAATCTATTTGACGCCGAATCAGAAGGCGAGAGAAGCAGTCGAGGACGCCCTAAACGGCTGGGATCCGTCGGGCGGATGTCTGTATTATTTTAATCCGGATACGGCAACTTCCGCGTGGATTTGGACAAGAACGCAAATTAAGACGATTGGCAAACATATATTCTGTATGTAGGCCAAGTGCCGGCAATCGTCGGACAAACCTTGAAGCGACCGCTTCTGCTCGCAAGCAGGAGTGGTTGCTTCTTCCATTTCTGATCGGTTAAAATGGTAAAAACGGTTGCACCAGAAGGTGAAGCCGCTGAAAGGAGCCAACCTACGTGAGTGCATTCCAACGAGGGCAATTAGAGCGTATTCGCTTGCATGTACTGCCCACCAATCGGTTCAAAACGTTTGCGATTTCGTTGTTCGCGGGCCTTCCTCTCCAGGAGGAGACGGTCACGCCTGTTGCTCTGATCCCGTTCGTGCTCCGCAGGGGGACGGCGTCCACGCCGGAGACGATCAATTTCCGCGAGAAGCTTGACGATATGTACGGAGCCGGCTTCGGCTTCGATGTATACAAACGGGGCGATTCCCAAATCATTCAATTCAAAATGGATGTCATTAACGACGCTTTCGTCTCTTCCGAACATTCGCTGCTGGCTTCCTCGATCGGTTTTTTGGGCGATGTCGTCACGAATCCGCTCATCGAAAACGGCGGCTTTCGTGCCAAGTACGTAGAGGCCGAGAAGGAAACGCTGCGCAAGCGACTGGAGGCTATTGTCAACGACAAGATCAGATATGCAGCGGAACGCTGCATCGAGGAGATGTGCGCGGACGATCCATATCGCCTGCATCCGCTGGGACAGCGGAGCGACATCGCGGCTATTACTCCGCAATCGCTGCGCGAGACCTATGATCAGTGGCTAAACGACGCAGCGCTGGATCTCTATGTCGTAGGCGATACGACACTGGAAGAAGTAACGAAGCTTGTACGCGGGGCTTTCCAACTAAAGAGCGGATCACCTTCTGCTTATAAGCATCCCGTAACGCAGCATGATGTGACGGAAGTGAAGAATGTCGTCGATCGTCTCGAAGTGAGTCAGGGCAAGCTAAACATGGGCCTTCGAACCGGAGTCGGCTATAATGATGCCTTGTATCCTGCCGCTCTGCTTTATAATGGAATTCTAGGCGGATATCCGCATTCCAAGCTGTTTATGAACGTAAGGGAGAAGGAGAGCCTCGCCTACTACGCGGCTAGCCGGCTTGACGGCCATAAGGGCATCTGCACGATACAGTCCGGCATCGAATTCGCTAATTACGAGAAAGCCGTCGCCATCATCAAAGAGCAGCTGGAATCCATGAAGCAAGGCCAACTGTCCGATCTGGAAATCAATCAAACGAAAGCGATGATCTCCAATCATCTCCGGGAGATGCAGGATTCCGCTTACGAGATGCTTTCGTACGATTTCAATAGCGTGCTAACGGGCAAGGAGCGAACGGCGGGCGAGCTGCTTAAGCAAGTACAGGACGTGACGGCGGAAGATATCGTAGCGGTTGCGAAACGGGTGCAGCTGGATACGATCTACTTCCTGCGCGACCGGAAGGAGGCTTAGGGCAAATGGAAACTTTACGCTATCCGCATGTTCAAGAGACATTGTACCGGGAAGTGCTGAGCAACGGCCTTGAGATCGTCGTGCTCCCAAAGGAAGGCTTCCAGAAGACATACGCCACATTCTCGACGAAGTACGGCTCTGTCGACAATCATTTCTCCGTCTCGGGACAGGAGCCGGCAAAAGTGCCGGACGGCATCGCACATTTTCTCGAGCACAAGATGTTTGAGGAACCGGAAGGCGATATTTTCTCCGTGTTCGCGGCGCAAGGCGCATCGGCGAATGCTTTCACGACCTTTGACCGCACGGTCTATCTTTTCTCGGCCACGGAGCAAATTAATGAAAATTTAACGACATTAATCAATTTTGTTCAAAACCCTTATTTCACCGATGCCAACGTAGACAAGGAGAAGGGGATCATCGAACAGGAAATCAATATGTATCGGGACAACGCGGATTGGCGCGTTTATTTCGGACTTATTGACGCCCTGTACCATACCCATCCGGTTCATATCGACATTGCCGGCACGGTGGAGTCGATCAAGCAGATCGATAAGGAGACGTTGTATCGCTGTTACGAAACCTTTTATCATCCGTCCAACATGATGCTGTTTGTCGTGGGAGGAGTCAACGCCGAGGAAGTGTTCCAGCTTGTCCGCGCCAACCAGGATGCCAAAACGTTCCAGCCGCTGGGTGAAATCAAACGTTATTTTGACCAGGAGCCTTCGTCCGTCAAAATTCCGCGCAAAGTCTCCAAGCTTCAAGTGTCGCTGCCTAAGTGTATGCTGGGCTTCAAGGAGAAGAACGTCGGCCTGGCAGGAGACGCCTTGCTGAAACGGGAAATCGTGACGAAGCTGATGCTGGAGGCGCTGATCGGTCCAAGCTCGCCATTATATCAATCGCTCTACGAACAGGAGCTGATCTCCGATTCGTTTGGCCACGAATATAATTCCAGCACCGACTACGCCTTCTCCGTTATTGGAGGCGATACGCCGAAGCCCGATACGCTTATCGAAGCGATTAAGTCCGCTGTATCCGAGGCGGTGGGCAGCGGCATCGAACAGACATCGTTCGAGCGTGCCAAGCGCAAAAAAATCGGCGGTTACTTGCGAATGCTGAATTCCCCCGAGTCCATCGCCGGAGAATATACCCGTTACCGGTTCCGGGACAGCGATATGTTCGACGTGATCAAGTTCTACGAGCAATGTACGCTTGACGAAGTCAATGCGCGGCTTCGCGAACACTTCGACTTCGGTCAGTTGGCCGTCTCCATCGTGGAACAAGGGACAGAATGAAGACGCTGCAAGAAACGACGGTATTGATAACGGGGGGAAGCCGCGGTATCGGCGCTGCCATCGCGCAGCGCTTCGCCGCGGAGGGAGTCAATATCGTCCTGCATTATTTGGAATCGCACGAACGAGCGAATGAAACGGCCCGGCGCTGCATGGCGCTGGGGGCCAATGTCATGACGATCGCAGCCGATCTAAGATCGAAGGATCAACTTGCCCGCATGCGCGACAAGCTGTTAAGCCATAACATTAGGCCCGATATTCTGGTCAACAACGGAGGGATCGCCCACTATGGCATGCTTGCCGATGTTACGGAGGATGAGTGGGACGACGTTATGTCGGTTAATTTAAAGGGCATGTTTCTCAGTACGCAATTATTTATGCCGCATATGATTGCCCAACGTTACGGACGAATTATTAATGTATCGTCGGTATGGGGAATGTCGGGCGCTTCCTGCGAGGTGTTGTATTCGACGACCAAGGGAGGCGTTAACGCCTTTACCAAGGCGTTGGCCAAGGAGCTTGCTCCATCGGGTGTTACCGTCAACGCAGTTGCTCCAGGAGTAGTGGACACTTATATGATGGACGGATTTAATCTGGAGGAGAAGGCTGCTCTGCAACAGGAAATACCGGCAGGCCGCTTCGGCTCGGCGGAAGAAATCGCTTCGCTCGTTTATTTTTTGTCGTTGCCGGAATCGTCGTATATTACTGGACAGATTATAAGCCCGAACGGCGGCTGGCATACTTAACCTTCGACCCACACGCGTAAGGGCTGTATAACGAAAGCTCGAAAGGTGCAGAATAAGGACTGTTGCTGATTCTTTTCCAAACCAATGAGGAGGCGAAGAGCCGTGTCAACTGTCCTTTCGAATTTCGATACTTGGAAACATTTTTTGTCCGACCGTGTAACGCAAGCGAAAAAGATGGGGCTTACCGAAGATACCATCGCTAATCTGGCGTATGAGATCGGCTCCTTCCTGGACGAGAAGGTCGACCCTAAGAATGATGAGGAAAGCGTGCTGAAACAGCTTTGGGATGTTGGCGACGAATCGGAGCGCAAAGCCATCGCAAGCTGTATGGTCAAGTTGGTCGAGCACTCGTAGTATTTTTAAAAAATTATAGGAAAGTATAATTTTTCTCATACTTGACCTATAATGCTCGAAATGAAACCCGCTGCGCCAAAAAACGGCAAAGGCGTTTCACCTTGACGTTTGCAGAAAGCCTCCACAACGGGGGCTTTTCTGCAATGTTTAATTTATATTTGCAGGAATGTGACGAAATTTGTAGAATAGAGAATTAGGGTTGCCCATCATACTTTATCTATTTTTTACGCTTCCAGGGGACGGTGAGAACAGATTGGAAATCAAGCAATGGTACATGGAATACAAGATACATAAAAATAGACCGGGTCTGCTTGGCGACATCGCTTCGCTGCTAGGTATGCTTGAAGTTAATATTTTGACGATCAATGGCGTCGAGGATCGGACACGCGGCATGTTGTTGCAGACGAATGACGAAGAGAAAATCGAGCTGCTTGGCAAGATGCTTCAAAAGGTAGATAATATTACGGTGAACAAGCTTCGCGCGCCAACAATCGTCGACATTCTGGCTGTACGTCATGGCAGATATATTGAACGGGATTCCGATGACCGGAAAACATTCCGCTTTGTTAGAGACGAGCTTGGCATGTTGGTCGACTTCCTCGGAGAAGTATTCAAGCGCGATGGCAATCATGTCATTGGACTCAGAGGGATGCCGCGGGTCGGCAAAACGGAATCCATCATTGCAGGAAGCGTATGCTCCAACAAACGATGGACCTTCGTATCGTCCACGCTGCTTCGTCAGACGGTTCGCAGTCAACTGTCCGAAGAAGAGATGCAGCCGAACAACATCTTTATTATAGACGGGATCGTCAGCACGATTCGTTCCAACGAGAGGCATTACGCGCTGCTGCAGGAAATTATGGCTCTGCCTTCCACGAAGGTTATCGAGCATCCCGATATTTTTGTCAAGGAATCGCAATACGACTACAGTCATTTCGACATCATCATCGAGCTTCGCAACACGCCGGACGAAGAGATTTCATACGAATCCTTCACCGCTAATTACACGGACGAATTTTAATCTCCGTACTTGCCATTTATTGTTATGCTGAAAGGAGGATGTCCACATGTCAGAACTCGGAGCTTTGCTTAGAAGGGCCAGAGAGGAACGCAACTTGTCGCTGGATGACATTCAGGAATTGACGAAGATTCGCAAACGTTATCTGGAGGCGATCGAATCCGGCGATTACCGCGTGCTCCCCGGAACCTTCTACGTTCGCGCTTTCGTCAAAAACTATTCCGAAGCAGTAGGACTTGAGCCTGATGAAGTTTTGAGACTATACCAACATGAGATTCCTGCCGCGCCAATCGAGCAAACCGTCGAACCGATTCCTGCCCGTAAGCCGAGGCAAGTCAAATCCCAGACTTCGGAGCGATTTGGCAAGATCGGCTTCAATCTGGTTATGTGGCTGTTCCTCATTGTCATCGTTGTTGTGGTATGGTATTTTGTCATTAACAAAAATACCGATGATCCCAAGGCCGTCGACGAGACTCCGATAACGGAAAACTCGGAGCAGCCTCAAGAAACAAGCACGGGTTCATCGCCGGATGTGGCTCCTACGCCTCCACCCCCGACTAAAGCTCCGACAACTGTCGTATTCGACCGCAAGGCGGGCAGTGCCGATCAATACCTAATCGGTCCAGCAGGTGGTACACATCAATTGGAGATTAAGGTGAACGGCGGCCGCAACTGGATTGAGGTGCGAGAGGGCAGCTCCTCAGGCAACAAATTGTTTTACGCCAATGCGGAGGACGGCGCCGTGCAAACCTATGAATTGACAGGCGTTCTCTACATAAACGTCGGTCGCGCCGATCTCGCGGAGATCAAAGTCGATGGCGTTCTGGTGCCGGACGGCGACCGCGCGAACTCCAAGAAGCTGCTGCTTAAGCCGACTGAGGAAGATGCTGCTGCTGACGACGGAACCGGTGTTGGTACGGAAGGCGGAGCGGGAACTGAAGCGACCGGCGAGGGCTCGAACTCCATTACCAAAGGCGAATGATGCTTATCATTATTCGAAAGTGTTTCAATTTTCATTAACAGCATTAATAACTAGAAGGGAGTCCTATTACATATGAGTTCCGAAAGTTCATTTGACATTGTATCGAAGGTAGACATGCAGGAGTTGTCCAACGCGATTACGCAGGCAGAACGCGAGATCGAGACGAGATTTGACTTCAAAGGCAGCAAGAGCAGCATTGCCCTTGAAAAAGAAGAGCTGGTAGTCGGCTCGGACGACGAATACAAGCTCAAAAGCGTAATCGATATTCTTCAGTCCAAGATGATAAAGCGGGGCGTGCCCATCAAGAATATGGACTTCGGCAAGCTCGAGGGCGCTTCCGGCGGCACGGTTAAACAGCGCATCAAGCTGAGACAAGGGATCGAACAGGACATCTCCAAAAAAATAAATATTCTCATTCGCGATTCCAAGCTGAAGGTGAAAAGCCAAATTCAGGGCGATCAATTACGAGTCACAGGCAAGAGCAAAGATGATCTGCAAGCGGTGATGGCTTTGCTGCGCGGTGCCGATCTGCCTATCGAGCTGCAATTTACAAATTATCGTTAAATGCGTCTTATGTATTAGAAACAACAAAATCGGCAATGAATTGGATGTATTGGTCGAACGGTACGGTGGTAGAAGTGCGTGTTCAAAAAGTCCGGTTTTCAGCACCGAGAAGATTGGAGGCAGGTAGAAACTGAGTAGCGGAGCGTAGTGGAAGCTACGTGAGCAACCGCAATGTTTCCGGAGGAAACATACTTCGAAAGCATACGCTTAGTTTCGCCTGCATTCAATATTCGATGTCGAGTACGCTTATTGGCCTACTTCGTGATGGGAAGCGGACTTTTGAACAACCTCTAAAAGCGATACTTATAACGGTCGTTCCATCCAGAAGGTTCGCGTAACGCATGCCTGTTAGTTTGACCTTTCTGGGGAGGGAAAATAGTGAATTTAGCCAACAAGATTACGCTGGCCCGCATCTTTCTCGTGCCAGTCATTATGTTTTTCCTATTAATTAAAGTGAATCTGGGATCGGTCAGCTTCTCGGACTTCACGATTTCCTACAATCAGATCGTAGCCGCGATCATCTTTATTATTGCGGCAAGCACGGATGGGCTGGATGGTTATATCGCCCGCAAAAACAAGATCGTTACGAATCTCGGCAAGCTGCTGGATCCGCTGGCGGACAAGCTGCTCGTAGCCGCGGTGCTGATCTCCCTGGTGGAGATGGACAAGCTGAACGCGCTGATTGCCATCATTATTATAAGCCGCGAGTTCGCGGTAACAGGGCTGCGCCAAATTGCGCTCCTCGAAGGTTCCGTCATGGCCGCAAGCACTTGGGGCAAGTGGAAGACGGCGATACAAATTACGATGATTATCGCGCTTTTGATCAACAATTTCCCGTTTGCCCTTATCCACTTTCCGTTCGATGTTATCGCGAGCTGGGTGGCGGCTGCAATAACCGTGTATTCGGGTATCGATTATTTTGTCAAAAACAAACATTTAATTCCGGTTGAGTAAAGCGTGAGAGCACTTCCCTGCAAGCGGGAGGTGCTCTTGTCCTTCTGCAGGACTCGGGTGGAATCTTAAAGCATGGGGGCGAGGAATCATATGAAGGCGGAAATTATTGCCGTGGGAACAGAACTGCTGCTTGGTCAAATTGTAAATACAAACGCGCAAGCGATCTCGCAGCAGCTCGCTGATCTAGGCATCGATGTTTACTTCCAGACTGTGGTGGGGGATAATCCGGAGCGTCTGCGCCAAGCAATCGAGATCGGCCGCGGTCGGGCAGATCTGCTGGTATTCACTGGCGGTCTGGGACCGACTCAGGATGATCTGACAAAGGATGTGCTGGCTGACTACCTGGGAAGGCCTATGGGCATTCATGAACCCTCTATGAGGGTTATCGAGGAACTGTTCTCGTCCCGCGGAGCCCACATGGTGGAGAGCAACATACGGCAAGCTCATCTTATTCTGGGGGAAGGAAGCGATCCGCTCGATAATTCCACGGGACTTGCCGTTGGCAATGGAATAGAAGACAGCGGCACGCTCTACATGCTTCTTCCGGGCCCGCCCAGAGAGATGGAGCCGATGCTGCTGGGACCTGGAACCGCTTGGCTTAGAAGCAAGCTGCGGGAGGAGCGGCCTCTCTACTCCAGAGTGCTTAAATTCGCAGGAATCGGGGAGTCCAATCTGGAAGCGGCCTTGATCGATCTGATCGACGGCCAGAGTGATCCTACGATAGCTCCTTATGCGAAGGAAGGCGAGGTCGCGCTGCGGGTGTCGACCAAAGCTTCCAGCGAGGAGGAGGCCGCCATCAAAATCAACGCGACGGTATCCGTCGTCGCCCAGCGCGTCGGAGAGCATCTCTACGCGCAGAAGGATGTCCCTATCGAGGATTCCGTCGTAGAGCTGCTCAGAAACGCCAGGAAGCGTCTTGCAAGCGCCGAGAGCTTAAGCGGAGGGCTGTTCGGAGAGCTGATTACGCGCGTCCCTGGAAGCAGCGGGGAATATGTCGGCGGCGTGATCACGTATACGAACTTAATGAAACACAAGCTGCTGGACATCCCGATGTCCCAGTTGGAGGGCGATGGCGCTCCCGGCGCCATCAGCGAGTCTACCGCCAAGTTAATGGCCGAAAACGTCATGATTATAACGGGAGCGGATTTCGGCGTCGCGCTTACCGGCGTAGCCGGCCCTGCGGAATCCGAAGGCAAGCCGGTCGGCCTTGTTTATTTCGCAGTTGCGGAGAAAGGCAAGGAGACGGTCGTGTATACGTCGCACTTCAAAGGCGTACGCGAGATGGTGCGCATTCGCGCCGTGAAATCCGCGTTGTACCGATTGTGGCAGGCGCTTAAAGCATAAGGTCCGGGATTGGATGCCCGATATTCTCAGCTGTATACGGTTGCCAATTGTCGAACCGTGCGCTATAATGAGGACTAGTTACCGGAAGAACCGTGGCGAAGATTACTTTGCTGCGGTTTTTTATTTTTTGGGCCGGATTTTAAGGTTCTGAAGGAGGGGGACGGGGGATGCGGTGAGCGCCTGAATAACGGGGGCGAAGATGCCTGAGAGTCAAAATTGCGAATGTGTGTTCGAAAAAACTATTGGCAACCCGTCCGAAATAAGGTATTATACAAATATAAATTATGAAGGATGTGAGTGAGTTGGCGGATCGTCGCGCAGCTTTGGATAATGCTCTTCGTCAGATCGAGAAGCAATTTGGCAAAGGCTCCATTATGAAATTAGGGGAATCGACTCATATGCAAGTAGAGACCGTGCCGAGCGGCTCGCTTGCCTTAGATATTGCACTTGGAATCGGCGGCTTGCCGCGTGGCCGGGTTATCGAAGTATACGGTCCGGAATCATCCGGTAAAACGACAGTAGCGCTTCACGCAATTGCGGAAGTACAACGTATTGGCGGACAAGCCGCGTTTATCGACGCGGAGCACGCGCTGGATCCGCTGTACGCCAGCAAGCTTGGCGTCAACATCGACGAGCTGCTGCTGTCCCAGCCGGATACGGGCGAGCAGGCGCTGGAGATCGCGGAAGCGCTCGTGCGCAGCGGAGCCGTTGACATCATCGTTATAGACTCCGTGGCGGCATTGGTGCCGAAGGCGGAGATCGAGGGCGACATGGGCGACTCTCACGTTGGTCTTCAGGCACGTCTTATGTCGCAGGCTCTGCGTAAGCTGTCCGGCGCTATTTCGAAGTCCAAGACGATCGCAATCTTCATCAACCAGCTTCGCGAGAAGGTTGGCGTTATGTTCGGCAACCCGGAGACGACACCAGGCGGACGCGCATTGAAGTTCTACTCCAGCGTTCGGCTTGACGTTCGCCGTATCGAGACGCTGAAGCAGGGCAATGACATGGTGGGCAACCGGACTCGCATCAAGGTTGTAAAGAACAAGGTAGCGCCTCCGTTCAAGCAAGCGGAGATCGATATTATGTACGGCGAAGGCATCTCCAAGGAAGGCAGCTTGGTCGACATCGGTGTAGAGATGGATATCGTTCAGAAGAGCGGCGCCTGGTTCTCTTATAATGGCGAGCGTCTCGGTCAAGGCCGCGAGAACGCCAAGCAATTCCTGAAGGAGAAGACCGACATTGCACACGAGATCGAAAGACAGATTCGTGAAGCCAGCAACCTGTCGGCTAATGCGTCTCAAGCGAACTTCTCGGCTGACGAGGACGAGGACGATGACGAGTTGGAATTTGACGTATAGGCTATAGTAATATAGAATCGCCGCTCTCTTATGGGAGCGGCGATTGTTTTACCACAAATAAAACGCGGTCGCTCATCCTCGAACAACTTCAATTGAAGTTGTTCGAGGATGAGCAGGAAGGAAATATAGCATTGGAAGAGTCGAATATGTACATTATTGCTTCCGTGCGGCGCGACAAGAAGGAGAAGAGACGTTACCATCTCTATATGGCAGGAGAAGAAGAGCCTTTCTTGTCGGTGCACGAAGATATCATGATCAAATTCAGGTTATTGAAGGAAGTCGAGCTGGACGGGGATACCGTTCGCCACATTAAAGACGAAGACCAACGATACCGGGCATACGTGCTGTCCGTGGCGTATTTGGGCGTCAAACCGAGAACGGCCAAGCAGATCGGCCAATATTTGGCCAAGAAGGAATTGGACGAAACCCATATAGAATATGCAATCCAGCGTTTAGAAACGGAGAAGCTTGTTGATGATGAAGAATATGCGCGTCAATTCGCGGAGAGCAGATTGCGTTCCGGCCAAAAGGGCAGACTGATGATTCGGCAGGAACTGCAGCAGCGTGGCGTATCCAAGCAACTCGCCTCAGAAACGCTGTCCGCACTGGATCGGAGCAGTGAGTTGGAGGCCGCGAAGACGCTTGCGCATAAGAAGGCAAGATCTTTGACAGGAGAGAACGCGAAGAGACGGACTAAGCTAATGAGCTTTTTACTCAGGCGCGGATTTCCTGGCGACATCGTCAGGGAAGCGATGAGGTCGGTCGACTTGTCATCTGATGACAGGTGGGAAGAGGAAGATGATGGCGTTTTGCTTGACAACTGAAATTGTGAAAAGATAAAATGAAGTTGTATTCCTTTACATTTGGATCGATTTTTCTTCCAAAGGTTGATTCAAATGTCTTATTTTCGTCAAAATGATCCATGATGAAACGGTTTGGAAGCCGGTTAAAAACCAAATAACATCCCAAGCAGTGCCTTGGTGTATGCAGCAAGGAGGTGAACAAGATGGATAATCCCTGGATCTTGATTCTTGTCTCTGTCCTTGTTGGCGCAATTTTCTTTGGGATTGGTTATTTTTATCGCAAGTCAATTGCCGAGGCCAAAATTTCGAGCGCTGAGCAAGCTGCGGTTCAAATCGTGGAAAATGCGAAAAAAGACGCAGAAGCTCAAAAGAAAGAAACGGTGCTTGAGGCGAAAGACGAAGTCCACAGACTACGTGCAGAAGCTGAAAAAGACATCCGCGAGCGGCGCAATGAGGTGCAACGTCTGGAAAGACGCGTGCTCCAGAAGGAAGAGTCGCTGGATAAGAAGTTGGAAGCGCTAGAACGCAAAGAAGAAATCGTAGCCAACAAGGAGAAAAGAATCGAAGAAACACAAGAGCAAATTGATTCCATTTATAAACAGCAGCTTAGCGAGCTGGAGCGTATTTCCAGCTTGACAATGGAAGATGCGAAGTCGATCATCCTGAACAACGTCGAGCAGGAAGTTCGTCACGAAACGGCTCAGATGATCAAGGAGATCGAACAGCAGGCGAAGGAAGAGGCCGACAAAAAAGCGCGTGACATTATTTCTTTGGCTATCCAACGTTGCGCAGCCGATCATGTAGCAGAAACGACGGTATCCGTTGTCACTCTGCCGAATGAAGAGATGAAAGGTCGCATTATCGGACGTGAAGGCCGCAATATCCGTGCTTTGGAAACATTGACCGGTATCGATCTCATAATCGACGATACACCGGAAGCGGTCATTCTGTCGGGCTTTGATCCAATCCGACGCGAAATTGCCCGTACTTCGCTTGAGAAGCTGGTGGCCGATGGCCGTATCCACCCGGCCCGCATCGAAGAGATGGTCGAGAAGTCCCGCAAGGAAATCGACGAGCGCATTCGCGAATATGGCGAGCAAGCGACTTTCGAGGTTGGGGTTCATGGCTTACATCCAGATCTGATCAAGATTCTTGGAAGACTTAAATACCGTACAAGCTATGGTCAGAACGTACTGAAGCATTCCATGGAAGTTGCTTATCTGACTGGACTCATGGCAGCAGAGCTTGGCGAGGACATTACGCTGGCGAAGCGTGCCGGACTTCTGCACGATATCGGCAAAGCGCTTGATCACGAAGTGGAAGGTTCTCATGTCGAGATCGGCGTGGAGCTTGCGAAGAAATACAAGGAGCATCCCGTCGTCATCAACAGTATCGCATCCCATCACGGGGATACGGAAGCCACTTCCGTTATCGCGATGCTCGTAGGTGCCGCGGATGCGTTGTCGGCTGCACGGCCTGGCGCACGGCGCGAAACGCTGGAGACGTATATCAAACGACTGGAGAAGCTCGAAGCGATTACAGAATCGTTCGACGGCGTCGAGAAGTCTTATGCGATTCAAGCAGGACGCGAAGTCCGCGTTATGGTTCAGCCAGAGAAGATTGACGATACGGAAGCATTCCGTCTTGCTCGCGATATTACGAAAAAAATCGAGGCTGAACTCGATTATCCGGGACATATTAAAGTTACGGTTATTCGTGAGACACGGGCAGTCGAATATGCCAAATAAACATGATGTTGAAAAGTGGCTGCCAGTCAGCCACTTTTCTGCATGATGGGCTACATAAAGAAAGGATACACAACGATGAAATTATTATTTATCGGCGATATCGTCGGGAATGTAGGAAGAGGCGCTCTTAAGCAAGTGTTGCCCTCGTTGAGAAGTAAACATAATCCGGACTTGATCGTCGTAAACGGGGAAAATGCCGCAGCTGGCAGAGGCATCACGAAAGCGATCGCGAAAGAGTTTTTTGACGCCGGTGTTAATGGAATTACGATGGGTAATCATACATGGGACAACAAGGATATCTTCGAGTGGATTGACGATGAGCCCCGCATCGTGCGCCCCGGCAATTTCTCGCCAGAAGCGCCAGGGCAAGGGATGGCGATCATCGGCACGGGCAACAAAAAGCTGGCGATCATTAATCTGCAAGGAAGAGCTTTTTTGCCTCCGAATGACTGCCCATTCCGCAAAGCGGATGAGCTGATCGAGGAAGCGAAGGAGCATACAAATAACATTCTGGTTGATTTCCATGCGGAAGCGACCTCGGAGAAGATTGCGATGGGCTGGTATTTGGACGGACGCGCCTCCATCGTGCTTGGCACGCACACGCATGTGCAGACGAATGATGACACTATCCTTCCCGGTGGCACGGGTTATCTAACGGACGTAGGGATGGTCGGCTCCAAGGAAGGCGTGCTGGGGATGGAGCGCGACGCTGTGCTGCACCGCTTCCTGACGGGACTTCCGGCAAGATTTGTTGTGGATGAGGGCAAGTGGCATTTGCACGGACTTGTCATAACGATTGAGGATGGCAGCGGGCGCGCCTTGAAGCTGGATAAAATTCGGATGACGGAAGAGGATTGGCTTCTCATGTAGAGAAGTCTTTTTTCATATTCTGACTTTTCAGAATACTTTGTTAAGTTAGTCCATAAAAAGCAGGAATCTTTCTCATTCTCTCGAATAGTATTGTAAATGTGGAATCCATCCAACATTCTAGGGGAGGTACTATTCATGGATGTATTAAAGGTATCAGCCAAGTCCAATCCAAATTCAGTCGCAGGCGCATTAGCTGGCGTTCTGCGTGAACGAGGTGGAGCGGAGCTGCAAGCGATTGGCGCCGGCGCGCTCAACCAAGCGATCAAGGCGGTAGCGATTGCCCGTGGATTTGTGGCCCCGAGCGGGGTGGATCTCATCTGCATACCGGCATTTACGGATATTGTCATTGACGGAGAAGATCGTACTGCTATTAAGCTCATCGTCGAGCCGAGATAACAAGCGGCATACATCCATCGTTGTCGTCCACTGAGGCCTGTTTACAACGTAGACAGGTTTTTTGCTTTTTTAGAAATGTATCGTTCGCCTTGTTTGGCAGCGAATAAAGAAGGAGGAATTTATCATGATCGATTTCCATTGCGATGTGCTTAGCAAGATGCTGAAGAACGACGCGCTTACGTTCCAAGGCGGGGCCGACGGGACTCTTGACGTCACCTATGAGCGGTTGCGCCAATCTGGAACCATGCTGCAGACGTTCGCTATTTATATATCGCCCCGCCAATCTGCCAATATCGAACCTGTTCTGGAATCCGTCGATTTGTTCTACGAACGTATATTGTCATGCAAAGAGATGCAGCTTGTCACAAGCGCAGCTGATCTGGAGTCCAGTATAACTAGCGGGAAAACCGGCGCTCTGTTATCGCTAGAAGGCGTGAGCGGATTGCAAGGGCGGCTGTCGATGCTTAGGCTATTGTACAGGCTGGGCGTGCGGGCGGCTGGCCTGACATGGAACGATGGGAATTGGGCAGCTGACGGCATCATGGAGCCGCGGGGAGCGGGGCTGACGGGAAAAGGTCGGGAGTTCGTGTCGGCATGCAATGAGCTTGGCATCATTGTAGATGTTTCCCACTTGTCGGAGCAAGCCTTCTGGGATGTAGCCGGACTATCGACGAAGCCGATTATCGCATCCCACTCCAATGCAAGAGCCGTCTGCAATCATCCGCGCAACTTGACCGACAGGCAGTTGAAGGCAATTATTCTGGGAGAAGGCAGAGTAGGGATCACCTTTGTGCCTTGGTTTGTAACGTCCGACCGGGAGGCATGCGTAACGGATCTGCTGGGGCATGTCGAACATATATGTGCGCTGGGCGGGGAGAAACATATTATGTTAGGCTCGGATTTTGACGGGATCGATTCTTATATGACGGACCTGAAGCATCCAGGCGAAGTGTATCGGTTAAAGGAAGCATTACTGGCTCGTTATTCGGAAGTTCAAGTAGCAGGTTTTATGCAGAACAATGCTTTAACGTTTCTAAGGGAGAATCTCCCGGCCGTTTAGCACGCGGCAATTCCTTTACTAGCTATGCCATCTCATAATGGTATCATTATGATCGAAACATGTTATGTTTTAATTAAACGTTTACATATTGCAATTTGGCAGCTTCCAACATAAAATTGTTGTGACGATACAGCTTCTATTATATAATGGCTCAAGTTATCGAAGTTGTCAGGCTTTTTTATGATGCAGAGGAGATGGACATTTTGATTAGCCAATTGTCATGGAAGATCGGAGGACAACAGGGAGAAGGGGTGGAAAGTACCGACCGGATCTTCTCTACGGCGCTTAACCGACTAGGTTATTACTTATATGGATACCGTCATTTCTCGTCCAGGATCAAGGGCGGACATACGAATAATAAAATCAGAATCAGCACGAAGCCGATTCGTGCGATTTCGGATGATCTCGATATTCTCGTCGCGTTCGATCAAGAGAGCATTGATCTGAACGTGCATGAGCTTCGTCCCGGCGGCGTTATCGTCGCGGATGCAAAGTTTGGACCCGTTATTCCGGATGGCGTGGATGCAAGGCTGTTCGCCGTTCCTATCACGAAGATCGCAGAGGACCTGGGCACCTCGCTGATGAAAAACATGGTTGCGTCGGGGGCGTCCTGGGCGCTGCTTGGTTTGCCGCTGGAAGTGCTGGGCAAGGCGGTCGAAGAAGAGTTCGGTCGCAAGGGTCCGGCCATCGTGGAGAAAAATATCCAAGCCGTAAAAAATGGCGCCGAGTTCGTCCTGGAGCAAGCCGGCGGTCCGCTGGAGGACTTTAAGCTGGAGGAAGCAGACGGCAAACAAAAACTGTTTATGATCGGCAACGAAGCGATCGGTCTTGGTTCCGTCGCAGCGGGCTGTCGTCTTATGTCGGCGTATCCGATCACCCCAGCTTCCGAAATTATGGAATATCTCATCAAGAAGCTGCCGAAGTTCGGCGGCACAGTCGTACAGACAGAGGACGAAATCGCCGCTGTCACCATGGCGATCGGCGCGAACTACGCCGGCGTACGAACGATGACAGCTTCTGCCGGACCAGGCTTGTCACTTATGATGGAAGCGATCGGCTTGTCCGGCATGACGGAGACGCCGCTTGTTATCATCAACACGCAGCGTGGAGGACCGTCTACAGGTTTGCCTACAAAGCAAGAGCAATCCGACCTTAATGCAATGGTCTACGGCACGCACGGCGAAATTCCGAAGATCGTTATCGCTCCGGCGTCGATCGAGGATTGCTTCTACGATATGGTAGAAGCGTTTAACCTGTCGGAGGAATATCAAGTGCCGGTCATCGTCATGACGGATCTGCAGCTATCGCTCGGCAAACAATCCTGTGAGATGCTGGACTTCTCCAAGGTCGAGATTAATAGAGGCAAGCTGGTAAAGGAGACTCCGCCGCTGGAAGGTCACGAGCTGTTCAAGCGCTACGAGCTGACGGAGGATGGCATTTCGCCTCGCGTGCTGCCGGGCGCCAAAGGCGGTCTGCACCATGTTACGGGCGTCGAGCACGACGAGGTCGGCCGTCCATCGGAGAATGCGAATAATCGCCGTAAGATGATGGACAAACGGCTTGGCAAGCTGAACGGCTTGCAGGTTCGCGATGCGCTGCGCATTGACGCGCCGCATGAGAACCCTGATCTGCTGGTAATCGGGATGGGCTCCACCGGAGGTACGATCGACGCGGCGAGAACCAAGCTGCAGGAGGACGGACTGACCAGCAATCATATTACGATACGTCAAATCCATCCATTCCCGACTGAAGCGCTGACGCCTTACTTGCAAAGCGCCAAACGCGTTGTCGTAATCGAAAATAATGCAACAGCACAACTTGCGTCGCAAGTGAAGATGTACGCCGGATTCGGCGACAAGATCAAAAGTTTGTTGAAATACGACGGTAATCCGTTCCTGCCGCTCGAAGTCTATCAAGCTTGTAAGGGGATGAGCGAAGATGGCAACATTTAAGGAATTCCGCAACAACGTCAAGCCCAACTGGTGTCCCGGCTGCGGAGACTTCTCCATTCAGGCTGCGATTCAGCGTGCAGCGGCTAATGTGGGATTGGAGCCGGAGCAGCTGGCCGTTATTTCGGGTATTGGCTGCTCCGGACGAATCTCCGGTTATATTAACGCGTATGGCCTGCACGGCATCCATGGGCGCGCTCTACCGATCGCGCAAGGCGTTAAGCTGGCCAACCGCGAGCTGACCGTTATCGCATCCGGCGGCGACGGCGACGGGTTCGCGATCGGCATGGGCCATACGGTCCACGCGATTCGCAGAAACCTCAATATAACGTATATCGTCATGGATAACCAGATCTACGGCTTGACGAAAGGGCAAACGTCTCCGCGAAGCGCGGAAGGCTTCAAGACAAAATCGACGCCTGAAGGCTCCATCGAGTCGACGCTCTCCCCGCTGGAGATCGCCATGTCGGCAGGAGCGACCTTCGTTGCCCAGTCTTTTTCCAGCGATCTTAAGGGATTGACCAGCCTTATTGAGCAGGGGATCAAGCATGAAGGTTTCTCGCTTATCAACGTGTTCAGTCCGTGCGTCACCTTTAACAAGATCAATACCTACGATTGGTTCAAAGAAAATATCGTAAGCCTGGACGGATTCCCGGATTACGATCCAAGCAATCGTATGGCGGCCATGAATAAAATTATGGAGACTAACGGATTGCTGACCGGTCTTATCTACCAAAATACGACCCGCAAGTCGTATGAGGATATGATTACCGGCTTCAAGTCCGAAGGATTGGCCAATCAGGAGCTTGCTATTACGGAAGAGCAGTTCAATCAGCTTGTCTCGGAATTTAAATAAATGGTATGATGGGCATACGGTCATATTGACCGTATGCTTTCTTTTATTTTGGGATTATAGCAAGAAGGCAATCATTAATAAATAAATAGCGGAGTGGTGAATAGCATGAAAAAAGAAGTGCCCGTAGGCGTATCTGCGAGACATATCCATCTCTCGCAAGAGCATGTGGAATTATTATTCGGTTCGGGTTACGCGTTGACTGAGATGAAGCCGTTGTCGCAGCCCGGTCAATATGCAGCAAACGAAACGGTAGCCGTAGTGGGACCGAAGGGCTCGTTCCCGAAAGTCCGCATTTTGGGACCCGCGCGCAAAGCTACGCAATTGGAAGTATCGCGCACGGACGCATTCGCGCTTGGGGTTAATCCTCCGGTGCGAGAGTCCGGCAACATCGCGGGCTCCGCGAGCATCACGATTCAAGGCCCTGCAGGCGAAGTAACGATTGCGGAAGGCGTAATCGTAGCCGCTCGCCATATCCACTTCCATACGAGCGACGCAGAAAAATTCGGCATACAAGATAAAGCTCAGCTTCGCGTTCGCATAGGCGGAGAACGCGGCGTGGTGTTCGAGCATGTCGTTGCTCGCGTATCGCCCGAATTCGCGCTCGATATGCATATCGATACGGACGAAGCGAACGCTGCCGGCGTCCGAAACGGCGATATCGCCGAAATTATCGACTAACCGGTACGCAATTGGAATCAAAACGAAAAAGGCTGCATGCCCGGAATGAAAGAATTCCGGCATGCAGCTTTTTCACATGTCGTTAATGTCCCATCATCATTGTGACATCAGGTCCCTTGTTTTCTCCTTCTTCATTGGGTTGCTGCTTCGGTCTACGAAGGACCAGCGCTACAAGAACGCCGAATACGCCAATACAAGCGAGCAAGAAGAAGGCATCTCCGAAGGAAAGATAAGCGACATCGGAGGCCGGGTGAGTCAAAGCGTACGATTTGTTCCGATCGGCCAGCAGCGTGGACAATCCCGCAATGGCGAAGGAGCTGATGACCTGCTGGGCGGCGGCCGTTAATGAAGTGACACGACCGACGAGATGCCTTGGAGCCGATTGAATAATATGCGTGTTGAGCGGCATCATGGAGAAGCCCATGCCTGCTCCGAGCAGAACCAGCGGAATCATAATTTCCGCGATCGTGGTCGACGCCGATATGCCGGATAGCAGGAATGCGCCAGTGGAGACCAGCAGCAGGCCAAACAATACGACGGGACGAGCGCCGAGCTTATCGAACACCTTGCCGCCGATCGGCATGAAGAGTCCGGCAGCGAGCGCTTGCGGCAGGAGAATAAGACCGGTCTCGAACGCGCTGTACCCTTTGGCCTGAATGAGGAAGACGGGGAAAAGGAACAACGTGCCGAACAACGCGATCTGCACGATCCACTGGAGAATGATGCCTCTCGTGAAGTCGCTGGAACGAAAGACGCGAAGCTCCAGCAGCGGCGATGTACGGCGAAGTTCGACCGTGATGAAGATGATCAGGGATATAGCGCCAACGAAAAGCCCGATCAGCGTCTCGGGAGCTGTCCAGCCATTGCCGCCGCCATGCTCGCCGCCTGCAGAGCTAATGCCGTACGCCAATGCCGCAAAGGCAAGCGGCGCGAAGATCATGCCGAGCGTATCCAGCATCGGTACAGTCTGCCGCTCCAAATTCGGAAGCGTGCGCAGACCGACGATAACGGCTATTACGCCGATGGGGAGGTTAATGAGGAAGATCCAGTGCCAGGTAACGTATTCGACGAGCCAGCCGCCTACAACGGGGCCGAGCGCCGGAGCAAGCAGCATAGGGATACCGATCATGCCCATGACGGCGCCTTGTTTGCCCGGAGGGCTAAGCCGGTAAGTAAAAGCCATGGCGATTGGCGCAACCATGCCGCCGCCGAGACCTTGGATAATGCGGTAAGCGATCAACTGCTCGACCGTACCCGCGAGGGCGCATAGAGCGGAGCCCAGCGTAAATAAGACGATGGACATGAGGAAAATGCGTTTGGCGCCGAATCGATCGGACAACCATCCGGCAAGCGGAATAACGGCAGCTTGGGCGAGAGCGTAACCTGTAACGGTCCATTGCACAAGGGAGAAGCTGCTGCCGAAATCCTCCATAAATTGATTAAGCGCTACATTCATGGCAGTGCCGTCGAGAATGACCATGAACATCCCGACAATAATAGCGAGCAGAGGAAGCATGATCCCTCGAATCGACATTTCGCCGGGCGGCGTGTTTACTTTTACTGCTGACATTCTGATTCCTCCTACTCCGAAAAACCGGATCTCTTTCTGTCTTTTGTTCTTGCGGATTGACCTTACATGTCGACAAGGCTACAATGTAAGTGAGCCACATACAGCGGACAATTGTCCGCAACTAGAATCATATATAATGGGCATGACGAAAGTCAATGCATTTTTTTGAAAACAAGGAGCAATGTCATGGCTGCATCAGATCATACGAGGTCGAAGGAAGAGCTAAGCAAAGCCATTCTGGATGCGGCTTCTAGGCTTTTCCTGGAGCAAGGAATCGAATCTGTCAGCATGCATCAGATCGCCAAATGCGCGGGTATCGGACAAGGAACGTTATACCGCCGATATTCCAACAAAGCCGATCTATGCATGGCAATGATGCATGATCAATTCGAGAAATTCAGCAAGGATATCGGCGCGTATTTGCAAGAGCATGCGGCGGAGTCTCCTTGCGCGAAAATTCGGGAAGTCGTCACTTATATTGTGCGATTCCTGGAGAATAAGTGGAAATGGATGGGGATTATCCAGTCGCAGATGATTCATGAAGGCGTCAAGACGGGAGAAGATTTCGTACAATCGCCGCCATACCGATTTCTGCATAGGATATTCGCGGACTTGTTGAAGGAAGGCGCCGATGAATCCGATCCGCGTTATCTTCACGCCGATTTTATCTCTCATTCCTACATCTCGGTGTTATCGCCGCATACGTGCAAACATCTGGCTTTCACCAAAGGATATACGTCTGACCGGATCGTCTCCGAATTTGTAGACTCCTTAGTAAAGCCGTTATTCCATTAGAACGGAAGGGAACTATCCATGTAATCATAGATTCCGGCAAGCGGTTATGGTATAATCATTCATTGATGTTTCATTGTTTGTATTGATTCACCGCCCATAGAGAAATTATCGAACAGGGATGTGTGTATATAGTGACGACTAAGGATTACTCCAAGTACTTTGATTTCTCCGATGCCAAGATTATAGGAGAAGATGACGGCGTAACGACCATCCGGATCAAGGGTCGCAACATTCAGCTTAACGCGGCGCCATCCCATTCGGATGAGAAGAAACGCGGCAAAGAAGACATTAAGGTCCATTACGACTTCTCTATACCGGAAGAGCTTAGAACGATGGGCGTCGGCAAACATTACCTCATTCAGACTTATGGCTGTCAGATGAACGAACATGATACCGAGGTCATGCGAGGCATGTTTGAGTCCATGGGATATGCGCCAACCGAGGATCGGACGTTAGCCGATGTCATTTTACTTAATACTTGCGCCATTCGCGAAAATGCAGAGGACAAAGTGTTTGGCGAACTGGGACATTTAAAGATTCTCAAGAAGGAAAAACCTGGACTGCTGCTCGGCGTATGCGGCTGCATGGCGCAGGAGGAGTCGGTCGTCGGGCGGATCCTGCAGAAACATTCATTCGTCGATATGATCTTTGGCACGCATAATATTCACCGGCTGCCGCAATTGCTGCAATCCGCTTATTTTAGCAAGGAGCTTGTAGTCGAGGTATGGTCCAAGGAAGGCGACATTATCGAAAACATGCCCAAGAAACGGGAAGGGCTTCGGGCATGGGTCAACATTATGTACGGCTGCGACAAATTCTGCACTTATTGTATCGTGCCGTATACTCGCGGCAAAGAGCGGAGCCGCAGACCCGAGGACGTCATTGTCGAAGTGCGCGAGCTGGCGCGGCAGGGCTATAAGGAGATCACGCTGCTCGGTCAAAACGTGAACGCGTACGGCAAGGACTTCGAGGATATCGACTATCGTTTCGGTCATCTGCTGGACGAGATTCGAACCATCGATATCCCGCGGATTCGGTTTATGACCAGCCATCCGCGCGATTTCGACGATCATCTCGTCGACGTGCTCGCGAAGCGCGGCAATCTAGTGGAGCATATTCATCTGCCCGTTCAATCCGGCAGTACGGAAGTTCTAAAGAAAATGAGCCGCAAATATACGAGAGAGAGATTTTTGGAGCTCGTAGCGAAGATCAAAAATGTTATTCCCGACGCGGTACTGACGTCCGATATTATTGTCGGTTTCCCGGGCGAGACGGAGGAGCAGTTCGAGGAGACGATGTCGCTGGTGCGGCAGGTTCGCTTCGAATCGGCGTATACGTTTATCTACTCTCCTCGCGAAGGGACGCCGGCCGCCGCCATGGAAGACAATGTGCCAATGGAAGTCAAGAAGCAGCGGCTTCAGCGGCTGAATGCTTTAATCGCGGAAATTGGCCGCGAGAAGCATGAAGAGTTGATAGGTGAAATCATTGAAGTGCTTGTCGAGGGCGAAAGCAAAAACAATCCAAACGTATTATCCGGACGCACCCGCACAAATAAGCTCGTCCATCTGGAAGGGCCAAAGTCGTGGATCGGAACGTTCGTTCAGGCGCGCGTCGTCGAGGCGCAAACCTGGTATATCAAAGCAGAGCCTGTCCATTCGGCTTCGAAAGAAGCCGTTAGTTAACGGAAATCGAGGAGAGATTACTGATGGGAGTACAAGGCGGACATACGCACGAGAACGGAGTGGCATGCAGCCACGTTGGCGGCACGACGGATATTCCATCGTACCATACGCGCGACCTGATCGTGAAGGAAGATATTATGGCGAAGACGAAGGAACTGGCGGAGGTTATCTTCAATTCCGCCGAGGTTCAGCAATATCGGAAGGCAGAGCAGCAAATTAACGATAATGAACGCGTTAAATCGTTGATCGGTCAGATTAAGAAAAAACAGAAGGAAGTCGTCGCCTTCGAAAAGACGTTCAAAAATCCCGACATGGTCAAAAAAATCGAAGCGGAAATGGAAACGCTGCAGGATGAGCTGGATGGCATTCCGATCGTCGCTCAATTTCAGCAAAGCCAATCCGACATCAACTACTTGCTTCAACTTGTCGTTACGGTTATTCGCGACACGGTCTCCGATCGTATCAATATGGAAGACGTAACACCGGAAGAAGATCCGGAGACTTGCAGCGACTAGGTTGCATTTCATACGAAATGGCGGTGCTGGGGGATCTCCCTGCACCGCCTTTTCTGGTTTCCTCGCCGTATCTGTTTTTCGTGATGACGATTAAGCATATGTTTTTCATTTGTTTACTTGAAAGCAACCCCAATTCGAGCGCCATAGTCGTTAAAATCGCCTATGGGTTGTTATTGCTGTCAATTCGAGCGCCATAGTCGTTAAAATCGCCTATGGATTGTTTTTGTTGTCAATTCGAGCGCCATAGTCGTTAAAATCGCCTATGGGTTGTTATTACTGTCAATTCGAGTGCCATAGTCGTTAAAATCGACTATGGGTTGTTTTTTGCTGTCTTTACAACACAGGACTTATTGAAATTGAACCGATCAAATAGCCTTTGAGGCAACAGCCCATTAGTTATTTAACGAATGATCATCGTTTCATGATGACTGGCAGACGGTGCGCCAGCCGAACTGCTGCGAATTCGTAATATAAGCGATGCAAGTCCAATTGCGACTGCCACGCCAAGCGCGGACTTGATGGCATCTCCTAAAATAAACGGATAAAAACCAGCGACCAATGCTTCATGAAGCGTGAAATCGAGGACTTTCATCATCCAAGGAATACCGAGAACATAGGTAAGCAAGGAGCTCAAGCTTTCCATAATAACGAAAAGCACGATAGCCGCGACGGCCTTGTTCCGCATCAGCCTCTCGTTTTCCAACATTTTGCCGACCACCAGACTAATGAACATGGCGCAGAACGGAAAGGCGAAGATAAAGCCGCCGGTTGGTCCCAATAATAGCGATAAACCGCCTTTGCCCCCAATGAGAGGCAATCCTGTTGCAGTCAACGCGATGACGGCAAGGATACTGGCGAACGCTTGCTTCGGCTTGAGGAACAAGCCGGCAAGAATGACGGCGAAGGTCTGCAGCGTGATGGGGATAGGCGTCAACGTCAGCTTCATCTGTTGCAAGCTTAGAACGATAAACAAGGCAGAGAAGAGAGCTGTGAACACTAAGCTGCGAATCGATAGTACATTTTTCATCATATAGCTCCTTTAAGAGGTTGTTCAAAAAGTCCGCTTCCCATTACGGAGTAATCCTAGAAGCATACTAGACGTCGAATATTGAATTCAGCCGAACCTTCCGGTGCTCACGTAGCTTCCACTACGCTCCGCTCCTCAGGTTCTAGCTTCATCCAATCTTCTCGGTACTGATAACCGAACTTTTTGAACTCGTTTTTTTAGTAGTTGCAACTTTATTGTTAACCATTTATCATGAATTGTGGTTAACGATTTGAATTCTATCACAGCGTTCCAACATTGTGAAGAGGTCGGGGTGATTTTTTTTGGGAGCGGAGATCATCGTCCGTGGAACGAATTTGAGCTTGTCGGCGATATCGCCTAATGGCAGAGATCGAATCGCGATTCTCCATTCGGTGAACTTCACCATCAAGCAGGGGGAGTGGATTACGGTAATCGGCGGCAACGGAAGCGGGAAAAGTACGCTTGCCAAGGTTATCGCCGGCATGCCTCTTACGGGTGTGTCGGGGCGTCTGGAGAAAAGCGCCAAGACAGGACCTTCGACGCCGATCGTGCTGCAGAATCCTGACGCTGGTCTGGTCGGAGCAACGCCATGGGAAGACGTAGTCATTATGATGGAGCAATGGGGTTCCGTGGAGGGCGGCCGAATACCGGAAGCAGCTGAGGATGCGCTAAAGAGGCTGGGGTTGGACGGCAGGTTGCAGCAGGCGCTTGATACTTTATCCGGCGGCCAGAAGCAATTAACCGCGATTGCGGGTTGCTTGGCCGCGTCGCCTAACTTTATTATTTTGGATGAAATAACGTCCATGCTGGATCCGGATATGTCCCGTGAAGTGTATAAGCAGGTTCGGCATCTGCATAAGGCCGGCATGACTGTGTTATGGATCACGCAGAAGCTGGAGGAGCTGGAAGGGAGCGATACCGTCTGGGTCATGGCGGGCGGCGAGATGGCATACGAAGGCACAGGCCTCGGATTGTTCCGGAGAAGCGGCCCCGGCGCATGCGACAGTCCATCGGAAAGATATGGATTCGAGCCTCCATATTCCGTTCAGGTCGGCTGGGAGCTGGAAGTATTGGGCGTTCCCGCGCCGGACATCCCTTTGTATCTGGAGAAGCTCCAAGGGGCGGTGGGCAGCAGGTGACCGATAATTGGACGCTTAGGCGCGTATCTGTTTTGGCGGATGACCGCGCAACTCCATTGCTGCATGATGTGGATGCCGAATTTCATGCCGGTCAAATTACGCTGATCATCGGCGCCAACGGAGCGGGCAAGTCGACGCTGCTCGAGACAATCGCAGGCCTGCGCAAGCCGGCAAGCGGCGATATTCGTCTGGGCGGTCAAGCGTTGTGGCTGGCCAA
>NZ_BDQX01000243.1:139307-163450 GCF_003112455.1 Paenibacillus agaridevorans
CAGCCGCTTAACCGCGAGGCGCTGCTTCGATTCGGAATCTCCATGCAGCAATCGGAATCCCAATGGTTCGCATCGAACGTTCGAGAGGAATTCGTTTATTCCCTGAAACCATATGGCGCTTACGATGAGTCAGAGAAAGATCGAAAGATACATGGGGCATTGGAAGCGGCGGGTTTGGCACCCGAACTGCTGGAGCGGGATCCGTGGACATTAAGCGGCGGGCAGCAGCGCAGGCTTGCGCTTGCTTGTCTTCTTGCCTGCGAGCCGGAATGGCTTCTTCTGGATGAACCGACGGCTGGTCTGGACACAGGCGGCAGGGCCATCCTATGCGAGCTTCTGAGAACCTATCGATCCCAAGGTCGTGGAGTGATCATAGTGACTCACGATCTGGATACGTTTCTCCCGCTGGCGGACGACGTGCTGGTCGTGGAGGGAGGGACCGTCCGTCCAGCGACAACGAATGAGCGGACAATGCGGGAGTCGCCTCGCGACATGGCTGTGCGCCTGACGAATTCCAAGCATGATGGGAATTCGCCTCGGCAAACCGAAATTCATAATCGCAAGGTTATTCAAGAATCGGAAGCGGCAGCAGGGAATCAACGCACGCGGCCGGCATGGCAACGACCGCATACGTTCGATCCGCGAGCGGTTGTATTCGCTTATCTGTTGATGTCAACCATTCTACTTCTGCAAGATTCCCTGCTCCAGTTAACCTTATCCGCAATTGTAGTCGCAGCAGCAGTCGCACCGTTTTGGCCGCTGTTCCGTCACTGGCTGCCCGTTATTCGAGGATATGCCATTCTGTCGGCCGTGCTCATTCTGATCGGCGGCCTGTCGTTCGAGCCTTTCTCTCTGGAGTGGGGGCGAGTGGAGACAACCGCAATCCGGCTTCTTCAGCTCATGTTCGTCATGGTGCTGGGAATGCCTATACTCGGTCTAATGACGCCTCTTAGGCTGCAGCGAGCGCTGGACCAGACGTTTGGCTGGCTGTCGAAGCTTAAGGTTCCCGTTGGTTCCCTGACGTTGCTAGTGACGCTTATTTTCCGATTTATCCCCTTGCTGATGCGGGAATGGGGCCGATTCGGCAAGCTTGCCCGGGCGAGGGGCAAAGAAACGACGGCTTCCGGCGGCATTCCCGCCAAGCGAATACATCGCATGTTAATGCCATATCTGCGAGCGATGCTCCGGCTAGCGGAAGAGATGTCCGGCGCGCTTGAAGCAAGAGGCTTTGACAGGCCGCGCGGCAACCCCGTGTACGGATTCAAGCTTAAACCGGGCAGGGCGGATGCCTGGCTGCTGGCCGCGGCGATAGGATGCTGTTCCATCTTGTATTTTGTTGGTGGGCTGCTTTAACGAGGTTTGGCTGATTCGAAAATGGGGACGTCCATAGCGGATTTATTATGGATCCAGCGATCGGCCTCCTCTATCCATGCGCCGCCATCATCAGCCAGTACGACCTCCCATCCCATGGTTTCCGCCATATCCAGGTTGCCCTGCTGGTCGTCCACGAACAAAACGTTGGACTGGGACGGCAATAAACTCGCGGCGTGAGCAAACAGCTCGCGCTGCGGTTTTTTCCAGCTTTGTTCGCTCGAGATGACAATATGCGTCAAGTAACTTCGAACGGGCTGCAACAGAGGCGTGACCCAAGACAACAAATGATTGCTTAAAATATGCAAGTCCGCCGCACGGCTCCACTCCGGCAATCGTTGAAGCGCCGGAAGCGGCGACAGACATCCCGCAAGCATGTGCTTCGCTTCCGATGGACTCAACTTCGGCGCTTGATCCTGCAGCCATCCCCAAAATTGCTCCTCCATGATTTCCCCTCTCCACAATTTCGAACTGATCTCCTGCTTATAAATTTTGTACAGCGTTGAATGTTCCACTTCGGCAGCCTCCGAGACAAGCATCCAGAACTTCGGCGAGAGATTGGCGGCAAGCACGCCGCCGATATCCAGCACCAGCTGCGGGCGGGTCGCAAGTTCTTCGGACCTGCCCCGCGGCTCATTCGATTGGTCTGATGATGATACGGGAAATTGCGGATGGCTTGTGAAACTTCGAGAAGTCGATAACGCTCGCATAAGGTTAAACCTCCTGATTATCGGAAAAAGAAATAGCTGAGTTGCGGCGTGTTGTTGTATAATCAACGCATTCTAGTTCAAGGGCAAGTCCTTCTTCTGGCGTAAGCTGCCCCGCCTGCGATCAGCCCAAGACCAGCGCCACACAAGCGCCGAAGCAGCGGCGGCAAGCAATGCGCCGAACAGGAAGCCGCTGTTGAGGCCCCAATTTTCGTTCAGCCAGCCTGCCATAAAAGGACCGGAGAACATCCCGATGGCGTACAACGCTTGATACAAGCCCATGGCTGTAGCTCTCCCCGACTTGTCGACATCGCGAATGGCCATGCCGAGCAAAAGCGGCATGTGAAGTCCTTGCGCCAGACCGTTTAAGGCTTGCGTCGCGTAAAGCCATTCGATGGAGGGCGCCATGACCATTGCCGCGGTGCATATGCCGCTGATGATGAAGCCGGCCGCGATCGTGCTCCAGTAACCGAAGCGGGGCACAAGCCAAGCCGGGCTGCTGAACGAAGCAATGGCGTGGGGAAGCATAAACGAGAACACTAGAATCGTCAGCTCCGTGCCGGACGCCCCGAATTCCTGCGCCTTGAGCGGGGTAAAGCCGAACATGGTGATAAACAATACGCCATGAGCCAGAACAGATAACAAGGATACCCGCAGCAATGTTGCATTACGCACGACAGTTGCGATCTGGGCGAACGACATCCCCGATTGCCGCTGCCCGCTCGTGTCCGATTCGCGCAGAAGGAAAGCAAGCGCCAGCCCGACAGCGGCAATAACGGCGCCAAAAATGAAAGGCGCGGAAGAGCTGAAGCCGTCGTTCAACCAGCCGCTGAGCAGCATGCCCAGCATCTGGCCGGACACGGTCATCAGGCTGATGTTGCCCATCGCGCGGCCTGTGCCGCCGCTGCCGAAGTAACCTGCATACATGACCGTAAAGGCGACCCAAGTGGATGCGCACACGCCGGCAATGATACGACCTGCCAGGGGCCACATCCAGGAGCCGGGAACCAGGAACAGGAGACAGCTGGCAATGGCGGTCAGCATGCCGAGCAAAATGAACGGCTTGCGGCGTCCCCAGCGGTCGGAGAGGATGCCCAGAGGGAATCGTACGAGCATCTGCACAAAGCCGTAGCTGCCGAGCACGATGCCGATGAACTGCAGGGAATAGCCGCTGTCCTTTAGATAGGGAGACAGGGTAGGGACATAGATGTACATCGAAGTCCAGTACAGGACAGTAACCGTCATAAATAAGCCGCGTTGCGCGGCGCTAATCGTCGTCATGTCGAAAAGCTCCTCTCTGATATCCAATGGTAGCGGAAGGGAGCCGCATTGGCAATATACAAGAGGTATGCAAAGGAGGCTGAATCTATGTTTCGAGTGCTGCTTGTCGATGATGAAGCGTACTTCAGGCAAGGGTTGAACGAGCTGATCGGTTGGGAGAAATGCGGGTTTACCGTATGCGGCGAATCCGATAATGGAGAAGACGCCCTGGAGATGATCGTCCAGGATCCGCCGGATCTGGTCATTACGGATATCCGCATGCCTGTCATGGACGGACTCGCCCTCGTTCAGAGAGCGGTGCAGGTCCATCAACTGCCGACAAAGTTTATTATTGTAAGCGGTTACGATGAATTCAAATACGCCCAGCAAGCCGTCAAATACGGCGTATGCGATTTCATTCTTAAGCCCATCGACGAGACGGTCCTGGAAGCGACGCTGCTCGAACTAAAAGAAAAGCTGGAACTGGAAGCCGCCGCCGCCAACCAGCAGCAGCATCGGCTCGGCAGCGAACGAATCGCAGCTTTAATCAAAGGGGAGTGTTCTGTGGAAGAAGCCGAACAGTGGCGAGCGTCGATGGAGCTTCCGAAAGTCGGTCACCTATACTATATGTTTGTGGAAATAAATGATAGCGATTCAGCACTTTTAAACCCGGGCAGCTCATCCGTCCTGGACGTGCGGCAGCTCACGCTTGCGACGCTGAAGGAGATCGCCCCTTCCATGCCCGCGCTTCACACCTACGAGCATAGGGGTAGATTGGGGGTCGTCGTGGCAGAGGCGTCTCTTCCTGAGTATTGGACCATAGAGAGACTTGCCAAGTCGCTGCAGAGCAGACTGCAATCGGCGGCCGGAGGTCCTGTCTGCGTGTTTGTCGGCCATCCGGTAACGCATCTGTCGGAGCTCAAGGAGGCATATATCAGCGCAAGAGAAGCCATGTTGTACAAATACATGGACGAGAGGAGACTCGTGTTCCTGTATGAGGAGCTGCGCTCCAAGCCTCTGCAGTACATGATCATGGATCATACGTTATTCCAAGGTCTAAAGGAAGGCATGGAGGAAAATAACGAAGCGGCGATCCGGCAGGCGGTAGAAGACATCTTCTTGCAGTTCCGGGATCGATGTTATGTACCGGAGGCAGTGAGGACCAGCCTTCATCGGTTCGTATCCGAAGCGTTGTCGACGCTGGAAAGCATGGAAGCCGATGTAGAGACAATGACGTACAGGGAACCGATGATTTCCTGGTATGATCGCAACGTAACGGCGGCGACGCTCAAGTCGCTGATCCAAAGCTTCGTGCTGGAATGCTCGCAGCTTGCTGCGCGTCAACGCAAGGAGATGGCGGGAGGCGGCGTGCAGAAAATAAAAGGTTATATTGATGCAAACTTTGCCACGAACATTAATTTAAAGTCGATCGCGGCGAAATATTATATGAACCCGGTCTATCTCGGACAGCTGTTCAAAAAAACGTACGGCACCTATTTCAACGACTACGTCCTGCAGCTAAGAGTCGGCGAAGCGAAGCGGCTGCTCAGGCTGACTGATCTTCGCGTCTACGAAATCGCGGAACGGGTCGGCTTCAATAATGCCGAATACTTCGTGTCGCAATTCGAGAAGCTCGAGCGCATGACGCCGACGGAGTATCGCAACAGCTTGCGCTGAACAGAAGGAGGAGCATGGCGATGATAGCCAAATGGCTAAACGGAAACAAGATCGGCATTCACCATATCAGGCTTCGCAATAAAATGATGATCGTGTACATCTTTTGCGTATTTCTGCCCATCCTCATCACGAATATCGTGTTCTATCAAGTGACGAGCGAAAACGTAAAGCGGCAGAACCTGGAGGATACGACTCGGGCGCTGGAGCAAATAAAAAATCAACTGCTGACGGAGCTGGACGGCGCGATTAACGTCTCTTCCGGATTTTTTACCGACAACAAGCTGAACGAGCTGCTGGAGAACGAATATAAGCGGCCGGCCGACTATATCGAAGCCTACGATTCCTACTTTCGCCGCATTCTGAACAGCTACACGCCGATCTACGCTTCGGTGCAGAATATCAAAATCTATCTCGACAACCCGACGCTGCTGCATTCCGGCGGCATCGGATATTTGTCTCCCGAGATCAAGGAGAGCGAGTGGTACCTTGCATTAGGCGGCCCGTCATCGAATGCAACCGCTTTCGTTCGTTCGCCGCGCGAGGATCTGCTTATTGCCAGCGGCGAAGGCGTCGCCGTGGACACGTTTAGCCTGGTGCGAAGAATGAATTATTTTGACTCGTTAAACAATTGGGAGAAGGTGCTCAAAATCGAGCTCAAGATGTCTTCGATCCATACGATCTTCTCCAATCTGAACGTGCAAGGAAATGTATACCTCGTTAACGGAGAAGGCGAAGTAGCCTATTCCAACAATACGGAAACGGATTGGTTCACCGTTCGTCAACCATTCGACCAGCTTCGGTTTCCGTCGGATTCAGTGCTTCTTCGGACAAGCTACCCGGCGGGCAGCCTGCTGGGCGATTGGCAGATGATCGCGGTCGTATCGGAGAAGGACATTTTCAGCGAGCTGCGCAAGTCCCGGGAGTTCGTGTATTGGATGTCCGGCATCAATCTAATCGTGCCTACGCTCATTATCGGCTGGATTGCCAGATCCATTACGGCCAGGCTGGGCAATATTCTCCGTTATATGAAGCGGGTAAAGAATCAGCACTTCGATACGATGCATCAGGAGGAGAGCAACGACGAGATTGGCCAGTTGACGGGCGAATTCAATCGGATGACGCTGCAGATCCGGAGTCTGATCAACGACGTATACGTCGCCGACATCCGGCAGAAGAGCCTGGAGCTGGAGCGGCGCAAGGCACAGCTCAACGCGCTGCAGAGCCAGATCAACCCGCATTTCCTGTTTAATGCGCTGGAGACTATCCGAATGCGGAGCGTCATCAAAAAAGAAACGGAAACGGCTAAAATCATTCATAACATGGCCAAGCTGTTCCGCAGCGCCTTAACGTGGAAGCGCGATATGGTTACAGTTAGAGAGGAGCTGGAGTTCGTCAATTGCTTCCTGGAAATTCAACAATACCGGTTCGGCGATCGCCTGACCTTCGATCTTGACGTTGACCCAGCTGCCGGAGAGCTGCTTATCCCCAAATTTATTTATTTGCCGTTTGTCGAAAATGCCTGTATTCATGGCGTAGAGCAAGTGAAAAAAGGCGGCCATATCGATCTTCGCATTTATTCGGAAGAGGGGATGGTGCACTTCTCCATCCAGGACAACGGCGGCGGCATGCCACCAGAGCAGATGGACAAAATACGCTCCTATCTGGCGGAGGAGGAGGAGCTTGGCGAGCGAATCGGCGTTCAAAATGTTATTTATCGGCTTAAGCTCATCTACGGCCAAGAGTTCCAGTTCGACATAGACAGCGAAGCCGGGCATGGAACATCCGTGCGTATCGGAATTCCGGTAGCACGAAGCATGAACTTCTAAGTGCGAGTTCAAAAAGTTCGGTTTTCAGCATCGAAAATTTCTAAGATTTTTATAGTAGGAACTAAAGTTAGGGGGGTCATCAGCGCTCCCCTTCGAAGTTACAATGAAAGTGCTTTCAAATATTCGTACAGGGGGCAACACGATGAAGAAACGATTTCTCGTATCGGCAGTAAGCGTACTTACGTTAACCTCGCTCGTCGCATCGGCTTGTTCGGACGGCAATTCGAAGTCGGAACCGACCAAAGCGCCGGCAAACAATGCGGGCGGACAGGCGACGGAAACGGAGAAGCCGTTGGATAAGGTGACATTTACGTACTTCAATGGCGCCGGTGCCGCCAAGGACATTAATACGAACGAAACGACGATCGGCAAAATGCTGGAGGATCAGACCGGCGTAAATTTTAAAATCGAAAATTTGGTTGGCGATCTAAATACCAAAATCGGAACGATGATTGCCTCCAACAAATATCCGGACGTCATGATCCCGGATGCCGCGATCGACGAGGTTCTGGGCGCAGGAGCATTTATCGATCTGACGGACTTGATCGAGCAGCACGGACCGAACATTAAGCGCGTATACGGACCTTACTTTAATCAGATGAAAGCGGAAGACGGCAAAATTTATTTCCTGCCCTTCTCCAACGTAGTCGGCGAATACGTGCCGGATCCCAACATTAATCAAGGCGCGTTCTGGGTGCAGCGCAGGGTGTTGAAGGAAGCGGGTTATCCGCAAATCAAGACGCTGGACGAATATTTTAATTTGATTCGCGATTACGCGTCCAAGCATAGCGGAGAGGATTTGACAGGATTCGTATCGCTGACGCACGACTGGAGATTCTTCGCGACCTCCAACCCGCCGATGCATCTGGAAGGGTTCCCGAACGACGGCGAGGTCATCGTGGACATGAACACGTTCGAGGCCAAAACCTATTCCGCTGCGGACTCGACCAAAAGATGGCTCTCCGAGCTGAATAAATTGAATGCGGAAGGCCTGTTCGACAAAGCTTCGTTCGTCGACAATTATGACCAATATCTGGCGAAGCTGTCCTCTGGCAAGGTGATCGGATTCTTCGATTACGGCTGGCAGATCGCCAACGCGCAGAACGTGCTCAAGGATGCCGCCAAAGCGGATCCGGCCAAAGACGACTTCGTGTACTTCCCGCTGCCGGTTACCTTCGACGGGCAGAAGGATCAATACCTGGATCCTCCGGGCTTCGTGAAAAACCGCGGCATGGGCATTACCGTCAGCGCCAAAGATCCGGAAAGAATCATCAAATACCTTGACAACCTGCTGACGGAGGAAAACCAAACGCTGAAAAGCTGGGGAATTGTGGGAGAAACTTACGAAGTGGATGCAAACGGAAGGTACTACCGCACCGCTGAGCAGATCAAAAAAATCGATGAAGCGTTCCGCGAGAAATTCGGCTTCAAATACTATGATTGGAACTGGCCGCAATACGGCACGAACTCCACGCTAGCGAACGGCAACGCTTTTGCGCCTGGTCTGCAGCCTGAAGTATTCCAGATGGACCTTACCGATGCGGATAAAGTCATTCTGGATAAATACGGCGCTCAGACATATGCGGAAATGTTCGCCGCTCCGGACGATCGCCCGTGGTTTCCGGCTTGGGGCATTCCGAAGGAGCAGGGCTCCGCTCCGCAAATTTACGAAACGAAGAAGACGGAAATCGTCAAAAAGTATTTCCCTAAACTCGTTCTCGCCAAGCCAGCCGAGTTCGAAGGCATCTGGAACGAATATTTGGGCGAATTCGGCAAGTTGGACACGGCTGATTACGAGGCGTTCGTTACTACCGAAGTGAAGAAGCTGATCGAAGCCGCCAAGTAACCGAGGCGATATTTATGGCGATGCTTGGAGAGGCCGACCTGACGCCTGCCGCGCGGGCTCGGCCTCTCGCGCGTCCGAATTACCATGCAAGCCGGAAGGAGAGAGACAGGATGGAGAAACACGCTGCGGGCTTGGCATCCGGGACGGTACCAAGCAAACCGCCGTCTGGCATCAAATCGTTCCTCATTAAACTAGGCAGACAACATCCGCTTATTGTCATGTCCGTCCCGTTCCTGATTTGGTTGTTCATTTTCAAATACGTGCCGCTATGGGGTTGGACGATCGCATTCCAGAAGTACAAGCCGGCGCTTGGTTTCTGGGATCAGGAATGGGTAGGGCTTCAGCACTTCCGCTTCTTGTTCGAAGACGAGAGATTCCTGCGGGTTCTTCGGAACACGCTCGCGATGAGCGGCATCAATCTGGTGCTGGGATTCGCAACCGCGATTACATTGGCGCTCCTGTTGAACGAGCTAAGGCAAGTCGCGTTCAAGCGACTGGTGCAAACGGTCAGTTATTTGCCGCACTTCATTTCGTGGGTAGTCGCGGCCGGGATCATCCAGACGACTTTATCGCCCGATGGCATCATTAACGAGCTGTTGATGAAAGCGGGATGGATCAAGGAGGAAATATTGTTCCTTGGCATTCCGGAATATTTCTGGAGCATCTTCGGCGCCGGGACAGTGTGGAAGGACGTTGGCTGGAATACGATCGTCTACCTTGCCGCCATGACGATGATCGACCCCGCCCAATACGAGGCGGCGGAGATGGACGGTGCGGGCCGGTTCAAGCGGATGTGGCATGTGACGCTTCCGGGCATCAAGCCCGTCATCGTCGTCTTGCTCATTATGAATATCGGCTACCTGATGGAATCCGGCTTCGAGCCGCAATATTTGCTGGGCAACGGAATGAACGTCGACTTTTCTGAGAATCTTGATATTTTCGTATTGAAATACGGCATTGCGCAAAGCAACTTCTCGCTCTCCATCGCGGCGGGAATGTTCAAGACGATCGTCAGCTTCATCCTGTTGTTCGCCGCGAACAACATCGCGAAGAGGCTGGGCGAAGCCAGATTGTATTAGAAGGAGGGAGCCGGATGGCCGGAATGACAATCAAGGGATTCAAAAAACGGAGCAGAAGGCCGATGTCGCTTGGCGACCGCATGTTCGAATACGGCAACTTTATCTTCCTTACGCTGCTGATGGTCGTGACATTGTACCCGTTCCTCAATACGCTGGCCGTGTCTCTGAACAACGCCAACGATTCGATTCGCGGAGGCATCTATCTTCTGCCGCGGATATGGACGATTGAGAATTACAAATACGTGCTGGGAGAAGCGACGATCTTCCATGCCACGATGATCTCCATCTTGCGTACCGTTATCGGCACCGTCCTGACAGTGTTCTGCTCCGCGATGGTGGCGTATACCGTAAGCAGACAAGAGTTCGTGCTGCGGAAATTCGTGACGATCGCATTCATTCTGACGATGTATATTAACGGAGGGCTTATCCCGAACTTCTTGCTTATCCGGGATTTGGGATTGATCGACAGCTTCTGGGTTTATATCTTCCCAGGCTTGATCGGCGTATTCAACCTCATCATCATACGATCCTTCATAGAAGGTCTGCCGGAGAGCATACTGGAATCTGCCCGTATCGACGGAGCGGGCGAGTACCGCAACTTCTTCAGCATCGTGCTGCCGCTCAGCACGCCGGTGCTGGCAACCGTGGCGCTCTTCAGCGGCGTCTATCAATGGAATCAATGGTTTGACGTGTTTTTGTACAACTCGTCCAATGTCGAATTAAGCACCTTGCAATACGAACTGCAGAAAATATTGCAAAATTCCAACGCATCGATGACGTCGAAATCGGCAAGCGACGGGTTCGCCAACGTAGGCCAGCAAGGCTCGGGGGTTACGCCGTTCTCCATACGCGCCACAATGACGATTGTCGCTTCTCTCCCGATCATCATGGTGTATCCGTTCCTGCAGAAGTATTTCGTCAAAGGGATGATGGTGGGCGGAGTGAAGGGCTGAGGGAGTAATAGGGCTGACGGAGATAACCGACGACAAGTGACGGGAGGCTTAACAGGATGACTGAACGACAAGGCGCTTATTACACGGGCAACTACCGCAATTTGTTCGCGGAATGCGGGTATGAGCCGCAAGAAGTCGATAATAGGCTGGCGGAAGCCTGGGAAGCGCTGTTCGGCGAGAACGAAGAGACGCGAATCTATTATCCGATGGGCGAGACGCAAGGCTATTTGCTGGATACGGGAAACCTGGACGTGCGATCGGAAGGCATGTCATATGGCATGATGATGGCGGTGCAGTACGGACGCAAGGATATATTCGACCGAATATGGAATTGGACGTACTCCTTCATGTTTATGAAGGAAGGGGTTAATAAGGGGTATTTCGCCTGGTCGTGCAAGCCCGACGGGACGCGATTGTCGAACGGGCCGGCGCCTGACGGGGAAGAATATTTCGCCTTGGCGCTGCTGTTTGCTTCCCACCGATGGGGGGATGGCGAAGCTCCTTATGATTATGGCAAGCAGGCTCGCGATCTGCTGCGCACATGCATCCATCAAGGCGAGGACGGAACCGGGTATCCCATGTGGAACCCTGACAACAAGCTGATCAAGTTCGTGCCGGAGGTCGAGTTCTCGGATCCGTCCTATCATTTGCCCCACTTTTACGAGCTGTTCGCGTTATGGGCTTACCCCGAAGACCGAAGCTTCTGGGAAGAGGCTGCTTCGGCAAGCCGGGATTATATCCAGCTTGCGAGTCATCCCGAAACGGGACTGACGCCGGAGTATGCCTATTATGACGGAACGCCGAACGATACGCGCGGCTATGGACATTTTTTTAGCGATGCTTACCGCGTCGCGGCGAATATCGGTTTGGACTGGGAGTGGTTCCGAAAGGACGAGAGGCAGCGGAGTCTTGCAAATCGCATACAATCCTTCTTCGCAGACAAACGGCCGGAGGATTACCGCAGGTACCGGATTAACGGAGAACCTTTCGAGGAGAAGGCATTGCATCCCGTCGGCTTGCTGGCCTCCAATGCCGCCGCGTCGCTTGCCGCGGACGGACCGCATGCCGAGGACAACGCCAGGCTTCTGTGGGAAACTTCCGTAAGAACGGGCGACCGCCGCTATTACGACAATTGTTTGTATCTGTTCGCGATGCTGGCGCTAAGCGGGCGATACAGGATTTGGTTTCCTTCGGAAGAATAACAAATTTTACAAAATTGAAATAAGCAGTCTCCGGCTTGCTATTGCTTGCCAGGGACTGTTTTTTGTCATTTCCAAACGATAGACTGCCCAGAACAGGAAACTTTCGCCAACGACTTTCGTATAACGTATAGGTTTTGGGCATATTCGCCGTATCGCGCAATCATTCGAAACTTGAGGAGAGATATGCAAATGGAAAATAACAAGGAAAAGCTCGGATCCGGTAATCGCGGGTGGACGAGCAATGGGATGAAAGAGCTGAGAGACTGGACTTTATCGTTAGGCATTGCGATTACTTTGGCCATGTTGTTTCAGACGTACGCTTATGCCCAGACGGAAGTACATAACGTGTCCATGCAAAATACGCTCGTCGAAGGAGAACGGCTGATCGAAGATAAGTGGTCGTACCGTGTAAGCGAGCCGAAGCAAGGGGATATCGTCATCATTAACGGACCTGAGCATGAGCTTCGTCTTGTAAAGAGAGTCATCGCGCTGGAAGGTCAAACGGTAGACATCGCTGATGGAGCTGTATTCGTGGACGGAGTCAGGCTTGAGGAGCCTTACGCGAAAGGCGAGACGTTTCCGGGCAGTCTGGATGTACCCTTCGTCGTTCCGGCCGGACATGTGCTTGTATTAGGCGATAATCGCGAAAGAAGCCAGGACAGCCGCGACTTCGGACCTGTCGCCCTATCCAGCTTGGAGGGCAAGGCGGTGTTCCGAATTTGGCCAGTCGACCGGATCGGCAGTTTGAAATAACTTTCGTAACGTAATAAATTTGTAATATTTGATTACAATTTCGTTTAGAATTAGCCTTTATGATAAACGATAGATGAAACATCCTAACTGGGGAACGGAGCGTGATGCATGTCCATTCGCTTGAAACTGTATATGTCTTATCTGGCGATGGCCGTCGTCCCGGTCATCCTGTTAATATTGTTCATCATGATCATATTCGCCAGCAGCGGCAAGCAGGACATTAGGGATCTGACAGAAGTGAAGCAAGACGAGAATTTCAACCAGGCATTGGTTTATGGTGAACTCATGTATGTGCTTCGGGAAGACACGGGTCAGCTTCAGAATCCGGACTTCCTGACGGATCTGCAGGAGCGGCTTAGCGAGCAGTGGGCGGGCCTCATTATATCCAAGGATGACAAGGTTACCGATGTTTCTCCCTTTCTGAGCTCGTTATCGGAAGGAGAGGATTGGCAAAAACTTGCGGATGAGCCTAACGAAAGATTATTTTTCCACAATTATCGGTTTACATCTCATGAGCTCGACTTTCAATACCCGGATGGGGGAGAAGGAAAGGCGCTGTTGCTCTATCGGGTAGAACAAATTCCGTTCTTTTGGCATCCCCTGACGATGATTCTTATGTTGTTGTCGATCGTGCTGTCAAGCATGCTGCTCACCTACTTCGTATCCCGAAGCATTATCAAGCCGCTTCAGTCGCTCAGGTCTGCAGCACTGCAGATCAAGGAAGGCAATCTGGCAGAGCCGGTCTCTCCCAGAAGAAGAATGTTCAAGAAGAAAGCGGGCAGCGGAGACGAAGTGGCCCAGCTTGGTGCCGCCTTCGAAGAAATGCGGGCGAGGCTAAAGCATTCCATTGACCAAAGCCTTCAATATGAAGAGAACCGCAAGCTGCTGCTATCCCATATTTCGCATGATCTAAAAACGCCGATATCCGCAATTAAAGGATATGTCGAAGGGATCATGGACGGTATCGCCAATACGGATGAAAAGCGAAGCCGCTATATGGGTACGATCTACCGCAAAGCGTCGGAGATGGATCACTTGATCGACGAGCTGTTCCTGTTCTCCAAACTGGATTTGCAGAAGGTGGTTTACGACTTCAAGACGGTGGATATCGCGAGATATGTGGATGACTATCTCGAGGAGCAGCGCTTCGAGCTCGAGAAGGATGGCATCGTGCTTCAGCTTCATAATAAGGCGATGCAGGCGGGACTGCTGGTGGCAGCCGATCCGGACAAGCTGAACCGGGTGTTTGCCAACATCTTGTCCAATGGAATCAAGTATATGAATCAGCAGTCCGAACGGAGCGAGGCTACTATCGTCGTTACGGTACAAAAGTCCGAAGGAGATGCACTTATCACCTTCCAGGACACGGGTCCTGGAATCGAAGAAGAGGATTTGCCTCATATATTCGTAGGTTTCTACCGCGCGGAGCAATCCCGTAATTCCGAGACGGGAGGCAACGGGCTTGGACTAGCCATCGTAAAGCAGATCGTAGAAGGACACGGAGGCACTGTATGGGCTGAGAACGCGGCGGAGGGCGGAGCGATATTTTGCCTGAAGCTGCCAGCAATAAAGGCGGTGAACGAACTATGAAGAACATCCTGATTATTGAAGACGAGAAGTCCATTGCCGAATTGGAAAGAGATTACCTGGAAAGCCACGGCTATTCGGTAGAGATCGAAAGCCGCGGCGATGTTGGGCTGCAGCGAGCATTGGAAGGCGGTCATGATCTTATCATCCTGGACGTCATGCTGCCAAAGGTTGACGGCTATGAGATCTGTCGTCAAATTCGCGGCAAACATAATATGCCCATCCTGATGGTTACGTCAAAAAAGGAAGATATCGACAAGATCCGAGGTCTTGGACTCGGGGCAGATGATTATATAACGAAACCTTTCAGCCCAAGCGAGCTTGTAGCCAGGGTCAAAGCTCATCTCGCCAGGTTCGACAGGCTGACCGCGGATAAACGCAATCCCGGCAATATCGTACAGATTAGAGGCCTGTTGATCGATAAGTCGGCTCGCAGAGTCACTATCCACGAAAAAGAGACCATGCTGACCTCCAAGGAATACGAGCTGCTGCTGCTTCTCGCATCGCATCCCAACCGCGTATTCGAGAAAGAAGAATTGTTCGAACGTATTTGGGGACTGGATTCCAACGGCGATGCCGCTACGGTAACCGTCCATATCCGCAGACTACGAGAGAAGATCGAACATGATCCGTCCAACCCGCAATATATCGAGACGATATGGGGCGTTGGTTATAGATTCAAGATTTGACGATAGACAGAGGAGTGGGAGACGTTGAAGAGTGTTATTCAATTTTCGCTGAACAACAAATTCGCTTTATGGATCATCACGCTTATCGTGTTGTTCGCAGGCTTGCAGGCCGGTACCAGCATGAAGATGGAGACGATTCCGGACATTACGATTCCGATCGTCAGCGTCACGACTGTATATCCGGGAGCAGCGCCGGAAGAAGTGATGGACAAGATAACGAAGCCGATCGAACAGCGTACGCGGAACATGTCCGGCGTAAACAACGTATCATCGACTTCGTTCGAAAACGCATCGTCCGTCGTAATCGAATTCGATTACGAGACGAACATGGACGAAGCGGAGCAAGAGGTCAAAAGCCTGCTCGGGGAGCTCGGGTTCCCGGAAGGCGTACAGACGCCGTCCGTATCCCGAATCAGCCTGAACGCATTCCCCGTATTGTCGCTTAGTATCTCCAACAATACGCTGGATTTGGCTCAGTTGACCAAACAGGTGAACGAAAACGTCATTCCGAAGCTTCAAGGTCTTGAGGGCGTTGCCGATGTCCAGATCTCCGGACAAAACGTGGTGGAAGGCCAGCTTGCCTTCAAGCCGGAAGTTCTCGTCGAGATCGGCATGACCGAAGATATGATCAAAGGAATTATTCAAGCTTCCGCCATGTCCGTACCTCTCGGAATTTTCGAATTCGGCGAATCCGAGAAATCCGTCTTGGTCGACGGTAATATCGTAAGCGAGGATGATCTTCGCAATCTGATCATTGTACCTGGCGTTAAGCTAAGCGATGTGGCCGACTTGACGGTAGTGGACAAGGCAGAATCGATCTCCCGAACGAACGGCAAAGATTCCATTGGCGTCAGCATCGTCAAATCGGCGGATGCCAATACGGTTGACGTCGTCAATCTGGTGAAGGATGAGATGTCAGCCATACAGGCGGACATCGATGGAATGACAGTGGAACACTCCTTCGACCAAGGCGAGCCGATCGAAGAGTCGGTTCACACGATGCTGAGCAAAGCGATTATCGGAGCGCTTGCCGCTATCGTCATCATCTTGTTGTTCCTGCGCAACATCCGTTCGACGATTATTTCCGTCGTATCCATCCCGCTGTCTATCCTGATGGCGATGCTTGTATTGAAACAGATGGACATTACGCTTAACATTATGACGCTTGGCGCAATTACAGTCGCCATTGGTCGGGTTATCGACGACTCTATTGTCGTCATCGAAAATATTTACCGACGAATGTCGCTTGCCGGCGAGAAACTGAGCGGCAAGGCGCTTATCGCGGATGCAACTCGCGAGATGTTCGTTCCGATCATGGCATCGACAATCGTTACAGTAGCGGTATTCTTGCCGCTGGGCTTTGTATCCGGCATGGTCGGCGAAGTATTTATGCCGTTTGCGCTTACCGTCGTGTTTGCACTTGTCGCATCTCTCATCGTTGCGATCACGGTCGTGCCAATGATGGCCCATATGATGTTCCGCAATGGTCTGAAGTCTGAGCAAAGACACGAAGATAAACCTGGCCGTCTGGCGCTGTGGTACAAAGGCGTATTGAACTGGTCGCTTAACCACAAGCTGGTTACGTTCGGCACCGCGGTTCTGCTGCTTGTGGGCAGCTTCGCGCTTGTTCCCGTCATTGGCACCAGCTTCCTGCCAGCCGACGAACAGAAAGCTTTAATTATTACGTATAACCCGGCTCCTGGCGAAACAAGAGAGCAAGTAGAAGAGATGGCGCTGAAGGCGGAAGCTCTCCTTGTGCCTGACAAGCGCGAAGGCGTCAAGGTACTGCAATATGCGGTCGGCGGATCAAATCCGATGAATCCGGGAGCATCCAAACAAGCTTTGTTCAACATTAATTACGATAAGGATTTCAAAAACTTTTCCGAAGAGAAGGCCAAAATCCTTCCTATGCTGCAAGAGCTCGGCGGACAGGGCGAGTGGAAGGAGCAAGACTTCACCGGTGGCGGACTCGGCGGATCAGGCGTGACCATGCAAGTATTCGGCCCCGACATGAAGGCGCTGGAGCCGGTTGTAAGCGAGCTGATTGCGAAGCTGCAAGAGAATGACGAGTTGACGAAGATCGACTCCAGTCTGGCGCAGACGTACGAGCAATATCGTATCGTCGCCGACCGTGACAAGCTGAGCCAGCATGGATTGACAGCGGGTCAGGTTGCAATGGCGCTTAGCCCCGTGCGGAGCAATCCGGTGCTGACGACGATCGAGGTCGACGGCGAGGATGTTAATATCTATGTAAAAACGGAAGAAAAAACGTACTCCAGCTTGTCCGATCTTGAAAATGTATCCATCATGACGCCAATGGGAACGGAAGTCGCCCTTAAAGATGTAGTCACGATTGAAGAGGGCGAATCTCCGAATACGATTACTCGTCTCAACGATCGAGTGTATACGGAAGTATCCGCAGAGGTGGCTTCCTCCGATGTTGGCGCCGTCTCGAAGGATATTCAGAAAACAATCGACAACATGGAGCTTCCAGGCAACATCGAGATTACGATGGGCGGCGTAACGGAACAAATTAACGAAACGTTTACCCAGTTGGGCCTCGCGATGCTCGCAGCGGTTGCCATCGTGTACCTGGTGCTTGTATTAACTTTCGGCGGCGGACTGACTCCGCTTACGATTCTTTTCTCCTTGCCGTTTACGATTATCGGCGGCCTCGTCGCCCTGTGGATTGCCGGAGAGACGCTCAGCGCAACGGCAATGATCGGCGCATTGATGCTGATCGGCATCGTCGTGACGAACGCGATCGTATTGATCGACCGCGTTATTCACAAGGAACGGGAGGGCTTGTCCGTACGCGAAGCGCTGCTGGAGGCCGGCGTTACGCGCCTTCGCCCGATCTTGATGACGGCGATCGCAACGGTAGGCGCTTTGCTTCCATTGGCACTCGGCTTTGAGTCCGGCGGTCTCATCTCGAAGGGGATGGCGGTGACGGTAATAGGCGGCTTGATCAGCTCGACGCTGCTCACGTTGATCATCGTACCAATCGTTTACGAGGTGCTGAATCGCAAAAAAGCGAAAAAAGGAAAAGCAGCTACAGCAAAATAAATTTCGAGCAGTCCCGCGAGTGAATCAATTGCGGGACTGTTTTTTTAGGGAGCCTTGTCCATTTGGCCGTTTGCAAGCAAGTTCATTCCATTTGATCGTTTTGTAATAGGAGTACTGCGCATAAATTCCCACAGATAGGGGTAAGCTGACAACTGCCCGCAAGCAGCGGGCAGAAGGCGGGGTGAAACACAGTGCTTCGGAATGTGGTGGTGAAAACCATTATTCTCCTCATGAGTCTCGCTCAAGGCGAATCCGTTACGGCATTGCACCACGATCCACTATTGCTGCATGCTTCCTCATCCGGTAAGGAGAACTCGGCTATTGTGCAGGCGGCTGCGCCCGCTTATGCCAAGTGGGGGAGGCTAGCCGTGCAAGAAACGGCAAAGGCGTATAACGGAGCCGCCATCGTCGACTACAAATACGAGGGGCGAAGTCAGCTTGGCCAAGGGATAGTCGAAGAAAAATTCCGGTTATGGCTCAATCAGAGCGGTCGGGAGTTCGGCGTCCGGGTCACCGTATCGGTAGAAGTCGCGACGGATACTTCACGCGGCGTGAAATTCGAAGAGCTAAGGTATTAAAGACAGAAACAGCGATCTATTCAAAGCCAGGTTAATCTATTCCTGAAGCGTTGAATGATTACGCTGTTTTTTTAATTTCTAATTGCATATGCCATCTTTCATATTTGGAAGAAATAGCAACTTTATGGCGTTAAAAACCGTTACAATAGAAAGAGGCAAGGCATACTTTTAAATGAATGTTGAAAGAAAAGGGGAAGAGGCGTGAGAGGAGAACGTACATATCGACAGCCATATTTTGCAAGAGCAGCGTTGGCTCTAATTGTATTTCTGCTGGCTTGGCCGGCGCTCGCAGTCCATGCGGATGGCGAAAAATCCGGGATTAGTCTTCAGTCAACGATCGGCTATCAAGGCAGCTACAAGGACGGGCGCTGGTATCCGGCCAGACTAACCTTGACGAACGATACGGGAGATACGTTGAAAGGCGATCTCGTATTATCCTACATTAACGGGGACAATGTCACGACGAATTCCGTCGTTCCCCTGGAACTTCCGCCGGGATCGCCGGTGCAAGTCACTGTAGGCGTGCCGGGCGTCATTTTGAACAAAGACAGCAACCGAATCGCCTTCTACGAGGGTGGCTACAATGACAAAGGCACGGGGAAACAGCTTGGCGAGAGAGGATATCTTGATTCCCGAAATTCGCTAAGCTACATGATCGGAGTTGTATCGCGAGATCCGGATACCTTTAATTTTATGCCACAGTTGAATCAGAAAGGGTACGATATCGCCGTTTATCCGCTTAAACCCGAAGACTTGCCGGACGAAACGGAGCTGCTGGATTCGCTGGACGTTATCGTTATCAACGATATCCCCACGGGAGACTGGAGCGAGGGCCGGGTCCAGGCGATTCGGGATTGGGTCATTAGAGGAGGAACGCTAGTCCTCTCCGGCGGCGCCGGCTATGAACAAACGTCAAGAGCATTTGCCGAGCTGGCGCCTGTGGAAGCGGGGGGCACTTCGCAATTAACAAGCGCAGTGGCTCTGGAGTCGGCTGGCGGAGAGAGTCTGGCGCTGCCGAATGGTCTTACGGTGTCAAATGGCAAAGCCGTCCGCGGCACGGCTATCGTTGTTGAAGGCGAGGTACCGCTCGCTGTGTCCGCCGAACAAGGCTTCGGACAAGTCGTATACGCCGCATTTGATCCATCCCTGGAGCCGATGGCTTCGTGGGCGGGAAGCTCATTGTTGTGGGCCAAGCTTCTTAGCGACACCTTAATGCCGACATCTGTAAATGCGGCAATGGGATCAGGCGGATATTTGAATCAATATTGGCAACTAAACAATATACTCGACTTGTTCCCATCCATTAAACAGCCCGAGCTGCTGCTGCTTATTGCAATGTTAGGTATTTATATATTAGTGATTGCGCCTATGTTGTATATCGTGCTCGCGAAAGCCGATCGCAGAGAATGGGCATGGTGGCTCATCCCGGTATTATCGATCGTCATGGGGGTCACGGTATTCTTCATCGGCTCCGGCGATAAGCGGTCCGTTATGTCGCATACGGTGGAGATCGTAGAAATATCCGGTGACGGGCATGCCGTCATATCGGGAGGCACAGGCATCTTTACTCCGGCCGGCGGCACCGTTTCGGCGTTGTTCGATGAAGCAAAACCTATTCGCTTCTATGGCGATAACGGAATGAGAAACGGCCTCAATTCGAACGGGCATTATCAATTGTGGAGTGGCAACGCGGAGACAAAGGCCGTCTGGAAGGGCGTTCCGTACTGGTCCACTCGCAAGCTTTGGACAGATCGGCAAGCAGCCGCTGCAGAAGAGACAGGTACTCTGGATGTGAGCTACAAGGATGACAACGGCACTTCCAAAGCCATCGTCACCAACAATACGACGGTTGATTTGAACGACGTCTATCTGCTTGCGCAAGGATCTTCAACGTCGATTGGCGATCTGAAGAAAGGGGAAAGCGGCGAAGCCGTAATGCCGTCCATACCCGCTCAAGGCTACTTTTATTATGGCGGAAGCGTGTTCCCTCATCCAACGAATAACAGGCAAGTCGATGAGCATCGCAGACAACGCGAGCTGCTTGACATGTACTTCAATCGATTTAATAACGGAGTGCTGCAGGCTCAACAACCTGTTATCGTAGGTTTTAGCGAAGACCATGCGAGCCAATACTTGGTCGACGGCGCCAAAGTCCAATCCGATAATTTACGTATGTGGATCAAGGAGCTGGAGCCCGTTATCCAGACTGGCGGCCGGGTGCACGTCCCCGCAGGAGCCATGTCGCCCATTATGACCTCGAATACGATTCAAAGCTACAGCTCATATGGCGACGGAACGATGCAAATCAGCGCGGGAGAGATGGAGATGGAATATTTGTTGCCGAACGGATATGGAGTCGCCTACGACAAGCTGGATATTAATTTCGTAAATGGAAACAGCAATCCAAACGCGGTGTGGAGCATCTGGCAGGAATCGACTGGCCAATGGGTCGAGCTTGGCGGCAGCCTGGAAGCGCCGGCTGCTTACCTGACTCCCGCGCAATCTATACGTCTTAAGATGGTCAGTACATCGGAAGGCATGATCTGGTTGCCGCAGCTGACGTTGGAAGGAGAGGTTTTGCAGCCATGAGCGAAGAGAAGGCAACTATTGTATACGAGAACGAAGCAGAGAGCGGAGCCAATGCGGCTGTGGAAGCCGCTGCAACTCCGATGATCGAAATACGCGGGTTAGCGAGGTCCTTCGGCAATTTCCATGCATTGAAGGGCATTGATCTCAAGATCGGTAGAGGAACCGTATTCGGATTCGTCGGTCCCAACGGCGCGGGCAAATCGACGACGATGTCCATCCTCGCGACGCTGTTGGCACCCTCCGCAGGAGTGGCTAAAGTAGACGGCTTCGACGTCACCAAACATCCGCACGAGGTTCGCAAGCGAATCGGTTATATGCCGGACTTTTTTGGCGTGTACGACCAGTTTAAGGCCGTTGAATACTTGCACTTCTATGGAGCGAGCTATGGCATTCCGAAGGCGGAGCGCGAGGCGCTCATCCCGCAGTTGCTGGAGCTTGTAAACCTGACGGACAAACGGGATGCTTACGTGGACAGCTTGTCCAGAGGGATGAAACAAAGACTGTGCCTCGCGAGATGTCTCGTACATGATCCGGATCTGCTTATTCTCGATGAACCTGCATCCGGCCTAGATCCCCGCGCCAGGATCGAGATGAGGGAAATATTGAAGGAACTGAAGTTGATGGGCAAAACGATTATTATTTCCTCTCATATTCTGCCCGAGCTGGCGGAGATGGTAGACGAAATCGGTGTCATCGAGCACGGTCAAATGGTTGCGGTAGGCAATGTAGCCGATATTCAGAGCCGGCTGCGCGTTAAACGAATTCTGCATATCCGATTGCTTGACCGTCTGGAGGAAGCCGAATCATACTTGGAAGAGCAGCCATTTGTCAATAAACTGCTGCGCGACGATCGCGGCATTGGAATCCATTACGGCGGCGATGACTCCGATCAGGCGGAGCTGTTATCCGGACTGATGGGGCAGGGCTTCCGTATCGTATCCTTTAGCGAGGCGCAGACGAATCTTGAGGACGTGTTCCTGGAAATTACGAGAGGGGGAGCCGCCGATGAATGAACATGCCGTTGCCGGAAGAGATAAATTCAATTGGCGTTCGAAGCTGATCAACCCGGTGCTCGACAAAGAGTTCCGGCTTCGCATGCGCACGCCGCGTGCCATGTGGACGCTGTTTTTCTACTTATTCGCTCTCGGACTTATGTCGCTGAGCGCCATCTACTTGACGCAAGGAATGTCGGGCAGAGGCGCGGCCTTCAATCCCGAGCAAAGCAAGATATTGTTCTATTTTCTAAGCATGGCGCAGCTTGGTTTGATTGCCTTTATGGCGCCAGGTCTGACGGCAGGCGTCATTAGCGGCGAGAGGGAGAAGCAGACGCTGAATTTACTGCTCACGACGCAGCAAAGCTCCGCAACGATCGTACTCAGCAAGCTGGTGTCATCCTTAAGCTTTATGATTCTCATCGTGTTTGCTACGGTACCCGTTTACAGCATGATGTTTCTCTATGGCGGAGTTTCACCGAAGCAGCTTGTGCTCGTATTTGTTTTCTACTTGTTTATGATGATTGTGCTGGGTTCGTTCGGCGTTTTGTTCTCGACCCTGTTAAAGCGTACGATGATATCGGTAATCTCCACCTATGGCGTGACGTTGTTTATGTTCGCGGGAACAGCTATTTTGTTCTTCGTCATGCAAAGCGTCATGGATCAGGCTCGCGCAGCGGGAACGATCTCGGCAACTACCTCTTATTCATGGGTCGGCCATATTATCGCGCTGAATCCTGTAGGCGCCTTGTACAGCATTCTTGACCCTTCCATTTCCGATCAGGCGTTCATGGTCAACCGCTGGAGCGGGAACACGCAACCGAAAGGCGCGCCGATGGCTTTGTGGCAAGAATTTATGATTGTATTCGGCGTTCTAGCAATCTTCGCGAATTGGATGGCAATCCGCAATTTGCGCCCTCGGCTGAGGGGGAGAACCGGACGTAAGTAAGCCAGGGCGATGGAAGGAACGAGAAAACAGGAGAAACATGACTTTTTAGGGGGAGGTTCAGGATGAATAAGGATCCATTGCTGCATGACCTAAGTAAAGTGAAAAAGCGCCTGACCTTATTCGCACTGACCCGGATGGGGTTGTACGGCTTGCTCGGGGGGAGCTTGGCGGGCGCGATTATACTTGCGGCCAGCCGGATTTGGCCTTTGCTGCATTCGCGGCAGATGCTACTGATCGTTGTAGGCGCTGGCTTGGTCGTTGGCATCGGATTAGGGATCTGGCGGCGCGCAAGCGTACGTGACGCGGCCAGGCAGATGGATCGGGGCGAACCGCAAGATGCCATCTCGACGGCCCTGGAAGGTTTAATGCCGAAGGAGCCTGGTTCCGTTCGTTCCGCTAATGAGATTATCGTGCGATTGCAGCGCGAGGAGGCAGAAGAAGCCGCCAGACGTTATACGTCGGATTTGAGGCGAACTTTGCCATGGCCTGTCTGGAAACGGTGGCGACCCCTCGTATTTGGGGCGTTAGCTGCATGGTTGATGATCGTTTTGCTTTTGCTATTGCCTAATCCGTTGGATGACAGGGCGGAAGCGTTGGCGGAATCCAGAGAGGCGATCCGTCAGATGGAGAAGGAACGCGAGGAGCTCGAGAAGAAGCTTGAGGAGCTTGAGCTGCCTGACGAGGAGAAGGAAAAGCTTCTGAAACCGCTCGACGAGCTGCGCAAGGAGCTCAAAGAGCCGGGCGTCGACTCCGCGAAGGCGCTTAAGGAGCTTGAAGCGGCAATGAAGGAGCTGGAGCTCGCGGCAAAGGAAGCGCAGGCTGCCGCTCAGAGGCTGCAGGCTGTAGCGGACGCGATGACGGAGCAGCGCGAGCTTAAAAAGATCGGCGAGGCGATGCAAGCCCGCGCCGCCGAAGCGCTCGCAGACGCGATCAACGAGCTTCGCTCGCGTCTGCGGGAGCTGTCGCCAGCGGAGCGCGAAGCGCTGGCGGAAGCGCTGGAGCGGCTGGCCGGGCAGCCG
>NZ_BDQX01000244.1 GCF_003112455.1 Paenibacillus agaridevorans
CAGCCCCGCCCCCAGCCGATTGTTATCGGCGGGGGCGTGGCTGGTTGGCGTTGATGGTGGAGACGCAGCCGCGATCCCGACGCGATTTGTGCGCTTGAATCTCATGAAGACGCGTCGAGTCAGCATTTGCTGCTGAGGGGATAACGCACGCCGGTAACGGCTTAGTCGGTCTTCTTTTTCTTGGACGAGAAGTTGGTGACGGACTTGGCGTCTTCCATCGTGTCGTTGACGAAGGCCATATCCTGGTTTTTGGCTTTCATATGTGTAGTGCCTTTGTAATTGCCCTTGCGGGATTGATTTTCCATGCGGAGTCACCTCCTCCTGACCGTAGTATTGCCGGGAAGCCTGCTGCGCCATTTGGGATGTCAAACGACGGATGCGACTCTATAAATTTTTAGAAGCAGATGTCGAAATTTATGAACTGTTCTTACCTTCCTACTCCTGTAGCATTTAAGTAAAGACAAACAGCAGCGCAGCTTGCAAGTTTGTGTGTATGGAGGGAATGCATGTGGTGAGAACAGAATATCCGCGTCCGCAGTTTCAGCGGGGAGAATGGTTGAACTTAAACGGGCAATGGGAATTTGAATTCGATGACGAGAGAGCGGGCCTGCGCGAACAATGGCAGCATGGCGTCCGCGATTTTTCGAGGAGGATTCTGGTGCCATACGGCTTCGAAAGCAAGCTTAGCGGCATTGGCGATCCGGCGGCGCACGACGTTGTCTGGTACCGGAGAACTTTCCAATTGTCGGATGCTTACCGTAATAAACGCGTTTTGATTCATTTCGGAGCGGTAGATTATACCACAATCGTGTGGGTAAACGGCATTAAGGTTGGTGAGCATGAAGGCGGACACATCTCCTTCTCGTTTGATGTGACGGAAGCGCTCCGGGAAGGCGAGAACAAGCTTGTCGTTCGCGCCGAGGATTATGCCAGAGATCTCGCTGTTCCCAGGGGCAAGCAATACTGGAAGGATCAATCCGAGACGATCTTCTATACCCGGACGACTGGCATCTGGCAGACGGTTTGGCTGGAACCGGTAAGCGATATCCATCTCGAACGGGTTAAGCTGACGCCGGATATCGATGCGAATACTTGTAGCCTGCGCGTATTCATCAGCGGTCTGGAGAATGTCTCGGGCAAGGTGGAGCTTAAAGCAACGGCGAGCTTCAAGGGTACGGTCGAGGCGGAATCTACCTTCGTGATTGGCAAAAGCGTATCGAACCACATGATCAGCTTAAACGACTTCAACTATCATGACAGCCGATGGAATCGCTGGTGGTCTCCGGAGCATCCGCATCTGTACGATCTGCGGCTGGTGCTAGCGGTAGCCGGCAAAGAAGTGGACCGTGTCGACAGCTACTTTGGGATGCGAAAGATCTCCATTGAGAAGGGTAAAGTGTGCTTAAACAACCATCCGTACTATATGAAGCTAGTGCTTGATCAAGGTTACTTCCCGGACGGGCTGCTCACCGCACCATCCGACGGCAGCATTCGTGAGGACGTCGAGCTCACCAAAGCAATGGGCTTTAACGGCGCTCGCAAGCATCAGAAGATCGAGGATCCTCGTTATCTGTACTGGTGCGACAAGCTGGGTCTCCTAGTCTGGGGAGAAGCGGCGAATGCGTATGAGATGCACGAGAATTACGTGCAGCGCTTTACGGCGGAGTGGCAGGCAGCGGTAGAAAGAGATTATAACCATCCTTGCATCGTCGCTTGGGTACCGCTGAACGAAAGCTGGGGCGTGCCGAACATCCTGCATGACGAGCGAGAGCAGCAGCATGCACTTGCGATGTATTATCTGACCAAGTCTCTGGATCCGACGAGAATCGTGATTTCTAATGACGGCTGGGAGCATATGAAGAGCGATCTGCTCACGATCCACGACTACGAATGGCGCGAGGAGAAGCTGAATGAGCGATACGTGGATACGGAAACGGCAATCCATGCAAGACCGGCCGACCGTCAGCTCTATGTAGGCGGCACCGAATACGAGAACGAGCCGATTATCGTCTCGGAGTTCGGCGGCATTTCTTTTAAGAAGAGTCATTGGGAAGGCTGGGGCTACTCCGGCGCCGAGAACGATGAGGATTTTCTCAGCCGGCTCGCTGCCGTTATCCGTCCGATGCTGCAATCGCCGGTCGTGCAAGGCTTCTGCTACACGCAGCTTACGGATGTCGAGCAGGAGATTAACGGCCTGCTGACTTATGACCGCAAGCCGAAGGTTCCGCTGGAGCAGATTAAGCGAATCATGGATGGTTTGTCATGAGATCCCAGTTTCGAAGCGTTAAGCTGCCGCTTATTCTGATGACCGTGCCGTTTTTCGCCTTGGTGCTCCTGTTCAGCTACGTGCCGCTCTTCGGCTGGCTGATGGCGTTTCAGGATTATTTTCCCGGTTCGCCGATTCTGGGCCAAAATTTTGTGGGATTGCGGCATTTCGAGCGGATTTTGGCTGACGAGCAATTTATGCTAGCTTTGCGCAACACGCTGGTGCTTAGCTTCCTGAGTTTAATTACGTCACCGGCGCCGATGCTGCTAGCGCTATTGCTGAATGAAATAAGAAAACTTTGGTTCCGCAAGTTCGTTCAGACGGTATCGTCTTTCCCGAACTTTATTTCTTGGATTATCGTCTACTCCATCTTCTTCTCTTTCTTCTCTATTGACGAGGGAGCGTTCAACCGACTGCTTTTAGACTTGGGATTGATCAGCACGCCTAAGGACGTGCTCGCCGACTCCGGATTCGCTTGGTACTTCCAGACGCTGGTCGGCATGTGGAAGGGTCTGGGCTGGGGTGCCATCATCTACTTGGCCGCCCTGAGCGGAATCGATCAAGAGCTGTATGAGGCTGCGCGTGTTGACGGCGCAAGCCGCTTTCACGAAGCCTTGCATATCTCGTTACCTGGCATGATGCCGACGTTCGTTGTTTTGTTCATCCTGGGTATCGGCAATCTGCTTGCCGGCGGCGGCTTTGAGCAGATGTTCACGTTCATGAACCCCATGGTTATGGATAAGCTCGAGAATCTGGATACGTACACGTATAAGATCGGCTTGCAAGGCCTGAGCTTCTCGTACGCCACGGCCGTCGGGGTCATGAAGTCCATCGTCAGCATTCTGCTGCTGATTGCCGCAAACGCGATCAGCAAGCGCGTAAACGGCCGATCGATTCTATAACGACGAAGAAGCAAGGAGTGAAACAAGATGATGAAGGAGTCGGCGTCCTACCGGGTATTTAGCGCGTTCAACTATATCGCGCTCGGGCTGCTCGCGCTGGTGACCTGCTACCCGTTTTATTTTATTCTGATCTATTCCCTGTCCGATCCGGCGCTGGTCGTGGGGAACCCAAGCTTTCTGCTGCCCCGCGACTTCTCGCTGGTGAACTATATCGAAATTTTCAAGAAAAACGATCTGACCGGACCGGTGACGATCTCGCTCGGCCGAACGGTGTTCGGCACGCTGCTGACCCTGATTGGCTGCGCGATGCTCGCATTCGGCTTGACGAAGAAAGCCACTCCGCTGCGCAAACCGATGTACATTACCGTTGTCATGACGATGTACATCAACGCAGGTCTCATTCCTAACTACATCCTCATGTATGAATTGAATCTGCTGAATACGTTCTGGATTTACATCATTCCTGGAATGATCAACGCATTCTTCCTTGTGCTCATCAAGACGTACTTCGAGCAGCTCCCTCCGGAGCTGGAGGAAGCTGCCATAATGGAAGGAGCCAGCTACTTCACGGTGTTCTGGCGCATCGCCTTGCCGTTGTCCAAACCGATTATGGCGACGATCACCATCTTCGCAGCGGTTGGCCAGTGGAATAACTGGATGGACAACTTGCTCTACAACACGAGGCAAGAGCTTATGACGCTGCAGCTCATGCTGCTCCGCTTCCTGCAGAGCCAATCGTACAGTCTGCGCGACGCGGCATTGCTGCAAGCAGCGCAGGACACGCTGGCTATCACACCAACGTCTCTGCGTATGTCGATAACCGTACTCGTGGTTATTCCGGTATTCCTTGTATACCCGTTTTTGCAGAGATATTTTGTCAAAGGCATTATGATCGGTGCCGTTAAAGGTTGATCTGTTGCGGCGAAAGCCGAATAGATACAGAATAGACTTTATAGGGAGGTTGCAAAGATGAAAAAGTTTTCCTTTATTGCCGCGTCATTAACCATGCTCATGCTCTTCATGGCGGCTTGTTCGAACGGCGGAAACAGCAACACCGGCAACAACGAGCAATCGAGTCCCCCTTCTGCTACAGCAGATTCGGGAGGCGAAGAGAAGCAAGAAACAGTAACGATCAAGGTGTTCCACGCCAATACCGGAACACTCCCTGCCAACGTGTTGGACAATCCGGTTATGGCCAAGATCGAGAAACAGATCGGCGTGAAGCTGGAATTTGTGAATACGGGCGGCAACCAGGACGAAGCGAACCAACGTTTGTCGACGCTGATCGCCACGAACGATCTGCCTGACCTGATCATTACCGGCGACATGAATATCAACAAATTGATGTTGAAAAATGATATGATAGCTCCGCTTGACGAACTGATTGCCCAGCATGGTCCCGATCTGACGGCAAACGTTAAAGAAGGCCTGGATTACAGCAAGCTCATGTATTCCGAAGGAAAAGAAGCTTTATACTTCATTCCCGGCTTGATCGGCGACGAAAGCTTCTATCCGATGGGCTATGACCTGGTCTTCCAGCTTCGCGGCGATCTTCTGGAGCAATCCGGCCTCGGCGAGATTAAGAGCCTCGACGATCTGCTGGCATTCGGCAAGAAGGCGCAGGAGCTTGAACCTGCGAACTCGGAAGGACAGAAAACATACCTCACAGGTATTCCGTTTGCGGATGCAGGAGGCTGGGATTACGTCGACTGGAACACATCGCACAATGACGGCTTTGCAGGTGTTGGCGGCTTCAACTATCTGGACATCGAGAAGAATGAGCTCGTACCAAGATTTACGGACGCAAATAATTCCTTCTGGAAAGCGATGAGCTTCTGGAACAAAGCATATCACGAAGGTTTGCTTGATCCGGAATCCGCTACGATGAAGGCGCAGCAAGTACAAGATAAAGGCAAGGCGCTGCGTTACCACCTCGGTCTTGCGAACTGGCAGATCGGCTGGCCAAACGACGTCATCCGCGGCAGCAAAGACAAAGTGAAAGGCTTTATCCCGACTTTGCTCGACGCGAAGGCGAACAACACGTTCTTCCGCTTCTCGTCACCGGTCGGCAATAACATGCTATGGTCGATCGCCAAAGGTTCTGACAAAAAAGAGGCGGTCTTAAAATTTATGAACTTCGCTGCGAGCTGGGATGGTGTAGAACTGATGTGGAACGGTCCGGAAGGCGATTTGTGGAAAATGGATGGCGGCATACCTAAGCCGTTACCCGTTGATCCGAACGTGCCCTCGGATCCGGACGCAACGAAGAAAATCGGCAATGCGTACATGGCTCCGAACTTCGTAATCAACGGAAAGCCGGCTAACCCTGACAAGGGCTGGAAGGTCAAATACGGTGACAACGCTCCCGAGCGCTACGCCGATAACATGACGGAACCGGAAAAGAAGTTCATCGAGACCAACTCGCTTGATTATCCGACACAAATTTTCGAGACGCGCGAAAACTACTCCGTCAACACGTCCCTCATCGATCCAGTCAAGCCGGATCCGAACAGCGACATCGCGCTGCAAGAGCAGAAAATCAAGACATATCTCGACATGAACATCGCCAGAGTCATTTTCTCAAAGGATAATGCGGCGTACGAAGCAGCAAAGCAGAAGTTCATCGACGAGCTTAACGGCATGGGCATCGAACAAGTCATGAATTTCTACAAGGAAGGCTTCGATGCGAACAAGCAGAAGCTGAGCGAGCTTCAATAATAGAATGGCAAAGAGGGGGGAAATCTTCCCCTCTTTGCCTATTTATCCGAAGCGGGAGTGAAACTTGAGCATGAAATGGAAAAATTTATCCTTGCGCACCAAACTGATCATCGTCTACTTCTTCTCGGTTTTCATCCCGCTGCTGCTCATCGCGCAGGTCATTCTTAATGTCTCGGAGAACCAGATCATCCGCCAGACGACGGAACTTACCCAGGAGGCGGCGGAGCAGATGGGTAATAATGTGCAGGATCTCCTGCAGCAGTACGCGGATCTTGCGACGCGCTACAGCATGGACGAGACACTCCATTATTATTTGAACCCGTTGAACGACTATAGCGAAATGCTCGACAGCATTGACGCATACCAATATTATTTGAAGCCGATCACGAACGACTTCGGCCTTCAGAACGTGGCTACGAGCCTGAACATTTATTTCGTCAATGAAACGCTTCTGCCGGGACTCGGTATCTATGAGCGAATCGACGACAAAGTGCAGGCTATGCCAGAATATGCGCGCGCTGTTGATGCCGGATCGGGCATCGTATGGGGCAAGACGGGACATGATCTGTACGTGAGCAAGTCGATACGCAATCTCAATGGCAATTTGTTCGGGGTCGTCACGATCCGCTTTGAAGAGGAGCGGCTCTATTCCCTCATGAAGGAGAGCGATCCGCGGGAGCGGCGCACATCCATTTTGGACGAAACGGGAAGAGTCGTTTCCTCGAATGAACGTTCGTTGATTGATCAACTGTTGTTTGGTCCTCAGGAACAGGAGGGGCTAGGCGAAGAGGAAGTCTTCAAAATTATTACGACGACGATTGACGGAAAAACGCTGCCGGATTGGCGCATCGTGACAGAAGCGCCTATAGACAGCCTGCTGCGTGAAGCTAAGCAAGTGCGCACGACCAGCCTTATTGTAACGGGGCTGACGCTGCTGTTTTCCTGCTGCCTGATTATCTTATTTCTGGGCCGAATCATGGATCGAATCCGCAAGCTGCTGCGCACGATGACTCAAGTGAAACAAGGGAAGTTCGTCACGGTGGAGGATAAAGGCGACGCGGACGAAATCGGACAACTGACCAAAAACTTCAATCAGATGGTCGAGGGACTTGAGCGCTCCATCGAGGAGAATTATGTAATACGGCTGTCGCTACAGGATACTCAGATCAAGAAGCGCGATGCTGAACTGTACGCACTTCACAGCCAGATTAACCCGCATTTTCTTTTCAATACTTTGGAATCGATTCGTATGAAGCTGATTACGGCTTCCACGCCAGATCAAAATCGCGAGGCGGCGGGCATGGTTCGGAATCTCTCGAAAATTTTGCGAAAATCGCTGAACTGGCATAACGACGTCATTCAACTACAAGAGGAGATGGACTTCGTCCAAAGCTATATCGATATTCAGAAGGCCCGGTTCCATGACAAAATCACTGAGGAACTGGACATCGACGAATCGCTCCTCTCCTTGGAGGTACCGAAGCTGATTGTTCAGCCGATTGTCGAGAACGCAATCAAGCACGGCATCGAGAACAAGAAGGGCAAAGGCGTTATCTCTATCAGTGTGAGGGAGGAAGGCGAAGCGGTGCGTATCCGCATACGCGACGACGGTGTAGGCATCGAGGCGGCTAAGCTGGATCGGATCCGCCAGTCACTTGCTCAAACAGGGAAGAACCTCAAGGAAGGACGCGCCATCGGCCTGCAGAACGTTAATGACCGGATCGAACTGCATTATGGGCAAGGTTACGGCCTCACCGTGGACAGCGCGGTAGGCGCAGGCACGACGATAACGCTGCACATTCCGAGATATCACGAGCAGACGGAGGGGAAACCGCATGTTTAGAGTGATCATTGCGGACGATGAATACGATATTCGGCAAGGACTGAAGCAAGTGATCGATTGGTACGGGGAAGGCTTCGTCATCGTCGGGGAAGCTGAGGATGGTGACGAGGCGATGGAACTGTACAAGAAGGAAAGGCCGAATTTGCTCATTACCGATATTAAGATGCCGGGTATGAACGGCCTGCAGCTATCCCGCGCCGTGAAGGAACTGGACGAGGGCGCTAACATCATTATATTGAGCGGGTATGACGACTTCGTTTACGCGAAGGAAGCGATTCAGTATGGCGTTAGCAGCTACTTGCTCAAGCCTGTTGACGAAGACGAGCTTCGAACTGTTTTGGCGAGCGTCCGACGTTCGCTCGAGGAAGAATGGTCGAACGATTACCTGACTCGCAAGAGGGAGAAATGGGTCCATGATTATTTCTTCCAAAAGTTGATCCGTGGAGAGTCGATTCAGAAGGAAGTGGCGGAGACGATGCGCTGGCAGGCGGTGCTTGAGCGCCATTATTTCCGCGTGCTCCTGATCGAGTTGTCCGGTTATGGCGATATGCTGCTGGAATTGCGGGAGAGCGATATTCATTTGATTCGGTTCGCCGTGCGCAACATCCTCGAAGAGATCGTAAGGACGTCCGGTAACGGGTTTGTGTTCGAGGAGTGCGAGCAAAGGTTTGGTATTCTTCTCGTCGGTGAGGACAGGGAACTGTCGATCGATTCGATCGACCCGGTGCTGCAGCAAATCGTAGACTTCACTAAGGACTATGCAAAGCAGAAAGTGATGGTGGGGGTGGGCGTAGCGGTCGGGCATGCGTCGTCGATCGTCCGCTCCTACGAACAGGCGAAGTCCGCGCTCGGCAAGGCGTTTTTCGATTCGCAAGCGAAAATTTTCACCGTTGAAGAGGCGGCAGGCGGCGTTCCAGCCTGGTCGCTCGATTGGCATGCGGATATGTTGAAGAAGGAGGTTTTTGGCGCTAATCGTGCGGGATGGAAGCGCGAGCTGCGGGCGCTATTCCATGAGCTTGAGAAGCGGTCCGCGCCTCTTAGCACTGTCCGGAACGCGATCGTATACGCGATTATGCAGCTCTCGCGCCTTGTGATCGAACAAGAAGGCGACTGGAAGCAGTTGTATGCAGACCGCTATGGCGAAACCGACTGGATCGCGGAGATGAAGAGCCAGGAGAAAGCTGAGGAGGAGCTTACTCAGCTATGCGAGAGCATATCGGAGTTTCTTCGAAAGACGCGGGAGACGCCGCCGGATTCGGAGATCGGCGGCGTAGTGGCGTACATTCGAAGTCATTATTGGGAAGATATCAATTTGAAAAAGATTGCTGGCATGTTTTATATTACCTCGGGCTATCTTGGCCAGTTGTTTAAGAAGGAAACAGGCAAGTACTTCAACGATTTCATTAACGAAATTCGAGTCGAGGCAGCGAAACAGCTGCTGAGAGACCCGCGCTGGTCAATCGCGGACATTGCCGAGAAGGTTGGGTATAAGAATACGAATCACTTGTATTTACATTTCAAAAACTACGCCGGAATCAGTCCGGGCGATTATAGGAAGCAGCTATAGTGGAACTGCGCAAAGAAGAGTCACGACCTTAGGCGGCAATGCGGCGACCGAAAGCGATGTGACTCTTTTATTTGTCCGAAATCAGGAAGGGAGATCTGTATGATTCTAATGAGTATCAAATCGGGCTCGTATATGCTTGGCGTCGTGCCGGTGACGACAGGCGGCTATGCTGTGGAGCTTCATCATGAGGAGGACGGCCGCAGTGAGACGATTTTCAAGCAAGATCAGCCCGTATCCATTTGGCTTAAAACCGCCAACGGCGAGGCGCTGCTCGTCTCCGCGTCATATAGGGACAGCGCGTTGGAACGAAACAAGCTGCTACTTGCCGGAGAAGCACGCAGCGACGGAGGAACGGTCATCCGCGTGGAAGACGTATACGAGGCGGGACAGGTAGAGAGTGAAGGCGTCTTTCAGTTGTCGCGGAAAGTAACGGTTGTAGAAACGGGGAGAGACGCGGAAGGATTCACGTCGCAATTCGGAATGGAGCCGATACTAGGCGGGAGTTTAAACGACTACGAAATGTTTGCGCCCGGCGTCTGGTACCGGGGCAGCGAAAATCTCGTGGAGACAGCAATCGCCAGCAATTATTCGCGTTCTGATGTCCATATGCGCGAGATGCGGCTGGCGCTGCCGTTCCTGCTGATGAGGAATTCGCATACGGGTTATTCGCTGTCGGTCGGGCGAGTCAACGCATCGTCGTCATCGGACGCGGATGAGACCAGCCCTGACTGGCTGGTGGACGAAACGATGCATTACGGAAGTTTCGGCATAAGCACAGGCGTTTCGCCGAGTCTACAATTCCGGTATCCCGGATGGGAAGGAGATATCAACTATATCGACCGCAGCGTGCCATGGATTCGCAGAAGCCATCCGGTCCGGTCGGGGCTGTCGCATGGCTATCGGTTGCTGCTTCGACTGGAGTGTAAGTCGAAGCATTATGCGGAAGCGATGAGGGGCGCATGGCGCTTTTTCTACGAGGCAGCTAGACCTGAGATCAAACGTCTGGATCTGTCGACCGTATACCGCAATGCCGTCAATCTGCTGGACCAATACTGCCAAGACTACAATGGCGTGTTGGGCTTGCCGTTCAAGGCGCAACTGCCGACAGGGGAAGTGACCGGTCATGCGATGGTCATGGGCTTCGTCGGACAGCAGCTCCCAGCGGCTTATCAGATGATCCGTCACGGGTATTTGCGCGACGAGCCTTCTTTAGTCCGTAAGGGCATCGACATCGTCGACTTCTGGGTGCAGCGTTCCTTGACGAAGGCCGGTGTGCCGAAAACCTGGTATGAGCCGTTCTTCGAAGGAACGGGCAACTTCACGAACGGAACCCTTGATCTTCGCACAATGTCGGACGGGATGGAGGGAGCTCTGGACGCCTACCTTCTAATGAAACGGCATGGCGCAGAGCGCGAGGATTGGCTGTGTTACATCGCCCGTTTCGGCGATTGGCTGGCGGCGAATCAGAACGAGGACGGCTCCTATTGCCGGCTGTACGGTTTGAAGGGGGAGCCCGTCCATCCCGGGAAACACAACACGACGAATCCGGTCAGGTTCCTGCTCCGCCTGCATGAAGTAACCGGTCTGCCGGCGTATCGGGACGCGGCGCTGAGAGCGGGAAACTATGCGTACGAGCAAGTATACGAGAGGTTCCATTACGTTGGCGGTACGTCGGATAACGATAACACAATCGACAAGGAAGCGGGGACGATGGCGATGAACGCGTTCCTGGCGCTGTACGAGCATACCGGCAAAGAGAAATGGTTGAAGGCGTTTCAGGGGGCGGCGGATTTTACGGAAACTTGGATGTTCGCATGGGATTACGGCTTGAGGCATGGCGGCACGCGCTGGGAAGCAAGAGACAGCTCTCTGCCGCAGTGGATCATGGTGGATATGGAAAAAGCGGAGGTTATTCAAGAGGTGCAGATCCGGTTCTATCCGGACAACTCTATGTATGAAATACCGAATGGAGACATCGATGGACCGCTTGCATTGGTTAACTTTCGTCCCTTATGCCGAGGCGCGGTATGTGCGCGTGACGATAACGGCCATGAACGGAGGGGCTGATGCGCGGGCCAGCATATGGTCGCTTGACTTGCTGGGCGCGGACAGAAAAAACTTCGGTTTAGGAAAGCCGGTTTCCGCTTCCTCTTGGCGCAATGAGATATTCCGAGCGGACAAAGCCATGGATGGTCGAGGTCCGGATTACCGTTCGCCTGTAGCCGAAGGGCTGATCGGGCGGAGCATAGTCGCGACCGGCCATACGTACGCGGATATGTACATGGCCTACAAGTCCTCCCAATATTACAGGCTGTATCTATTCACGGGCGATGCCCACTACCTGCATGTTGCTCTGCTGCTGCAGCATAACGTGAACCGGCTGACGGATTGGGACGGAACCAAAGGTTATTCGCATCCCGGCCTGATCGAGGAAGGAGCGGGCGTCGCGGAATTCGTCTACCGTCCGATCGATGTTTGGCTGACATGGTGCACAGTTGCTCAGCTTGAACCGCTCTCAGAGCTCGAGGACCGATTCGGAACTTATTCTATCGACCGGATTGAAGAGCTTCCTTTGCAGCAGAGAATAGATCAAAATCGATTTCGAAATTTTTAGAACTATATTTCATAGTATTTGCATAGTTAGCGACGATGATCTCCTCTATTCTTCTTAGTAGAAGTTATTCTTCAATTTAGGAGGTGCCAAATTTATGGAAGCGGTAACATCATCTACGAAGAAATGGATTTCGTTAGCCTTAATCGTCGCGATGCTTCTTGCGGCAATCGGTATCGGGCCCATGTCCGCCGTGTCGGCTGACGAGGAGCCGCAGTTCGATTTGCAGCTCGGCAAGACGGTCACAGCTTCGACTACGCAGAATGAAGAGAATAACCCATCTAAGGCGATAGATGGACTAGCGGCTACCCGCTGGGCTGCTGACGGCAGTACGAAACCGCAATGGATCCAGGTTGATCTTGGGCAAGTCTATCCGATTACTTCGGTTCTGACTTCTTACGAGTTCAATAATTCGTATTACCAGCATCTAATTGAAGTGTCCATGGACGGTGAAAATTGGGAAACGTTTGCGGATCGTACCGAGATGACCGAGCTCCCCGGGCCGAAGGGATATTTGGACGAAGTGGACGAGCCTGCCAACGGCCAGTATATCCGCCTTACGGTTGTAGATACGCAGCATGCACCGATGTGGGTGAGCATACGGGAGCTGCGAGTAAATCCACAACTTGGCCTCGTTGCAACGGCCTCTTCGGAGCAAGGCGGCGGCGAAAATGGAGCTATGAAAGCGATCGACGGCGATTTGTCGACCCGCTGGGCTGCGGACGGCGACTCCAAGCCGCAATGGCTGATGGTCGATCTGGCCGAGGCGACGAGAGTGAGAACGATCCAGACGTCGTTCGAATTCAGCGACAGTTATATTCAATATCAAATCGAGACGTCAAACGATAAGACCAACTGGAAGGTGTTTGCGGATAGAAGCGCTAACACCGAACCTCCCGGCATAAGCGGCTATGTGGACAAAGGCGACTCGCTTGCGCGTTACGTCCGGATTACGGTAACGGCAACGCAGGCAGCGGGAGCTTGGGTGAGCATCCGCGAGTTCCAGATTAATCCGACGCTCCCCGAACGTCAGACGCTGCCCGACGATATGTACAATGTAGCCGAAGGCAAGACGGCAACGTCATCCAGCTCCTTCGAAGGCAACGCGCCTTCGCTTGCGTTGGATGGCAGTATCGGAGAAACGCGATGGTCTGCGGCCAACAACGATGGACCGCATTGGCTGGAAGTCGACTTGGGCCGCGAATATTTTATCGGGGGCACCAGAGCTTTCCCCGAATTCCGGGACGCGGTGTATCCTTATAAGATTGAAACGTCCACGGACGGAGAAACCTGGGAACTATTCGCCAATCGTTCCAATAATCAATCGGCCGCGCCGAGCGGTTACGAGGACTTTGGTACGGCGATCGCAAGATATGTGAAAATTACGATAGAAGGAGGCATGTGGAAGAGCTTGTGGGAGTTTGAGGTGTTCGGCACCGGTAATTTGGCCGCAGGCAGACCCATTGCCGCCTCCTCGCAGCAGGACGAAGCGCATTCGCCAGCAAAAGCGGTGGACGGAGACCGCTTCACAAGCAGATGGGCCGCCGACGGCAGCAGCAAGCCTCAGTGGCTGGAAATCGACCTGGGCGAGCACAAGAACATCGCCCGGGTGGAAACCTATTTCGAAAGCCTGGATTCCTATTACCAATATAAGATCGAGGTATCGCAGGATCGGGAGACTTGGGTCTCATTCGTCGACCGTACCGCTAATACGATAGTCGGCAACCCGGGTTATACGGACCTGGGATCGGCAGCAGGGCGATATGTCCGCTTGACGATTACGGACACCGAGACGCCTCCGATGTGGGCAAGCGTCAAGGAGCTTCGGGTATACGGGCCCAAAGCCGCGGTATCCTACGAGCCCGGCATGAAGCTGGCGTCGGGCAGCTACGAGCTTCGTGCCGAGAAGCTTGCGGAAGGCCGCTTCGGCATCGGCGTATACAAAAACGGTACAAAAGTGTACGTACAAGACAAGCCGCAGAAGCTTCTGATCAAGGATGAGCAGGACCGTCAGCTGAGCTATGAGGCATCCTATCGGACCGTTCAACTTACGAATGGAAAGCTCGTACTGACTGGCAGCGTCGAAACGGCATCAGGAAGCGTCGTTGCTTTCAACGACAACTATTCTGCCGTCAATAATAATGGTGAATTTAAGCTGCAGCGCGAGGTTTCCTTCGACAAGGCAAGCGCGCTGGACGTTGGCTACAATACCGAATTCAGTCTGGAGCCGCAATCAGCCGAAAATATGGAGCAATACGAGATGCTGGCGCCAGGCAACTGGTACAAGAAAAATGATAACGTCGTGGCGGGAGCGATCGGCAGCGATTACTCGGATGAATATTTCTATATTCGCGAGATGCGTCTTGCTCTTCTCTTTTTCATGATGAGAAGTAGCGTTACCGGAGAGACCGTCTCCATTGGACGTCCGAACGCCGCACCGGCTTCAGATGTAATGGAAGCAACGGAAGAATGGCTGGTAGACGATTCCTTCGCTTACGGAAGTCTCGGCGTCCACAAGGAAGCACAGCCGACGCTGGACTTTGTATATCCGGGTCTGGAAGGCGAGATCAGCTACATTAACCGTAACGGTCGCATGGTCCGCCGCAGCCATAAAGTCGCGGACGATGCGGGACACAGCTACGAGCTCACGCTTCGGTTCGGCAACGAGGCGGATTATGAGCAAGCAGTCGGCAAGGAATGGCGGAGCTATCTGTCGCTCGCGAATCCGGGATTGAAACCGGTCGATCTGGATGATCTATATCAGAACGCCATCGATCTGTTGGATTTCTATTCCAAAGAGTACAACGGCGTAATGGGCTTGCCGTTCAAGGCGGATTTGCCAAGCGGAGAAATTAGCGGCAACGCGATGGTAATGGGCTTCGTCGGCCAGCAGCTTCCGGCAGCCTATCAGATGATTCGTTATGGTATTCTTTATGATGATTCGGAGCTAGTCGATAAAGGAAAGCAGATGGTGCAGTTCTGGGCAGAGCATTCAATGACGCCTTCCGGTCTTCCGAAAACGTGGTACGAGCCTTACTTCGAAGGCACGGGCGTGTTTACGAACCAAGAAGTCGATCTAAGGACGATGTCCGACGGCATGGAAGGCGCCATCGACGCGTATACGTTCTTGAAGGAACATGGAGAAGACGTAACGTCCTGGCTGAATTATGCGACAAACTTCGGCGATTGGCTCGTTGATAACCAGAATGAGGACGGATCCTACTACCGAATTTACAAGCTGGACGGTACGCCTTCCCATACGGGCAAATTCAATTCGACGAATCCGATCCGTTTCCTGCTGAAGCTCCATGAAGCAACGGGCGACGATCGTTACATGGATGCGGCCATGCAGGCGGGAGAGTTCGCTTACGATTATATTTACCGAAGCTATCAATACGTCGGCGGCACGTCGGACAACAATAATACGATCGACAAAGAAGCTGGCGCGATGGCGATGAACGCGTTCTTGGCGCTGTACGATGCAACCAAGCAAGAACGCTGGGTGGATGCTCTACAGGGCGCAGCGGATTATACCGCTACGTGGACCTTCGGTTGGACGTACCATACGCCGGCAGGTGGAACGAGATGGGCGGCTAACGGCGACGCGAAGCCGCAATATTTGCAGGTCGATCTGGGTGAGGCAACACCGATTGCCAGCGTAAGAACCTATATGGAATATCCGAAGATGGCGTATCAATACAAGATTGAAATCTCGAATGACGGCAGCAGCTGG
>NZ_BDQX01000245.1 GCF_003112455.1 Paenibacillus agaridevorans
AATGGGGTGACACAGAAGGGCAGTGACGCGGGCTGATGGAATAGCCCGTCCAAGCAGTGAGGCTGATTCGTAGGCAAATCCGCGAATCGTGAGGCTGGGCTGTGATGGGGAGCGAAAATTGCAGTAGCGAAGG
>NZ_BDQX01000246.1 GCF_003112455.1 Paenibacillus agaridevorans
GGTTTTCGGATCGTAAAGCTCTGTTGCCAGGGAAGAACGCTTGGGAGAGTAACTGCTCCCAAGGTGACGGTACCTGAGAAGAAAGCCCCGGCTAACTACGTGCCAGCAGCCGCGGTAATACGTAGGGGG
>NZ_BDQX01000247.1 GCF_003112455.1 Paenibacillus agaridevorans
GCTTCGTGTTTAACCATTTCCTAGAGAAATGGAATCAAACCTATCATACTACAGGTAAAGGATTATCTTACAACACCTGCGCCGTAGGGCTTCCTGCTATGAAGCGTGAATGGCCTTGGCTGAAAGAAGTGGATAGCATT
>NZ_BDQX01000248.1 GCF_003112455.1 Paenibacillus agaridevorans
CCCCCCCCCCCGGGGGGGGGGGGGGGGAGTTGCTCCGCGTTTTTCATGAATCATTATTATGGAGGTTGAAAAAATGTCCAATAACAGGCAACTTACACATGCACAAAACTTATCCATAAAATATATCGGAGAGCACGCATTTTCCAGAAAAGAAGAAGCTATAACCCTAATTAAAGAAATTCTGCAGATGTCAAACATTCAATGGGACATGTATGAGAATGCTCTTGCCAAACTGCGGACTAACGCGAGGATCGCATTGCATTTTCATCCTGATCGACCGCTTGCAGATATGAAATGTGTGGCGCAAGCATTGCTTGAACAAGGCGCCTACAGGAGTCAGTTCGAAACACATATTTCAAATGGAGGCCTTTCGGCTTACCTGGGAGGAGCGCGTGATCTTTGGGAGAAGAACCTGTTCAACGGCGCTTATCATATAGACGGTGCTAGCATAAGCGAACGCCCAAAGTATGGGGCGCTTGACGTCATGTTACACGCCGATGGTCCTTCTCCACGATTTGGATCATGTTTTTTTCTCCTCTCGCCCAGTGTATCCAGTCGCTCAACATACACTTATGGAGATTCCAACAATGATCGGCCTGAAAAAGGTACGCTTGAGGAATTCGATATCGTAATAGCAGCACTATTAAATGATGTTTTTTTCCGCGAGTCTGCTTTAGGAGAACGGGATGTAACCCCCGGGAAATTGATCGACCATCTTTTATACAATCTTGATCAACCCTACCGATATTCTTTAGATGACATACCTAGACGCAACCTTAACCACTATATCGAGGCGCAAATTCACGGTGATATTTCCCTAGCAGTTGACGTTGAAATGCTGGTTGCCGATTCTTCGTTTAAAGGGACGCAAGTAGGCAGCCTTTTAGAGCAACTATGTTTAAAATATTCGATCAAGCTAATATGGAACATAGGGCCTTATTTGTTGGTTGAAGAAGTGCCCACGGACTTCAGGGGGCCGACCATGCCCTCATTAGCCAAACGGATAGCGAAGAATGGGTATATTGATGCCAGTATAATCGGGGAAGCTGTAAATGATTTGAAAAGCAATCCCACAAAATGGTACGACAGAGGAAGCTACGCAGAAGTGCTCCAAGAGTTAAAATTACTATGGCATGTATTGGTTCGATTTGGGAAACCTTCCACAGTATAACGCCGATTAAAGGGGAGATGGGCTGACGTTAAAGTTGGCTGGACAAATAATTAGCCAGTTGCTCGAACGTCCCCTCCATACCCTTTGCGGCCATCGGAGCCATTGCATCATAGGCGGCTTGTTCTTCGTCGGAAGCATTCAGCGGTCCGCCTTGAAGCGTCAGTACGGTCTTACCTTCGGATTCTTCAAGGGTCAGGACGTTAAGGATTTCGAGCGGCCATTGCGGGTTAAACGGAGCGCGGATGGTGTTCCCATCTTCGTCAGAGAAAGATTGAACCCATACAAGTTTCTCAGGGGGCTGGACCTCCTGGTAAACAAACTTGCCCCACATGATGTGCTGTCCGTCCGGCGACTTCTGGCATCCGAAAAACATTCCGCCCGGGCGAACATCCATCTTTACGACTTCGAGGGTAAAACCCTGAGGTCCCCACCAGTTGCCGAAGTGATCAGGTTCGGTCCATACTTTGTATACCAGCTCGCGCGGAGCGTTAAATTCACGTTTTAGAAAAACTCCGTTTGGGTTGCTCATTCTTATTCCTCCCCAGATTTAATTATTGTCTTTGATTTCTGCAATTCCTCTAGATAGTCGGCTAAACGGTCGAAGCTCACTTCCCACAATTTGCGGTACGATTCCAGCCATCCATCTAATTCCATCAAAGGTTCTAATCGCAGGTGACAGATGCGTTTATTTGCATCTGGCCGCATGTCTACCAAACCCGAATCAAGCAAATATTTTAAATGTTTGGATGCCTGGGGCTGCTTTAGCTGAAGTCGATCCGCGACTTCCCCGACCGTAAGGGGGCCGTTACCTAATAGTTCAACGATCTTCAATCGGGTGGGTTCTGCAAGAGCGTTCAAAGTTGTCGTATTCATGATTCCCTCCCGATTATGGTTTTTACAGCGTGCCGGAAGCTTGTTTTAGAAGTTCCGACAACAGCGGAAGATCCGGAGAGTCGCCTTCCCGTAATTTGACCCACTTTCGTTCGGCGGGACCATCGAATGTTTTAGGAAACTCTATGCCGTTTGCATTCATAATCATAAAAGCAATTGCGTCTTTAGAGGGCGAAATAACGGCAGCATAGTGCCCGTTTTTCAGAAAATGCGGCTTCTTATATTGAATCCGTTCTTCTGCTTCCGGAATTGTTTCGAGTACTAAATTACGCAGTATCGAGCTGATGTCCGATTGCCATTTTGGCAAGTTTTCAATATAGGCTGTTACTTCTTGGTTCATTCGTTCGTTCCCCTCCAGTAGGAAAAATTTTCTTGCTTATACGTTAAATATACCTCTACAGGAATATTCCTGTCAATGCATGTTTAGAAGTTTTTCTCATGACATTCGGACAAGTCCGACCTCGGCTCACTTCCGTCACAAGGCAGCTTCTATTGATCATCGTATTGGAGGATGGGGTGCCCTATACTGAAATCAATCGAGAGGAGTGAAGGCTGGTGAAGGAGAGAACGGGGATTGCGTATTTCATCCATTCTCTATGGAAGTTCAGATTTTTGACGATCATGCTGGTGCCCACGTTTATCGTGCTGATCGTCAACAACTACTTGCCGATGTTCGGGGTGTTTATCGCATTTAAAAATATCAATTATATCGACGGTATTCTCGGAAGTCCCTGGGTCGGATTCCGTAATTTCGAGTTTCTGTTCACGTCAGGCTCCCTTTGGAGAATTACACGCAATACGGTGTTGTACAGCCTGACCTTTATGGCGGTCAACACCGTGCTGTCCATAGCGATAGCCGTCGCGATCAACGAGCTGCGCGGCCGATTGGCCAAAACGTATCAGACATTTCTCATCATGCCTTATTTCTTGTCCATGATCGTTGTCAGCTATCTGGTGTACGCCTTTCTCAATCCGGATAAAGGTTTTATGAACGCGTCGATTCTCGAATGGTTTGGATTAGATAGAGTTTTCTGGTATTCGGAAAAGGCCTATTGGCCCTATATCCTCATCCTGGTTAATGCGTGGAAAAATGTCGGCATCGGAGCGGTCATCTATATCGCGGCAATTGCCGGAATCGATCAAGAATATTACGAAGCCGCGGTGCTCGACGGAGCGTCGAAGTGGAAGCAAACGCTCTATATTACGCTGCCGAGCATTCAGCCCATTATTATCATCCTGACGATTCTGTCGATGGGAAGCGTGTTTAATTCCGACTTCGGGCTTTTCTACCAAGTGCCGATGGATTCCGGAGCGCTCTATCCCGTGACCGACACGGTCGACACCTACGTCTACCGCGTGCTGATGGAGCTTAACGATATCGGCATGTCGTCCGCCGCGGCCTTGGCGCAATCCGTATTAGGCTTCGTGCTCGTCCTGCTGACGAATTCGGCGGTGCGAAAAATAAACCCCGATCAGGCTTTGTTCTAGATCATGACAGGAGATGAACTACATGGGCAGTCCGGCTAACAGGCGGGAGAATACGATCTCTCCCGTCGCCAATATGCTGCTAAACGGCATGTTCCTTATTCTATCGTTCCTATGCGTCATACCCGTCGTTCTGGTTATCATCGTATCCTTGACCCATATCGACACCTTGGTGACCGAGGGGTATCAGTTTATTCCGGATAAGCTGTCATGGATCGCTTACGAGAGCTTGTTCAAGGATTACGGGACGATCTTCCGAGCGTATGCCATCAGCATCGGCATTACGGTCGTCGGCACCATTGCAAGCGTTCTCCTGATGGCGCTGTACGCCTACCCCATCTCTCGTCAGGATTATCCGTTCCGTACATTCTTCACCTTCGTCTTGTTCTTTACGATGCTGTTCAACGGAGGAGTGGTGAGCAAATATATCATTTTCACCCAGTCGCTGGGGCTGCTAGATACGTATATGGCGCTGGTATTGCCGCTGCTCATTGTTCCGTTCAACGTCATTATAATGCGTACCTTCTTCCAGACGACCATTCATCCCGCGCTGATCGAGTCCGCGAGAATCGACGGGGCGAGCGAATTCCGCATCTTCTTTCGGATCGTCCTGCCATTATCGCTTCCCGTTATGGCGACGATGGCGCTTCTTGGCACCATCTTGTTCTGGAACGATTGGTTCAACTCGCTTCTGTTCATTCGCACCGAAGACAAGTATCCGCTGCAATATTTAATGCTGCGAGTATTAAACGATGTACAGTATCTTCGCAATAACGTGCAATTGGCCGCGCAGAATCCGGAGCTGATGAGCAACCTGCCCGACGAATCCCTGCAGATGGCCCTTGCGGTCGTATGCATGGGCCCCATCCTGCTTATTTATCCATTTTTCCAGAAATATTTCGTCAAAGGCCTCACCGTCGGCGCCGTTAAAGGCTGATCCCGCTGCGGTAGTTCCGGTATGCGGATTGACATTCGCCATGCCGTACTATATGAATCTAATTAATGGAGGGTTATGAGACATGAGACAAAAAAAGTCATTTCTGATTGCGCTCGCAATCATGCTTGCGGCCATGCTGGTGCTGCAGGCCTGTGCTTCCGACGGCAAGGAGGGCGGCACGAACAAGAGCAATCAGGCGACAACCGCGCCGAGCACGGAGCCTAACGCCGGTACAGAGACTAGTAAGCCAGATAATGCCGAGCTTAAGCCTTATCAAGTATCCATCGTCTACTTCGGCACCCCGGAGGCCGACGGCGCGCTCGTCGAAGAGAAGCTTAACGAATTTTTTAAAGAAAAGATTAACGCGACCGTCAAGCTGGTCCCCATCGCCGCAAGCGAGTATCAGAACCGTACCGAGCTGATGATGAATACCGGCGAAAAGATGGACCTTGTATTCTCGGCATCATGGCTGAATTACTTCGGCAACGTGACGAAAGGCGCGTTCCTGGAGCTGGATGAGCTGCTGGACAAGCATGGACAAGGCATCAAGGAAACGTTGCATCCGCTTTATCTGGAAGCGCCGCGCATGAAAGGGAAGCTGTACGCCGTTCCTACGAACAAGGAGATTACGCAGGGGCAATCGTTTACGTACCGCAAGGATATCGTCGACAAATACGACATTCCGATCGAGACGATTAACACATGGGGAGATCTGGAGCCCTGGTACGAAAAGATCAGCAGGGAAGAGAAAGGTATGACGAACCTGTTCCTCGCAGGCGGCTCGGGCAATTCGGGCGGCGGCATCCATATGATGTACGAGACGAATTCCAATTACCGCCCGGTTGGCCCGACGCCAGGCAAGACCCAAATGTTCCTGGTTGACTATACGGCACCCAAGATGGAAGTGAAATCGATACTGGATCCCGAGCTTGTCGATATCGACAAAAAAGAATTCGAGCTGTTCCGCAAGTATTACGAAAAAGGTTATATCAATTCGGATGCGGGAACAAGCAAGACGAGCGCGGCCGACCTCAGACGGCAAGGCAAGCTGTGGATGTCATCGGGCGTATGGAAACCGGGCTCGGACATCGAAGTAAAAATCGCCGACAACAATCTGTACGATTACGTGTCGCATGTCGTGACGGAGCCGATCGTGACGACGGACCTCGCTGCCGGCTCGATGTTCTCTATTTCGAGAACGTCCGAGGACCCGGAGCGGGCGATGATGGTTCTCAACTACTTGCATACCGATCCTTATGTCGTCAATCTGATCGTACATGGCATTGAAGGGAAACATTATAAGAAGGTTGGCGACAACCGGATCGAACCGATCGCCGACTCCGGTTATGGCACAAGTGCTCTGTTCTGGGTAATCGGCAGCCAGATGCTGAACTACTTGAAGCCGGGTCAACCGGACGATCTGTACATCAACTGGAAGAAGTTTAACGATGAGGCGGTTCGTTTCCCGCTCATGGGCTTCGTATTCGACGATTCTAAGGTAAAAAATGAAATTGCCGAGCTGACCGCGGTTATATCGGAATACAAAATTTTGGCTACCGGTGCGGTTGCGAACCCTTCCAAGGTTGTTGACGAACGCAACGAGAAGCTGAAAACGGCTGGTATCGAGAAGGTGCAGGCGGAGCTGCAGGCGCAGATCGACGCCTGGTGGGCGGATAATAAGCAGTAGAAGGAGCTGCGTTTAACATGAAACCGGGACAGTTGATCTATACATTCGTCAGCTACGCGACCCATGTCGACCAGAGCTGGGGGCATGGGATCGCGATCGAAGGGATCGATCGGACGGCGGAGCTCGCTCACAAGCACGGCATTCCGGTTACATGGATCGTCAATGCCACATCCGCTCCGGTGCTCGCCGAACGTATTCTGGGATGGCATGAGCAATACGGAGACGATGTCATTCTTCAGACGCCGTTCTACGCGGATGAATCGGAGCATTCCAGGGCAAGGCTGAAGCAGGCGCTCCAGGAAGGATGGGCCGTGCTGCAAGATACGTTCCCCTGGGTGAAGACCAAGATTGTCGCCAGAGGCAGTATCTATAAGGAGTTTGTCGAGGTGGCCGAGGAGCTTGGCTTCCATGGCATATGGGGATACTGCTGGGAACAGGTATGGTGGGATAACATTACCCACAAGGGGATTCCATGGGGCTCCTGGTATATCGACAGCGGGCGGTTCAAGGCGCCTCATCCTGGCAAGGGCAAGCTGGTCGCCAGCGAATGGACGGCACGCGATCTGCACGCGACGTATCATTCCGGGAGCCCCTGCATCTACTCGACAGATCCCAATGACGTGCTGCGGGCGGGACTTTGCTCAGGCGACAATATTGAATATTGGAAGAAGCTGTTCCATAACTATCTGGATAACACGGCGAATAACGAGCAAGTCTATTTTCTGCAGCAGCAGGAAAGCCACGAGATGGAATATACCGATCGGTTCGCTATCTATCCGGCTTCCCATGTCGAGGCATGCGCCGGCATGCTGGACTTATTTTTCGGCTATATAACTCAATATCCCATTACGCTGACGACGCTGCCGCAGGCCATTAAGAACTATCATGCACGCAATGAGGCTACCGCTCCCGTATACATGCTTACCCGCGATACGCTTGTTCGTCCCGAGGTGAACGATTATACGATGACGTTGGGCGGCACGGCTGCAGGGCCATGGCCCGATACCTTCCATTACTATGATCGTCAATGCCAGATGGCGTTCGTACAAGGATCCTGTGTGCCGGAACGGCTGCGGAGCTACGTCGGCAAGGGAGACATGGGCGATGAATTCGAGGAGGCCGTTCCTCAAGTATTCGTGAGCGGCTACGAGAAGGGCGGGGACAGAATCCGCATGGCGTTCGAGATCGGCCATTGGTCTCCCATTCCGTTCGGGCTTGCCTACTGGGATGATCTAAAGGGGTACGCGGTCCGGTCGGTTACGGCAGGGGTGGAGGCGAAGCTGATTCAAGACCGGCTTGTGTTTCTGCGATTTGATCTAACGGGATCGCCGACGGTCATCGAGCTGGTGCTGGAGAGAATCCTGGAGCGCCCTGCAGGATAGGATAGTGATTGAGAGGAAATAACGAAAAGCCTGAGCCCTTGACGCGAGAATGACTCGCCAGGGCTCAGGCTTTTTGATGAAGAGACGGTATGCGTTAAACGCCAAGCACCAGCTTCATGCCTTCCACTTTCAGCTTGTTCATGCTTTCAACCCAGCTCTTGAACGAAGCAAATGATTCATCATCGCAGCTGAATAGACGCTGCATCTCGTCCGATATCGCTTTTTCCTGATCGTTGTAGTTGCCGTCGGCATAGCTGAGCAGCAGCATCTCCGCGAGAAATATCCGCTTAAGGCGCTCATCCTTAAGGCTGCCGAGCAGGTCTGCGGTCGTCGTCTCGACGTCGGCGGAAGGCTGCCAGTCCGGAAGGCCAAGCTCCACCATCCAACCCTGCAAATAAGTTAACTCGTTACGGTTTACGAAGCCGTCCGACTTCGCGATCCGGTGCGCAAGCTCCAGAAAAGCTTCTTTATGCTCGCGTTCTGTAATGAAATGCAAGAACAAGTACGCTCACCCCTCTATTAACATCCCGTACTTCCTTAAACCTCAAGGGATGATAAGTCAAGTGTAGTGGAGTCTTGTGCCAAATTCAAGTTTAGATCTCGTTCGTCGCGTTTGAATAATCGGTCGGGTCATAATAGAATGGAGGGGACAACTTTTTGGGAGGGATCATCGACAAATGTATCGTACATCGGGTGACTTTATGGAAGACTGGGCAGCTTCGGCTGCAGGAACATTGTCCGTTATGCAGGCGATTTCGGATGACAAAATGAATGCGGCGATCGTAGAAGGCCATAACTCATTGGGCTGGCTGGCTTGGCACTTGGTAAGCACTGCCGGCGCGTTCGGCCGCTTTGCAGGCTTGAATATTCCATCGATCGAGCGCGGTGCTCCAGTGCCGGCGACGATGGCCGAGATCGTCTCGCAATACGAAGCCGTAATCGCGGCTTATGCCAGCGAAGGCTCGAAGCTGACGGATGCGTCGATGACAGAAGAGATTGATACTTTTGTGGGCAAGACGCCTCGCGGCAAATTTCTGCGCAAACTGATCGATCACCAAACGCATCATCGCGGCCAGATGACCGTGCTGCTTCGCCAAGCAGGTCTCAAGGTACCCGGCGTACTGGGCCCGACGAGAGAGATGCAAACGCAGAACTAAGAAGAAGCGGCGCCAACCGAAACGATGGCGTCTATTTCAAGATGGGGGCTATGTGACGCTTGATGCTTGCTCAAAAGTGATAGATTGCCCCCAACTATAAAAACAGCGGCAGCCAAGAACGAGTAAGATCCTTGACTGTCGCTATTTTATAGGATAGCGGTATTCAAAAAGCGATGAAGGATTTGCGGAATAACGCTCAATTTGGTTGGATTAAGCTAATTTATCACAATCACCGAGAATCCCGCTGCCTCTATGCCACCTTACTCACGAAGTGAGAGCGAAGGCGGGGGATGAATCGGGAATTTTGTAGGTGCATTTAGGCGAACGTATGTGCTATTATTGAGAGGTGTTAACAAATGTCTTTCTTGTAGATAGGTGGTGAAACAAGCGATGCTTCATCATAAGGCATTCAAATTTCGTATCTA
>NZ_BDQX01000249.1 GCF_003112455.1 Paenibacillus agaridevorans
GCTTCGTGTTTAACCATTTCCTAGAGAAATGGAATCAAACCTATCATACTACAGGTAAAGGATTGTCTTACAACACCTGCGCGGTACAGCTTCCTGCTATGAAGCGTGAATGGCCTTGGCTGAAAGAAGTGGATAGCATTGCCTTGCAATCA
>NZ_BDQX01000250.1 GCF_003112455.1 Paenibacillus agaridevorans
GATATCGTTAAAGGCTATGAGTACGAGAGAAGTAAATTCGTCCTCTTCAGCGACGAGGAGATCGATGCCCTAAAGCCTGACTCGGCCCGGACAATCGAAATCTTAAGTTTTGCGAATCTGCCTGAAATCGATCCGGTTTATTTTGACAAGGCTTACTACCTATCGCCTGACATGGCCGGTTCCAACGCTTACAATCTA
>NZ_BDQX01000251.1:0-17862 GCF_003112455.1 Paenibacillus agaridevorans
GCGCCACCCCTTCCGGCTGTACGCCGGCAGCTGCCGGAGTGCCGCCGTTCGCCGTTGCGATCGTTTTGATGCTTGCCGCGGATGTCAGGTGTTTCAAGAGTGCGATGGTTGCGTCTTTTTTAGCCGCGTTGTCGTAAGCCGCTTGCGACATGTAGAAACCGGTGCCGAAGCCGCCTACTACATCTTTGCCTGTGCCCACTCCGCCTGGAATCGCAGGGAAAGGAAGAACTGTCGTATTCGCCTTCACGTCGTCAGAGAAGCCGCCGATCGCCCACGAGCCTTCCAGAATCATAGCGGCCAGACCTTCGGAGTAGTAGTTCCCCGCCATGCCGAGGTCAATTGTCGCCGCGTCCTGCGGGAATGCGCCTAGGTCATACAGTTCTTTCATAGCCGCGAAACCTTTTTCCCAGTTCGGATCGATGCCGTCTTTCAAACCTTTGTTCTGACCCTCGGAACCGGCAGCGGCCAGTACGAAGTGCTCGATCAGGTAGTGGGATTGGTCGAACGGTCCGGACAAAGGAATGATGCCTTTCTTCGCAAACGCGCTTACTGCGGCTTTCATTTTATCCCAGTCGGTTGGAAGCTCGACGCCGTTCTCTTCGAACAGCTTTTTGTTTACCATCAGACCTTCGAAGAAGCCCGTCAGAGGAATCGCGTACGTTTTCCCGTCAGGGGAAGCGTTCTTTACGAAGTCCAGAGCCGCAGGAGCGAATCCGCCCTTCCAAGCCGCGTCGCCGTCCAGGATCTCATCCATCGCCACCACTTTGCCGGCTTTGATGATCTCGTTGGCATCAGCGCCCACGAAGTAGAACAGCAGATCCGGCTCGTTGCCGCTTGTCATGTCGGTGTTGACTTTCGTACGGAAGCCGTCGTCGTTCGCGGACATCACGTCGTTAACGACTTTCACGTTCGGGTTGGCTGTCGTAAATTCGTCGATGACGGCTTGGAAGGCTTCTTTCGCAGCATCCGTTCCGCCGAATGTGGAGAATACGCGAAGCTCCACTTTCTCAGCCGGCTTATCTGTCGGTTTCTCTGTCGCTTCCGCAGGCTTGTCGGTTGCTGTGGCGTTGCCGCCCGTGCTCGTGTTATTGCCGCCGTTATTGCCGCAAGCCGCTATGAACATCGTCATAACGAGCAATACGCTAAGGATGGACAATGCTGATTTTTTCACTTGAAAATCCCCCTCAAGATTATTTGGCCCCACCGCCGTCCGGTCAGGACGACCGAAACGCGATTGCCTTACAACCTCATGTTAGGGCAAGTCGAGGGATACTTTCTACGGTGCGAAGGGTGACATTCATCTGATGGGCGGGGGGACATTTATCGCGAGATCAGGGGGACATTTCTATTGCCGACCGGGGGGCGTCTTGCTGCCGCAAGAACTAAACGCGTCCCTCTTCTATAAATAGAAAAGAGCAGTCCGCCATGGCGGACTGCCCTTTTTCTGCGCCTTACGCGCTATCATTCTGCTTCATACATTCCTACATTCTAAGCGAATTTTCCTGCAGCTCGGCCCGTTTCTGCAAGTAACGGTAGAACGCGATGGACGCCTCCGCTCTCGTCACTTGCTTATCCGGCTGGAACCGGCCGTCCGACAAGCTCATAATGCCGAGTCCCACCACGATTGCAGACTGCCCCTTGTTATCGATGTCGGCCTCGTCCTTAAAGGATACTTTGAACAGATGATCGTTGTTCGCAAGAGAATTGTATCCCAGCGCCCGAACGATCAGCTCGGCCATCTCGTCGCGGCTTACCTTCCCGTCGGGATTGAAGGAGCCGTCTCCCACGTCGATCAGGTTGCTTGCGGCGGCTGCCTGCACATAGGAGAAATAGGCGGAGTCGGCCGCGACGTCGTTGAACATTGCTTTTGCTTGATTGCCGGACGACATTCCTTCGTAAGCGACGTATCGTCCGCCGCTGCTCGCCAGCACAAGCATCTTGATCAGCTCGCCTCTGGTGATCGCTTCGTTTGGACGCACCTTGCCATCCTCCAGATCCAACGCCTTGTAGGCAACCATCAACTGCAGCGATTGCTCGGCCCAATGACCTTCCGCATCCGTCGCCCGCGGGAGCTCAAGCGCCGTCTTCTCGCCCGTCTCCATGCTTCTCCAGTCACCGGTAACCGCGTCCAGATAGACGCTCTCGTGCACCTGCTTCGATGTCAGCTGGTAGACCAATTCCACAGTCGTCTTCTGCTTCAGATCCTCACTGATTTCCCCTGCCGCAATCATGACGTTCACTTTCTCGATCGGCATCGGTTCGCCGTCCCACCAATATTGCGTGTTCATTCGATACTGCAGCTTCGTGTCGTAGAAGCCCATCCAGCGATCGATCGCCTCGTCGGCCGACAACACGGCCGGCTTTTGGGCCGGATAGACATAATCGGCGATAGACGCTTCGAAGGATTGGATATTTCCGCTGCGGGCGTCGATCGAGACGTACACCCGATCGTATTCCACGACAGCTCCATGTACCCGATGCTCGAAGGAAATGGAGTAGTTCCCGATCTCCTCGGGCTTCCGATCCTTGTATTGCTCGGCTTCCGGTACGACGACATGCAGCTCATGCGCCAGCCATGGCAGTTGCTTGCGCACGGTATCCTCCGCCTTCTTAACCGCCGACTCCAACGTGATAGATGGCGAGGATGCGGCACTGCCGGCTTCGTTTGGACCATATTGATAGAAGCTGCGGATCACCCCGCTCTGGCTGTCTACGCTCGCCCAAGCGCCGCCGCTCTCGCGGCCATCCTTCTCGATCGTCCAGTTAAGATCCCAATACGAACGCGTCTTGCCCGTCGTTTCGTCCACATATTCGTTGTACGTCGCTTGCTGGAACACAGCGCCGCCAGGCAAGGAGAACGCCTTCTCGACGGCTTCCCGCGCGGCGTCTTCACTCTGCTTGCCCGCACGCGGCTTCGTTCCGAGCGGTTTGTCGCTGAGCGGCTTCTCGGACACCTTGCCTCCCCGCAAGCCCCCATAGAATTGGAACACTTCGCTCCGCTCCCCCGTCACCGCATCGACAGCGAAAGCAGGCAGGGCGTAGCTGAGCGCAGGCTCCAGCTTGCCGCCCGCATTGTAAGGAACGATGTATCGCAGCTGCGGCGCGGCCGCCTTACGAATCGCGTCCTCCGCCTCCGCATCGGACAGGATGTCGTTCTCCTTAGGGAAAACGATTGTCTCATCCCAATTCATTTCGAACGACTGCACGTGACCGTCGCTGTCCAGCTCCACTTGTATGTAATTGGCAGGGAAGAAGATTCCGTTTACAACACGCTCATATCTAAGCGTATGAATAACGGCTCCCGTCAGCGGCGGCAGCAGGCTCACGCCGAACGACTCATTGAGCCTCAGCTCCCCCAAGTAAGTGCCCGCGACCTGGCCGATAAAAGTTTTGGCAAGCGCCTTGGCATCCTCCCGATCTACCTTCAGCGGATAGACCGGCGGCGCGCTCGGCTCGTCCGAGTAGACACGGAAGTTCAACAATTGACCGGTATTGGCGTCAAGCGAGGCGTAGATGCTGCCCCGTTGCTTGCCGTTGACGCGTTTGATGAAGTTGAGCGTCCAATAACTCCGCGATCCATCCGCCAGCTTCGACGTGCCGCTGCTGGCTCCCTGCAGCGTGTATTCCTCCGGGATGCTGACATATTGCCGTAGCAGGCTCTCCGCCTTGGACTTGCTGATCGCTGTCTTGACATTGGCACCCGAGGCTGCCCCTGTACCTGGATTAGCCGCGCCTTCTCCCGACTCGACCTTCGCCGGCAAGCTTCCGCCCGCGGCTGAAGTGTCTGCCGATACCGGCACAGCCCAAGCCGTCGTCAGCATGGCCAGCGCAATCGCCGCGGCCGCCTTTCTTTTCCCATTTCCCTTCCAGTTACTCAAAGTCATTCCCCTTTCCAATTGTAAATTAATTCATATTAAAGACGATCTTTTTATGGGAATGGTTGCGTTTCCCTTGTAAAATTATGAATTTGCATCCGTCACCAATAGAAAAGATTTTTTTAAGCGGTCCAAAAGAATGCCCGGTCGCCGCAACAGCGCAGCAATCGGGCATTCGGCTTTTAATTTTCGCTATAAGCAATCGAAGTATCTATACCGACCAAGCTGCGCTGCGGGTCCCAGGTGACGCCGAAGTCAATCAGCTTTGCAATGTCGCGCAGCTTAAAGTAGTTATTGCCGTCGATGTTGTAAGCGATCAACGGCACCTCGAGGCCGTCCACATACAGCTTGGAGCCCGTCTGCAGCGCCGTCTTGTTCTTAGCGTCCAAGTTTCCAGCGGCAAGCTCTCCCCCGACAGGGGTATAGGCCTCGCCGACCGCCAGGCTGATAGCTTTCTTTGCATTGTCCCAGCCTACCTGGAACGCACCCTCTGTGCCGTCCAGCGCCATGGCGAGATCCCGCAGCTTGAAGTAATTGCTGCCTGCGATTTTGTACGCGTCAAACGACACCTTGCTGCCATTAACAAGTACATCGGACGCGCTTGGCGTCGCCACCGCCGTCGGCTGCTTCACTGCGATGGATACGGTCTTCTCCGAAACCGGCTTGCCGTTTACGGCATAGGCGGTCACCTTAAGCCCTACCGTCTTATTGTTGTGCGGAGCAAAGTCGTACTTGAACGACCAGGGCGCCTTCGTCGCCGTCGCGATCGTCTTGCCGCCGATGGAGTAAACCACTTTGGACAGAATCGGCTCAACCGTTCGGATAAACGCGCTGAGCTCGACAGGCTTCGGCGCAACGGTTGTACCCAGCGGCTTGTACGAAACCTTCGACTCACCGCCTATCGTTGACAGATAAAATGGATTGGCGACCGCAGCCTTGTATGCGGCCAGCACCTTCGCGTTATCCGATAAGCTATACGAATTAAGTCTCCCGTCTGCCGTCCTCGTCGTATCGAACCAGAAGACGCCCTTGACCCCGGGATAAAGCATGGGAAGATTGGCGTAAAACTGCTCGATCTGATAGACCGCCCAATCCGACTTGTCGGTATGATGAACGGGGTCCGAGTAGGAGATGCCGCCCTCGGAAATAAATACCGGCTTCTTTTTGCCGTACAGCTTGTAGATATTATCGAATTTCTCGATAAAGCTGGACCGGTCTACGCCTTTCTTAAGCGGGTCAAGCGTTCCGTTGTGCGCCTGGTACATACTGACACCGACCCAGTCGACGTATTCGTCTCCAGGGTAATAATCTTCGATGTTGTCGATTGGGAAGTAAGCCGGCGCCCAGACCATCGCGACATTTGGCGCTTCCTCGCGGAACACCTTGGCCACGATTCTGAATTTGTCGATATAGTCCTGCGGATTCGTCTCGTACCACTCGATCCAGCTGCCGTTCATCTCGTTCGCGAATCGAAGAAAGATGGGGATGCCGACATCCTTGGCGGAGCGGGCCAGCGAACGCAAATATTCTCCGTCCTGTACCTCATCCAATCCATTTATGGGCTGCAACGCAACCTGAAGGCCGACGCCAGCGGCTTTGGCGCGCTCGATATGCCCGCTGTATTGGCTAAAAAACGGTTTCCCCCAGCTCGTGTACAGCAGATACATGGCATGTTTTTTACCCGTCAACTCCGGAAAGGCGCTAATATAATGAGGATTGCCGTCCGTAGAATCATGCACTTTCTTGTCCGCTTCGGCATAAGCGCCTATGTAGGCCCCCGTCTTTGGCTCATACGGCGCGCCGTGGTAGATCGTATTCGGCGTCTCGCCCGCCTCCTGCGTAACGAACAGCTCTATGCGGCTGCGCACCCAATCCGCCTTCCGATTGGCGGCGATGGATTCTTGCATCTTGCCGCCTTTGGCCCAATAAGCCGCCTCGCTCTCCCAGCTTTTGACCGCATCGTCATACTTGGCCAGCGCAATCTGGGATTCCGCCATCTTGTTGTACATTAACGCCGCGTTCGTAACTTCTCCGCTCTCCACAAACAGCCTGATGCTGGCTTTATAACCCTCGATAGCGGGCTCGTGCCTGCCAGCCGCCCTATCCTCTTCCGCCTGCTTGTACAACTGCCACACATTGGCCGCCGCAACCGGCTTAACCTCCATCATAAACAACGAAATTACCGTTGCGAAAATGAGAAATAATTTGACTCTTACCATGCTTCCAGCCCTGCGATTCAATCTTCTCTGCCTCCAGTTTCCTAGTCGAATAGTCATGTTTCCATTGCTGTATTCGCTAATGAACTGGGAAATTCCTCCTCCCAATCCTCCAAGTTCAACATCGGAAGGCCTATTTAAACAAAAAACCGCCGGCTGCAGCTTTGGGCTGCGCCGGCGGTCATGCGATTGTCGAGGGTTGCGACAATACCATTTACATTTGGTTAGCGATCTTGGCTTTCAGAGCGTCTTTGCTCTGCAGGCCGACCATCTTGTCAACCGGTTGACCGTCCTTGAACAGGATCAGCGTCGGGATGCTCATTACTCCGAATTGGGAAGCGAGCTCGGGCTGTTCGTCCACGTTGATCTTTGCGATCGTCGCTTGGCCTTCCAGTTCTGTAGCCAGCTCCTCTACGATTGGAAGCTGCATCTTGCAAGGTCCGCACCATGGTGCCCAGAAGTCAACCAGGGATACGCCGCTTTCCACGCTTTGCGTGAAGTTGTCTTTAGTCAGTGCTACTGCCATTGTTAATCATCCTCTCTTATCCAATTCTATATGATCAAGGGGAATAACCCGTATCACCATCACTTCTTTACCCGCTAATCGCACGCGTGAATCTGCTTTAGCACATTGCCGATCGTAATGCCGAGGAAATGCTCCTCCAGCTGCTTCTCCGCCTTGCAGAAGATGCCGTACATGACCTGCGTCATGTTGGAGCCTACCTTGCAATCCATGTCCGGATCGCCGGAGCACCAGCTTGGGATCAGCGAGCCTTGGGCCATCACCCGGTAAATATCGGCCAGCGTAACGGATTCGGGATCGATCGTTAAGCGATAGCCGCCTCCCGAGCCCTCGCGCGTCTCGACATAGCCGCTTTTGCGCAAAGCGCTCATTACCTTGCGAACGCGGGCGGAATGCGTGCCTACGTTCTCGGCAATCATGTCGCTGCTCGCCATCTTCTCCGGCAAGTAAGCCAAGTATACCAGACTGTGCACGGCAATTGTAAATTCACTGTTCACGGTAAGCGAGCCTCCTTGCTTGTTACTGTAATAATATCCGTTACAGTTAGTCTTGTCAAGAGGCAGCACATTTTTTTCACCATGCTAGATAGCATGCGAAACATGACCGCTGGTTATGCAGGGGCTATTCGAGCTCGGGACATTTTTTTGCGTTCGGCAGTCATGATGGCAGCAGGTTCCCGAATACAATGAAATACCTGCTCCGAGTCGAAGGAGCGGCGAGTCTCCAATCCATGCGCTCGGCGGCGAGCCTTGAGGAGGTGGTGATGATGGGATTGTTTGGAAGGCGATGGGTGACGGTCCGAACGGAGAGCGGCTCCAAGGCGGACGACATCGACAGACTGCAAGCCGTGTTCAAGAGCAACGGGTTGAAGTCGAAGATTTTGATGGAAGGCAGCCATCTGAAAAAAATTCAAGTCACAACCAAAGATGTTGAACGCGCGAAGGAGCTGATCGACGTTTTTGAACAGGAAATTTGATGGAATGTACTTCATGCCCGTTCAAGTGGAATAAACCAAAAATAGGTTTTGGGAAACGAATTTATCAAGAAAATGGACCTCAAATGCCACTTCGAAGTGGCATTTGAGGTCCATTCGTTTATTAATGGGAAAGCTCCCGTTCAGATCCTCCAACCCGGCAAATAATCAGAGATGTTCCCCAGCATCCGCCGGAAAAGCTCCTTGTTTCCCCTTCGAAGCTCATGAGTCTTCCTCCCTTATCCTTTTAACCCTGTAGTCGAGATGCCTTCCACGAAATACTTCTGAGCCATGAAGAATAAAATGATGCACGGCACGATGCTGACGACGGACATGGCCAGCACCTGGTTCCACGACACCGCCGAAGATGCGTCCAGCGTCATGCGAAGACCAAGCGATACCGTAAACTTCTTCACGCTGCTGATATAGATGATGGAATTGAAAAAGTCGTTCCACGTCCAGATGAACTGGAAGATGCCGACGGAGAAGATTGCGGGCTTGCAAAGCGGCAGCAGAATCCGTATTAATATCGTGAACGAGTTGCAGCCGTCGATCTTCGCCGATTCGTCCAGCTCCCGCGGCAAGCCGCGGAAGAACTGGATCAGCATGTAGACGAAAAACGCCGATGTCGCAAACGCCGCCGGCACGATAAACGGCAGGTACGTGTCCAGCCAGCCCATCTTGTTGAACAAAATGTAGCGCGGAATCATAATCGTCGAATCCGGCAGCATCAGCGTCGCCATCATGAGCGAGAACAGAATCGTCTGCAGCGGGAATCGGAATCGGGCGAAGCCGTAAGCGACGACAACGCTGGAGACAATGGTGAAGATTACGGTCGGAACGACCAGCACGAACGTATTAAGATAAAAATCCTTGAAGCCGTACTGGCCCGTGCCTGCCCATCCCTTCGCGTACGAATCCGTCACGTAGCTTCCCGCGAACAGGCTGCTGGAGCCGAAGATGTCCGCATTCGTCTTTAACGACGATACGACCAGCCAGATAAGCGGATAGACCATGGCGAAGCCCAGCACGACGAGTAATACGTAGGACAGCGTCTTGTTGCTCCCGTTTCGGGCATCCGTCATTTGCCTTTCCCCCCATCCTCGTAGTGCACCCAGTACGTCGAGCTTTTGAAAATAACCGCCGTCACGATCATGATGATGACGAACAGCACCCAGGACAAGGCCGATGCATAGCCCATCTTGAAGAAGGTAAACGCTTCTTCATACAGCTTTAGGGCGTACAGATACGTCGATTTCATCGGTCCCCCGTTCGTAATGACGAAGGCGCCCGTGAATTCCTGGAACGCGTTGACCATCTGCATGATCAGGTTGAACAAAACGATCGGCGTCAGCAGGGGTACCGTGATGGTGAAGAACAGCCGCGTCTTGGACGCTCCGTCGATGGCTCCCGCTTCATATAAGTCGCCGGGGATCTGCTTCAATCCCGCCAGGAACAAAACCATGGACGAGCCGAATTGCCAAACCGACAGCATGCCCAGCGTGTACAACGCGATATCGGGATCGCCAAGCCAGTCTACCGCCGGGAGGCCAAGCGCGCCCGTCATGCCGTTGACGACTCCGTCCTTCATGAACAGGAATCTCCAGAGGACGGATATTGCCACGGAACCCCCAAGGATGGACGGCAAGTAATACATCGTCCGGAAGAAGTTGATGCCGCGCAGCTTGGCGCTTAGGATCAGGGCGATGAACAAGGCGAACGCAAGCTTGACCGGTACCGCCATCAGCACGTAGATCGTCGTCACCTTTAGGGCCTGGAGAAATCCGGGATCGTCCGTCAATATCTTCTTATAGTTGTCTAATCCCACGAACGTCGGAGCGCTGACCATATTGAAATCGGTAAACGAATAATAGAACGAAGAGAGAAACGGATAGAACTGAAAGACGAGCAGGCCGACGACCCAAGGGAGCACGTAAAGCAAGCCGACATATTGGTAGTTTCTTTTCTTCAGGGACACGGTATCATCGGCTCCTTTCCTTCTACTTTCTTCCTTGCAGCTCGCTCAGCTTCTTCTCCAGACCTTCGATCAGCTCGTCCGCGCCTTGCTCCGGCGTATTCCGTCCGTATGCGACCTTCTCGATCGTGTCCTGCAGGATAGCGGAAATCTCGGAATTGGTCGAGATGGAATTTTCGACGATGCCCGCGTTCGCGAGGCCTTCCTCCACCGCCTTCGTGATGGCGGGATCGATCTTGCCTGCTTCTACCGCCGCTTGCTGCGCCTTCGACGATGACGGGACCGAACGAACGTCGCCCAGGATTGCTGCGGCTTCCGGATCATTCATGAACCAGTTCAGGAAGGCGGTTGCCTCTTCGGGATGCTTGCTCTTCTTGCTGATCGCGATCAGTTGGGAAGGGCGAACCACGACCGACGAAGCTTTAGCGTCGAGAGCCGTAGCCGGCAGCGACGTCGTCACTTCCGTCCCCTCGGACAGGACATTGCGCAGCGACAGAAGCGTGCTGCTCATCGAGGAGATCATCACGATATCGCCGTTGATCCACTTCGGGTTTTGCTCCGTCTTCCCGTAGAACAAATCCGCCTCGCCCAGCGGCTGGTAGACACCCGCTTTTATCGCCTTGTCCATCCAAGTAAGTACGGCAACGGCATCTTCTTTGGCGAAGCCCAGCGTATAATCGTCTTTGATCCATTGATCGCCTATTCTCTGCTTGAGCATGTTGGTGAAGTCACCCATAAGATGACCATGATCCGCCAGCAGCAAGAACTTGGAGCTGTCCTTCTCATGAAGCTTCTTGCCTTCTTCGTAGAGGCGCTCCCAATCCCACCGGATGTCGGTCGGGACGCCCAAGCTGTCGGCCGCCGTCTTGTTGATGACCAAGGCGTATGCATTGACGCCCGTCGGCAGCGCCACCAGCTTGTCGTTATAGGTGCCGAAGTTGTCGAGGAACGCGGAATCGAAGCCATCGAGCGGCAGGCCAGGCAAATCCTTCAGCTCCAAGAAGCTGTCACTGCGAGAGAGCTCGTTCATCCAAGGCACGTCCAGCTGCATGATGTCGGCCGAAGTGCCGCCAGCGAGTTGCGTCTTCACTTTCTGCTCGTAGCCGTCGAAGCCTTGATACTCCGCTTCGATCGTGACGTTTGGCGCGATGGCCTTGTAGGCTTCGATCGCGGCAAGCGTAGCCTCGTGGCGCTCCTGGCCGCCCCACCAGCTAAATCGCAGCGTCACGGCTTTGTCGCCGCCGTCTCCATTTCCGCTATTGTTGCCGTTGCCGTTCGTTCCTGACGAGCAGCCTGCCAGCAAAACGACCATGGCCGTAGCGGCGAGTATGCCGGATTTCCATTTGTTTCTTTTGTTCATCGTGTATTCTCCCCTTCTAGTGTGTATTTGAAATCGCTTACCCGAAGTATAAACCTATCGGGCAACGTCTTTAAGGCATCCAATCTTGGATTTCAGTATCACTTTTTCAGCAGAATGGCATCTTAGTATCATCATCTTGGATAAGGTGTCATTTTTCCCGAGAATGCGCTTTCGAAAGCACTTTCATTCTAAATCATATACAATGGAGAGAGAAAGAACCCAAGGCTCCAACGACTTCAGAACGCAAGAGGTGAGCTTATGTTTAATCTGCTACTGGTCGACGACGAGGCTGACGCCAGAGAAGCGCTGTCTAATTATTTCCCATGGAACGAAGTGGGATTCCGAATCGCCGGACAAGCCGGCAACGGCAAGGAAGCGCTCGAGTTTCTACTTAAGAACGATCCTCCCATCGACGTCATCCTGACCGACATCAAGATGCCCGTCATGTCCGGCATCGAGCTGGCGGAGGCGGTCTACGAGCGCAAGCACGACGCCCAGGTCATCTTCCTGAGCAGCTACAGAGAGTTCGAGTATGCGCAGAAGGCGCTCAAATACAGGGTCAAAAATTATATCGTCAAACCGGCGAAGTATCAGATGCTTCTCGACGTGTTCGGTCAACTGCGGGTAGAGCTGGAGGAGCAACGCAGGGAGCGCCCGGCTCGCGATGACGAAGGCGCAAGCGAAGAAGGGCTGCTGATCGCGCGCATCAAAGCGTATGTCCGCAGCGAATACAGGGACGCCACGCTGGATCATGCCGCCCAGCAGGTCCATCTGAACGCGAATTATCTCAGCTTCCTGTTCAAGCAGAAGACCGGCCAAAATTTCTCCGACTATCTGATTCGGGTAAAGATGGAGGTCGCCCTTAAGCTGCTTCGCGATATGCGCTACAAGACGTACGAAATTAGCGAGATGGTCGGCTACGCCAACGCCAAAAACTTCACGCGGACCTTCAAATCGTTCTACGGCAAGACGCCCAGCGAATACAGGAACGGGCTGCATGCGATGCCATGAAACGACGGTATTTTGCCAAACATCTGGCGACGTTCCTCATTCCGCTCCTTTTCCCGCTGCTCATTCTGGGCTCGCTTTCGTTTTTTACGACCCAGCATGATATGAAGAAGGACATTAACCGGAACAGCCACTTTCTACTGACGCAATCGCAGAATCAGCTGGAGCTTATTCTGCGCGAGATCGATACGCTGAAGCTGGCTCTCTTCCAGAACTCCCGGGTTTTCAACGAGCTGTCGGCCATTCTGCAGCAGCCCGAGTTCTCTTACGAGAGCTCCAAGTCGTACCAGCTCGCCTTCAGCTTTATTAATGCGATGACGAGCTCCAAACCTTATATCGACTCCTTTTACTTCTATAGCGACAATCCATACCGGCGCTTTGTTTCGTCCGCGGACGGCATATCCTCGCTGGATCACTTCCGGGACACAAGCTGGTTCATCAACTTCATGGACTATAAGGGACCGCCTGCCGAATGGACGGAGCGACGCAAGGTAGCCGCCTACGATTTGCAGCAGACGACCGACGTCGTCACCATCTACCATGTGCTTGCCGAAGAGAAGATCGGCATCTTCCTCAACATCCGTACCGCATATATCGAACGGCTGCTGCGGGATATAACGAACTACGAAGGCCAGCTCTTTCTCGTGCTGGACGAAGGAAACCGCGTATTGTTCGCGAACCGTCCGCAATACGACATCGGCGAAGCCGAACTCGCGGCCATCGCCTCGCGCGATGAAGCATCCTTCGACATGGAGTTGCCCGGCGGCGAAGCCGGCGTCACGAAGATCGAATCGGGGCGTTACGGCTGGAAGTACGTCTCGGTCATTCCGCATGCTTCGCTGTACGAGACGCCCTCCCGCATTCTGAACTACACCGTTTTGTTCGCCTGCGTTTCCTTCGCGCTCGGCCTGCTGCTTACCTTGTACCTGACCCGCCGCAATTACCGGCAGCTGCTCGCCATTACGTCGCTGATCCGATCCGCGGAGAACAATAAGTCGCAGCTTCAGTCGCCCAAGCGGGTAAAGGACGAATACACGTATATCATGCAGAACATGGTGCAGCACTTCATCGAGCACCGGTACGTCCAGACGCAGCTGTCGGAGAAGAAGTACAAGCTTCAATTTATGGAACTGCTGGCGCTGCAATCGCAAATCAACCCGCATTTTCTGTACAATACGCTGAATTCGATCTATTGGGAGACCGTCGGGCTGACAGGCAAACCGAACAAGGCAAGCACCATGATCGAGCACCTTTCCGACATGTTGTCTTATTCGTTCAGCAATCCGGCCAATGAGGTGACGTGGGAGGAAGAGATTGCGAACACGTCCAGCTACATCCACATTCAAAAACAGCGCTACAAAGAGCAGTTCGATGTCGAATTTCAATACGGGGAAGATGTGCTGCCCTACTACACGCTGAAGCTGCTGTTGCAGCCGCTGGTGGAGAACAGCCTGTACCACGGCATCAAGGAGAAGAACGGCCGCGGGCTGATCCGGATTCGGATTACGCGCGCCGGCGAGGAGCTTCGCCTGAGGGTTGTCGACAACGGCATCGGCATTCCGGAAGAACGTCTTGCCTATCTCCGCCAGGCCTTGTCCGACGAAGGGGAGCCCTCTCGCCATATCGGACTGATTAACACGCACCGAAGACTCCGCCTCATGTACGATGCCGGCTACGAGCTTAGGCTTTGGAGCAAGGAGGGGCTGGGCACCGTCGTGTCGATCCGGTTGCCGCTGCGGGATCGGCCTTCTTGAACGAGCTATACCGCCATAGAAGTAGTCAGGGCTATCCCGCGTCATGATCGACGATTTGGGATGGCCCTCGTTATTTTGTCATACTTTGTATTTACATGACGATTCATGACCTATTGTGAATATCTTGTAAATGAATAACAAAAGTTAAATTAAAATATTTTAATGTTCCATTTATTGATATTGTAAACCGCAACGAACTGCCTTGAATTGGCGTTGATTATAGTGTTAACATGAATTGTATATGTATCATGCAGAAATAAAAAATTAATTATAAATGGAGGACCCAGGAACATGACCCAACCCGCACAACCGGAACGGACGCATATCCCGGAGCTGCAACTCGTGCGCGCGCTTGCCATCCTCGGCGTGCTGACCGTGCATGCCAGCGCAACCGCCACCATCACCATGAAGGAATCCGCGTATTACTATTTCTACAATTTCATTAATACCGTCATGCGCTTCGGCACCCCGACCTTCATTTTGCTCAGCAGCTTTGTCCTATTTTACAGCTATTACTCCAGACCTTTGAACGGCAAGCTTATTGCAGGCTTCTACAAGAAGCGGCTATTGTACATTCTCATTCCCTATGTCGTCTTCTCGGCGATCTACTTCGCTTATGTAAAAGACTTAACCGGCGTTCCGATCTGGAGTCTGGAGTCGATTGGCGAATTTTTGAGCAAGCTGTTAATGGGCGAGGTGTACGCTCATCTGTATTTCGTCTTCATCAGCATCCAGTTCTATTTGCTGTTCCCGATTGTGTTGTGGGCCGCGAAGCGATGGAAGAACCTTGCGCTCTGGTTCGTGCCGCTTGGCTTCGTTCTTCAGTGGACATTCGTGCTGTTGAATCTCCATTACTGGCAATTGCCCAACAAGGGAAGCTGGGCTCCGACCTACTTCTCGCTTTTCTTCCTGGGTGCGACGCTTGGCATCTACTATCCGAAGATCAAAGGCTGGCTGGCCATGACTCGCGACAACTTGAATGTGGGCCGCGCTGTTTTGTGGCTTATGGTCTGGGGCGCCTGGATTGGGGCATCCGCCGCGCACGTGACCGTTTGGTACAACGCGAGGCTGTACGGCACGAACTATCCCGCCGAGCTCTATGAAATCTTGTGGAATGCGCAATCCGTCCTGGCTGCGCTCGTCCTCTTGCATTCGGCATTTTTTATCTATCGCCATCTGCCTGCAGGACTATCTGCCATGCTCTATCGGCTCGGGCAGCTGTCATTCGGCATTTATCTGGTGCATCTGCTTTACCAAGCCTGGTTCGAGAGACTATTGCCCGCTCCAACCTCGGCCAGCGCCCTTCATCTCTACTATCTGGCAAGCTGGGCCATTATGTTGGCCGCATCTTGGCTGACCGTGTCGCTAATCTCCCGCTTCGTGCCTTTCGCCTGGATTTTATTCGGCAAAGTGCCTGCGGCACAGAAGCTTCAGCGGAGCGGAGCGAAGGCTCCCGTTCCTGCCGGGAAGCGGACCGTTGCGGGCTAGACGCTGGCGCCGCGACACGGCAGTACTCGCAGACATTGGTCAAGTCTGACGGGACTTGGACGAATTGACAATAGCAAAGGCGGTGCCTGGGAGAAATCCTGGCACCGCCTTTGCGTTATGGCTTAAGTTCTTCCTCGTTGGGTCATCTACTTTAGCCGCGCGGCCGACTGCCTCTGTAGCCCGATTTTCTCGGACTTCAATTCAACAAGCCCCGCTGCAACGCAGCTCAAGCAGCGCAGTTTAACGCGCGCCATCGCCGCGGACCGTTTTTCCGCTACTCCACGATCTCCCTCAGAGCCCCGACGAACGTATTCATCTCCTCGTCGGTGCCGATGCTGACCCGCAAGTAGTTGTCGATGCGCGGGGAATTGAAGTAGCGCACCAGCACGCCCCGCTCCCGAAGTTCCGCGAACAGCTCGCTTGCCGGAATAGCAGGATGCTCGATGAACAGGAAGTTCGCCTTGGAGTCCGTCGAACGGAAACCAAGCTCCTTCACTTGCCGAGCTACGCGCTCACGGGTCGCAATCACCTTATCCGTCGTTTCGCGGAAGTAAGCTTCGTCCGCAAGCGAGGCTACCGCGCCGCGAAGAGCGACTCGATCCATTGTGTAGGAGTTGAACGAGTTTTTAATCCGATTAAGACCGTCGATCAACTCCTCCGAGCCAAATGCAAAGCCGACGCGAAGTCCCGCTAGCGAACGAGACTTCGACAACGTCTGCACGACGAGCAGATTCGGGAATTGCGGCACCAGGGTTACCGCTGATTGTCCGCCGAAGTCGATATATGCTTCGTCGATGATGACGACGTTGTCCGGATTGCGCTCCAGCAGGGAGCGAATCTCGGACAGCGGAATGAGCTGCGCCGTCGGCGCGTTGGGATTCGGCATGATGATGCCGCCGTGTTCGCCCTGGAACTGCTCCATGGGGATGTTGAACTCCTCGTCCAATGGAATCAGCTTGGGCGAGAGTCCGTACAGCTTGGCATACACCTTGTAAAAGCTGTATGTAATATCCGGGAACAGCAGAGGCTTCGCGGGATCGAAGAACGCCGCGAAGGCAAACGCCAGCACTTCGTCCGAGCCATTGCCGACGAAGGTCTGCTCCGGCGACAAGCCGCAATAATTCGCTGCTGCCCGAACGAGCTCGTCGCAAGTAGGATCGGGGTATAAACGCAGGTCGTCATTAACCGCGTCTTCCATCGCTTTCAGCGCGGCAGGGGAAGGCGGGTACGGATTTTCGTTGGTATTCAGCTTTACATAGGTCTTGTCCTTGGGCTGCTCACCGGGCACGTATGGCACGAGCGAAGCTGCAAGCGGACTCCAGAACTTGCTCACTTGTTCAATCTCCCTTCTGTCATGAACGGCCGCGCCAGCATCAGACCGATCCAGGCGCCCGCCGTGTTCAGCAGTATGTCGTCAATATCGAAGCTGCCGACGCGAAGCAACATCTGCGCCAGCTCCACGCACGTAATTATCGTCACGCAAGCCGCCACCATCCGGAAGCCGGACCTGAACCGCTTGTTAAACAACGGCAGGAACATACCGATGGGGATGAAGAGGACGACGTTTCCGAATAAATTTTTGAACCAGGTGTCGAAGTTGAAGTGGTCCCGGTGCACGATATATCGCTCTATCGTATCGAACGGCACCAAATTGTACGCATAACCGGTGTAGAAATAGCGATTCCGATAGAATAGCAAGTATAACATAATAGCGGTATAGACCAATGCGCAAATCAACAAGAAGCCGTTAAAAAAGATGTTCTTACTGTAGGCGTTCCGAAACAGCTTGACCACCGTCACCCCCTAACCGCCCCTTGCTGGAAGGGAGCTGAGTATTGCGTGAAGTTACGTTACTCGAAGACCCGCAATGACCAAATCCCGCTCCACGCCGTCCAACACAGCCACTCTCGGCAGCAAGCCCCAACGCTGGAATCCAAACTTCTCGAGCAATGCCAGACTCGGCCTATTATGACCGAAGATGAAGCCGACAAGCGTCGTCAGACCCAGCCGCGGACATGCCTCTATCGCCTTTTCGATCAGGTAGGAGCCCAGTCCCTGCGAACGATATTCCTCCGCAATATAGATGCTGATCTCCGCCGTCGCCTGGTAAGCGGCTCTGCCATAGAACGATTGGAAGCTCAGCCAAGCCGCGATTTCGCCGTCTTCCCGCCTGCGAACAACCCAGATGGGTCTTTCCTCCGGCGAATGGGCATTGAACCAGGCCCGTTTGCTCTCTACTGATACCGGCTCGAGATCCGCGGTCACGACCCGACCCGCAATAGTAGAATTGTATATCTCCACGATGCGATCCAAATCCCGCTCGGCTGCGTCCCTTATTTCATACGTCTGATTGATGTCAGTCATCTCCGATGTCCCTGCCTTCCGTCATCCTCTGCCGATTGCTCCAGCTGCTCTTGCTGTCTGTTGCGGCCATCGTCGTCCCGCTTATCTTATTTAGTGTACTCACTCATTCTTCTATCTTATGAGGCTTGTTCGCCAAATACGTCTCGTATTGCTCTGGCGTATTCAGATTATAGAGTCCGTATGCCGCCTTCTCCTGCTCGGTCAGTGTCAGCTCGACGGCTCCGGCGCGGCGCAGCAAAGACATCAGACGGTAATCGCCGTCGGCTAACGCCCGCTCCGCGAGCCGCGCAAGCCCCGTGTGGTACAGCGCGTGCAGCGGCTCGCCC
>NZ_BDQX01000251.1:18033-18983 GCF_003112455.1 Paenibacillus agaridevorans
CAGCGCAGCCAGTCCCGCCGCGAGACCTGCAACCGGCCCCGCGTCCTGCTGCCCGTCGAGGACGAATACGACTCCGCCGGGCAACGGGCCGAGCAAGCTCCGATAGGCGGCTTCCCGCTCCGGCGAGCTAACCGCCACAACGATCTCGCCCGTCACCGCCTCTCGCAGCTCGCCGATAAGTCGCGCCAGCAGCGGTCGTCCTCCCACGGGCAGCAATGCCTTGTCCCGCCCCATGCGCGAGCTTCGCCCTCCAGCCAAAATCACCCCGTGGCAGATCGGAATAAGCCGCGCTTGTAGCGGGTTCGACAGGTCCGGTAGGACCGGTGGGTTTGGTGGGTTTGGTGGGTTTGGTGGGTTTGGTGGGTTTGGTGGGTTCAGTAGGTCCGGCGGGGCCGGCGGATTCGACAGGCTCGGTATGTCCGGCGGGGCCGGTGGGTTCGACAGGTTCGGTATGCCCGGTGGGGCCGGTGGGTTTGGCGGGTTAGTCCCAAATTCGGTTACCGTCATTGTCCCGCCCCCATTTGCCTAGTTACTCAACTTTTTACGAACATCTGCGACGCTTTTTGCCCATTTTGTCAGTGTTCCTCGTTGCGCTCCTTCACCAACCGTTAAGCTCTCACATACAACCCACGGTTACTCCAATCCTAACAGACAGCAACGACGCTATTTGCCCATTTCGGTGCATTTCCGAATTTTATCGGACACCAGCGACGCTATAACCGCTCAACAACAGCCAACGGGCACGTTCGGAGCCATATAGCGTCTTCTATGTCCCTTAGAATCGCTCCATACCCGTTTTCGCTCGAATAACGTCTCGCATGTCCGTTAGCCCACACATGTCTGCTACATCCCTACCGTCTGCCAACTCGCTCCATTCATTTAGCCCGCTACCTGCATGCTGCCGCCATTCCAAAAAAGCCGGCCAAGCCGTGAGGCTGGACCGGCTCCCC
>NZ_BDQX01000252.1 GCF_003112455.1 Paenibacillus agaridevorans
CGGTCCAGACACCTGTCGAGACTCCGGTCCAGACACCTGTCGAGACTCCGGTCCAGACACCTGTTGTCACTCCAGCACAAACACCAGCTGTGACTCCATCAGTATCACCATCAACACCGTCGGAGACTCCGCCAGAATCGCCAGAGCCAACCGAGACGATCTTTATCGTCGAAGAGGAGGAGATTCCTAGAGGAGGGCCTGACGAGAAGGTTGATCAAGCGATAGATGAGAAGCTGCCTCCGATAGATACGCTGCCCAAGACTGGCGATACAAGTCGTATGCCCTACTATTTGCTGGGAAGCTTCGTCCTTGTTTCCGGCTTGCTGACACTCAGACATCGTCAACGCAACTCCAAATAATTCCGGAATGAAAGCAGCACGGCCTCCCTGGGCCGTGCTGCTTTTCTTTCCATTCATCTTTGCCGGATCTATCCCGATACGAGCAATCTAAATGAGGCTTGCTCCCACGTTCATAGCAGCTTCTAAAACAATTTAATTTGTTCAACTTTAATTGGATTTAATTCTTGAACTTCGACACCATACTTGTTGAAAAACTCCCCTACCAGCTTCCGATGACAATACCGATGATCTGGACAAAAACAAATAAGGACCACATTCTTGCCGGCAATTAACCGCTTATACACTTCTCGCAAAGCCTTTACTCTGGTTTCCCATTCAAGTTCTTTCAAGAACCTTTTTTCATATAGGGGCCACCATTCCTCTTCGTCCAGCTTATTTTTCCATTCTTGCAGCGCCGTACGAAATAAATCAGGCGAGGGAGAGAGATCCCGAATGGTCTCTGTATCTCTAATTTCATTGCCAGCCCGCGTAATAAGCAATCGATCAGCCTCGAAATTCACCTTATGCAACCCGCTTGGATTGCAGGTATATAATTTCCCGGGAGGATTTAGATACTTGTTGTTCACTCAAATGACCACCTTATTGTTCAGAGAAAATAAAGCAATAGACATAAGCAAACTAAGGGGCAGGCTGTCCTGAACTTGCGGCTATCTACGATCTATTTCCACTCCGCAAAGGAATCTGGTGAATTACGTATGGATGCAGCCAAGATTTTAATTGTTCCAACGGTGACTTGGGTTAGCTGCTTATATGCCGACTGAAAAAAACCACGAAGTTCGGTGTCCAAATCTAAATCTTCACGACATACACAAGCAAAATCAGCCAGAAGAATCGGATGATTGCGGGTACGGAGCATGCTTTCAATGTCTTGCAACAATGCAACGAATTCGAGATCTCCAAGCTCGCACATCTTCTCGTTAAGCGCAGCCCATCTTGTCCCCTGAGCCAGAAAAAAGGCACTCCACCAGTAAAGCTCCTCTACCGACTCTATAACATGGCTATAATAAGTGCGGAAAATAAATAAAGTTTGCTGGCCGGAGGTCATCTTGCGATAAAAATCGGCCAGATCGCCACCTTCTCTGCTCGCCAATGTCAATAAAAGTAAGTGACAGCCTAGCGGAGATAACCCGCGGCAGTAATAGCGCTCCCCGCGATTCAGGGACGGATCCCTTAATACCGAACAGAATGCAAAAAAGAGCCCCGAAATCTGCACCCTCGCAGCTTCCAAGCTCTTCTCACGATCCATCTAACTCTACAACGTCACCCATCCGAACTTGATGGAGTTGATAACCGCTTGCGTACGGTCGTCGACTTCCATCTTCTGAAGGATGCTGCTGACGTGATTCTTAACGGTCTTTTCGCTGATGAAGAGGAACTCCCCGATCATCTTGTTGCTCTTGCCTTCCGCCATCAGACGAAGTACTTCCGCCTCGCGGCGAGTAAGCGGACTCTCTTCCGACGCGTGATACTTAACGCCTGCTTCCTTCGCGGCCGCAGCGCCCGTTGCAACGCCCATCTCGTCCAGGTAGGTCATCCGGCGCAGCTGGTTAATGAGCTTGCCCGTGACTTTGGGATGGATATAAGAATAGCCCTGTTGTACGGAACGAATCGCATTAATAAGCGACTCCGCCTCCATGTCCTTGAGCAAGTAACCCGTCGCGCCCTTGCGAAGGGTTTCGAACACGTAGCTTTCGTCGTCATGAATGGATAAAATAATGACCTTTACATCCGGAAACATCGACTTAAGCCGTTCGGTGGTTACAACACCCGTCTCGATGGGCATATTAATGTCCATGAGAACGATCTCCGGTATGGTATGGTTGCAGAACTCCATAACCTGAATACCGTCTCCGCATTCGCCGATAACCTCGATATCGTTTTCCATATTGAGAATGCGTTTCAATCCTTCGCGGAACAGCTGATGATCGTCAGCCAACAATATTTTGATCTTGTGGCCGCTAGACGTGGTCTGATTCATTAGTCTCAATCTCCTTTCTATGTTCGGAAGTCGTAGGAATATCTATTACAATCTTCGTGCCTTGTCCCGGATTTGAGTCTATATCAATCCTTCCTTCGATCAACTCCACCCGCTCCCTCATGCCTATTAGGCCAAAGTGCGCATTGCGCTTGGGCGGCTGGTTGATGCTTTCAACTCGGAAACCTACTCCGTTGTCCTGTATGGTAAGCGTAATAATCTGGGGATGAAAGCTTATTTCGAGGGAAACGTGTGAAGCGCCTGCATGCTTGAGCACGTTCGAAAAAGCCTCCTGGACCATGCGGTAAATGGCTGCCTCCATAGCTGATGGAAGTCTGATTTCCTTGCCGGAAAGCTCGAACTTGGTATGGACCCTGGCCTTCTCCTCGAAGTCCTGGGTGAACTTCCTGAGCGTCGGGATCAGTCCAAGATCGTCGAGCGCCATCGGCCGAAGATTAAAGATGATCTTGCGAATTTCCTCCAGACCGGAGCGGACTTGTCCCTTCAGATCGACCAGTTCGTTCTGTACCAGCTCGAATTGACCCTTGATCAGCATACGTTCCGCAATCTCGGTGCGCAAAACGATATTCGCGAGCGACTGCGCAGGGCCGTCATGAATTTCTCTCGCGATTCGCTTGCGTTCTTCCTCCTGTGCCAGAATAATCTTGAGTCCCAGCAATTGTCTTGTCTTGGCGGACTCCATGATTCTCGTCACCTGATTTAGGTCGCCGGTCAAATACTCCAACACGACATTCATCTGTGAAGCGATCATTTCCGCTCGTTCCACCGACTTCTCCACATTGCGAACCCGCTTCTGCAAATCGTCGCGGCGGGACTTCAGATAGTTCTCCTTCTCGCGATAGACCATCAGATCCAGCTGGATCTGAGTGGCCTTCTCGTAAGCGGATTTAATATCCTCTTCCTTATATCGCACGAAATCGCGGCTGACCTCCGTGAGCCTGATCCGGGCCAGCCGGTATTCCTGCTCAAGCTTGTCAACCTTATCGATGGTGCGAATCGTCTCCTGGAGCACTTGCTCCAGCTCCTGCTCCAGCGCTTCGAGCTCGGAACGGGCCGATTCGCAGATTTCATATATTTGGTACTTGCTGTCTTCCATCACCTTGATGGCATTTGCAATAACTCTATTAATGTCAACGGTCAGGTGATCCACGGCAGCCTGGCACTCCCTTATTCCTATAGAGGTTGTTCCGAAGATCCTGACCGGGAACACGGTTTTATTGGATATTCCATTACATCATACCACACTTTAGCCCTATGGCGTCCAGCCTAATCTATCGTAATCTGTCTTAATTTATCCTCATATTTCACCTTGAAACCGAGCTTCTCCGAGAATAATCGGATCGGAATCAGCGTTCTGCCGTTCTTCGTAAATGGCGCTACATCAGAGGTATAACGTACGCCGTTAAGGGTGTAGTCCTTCTTGCCGATCGTCATCTCCAGCATTTGCGATCCCCTCAGGACGGTCACTCTTCTTGTCTTGTCGTCATACAGGACCTCTGCCCCCATGGCTTCGGTCACGAACCTCAGCGGCACGTAGGTGGAGCCCTGCTGAATCAGAGGCGCCGCCTCCAGCGTCAAAGCCTTGCCATTGACAGTCGCCTTCGTGCTGCCGGCCGTCATCACGATCGAAGCGCGAGCCGGTTCCTTCACGGCGGTCGCCGTACGAAGCGTCAAGTTATCGATGGCAATAGCGCCTACGGGAAGCTTCTCGACATCGGCTTGTCCCAGCGTCACGACGTAGACCCGCTTCAGCTTGGCCGGGAACGCCACTCCGGAAAGATCGACCTTCACGTTTCTCCAGCCTGTCCAGTTCAATTCCTTCGCAACGTCGAGCAGATGCGTCTTGCCCGCCGCGTCTACGATTTCGGCGCGCACCCAGTTATTGCTCGTATCGCTATAGACGTCCATCGTCAATGAGGACGGCGTACCGGATAATGTCAGTCCGCTGCCAAGCACCGCATAGGAGGCCCTTGTACCAGTTCCTTGCGTAAAATCATACCCGATTTGCAGCGCTTTGCCGCTCTTCTGCTCAGGCAGATCGGTCACGATCTTAACCGTACCCTTCGTTGTTTCAGGCGGCGTAACCTGAGAAGTAATGGCATAGCGGGCCGTCTCGAAGTCTTCAATAACCGACGCTTGCTCGCCTTTTACGAAAGGAACCGTCGTGCCATATCCGTCGTAACGGGCAATCGCATAACCTGTCGTCGCATCCTTCTTTAATTCACCGACCGAGATCGCTCCATTTTTGTATTCGCCATCGAAGCCGACGAATTCCCAAACGAACGAGTCTCCTGTCAGATTATAGGTGCTGCCATTCTTCAGCTTGACCGTGATCGGCACCTGAAGCGTCGAGCCTGGCGACAACATGCCTGCGGAAGCGTTGATCTTCATCGAAGCGATCTGCTCCTGCCCGATAACCTCTACATCATAGTTGGCCGTCACATCGCCTGACTTGACCGTGAGCTGCGTCTTGCCGATCTTCGTCGCGGTAAACACATTGCCGCTAAACGTACCTACGGCAGCGGACGAAGTCCAGGTTTGCGCGGATGCATCAACGCTCATCGGGTTGTAATACGTATCGTAGGCGCTTACCCCATACGTCACGTTTTGGCCAAGCAGCATCACGTTAGAGCCCCTGACCATCATGCCCTTAAGACTGCCTTGCGGCGCGTTCGTAAAGACGCCGATCCCATTGGAAACCGCACGCTGCGAGCTCTCCTGGGTAGAGTGGGCGAGCTGTACGGAAGTGCTGCCCAGCGGACGCTCCGTCATCGTCGTGGAGCCGCCGCCATCGAGATTCAGCCCTTTGTACACGCCGAGCTGTACCATCACTTGCTGAAGCTCCTTCAGACTGAGTCCCGTGTTGCTTCCCGACTTCTCCGCCGTAATCAAATAAACCTTCGTGCCGTCCTTGGAGTAGCCGATGCCGGATCTCGATGTATAAGAATTGCCACTGACGCCTGCAATGTCGCGCGAGAACGCCGAAGCGGCTCCATTGTCTACCAGCAGAGTATGTCCGCCGATCAGCATGGAGAATGACGCCGGATCAACATTGACGCCTTTCGTTTTCGACCTCAGGGCGTAATCCGCCGTTACGGCTTCGCCTACCTTGAGATTCTCTCTTATGAATTTGGCGGCATCGCCTTGACCGGCGCGAAGAATATAGCCATTCTCCGGAATGGCGGTCTTTATGGCCGTCTCAACGGAAATTTCCGTAACGATTCCGTCAATGACCAGCGCTTCCGTCGGTTTGGTCGCGGAATTCATCGGACGCTCCGCGCCGCCCCATGCGCTAGTATAGATATAAATCATGTTGGAATGGCTGTATGTAATCCCGTCCATCTCGCCAAAATAAGCGGACTTGTTGATTCCCTCCAGATTAAACGTATTCCCGTTAGATGCCGTAACCGTCCCTGTAAAGGAATACGAATCGATGACGGGCTGACGATCCTTCGTAAGGGAGAAGGCGTACATGCCGCTCAATCTGGAAGGAGTCGACGTCAACACGCCATTTTGCACCTGTGCCCCGAGGGGCGCGCCTTCGCTATTGGACATGATGAAAACATCGCCGTTAATACCGCCGATGGCTCCGCTTTCTTTGGTCATATTAAGAATGTTGTTCCGCTGTCCGACGCTTCCCGACTTCCCGCTGATCGTATCCAGCGACACATATGGATTCGTCAGATCGACTTCGATCACATGCACGTCAGTCTTAACGCTCTTATTGCTTCTTGTAGTAGTAAAACTATAATCCAGACGCTTGGCGCCCGATGTTAAGATCGATTGCGACTTCAGCTTGAGTTGAGATGCCGTCGCTGCGCTCACTTGAGGAGCCAGCCATTGCCCCAGTCCCTCCGGCGCTATAGACGCGACCGGTCCTGCAATGAGGATGCCGCTCATCGCCACGATAATCACTTTAGTCCCTAAATGCCCTCTTCTCTTCATCCGACCGTGTTTGCCTTGCTTCAACTTGCCCATTATATTTTGCAACTCTCCCATCCTCTGTTGTCTACTTATAATAGACTACAAGTTTAATAGAAAAGTTACGCCCATTTGCATAAAAGACTCTTATCATCCTCCATGTATCGAAAAATATTGTTAATCGCCATTAAGAAAAACCGTCAGAGACAAACCACCCTGACGGTCCCTTTCGTACTATCGCCAACCAACTGCAATGCGTTTCAAAATCAGATTGCTCACCTATCGCGATCCATTTCCTTTTTGAATTCCATGATGCGGCCGGCGGCCAGCGCGTAAACTTTCTTTTTATCCCGGGGTCCGATGGCAATCACTTCTACTCGTATCATGCCGTTTTGCAAGGGGCGATAAACAATACGTAACCCGAGTTTTTTAGGCTTGATTTTGGTGAACCCATGGAGCTCTCCATGCAAGGGGTCACCTAAGCCATCCGGCTTGATAAGCGGGCCTGTTATTCCACGTTTGATGATTAGCGCAATGATTTCCTCTCGTTGCTCTTTCTTGTAACTCGCTAAGTCTTCAACGGCGTCCTGGCCAAATTTTATAACGACGTTATAGGGGGATAGCAGCGCATTCAATCGCTGTTCGATTTCCTCGCGTGTCATTATTCAAAATCGCCGTTATCAACGAGTTTCATGATACGTTCCATATCCAGATCCTGATCGGCAATGACGTGTGCCAAGTCAATTTCAGCCGGTTTGTCTTTCCGTTCCAGGACGAGTTGATGCATAACTTCATCAATGGATTGCTCGACAGCTTCTTTGTACATTAACAGTTCCTGAAAGTATTCGAGATCAGCAATGACCGCCTGCGCGTCTTTATTTCTGCTGTTCTGGACCACAAAAACATCCTCGCTAGGTAGTTTCGCGGCATACAAATCCAGTATTTCAGTCAGCTTTGTTGACCGAGTAATGTCTGTGACGGTAAGGACTTGATTCTTGATGAATGCCAGCATTTCCGATGTAACAGTACCAGACTGAATCATCGTCTCTCCCTCCCCTTGTTCCAATATGATGAATACGGACGGCTTCATTGTTCGTTCCGCTTCTCAGTATTTCCGTAAATAGATCATTGTATGTTCATTATCACATATCAAATGTGATTTAACAACACATTATATGCAGCATGGGTAAAAATGTGAACGCCCTAACTTAAAAACGGCAAGAACGGAATCGATGGATTCCGTTCTTGCCGCCCTACTGGTTGAATTACGGTGTGAGGAAGTCGGCTTTCTCAAGGAGACGCTGAATCATGACCGCGCCTTCGGCACGGGTAGCGTTCGTCGTTGGACTTAGCCTTGTGCTCGACTTGCCGTTAATGATGCCGAGATAGATCGCTTGCGCCATATTCGTCTTGGCGTAAGAGCTGATGCTGCCCCGATCCCCGAAAGGCTGCAGATACGAATCTACACTGCCCGGCAGCGTTACGTTCAATTCCGCCACTTTCGCCGCGCGCATCATCATCGTCGCCATGTCCTGGCGAGTTATAGGAGAGTTCGGTTTAAACGACGAGGCGCTGACTCCGTTGACGATGCCGGCTGCGGATGCAGCTCCGATATACGCTCCCATCACCGTGTCTTTGTTCACGTCCGAGAACTTGGCCGCTGCCGTTCTATCCCCCGTCAATCCCAGGCCTTTGGCGATATAAGTGGCAAATTCGCCGCGCGTGATCGATTTTTCCGGCTCATATTTCGTTGTCGAATGTCCTTCGACAATAAATTTGCGAGCCATCATTTGCACGGTATCCTTCGCCCAATGCGTGCTCAGATCACTGAAGCTCGACGTATTCTTAACGAGCGAGTAAGAGCTGTTGCCCTTGCGTTTGAATATGGCTCTCGTTCCGCCGCTCTCCTCCTTGAATATCGTCGGAACGTAGGAGAGCGTACCCGTTACCGGGTCCAGCCAGACGGCAGCAGACTGGCTTTCAATGATGTTGGCCGTCGTTTTTAGCGATCTTCCTACATAACCGCTGAAATCCGTCAACGCAACCTTTGTAGAACCATTGACTACAAATGTCTCATAATAAACGGGACCTTCAATGATTTGGGCTTTGGACGAGTTCAGCGCTTTGGACAAAGCAGCTGTTTGGTTATTAGCGCCCTGATCAATCGTGATGAGCAACTGGCTGGATACACCATTGCCTCCTACGGAAGAAGACAGCTTGGCGAAGTTCAGCAGCTTGAGCGGTACCTCGTAAGTGGCCCCCTTATGCTCTACTCCGAACGTCACGTCTCCGCCTTGCTTGCTCGCCATCTCCAGCGCGATCAGGCTGATCGCCGCAATACCGGCCCGTTCGTGGTCCGGTACCTTAAACACGATTCGCGGACTTGTCAGGCCCGCATTGCGCGCTGTCGTCACCGCCGCTATAAATTTGTCGTTGCTCACGGTATAGCGGCTTTT
>NZ_BDQX01000253.1 GCF_003112455.1 Paenibacillus agaridevorans
TGGAGAGACAAGGGGGCATTTCGAGGTCTTTCGTATTTGCTTAGCCGGAAATGGCTGCTTCGCCAGTTTGATAAAGCCTGCTCAGAATGTGAGCCGGGAAAAGAGAATTATATTGGCACTTTTACTCGG
>NZ_BDQX01000254.1 GCF_003112455.1 Paenibacillus agaridevorans
GCGCAGGCGCGCCCGTTCCGCCGTTTGCGTCGTAGCGTATGGACAATCCCGCCGGATTCAAGGCAAAGTTGAGACCGTTCGCGCTTCCGGAGTTGAACCACATCAAGATATTGGCCCCCGGCGCGACCG
>NZ_BDQX01000255.1 GCF_003112455.1 Paenibacillus agaridevorans
CTTACGGACGGCGAATATCCCGCCATTGTATTCGACGCAACGGGCAACGCCAAGTCTATGGAGAAGGCGTTCGAGCTGGTCTCCTATGGCGGCAAGCTGGTCTTCGTCGGTCTTGTAAAAGGCGAGATCGCCTTCTCGGATCCCGAATTCCACAAGCGGGAGCTGACGCTGATGGGCAGCCGCAACGCGACGGCGGCCGACTTTCAGCATGTGCTCGACGTTGTCGGGCAAGGTTATCTGGACATGGGCCGCTTTATTACGCATCGTTCGTCGTTGGAAGGTATGATCGAAGCGTTTGGCGATTGGCTGGATCCGGCGTCGAAGGTAATCAAGGCGGTCGTAGAAGTATAGCGCTGTTATGACCCCAATAAAAACCGAGTTTTGCACGGATATCATCCGTGCAAAGCTCGGTTTATTTGTTTATGCCGAGCCTTAGAGCAGAAAAAAACAGACTTTTTCGCCGCAACCTTCTTACACTTGGGACCGTCAGGAGGTTTAGCAAAAAGAACGGGGGAGAGCATATGAAAAAATATTTTACAGCAATCTTACTCACTTTAGTTGCATTGATTTTTTGGACGGCACCGCAAGCCGAAGCCTTGTCCTGTGCACCTCCGCGTCCGGTTAAGGAGGAGATGGACCATAGTACCGTCGTTTTTAAAGGAAAAGCGGTCGAGATAAAAAAAGACGGACTTACCGTGTTCCGGATTGACGAGGCTTGGAAAGGCGTAAATACCCAACAGTTTGAGATTTATGATAACGGATGGGATCCTTTTATTAAAGATACTGTATATTTGGTATTTGGAAGCGTTCAGGAAGGAAAGCTTCGCATGAATTTGTGTGGGCGAACGGGACCTTGGGACCATGCAAGGGAAGCGGCGATGAAGGATTCAGGCATTAAGTCTATAAAACCGGATCCGATAATGGAGGCGGAGCAACCTAAACAACAGATGGGGAATACCCTTCCGGCGACCATAGTTATCATTGCTGTTGCCCTTCTGTTGCTTGTCTTGGTAGTTTTGATAAGAAGAAAACGGATGCGAAGGCAGTGACATCTAAAAACAATTCATGATTTATTCAACCTAGGGGGAAGTACATCTTGGTTTTCAGTTCCGTCATCTTTTTGTTTTATTTTCTGCCGCTTATCCTGGTCTTGTACTTCGCTTTTCCGTTCAAATATAAAAATATCATTCTATTGATTTTCAGCTTGATCTTCTACGCCTGGGGAGAGCCTCGGTATGTATTTCTCATGATCGTCTCCATTCTTATCAACTACGGCTATGGCATTTGGATAGATCGGTCGGAGAACAGCGATAAGAAGAGGGTTTATATACTGGCTACCGCCATTGCGGTCAATATCGGGCTTTTGGGTTTTTTCAAATATGCCAACTTCGTCGTTGATGCGGTCAATGCCGCCTTGCATACGAATTTTCATCTACAAACGATCCCGCTGCCGATCGGTATTTCCTTTTATACGTTTCATGCGCTGAGCTATCTCATTGATATTTATCGCAGACAAGAGCAAGCCCAGCGGAATTTGTTCAAATTATCGTTATATATTACCTTTTTCCCGCAGCTAGTAGCAGGTCCGATAATCCGTTACAACGATGTCGCCAAGCAGTTGAGCCGCCGCGTCTTCTCCTCCACTCAATTCGCCCAAGGCATCCAACGGTTTATTCTGGGTTTGTCCAAAAAAATTCTGCTGGCCAACCCGCTCGGCGCCGTAGCGGACACGATATTTATGACATCGACATCCGACCTTTCCACAGGCAGTGCGTGGATTGGCATTATAGCGTATACGCTGCAGATTTATTTTGATTTCTCGGGCTACAGCGATATGGCGATCGGTCTGGGCAAAATGTTTGGATTCGAGTTCAAAGAGAATTTCAACTATCCCTATATCGCCAAGAGCATCTCGGAGTTCTGGCGGCGTTGGCATATCTCTCTCGGCAGTTGGTTCAGGGACTACGTCTACATCCCGCTGGGTGGAAGCAGAGTGTCGAAGTGGAAGCTGTGCCGCAATCTACTGATCGTGTGGGCTTTGACAGGGTTCTGGCATGGAGCCAGCTGGACTTTCATGGCTTGGGGCATCTATTACGGAGCGCTCATCGCTTTGGAGAAATTCTATCTGGAGAAGTGGCTGTCCAAGCTCTATCCGTTCAATCATGTGCTGGTGCTGCTGCTTGTGATGATTGGCTGGGTGTTCTTCCGAGCCGACAATTTCAGCTACGCAACAGATTACCTGGCCGCAATGTTTTCTTCTCGCGGTAAAGAGATTTTGGATGCCCAGGCATTGTCGCTGCTGTCTTTGAACTGGTTCTATTTCGCCATTGCGGTTATTGTAGCCATGCCGGTATATCCGCTGTTGCAGAAGCGGAAGCTTCATCCTTCGATGGGCATTGTACGCGAAGTTGTTTCATTGATTTTCTGCTTTTTCTTATTTGCGCAAGTGATATTGTATCTGGTTAATTCGACGTACAATCCGTTTTTGTATTTCAGATTTTAGCGTGATGTCCAACAAAATCAAAGTTATTAGGGAGTATCAACTTGAACAGAAAGTTAGCAAAAGTCTATATCGGAGCCTTCCTTACCATAATATTCGGATTTTCTATAGCCAGCGTGGTCATGCCGGACAACAGCTTCTCGGCTAGCGAGAAGAGAACGTTAAGTAAGTTGCCGGCGTTCAGAGCCTCTTTGCTCTTCTCGCGAAGCTTCTTCGAGGATATGAATCAATATGCGAACGACCAGATTGTGCTTCGCGACGAGATGGTGAAGATGTATCAACGGCAGCAAAACTCCAAAGTGTTCAACGCGATGCTGTTCGAAAATTTGCTCCGTCCTGCCCCTTCGCCGAATTCGGAGAATGGGACGATTGTAACGGATTCGCGTATTGTGTCGAAGCTTGTGCTGATCAACAAGAAGTGGATATTTCCTGTTCCCAGCAAAAACGTCTTTACCAAACAGATTGACTCCGCGACCGCAAAATTGAACGAAGCGGTGAAATTTGCTGAAGAGAAAGGAACCGAAACGTATTTCGTCTTCAATCCGTCGAGAACGAAAGCATTAATGCATCTGTATCCCGCATATTTGAAAACCGATGCTTACAGCATTTCAAAGCAGTATTTTTTATCCAAGCTGGATTCTTCGGTCAATGTCGTTGATATCGGGAACAAGTTCGATACGTTTAAGAAGGCGGAGTTGGAAGAGATGTACTTGGAAACCGACCACCATTGGAATGTAAGAGGCGCCTTCACCGCTTATCAGGAAATGATTGAACAAATCTCGGACAGGTCGCCTATCTTCTCGGATGAGCCTATGGCGTTGGACGATATCCACATCTCTCAATTAACGGACGGCGCGTTCGAGGGCAGCTATAACATCCAGATCAACGAAATGATCAATCCGAAGAAAGCCGACCGAACGATCATTTACGAGCCTCGAATCCCCTTCTCCTTCTCGCATTTCGAGGTTATTAACAAGGACGGTTCACAGACGATCCAATCGTTTGACGAGTTTTACGGATTCAAGCGGGGTCGAAGCACCTATACTTACGGGGCGATCTTCGGGGGCGACCGCCAGAAAATCGTATATGAGAATTCGCAAGCGAATAATGATTTGAATGTCCTGCTGCTGAAGGATTCGTTTATGAACCCGCTTACGCCATACTTGGCCCAACACTTCAACAAGCTGACCGTTCTGGACAATCGGTATTATACGGAGTTCAGTTTGCGGGATGTGCTCACCCAAGAGCATTACGATATGCTTATTATCGCCTTTCACGACGATAATCTGTTTAGCGGCAATTACGCTTTCGAGAAGAAAGCGGAATGATTGGGCCCCGCGAGTGGTTCTGCCTTGATAGTTAGTAGAATAAAAAAGAAGCTTCCATCCGATTTTGGGTGGAAGCTTCTTTGTGCGCTTTGGGGGAGCCCGATTGGCCGTCTTTACCGGTTGAAATGCCATACCCGCAGCTTATTATGCCGCCAGTCCTTGAACGGTCGGCGTCTGCGAGCTGCCTAGTGAGCTTT
>NZ_BDQX01000256.1 GCF_003112455.1 Paenibacillus agaridevorans
GGGGAGCAATATTTACTGGCAAGCCATAAGTTGACTTATTCGGACTGGTCGCTCGTTCATGTAACTCGTTATAAGGATGCTACCCAAAAAATTAATTTTATTTGGCGAACGAATTTGTTAATACAGGTTTCGTTCTTTTCGCTGTTTCTATTTATATTGATTATTTTTGTGCGGCAGTTGACCAAACCTCTGGCTCGACTTGGAAGAGTTGCAGGGGAGATTGAAGCTGGGAATTTAACGATTCGCGCTAAAATTAAAGGGAATAATGAGATCGGAAAGGTAGGCCGATCATTTGACAAGATGCTGGATCGGATTGAAGGGATGATTAAACAAGCGGTGCTCGATCAGACAAAGAAGCGCAAGCTGGAACTGGAGATGCTGCAGGCGCAAATTCACCCGCATTTTTTATTTAATATTTTAAATTCGATTCGGCTTAAAATTTTAATGAAAAACGATCAGGAAAATGCGTCGTTGATCCAAGCCATGTCTCATTTGCTGCGGATGACGATTAACCGAAATAATGAATTTATTCCGTTATATCAAGAGATTGAAATCGTATCTCATTATATCAAGCTGATGAATATGCGTCAGCAGCATCCGATTTTATACGAGGTTGATATGACAGAGAAAGCCAGAATGGTTGAGGTGCCTCGTTTGTTTATTCAGCCGCTCATTGAAAATGCCTATATTCATGGTTTAAATGAAGGCGGAGGTACGATTACGATCACATCCCGTGTGGATCACCAGTGCCTGCGCGTAACTGTGGCGGACAATGGAAAGGGTATGACAGAAGATAGGCGGAAGCAATTGCTCAAACATCTTCATATGGAGGAAGATGCGCTGTATACCGAGGAAAGAAAAGGCGGCCTTTGTGGAATTGGGGTCAAAAATGTTTATGAGCGTTTAAAGCTTATATATGGTCCGACTGTTAGGGTGTTGATCGATAGCGCTCCTAATCAAGGCACGCAAATAACGCTGCTTATTCCAATGACAGCGGGGGAGGCACGTTATGTATAGAGTCATGCTGGTTGACGATGATTATCCGGTAATTGAGTATTTGCAGCAAGCGATACCATGGCAAGCGCTTAATATGGAGGTAATCGGCGGGTTTTCCAATGGGCAAAAGGCGTATGATTACGCGGTCACAAATCTGCCTGATATTTTGCTTACGGATATCGGAATGCCTGTCATGAATGGCTTGGAGCTGATTAATGCGCTAACGTTGCGGAAAAAAAATCTTCGGTCGATTATTTTGTCTTGTCATGATGAGTTTTCTTTTGCTATGCAGGCGATCAGGCTTAATGTGGTGGATTATATTTTGAAGGAATCACTTGATCCCGTTTCATTAATAAAGCTGCTAGAGCGAATGAAGCATAGCCTGGATGAGGAGAAAACCCTAAAAAAGCAGGAGGTCAGCAAGGAGCTGATCACATCGCTCGAAGATAATCCTTTATTAGATGAAGCGGCATGGGCGGATCAGACGGATCAGATAGGACTGGATTTTAAAACCTATGTGTATATCCCCGTTCTCTGTGTTATCAATCGCCAACAGGTTGCAGAGAAGCGGTACTCGTCTAAGAAACTGCTATCTTTCTCCATGCAGAATGTAATCGAGGAAGTTGTTGCGAAAGAGAAGGAGCAAGGGATTTTTCATTTGTCCTATAACGGAAAAGAAACGGTGCTGTTATTTCAATACCGGGATCTTGTTAAAACAAATGTGTATGAATCGCTTGAGGGTACACTGCGGACAATTTATAAAGCCATTAAAGATTATTTGAAGTTTTCGGTTACTTTCATTGTAGGCACAAATTCAGAAAATGCCACTTCGCTCAAATCTAATATTAAGCAGTTGCTTAAAGGAAAGGATCATTGCTTTTATCGGCTGG
>NZ_BDQX01000257.1 GCF_003112455.1 Paenibacillus agaridevorans
CTCACCTCTGCCTTCAGCGACGCAATATAGTGGATTTCTCCGCTACATTTGCTCACCTCTGCCTGCATCGAGGCATTATAGTGGATTTCTCCTCTACATTTGCTCACCTCTGCCTTCAGCGACGCAATATAGCGGATTTG
>NZ_BDQX01000258.1 GCF_003112455.1 Paenibacillus agaridevorans
CTCTAACCGGATGTCTGCGATTATTGAACATCTCAAGTCGCAATACGACGTCATCCTGATCGACACCCCGCCGTTGCTAGCCGTTACGGATGCTCAGATCGTAGCAAGCAAGTGCGACGGAGCTATCTT
>NZ_BDQX01000259.1 GCF_003112455.1 Paenibacillus agaridevorans
GGATAGGAAGCATCGCTTCCATAGCAGTAACTCTCAGGCAGGATTGTTGCTCGCTCGTTGTCAGTTTTGAAAGATCAATGATCTTTCGCAAAGCTATCCGTTTGGTGGCGATGGCGGAGGGGAACCACGCGTTCCCATACCGAACACGACCGTTAAG
>NZ_BDQX01000260.1 GCF_003112455.1 Paenibacillus agaridevorans
AGGTGTTGTTTGGAGCAAATACCGGCAGCATCTGTTGATTGCCAAGGAATTCGTTTCCGCCATCGATAATGGTCAGACTTTGCGCTTTGGCTGGAGGGGCTGCCTTATCTTGCCGGGTAATAATAACCGTTTTAGAAGCCGACAGTTGGCCGTCAGCGTTCTGTGTCGCCGTCACTCGTACAACTCCGTTTTTCAAGGCAGTCAATAAGCCATTTTGATCAATCGTCGCTGCATCCGTGGAAGAGCCATCCACATTACTCACTTCCCAATCCACCGATGCGGCTGTATGCTCCACATTAACGGCAGCCGACATCTGCAGCGTACCATGCTGCACATTAATCGTTGTGGATTGATTCGCACTGGATACAACTAACTTCGGCGCAAGCGCAGATTGGTCTGATGTGACCAAGAGCACCCAGTCCAATCTGTCGGGCTTTGCCGGGATCGCCCATTGTCCGTTAACCGGTGTCACCTGCTCCGATATTAACGTGTACTCGCCCGTTCTTGTGTTATACCACTCCGCTTTGTACACCGTACTCGCCATCTGTTTAAGGGTACCCGTTACTGTATTAGACTCGGCGAAATAAGCGATATACGTTTTATTGCTATCATGCAACAGATAGGATATATCTTTCCCCGTAAAATCGGCATAGGTCGTATCCCGGAAAGCAGGCGTTAGCTTCCACCACTGCAAGCTTTCATAGAAGTTCTTGAAATGCGTCATCTGTGAGC
>NZ_BDQX01000261.1 GCF_003112455.1 Paenibacillus agaridevorans
ATTAAGGTATTTCTAAGTCGGTAGATGAAATGGTAGATGAAATGTCATAAATAAATATGATTTCCAGTTCTTCATTCTAACGGGAGACGATAGTTCATTCAACATTAGGCCGCTCGATCTGACAGAAGT
>NZ_BDQX01000262.1 GCF_003112455.1 Paenibacillus agaridevorans
TGGGCCGGCCCCGCTGTTATTTGGAGTGAAGACAAGGAATTTGCCGCCCTCTATTTATGATCGATCATATCCAAGTAAGCGTCGAAGAGCCCCCTAGTTTGATTCAAAAGCTGCAGACATTCCCCCATAGGAGTCCTCTAACAGCAACTCTCTAATCGCAACCAACCGTTTTTCTTCAATAGACAGGTTGGCGGCCGCGCCTATAATCAGCGACATCGCGCCTGCTCTGGAACCTGCCCGCTGCCCAAGCGGATCCGCCACATCGTCGGTAAATATCATTTTGCGCAAAATAGGGTCTCCGCCGCCATGGACGCCCGTTGCTTTCCGACTGTGCAAGGTCATCCGTTCCCCCGCGCTGTTATAAAGGCGTATTTCGTTCCTCTCTCCCTTTTCGAAGCCGCTTTGATAATCCTCTGCTTCGAGCCGGCCTTTCGTACCGACGAATGTCGCCTTCCAGCCCTCGTAAGGGCTATACGCTTGCAGCGAATAAGTCAACAATGTCCCTTTGGAATATTTGACGTTGACCGACATCGTATCGTAAATGTCAATATCATCCCCGAATACACACTGGTCCCGATAATACCCGTCCGCCTGCTCTGCTTGCTGATACATCGATCTTGTAAAGTCGCTTTCCGAAATATCATAATGAAATTCGCAAGTCGATTGATGGCTGCATGTCCAGCATCTCTCGCCTCGCTCGGCTCTCGTCGGCCCATAGAACAGCAAATCGGCATTTGCGAACACACTCTCCGGCTCGTCCTCCAGCCACCAGTTGATCATATCGAAATGATGCGTCGATTTATGAATCAATAATCCGCCGCTGTTGTCCATTTGCCGATGCCAACGCCGAAAGTAGTCCGCTCCATGGTTTTTGTCCAGCGACCACTCGAGGACAACGCTGTGAATTTGGCCTATCGCCCCTTCTTTCAGCAGTTCTTTTACTCTAACCACATAAGGCATAAAGCGGCAATTGAAGGTCACCGTTACATTCTTGCCCGTCCTTCGTTCCGCCTCCAATATCGCCCTGCATTTATCCGCCGTCGTAGTCATCGGTTTCTCGGAAATGACATCGCACCCCGCTTCGAGAGAGCGGATAATGTAATAATCATGCAAGCTGTCCGGAGTCGTCACAATAACCGCATCCGGATTGGCCTCCCGAATCATTTGGTCGAAATCGTCAAACACGGCTATGCCGTTGGCGGCGGAGCTTAACAATTGGGCACGGACCGGATTAACATCATACACGCCGACAAGCTCCACATCCGTCTTTAGCTCGGCGGTCAGCGGAACGGCGAACATTTGCATCGCTCTGCCGCCTGCGCCGACGATTGCAAACTTTTTCATGCACTCAGCTCCGAGGCCGATTCCTGATCCAGAAATAGACGCCAATCCTTATGGGTCTTCAAAATGGATGCCGGTACCTGCTCGGTTATCTCCTCTCTCAGGGCCAGCATGATCGCGTTCGCTTTTACTTGATAAGGTACGCAGGAAATAATCGTTTCACTGTCGAGAATTTGCCGCACCGTCATCGTAATTGCCTTCTTTGGCACCTCGTCAATTGAAGCAAACCAGCCCTCGCGCACCTGCTGGCTTTTGCACGCTTCATCCAATTCAACGACTTTATACGCAGCCATCGTGTCAAAATCGGCAGGCGGATCATTGAAAGCGATATGAGCATTCTCCCCTATTCCGATCAACGACAAGTCGATCGGCGCACGGCGAATCTCCCGAGTCAGCTCCGCGATATGCGCGTCAATATCCTCCGCCTCCCCATTAACGAGATAGGCTTTGGCGCGGGCAGCATAGGACAGAAATCGCTCCTGCAAATATTTACGGAAGCTGGCCGGATGCGTCACCGGCAGTCCCACGTACTCATCGAGGTGAAACATCTCGACTTTGCTCCAATCGACTTTGCACAATGCAAGCGCTTCTAAGAACATAAATTGCGATGCTCCGGTCGACAACACGATTCTCGCCAATCCGCGCCGTGCAATACAATCGTTAATGATCGCCGCAGCCTGCTCAGCCGCAGCAACTCCAAGCTTTCCTGCTGTCTCTGCTACTTTTGGTTTCATGTTCAAACTACCTCCGTTAATGGTTATCTTAATGATGTTAATCTTTGACTCTATTTGACGTCTCTCAACAGCTTCCATATCAGGAGATCATAATCCCTCGACCGCTAGCGATCGATTCGTCGATTGCGAAACAGACATCCATTGTTTTATAGCCATCAAAGAAATCGCAACGAGTGGCTTTACCGTACAAAATCGCCTGCACAAATTCATCCACTTCCATTCGGAAAGGATGATGCGACACATCTCCGCTATCTGGCAGAATCGTAGGAATAACCGCATAATCCGTTTGGCCGGGGAGCAAATGACTATACAATTTATTGTCCATAATCGCCCCCTTCTCACCCAATAAGTGGATGTTGAATTTATAAGGCGTTTTACATTCCAAGGACGACGAG
>NZ_BDQX01000263.1 GCF_003112455.1 Paenibacillus agaridevorans
CAGTCGCTATTTCGCAAAAATGGGGCCTGTTCAAATTGTAACGGACACAGACGACCTTACTTCCTTCAAAACCGCATCGAATGGGCGGAAATGCAGCAAATAGCGTCATCTGAGTCCGTTAGATTTTCAATATCGCGAAAATGCTGCAATTAGAGGCTCTGAGGT
>NZ_BDQX01000264.1 GCF_003112455.1 Paenibacillus agaridevorans
GAACCCCCACGGTCGCCCGCTAGATCCTAAGTCTAGTGCGTCTGCCAATTCCGCCATACGCGCATAGGTGATGCTTAGATATTGAGCATATCACGTTCCCCGCGCTGTTGGCAAGTCCTGATTGCGCTTCATCGCCTTAATTCTTTAATATCGTAAAAAAGACGAGGGCAGCAACTACGCCCTCGTCCTCGCTGAGATTTGTTAATCTTCGTCTTCTTCGTTCTCTTCCGGTTCCTCGGCTGCATAAAGGGACATAGACACCTTCAGAATCTGGTGGTTGTCCATCTCCAGAACGGTAAAGACATGTCGACCGTGTGTAATCGGAACAGGTTCTTCTTCAAGTGAGAACTGCTGAACCTGCAGCCAACCTCCGATCGTATCAACGCCGAAATCCTCTTCGAATTTGACGCCGAATTGAGTCTCGATGTCCTCAAGCAGTACCAAGCCGTTCAGCACATACTCGTTCTCTGACTTTCTAACGATGTCGGGCTGTTCGTCGTTATCGAACTCGTCCCGAATCTCGCCCACAATCTCTTCGAGAATATCTTCCATCGTAATGATGCCGGCCGTGCCGCCGTACTCATCGATAACGAGAGCGATATGCACGCCTTTCTTCTGCATCTTAAGGAGGACATCCTGCAGTGGGGCAGTCTCGTGCACAGTTCCGATCTCATGAATCATCGACTGGATTGGAGTAGAACGTCCCAGCGCGATATCGGTTACCAATTCCTTCGCATTGAGGAATCCGATTACTTTATCCTTATCGCCTTCCTGAGTCACAGGGTAGCGTGTGTAGTTGTTCTCGTCAATAATCGCAAGCACTTCTTCACGCGTCATACGCGCGTCAACCGACATAGCCTGCATACGCGGGACCATAACGTCCTTCGCTACGCGTTCGTCGAATGCAAAAATATTTTGCATATAAGAAAGTTCCGTCTGGTTGATTTCGCCGCTTTTGAAGCTTTGAGCCATAATAATCTTAAGTTCTTCCTCCGAATGGGCTTGTTCGTGACCCGCCGGCTGAACGCCAAACATTCTCAAGAATACTCGAGCCGAGCCGTTAAGGAGCCAGATGAGCGGGAACAAAATCTTGCCGAACAGAACAAGCGGGCCTGCCAGAAGAAGCGTCATACGCTCCGCGAATTGGATCGCCATTGTTTTAGGAGCCAGCTCTCCGAATACGACGTGCAAAAATGTCATCAGCGACAATGCAAGCGTGTAGGAAATCGGGGTGGCCCAAGCGTCGGATACGCCCCAATCGTGGAAGATCGGATGCAGAATTTTTTCGATTGTCGGCTCGCCGAGCGCACCAAGTCCGAGTGCAGTGACCGTAATACCCAGCTGACACGCCGACAAATAATAATCCAGATCCGTTACTAGCCGTTTGGCCGCCATTGCTTTCTTGTTGCCTTCCGCAATCAATTGATCAATCCGGGACATTCTGACCTTCACTACCGCGAATTCCGATCCGACGAAGAAAGCAGTCATTACGATAAGCAGCGCTACCAACAGCAAATTAATCAAGATGGATAAGTCCAATTAGTTCCCTCAAGTACGAGGGATTCACCTCCGTTTGTTTTTGAAATGGCTCTAGCCGAATACTACGTACAAGTCTTGCTCATGTTTCATATTATTTACAAAATACATCATTGCTATCATTCAAATTATAGCCTGTAAATGATTAACATCCTAAACTCGACTTGAATACATTACATAAGCTAGAGCCCTTGCCCAATTAAAGTACCCGCTTCGAAAACTAAAGAAACAGGAGTGAACGCATATGTCGTTTTTTCCTCCCTTCGGTCCACCGCCCGGCCCTCCATTCGGACCTGGTCCGGGCCCTGGGCCAGGACCAGGTCCAACACCTGGCGGTCCCCATGCCGCGCCGTCCTCTCCTCCGCCGTCTTTCGTACCGCAGCAAGCTTCTGCGTCGCCGCTTGCCGTAGATCCTGGCGCCATTCGTCGCTGCATGTTCCGCAATACGTATATTTGGCTGCATAACGGCAATCAATTCTGGTTTTTCCCCGTCTTTGTCGGACCAACCTCGATTGCGGGATTCCGCTGGACAGGATTTTTCTGGATGTACACCGGCTTCGATCTGAGATCTATTCAGTCCTTCACTTGCTTCTAATCGTTATGTAGCAAAAAGAAAGCATAATCTTGCCGGATCGGCTAGAACAGCAAAAAACCCTTCGTATCAGAAGGGTTTTTTCATGGTATGGTGCGCGTAGAGGGACTTGAACCCCCACGGTCGCCCGCTAGATCCTAAGT
>NZ_BDQX01000265.1 GCF_003112455.1 Paenibacillus agaridevorans
TCACTTTTGTTTTCTCTTCCTCGGGGTACTTAGATGTTTCAGTTCCCCCGGTATGCCTCTTCTTAACCTATGTATTCAGTTAAGAGTAACTGGACATTACTCCAGCTGGGTTTCCCCATTCGGAAATCCCCGGATCAAAGCCTGC
>NZ_BDQX01000266.1 GCF_003112455.1 Paenibacillus agaridevorans
ATACACAATCCACCAAACAGGCTCGCACCTGGCCAAACGTGTATGATAATTCATACACAATTCATCAAATAGGCCGGCACCTGGCCAAACCTGTATGATAATTCATACACAATTCACCAAACAGGCTCGCACCTGGCCAAACGTGTATGATAATT
>NZ_BDQX01000267.1 GCF_003112455.1 Paenibacillus agaridevorans
ACAAGCCAAAATCCCGTTCAATAGACGATGTAATGCCAAACGTAATGGTCGATCGGCTGCCGGGGATGCATTCAAGCACTTGACTGCCGACACGATCGATTTTGACAATAAGCTGCTCCTTAACAAGCA
>NZ_BDQX01000268.1 GCF_003112455.1 Paenibacillus agaridevorans
ATCGAAGAAAACGTTGCGTTGTTCCAAGAAATGAAGGAAGGCCGATACAAAACGGCTTCCAAGGGGCTGCGTGCACGAATCGACATGTCATCGCCGAATATGAACATGAGAGATCCCGTGCTGTACCGG
>NZ_BDQX01000269.1:0-3524 GCF_003112455.1 Paenibacillus agaridevorans
TCGAACAATCATTATTGTTCGACCTTCTATGTTCAAGCGATCATGCCGCTATGTACACAGGAACAGGATGTGATCATATTTTGGCGGATCCAATACCAACCGAGCTGTTTGCCTTGGCCATGCGTCAGGACGCCGTTACGTTCGCACATGGCATGCGCGTAGGAATGCATGCCAGGGAAATGGCCAAAGCGCTGGGGATGTCCAAAGAAGAGGAAAATCATTTCACGATGGCGTGTTGCTTACACGATATCGGAAAAGTGCTTCTCCCGCACGAACTGCTTGCGAAGAAGCTACCTCTCGAAGCGGACGAGATGGCGCTCATTCGAGAGCATCCCGTATTAGGCGCCGAGTTGTTGACAAGTGTATTAGGTAGTCGTGCTCCTGATTTACTTACCATTGTTCGGTCTCATCACGAACGTTGGGATGGAACCGGTTATCCGGATGGTTTATATGGCACGGCAATTCCAAAATGGGCGCGAATGTGCGCGGTACTTGACTCCTATGACGCGATGACCAGGCAACGTTCTTATAACCGCGTGAAGACGGACGCCCAAGCTCGAGACGAGCTATGGAGACAACGTGGAAGGCAATTCGACAGCTACTTCGTCGAACTTTTCCTGGATATGTCGCCAAGCTCCATTACAACGACATAGCAATACAGAACAACGATTTGAAAAGGCGGGATAGGAATGAAATCAACTACTGCTTACGCACTTCAACCGGGACAAACGCTTGCCGTTCCGGTATTAAATCAAAACGGCATTATTATGTTAGGCGCAGGCACCCGGTTAACAGAGAAATATATCGAACGGCTGCTCCACATGAAAATCAAGGAAGTTTACGTCGAGGAAGATGTCTCTGCACAAGTCGAGATTGAAAAATCGAACCTCCTGAACTCGGCTCTAATTCCATACGATCAGCATATGCACGAACAAAGTCGGCTCGACTCCAAGGCTTTCGTGGAGGAGTCGATGTCGGAGTTGAAAACCAATTCGACATTACGCAGGAGGGTGTCCGTGCCCGTGCTTGGCGATCGATTTTTTCGCATCTATCAAAGCATCATTGGTGAGTTGGCCAAAGTTGAGTTCGTTAAGGACAGCCTGGCGTTAATGCACCGGAAAGATCCCTCACTGCTAGAACATGCACTAAACGTAGCGACGTTGTCTGCTATTATCGGATTCGCAAATAAATACAGCGAAAAGAGATTATACGAACTGACCGCCGCCGCATTGCTGTACGATATCGGAATGGTCAGTCTTCCCAAAGGGCTATTGACCAAAAGGGGCAAACTTACGGTTATAGAGAGAAAAAGAATCGAAAACCATACCATCGAAGGTTATCGAATGCTCATCAACCGGACCGATATTCCAGATACGGCGGCTATTTGCGCCTTGCAGCATCACGAACGTTACGACGGATCAGGGTATCCTTACCGGAGCAAATACCCCGATATCCATGAGTTTGCCGAGATCGTGGCGATCGCGGACATCTACGATGCACTGGTATCGGAGCGACACCATCGGCATTCCTACGCGCGCGGTAACGCCATTGAATATCTACTGGGATCCGGCAACAGATTGTTTAATCTATCTCTTGTTAAATTGTTCGTTGGCCACATATCCATTTATCCAATCGGCAGCAAAGTATTGCTCAACAGCGGCCAGGTGGCGGTCATTACATCTGTGGACTCCTCCTTTGTTCAACGTCCGATTGTAAGAATCATTCGAGAAAGCGATGGCAGCAGGGTCACCTCTCCTTACGAAATAGATTTGAAGGTTCAGCTTGAAATGGTGATCGTGAATGCAATCGTGTGAAGATGACAGATAACAGGTAACGACAAAAGACCGTTCCGAAATGGAACGGTCGTTTTCTCAAGCTGTCATTAATCACGTTGATGAATCCGGTCATGTTCGGCGGCTCAGCCGCCATGGGATAATAACCTTTAGGCCTGAAGCTTTGCGTCCCTGTCTTTCGAACGGGTTTGCCAGTCTCGTATGAGTGGTCTGTACACCAGGATCATTATACCTACAAAAAGAGAAACATACAAGACTTTAGTAGGAAAGACTAAAGGATCATATGAGCAAAATTACCTTTATTGCCCGAATCCAAGCAGAATGGGCTGGCGCAAAATGCCGCTATCCGTGAACTCGAGGGCAGCAACTCGGCAAGGGAACGGCGCGCCGAGCCAGAGAACGTCGGATTTGCGCATGCCCGGAGTCAGCTTCTCGAACGGGCAATTGCCGGGATGCTGCTCGGCGAACTGCGCCAGCAGCGACTTGGATGCTTGGTCAAGTCCCGACACGTGGCCGATGTAGCGGCCCTCGTAGCTGAGTACCAGGCTGGCGATGACGCCGTTGTTGCGCTTCAATCCGACGACATTGGCGACTAACCGAATTTCTTTTCGTCTCTTGAACCAATCCTCGTGATGTTTGCCTACAGCGTACAGGCTGTCGAGGCGCTTCGAGACGACGCCTTCCCATCCCTTCTCGATAACCCATTCCCATAAAGCATTGCCGTCCGTATACAACTCCGAAACGAACAGCCGCTTCTGCGGGGCTGAGAATTTGGCCGAGAGTCTGGCGAACCGTTCCCTGAGCGTCAGCTCCCGAAGGTCCTTGCCATCCGCATGAAGAAGATCGAAGAGCACGTAGATCATATTTTCCTTATTGTACCGGGAACGTCCCATCAGCTTGCCTCGCTGAAAGTTCGGTCTGTTTCCGTCGAAATACACAATTTCGCCATCCAGCAGGCATGGACCGATCCGCAGCGGCTCGAGCAACGCGATGATTTCCGGGAAAATCTCGTTTTTGAGTTGGAGCCGTTTCGAGAAAAGCTTGACGCCGCCTATCCCGTCCAATTTGGCCAATGTACGAACTCCATCCCATTTCAACTGGTATACCCATTCTGGTCCTTCGGGGATGATGGGTGAAACGATAGGCGACATGGGCACCTTGGGGAGAGGAATGTCGCTTAGTGTCACGAAGCGGTTCCTTTTTTAGCTTTGTCCGCCGCCTTCGTTTTGCTTTTTGTTTTAACGGGTTTGTCCGTCGCCTTGCCGGAATCTGCAGGAATCTTGACGGCATCAAGACTTGCCTGCAAAGCAGCCATGAGATCGACGACATTGCTGCCTTTGTCAGCAGGAGCGGCTACGATATCCAGGCTCTCGCCGCTAATTTTGTGTTCGATTGCCTCCAGCAGGGCGGCGCGGTAATCATCCGTGTATTTGTCCGGCGCAAAAGGTTCTGAAAGTTGCTCGATAAGAAGCTTGGCGATTTGCAGCTCTTTCTCGTTAACTGAAGTCGACTCGGGCAGATTAGGGACGTTCGCGATCGGCCTTATTTCGTCCGGGAAGTGCATCGTCTCCAGGCAAAGACAGTTGTCCACGACTCGGATGGCGGCCAGACTGCTTTTGCTCCGAATGGAGATTTTGGCAATGCCGATCTTACCGGTCTGTTTTATGGCTTCCAGCAGCAAGCCGTAGGCGCTGCCTCCCGCCATATCGGGCGCAAGATAATACGGCTTGG
>NZ_BDQX01000269.1:3610-8707 GCF_003112455.1 Paenibacillus agaridevorans
CGGAGAGATCGACGAAATCCAGGATTTGAATAACCCGCGCGGAATCCGGCTTAAGCGCGTCGATCTCTTCTTCGCTGAACAGAACGAACTTGCCCCGTTCGTATTCGAAGCCTTTGGAGAGCTCTTCGGGCTCGACATCCTGGTTGCAATGCGCGCATCGGCGCGTTTGCGAGATGGGGGTGCCGCAGGCTTTGTGAATCGTACGGAAACGAATGTCCTTGTCTTCGGTAGCGGTGAACATTTTGACGGGAACGTGGACAAGTCCAAAGCTGATCGCGCCTTTCCAGACCGTATGCATGAATGAATCCTCCTTGATTGCGTTGTCGTTACGGATAGCATAACCACAAGGAGGGAAGGCGATGCTTGTGGCGGCGAGAATGTCTTGACGTTGTCTCGTTGACAGGACATGAACCATTTGCTACGTTTAAATCATATTATTCATATGAAAATACTAGATATTAGGGAGCGAGGTGTTTATCTTGAATATCGAAAATATTGAAGCCTTCGTGTACGTCATTCATTTCGGCGGATTCAACAAGGCCGCAGAAGCGCTGTTCTTATCGCAGCCGTCCGTAACCGCGCGCATAAAGTCGCTGGAGCAGGAGCTGAATTGCAAACTGTTCGAGAGAATCGGCAAGCAGGTGCAAATATCGGAGGACGGCAAGCGGTTCCTGCCGTATGCGCAACAGCTGCTTCTCGTTTACAAGATGGGCAAGCTTCAAATTCAGCACAAAAAGACGATGCCGAACGAATATCGGATCGGATGCACGGTGTCCGCAGCCAATTATGTGATACCCGACTTGCTTCCGTATCTCGGCGACAAATTCCCTTCCGCCAGCTATAAACTGGTAACGGGAACGACGGATGATTTGATCGCGAAAGTGCTGAACAAGGAAGTGGATATCGCATTCGTACGCAAATCGCATCATCCCAGTCTGCATTCCGTCAAATTTTACGTAGATCCCATTCTTCTCTATGTCTACCGCGACCATCCTTTCTTGACTCAAGAACGAATCACCGTGGAAGAGGTGGCTCAGCAGCCGCTTGTGTTCTTCGAGTGCGGTTCGCTGGATTGGCTGCGCATCCATCGCGTATTCGAGTCGCTCGAGCAGCCGCCGAACATCCGCATCCAGACGGACAATTCCGAGATGGCTAGGAAACTCATCTGCCGGAAGTCCGGCATCGGCTTCATGCCAGGATTAAGCGTTCGGCAGGAGGTTGCCGGCGGCGTGCTTCATCCGCTCCAGTTGCCCGAAACAGAAGGGATCGCGCTGCAGACGAACGTTGTCTCCTTGCCCGGAGAGCATTCGGAGCTCTTCGACGCGGTAGCGCAATTCGGCAAAATCATCGGTACATTGGATTATTGAATGTTTATATAGAACTTCTCTATTAGGCAACCCATTGACGCTGAGCAAGCCGGGATGCTAAAGTTTAGTCATTCCATAATTCAAACTTATCGGGTAGGAATTATAAGAATAATATACGATGCCGAATGCGAGGGAACGAGTATGAGAAAACCGATGAAAAAATGGCTGGCTTTATCGATGACGATTGCGTTGACGGGGGTGCTCGCAGGCTGCGGCGGCAACGGGGAAGCAAATACAGAAGTCGCGGGCGGCAAAGCGCCGGCAGCGGCGCCGATCAAGATCGTGGTTGGAACGGGAACGCAATTTCCGAACGTCTGCTTCATCGACGAGAACGGCAAGCTGACGGGGTACGACGTGGAGCTGGTCCGCGAGATCGACAATCGTCTTGAAGATTACGAATTCGAATTTCAGACGCTAGAGTTCACGAACCTGTTGCTGAGCCTGGAGACGAATAAAATCGATATGGTCGCTCATGAGATGGAAAAAAATCCGGAGCGCGAAGCGAAATATTTGTTTAATAAAGAGCCGTATTCGCACTGGAAAAACAAGGTGGCGGTGGCCAAGAGCAATGAGTCCGTGCAGTCCATCGACGACTTGAAAGGCAAGAAGGTACTGACGACGGCGACAAGCGCGCAAGCCATCATTCTGGAGAAATACAACAAGGAGAATGATAACGCCATCGATATCGTGTATCAAAACGGCGGAGCCAACGATACCGTTCAGCAAGTCGTATCGGGACGGGTCGAGGCATTTTTGTCCGCGGACTTCACTCTTCCTCTGGTGGATCCGAGTGGCGATCTGAAGCTGGTGGGTCCTCCGCTCAGCCAATCAAACACATTGTTCATGTTCCGCAAGGACGATCCGGAGCAACAGAAGTTGGCCGACCGCGTCGACGAGGCCCTCAAGGAGATTAAAGCCGACGGCACATTGAAGAAGCTGAGCGAGCAATGGCTCGGAGGGGACTATACGACTTCGGAAGTGCAATAAAGCCGGCTTATTGAACCTTAAGAAAGGAGGACTGCAGCGATGGGAGCTCCATTCGAATTCGGCTACGTGCTTGACTATCTGGTCAAACTGCTGCCGGCGATCAACATCACATTAGTGATCGTGGCGTCCTCCATTGTTCTCGGGCTGGCTATCGGCTTCGTCGTGGCTCTTCCCCAGTTATATAACATTCCGGTATTGAAGAGACTGTCGCAAATCTATCTGTCGTTCTTTCGCGGCACGCCTGTTCTGATTCAGCTGTTTCTGTTCTATTACGGACTGCCGGAGATGTTGAAGCTGATCGCGATCGATACCGCGAAGGTGCCCGCGCTTTACTTCGTCATTTTGACTTACGCGCTGCATAGCGGAGCCTTCATGGCTGAGATGATCCGCGCGGCCGTCGCCTCCGTGGACCGCGGTCAAGTGGAGGCGGCGTATTCCGTAGGGATGTCGGGTCCGCAGGCTTTTGTCCGAATCGTATTGCCTCAAGCGCTCGCGACGGCCCTCCCGGTATTCGCCAATCTGGTCATTGCCAATCTGAAGGATACTTCGCTTGCTTTCACGCTCGGCATTATGGAGCTGACGGGCAAGTCGCAGACGCTCGCAGTCATGTCCCGGCATTTCCTGGAGACGTATATCGCGCTTGCCATTATCTATTTCTTAATCAGCTTCGTGCTGGAGAGGCTGTTCTTGCTTCTTGAACGCAGGCTGCAAAGGAAGGGGCTGGCGGCGATATGAAGCTTGATTTCGAATTTATATGGACGGCGTTTGTGGCGCTGCTTGGAGCAGTACCCACATCACTCGCGATTACCGTCGTCTCCGTAAGCTGCGGCTTCCTGATCGGCACCGCCGTTGCGTTGTCCCGCCACTTCCGGATACCCGTGATAAGTCAGGTCGGCACCGCTTACGTGACGTTTATCCGCGGCACGCCGATGATCACGCATTTGCTGCTTATCTACTTCGGCTTGCCGATCCTGGTGGACGCAGCAGCGGAATCGCTCGGCATCGGCTTCCGGTCCGTGTCCATCCCCATGATCGGATTCGCTTATATCGCGTTCTCCATCACGGCGGGGGCCTATATGTCGGAGGTCGTTCGCTCCGGTCTGCTCGCGGTGAACCGAGGCCAGTTGGAGGCCGCTTATTCCGTTGGCATGACGACGCCGCAGGCGCTAAGAAGAATCGTGCTCCCGCAAGCGCTGGCCGCCAGCCTGCCCAATCTGTCCAATATGCTGATTGGAATGCTCCACGGGTCGACGCTCGCGTTTACCGTTTCCGTTGTGGAGATCAACGCCAAAGCGCAGATCGTGGCGACGACGAATTGGAAGTTTTTCGAAGCGTATCTGGCGGCGGCACTGCTGTTCTGGGGACTTACGTTTATCATCGAGCGTTTGACCGCACTCGCGGAGAAGCGCTTCAGGCTGAACGATCGGGGAGGAGTATCATCATGATTAAGCTATCGCAAATTCGCAAGAGCTTCGGTCGCAACGAGGTGTTGAAAGGAATCGACTTGACGGTTAAGCGCGGCGAGGTAGTCGCGATTCTGGGACCAAGCGGATCAGGGAAGACAACGCTTTTGCGCTGCATCAATTATCTGGAGAAGCCGAGCGCCGGGGGCATCACGATCGGGGACTTTCGGTTCGATTACAAGAATCACGGCAAGAAGGACGTCCATGCGCTCCGGCAAAAATCGGCGATGGTGTTCCAGCAGTACAACCTGTTCCGCCATAAAACGGCGCTTGAGAATGTCATGGAAGGTCTCGTTATCGTGCAAAAGGTGCCCAAGGAGGAAGCGCGCGAACGCGGCATCGAGCTTCTGGAGAAGGTTGGTCTTGGCGGAAGACTGAACGCTTATCCGAACGAGTTGTCGGGCGGACAGCAGCAGCGCGTCGGCATTGCCCGGGCGCTGGCATTGAATCCGGAGGTCATTCTGTTCGATGAACCGACGTCCGCGCTGGATCCCGAGTTGGTCGGCGAAGTGCTGGCGGTCATTCGACACATCGCGCAGGAGGGCATCACCATGATCATTGTCACTCATGAGATGGCCTTCGCCCAAGACGTGGCTAATCACGTCGTGTTCATGGACGGCGGCGTCATCGTGGAGGAGGGCGATCCCAAGCAGTTGTTCCGATCCCCCAAGGAAGAGAGAACGAAACAATTTCTGAAGCGGATTACGCCGGAGAGCGCATATTCGATCTAACATACATGAGAAGGAGGCAACGGCATGGCTTATTCGTTTGGCATATTGGATCAAAGCATCGTATTTCCGGGTTATACGGCAGCGGAGGCGCTGGAGAATACCGTCAAGCTGGTCCGTCTGGCGGAACGGCTCGGCTACGAACGTTTCTGGGTAGCGGAGCATCATGATTCCCCGAGCACGGCGGGCTCTTCGCCGGAAGTGCTCATCTCTTATTTGCTGGCGCAAACTGAGAGCATCCGGATCGGATCGGGTGGCGTCATGCTGCAGCATTACAGCCCCTACAAAGTGGCGGAGAACTTTAACTTGCTCGCCACGCTGGCGCCGGGACGCGTCGAACTCGGCATTGGCCGGGCGCCTGGCGGACTCCCGCGATCAACGAAGGCGCTGCAGAGGGGCGTTACGGAACATGATAGTCTCGACGCCAAGCTCACAGAGCTGCGTTCGCTGCTGGAGGGACCGACGGACGAGGAACACCCGCTTCCCGGCTTGATCGCAAGCCCGCTTCCTGCGACTCCAGCCGATGTTTATATGCTCGGCACCAGCGTATCC
>NZ_BDQX01000269.1:8786-11451 GCF_003112455.1 Paenibacillus agaridevorans
CGCGGAGCTTGCGGCGGAGCAAGGGTTGCCATACGCATTCGCACTCTTTATTAATAATGATCCGGACACCGCCGCCGCCGCGTTCGAGCTTTACAAGACTCGCTTCAACCGCGAGAAAGGCGGCGAGCCAAAGCCTATTCTGGCGTTATCCGTCATCGCGGCAGATACGGAAGAGGAAGCAAGCGAGCTTGCCGGCCAGCATAAGAGCGTTCGCGTGACGCTTGGCAGCGGCAAGACGATTAACGTGACGACGCTCGAGCAAGCGGCGGAGTTCGCCAAGCAGGCGGGCGAAACCTATACGGCGGTGGAGCGGGAAGCGGATATTACGCGAGGCACGAAAGAAAGCGTTCGAGCCAGGCTGAACGAATTATCGGAGCAGTATGGCGTGGACAGCTTCGTCTTCACGACGATCATTCCGGATTATGATAAAAGGGCTCGTTCCTTCGAGCTATTGAAGGAAGCTTTCGCGGAGGAGCTGGTATGAGCAGGGCAGCGGTACAGGAGGAATTGGCGCAGCGTCTGGTCGCGATAAGGCGCAGCCTGCACGAGCATCCGGAATTGTCCGGCGAAGAGCGAGAGACGACGGAAGCCATCAAGCTTTGGTTATCCGAAGCGGGCATTCGCATTCTCGATTACGGACTGCCGACGGGCGTCATTGCGGAGATTGGCGGCGACGCTGGCACCGATACCACCGAACATGCGCGCGACGCTCTGGCTGACACCCCGGGTTACGGTACATCGGCATCGCGGATTCCGGTTGTTGCGCTAAGGGCGGATATCGACGCGCTGCCGATTCAAGAGGAGACGGGGCTGCCTTATGCCTCCAAGATAGAAGGCAAGATGCATGCTTGCGGCCACGACTTTCATACCGCGGCATTGCTCGGAGCCGCATTTGGACTGAAGGAGCAAGAGCGCGAGCTTCCCGGCGTCGTTCGGCTTCTGTTCCAGCCGGCCGAAGAGAAGGCGAAGGGAGCTCAGCAGCTCATTGCCGCCGGCGTGCTTGAAGGCGTGGACGTCATCTACGGCATCCACAACAAGCCGGATTTGCCCGTCGGGACGATCGGCGTTCGCGGAGGTCCCCTCATGGCAGCAGCCGACGGTTTCGTCGTCGAAGTCGATGGTATCGGCACGCATGCCGCTTCTCCGGAAGCGGGAATCGACCCGATCGTCACGGCGTCGCATATCATTACGGCGCTGCAATCCATCGTTAGCCGCAACGTCAGCGCGCTCGACGGTGCCGTGATCAGCGTCACGAGATTGCACGCGGGCAACGCCTGGAACGTGATCTCCGAGAAGGCCGTCTTCGACGGCACGATCCGCACGTTCACCGAGCAAGTTCGCGGAACCGTTCGGCAACGCTTCGAGACGGTGGTGTCCGGCCTCGCGTTGGCATTCGGCACAACCGCCCGCGTGAAGTGGATCGAAGGTCCTCCCGCGGTCGTGAACGACGAACGCTGGGCTAAGCTTGCAGGCAATACGGCGAGAGCCCGGGGCAACGCGGTCGTGGAACCGTCATTGTCGCCAGCTGGAGAGGATTTTGCATTTTACCTTCAGCAAACGCCTGGAGCGTTTTTGTTCATAGGAGTAGATGGTCCCCGCCAATGGCATCATCCTGCCTTCGACCTGAACGAGGAAGCGCTGCCTGTCGCCGCGAAGCTGCTCCAGCAATTAGCCGTGGACGCTCTTAGGGAGCTATCCTAACGGAGAGCGCGAATCAGTAGAGCGTCGACGGTCCATACGCCGAACATGCCTGATTTATTGTCGGAATATTGAATTAATTAGTGCGTACTTATGACGAAATGAAATGAATAGGGAGGCGGATGAGATGGTCAACGCGGCGACAAAGGCGCAAACGGCGATCGCGGCATACGTAAACGCGTACGAGGAAATCGAGAGAGAGATAGCAGGACAGACGAAGGAGCAATTGAGATGGAAGGCAACGCCTGCTTCCTGGAGCGTTACGGAGGTTTTCGCGCATCTGGTAGACCATAGTATCGTCGTATCATTTCGCATTCGGGAAATTTTGGCGGGTTCTGCTGTCCGGCTGCCGGCCTTCGACCAAGACGCTTGGGTAACGGGTCAGAAGTCGAACGAGGAGGATGTGGCCCACATTGCGGCAGCAGCCCATTCGCTCGTCGCGTACAACGCCCGTTTGCTTGCACGGCTCACGGATGAAGAGTGGGCGGGAGCCGGTGTGAACGCCAAGGGCGACAAGGTCGCCATCGCGGAAATTATCCCGGCGTTCGTAGCTCACGTGGAAAGGCATCTCGGCCAAATTAGAAGAATCAAGGAGCAGGCGGCGGACAGAAAGGATGTTGTCTGATGGGTGAAAGCGTGATTGGCGAAGCTCGGGATTCAGGGTCGTCCGCCAGCCATCGGCGCATCGTCATCCGGGGAGTAACGCCCGCTGACAGTCAAGCGTTGGAGGACGTGCTGCTGGATGCCTATGGCGAATACGAAGAGAAGTTGTCCGAGGTCAAATGGGAGGAATATAAAGCGAGTATATTGCACGCCATCGTGGAGGCGCCGACAAGCGCCAGACTGGTAGCGGAGCTGGACGGCGAAGTGGTAGGCAGCGTGTTCCTGTTCGATTCTGCCGAGAAGGCATACGGCCATCCCGAGCTGGGCATCGAGTCGCCCATCCTGCGGCTGCTCGCGGTGTCGC
>NZ_BDQX01000269.1:11517-15339 GCF_003112455.1 Paenibacillus agaridevorans
GGCGCGGGGCGCCGGCGTAGCGACCGAGCTGATCCGCGCAAGCGCCGCCTATGCCAGGGAGCAGGGCGCCGCAACGCTCCATCTTCATACTTCCGATCTGATGGACGCGGCGATCCGCTTGTACGAACGGTTGGGGTTCGAACGGGCGTACGACAAGGAATTTATGAACGGAGATATTCTGGTTAAGAGTTATCGTCTTCATCTCGCAGACAGCACGCTGCTGCAACAACATTGATTATGTAATCGAGCATGATCGAAATACACAGACACGGATAGGGAGGAATGGACATGAGCAGTCGCAAACCAATCAAATTCGGCGCCATTATTCACGGTGTAGGGGGGAATATATCCGGCTGGCGCCATCCCGAAGTACCCGCGGATGCAAGCGTTAGCCTTGACTTCTACAAAAGGCAGGCCGCTACCGCGGAAAAAGGGAAGTTCGACCTGGTCTTCATCGCGGATGGTTTATACATTAACGAAAAATCGATTCCTCATTTCCTGAACCGTTTCGAGCCTATCACCATCCTTTCTGCTCTTGCGTCGGTCACTTCCAAGATCGGGTTGGTTGGCACGTTATCGAGCTCGTACAGCGAACCGTTCAACGTCGCCCGCCAATTCGGCTCCCTGGACCACATTAGCGGTGGCCGCGCAGGCTGGAATGTCGTAACCTCTCCGCTCGAGGGGTCGGCCGGCAACTTCGGCCGCGACCATCATCCCACGCATGACGAGCGATATGAGATTGCCGAAGAATATTTGGAAGTCGTACGAGGATTGTGGGACTCTTGGGAAGACGACGCCTTCGTGCGCGACAAGGCATCCGGCGTTTTCTTCGATCCGTCGAAGCTGCATCGGCTCGACCACAAGGGCAAGCACTTTTCCGTGACGGGTCCGCTCAATATCTCCCGCTCCAGCCAAGGCCATCCCGTCATCTTTCAGGCGGGTTCGTCGGAGAGCGGCAAAAATCTGGCCGCGAAGGAAGCGGATGCCGTTTTTACCGGACATGAGAACATCGAAGAAGCCAAGGCTTTCTATAAGGATGTAAAAGAACGGACTGCGGCGGCAGGCCGTTCGGTCGACGATATCGTTATTCTCCCCGGCATCGGCCCCATTATCGGCAAGACGGAGGAGGAGGCGGAGCGCAAGTACGAGGAGCTGGCCGCTCTCGTCTCCATCGAGAACGCGCTCAATTACTTGGGTCGGTTCTTCGAGCATCACGACTTCTCGCAATATCCGCTCGACGAGCCGTTCCCGGAGCTTGGCGATCTCGGCAGCAACAGCTTCCGCAGCGGCACCGACAAGATCAAAAAGACGGCAAAGGAGAAGGGACTGACGCTCCGCCAGGTAGCCCTGCAGTCGGCAACGCCGCGGACGCCTTTCATCGGAACGCCGGAGAGAATCGCCAATCTCATTCAGCAATGGCATGAAGAGGAGGCAGCGGACGGTTTTATCGTGCATACCCATATCCCTAGCGGCTTGGAGGACTTCGTAGAGCTTGTTGTGCCGATTCTGCAGCAGCGCGGATTATACCGCGAAGACTACGAGTCGTCCACGCTGCGCGGTAACCTTGGATTGCCGATTCCGGAGAATCGATATGCGAAGCAGGCCGTTGAGGTGGAACAAGCGTAATTGCAGAAAAAGAGAGGCGTCAATCCGGGGCGCCTTTTTGTCTTTGTTGTTAGCTTTAGCTTCGCAGGTCCTCGGTTGGTCGCTTGCCCATATTCATTTTTTTCCTCGAGACCCGAAAACTCCCCCGACTCGAACGGGGGAATAAGTACAAAATAATATGTACACAATATGCCAAACATTCGGCAACGCGACGAAAATACGGATCTGGGATGGGATGAAAATTGAAAAAGAACAGCTGGTGTAACGGGTTGATCGGTATGATAAGCATTGTCTTACTGTGCGGATATGTACCGCAAGCCCATAACCGAAATTATTATGAGATGCGAGGCGAAGCCATGTGGGAGGTGGCAACGGACGAGCAGCTCATCGCATTTACATTCGACGACGGTCCCAATGCAAACATGACGCCGCTGATTTTGGACTTATTAAAGGAATATGAGGCCAAAGCGACCTTCTTTGTCGTAGGCAACCGTATCGACAAAAATGTCGATATTATAAGGCGGCAAGCCGATGAAGGGCATGAAGTGGCCAATCATACTTTCAGCCATGTGTTCTTTAACGGGAATCAATCTCTTCAAGCCATCGATAACGAAATTTTGCAAACCAAACATAAAATCGAAGAAGTGACGGGGCAGGATTCCCCCTGGTTCCGCCCGCCGGGAGGATACATCAACGACACCGTCATTTCCTCTGCTCGCAAACATGGCTATACCGTTACGTTATGGTCGTGGCATCAGGATACAAATGATTGGCGTTCTCCCGGCGTAGACGCTATTGTCAAAAAGGTGTTGAACAATGCGCATAACGGTGACATCGTCCTCATGCATGACAACGTGCGGGGTTCGACTCAAACCTACCGCGCCCTCAAGATCATTTTGCCCGAGCTGAAGGCCCGCGGTTTCCGCTTTGTGACGATATCTGATCTGGTAAAGTCCAAACGTTCGAACGAGGCGCATCAGGGGGATGTGGGGGAATAGGATTGTTGACACAATCGATTGTATACGGAATCCGGCCTGAAAATGGGGTCGGATTTTTTGTGTTTCTTCAATTAGAAAATGTCATTAAAAATTGCTGAAAATATATAGTGATAACGGCAAGCACACAGTCTCGTTGAACGAAGCATTCATATACTAATTTGGAGTAATTAGGAGGTGAGGCGGGTGGCTAACCATCCAAAGAAAAAAAAGACCATGAAGTTACTTAGCAACAAAAAAGTTAAATTGAATAGAAACCTTGGTAAAACCAAGAAGCATGATTGCGACAAGCCAAAGGGACACGGGCATCATGATGTTTTGTTCCATGTGATCGGGCCAAACGGTGAGGCTCCGGTTGAGGAATGCGGTAATCTCACTTTCGAATCCGATACGATTGATATTACCGTAACGGAAGGTTCTGCGAGAGTACGTCTCGAAGCCGAAAGAGGAAGACGCGGGAAACGCGGGAAACGTGGCAAACGCGGGAAACATGGGAAACATGGGAAAAGAGGCGAAACGGGGGCCTCAGGGGCAACAGGCGCGACTGGTGCTGCAGGCGCCACGGGCGCGACTGGCTTAGCCGGGCAGACGGGGGCGACAGGTGCTGATGGCCAGACGGGGGCAACCGGCGCAGACGGGCAGGCGGGAGCGACAGGACCGACTGGTCCAACGGGGGCAGATGGAGCGACAGGCTCGACAGGAGTAGCGGGTGCAACTGGAGCAACAGGGGCAGATGGAGCAGCGGGCGCAACTGGAGCAACAGGGGCAGATGGAGCAGCAGGTGCAACTGGAGCAACTGGAGCAGACGGAGCAACGGGTGCAACGGGATCAGACGGGGCAACTGGATCGCCTGGTGCCGATGGGGCAACAGGGCCGACAGGTCCGACGGGCCCAACGGGAGCAGACGGTGCGACAGGCTCGACAGGAACAGCAGGTGCAACTGGAGCAACAGGAGCAGACGGTGCAACGGGGGCTACGGGAGCGGATGGGGCAACTGGATCGCCTGGTGCCGATGGGGCAACAGGGCCGACAGGTCCGACGGGCCCAACGGGAGCAGACGGTGCGACAGGCTCGACAGGAGCAGCAGGTGCAACTGGAGCAACAGGAGCAGACGGAGCAACAGGTGCTGCGGGAGCGGATGGGGCAACGGGTCCGACAGGCCCAACGGGAGCAGACGGTGCGACAGGCTCGACAGGAGCAGCAGGTGCAACTGGAGCAGACG
>NZ_BDQX01000270.1 GCF_003112455.1 Paenibacillus agaridevorans
ATATGATGAAGAATAGACATCTCGCGAAACATATTGCAGATGCCTCATGGGGTGAAATGAGTCGCCAACTGCATTACAAGGCGAAGTGGTATGGCCGAACAATCAAGGAGGCGCCCAAATTTGCCCCATCGAGCCAAACTTGTCATGTATGCGGAAACAAGCAAGCAGAGGTGAAAAATTTGAGCATTCGCATGTGGACTTGCCCGGTCTGTTTCACGGTACATGACCGAGACAGGAATGCGGCGCAGAATATAA
>NZ_BDQX01000271.1 GCF_003112455.1 Paenibacillus agaridevorans
CATAAAGCACGCCAGGATCAACCACGACGAGATCATCCGACCCCGAGAAGTCGCTTATGTTGCCCGTAGAAGGCACAATATGATCAGGATACGCAGTATGTTCATCAATGACCACCAAGCGCGTATGAACCTTTACACTGTTTTGTTTCTCCGTCACATACGCCCAGTCGCCTAAGACAGGCGGCATGCGAAGGCTCGTAGAATCGACGATAGACAGCACAGGTTTCTTTCCCTCCGGAGGAGACTTGATCGGCTCTCGAAGGGCATGTACCACAGCAGCAAACAAAGCTTGTGTGATCTCGACGGGTAAGCTAT
>NZ_BDQX01000272.1 GCF_003112455.1 Paenibacillus agaridevorans
AAAGTGCCTTTATCCAATACGTTGACTGTTTCGCCTGCTTCGTATGCTTCGCTGTCCACCGGCATCGAACCGCCTGTGCTTCCGTTTCCGTTATACGTCATCGTATACGTCGGATTAGGCGTCCACTTC
>NZ_BDQX01000273.1 GCF_003112455.1 Paenibacillus agaridevorans
GTTTCGCTCTATGCCAGTTGCTCCCGCCATACGTTCTTCTCGCCATGATCCGTTGCCATTTCGCGAGTAAGCGTTCATACTGCAGCGTATATCTCGGATTATCCATGGCAATACCTTCTGAAGGCACGGCAAGTTGTTTAATACCGACATCAATGCCCAGCGTATGGCCTGTTACAGGCAGGTGCT
>NZ_BDQX01000274.1 GCF_003112455.1 Paenibacillus agaridevorans
ACTTCGCTCAAATCTAATATTAAGCAGTTGCTTAAAGGAAAGGATCATTGCTTTTATCGGCTGGAGGGATCCATTCTTAAGCTGGACGCACTGGATTATCATTATTCCGAAGAAGATCTGTTTATCCAT
>NZ_BDQX01000275.1 GCF_003112455.1 Paenibacillus agaridevorans
ATATCGCGTATCCGGTATTAGCATTCGTTTCCGAATGTTATCCCGGTCTGTCGGGCAGGTTACCTACGTGTTACTCACCCGTCCGCCGCTAAGCATCAGAGGTGCAAGCACCTCATCAACTCCGCTCGACTTGCATGTATTAGGCACGCCGCCAGCGTTCGTCCTGAGCCAGGATCAAACTCTCCATTAAGGT
>NZ_BDQX01000276.1 GCF_003112455.1 Paenibacillus agaridevorans
GCTTGTGTGATCTCGACGGGTAAGCTATTCATGCGACGTGAAAGCTGCGACTTGCTGATGCTTTTCACTTGAAACTCGGCCTGAAACTCTTCATCTGAGCGAATGGCACTCTCTATGGTACAAAGGGAGTCCCAGTTCAGCAATTGCCCGGTGATGAATAGTTTGAGAAGTTGAACCGTTTTGAATTGCATACGGTAATCCAGAAAAAGATATTCCTGCCGATAGGCCGGCCAGCCTTCGCATCCGCGAGCATTTTCGTCTTCTTGTGGTCATACAACGACCTGTTCTCTGCCCTGATCTTTGTCAGCAAAGAGAACGTCCGCCCTATCGTGCTGCTCCTCAGCGAGATCAGCTCCCAGTACGGCACGGACTTTGGTCTGATGGCTACCGCCGTATCCTTGACGGTCATACTTGCTCATCGTCTATCTGTTCATCCAGAAGTATATCGAGAAGGGACTGACGGAGGGCGCGGTTAAGGGGTGATGATGCACCGAGGCCACAAAGGATCGACAATCCGCAACATTCAACAGCCACGCCACCAGCCGATTGTTATCGGCGGGGGGGGGGG
>NZ_BDQX01000277.1 GCF_003112455.1 Paenibacillus agaridevorans
AAGTTGAGACCGTTCGCGCTTCCGGAGTTGAACCACATCAAGATATTGGCCCCCGGCGCGACCGAACTTGAGCTGATATCCAGGAATATACCGCTTCCCACATTGATCAGGTTGTATTTCGAACCGTTCTCGACGATCCACCAACGCTGCGCCTCGGTATCGTTGCTTTCGTTCTGGGCAACCGGATTGCTCAGAACATTGACGCCGTTCTTATTCTCCATGACCTTTCCGGTGAGCGAATTGGTTATCTTATAAGATCCGTCGCTCTGCCGCTGGAACAGGAATATTTGCTCCTTGGAGCTGACCGTTCCCTTCGCGGCGGTTGTAAACTGAGTGCCGTTGTTCGAATCGGCTATGCTAATATTAGTTGCATTGGTGTTGTTGGTGATGAAATAATAGCCGTCCTCCACTGTCGCAGGAACGATCGACTTCCATACGGCGTATAAGGTGGCGCTGGAGTCCGCCGTATAGACTTGTTTCGGCTGGTAGACTCTAGTCGTTCCCGCGCTGCTGGTATCCCACCCGTCAAAGTAATAGCCCGCGCGGGTCGGGATCTCCCCTGACAGATTCAAGCTGACGCCGCTAACCTTCATCTGAGGCGCAGGCGCGCCCGTTCCGCCGTGTGCGTCGTAGCGTATGGACAATCCCGCCGGATTCAAGGCGAAGTTGAGACCGTTCGCGCTTCCGGAGTTGAACCACATCAAGATATTGGCCCCCGGCGCGACCGAACTGGAGCTGATATCCAGGAATATACCGCTACCAGCATTGATTAGGTTATATTTTGTCCCGTTCTGGACGATCCACCAACGCTGCGCCGCAGTATCGTTGCTTTCGTTCTGGGCTACCGGATTAGCCAGAACATGGATGCCGTCCTTGTTCTCCATGACCTTTTCAGTGAGGGAATTGGTTATCTTGTAAGATCCGTCGCTCTGCCGCTGGAATAGGAATATTTGCTCCTTGGAGCTGACCGTTCCCTTCGCGGCGGTTGTGAACTGCGTGCCGTTGTTCGAATCGGCTATGCTAATATTAGTTGCATTAGTGTTGTTGGTGATGAAATAATAGCCGTCCTCCACTGTCGCAGGAACGATCGGCTTCCATACGGCGTACAAGGTGGCGCTGGAGTCTGCTGTATAGGCCTGTTT
>NZ_BDQX01000278.1 GCF_003112455.1 Paenibacillus agaridevorans
TTTCTACCTTCATCCAATCTTCTACAGCGTTTTTGAAAAAAACGCAGCATCGGAAGCATACGCTCATGTGCTGAAAATCGAACTTTTTGAACGCGAATTAATTGAATGAGGACGAATCACAGTGGGAGGGATCATGTTGGAGCGCAAACAGTTCGACTTAGGTGACATCGTTATGATGAAAAAGCAGCATCCCTGCGGAACGAACGAGATGGAGATTATTCGTATGGGGATGGATATACGGATCAAGTGCGTAGGCTGCAAGCATAGCGTACTCATTCCACGGGCGAAGTTCGAGAAGAACATGAAGAAGGTGCTGCGTTCGAATCCCAAGGACCAGGAAGACGCATAAATGACATTTAGAACTGAGGGAGAGGACCCGAGTAGGCAACGAAGCAGGGGATGAATATTTATTGAATAATGACTTGCAACGATGATTACTTCTATGGTACAATCTCTCTTGTGTCACCCATACGCGGAGAGGTACCCAAGAGGCCCAAGGGGGCTGACTCGAAATCAGCTAGGCGTGTCAAAGCGTGCGTGGGTTCGAATCCCACCTTCTCCGCCATACAAATTCCAATCAAACTCTTCTACAGCATGCTGTGGAAGAGTTTTTTGTTCTACAATAGAATATATAAGTTCTCGAAAGTTCGGGAACTTTTATAGCGAAAAAACAGGCTTTAAACTTGGCCGATCAGCCTCGAAGGGACAGGCCCGCCAGAGGAGGCGTATGCGCTTCTAACGGACATCAGCGACTCTAAATACCTGTTTTTTTAGATTGCCAAACTGTAATGGAAAAGGGAGACTTTATTCGACCGGAATGAAGCGAAATGCTGCTCGGATGCTGCAAGAAAGGTCCGGCATGAGGCCGTTGATTCATTGTGTGTAAAACTGGAAATGAAGCTGCAATCAATCATCGCCAACGTGTTAACGGAAATAAGGGCCCTTATATTGATCGTTTGGCGTGATTTTAAAATCTAACGGAACTCGGCGACGTTATTCGTGAGAAATCCAGGCAAACCGCGGACTTTTGCCCAACATAAGGGCTGTCAGTTCCATTAGATTTGCGAAATGCTGCATTTTGCTGAAATAACGCCTTTCAGTTCCGTTACAGTTGCTTCCGTTCATCCTGTAGTAATGGCTCCACTAAGACAATTGAAGTGAAGGAGTGAATGACATCCCGATGTACATACAAGATGACGAGCCGTTGGCGAAGGAAATAACAGCAGCTATACGTGCTGGGGACACTGGAGGGTTGAAAAAGTTGCTTGAGGCTGACGAAGGTCTCTCTAAAGTCAGAATCGAAACCAAAAATCAAGATTATCGCGGCATAAGGTCGCTGCTACATATTGCTACGGATTGGCCAGGCCGTATTCCAAACGGTCCCGAAGTCATCCGATTGTTAGTAACAAACGGCGCTGACGTGAATGCCAAGTTCCAAGGAGCACATGCGGAGACTCCGCTGCACTGGGCGGCCAGCAATAACGATGTAGAGGCGCTCGACGCGCTCTTAGATGCGGGAGCAGATATTGAGGCTGGAGGCTCTGTAATCGACGGCGGAACAGCTCTAAGTGATGCTGTAGCGTTTGGACAATGGGATACGGCGCACAGACTGGCCGAACGAGGGGCAAAACAGTTATTATGGCATGCGGCCGCACTCGGGAACATGGATGAGGTAAGGCGATTTGTTGAAGAGGATAAGTCTAAGAACCCAAAACAGCTCAATCAAGCGTTCTGGCTGGCTTGTCACGGCGGGCAAAGGGAAGCCGCGGAATATCTCAAGACTTGCGGCGCCGACATCAATTGGGTCGGATATGACGGTCTGACGCCTTTGGATGCGGCCAGACGCAGCGGAGCGGACGATTTGGTAAATTGGTTGGTTTCCGTTAGAGAGTAAGGCGGCTGCACAGCCCCGAAAATGAAACGAAGAAGAGGGCTCCCTATAAGAGGAGCCCCCTTGCTCGACGGTGGTTTTGTTAGATTGGTACGTCGTGTATCCTGTCTCACTTCGAGCTCATCGAAATTGTGTGTTTACGGACCGTAGTCTTTAGCACAACGCCTCGCTTTACAAGTAGTGGATGAAATACTCTCCTTCAGATCCTTGCACCTGCTGGTCCAATGGAACTACACCTCTCTTGCACCGTCGATATTATAATGCCCGATAACCATCAACGTATTCATGCAGCTGCAAAATATTTTGAAACGTTATTTCGGCATCCGGATCCACTTGCGCTCGTGATTCGTGTTATCGGGGAAACGTTCGCCCTTGTGCAAGGATACTTTCTTGGGATTCTGAATGCCCATGTGGTACGAATTGACGCCAGTCTCGATATACGTGCCGTCATTCGGCGCCCGGTCGCCTTGGTTAAAGATCGTAAATTCACCCATCGTTGGATGCACCTCCATGAGTTGTGTATGAAGCGGTCGGGCAGCATTGATGAGATGAAGAAACATTGCCTGCTCCCGTCCATGGCTTAGTATGAACAACGCGTCCCAATCGCATAAGTAGCAGATAACGGTGCACAGCTTGCCTAGTCTTCATATTCGCGCTATAACTGAGACAGGACTGGAGGGAGCGGACATGACAGGTTACACTTATTATTTGCCGATCGCGGTACACCAACTGAGCAGCGGACAATTGCCATGGTCTACCGAGGCGGTCGGGCCACGAGAGCCTGTTATCATCCTGGTGACGGATGGTTGGGCAAGAGTCGTATATAACGGAGTTGAGCGCGAGCTCGAGAGGCGTACCATTCTGTGCTGCAATGCAAGCAGCAGCCTGGAGTGGGCAGCGGAAAAAGCTTTCAAAGCCATTGTCGTGGAGTATCGCGCACTGACGCTGGATGGTATGCCGCCTTCTCCTTCAGACTTGCCCGAGAAGCCCGTCAAGGGCTCGTCCGATGCTTTCATCCAGACGGGTCGGCTACTTGAATTAGCCTGGGCCAATCGGCAGGAGAAGCCACTAGAACCGCAACGCATTTTTCTTGAGCTGCTGACAGCCTTGCTGGAGCAACACAAGCAAGCAGGGGATGGAGTGGACATGCCATGGCTGACGAACGTACTCGACCTGCTTCATCGAAGGTTCAAGGAAGAGTGGAGTCGTGAAGCGTTGTCCGCATACGCGGAAGTCAGCGTCGAGCACTTGTCGAGGGTATTCCGTAAGAAGACGGGGCTGACCTATACCTCCTATCTGAATCTTATGCGCGTGAGGGAGGCGCAACTGTTGATTCTGAAAGGGCTTGTTCCGAATTTGAACGAAATCGCGCGTCATGTCGGTTATCGCGACGGTTACTACCTGAGCAAAAAATTTAAAGCGCTCCTGGATCTTTCTCCTGCCAATTACAGAAACAAGCCGCGTCGCATCGTCGCTTCCACTTACAATTACACGGAAATGCTGATAGGGCTGGGCGTAGAGCCTGTATTGGGGGCGTATTCGGCGTGGTCGAACCATCGCCAGCTTGGACATCCAAGCGAGGGAGGAATGCGGGAGCTCTGCTGGTCGGAGGGGATCGGATCTTATAAAGCATTGGAGCGACTGCAACCGGATGTCATTCTTGTAACAGGCGATATTCAGGAGGATTGGCAATTATATCGTTATGCAGCCGTAGAAGCGATTCCAATGACCAAGCTGCCTTGGCGCGAGCAGTTCCGCCGAGTAGCGGAAATCGCGGGGAAGCGGGAAGCGGCAGAGGAAATTATAAAGAGATATGATCGAATGGCTGCCGAGTCGAACGCACGGCTGGATACGAATCAAGTATTCCGGGGAACGGCTGCCGTGTGGGAGATCTATGCGGATGCGGCTTATGTATTCCATTGCGGCTTTGGCCGAGGGACGCCTATTCTATATGATGATCTTGGCTTCCGTGTTCCGCAGGAGCTTGTAGATAGAGGGATCATGGACAAGGGATGTTTATCTTTCCCGGTTATGGAAGTGCCCGATATCGATTGTGACTACTTGTTTATTACGATGGCGCATGATTCGCTCGCGTTCAGACAATTGCTGCAGTCCGAAGCATGGAGCCGGCTGATGGCAGTTTGCCGGGGCAATGTACATATTCTCAATGACTTCGGAAAATTTTATGGCATCGATCCCGGGTCGATAGAGCTGCAATTGGAAAGTTTGATGAATTGTCTCCTTCCATAGAATGCACCATCTCCCAGCTCCGCCTCGTAAGCTCCACATCACAATATGACATGCTCCCAGATCATGCAGGAACATTTTCTTTTGCAGAGGGAGAAGGTAAAGTGTTCTAGTGATAATGATAATCATTATACTAATTGCGGGGATAGGAAAGGGAGAAGGTCATGAGAGAACAGGGAACAAAACGCGGCTTCCTGGGAGCAGCGCTAATGATGGTCGTATTGACGGTATTGCTGGCGGCTTGCGGCGGCGGAAACAACGGCGGCGAGGAGAAGGAAAACGCCAAAACCGTTACGACGGCGTTCGGGGATATCCAGATCCCCACGTCGCCCAAACGTATTATTGCGGACGACTACGTAGGAAGCTTGATTGCGCTTGATGCCATTCCGGTAGGGACTCCTGGCCTGCATCTAAAAAATCCCTATTATGTAGAGGCGCTTGAAGGAGTAGCTGATATCGGCGAATACGGCAATTCGTCGCCTGAGAGAATGATGGAATTGGATCCGGATTTGATTATTACGGCTACAGACGATCCAAAACGGTTCGAGCAGATGAATAAAATCGCGCCAACGATTTCGGTCCCCTACGGCGATCTGAAAAATGCGCATGAAGAGATCGCCTATTTCGGCGAGCTGCTGGGCTTGGAGGACAAAGCCAATGCATGGCTCAAGGATTACGACGAACGGATTGCGGCCGCCAAGCAGCGTGTGGAGGCGGTCATACCGCCGGATGCCACTTTTACGATATTGGAACTCGGGGATAAGTCCGTCTGGGCTTACGGGGATAATTTCGGCCGCGGAGGACAACCCATCTATCAATCATTGGGAAGAAAGCCGAGAGCCGAGGTAGCGGAGGAACTGATGGAGAAGCAGTGGATGGAATTGTCTATGGAGACATTGGCCGGATATGTGGGCGATTATATTGTATTGACGGTCGGGGATGTTAACGAATGGACGATAGACAAGCTCAAAGCCGATCCGATCTGGGGTTCGCTTGCGGCGGTGAAGCAGAATCAAGTGTACATCTGGCAGGAAGAACGTTCCTGGTATTACGATCCCATTGCCGTATTAAGCCAAACGGAGGAGCTGGCGGACTGGTTGGCGAAGTAATCGCACTGTAGGTGCTAGGAGGGTGAAGCGCCAAAGTTGCCTCCCGATTCTCAGCTTGCCATGAGCTTCTCGATTTGATATAGTATAGAGATGCGAGCCTATGGCTCGTTCCTTGCTCCATTTTATGGGGCCGTTAGTCCAAAAGGAGGTGAAACAATATGCGCAAATATGAAGTGATGTATATCATTCGTCCTGACGTCGAGCAAGAGAACGTTCAAGCTCTCGTCGAGAAATTTAATGGCATCATCTCCAATGGCGGAGAGGTCACGAAATCCGATGTGATCGGCAAACGCCGTCTTGCGTATGAGATCAACAAGCTTCGTGATGGTTACTTTGTTCTGGTTCATTTCAACGCAACGACTGAAGTTGTAAATGAACTTGACCGTATCATGAAGATCCAAGACGAAGTCATTCGTTCGTTGATCGTCAGAGACGTAGCTTAGTCTAGTCCACGCAAGGGAATGGGGAGGTCGATGAGATGTTGAACCGTGTCATACTGATTGGCAGATTGACGAGGGATCCCGAGCTGCGTTATACGCCTGCCGGAGTTGCGGTAACGCAATTCACGCTGGCTGTAGACCGGCCATTCTCGTCAGCAGGTCAAGGCGGAGAACGCGAGCGCGAAGCGGATTTCATTCCGATCGTTACATGGCGCCAGCTGGCTGAAACATGCGCAAACTACTTACGCAAGGGCCGTCTAGCGGCCGTTGAGGGACGCATTCAAGTGCGGAACTACGAGAACAACGAGGGCAAGCGTGTGTATGTAACGGAAGTTATTGCAGACAATGTCCGGTTCCTGGAGTCCAATCGCGAGAACAGCGGAGCTCCGCGTGATGAGAACAGCGGCGGTGGAGGCGGATACGGCGGCGGCAATTCGGGCGGCGGATATAGTGGAGGAAGCAATGCTGGCGGTGGCGGTGGTTCATCCTATGGCGGCGGAAGCCGGTCGGGCGGG
>NZ_BDQX01000279.1 GCF_003112455.1 Paenibacillus agaridevorans
CGGGGTTTCACGTGTCCCGCCGTACTCAGGATACACCTCGGAGAGTGCTTGCTTTCGGTTACAGGGCTTTTACCTGCTATGGCGGGCCTTTCCAGACCTCTTCGCCTACCAAACACCTTTGTAACTCCATGTGAGATGTCCTACAACCCCAAGGAGCAAGCTCCTTGGTTTGGGCTAAT
>NZ_BDQX01000280.1 GCF_003112455.1 Paenibacillus agaridevorans
TTGGATGAAGGTAGAAACTGAGGAGCGGAGCGTAGTGGAAGCTACGTGAGCACCGGAAGTTTCGTCTGAATTCAAGATTCGATGTCGAATACGCTTCTTGGCATACTTCGTGATGGGAAGCGGACTTTT
>NZ_BDQX01000281.1:0-21576 GCF_003112455.1 Paenibacillus agaridevorans
AAGCCGTATCTCCGGGTACGGCTGTCGTGACGGTTGCATCGCGCGAGAATGCCGACGTTAAAGCCACCATCGTCGTCACGGTAGCGGCGCCCGATTATCCCGTTATTGAGCTGGACCGCCAGCTCGGCGATACGGAGGGCTGGACGGCAGCAGACGCGGTGAAATTCGGCGAAGGTACGGTTCGTATCTTCGGGGATGGCGTATTCGGCTATGGAGGAGAGAAGTTCGGCAGCGGATTGATTACTTTCAAGGCGAAATTCGACGACTTCAACACCGGCTGGTACGGATTCGCGCTGCGATCGGTTCGGACCGGTGATCCAACTTGGGTCAATGGCAATCAGGGATATCTGGTCGTCATCAAGGAGGATATGATCGAATTCCAGACGTGGAAGCCGGGTCAGACAATGGTGGACATTATCCCGAATACTTCCGTGTTGCCCAATCAAGAGCATCTCATCGAAATCGGGGCCATCAATGTCGAAGGTGGCGTCCGGTTTATCCTGAAGGTGGACGGGAAGGCTGTACTTAACGTACTGGACACCGATCCGGCCAACCCGATTCCATCCGAAGGCTACCTCAATGTATACAACTATGCGGGAGCGGAAGACGCCATCGAGCTGAAACCGTCGCGCAAGCCCGACCCTGGAACGGGAACCGGCCCTATCGTAACGCCCAAGCCTGAACCGGACGAAGAGTTGGTCGTTGTCCGCGAGAGCGATCTGACCTCGGGGAGCGGGGACGGCATCCTTGCTTTCGAGCTGGAGCCCGGTCAGCACGGCGTGATTTTGTCGCAAGAGATTCTAAAGTTGCTCGAGCATCCGATTGAGGTAAGGTCCGGGGAGCTGAAGCTTACCTTCGAGCCGGAGCTTCTCAGGAAGCTCGCGGAGGAGCAGCCGCGGAATGCCAAGCTGGCGATCAAGATGGTTCCACTGACCAAAGAGAACGTTGCGTCGAAACCTTCTGCAAGCTACAAAATGGTCGGAGTTCCGTACCGGCTTGAACTGCTTGCGCTGGTGGACGGCGAGGAGCCACGCTATATATCGGACTTCCCTGAGCCGATTCCGTTGGCATACACGGTTAAGCCATCCGGCGTTGACGTCAATGAGGAATGGCTGGGTATCTATTATGAAAATCAAGCAGGAAAATGGGAGTATGTCGGAGGCGAGTTCGATCCGGCCAGCCAGACGCTGTCTGCCGAGCTGCCGCACTTTAGCGTATACGCCGTGATGGAATACGAAGCGGCCTTTGCCGACATGCCGTCTGGACATTGGGCGAACGGCGCCGTCAAGGCGCTGGCCGCGAGGCACATCGTCACCGGGAAGTCGGAAGATCGTTTTGATCCTGACGGAACGACGACAAGGGCGGAATTTGTGGCATTGCTCGTACGGACGTTAGGACTGCAGAGCGAAGGAACGGCGGAGTTGCCCTTCCGGGATGTACGGCCGTCCGACTGGCATGCGGAAGTGATTGCGGCTGCCTACGAGGCTAAGCTGGTATCCGGACGTCAGGAGGATGTCTTTGCGCCAAACGAACGGATTACGCGGGAGGAGATGGCGGTCATGCTGCTGCGGGCTTACGCCTACGCCTCCGGCAAGAGCCGAGTGGAAGCTGGCGCTAGCGGGCCGAAGGACTTGACGGCCGCGTCGCAATGGGCGCGGACTCCGATCAGCGAGGTTGTCGGACTGGGCCTGATGACCGGTTACCCGGACGGCGAATTCAAGCCAAAGCGTCTCGCGGATCGGGATGAAACCGCACAGGTCGTTTATAATCTGCTGAAGCTATTATAATCATCATTTTGCTTAAAAATTGGTACGATAATTGATATTTTGTATCCATTTTAAGATTTATCTTTACCCCCTCCTTATGCCATGATGTGTGACAAGACGGCACTGCGACCCATCATGGATAAGGAGGTGAACAACTATGAAAAAAAGCCGGTTCCGTTTCGGCAAGGGAGACAGAGAGCTCAGCTTGCTCGCTCTCCCGTCGGTCCTGTACATTTTTGTTTTCAGTTATTTGACGATGTTCGGCGCGATTATCGCGTTCAAAAACTACAGGTACGACAAGGGCATTTTGGGCAGCGACTGGGCGGGCTTCGATAATTTCAAATTTTTCTTTATTTCCGAAAAAGCGTTTATCGTGACCCGCAATACGGTGCTGTACAGTCTATGGTTCTGGGTCGTCACCACGCTCGGCGCGTTGATCGTGGCCATACTGCTTAACGAGATATCGCGGAAGTGGAGCAAATATTATCAGACCACGATGTTTTTGCCCACTTTCGTCTCCTGGGTCGTCGTTATGTTTCTCGCGCAAATGTTCCTGAGCCACGATTACGGGTTTCTAAACCGCATGTACGAATCTATCGGCCTTGACAGGGTCCGCTGGTATCTGGAAGCCAACTATTGGCCTCTTATCCTGACCTTGGCTCATTTGTGGAAATCGATCGGCTTCTCGGCGCTTGTCTATTACGCGGGCATTGTGGCCATCGATCCGTCCTATTACGAGGCGGCGAAGATGGACGGGGCGTCCCGATTCCAGATGGCCCGCAAGATCACGATTCCGATGCTGTCGCCGCTTATCATTATTCTGATGATCATGGCGATCGGCAACATGATCCGGGGCGATTTCGGCCTGCACTTTTTTGTCTCGAACAATTCGCCTCTGCTGTACAACACCACCGATATTATCGATACGTTCGTGTACCGGGCGCTCAGCGTCAGCGGCGATATCCCAATGGCTACGGCCGTCGGCCTGTATCAGTCCGTGGTCGGGCTGCTGCTCGTGGTGGGGGCCAATTATACGGTTCGAAAAATAAGCGAAGAAAACTCGTTATGGTAGGATAGGGGAACGACCGATGGAAACTTACGCAAATCGACGCGGCGGCATGGTCAATATCTTTTTTAACGCTTTTTTTATCGTACTGTCCATGCTCATAGTCGCACCGTTCATTCTGATCGTCTCCGTCTCGCTGACGGATGAAAGCGCGCTGGCGTCATTCGGCTATTCGTTTCTTCCCAGCCGGTTCAGCACGCTTGCGTACGAATATTTGCTGCAGACGCCGATGGTCATTCTTCGGGCGTACGGCAACACTTTGTTCATTACGCTCGCGGGCACGCTGCTCAGCATTCTTCTGACGAGCATAATCGGCTACGTGATATCCAGAAGAGACTACGCGCTGCGCTCTCCGCTGACGGTATTCGTGTTTATTCCGATGATGTTTTCGGGCGGGCTGGTGCCGTTTTATATTCTGGTCACGCAATATTTGCACCTTAAAAACTCGTTATGGGCGATCATATTGCCTGGATTGCTGTCACCCTTCTACGTGCTGATCATGAAAGGTTTCATGGGCAAAATCCCGTATGAAATCATAGAGTCGGCCAAGATGGACGGTGCCGGCGAATGGCGGATCTTCTTCCGCATCATCCTGCCGTTGTCCACGCCGGCGCTTGCGACGCTGGGACTGTTTATCGCGTTCAACTATTGGAACGAATGGTTTAACGCATTGCTCTTCATCGATGATGACCGAAGGGTGCCGCTGCAGTTGCTGTTGGTGCGAATTATGAACACGCTGGATTTCCTTCGCAACAACAGCGAATACATTCAGGGGCTTGGCATCGACATGAGCCAGTTCCCGAACGAATCCGTGCGGATGGCGCTGGTCGTCATGGTCGCCGGACCGATGATGTTCGTGTTTCCTTTTTTCCAAAGATACTTTGTGCAGGGAATGACGGTCGGCTCGTTAAAGGGCTAACCGGCACTGAAATGGTTTAATTAAAATCAGGGGGAATAACCATGACAAAGATGAAATACGTGTCGATGCTGCTATTGTGCGGCGCCCTGCTGCTGGGAGCTTGCAGCGGCGGCGGTCAAGGAAACAAACCGGCGGGCAATGGCGGGGAGACAGCCCAGCCGAGCAACAACGGGAACGCAGGCGGCGAGGACGACAGCTTGTCCGAAGTGGAGCTGATCTGGTATTACGGGGTATCGCAAGTATCGCCGGACCAGAAGCTGATCGAAGACGAAGTCAATAAAATCGTGAAGGAAAAAATCAATGCAACCGTAAAGCTGCGGCCGGTCGATTTCGGCAGCTATACGACAAAGTTGAATACGGCGAGCGCCGCAGGCGAAAAATTCGATTTGGTCTGGACCGCCAACTGGGCGTTCAATTATGACGAAAACGTAAAAAAAGGCGCATTTATCCCGCTGGATGAGCTGCTGGAAAAACATGCGCCAGAAACGAAGAAAGCCATCCCTTCATTTACATGGGACGCTACCAAGTATCAGGGCGAGATCTACGCGGTGCCGAACTATCAGACGATCACATCGCGTTATGGCGTAAGCCTGCGGAAAGATCTGGTGGACAAATACGGTTTCGATACGAGCAGCGTCAAGAGGCTGGAAGATCTGGAACCGTTCCTGAAGCAGGTGAAGGAAAACGAAAAGGGCATCGTGCCTTTAATGCTGACAGGTCCAGGCACCGTGTTCGAGCCGTTTATGTACGGCTTCGACGACAGCGGCGTTCGGATCGGCGACGATACGTTCCAGAGCAACTGGCTGGAGCAGACGCCGGAGTATAAAAGCTTCGTTGAGCTGATGCGCGGCTGGTTCGAAAAAGGCTACATCAACGACGACGCATCGACGGTTAAGCAGATCGACTCCATCTACAACGGCAAGTACGCGACCGGTCTGGAAAGCGCCATGAAGCCGGGTTACGAAGCGGAGAAAAAAGCATCCAACGGAGGGTACGACGTGATCGGCATCCCGCTTACGGAAGCGACGACTCGCCGCACCTCCAATATTACGACGCTGACCGCGATAAGCCGTACGTCCGCAAACCCGGATCGCGCGATGATGCTGATCGAGCTGGTTAACAACGATCCGGAACTGTATAACCTGCTTAGCTTCGGAATTGAAGGGAAGCATTACGAGAAGGTGGAGGACAATACGGTCAAGATCGGCGCCAATGCCGGTTACAGAGCCCAAAACTGGGTGTTCGGCAACGTATTCAACGGCTATCTGGTCGAGGGACAGGCGGCGGACACTTGGGAGGAAACGAAAAAGCTTAACGAATCGGCGTTTGTGCAGCCGACCTTCGGCTTTGCATTCGACGACACCAACGTCAAGGCGGAATACGCCAACGTGATGGCGGTAAAGGCGGAATATCAGCCGCTTCTGATGACCGGTACGGTGGATCCCGACAAATATTTGCCGGAGTACCTGGAGAAGCTGAGAAACGCCGGCGCCGAGAAGGTGCAGGCGGAGCTGCAGAAGCAGTTGGATGCTTGGGTAGCTGAGAATGTGAAAAAGTAATTGGCATCCGGCATTACTGATTTCTATAGGTTTAAATAAAAGGGGATGTAATCACCTGTGGGTGATACAGCCCCTTTTTTTAGAATGTAAAAGTTTTCGGGCTTGGGAACTTACGCAAACGGGACAATAATTGAGCAAAAATACACAATTAAGATGAGGGAAGAGCAAGTTATTCGTACATTTGTACATATATACACAAATATTGGTTCCAAGAGATCCCGATCGAAGATAGGAAGCGAGAATTTGTGTATTTTCGTACAATTTGCTGCGCAGGGGCTCCGTTTGTTTGAGAAATTGGGGAGAAATGCACAAATGTGCAGAGAGGCTGATTTTCGGGCCATGCCATGCACAGCCCCGGCAACGGAAACGAGTTTATCTATAGTGGATGGTGATCCTTAAAAGTATGTTCAAATATAGAACGCTGAGCAGCTTTAGCCATCCAAACGTATCCCTCTTAACGTTATCCCAAGTATGTTCACGCTATGCGGCCAAACTCAAATTCAAAGAACCGTCAGGGTAGTTTTTCACTGACGGTTTTTCTCACGTTCAGGCGCGATACCATTAAACGTCCCTGAGCCTCGACGGCGATTGTTTTTTGTGTTTTTTAAACGTGCGGCTGAAGTAGAAGATGTCGTTGAACCCCGTCGCGGCCGCAATCTCGGATATGGTCAGGGGCGAATGGCGAAGCATGTATTCCGCCTTGTCGAGGCGGGTTGCCGTTACATATTCGGTAACGGTACGTCCCGTCAATTGCTTGAATACCCGGCTAAAGTGGAAGCGGCTCAGCCCGGCAATCTCGGAGAGCAGCTCGACACCAAGCGGTTCCTTGAAGTGGAGATCGATATAGTGCAGAACAGGCTCGAAGCGTTCGATGTTCTTCATCCGCTCCGCATATTCATCTTTGGTGAGTACACTTGCGACATGCCCTCTCATCAGCAGCGTCAACAGGCGGTACAGCTCCGATTTGACCGCAAGCTCGAAGCCGAAGGAGCGGGTCTTAAGCTCATGCGCGATGGATAGGACACATGCGTTCAACTCCGCGTTGCCCCTGATATGGTTGCGGAACAGGATGCGGTTCTGAATAATAGGCGCGATAAACTTCGTATCGGCGGCGTCCTCGAATTGGCTGTGCAAGAGCGAAGTATCCACGATTAGGGCATAGTAGAACAAATCGGACGACCTGCTTACTCCATGATGCAGTTCGTTGCTGTTGACGACGATCAGATCGCCCGGCTGAACCTCATAGGCCGTCGTGCCGCACTCCATAACGGCTTCGCCGGCTTCGATGTAATGGAATTCCAGATGCGCGTGCCAGTGGTGCGCAAAGAGCGTCGTGTCCGCATGTTCGAAGTGGGTGCGATGCACTTTGATCGGGAACCGGGGATCCGGCATGCTCATGGGTTCGCGCAAATTCTCGAAATTATCGAATGAATCGGTCATCCGCTCTCCTCCGTTTCTGCCAGAGCACAAATGTACAAATAATCCGCACGGCTTTGCATGGCTTACATGGCTTATTCCATTATAATACGGAAGTGTATACATGCCAAAGGCTAACGGGAATTTACACCCCCGTATTTTTGAAATGACAAGGAGAGATCGGAAATGTCAACTGTACAAATCGGCGTTATCGGAACCGGCTCAATCTCATCGTTGCATTTGAATGCTTATAAAAACAATCCGGACGCAACCATCTACGCGGTATGTGATCTGAACGAGGCGCGCGCCAAGGAAACAGCGGAGAAATACGGCGCGGTCAAAGTATATACGGATTACAACGATCTGCTCGCGGATCCCGGCGTGGAAGCCGTCAGCATTTGCACCTGGAACAATACGCACGCGGAGATCAGCATCGCGGCGGTTCGCGCAGGTAAGCACGTGCTGGTGGAGAAACCGCTCTGCCGCTCTGTTGAAGAAGCGCTTAACATTCAGAAGGCGGTTGAGGAGACAGGCAAAATTCTGCAAATCGGTTATGTACGCCGCTATGATCCCAACGGCCAGTTGCTTCGCTCGCTCGTCGAAGATGGGCGACTGGGTGAAATCTATTATGCGAAAGCGTCGATATTGCGCCGTCTCGGCAATCCCGGCGGCTGGTTCTCGGATATCGAACGTTCCGGCGGCGGCCCGTTGATCGACATCGGCGTCCACGCCATCGATATTTGCTGGTATATGATGGGCCGTCCGAAGGCGGTTTCCGTCAGCGCAAACACTTATCGCAAGCTGGGCAACCGCTCCAATGTCCAGGATCTGTCCTTCTATAAAGCAGCAGACTACGATGCAAGCAAAAACACCGTCGAAGATATGGCCAACGCGCTCATCCGTTTCGAAAATGGAGCTTCCCTGATGGTTGACGTCAGCTTTACGCTCCACGGAAAGCAGGACGAGACAGCGATTCGCTTGTATGGCGACAAAGGCGGCATGGAGATCGAGCCGGAAACAACGTTTGTGACGGAGATCAACAACCGTATCGTCAACGTGATCCCGCAGACGGATCATAAGGGCTTTGGATTCGAGGCGGCTTTCCAGAACGAGATCAACCACTTCGTCGAAAATGTTAAGAACGGTACGCAGCCGATCAGTCCGGTCGAAGACGGCGTCGAAATGATGAAGATTCTATGCGGCATCTACGAATCGGCGGAAAAAGGCGCTGAGGTGAGACTATGAAGCTGGGAGTAAGCACATACAGCCTGCACAGGGCATTCTCCTCGGGCGAGCTCTCGTTAACTGGCGTCATCGACTACATTGCCAGCATCGGAGCCGAGCATGTGGAGATCGTGCCGCTTGGCTTCAGCATGATCGAAGATCCGTCGCAGATCGAAACGATCCGTGACGCGGCTGCCGCAAACGGGCTGGAGCTGTCCAGTTACGCGATCGGCGCGAACTTTGCGGACAAGAGTGGCGCGGAATTCGAAGACGAGATCGAGCGGGTCAAGCGGGAAGTCGACGTATGCGCGGCGCTTGGCATCAAGCGGATGCGCCATGACGTTGCTTCCTCCAAGGATCTGTCCATCGGCAATTTTCTGGCGCAGCTTCCGCAATTGACGCAAGCTTGCCAAACGATCGCGGATTACGCAGCGGGCTTCGGCATTACGACAAGCGTGGAGAACCATGGTTATTTCATCCAACATAGCGACCGTATACAGGCGCTAGTCCATTCGGTTGGAAGGGACAACTTCCGCACGACGCTCGATGTAGGCAACTTTTTGTGCGCGGACGAGAATCCTTTGACGGCGGTGGCAAATAACATCGGCTTGGCGTCGATGGTTCACGTTAAGGACTTTTATGTTCGTCCGGCAAATCGTAATCCCGGAGAAGGCTGGTTCAAGTCAACGGGGGGCCAATATCTGCGCGGCGCGATCGCAGGCCAAGGCGACATCGACATACCTGGCGTGTTAGGCATCGTAAAACGCAGCGGCTACGACGGCTTTATTTCCATCGAGTTCGAAGGCATGGAAGAATGCCGCAATGGAACGAAGATTGCGCTCGACAATGTCAGACGTATATGGAACGAAATTGTTTAATCGAGGAGAGTGAGCGACAATGGTGCAACCAATCATGACGAACAAAATCGGCGTTATCGTCGACAGCTTTAAGTTAGGCGTTCGCGATGGCTTAGTCAAGGCGAAGGAGGTCGGCGCCGACGGCGTGCAGATCTATGCCGTCAGCGGCGAGATGGATCCGGCCAACCTGTCGGCATCTGCCCGCCGGGAGTTAAAGGATTATATCGCATCGCTAGGTCTTGAGATCTCGGCCCTTGTCGGCGATCTCGGCGGCCATGGCTTCCAGGATTCGTCGCTCAACCGCGAAAAGATCGAGAAGTCGAAGCGGATTATGGAGCTTGGCCTGGACCTCGGCACCAATATTATAACGACGCATATCGGCATCGTGCCGGATGACCAGAGCAGCGCCGTCTACCGTTCCATGCATGAGGCTTGCGTGGAACTGAGCAGCTTTGCTGCGGGAATGGGCGCCTTCTTTGCAATCGAGACGGGACCGGAGAAGTCCGCACATCTGAAGTCGTTCCTCGACACGCTGGGCTCAAGGGGCGTATCCGTCAACTTCGACCCGGCGAACATGGTCATGGTGACGGGCGACGATCCTGTTCAAGGCGTTTACACGCTAAAGGATTATATCGTTCATACGCATGCCAAGGACGGCATTAAGCTGGTGGACAATATTGATCCGCGCGATGTTTATGGCTTCTTTGGCTACGAGAAGGCGCAGGGTCTCGACCACGATGTCATCGCACAGCAGGCGGAGACCGGCGAGACGTTCCGCGAGGTGCCGCTCGGCGAGGGCAAAGTCGACTGGAACGGTTACCTCCAGGCTTTAAACGATATCGGCTATAAGGGTTATCTGACGATCGAGCGCGAAGTAGGCGCGAGCCCGGAGAAGGATATTGAGCTTGCCGTGAAATTCCTAAAGGGTTATAGAGGTTAGTGGTTCGTTCATACTAAGAAAACGACGCCTTCTCTCGGACGATGCCGAGGGAAGGCGTCGTGCTGAATAACTCGGCGATGGATTGAATTTTTTTGCGCGATACGGATGCCTCCGGATAAATCAAGTGTATCATGCGGGTAGGATATTCCTTGCCCAAACGGTAGACCAGGTAGGGAATGGAGGAATGCGCCAGTACGGAAGGCAGCTCGGATCCCGAATAATAGGTGGAATAAAATGTCATCGTCGTATAGATATGCGATGTAGGCAGTACCGTATACCCCACTCCCTCGGATACAAGATTGAGCATGATGCTCAAATCGTTAACCTCGACAATATCCTCGGGCATTTGCCCTAGCAATTGCAGCAATACTCTATCAATGAGCTTGCGCATGGGCTGATTGGAATAATACAGTATAAACTTGCCCCTTAGCAAAATATCCGCTGCTACTTCCCCATGTATGGAGGTTGATGGAGCGTTGCCCGGTCCAATCAGAAGCATTTCGTCCTCGTGCACCGGGATGGCGTTTAAGCCAGGCGTGGGTTGGAAATAAGGCAGGATAGCCAGATCGAGCTCGCCGACCCCTGTCAGATCGAGGATGACTTTATAGTCATCTGATAAAATATTGTATGGAAGGTTCGGAAACCGCTCGTGCATTTGCTCCAGCACCGGCTTGAAGATCGTCCACCCCAATGGCTTCGCTAACCCAATACGAAGTTTGCCATTCTCAGGCTCTCCTTTGCCCGTATCACGAATGGAATTCATTTCTTCCACCGCTTTGGCCGCGTGATAGAGTACCGCTGCGCCATAACGGGTGGGCAGTACCCCCCTGCGATTGCGTTCCAACAACGGCATGCCAAGCTCTTGCTCCAGCTTTTGCAATCTTATGGTCAGCGCCGGCTGAGACAGATGCAGCACCTGCGAAGCTTTTGATATACTCTTCTCCCTTGCCACCGTAAGATAAGCGTGCAAATCCATCCAATCCATCTTAATCACCTTCAATCATTGATACTTGAATCGTCATAACTCGATATATGTTAGTATACATTACACAAACATCGTTAGTACACGGGGGATTGTGATATTTAATATTTTTATTACCCTATTTTAATAAAATGATGTTATATTTCTTGACATAAACACGGCGTTGCGAAATAAGAGCCGTATTGAATTGGAGGGTGCGCAGATGAAACGGATCAAAATGCTTCTAATTGCGATGGCAGGAATAGCTCTGCTGCTGACGGCTTGCGGAGAAAATGGGAGTGTATCGCCGACGCCTGTATCGGGCGGGAATGAATCGGCAACGGCGACGAACAATCTGCTTGAACGGATCAGGCAGAAGGGAAAGATCATTGTAGCGACAAGCGGGACGTTTAAACCGAATACGTTTACGGACGAGGATGGTCAATTGGCCGGTTATGATATCGACTGGGCGAATATGATTGCGGATAAAATAGGCGTCGAGGCGGAATTTGTGACTGGCGATCTGGCGGGGCTCGTCCCCGGATTGGTTGCCGGACGTTATGATGTCATTCTCTCCGGTTTGATTATGACGGATGAAAGGCGCGGAGTAATCGACTTCTCCGAGCGTTACAAGGTAGACGGCGGTATTGCTGTCGTCCGCGAGGACAATGCAGTAGTAACGGATGTCCGTAATCTGGAAGGGCTTCGCGTTGGCGTCATTGGGGGATCGGGTTACATGGAGGATGTCCAGCAGATCGGCGGCTATAAGGAGCTGAAAGAATATCCGGGTAGTCCCGAAGCTTTCATTGACCTAAAGGCAGGCAGAATCGACGTTTATGTGGTTGCAAAGGGAGGCGCAAGCGATTTTCTGATGAATGACAAAGAAAAGCCGCTGCTAAAGATGGTTGGCGAAATTTATAACGAAAAGTATTCCGGTGTCGGCATTCCAAAGGGCGAAACCGAGTTGAAGCAATTGATCGACGAATTGATTGCAGAGAAGAAACAGGACGGCACCTATGATCAGTTGGCATTAAAGTGGTTCGGCTTCCAAATCCCGCATTGAGCGCGGGTAAAGGAGTGCAAGAGACTTAATCATGAAAGCCTGCTGAAGCAATGGCTCAGAGCGATGAAGGAGCGATAACCATGGATTGGGGAATTATATCAAGCTATTGGGATCTGTATATGCAAGGAACATGGGTTACCTTCAAGATTACGTTCCTGTCGATCATTATCAGTACGGTGATCGGTTATGTATTGGCGTTAATGCGTCTATCTTCCGTGGCGCCGCTTCGCGGAATGTCATTTCTATACGTATGGTTCTTTCGGGGGCTTCCCGTGCTGCTGCTTCTGTTCTTTTTCTATTATACGATGCCTTTCGGGTTGAAGCTTGATGCTTTTACTGCCGCGATTATAGGCATATCGATCAGCTCGGCCGCATTTAAAGCCGAAATTATCCGTTCCGGCATCATGTCGGTGGATAAGGGGCATCTGGAAGCGGCGGAGGCGCTTGGCATGAACCCGTTGCAAAAGATGGGAAGGATCACGATACCGCGAACTTTCCGGTTGCTGCTGCCTCCCTATATAAGCAACAGCGTCATTATGGTCAAGGAATCGGCGCTGGTTTCGATCATTACGGTACAGGATTTGATGTTTGCCGCGCAGAGAGCATTCAATAATACGTTCAAGGTAGCGGAGACGCTGGGAGTTGCCGGCATGATTTATTTGACAGTGACGACCCTGCTGATGTTTGTACAATATGTGTGCGAGAAAAAGATGAGGACGGGTGTATAACGAAGGAGGAAGCGGCATGATCGACATTCGGGAGCTTAACAAGCAGTTTGGCAAACATCTTATTTTGGATAATGTCTCGCTGCAGGTTGGCGAAGGGGAAGTTGTATCCATCATCGGGCCAAGCGGAGCGGGAAAGAGCACGCTGCTAAGATGTATTAATATGCTGGAGGTGCCGACATCCGGCTTGATCGAAATCGGCGGCAGGCCGGTCGCCTACAAAGCCAACAGGCAAGGAAGGCTGACATACCGTTCGCAATTCAACCTGACCTGGCTGCGGACAGAGGTCGGCATGGTATTCCAGCAGTTTCATCTGTGGCCCAGCAAGACGGTACTGCAAAATATTATAGAAGGCCCCTGTATTGTCAAAAAAATGTCCCGAGAGAAGGCGGTCAAGATTGCCGAGCAATTGCTGGAGAAAGTGGGGCTGCTGGACAAAATGAATGATTATCCCGCCCAGTTGTCCGGCGGACAACAGCAGCGAGTAGCTATTGCCAGAGCGCTGGCCATGGAGCCTAAGATCATGTTGTTCGATGAGCCGACGTCGGCGCTCGATCCCGAGTTGATTAATGAAGTGCTTGACATTATGGTCAAGCTGGCGAAGGAAGGCATGACGATGATCGTGGTTACCCATGAAATGTCTTTTGCGCGTCATGTGTCCGATCGGGTCGTATTTATGGAGAAGGGCAAGATCGCGCAAATCGGGTCGCCGGAGGCGCTGTTCCGTTCCCCTGACTCCAGAATAACGCAATTTCTATCGCAGCTTGATCACGATATCGATACGAGTCTTATGGGAGTCGAACCTAATCATAGTCGGCAAAGGCCGGAATCTGCGGGTTGAAGGGGATAGTGATGCATGGATACATTATTGGGACTCGCCGGCGCGGAGCAGGCGAGGTTAATACGAAGCAAACAAGTTTCGCCTGTTGAATTGATGGATGCCGTTCTGCAACTCGTTCATGCCCTTAATCCGGTTCTGCATGCCTTTTGCGAATTAAATGAGGAAGAGGCGAAACGGTCGGCGGTGCTAGCGGAGCAGCAAGTCATGAGGGAGGAAGAATTGGGACCGCTGCATGGCGTCCCTCTGTCGGTTAAAGATCTGATTTTGACCAAAGGAATACGCACTGCATTCGGCTCGCGCGCCTATGAGCAATATGTTCCGTCTGTTGACGATGTATGCGTAGACCGGATGAAACGGGCGGGAGCCATCGTAATTGGTAAAACCAATGTATCCGAATTCGGGTATCGGGGCGTAAGCGGCCGGTTCGGCGTACTGAAGAATCCATGGGATATGGATGTGGTGCCCGGAAGCTCAAGCGGAGGTTCTGCAGTAGCCGTCGCAACCGGCATGGGCGCCCTGACATTAGGAAGCGACGGAGGCGGCTCGATCCGCATTCCGGCAAGCCTTAACGGTCTCTACGGCTTAAAGCCGTCGATGGGGCGAGTGCCCTTGTATCCCGGCAGCAGAGACCCGTCAATGCCTGGGAGCAGCAGTTGGGAATCGCTGGAGTGCATCGGCCCGTTAAGCAGGACCGTAGAGGATGCCGCGCTGATTATGTCGGTCATCGCCGGACCTCATCCAATGGACAGACATAGTCTTCCGGGTTTGCCCGACTACATGGCCGCCATTCGGAACGTTGATTTGCGAGGTTTGCGGGTCGCCTGGAGCGAGGATCTTGGATATGCCGCCGTTGAACCAGAGATTAGGCAGGCCGTCCGACTGGCAGCCAATGCATTCGAACAGATGGGCTGCATTGTGGAACAAGGGCATCCCGACTTGTATGATCCGTCAGATGTATTTTTGGGACTGATCGCGCGAGACAGCGATTTGGCGGGATTACGAAAATTGGCCGAACAATATGGCGAAGATATGAATCCGTTCCTGAGGCAATTCATTAGCCGGACTTGGCGAGATGAGGATCTGACGGAGGCGGCCATGAGCAGGCAGCAATTCAATATTGCATTCCGCACGTTCATGTTGCGCTACGATTTGCTGCTTATTCCTACGTTGGGTGTTCCGCCGTTCCCGGCAGCCTTGAACGCGCCGACTGTCATTGACGGACGCGAGGTGTCCGAGTCGCATTGGTCCACTTTTAATTGCTGGTTCAATATGACGGGCCAGCCTGCGGCAACCGTGCCGATCGGCTGGACGAGCGATGGTTTGCCGGTTGGCTTGCAGATCGTCGGAGGACATTTGCAAGATGAGATCGTACTTCGGGCATCCGCTGCTCTGGAGCAAGCATTGCCATGGCGACAAAAGCTGGATTCGTTGGTGGAACGATGGACGAATCCGAAAAATCGTTTTTCGGCGGATGTGATGAAAGGGAGCGAAACTTTGATATGAACAGAATAGGGATGATTATTCCGTCATCGAACACGGTCGTTGAGCCAATAACAACGAAATTATTATCAGAATATTCGGACATTAGTGTTCATTTTGCAAGATTTGGTGTCACGACCATAGAAGTAAGCGATGAGGCAAGACGCAGATTTAGTGAAGATGCACTTCTTGAGGCCGCCAAGCTGCTGAATGATGCTGATATGGACGTTATCGCATACAATGCCACCTCCGGAGGATGGTTAGGGATGGAGTGGGATACCCGGCTATGCGACAGGATTGGCGGTCTGACCGGCAAACCTGCGACAACGGCATTGCTATCATTATTAGAAGCGATGGATTATTGCCGAATCGGCAGTTTCTGTTATGTGAGTCCATCCACCGATTCAATTGTGCAATCGGCGATTGCGCAGTTTGAGAGAAAAGGCTACAGCTGCACAGGCAGCCGGGGATTTGGTATCACCATGAACCGGGAGAGCAGCAATATTAAGGCGGACGACATTTTGGCGGCTGTCGAAGATATATGGGTGCCCAATACGGATGCCATTGTATTGTCCGGCACCAATATGCGCGGCAGCGCATGCGCTGCACGGCTGGAGGAGCATTATGAGGTTCCGGTACTGGATACGGTGGATACCGTCTTGTGGCAATGCATGAGGCTGCTGGGCTTGAGTCATAATCGAGTCGGATTCGGTGCGTCTTGGATGAACGAAGCTGAAAATTTCGCAAACAAACAAATGGAGGGCATAACCTATGAATAAGTTTCTAAACAGTGGGAATTCCGTCAAAAGAAACGGGCGGTATACGATTCTGCTTCTAGTTGCAATGATGTTATGGATATCGGCTTGCGGCGGCGCAAATACGCCGCCGGCAGTTCAATCGACGGAAAAAGCCGCCCAGACGGAAGAGCCGGCTAAGAGCAGCGCGGTCAGCACGCTTGATCGAATCAAGGAAAGGGGCAAGATTATCATCGGCACAACGGCGACATCGCGGCCAACGCATTTCACGAACGAGAACGGGGAACTGGACGGCTACGATATCGATTGGGGCAAGTTGATCGCGGAAGAGCTGGGCGTGGAGGCGGAATTCGTAGCAGGCGCGTTTAGCGGGCTGGTCCCGGGATTGGTAGCAGAGCAATACGACGTAGTCATATCCGCTTTGGTCATTACAGAAGAAAGGAAGGAAATGATTGATTTCACGGACATATACATGACTGATGGGGCAGTCGCGATTGTGAAGGAGGACAACGATACGGTGACAGGCTTGGACGATTTGACCGGCCTGACGGTGGGGGTGCTGTCCGGTTCGGGATTTGTCGAGGACGTAAAAGCGATCGGAGGCTACAAGGAACTCCGGGAATATCCCGGCAATCCGGAGGGATACATTGATCTGAAAGCCGGGCGCGTGGATGTTTATGTAGCCGGCAAAACCGGAGCCAGCGACTTTATCAAATATGATGAGGGATCGCCGAAGCTGAAGATGGTAGGCGACCTGTACAACATGAAATACGACGGGATCGGATTGAGGAAAAACGAGCCGGAATTGCTCGCCGCCCTCAATGACATTATTGCCGCCCGCAAAGAAGACGGCACCTATGACGAGCTGGCTATGAAATGGTTCGGCTATGCAATGCCGCATTAAGCGGAGGAAATGGTCGCTATCTTATAGGATTTCAGGTGATATAGAATGACTCGTCACTACTTGGAGCAAATATTGGAGACGTTGAATCGGTATGGGAAGACGGATAACGGAATGATGAGGCTGGCCTACAGCAAGCCGGAACGGGATGCGGTAGCCTGTTTCGCCGAGCTGTGCGAAAGAGAGGGGATGCAAGTGCGTTATGACGCTTGCGGCAATCTGATCGCGCGGAAGGAAGGGAGGAATCCGGAACTGCCGGCCGTAGCTTTCGGCTCTCATCTGGACACGGTGTCGAATGGCGGCCGTTACGATGGAGCGGCGGGTGTCGCAGCTGCAATAAGCGTCATTCACAGCTTTAATCTTCAGGGCGTTCAAACCGACTGTCCTCTTGAAATCATATGTTTCGCATGCGAAGAGTCGTCCCGGTTCGGCGTCTCGACCATCGGAAGCAAGGCCATGAGCGGGGAATTGAAGAAGGAAGGTTTGGAGCGGCTGAAGGACAACAAAGGAATAACGTTGCCAGAAGCGTTGGATGCGAGCGGATATACGTTCGCGAGCATCGAAGATAGTCTGCGGGACGGCAAGGAACTGCGAGCGTTCTTCGAGCTTCATATCGAGCAAGGACCGTATTTGGAGAACGAAAAGAAGCAGATCGGCGTTGTCTACGCGATTGCTGCTCCTGTCAGACTGGCGGTCACGGTGCGGGGCCGAACGGCTCATTCGGGAGCAACGCCTATCCATATGCGTAAAGACGCTTTATTGGGAGCGGCCGAGATTGCGCTGGAGCTGGAAGCGATGGCGAAGCGAGAGCTGCTTAACGGGATGGTGGCCACTGTTGGAGTGCTGAGCGTCAATCCCGGCGCCATCAACGTGGTGCCGGGATTGGTGGAGATGCAAGTGGATATTCGCTGCTCGACGGAGCAGGTCAAACGCCAGTCGATGGAAGAAGTACGCAAGCTGTTCGAGCGGGTCGGCCGCGAGAGGGGATTGTCTATGGAATGGGAGCTGCTTAGCGACGAATCGCCGACGCTTCTGCATGGCGACGCGATTGCATCCATTCGATCGGCATGCGAAAGCCTGGGCTTCAGTTATGCAGTCATGCCAAGCGGTGCGGGACATGATGCCATGAATATGACCCGCCTATGTCCGACCGGACTGTTGTTCATCCCGTCGCGCGAAGGTCTCAGCCATCATCCGGACGAATATACGTCAATCGATTCGTTATCCGAAGGAGCAATGGTATTGGGCAAGGTCATACGGCAATGGGCGCAAGCAAAGGGGCCGGGAACTACAGAATAATGCAGCGCTCGGAACGGGCGGCACAGGAAAGGAGCGAGCAAGGCCAGTGCGTTGGGATCATATTGTACGCGGTGGAACGATAGTTGCGCCTGAAGGCATGCATGTGGCAGATATTTATATTAAGAACGGCAAGATAACGGCCATCGCCAGCGAAAAGCTGCCGGGGGAAGCAAGGGAGGAGACCGATGCACGGGGACTGCATCTTCTGCCTGGCGTCATCGACATCCATGTGCATTCGAGAGATCGCGGGGCGACGCATAAGGAGGACTTTGCCCATTCAACCAGAGCCGCGGCCGCCGGCGGCGTTACGACACTGTTTGAGATGCCCAATACGAATCCGCCGGTTTATCATGCGGAAAGCTTTTTAGATCAAGCTCATTATTTGGAGCGGAAAGCATTCGTCGATTTCGCCCTGTGGGGCATATGCCTTGGTGAACTCAACAATAAGCATCTCGATTCGTTGGCCGAAGCCGGGGCTATCGCATTCAAATATTTTTGGGGTTATGCCATCCAGCAGCTTACCTATCAGTTGGTCTATCAAGCCGACGGCTCGGATCCCGACATTATACCTCCCATGGGAGACGGAGAGGTATTCGGGCTGTTCGAACAGGTCGCGCGTACCGGCAAAGTATTGGCGATTCACGCCGAGAACTATGATTTGATCCAAACGATGACGCGACAGGTCAAAGCCGGCGCCGCGCGCGATTATGATGCGATGCTTCGTGCCCGGCCAGGACTCGCGGAGAAGCTGACGATTCAGACGGCTATCGCGTTTGCGAAGGAGACCGGAGCCAGGCTCCATATTTTGCATATGAGCACGGGCGATGGCGTCGACCTGGTGCGCGAGGCGCAGAAGCAAGGTATCGCGGTTACGGCGGAGACATGTCCCCATTACTTGTTTCTGTGCGACGAGGACTACGAGCGGCTCGGATCCGAGATGAAGGTGTATCCGCTGATCAAGCGCAAGAGGGATCAGGAGAAGTTATGGCAAGGCATTGAAGACGGCACGATCTCGATTGTATGCTCCGATCACGCGCCTCATACCGAAGTGGAGAAAACGGGCGACATATGGAGCATTCCGTCAGGCATATGCGGGGTCGAAACGTTGCTTCCGCTAATGCTGCAAGGCGTTCATGAAGGCAGAATCACCTTGCCCCGCTTGGCCGCGCTGCTCTCGGAGAATCCGGCCCGTCAGTTCGGTTTGTATCCCAGGAAGGGCAAACTTCAAATTGGCTCCGATGCCGACATTACGATCGTGGACTTGAAGCGCAAATCCGTCATCCGGCGTGAAGAGCTTCACAGCAAAAGCAAGGTGACGGCGTTCGATGGCATGCCGGTTAATGGTTTGCCCGTAAAGGTCATCCTTGGAGGCAGGACGGTGATGGAGAACGGAGCTTTGATCGGTGATCCTGGCGGCAAGCTGGTTAATCCATTAGGATGAGGACAGACTGTCCAACATGTCCTTCGTTCTCCAAGCCTTTAATACAAACAGCCAGCCCGGACGCCGGGCTGGCTGTTCTGCGCGTGCGGCAGCAGTTAATCAAATACCTGTAACAGTAAGATCATATCTCCCGGATTCGATTCGCAGCTCCAACCGCTCCTCGATTTGTTGGACGCCGAGGATGCCCGCCGCTTGCCCGCATACCTTACCGTTCGCCCAAATGGCGACATCAGATATCCGTATAACGGCATGATGGCAGTCTTCCGGCTTGAACATTGGCAACACAAGTTTGGCCTTCATCGCTGTCGGCACTTGAAGTGTCAGCCTATACTCATTCGGCGACTCTTGCGTTCCTCGCTCCCACCCGGCGGACAAGGCGCCGAACGGTGTGGCGACGGCAGCCTTCACATGCGAAAGCCCTTCCGGCATAAAAGGCGCGATCTCGGCTTCCGCGAAGCCAGGCGAAAGCGAACGTATGCCCACCACGTATTCCTGGAGCATCCTGGCCGGGTAACCGTTCCATGCATGGCAATGCGATTCGATATCGTCCCAGCCTTCCCACATGGTAGGCGCCCCTTGACTGATCATATAACCCCAGCCGGGATAGCTTTCCTTGCTAATCAGCCGATAGGCGGCCTCGCCTTGCCCATTCTCAAAGAGTGCCCGCAGCAGCGGCAGCGACAATACCGTGCGGCTTTCCCACGGGGAGTTCGCGATATAATCGACGATATCGGCGGCGTCGCCGGCAGGCGCAAGTCCGAGATGCACGGCAAGCGCGTTGACGCCTTGATGAATCTGGCCGGTACCTAGGCCGGAGCGGAACCGGCGGGCAGCCGAATCATACAAACGTTCGACAATCGCTTCCCGTAGCAGACGCGCCTCGGCATCGTAATGCGCGGCATCCCGATCCCGGCCGATAAGGCCGGCCATCCTCGAGAGGACGTCAACTGCCAGGTGCAGCTTCATGTTTTGCACCGCAAAGGGTGCCGAGCTAGTCTCCTGCTCCTGCGGATTGGAGCCATGATCGACGGACGGATACGGCCAATCGCTGATATGCCAGCCTTTGTCGAGCGGGACAAGACCGGAATTTGTGTCTCGAATGCCGAGATAGTAGTCGACCATGCGTTTGGCTGTATCGTAATACCTTAAGATCAGGCGATCGTCGCCGGTATGCATGTACAGTTTCCAGAGCAGGGAGCAGAAGTGCAAATCCCATTCGGGAATTTGCAGCTTGAAATCCGGCTTATCGTAGTTCGTCGGATAGACAAACGGGAAGGTTCCGTCATCCAGCTGCCCTCCCGCGAAATCAGTAAGCACCTTTTCCAGTGCTGCCCTGGCATCGAAATTGTACAGCAGCGTCTCTGCCTGAAGATCGGAATCGGCGAGATATTGCGCCTGCTCGCGATGCGGACAATCGACGATTTGGCCCAGCACATTGTTTTTCTGCGTGCGGATGCAGGCGGCGTACAGCTTGTTCAGAAGCTCGTCGGACGAGTCGAACGAGCCGAGCTCGGCCATTCCCGTATAGGCGAGCACAAGCGACAACTGCTCTCCTGGCCGAATCGTTTCGGGATAACCCGTCACCTCGATATATCGGAACGCCTTGTAAGAGAAATCCGGCTGCCAGGTTTCCAACTCATCGCCGCGCATCTTGTACTGATCGTAATAATGATGGGATGTTTCGTTGCTTACATGATGTTTGACAAAGCCATGCTCGTCCAGGTCCTCCGAGTACCGCAGCCGAATTGTCGTTCCCGAGATGCCGGGCAGCGTAATCCGCGGCCAGCCCGACAGGATTTGTCCGGCGTCGAACACTTGCCGAAGCGTTTCCGGCGCTCCGTCATCCCCCGGCGTCAACGCTTGCTTGACGAGGGACGGCACAATCAGCTCTGCTTCGGCTCCCTCCTGCAGGCGCTGTCGCTTCATCGGCCAGCGATGAGCCGGAATCCCCGACGGCACGGCCTGCAGGCATGCTTCTGCGGCAAAGTCCGTCCGGTTCCACGCTGGATCCAGCTTTCGGGCATCATAATCTTCGATGGCGGATACACGCCTGTTTTGCTGGTAGGGGGTTCCGCAAGCATGCGGAATTTCCTGTACGATCTGCCAGGATTCGTCCGTACCGAATGTTTCGCTTGAGCCGTCTTCGTAGATCACTTCGAGCTGCAGGCGGAAGCCGGGCAAGCCGTCGACATAGTTTTGACCGCCGCCTCCCAAATAGTGGGCAATCGCAGCCAGACATACTTTGCCGGGACGAAGATAAGAGGTTACCTCATAGGCCGTATACAGCTTGCGCTGCTCCGGATTGGTCGGCGCGGGGGAGCCATAGCCGCCGATTCGGCTTCCGTCGATGAACAGACGCATGGC
>NZ_BDQX01000281.1:21671-26668 GCF_003112455.1 Paenibacillus agaridevorans
GCCTGGCGGATCGGCCCTCGCAGCTCGATATCTTTGCGGAAATAGGCAAAATCGTTGATTTGCAATTCGCCCGGTTTCCAGATCCACTGTGCGCGCCAAGCTTCCGCATCGTTCAGACCAGTCAGGAAAGTGGCGGGTTCCGATGCGATGACATCCCCTTTCACGTCTCTGGCGAGCACCTTCCACCAATAACGGGTGCAGTCTTGCAGCTCTGGCCCGCCATATCGGCAATCTGTTGTCAGCCGTCCGGTCATCATGCCGCTGTCCCAGACATCGGTTTGGCCGGGGGAAAGCAGTTCTCGCCGCGTAGCTAAGAGGAGCTGGGCTGCAACGGGCTGCGCCTCCCCTCGCGCGTAATCCAGTTGCCAGGATATTTGAAGATCGGTCACGTCTATACCTGTTGGGGAATCTTGTCCGTCGACGTGCAGGTGATGTATGAGCGCCATGCCACTCTCTCCTTTGCGATTGCATCAAGTGTCGTTTCTGCTATCGTAGCCCAGAGAGGTGATCCGCGACAGGGGCTGATATGCTATATTTATAGGTGGATTACATACTACAATACCTTCTCTGGGGAGTGTTCAAAATGAAAGAGCCTCGATCTCACCCTGTCTTGCAGGGAAACATTTACTGGAATGAGGATCAGTTCCCGCTGCATGTCAATCGGGAGAAGGAAGCTTTTTCCTTGCCGCTCCATTGCCACGACTTTGTCGAGATCAATTTTGTCGCCGAAGGACGGGGCATGCACTATATTGCCGAAGATAGCCTGGAAGTGAAGCGGGGCGATCTGTTTATTATTCCGACGGGGACCGCCCATGTGTATCGCCCGCTCACCGAACGGAACGGCAACGAGCTTATCGTATACAATTGCCTATTCGCGCCTGAATTGATCGAGCGCTTGCGAATCGCATTTCCTGCACAGGATGAAGTCTTCTCACAGACGACAGGGGGGGAGAGAGGTTATGCCTCGTTCTCCGATCGCAATGACGAATATCGCACGCTAATGCAAAACCTGTATCGAGAACATGTCTTGCGTCTTCCAGGAACGGAGGCGGCGCTGCTTAGTCTGCTGATGCAACTGCTGATCTCGATGCACCGCAACGATAAGGGCGGCGAGGAGTCACTATCCTTGCGCCAGCTGTCGCCCGTATTCGAACATATCGCGGTACATTACCAAGAGCCGATCACGTTGCGAACGCTCGCCGGTCTTGTATCGCTTAGCATTCCCTACTTGCAACGACTGTTTAAACGTGCCACGGGGCAAACGATCGTCGAATACATTCAGAATTTGCGCATCGAAAAGAGTTGCGAGCTGCTCCGGCATACGGAGTTCCAGGTGCAGGAAATCGCTTATTTATCCGGCTACAGAGATATGAAATTTTTCCACCGTTTGTTCAAAAAGAAAACAGGCACGTCGCCGCACCAGTACCGGCAATCCGTTTTGATTCAACCCCTTAATAACCTTTATCCGTAGCCGAGTTTAATGCGGTCCTGCGCGAAGCCCCGGCTCGCCGGATGTCTTGACGACGATTCTGCGAGCGTTTACAATTCGCTTAACCGATTGAAGGCAGGGGTAGGGTGATCGTAGATGTGGTCTCAGATCAGATTGCTGCAAAAATTGATTATTGTACTAATCGTGTTTCTAATCGTTCCCGTGCTCGTGGTAGGCATTAGTTTGTTCTCCATTACGCTGCCGCTTGCGCAGCGCGAAACGAGGGACATGTTAGGTAAAGTAGTGGATCAATTGCACGAGAACGTACAATATCGGGTGACGGGTTATCAGAATATGCTGATGCAGATGGCTGTGGATCCAAGACTCTCGGCTTCCCTGACGCAGACGTATTCGGAGCTGCAGGACGAAGTGCTTGCCTTGCAGCAGATTAACGCTTCGATCAGCCGCGTCCGCTCCTATTTCCCCATCAAAACGATTCGTTTCTACAAAAGCAACCCGACGCTTCGCGAGGATGGCGGCGCCGTTTTTGACATGGAGAGGGCCGAGCGCCTTCCCTGGACTGCGGCAATGTCCGAATCCCGTCAGCCCTTCTACTGGTACTTTGATGCGGACAATCCCCAACCGGCCTTTCATATCGGCAAGTGGCTTGTCGATTACATGAGTAACGATGATTACGGCATTATCGATTATGAAGTGACAACACAGGCGCTGTTCGAAAATCTCGCCAATCCGCTGGAATTCGAAGATAGCTGGATCGTCATCGCGGATCAAAACGGCAAGGCGCTGATTGACTACAGAGGGCTCAAAATCGGGGATTCCATAGCCGATTTAACGTATTTAAACGATTCTTACAGCAGTAAATCCGGCTCCTATACCGAGCGCATTGACGGCAAAAACCATCTGATCGTCTATCAAACGACATCGCTTGGATGGAAAATCATAACGATTGTCAGCCAGGAGGCGTTATGGGAGAGACTGCAGCTCGTCAGGCAAGCCGCGATAGCCGCAAGCATCCTGTTCGTTGTGTTGACGCTCGTTGTTTTGATCAGCTTCGGAAAACGAATTACGAACCGTCTTAATGTGCTGATTCGCAGCATGCGCAAAGTAAGGGAAGGAACGCTTGGCCTGACGGTCAGAATCAATGGGAAGGATGAATTGGGCGATGTCGAGGAGACGTTTAACCAGATGTCCCGGCAACTGGAAACGTCAATGCTGGAAAACGCTGCGGCCAGAAGCGCCGCCGAGACGGAGAAGCTGCGGCTTTTGCAAGCGCAGATCAATCCCCATTTCTTGTATAATACGTTAGCTCTGGTTAAAAGCATGGCCATGGATGTTGGATCGGCGGAGATCAGCGGAACGGTGGACGCGCTTGCCAAGTTTTTCCGGCTGGCGCTTAATCAGGGACGCGATGTGCTCCTGCTTCGCGAGGAACTGGAGCATATTCAGGCTTACCTCGACATCCATGAGTGGCGTTATCCGGGCAAGGTGACGGTTCGTTACGTTATTGACGAGGCGACGCTTCTCTGCGAGATCGTAAAAATTACATTGCAGCCCATTGTAGAAAATGCACTAATGCACGCCTTTACTCATCGTGGGGGCAGAGGGGCAATAACGATATCCGCAAAACTTGCGGAGCGTTTCCTGTTTATTCGCATCGAAGACGACGGCAAAGGGATGAATGAGGCTCAGCTCCAAGATTTGATGAACCCGCCGATGCAAGAGAGCGGAGGAGGATTCGGGTTGTACAACGTCCGGGAGCGGCTCACTCGCTTCTACGGTGCCGGCTTCGAAATGACGGTCGCAAGCGTGCCTGAACAAGGAACGGTCGTAAGTTTGAGAATACCGCAGCCGAACATTCAACCAGAGGGGGCGACGACATGATCAAGGTGTTAGTTGTGGACGATGAGATTCGCCAACGGCAATCGATTATCAAACATGTGGGATGGCAGGAGCTGAGGATGAACGTCATTGGCGAAGCGGAGGACGCGGATCAGGCGCTGAAGCAATTCGAAACGCCGGATGTGCTAATCACCGATATTCGGCTGATGGGCAGCAGCGGTCTGGAGCTGGCGGCGGACATGAGGCACAGGAATCCGAAGCTGAAGGTGGTCATGGTGACCGGCTACGAACAGTTCGAATATGCGAAGACGGCGCTTGATATCGGTGTCGAGGCCTTCCTCGTCAAGCCGATCGATTTTGCGCGGCTGGAGCAGGTGCTGCTTCAAATTGCCGACGGGCTGGAACAGGAGCGGCAGTTGCAGGCGAAGCTGCAGGGGTACGCGTACAAGGAGCGCGCAAGCTTCTTGGACGATTTGTTGCACGGCTTGCTGAACGAGGTCGAGGACCATACGCTGGAAACGCAAGCGATGCAGTATGGTTTGTTTGCGGATGCAGCCCCCCGCGCGGTCATCGTTGCGGTTTGCTCCGAGGATGATGCGGAGTGGGCGAAGGTAATGGGCGATTGCGCACAAATGGCATTTGACGGACAGGTGGAAGCTCATGTGACGACTGCAAGGCAGCAAATGGCTTTTATCGTGCGCGCAGGGACGAGGGACGGATGGTTCGGGAACGCCTTGGAGCGGTTTGCGGAGTCGCTGATGGAAGCCGGAGTGCCAGGCATTGCCATCGGCATCGGCGGGGACGCTGCTTCGCCGTCCGAACTGGCAAACAGTTACCGCAACGCAGTAAGCGCTGTAAATCAGCGAAAGCTCGGGGTGAAAGGGCCGCTGTATAACTGGGAGCAGCTGATCGGCGATCGCAAACGCAGCCATGCCCAAGGCATCGTCCAGCGCGCGATCGATTACATGAACGTCAACTACATGAACAATCTAAGTCTGCGGTCAGTAGCCGACGCCGTTTACTTGAGTCCAAACTATCTGGGCGCGCTGCTGCGTTCGGAGCTCGGCACCTCCTTTACCGATCAACTGGTCGCAATAAGAGTTGCCCGCGCCAAGGAATTGCTGCTCGCTCCCGATTTAAAGCTGTACGAGGTGGCGGAGCGGGTCGGTTATCAAAATTTCGGACATTTCTCCAATCTGTTCAAACGCATGACCGGCTTTACGCCCAAAGACTACCGGCAGTTTCAAAGTATGCCGGGCAACGAATAACGGCTATCACGCCATGGAATCGCCAAACTCTAACCGCCGACCTCATAACCTATTGCACCGTCACCCTCTTCAAAAGGGCATCTCAACCGCCAACCTCCCCAAAAGGGCATCTCAACCGCTTGAGCGTTAGCGATTGGGATGTCGTTTGCGGAGGCGGCGGTTTTTTGACGAAGTATTGTACTCGGTTTTTCGTACACATTAGCCCTCGCACCCCCACTGACGTCGCATTGTACTCGGTTTTTCATACACACTTGTCCCCGTTGCGGAGTTACTTTTGGAGCTGCAACCCGAAAAATCGGGTTGCAGGGCGGCGTTCTCCAGCCAACGTCGCATATTACTCGGATTTTTCCCGCTATACGAGTCCGTTCGTCCCCCGCTCGGCAGGCCGGAGCTGCCATACTTTCTCCATATTTCTCGCAACGAAACGCGCCGCGCCCCCC
>NZ_BDQX01000281.1:26751-59138 GCF_003112455.1 Paenibacillus agaridevorans
GTTTCACCTTGATTTTAGAAAAGTAACTTCGTGCGAAAGCAGCACTTATCGTGCCAATCGATTATTGAGAGCGTTTACGTTTGTTGACTATACTTATTTCAGGTTCATGAATCAACTTTCGCATCAAGGAGGAAAACATGTGGTGAAATGGTCTTGGATAAGGTGGAAAGCGCTGCTGCCACTTTACTTCTTCCTTATTCCCGGAATCGTGCTGGTTATTTTGTTCAATTACATTCCGCTGCTGGGCTTGCAGATCGCCTTTAAGGATTACGGCTTCAGAGAAGGCGTCTGGGGCAGTCCCTGGGTGGGGTTGCAGAACTTTAAGGAATTTGCGGCGAGCGCCGATTTCTGGCGGGCGACCGGCAATACATTTCTGCTCACGGGGCTGAGATTGGCGCTGGTTTTTCCAACAACGATACTGTTCGCGCTGCTTATTAACGAAATTCGATCCTTTGCCTTCAAGCGGTTTGTCCAAACGATGAGCTATTTGCCGCATTTCATTTCCTGGATTGTCGTTATCGGGTTTCTGGATGCCTTTCTGTCGCTGGACAGCGGCGGAGCCAATTCGATGCTCAGAAGCATCGGCTTGCAGCCGGTTCCCTTTATGGGCTCCGAGGCATGGTTCAGGCCGATATTTCTGCTGAGCGGGATGTGGAAGGAGCTGGGCTGGGGCACGATCCTGTATCTGGCAGCGATTGCCGGCATCAATCCGGCATTGTACGAAGCCGCTTCGATGGATGGAGCAGGCCGTTGGCGCCAGATGTGGAGCATTACGCTGCCATGCATTTTGCCGATTATTTCCATCGTTTTTATTTTGCAGATCCCGAGTCTGCTCAGCGCAGGCATCGACCAGATTTATCCGATGATTAATCCGGCCAACATCGGAGTGGCCGAGGTAATCGATACGTACATTTTGCGGCTGGGTATCGGCCAGGCCCAATATTCGATGACAACCGCTATCGGGCTCGTAACTAGCGTCATGGCTACCGCCTTGCTGCTGGGCAGCAACTATTTGTCGAAACGGGCGGGAGGAGAAGGCATATGGTAGAAGGACGCCGAGGGCTTGGCCAGACGTTTAGCAATCGTACATTTACAGTCGTGAACACGCTTTGCATGCTGCTCTTTTCGTTCCTGTGCGCTTATCCCATGTGGTACATTCTGGTGCTGTCGTTCAACGAGGGACAAGATGCCTTGATGGGCGGGATTTATTGGTGGCCGCGCGAATTTACGTTGGGCAACTATATCGTGGTGCTGTCCAACAGCATTATCGCCAACGCCTTCTGGATCAGCGTGCTGCGGACGGTCATCGGCACGGTTGGCTCTTTGTTGGTCACCTCCATGGTCGCTTATGCGCTGTCGCGCTCGGAGCTGCCGGGCCGCAGGCCGATTACGCTCTTTTTTCTGCTCATCATGCTGTTTAGCGGGGGACTTATCCCTTTCTATATCCAATTGATCCAATTAAATCTGATCAACACGTTTTGGGTTTACATTTTTCCGAGCCTGTTTAGCGTATGGAACATGCTTGTCATGCGCACGTCGTTTCGAAGCAACATCCCGGAATCGGTCGTGGAGTCGATGAAAATTGACGGTGCAGGTTATGTGCGGATTTATTTTACGCTAATATTGCCGTATTCGATGCCGCTGCTGGCCGCCCTGGGATTGTTTACGGCAGTCGGCCACTGGAATGACTGGTTTACCGGCGCGTTCTACGTCCAGGACATCAACTTGCAGCCGCTGCCTACCTATTTGCAGCGCGTGATGAGCTCGGTGGAGGCGTCCAATATGATCAGCGCCAGCCAGATAAATGCCGCCCGCGAGGCAAGCATGTACAATCCGGCGGCGGTAACGACCAAGTCGGTCCGCATGGCGACGATTATGCTGACGACGCTGCCCATTTTGCTCGTGTACCCGTTTTTGCAGCGTTATTTTGTCAAAGGCGTATTGATCGGTTCGGTAAAAGAGTAAGCGCAATACGCGCTGCAAGCAAGACAATCGCCAATGGTATAGCCGGATAGCCGGGGAGCCACTATGATAATGATGCAGGGCCCGCAGCATTGTCGCGCTAGGTTTGCTCCGGATGATGCCGATTATATAAAGAAGATTACGTAAAGGGGACGCACACATGAGAAAACGCGCACAACAATATTTGCTTAAAAGCATTGTGTTTGGACTTGTCATCTCGCTTATGGCCGCATGTACTTCCAACAACAATAATCCCGCAACGGGCAATGCCACCGCCGAGCCCAAGGGACAGGAAAGCAGCGCGCCGGCCGTCAAAGAAAAGTATACGCTTTATCATCCGCACCAAACGACGCCGATTGACCTTAACGGCCCCGTTACTAAAGAAGTATTGGCAAAGATGGGCATCGAATTTGAAAAAATCGAGATTGGCAACGGCAGCGATATTGCCCAGCAAGTCAACTTGAAGCTGGTCGGCGGAAGTTTCCCGAATGCCATTATTTTGAGTCCCGAGAGCCCGATCTGGTCCAGACTGATTGACGAAGACCGATTGCTGCCGCTCGACGATTATTTCAATCAGCCTGACGAATATCCGAATCTGGCGAAAATCGACAAACGCATCATCGACAACTGGCGCGCGACCGATGGCCATATTTATTTTGTACCGATGGGCTACGAGCCGAAACCGGAGGAGCCTTCGGCATGGCAGGGCAACGCGCAGGGATTGTGGATTCAGAGCGGTCTGGCGGAGAAGGCGGGTCTTACCGTGGACAGCCTTGGCACAATAGAAGGCTTTGAGGCGTACCTGACCGCCGTAAAGCAGTTGAAGGATTCGCAAGGCCGCGATCTGATTCCGTTGTCGCTCGGCGGAGAAAACTTTGCCGGCCTGGAATATGTCATGTCGATGTTCGGCGTGGTGGCATGGAACGAGGCCGGTGACGGCACGCAAGTGCCCGACTATCGAACGGAAGGCTTCAAACGCGGCTTTCAATGGCTGAACAAGATGCATCTGCAAGGATTGCTAGATCCGGAAACGGCGTTCCACAAACGTGATCTGTTCCTGGAAAAAACGAATTCCTTGCGTTTCAGCGCCATGATCTCCAACGGCTGGGATAGCCCGAACGCAACGATTTTGGCCAACAATAACTTGCCATCTTCCATTACTTACAGCGAGCTGGAGAAGCAAGGTTTCCCGGAAGGCTGGTTCGTGCCGGTCAAGCTGCCGACCGTCGACAATATCAAGCCCGCCCAATACGCCAACTTTAATCCATTTGGCGGTCTGGAAACCGGCGTCGGCAAAGACACCAAAAATCCGGACGCTCTGATGAAGGGGCTGGATTGGCTCCAAACGCCGGAGGCATTTATTTTGATGGAATACGGCCTGGAATCGATGGGTGCTTACAAGATGGAAGACGGCGTAGTTGTCGTTAATCAGGATGTGTTCCAGGGACCGGAATTCTGGGGCGGCGAAGGCATGACCAACGTGACGGAAAAAGGTTTTTTCTGGTGGAAGCAACTGGGCAGTACGCTTAGCACGCATATTCCGACTCTCGAAGCTCCGTGGATCGCCACCAACGCCATGCTGTACAAGGCGGAGCAAATCAATCAGGAGCAAGGGACATTCGGCTTGTTGCCGGCGACTTTCCGTACAAAAGCGTTGGTCGGCGGGATGGTTGAGAAGTATACGCCGGTTCAGACCGACATTCGACTGCAATATTATGCCAAGCTGCTGCTGGCCAAGTCGGAGGCGGAATTCGAGCAAGTATACAATCAATTCCTGAGCGAGATGAAGGGGCGCGGCCACGACGAAGAAACGATCGCCGAGTTTAACGAGCAATACGCGGCTTACATGGCGACGCCTGCCGGCCAGGTGAAAATTGAGGTAACGCGATCGATGCCGCGCAACGTATTTAGCGACAAAGCGGAGGCAGTGGGCCGCTAATTCAACATTATTAGGAGCGAAAACGATGAACGAAGCCAACAATCGCGTCAATATTATCAATTTTGTCCGGGGCGTCGAGCCTCGCTTGCCAATCGATTTGCTTGATACGCTAAAGCGGGAAATTGCGCTGGTTAATCAATACGATCTGCCGGCAACCTGGCTTATTCAATATGATGCCTTGATCGATCCGCAGTTTACGGACGTATTGAAGGAGTTGGATGACCGGCACGAAATCGGCATTTGGTTTGAAGTCGTGCAGCCGCTGACCGATCGGGCCGGCCTGGCCTGGCGTGGCCGTTATCCGTGGGATTGGCATGCGAATGTCGGGTTTTCGATCGGGTATACGCCGGATGAGCGCGTACTGTTGGCGGACTTGTTCATGGAGGAGTTCCATCGGCAATTCGGCTATTATCCTCGGTCAGCGGGCTCCTGGTTTATGGACGCGCATCTGCTTGGCCATTTGTCCGACCGATATGGCATCGTCGCCTCCTGTAACTGCAAGGACCAATGGGGCACCGACGGTTACACGCTCTGGGGCGGTTACTACAACCAGGCGTATTACCCCAGCCGCCTAAACGGATTTATGCCAGCCCAGACGGCAGAGGGGCAAATTCCCGTGCCCGTGTTCCGCATGCTCGGCAGCGATCCTATCTACCAATATGACGCTGCCGATTACGGTTATGGTCAATCCGTCATTACGCTCGAGCCTGTCTATACGGGAGCCGAGGGAGGAGGAGGCAATCCGGAGTGGGTGCGCTGGTTTTTCGACACCAGCTTTGGCGTGCCGCAGCTTTCCTTCGGCTACACGCAGATCGGCCAGGAGAATTCATTCGGTTGGGAGCGTATATCGGCCGGCTTGATCGACCAGATCGCTTTGCTCGCAGACTGGCAGCGCGAAGACCGGGTACGGGTAGAAACGTTGGCGGAGTCGGGGGCGTGGTTCAAGGAAACGTATCCGGTTACGCCGGCTTCGTCGATTATCGCGCTCAAGGACTGGCGGAATTCTGGCAAGCAGTCGCTTTGGTATTGCAGCCGGTTCTACCGAGTCAATCTGCTAAAGGATGGGGCGAAATTTTGTTTGCGCGATGTCCATCTGTTCGACGAAAACTACGAGGAGCGTTATCTGCGGGATGTGTGCGAGACCGAGGAATGTTGGTACGATACGTTGCCGGTCATGGACGCCGGCAGATGGACGGACGGGCAAGTCCGGCCCGGCATTGTGCCGGTCGTGCGAAACGAGAACGGCGAGTTTTCGCCTGCGGAAGTGGATAGACTCGAACGAGTCGAAGCCGACGGCGACCGATTGGCGCTGGCGCTGATCCTCGCGGACGGAACGGAGATGGCGATTGCCATGGAGGAACGGTCGATTACGATTCGGTCGGACTTCCCGGACTGGGGCCTGCAGCTGGTTTGGGGCAACGCTACGGCAGAGATCCATTACTCGGCTGATCGGATCAAGTATATGTACGAAGGCATGTCCTACGGCGTGGACGTACAAGGGGCTATGCTGATCGAAGATCTAGTGGAGACGAAGGACCGCAAGTTCGCATCAGCTGAGGACAACCTAATGAAGACGCAGGATAGCGCGGTCGCAATAGCTGCAGACGATGTCCATGCGACTTCCGGTTCCCTGTTTATCCTCGCTCAAGGCAATACAGTTTCGTTACGTTTCTAGGCGATAGATCGTTGACTTCAGTTTAATGACCCGGCCGAGGGAATTCTGACGGCCATGAGCGCCTTAGATATGTTTTTTTCCGTCATCACGATTCTAACGGTCAAATCAGAGCATTAGCGCGTCAAAAGTGGCGAAATTCCGTCCGTTTGGTGATGCAAGCGTCTCTCATGGCCGTTAGATATCGGAGGATAAAGGTTTTTCAACAACCACTTGAAAGGGAGTTGTTAAATTTATGAGCAAGCTGCGCAAGCTTGTTGCCGCAACCGCGGCATCGGCCATGTTTGTTTCGATGATGCCCTACGGCTTTGCCAACGGACAGACATCCCAAGACTCAGGCGGCACGAACCCGCCGACCCATCCTTTTCATATCGGAATATTTAATCCTCCGGCTCCCATTCATACGAATCAGGCGACATACGGGGATATTGCCGGCATGAACGTCAACTTTATCGTAGGCGGCAACAGCAATCATTATTACGATGTTAATCACAACGCGCTGGATTTGGCGGAGGCGAACGGACTGCAGATTTTGGTATCCGATGCGCGATTTGCCTGGGACGAACCAACTGTCGAACAGAACGAGGGAGAAGACAGCGTTGCGGTCAGCCAGTCGCAATCGTGGGGCCAAACCTTCTACGCTCCGAATCGGGGTTCGGATTGGGGACTCAACTATGCTACGCTCGATATCGACCAGTCGACGTGGCCAGCCAATACGAACTTGACGTTGACCTTGTACGACAGCCCGGCCAAAGGAACGACGATTGCATCGGCCTCGCTTGTTACGCCTGCTACTCCCGCCGCAGAACCTACCGTATTTTGGCTGCTGACGCGCGTGCAGATGGGGACGCAATATTATATGGAGCTAACGAGCGACAATCCGGTAAGCGCTTCACTTCGGCTTAGCGACTTGAATACGTATGGGGATGGCGATGCCTACAGCAACGGTGTACTGGAGACGGGCAGCGATCTGGCATTTAAGGTGCTGTTTTCCGAATCCGCTTTCAAAAACGGAGGCCAGCCGTCGCTCGAAACACTGCAGCAAATCGTGGACGACTATGGCGATCATCCCGCTCTGATGGGCTACAACCTGTATGACGAGCCGAACTCCATTCTGTTGCCGCAGCTCGGCAACATGGTTAGGACGTTGCGCGGACTGGACACCGACGCTATGTCCCTGGTCAACCTTTGGCCTAGCGACGCGGACGTCAGCTTGACTGGCATGGAGTTGAATCGCGACGGTTCGGTTCTTAGCACCTCCACTCCGGTAGGACAGACCTTTACAACCAAAGCATACGAAGATGAAATTAGAACCGTGCAATGGGCGATTCCTTACGATCAATGGGGACCGGGGGAAGCTGTCACCTTGACGTTGTACGATTCTGTGAGCAAAGGTCAGCAGTTGGCGCAGGCTACGCTTGGCGCGCCTACGTCGCAATCGTTGCATCAGACCTTCGAGCTGAACGCGGAGGTTCAACCTAACACTTCCTATTATATGGAGCTTACGCACAACGGCGGTCATGACAATTTCTTTGGCGTATGGCGATCCGCACCGGGCGTGGAATGGTATGCCGGCGGTCAAGCCTATGCTGGCGGTAATGCCTTGACATCCGATTTCTGGCATGCCTTTAATCTGGACGTCGAACCTTTTTCCTATGAGGATTACGTCTACCGCTGGGTTAGAGCAGATCCCGATGTCATGCTGCACGATTATTATCCGTATTATTCCGACGGCACCGTATCGGATGAGTATTATAACAATTTGGAGATTGTACGGCGACAATCCTTGGCCGGCGAAATTGATTTCTGGACGTTTGTGCAGTCCGTCGGCATTGGCAATTGGCTGAGATCGCCAAGCAAAGATGATCTTCGCCACAACATCTATACGAATCTGGCTTACGGCTCAAAAGGATTGATTTATTTTACGTATTGGCATCCGGTTTACGACGGCTTTAACGGCTCCATTATCGATCCCAATGGCAATCGGAATCCATCCTACTATTGGGCGCAGGAGCTGAATGCGGAAGTGCTTGGACTGGGGGATACGCTGAACAGGCTGCAGTCGCTGGCGGTGTATCATACGGGCGCGGCTCCGGCGAAGACGAATGCGTTGCCGGGAGAGTTTTTCTGGCAGCCGGCGGATGCGCAGCAGCCATGGATTATTTCCTACTTCCGGGACGAGAACGATCGCAAGTATGTAATGGTCGTCAACCGCAACGAAAAAGGAAGCCAATCCGGCACCTTTACATTGTCGACTGCCCCTGGGAAGGTGACGGAGGTATCGAAGGCCAGCGGAGTGGAGATTGGAGCGGACTATAACTACTTAACCGGCGTGCTGCGCGCTGGCGACTTCCTGCCAGGCGAGGGCAAATTGTTTGCGATCGACCAAATACCCGACGATTATGCTCCTGCAGCGCTCAATCAAACAATAAACGTGCTGCAAAACCATGCTGCCGTCGGCATGCTGCAAGCGACAGATCATGAAAATGGTTCGCTCACGTATTCCATCGTTTCTAATGGACAGAAAGGAACCGTTACGATCGTCGACGCGGCTACCGGCGCGTTTACCTACACGCCAGGCACGGCGGCAGCGGGAACAGATATGTTTACATTCCGGGCAAACGACGGCAATCTGGATTCCAACATTGCAACAGTAACGATTCTTGTTACGCCGGAGCTGGCTGTAACGGTTGCTCCGGGCACGGCGACGGGCACCACCCGGATATCGGCAAACGTAGCTAGCGGGCATACGCTTGCCGTATCGCTTGAAGACGAACCCGTTCCCGTTCCGTCTGTTGGGGGGAATGTAGAGCAAGAAACAGCCAATGCCGTGACATCCACGGCTGGTTTCGAAATTGGCGCGGCGACTGCCGGCAAACATATCGCGGCCTATGAGTTGGATCCCCTTGGACGAGTGGTGAAGTTCGCTTCCTTCGAGCTGTCGGCCAGCCATATCAAGCAAGGCGGCGGAAGCGAATACGTATATATTCCTGTTAACGGCGGCGGTTCGGGACAAAACGATCCAAAGGAAACAGACCCTTCCAAGGAGACAGATCCGTCGGAGGAACCGGGTAATACGGATTCGGAGCAGTCGAATCCCTCCACGGGCGGTCAGCGCGACTTCCATGACGTCGACCAGCACTGGGCTTATCGAGCTATTGTTTCGGCTCGGGAGAACGGAATTATTGATGGTTATACGGATGGGTCCTTTAGACCGGATCGGCAAGTGACCCGGGCGGAGTTTGTTGTCATGCTGCAGCGGACGACGAAGAGCAAAGGAAAAGAAGCGAGCGGAACCTTTGCCGATCTGGATAAGGCTGGCGAGTGGGCTCGTTCCGCATTGCTGCAGGCGGTAGAGGCCGGCTGGATTACCGGTTATGCGGATGGCACCTTGCGTCCCAATAATCCTGTCAGTCGTGCAGAGGTTGCGGTCATTGTGGCGCGGGCTCTGGCTCTGAAGCTTGAGCCGACCGAGCGGACGGAATTTGCCGATGACGGACTTATTCCAGCCTGGAGCAAAGGGGCCGTCGAAGCGGCAAGGGAGCGCGGTTTGCTGCTAGGGCAAACGAACAACGCATTTCATCCGCTTTCCCCGCTGTCTCGAGCAGAGGCGGTAACGCTGCTGGTTCGTTTGATGAATAACGCACCATAACCGGTATTGAAATAACAAACAATCATTCCCCGCTGTAAACTTCAAACAGCCCTCATCTTACAAGGTGGGGGCTGTTTGACGCTTCCCCGGAGAGCGGTCGAGACGTTCCGTCTTGCAAGATTTAGTAGCGCAACCCGGATCGAATCCTGTAAGATAGTGTCAGATAATCGTATATTCGGGGAAGGGGTACCAGGCTTTGAATTCTTTACATACGAGAATGGTCTTGTTTTTCTCATGCCTTATCTTTGCGGCGGTTGCCGTGCTTGGCTTTACTATCTATCGCTCATCCATGAATCTGGTCGAGAATTCGCTCGGCGCGCAGGCGCAACTCGTGGCGGAGAGCGCGGCGAAAACGATCGATCCTGCCAGTTACGCGGCATTAACGCCGGAAGGCGGGGAGAGCGATTATTATTGGGAGCTGAGGGAGTCGCTTAATAAGCTCAGAGAGGCGAACGGACTTAAATATCTGTATACGCTTGCGAAAGGCGAGGGAAACGGGGGAAACTACTACTATTATATGGTGGATGGCGCGCCGGCGGATGCAGCAGAAGATGACTTCTCTCCGATCGGAACCAGGGAAGAAAATGATTATCCCGGCATGATCACTGCTTTCGAGTCCGGCGAGTCCGTAATCGGAGATTTGTCTGACGACGATTATGGCGCAACGATTACCGCATACGTGCCTCTCATGGATAATAGCGGCAACCTGATCGGGGTCGTCGGCGCCGATTTTGACGCGACGAAGGTGTTCGCGCTAATGTCGGCCAACACCCGGACGACGATTTACGTCGCCGTGGCCATCGTAGTTGCGGGCATTCTGCTGGTCATTGCGCTCGCGAGCTATCTGACACGCCCGCTCAAGCGGCTGACTTCGTCAGTCGCGAAGGTGAGAGAAGGCGATATGACCGTCGACATCAAGGTAACGCGCAAGGACGAGGTCGGCGTTTTGGCTCAGACCTTTCAGCAGCTTGTCTCAAGTACGCGGACATCCATCCGCAATATGCGAGACAGCTCGCATCGGCTGCTGACGGCTTCGGAGGATGTGTCGCGGCATGCCAAGTCGACAAGCGAAGCGAGCAAGGGGATCGCGGCAAGCATCGGCGATGCCTCGAGCGGCGCTCAGACGCAGGTAAGCCGAGCGTCCGACATGACAAGAGCGGTGGAGGGCGTCGCTCGCAGCATGTCGCGGATAACGGAGTCGGCGTCGATCGTCTCCGACGCGGCGCAGGAGACGAAGCTGCATTCCGACCGGGGGCGCATACTTATCGGGTCCGCGCTGACGGAGATGAACGCGATCGGCACGGCAGCGGACCGGATGTTCGAGTCCATGAAACGGCTTGAAACCCGTTCGATCGAAATCGGCGAAATTACTTCCGTTATGGCGGATATAGCCTCGCAGACGAATCTGCTCGCGCTTAATGCAGCGATCGAAGCCGCTCATGCCGGCGAACAGGGCAGGGGCTTCGCTATCGTCGCGGAGCAGGTGCGCAAGCTGGCTGCGCAGTCCCAGACCTTCGCCGTTCAGATCGGGGAGCTGATCGCTTCTACGCAGGAAGAGACGATAAGGCTTGCCGCAGAGATGGAGGGCAATACGGACAAGGTTCGTTCCGGCCTCGATATCGTGCAAGAAGCTGGCCAAGCGTTTTACGCGATCGCGGATGGGCTGGAGTTGGTCAACCAGCAGCTGCAGGAGGTATCCGCGGCATCGCAGGAAGTAACCGCCGAGTCAGAGGAAGTAGCGGCTTCCGTCGAGGAGATGGAACGAATCTCGCGTCATGCGGCTATTCACTTCCAGGGCATCGCCGCAAGCTCCGGCGAGCAGATCGCCTCGATGGACGAGGTGGCGTCATCGGCAGAGATGCTGCGCCATATCTCCACCGAGCTGGATTCTTTGAACAAGCGATTTACCGTCTAGCTGAGGCGCTGGACGCAGGGTGACCGTATGCTTATAGAGGTTGTTCAAAAAGTTCAACCTTCTCGGTACTGAGAATCGAACTTTTTGAACTCGCGCTTCTGTATGCGGTCACTACTTTTTTGCATAATTCGGTGTAAAGGTATAGGAATACGGTGGACTTAAGGTTATAATCGAAATTAGTGGAGAACGTTTCTCACAGGTCCGGCGCGGAGGCGGAGTCCTCTGCCAGCGGATCAATAACGATTAAGGGAGTTTGAATCATGGCAAAAACGTTAATCTTCGGACACAAAAATCCGGACACGGACACGATTACTTCGGCAATAGCCTATGCAGAGCTTAAGAGCAAGCTTGGCGCGGACGTTGAAGCAACACGCCTTGGCGAAGTCAACGGCGAGACGCAATACGCGCTCAACTATTTCGGCATCGAGGCTCCTCGCCTGGTCGAAAACGTAGCTGACGAAGCCAAGGACGTTATTCTGGTTGACCATAACGAGCGCCAACAAAGCGCCAACGATATCGACAAAGTACGCGTCGTGGAAGTGATCGACCATCACCGTATCGCCAACTTCGAGACGGCGGGTCCTCTGTACTTCCGCGCTGAGCCGGTTGGTTGCACGGCGACGATCCTGAACAAGCTGTACAAGGAGAACGGCGTCGAGATCCGCAAGGAAATCGCGGGCCTTATGCTTTCTGCAATCATCTCCGACTCCCTGCTGTTCAAATCCCCGACTTGCACGGAGCAAGACGTTGCGGCGGCTCGCGAGCTGGCGGCAATCGCAGGCGTAGACGCTGATGCTTACGGCCTGGACATGCTCAAAGCTGGCGCTGACCTGAGCGACAAAACGATCGAGCAGCTGATCTCCATAGACGCCAAGGAATTTTCCATGGGCAGCTACAAGGTAGAGATCGCGCAAGTGAACGCGGTTGACACGAACGACGTGCTGAGCCGTCAGGCGGAGCTGGAAGAAGCGCTTAACGGCATTATCGCTTCCAAAGGACTGGATCTGTTCCTGCTCGTCGTAACCGATATTCTCAACAACGATTCTATCGGTCTTGCGCTGGGCTCCAAGGCTAGCAGCGTAGAGAAGGCGTTCAACGTGTCGCTGAGCGACAACAAAGCGCTGCTTAAGGGCGTCGTGTCCCGCAAATCCCAGATCGTTCCTCCGCTGACGGAGACGCTGAGCGCGGAGTAAGCTTTCTTGCCGCCGATGAGGCATTAAATTTGGTACAAGCAGTCCTGACGCCTTCGTATGCGGTACGAGGCAGGGGCTGCTTTTGATTTTCATCTATGATCTGCAGTTGCGTTAGAATAGCCCTATGGAAGGGAGCAAACAGACATGTTCAAAATTACAGAGTATACGGTTGAGCAAATCCTGGATCCTTACGGGATCCTGACGGGGGAGCGTTATGAGCTGCTTCTGGATTTGGAGGTCGAGGAGGATGACGAGCTTTACCAGGATGAGGGCGTGAGGCTGCGCGTCGTATATGCGAAGGATGGGGATAACTCCCGCATCGCGAAATACGAGTTTCTGATCGCATCGTCCAATCAATACCTGGATATGGAGATGGAGGAAGAAGAAGAGCAGGCGGTATCGGCTTTCTGCAAGGAAGTATTGGAGGCGCCAATCTCCGAATGAAACGCGCCGCACCGCCAATGGGCGGCTAAAACCGTTTTACCTTGCGATTCGTGTTTTGCTCATGTAGTTGCCGCTCCCCGCATAACTTTGAACATAAGCCCTATACAGGTAGTTCAAAAAGTCTAATTTGGGGGGAGAAGCGTATGCGAGAGCCGTTCCGCAACGAACCGTTTACCGACTTCGGAGTCAGCGACAATATCGCGGACTTTCAAGCTGCGCTTGCGCAGGTGGAAGCCGAGCTTGGGCGGGAATACAAGCTCAAGATTGGAGCGGACTGGATCGAGACGACGAACAAACGCAAGTCGTTGAATCCGTCGCAATATACACAAATGATCGGCCTGGTTTCCCAAGGCGATGAGGAGCATGCCCATAAAGCGATATTGGCAGCCGCGGCGGCTTTCGAAGGTTGGAAGCGGGTCCCGGCCCAAGCTCGCGCAAGAGTGCTCTACAAGGCGGCTGCTCTCTTGCGGAGACGCAAACATGAGTTCTCCGCATGGCTGGTCTACGAAGCAGGCAAGAGCTGGGCTGAGGCTGACGGCGATACGGCGGAAGCGATCGATTTTATGGAGTTCTACGGCAGGGAAATGGAACGCCTGTCGGAACGTCAGCCTTTGGTGCCGCTTGCCGGAGAGGACAACGAGCTTGTATATCTGCCTCTCGGCGTAGGCATCATTATTCCGCCTTGGAATTTCCCGCTGGCCATTATGGTCGGGATGACGATGGCGGCCGTTGTGGCAGGCAATACCGTCGTGCTGAAGCCCGCAAGTCCCACGGCCGTTATCGCCGCCAAATTTATGGAGCTGCTGGAAGATGCGGGGCTGCCGGCTGGCGTGGTCAATTTTTTGCCGGGTGCGGGCGGAGAAATTGGCGACTTTCTGGTGGAGCATACGTTGACGAGGTTCGTTTGTTTTACAGGCTCTCGCGAGGTTGGCCTGCGCATTAACGAGAAGGCGGCGGCGACGCGGCCGGATCAGAAGTGGATCAAGAGAGTCATGGCGGAGATGGGCGGCAAGGATACGATTATCGTCGACGAGGACGCCGATCTGGATCTGGCGGCGGACGCCATTACGGCATCCGCATTCGGTTATTCCGGCCAGAAGTGTTCGGCTTGCTCCAGAGCGGTCGTGCACGAGGCGGTCTATGACGAAGTGTTGGGGAAAGTCGTGGAGCGAACGCTTGCGCTTCGCATGGGCAAGGCCGCGGAGCAATCGACGTACATCGGTCCCGTTATCGACGAGCGGGCTTACATTCAGATTCTAAAATATATCGAGATCGGCCGATCGGAAGCAACGCTTGTATGCGGCGGCAACATGGGCAGCAGCTCCGGCTATTACATCGAGCCGACGATATTCAAGGATGTGGGGCCCTACGCGGTTATCGCCCAGGAGGAGATATTCGGGCCGGTGCTGGCGTTTATCAAGGCAGCGAACTTCGAGGCGGCGCTCGACATTGCGAACAATACGGAGTACGGACTGACCGGAGCCGTCATCTCGCGTAATCGAAGCCGGCTGGAGCAAGCGCGGGAGCAATTCCACGTCGGCAATCTGTACTTCAATCGCAAGTGTACGGGGGCGCTCGTCGGCGTTCATCCATTCGGCGGCTTTAATATGTCCGGTACGGATTCCAAAGCGGGCGGCAGAGATTATCTGCTGTTGTTTACGCAGCCGAAGGTCGTATCGGAGCGGTTTTAAATGTTCAAAAAATACCTTAACCGCCGCTATCCTTCGATCTCGATCCGATCAGATAGCCGATTATGGTTGATTCGACGGGAAGCACGACTAACGTCCACAGTTCCTTTAAGCCGAAGCCGGGGGAACGGTAGGTTTCCGGCGTCAGCGTATAGACGAGCGCAATGAGAAGGACAAATAATGCGATCGTGCCTACGATATACAGGCGAACATTGTCGCCCGATCCGAAAAATTTGCCGAGAAAACCGAGTTCTGCTTTGCGTTTCTCGTTTTCCGCATTTGCCGCTATGATTTTGCTGGCGACTTTGGGGTCCTGGATTTCTAGTTTATTCATGGGCAGGAACCCCCTCGCCTGCATAAAACGTAAAGGTCAGCGCCCAGGAAGAAGCATCGGAATTAACGGTAATCTCATAGCGCAGCGAAAGCTTTCGATTATTCAAAATGCCGAGATGAATCATGTCCGAGCTTCCGATCGGCTTGCCTCTCGGGAAGTTGACGCATGTAATTCGTACCTCATTGTATTTCACGAGTCGGATATCCGTTGTAAAATCATCCTGCTCCTGTATGTATTCGATGCAAAAAACAAACGCAAGCGGATCGTTTTCCTCCGACAACACGATTTCGATCGGATTCATTTCATAGGCGAATACCCTGCCATGATAGACGACCTCGAATCCTCCGGACGTAATTTTCATTGCAATCCCTCCAAAACGATTTGAACTATTGCGGCTTCCTACTACTATTCTACGAAAGCGATGGCGGAGACATGACAACCTCCGAAAAGAGAGATTTGCAGAGAACGTCATAAACCATCCGATCAAACTAAAAAGCCCCGGTTCAAGCGCGTCTTTTGTAAGACGGGTTTGAACCGGGGCTTGCCTGCAGCTTTATTACCAACGGAACTTGAACGACTTCTTGAACAGCGGGGATAGCCATTTGACGCCGCTTGGCGTCAGAGTGTCGGCTACGAGATGGGAGAGGTAACCCAGCATGGCGGTTATGCCAAGTCCGGGCGCTTTCAGTTGCTCCTCCAATCCCCAGCCTAACCACAACCAGACGGGCAGCATCCAGACGGTATGCGTCATCCCGCGATGTTTGAGCCATGGCGCCCATACGACGAAAACGCCCAATCCGATCAACCATATCATTCCGTGGATGTAACCATGATAGATCAAATAAAGGCCGACGGCGCTGACAAGGGCATTTCGTATCGCACCTTGCTTCATAACAAGACCGGCCAAAATAGCGGCGATGCTGCCTCCCGCCCAGATGGGAGACAACGGTTGACCGCTGAAATACAAGTAGGCCGTAATCGCCAGATACAGGATGCCGCCCCATAGGGCGAGCTCCCGAATTCGTTTGCTTAGTTTGGTCAGCTTGCTGCTAAGCATGCTGGGACCGTCAAGATCCGGGGCCAAGGCGGAAAATGCCGCGACGCCGATATACAGGAGGCTATCCTCCATGTCCGGCGAATGTACGACAACCGCGAGGGCGCCAATGGCCGCCCCGATGATGAGATGAGTCTTCCCTGTCATGATTCTATTTGTCCCTTCTTGTGACAGACTAACTGACTTTGGCTACATGTCCCGGATGATCTGGTTTGCAGGTTGCAGCCGGCTTACAGATGCTCCTTATTGACCTGCTCGTTGCGGACCATCTGCTCGAGCTTCTCCACCAGCCTGTCGTGCACGGGATCCTTTCGCCCGATTCCCAGCCATGATTTGCGTTTCTGCGTTTGCAGCAGCTTGAGCAGGTATATTTTCTCTTTTAATGTAAACATCTCCGCTCCTCCTTCTGTCCTTCCTGATACTATCATTATAAAAGTCAATAATTTACCCGTCAAAGTCCTGTAAAACACTCCTTGTCCATTCGCAAAGTTTATATAATGAGAGAAATCACAAAACGAGGAGATGTTGGACTTGTCGACGACACGTAATCGATTATGGTATACAAAGCCTGCCCGCGAATGGATAGAGGCGCTTCCGATCGGATCAGGCAAGCTTGGGGCAATGGTATTCGGCGGCGTTCGCGAGGAGCACATTCAGCTTAACGAGGATTCGTTATGGTACGGCGGCCCTATGGAGCGGGCTAATCCGGAAGCGGGGAAGGCGCTCGCCGAGATTCGGGGGCTGCTGTTCGAAGGAAAGCTGGATGAGGCGGAGCGGAAGGCGAGGCTGTCGCTAACGTCAACGCCGAAGCATATCGCGCCTTATCAGACATTGGGAGATCTTAAGCTCAGCTTCCATTCGCCGATTAGCGAGACAAGCGAGTACGCAAGAGAGCTTGACCTGGATCAAGGAATCGTTACCGTCGGTTACGAGCTTGATGGCCGCGATTACCGAAGGGAAGTGCTGGCCAGTCATGTAGATGGCGTTATTGCCATTCGCCTGACAGCCGGGACGCCGGGCGCATTAACGTTCGACGCCAATCTCATCCGCAGGCCGTTCGAAGGCGAAGCCGGGAGATTGGAGCAGGTGCCAACGGTCTATATGACCGGGCAATGCGGTCCGGACGGCGTCCGGTATTGCATGGCGGCACGAGTCGTTGTCGAAGGAGGAGGGGCTTGCGTCATTGGCGATTTCCTCTCCGTTAACGGCGCGGATGCGGCGACGCTGTATATTGCGGCTGCTACAACGTTTCGCTGCAAGGATCCCGTCGGCACCTGCATCAATGTGCTGGACGCGGCAGCAAGCAAAGGTTATAAGGACATACGCCGCGATCATATCCGGGATTACTGCGAGCTGTTCGGGCGGGTATCGCTGGAGCTGGGCGCAGAAGAGGAAGCGGAGCGGCTGCCGACGAACGAGCGGCTTGCAAGATTCCGGGAAGGAGGCGACGATCCCGGCTTGCTCGCGCTTTTCTTTCAATACGGCCGCTATTTGCTTATCGCCAGCTCAAGACGGGGCTCGCTGCCCGCCAATCTGCAAGGAATCTGGAATGACAGTCATACGCCTCCATGGGAAAGCGACTATCATCTAAACATCAATCTTCAGATGAATTATTGGCCGGCCGAGAGCTGCAATCTGGCGGAATGCCACGAGCCGGTATTCGACTTGCTGGATCGTCTGAGAGAGAGAGGAAGCGTCACGGCCAAGGAGGTCTATGGCGCAAGAGGTTTTACGGCACACCATGCTACCGACTTGTGGGCGGAAACGAATGTCATCGGCCTATACATGCCCGCTGTTATTTGGCCGATGGGCGGGGCTTGGCTCGCGCTGCATCTGTGGGAGCATTACCGCTATAACATGGACGAGACGTTTTTGCGAGAGCGGGCCTATCCGACGCTTAAGGAAGCGGCGCTGTTCCTGCTGGATTTTCTCGTGGAAGACGACAGCGGCAGACTCGTGACGGCCCCATCCTTGTCTCCGGAAAATACGTACCGTCTGCCGAACGGTCAGACGGGAAGATTATGCGTCGGTCCGTCGATGGACTCCCAGATCGCGCACGCGTTGTTTACTGCATGCCTGGAAGCGATCGATGTGCTGAATTTCAGCGGCGACACGCGGGAGTGCGACTTCCGGTCGGAGGTTGCCGACGCGATCGTCAGGCTCCCGAAGCCGGCGATTGGCCGCGCCGGCGGCTTGATGGAATGGTCGGAGGACTATGAGGAAGTGGAGCCGGGCCATCGTCATATCTCGCATCTATTCGCGCTGCACCCGGGCGAACAAATTACGCCGCGCGGCGAACCGGAACTGGCGGCGGCCGCTCGTACAACATTGGAACGCAGACTGGCTAATGGCGGAGGACATACGGGCTGGAGTCGTGCCTGGATCGTCGAATTTTGGGCAAGGCTCGGCGATGGAGAGGCTGCGCTCCAGCATCTGTCCGCCTTGCTCTCGAAGTCGGTGCACCCTAATCTGTTCGGCGATCATCCGCCATTCCAGATCGATGCGAACTTCGGCGGCACGGCCGCCCTGGCAGAGATGCTGCTTCAGTCGCATCGCGGAGAAATCCTGCTGCTCCCGGCGCTGCCGCAGGCTTGGCCGGATGGGAGAATATCGGGACTGCGGGGGAGAGGCGGTTGTGTCGTCGATTTGGAATGGAGCGGCGGGGCGCTTGCAAGAGCGGTGCTGCGTTCGGAGAAAGGCGGCAGCTATGTCATCCGTTATGAAGGTGCGGGACTTGCGGCAAGAACAGAAGATGGATTTGAACCTGAACTTGCAGTCGCGGCAAGGGCATCCCGCGAACTCAGGCTGACGCTAAGCGCAGGCGAGTCGGTGATTCTGTTGCCGGCGTACGGGTAGCCGCGACGTGTGACATTGGCCGCACTCATGGTATAATGGGGCATAATCGAAGAACGATATGGTGGGATGCCCAAATGGACAATGTAACGGCAACGGCTGCATGCGACGATACATGCGCCGGCACGGAAGCGGATATTACCGGAGTTAAGGCGAAGCTGGTCGACGATACGTCGGCGTCGGAACTGGCAGACTTGTTTAAGGCGCTCGGCGATCCGACGCGCGTAAAAATTATTCATGCGCTGCTGCAATCCGAGCTGTGCGTACACGATCTGACGCAAGTGCTGGAGATGGGGCAATCCGCCGTCTCGCACCAGCTGCGGCTGCTGCGCAATATGCGCATCGTCAAGCGACGCAAAGTAGGCAAGACGGTGTTTTATTCGCTCGATGACGATCATGTCGAGCAGTTGTTCGTCTTGACGCTGCAGCATCTGCGGCACGAATAACCAGCGGTTTGCCGGCCTCTTACGGCCCCGGTCCTGGACGCATGAAGACCATTGCTCGAGTAGGGGCGTGGACTTCATGCGTTTTTTCAACTTATATCAATGTTGAAGAATCGAGTGTTTGTGCCAGCTTAATTAAATTGGCAGCTTAAACTATGTTAATATAGGAGTAGCTGCCAAGGTGAAAGCAAGTGGCTGCTAACGCGTTATTTCAAATGGAGGGATGAGTGGATGCAGGATATAAAGTTATTTAATCCCCAGGCTTTATTCGAACATATTTATACAAATGCACCCATTGGGATCGCTTTAATCTCTCTGGATCGAAAATGGATGAATGTTAATCTTGCGGTTTGCAGAATTTTCGGCTACGAAGAAGAAGAATTTAAGTCCTTTACCATAGATGATATCCGACATCCTGATGATAGCGGCAACAGCAGTGATTTATTAATCGAATTATTGGATGGCGTCATTCCGTCGTTTGAATTGGAAAATCGTTACTTTAATAAAAATGGCAACATCGTTTGGACCTCCGTACATGTTTCATTAGTCCGTGATCATGACGGGAAACCTTTGTATTACATTACCCAATTTATCGATGTAACCAAAAACAAGCTGGCGGAACTAAAGCTGCAGGAAAGCATCGAACGATACACGTCGTTAAAAAAATACAATCACGATGCGATTATTTCTTTTGGATTAGACGGCATCATTATGAATGGCAATAATATGGTGCAGCAGATGACCGGATATCTCATTGAAGAGTTGATCGACAAAAAAATGTCCATATTAATTGGCGAAAAAAAATTATCCAGTTTGCTTCTGGCTTTAAACGATCATGAAGAAATCGAAAAAGTTGAAAAAGACATCACTTTCATCGATCACAAGGATGGTCGTTCCGTTGAAGTGTTGGTAACGCTCGCTCCAATCATTATCCAGACTCATACCATGGGCTTTTACCTCATAGCGAAAGACATGACGGAACAAAAGAAGCTGATCATCGAGAAGGAAGCCGCTGAAAAGACGAATAAAGCTAAAAGCGAATTTCTTGCCATGATGAGTCATGAAATCCGTACTCCTATGAACGGAGTAATCGGTATGACAGATGTGCTCTTGGAGACGCAGCTGGATGAAGAGCAGCTTGAATATGTACACATTATTAAAAAAAGCGGCGATACGCTGCTTGCCATTATCAACGATATTTTGGATTTCTCCAAAATTGAATCCGGCAAGACCGAATTAATCGAAGAACCTTTGAATGTGAGAACGATTTTATCGGAAACGCTTTATATCGTCATGTCCAAGGCTCTGGAAAAAAACCTGGAGATTACTACATCCGTCTGCCCTAAGGTTCCTAACCTGGTTTATGGAGATAGTACGAAGTTAAGACAAGTTCTTATTAATTTACTTAGCAATGCCATAAAATTCACGCCTGAAGGATCGATTTCGATCGTCATTGATGCCGTGTCGCAGGAGCGGGGGACGGTACGCCTTCAATTTGCAATCCGGGATACAGGCATTGGCGTTTCGAAGGAACAGGTCGCTCATTTATTTGAACCCTTTTATCAAGCGGATCATTTTATGACCAGGAAAACGGTGGGAACGGGTTTAGGATTAGCGATCTGCAAAAAACTTGTTGAGCTCATGGACGGTCAAATCTGGCATGAAGCTTCCAAAGATCAACCAGGATCAACATTTTTGTTTACAGCCAACTTTCGGGCTCAATTCAATATTTCCGACGCGTCACAAAATGATAGGTGGCTCCAACAAGTTTACGTTGTCGATCATGCAGCCGAACCATCCTTGAAAATTCTAATCGCAGAAGACAATGAAGTGAATCAACTTGTGTTAAAAAAGATGATAGAGAAACTCGGGCACAAAACAACCATCGTACAAAACGGAAAAGAAACGGTGGAAGCTGTTAAACATAATCCTTACGATATCATTTTTATGGATATTCAAATGCCCTCGATGGATGGATTGGCGGCCACTAAGATAATCAATGAAATGACACACGGCAAGAAAAGTCCTTATATTGTGGCGGTTACGGCCCACGCAATCAAAGGTGACAGCGAAAAATATCTTTCCGAAGGTATGGATGCTTATATCAGCAAGCCGGTCAGCATGAGCGCCATATCGGAAATCATAGAAAGAATTAAAAAGATGAAATCGTAGTGATGATTGAATCCAGTCCATTGTCAAAGGGCAAATTTCCAAATCAACCAGCATACAAGGGCTGAGGCCCAGGAAATGAAACCAAATACCATGACGATTTTATTTTCGCTCCAGCCGTACTTTAAACTGAAATGGAAATGAATCGGGGTCATTCTAAATAGTCGTAATTTCGTTCGCTTAAAGTACCAGACTTGCAGGATAACGGATATTTGTTCCGCTAAATAGACGGAAAATAGAATGGGGATTAATAGTTCCACCTTCTCGATTACGGCTAAGATGGAAAGCGAACCCCCGATAGCGAGAGAGCCGGTATCACCCATAAACGCTCTAGCAGGGTATATATTGTAGAAAAACAAGCCGAGCAGACAACCAATCATGATGATTGCAAATAGTTTGACCTCAGGCTTGTCTGAAATTAGGAAAAAGAAAAAATAAGTGGGTATCGCGACATTGATCAATAACCCGTCCAAACCATCTGTAAAATTAATGGCGTTAGCGGACCCAACCACGAAAAGCAGCATGATCAATATGTATATGTAAACGGGCAAATGCAGCTGAAACCCGCCGATTAACGATATATGGCTCTTTAGCGAAAAGGAATGGAACAAAACGATCAGCAGTGTAGCTGTAAATGCGAATTGAAGCACAAGTTTCGTTCGTCCCGAAATGCCGGATGGATCTTGCCAAACGGCCTTTTTTAGATCGTCCATAAAGACTATGGAACTGAATAACAGAAACGTAACGCACAAAAAGATCATTAATGGCTCAGGATAAAATTGAAGAGCTGCTGCGATACCGATAAAAAGAATGAGGCCAGCCATCAATGGCGTTCCTTTTTTGGCATGATGATCAGGGGGTAATTCAGACCGAATGGGTTGCGTTAGATTTAAGACGCGCAGCCCTCTAATAAGTATTGGCGTAATGAGTACCACAAGCAAAAAGGAAAGAGCGGAAATGCCCAGCATCTCGAACATCTAAATAGACCCCCCATGACCCCTATTTGAAACGGCAAAAGTGATTCCTTTTCACCGACTATACATAAGGTTTCGGTCTTAATAAAGCGAAGGTTTGCTTTTGTCTTTTTCCTATATTTCAAGTGCAGCAAAAAAAGGGCAATCCCTAAAGTCATCCAAGACTTGGGACTGCCCTTTTCGTTTACCTGGTTGCCGCGATCGATTGCGATTTGTACAGCCGCGCGGCGATCAGGAAGCAGACAATGCCCCAAGCCGCCATAATCGCCATGCCTATCCAGAAGCTGGACGAGGCGATGCCTTCCGCATAAATCAGGCCGTCCCGCATGCCTTCGACGAAGTAAGACAGCGGCAGCACCTTCGGCACAACCTGCAGCCATTCCGGCAAGTTGGCGACCGGGAAGAAGATGCCGCTCAGGAACATCATCAGCATGCTGGTAATGTTGGCCATGCCCATGTACGCTTCCATCGTTTTGCTGAAGGAGGAGAACAAGTAGCCCATTGCGTTGAAGACGAGAGCGCCGGCGAAAAACGCCACGGACAGGCTCAGCAAGTTAATATGCAGCGTGGCGCCGAAGCCGTAGACGCCGACAAGCGCGAGAATCGTAATTTGTATGATGCCGAGCATAAGACGAACCAGCATGCTGGATAGTCCGAACAACCCCATGCGAGCGGGAGTCATGCGAAGCCGCTTGAGCAGTCCTCGCTTGCGCATATCGACGAGATCGCCCATGCCGAACAAGCCGCCTTGCGCAATGGACAACCCGATCATGCCGGTCAGCAGGAAGTCGGAGTAGCTCGTATCTTCGGATGCGGTCGTGATGGATTCCAGCTCCAGCGTATAAGTCGGAGGGACGCCCGCAATTGCTAAATTAGCTTGCTGGACGAAGTTGCTCATGATGCTCGAGATGGCTTGCGTGGTGGCGCCGCCTTCGTTCTCGCGGTTGACGATGAGTCCAACCTCGGAGGTCCCTTCCACCTCCGGCAAGACGATCAACGCGTCGATTTCCTTCTCCTCGACCAGCGTCTGGCCCGCTTCCAGCGTTACAGGCTCCCCTTCCGTTAGCTCGAAAATCGGAATAGACTTGATCTGCTCCAGAAGCATGCCGGAGGAAACGTTCGGCGACGCGTCGACGACGGCGATCTTCGCCTTGAACTCCGAGCTGCCGCCCCCTCCGCCGAAAATAATCATAAACAACACCATTAAAATAACGGGAAAAAATACGCTCCAGAACCACACCTGCTTCTCGCGGAACATCATCTTGAGATGCGCTCCGAACATTGCACCGAATTGCTTGGCCGCCATGCTTAGTCCCTCCATTCCTTGCCCGTGAAGGCGATGAATACATCTTCGAGGCTCAGCTCTCGGATCGAAATCTGTTCGACGCGATAACCACGGTCCTTCGTATAGCCGAACAGCTCATACAGCGTATCCTCCGGCTGCGTCGTCCATATCTGAAGCGCGGCTCCTTCCCGCACCGTACGAACTACGGCAGGGTGCCGCTGAGCGATCGCTTCCGTCTCGATGGCGGCTTGTTCGCCGTCCAGGAAGGACAGACGCACTTCGCGTTCCTTCGTCAGTCGGTCGATCAGGGCGCTCGGCGTGTCGAGCGTCACCACCTTGCCTTGATCCACGATGCACACCCGGTCGCTGAGCTTCTCCGCTTCCTCCATGTAGTGCGTCGTCAAAATCGTTGTTTTGCCTAATTGCTTCAGTCTCAGAATAATATCCCAAATATTGCGTCTGGCCTGCGGGTCGAGCCCCGTTGTCGGTTCGTCCAGGAAAATAATGTCGGGATCATTGACCATCGCGAGACCGATCGCCAGCCGCTGCTTTTGTCCGCCGGAAAGCTTCTTTACATGTCTGTTTTTATGTTCCGTCAGGTTGATCATCTCCAAAATGTCCGCAACCGGCCGGGATTTGTCGTAAAAGGTGGCGAACAGCTTCAGATTTTCCTCCACGGTGAGCAGATCGAACAGAGCGCTGGACTGCGGCTGCACGCCTATGTCATTTTTGATCGCTTCTTCGTTGCGCGACCACTTCTTCGCGCCGAACGCGATGTCGCCTTCATCCGGAGGGAGTAGACCTTCGATCATCTCCAAAGTTGTCGTTTTTCCGGCGCCGTTAGGGCCGATGATCGTAAATATTTCGCCGGCTTCCACTGTAAAGCTGATGTCTTCGACGGCATGTACGGCGCCGAACGACTTCTTTAAATGCGAAACTTCCAATACGGGCATCGCAATATCACTCCTTCAGGTATTGTGTCAGGCGTCGCCTGAACCCACATCTATTCTGATTGTATAAGGAACGGGGAGGCTGCTAAACCGTCCAAGGAACCTTTTCTCCTCCGTCTGGAGACCGATAAGAAGGGAAAAGGGAAGAGACAGCGAATGAGTATTCTATTAGAAAAATTCTAACGTTGTAATCGAGAGGGGCAGTGTGCGGCAATGCTGGATAAAGTAAGATGGGGGATCATCGGGTGCGGCAATGTGACGGAGGTTAAGAGCGGTCCGGCCTTCCAGAAGACGGAGGGCTCCGAGCTAGTGGCGGTCATGCGGCGCAACGGCGAGCTCGCGGCGGACTATGCGGCAAGGCATGGCGTGCCCAAGTGGTACGACAATGCGGATGATCTGATTCACGATCCCGAGGTGGACGCGGTTTACGTAGCGACGCCTCCTTCTTCTCATATGGAATACGTGCTGCAATGCGCGGCGGCAGGCAAGCCTGTCTATGTAGAAAAGCCGATGGCGCGCAGCTCGGCGGAATGCGAGGCGATGATCGCAGCTTGCCGCGAAGCGGGCGTACCGCTATTTGTGGCTTATTATCGCAGAGGGCTCGATTATTTCCGCAAAATCAAGGAACTGCTGGATGGAGGAGCCATCGGCCGCGTCTGCTTCGTCTCCATGAAGCAATATCAGCCTGCCAGAGTAAATGAGGGAGAGCAGCTGCCTTGGCGGCTTAACCCCGAGGAATCCGGAGGCGGTTTGTTCGTCGATTTGGCCAGCCATACGCTGGATATAATGGATTATTTGCTTGGTCCTATCGCCGAGGCGGCAGGGGGAGCGGGTAATCAAGCGGGGTTGTACGAGGCGGAGGATATCGTGACGGGCAGCTTCGAATTTCAGTCGGGCGTGCGCGGCGTCGGAGTCTGGTGCTTCAGCGCGTACAAACATGTCGACGTAAACGAGATCGTCGGCGAGAAGGGGAGCATTTTGTTCGACACCTTCGGCAACGAGATCATTACGCTGGAGACGGCTGCAGGCACCGAGCAGTTCACCTTCGAGAAACCGCCGCATATACAGCAGGGTCTAATTGGAATGATCGTTGATGAGCTGCGAGGAGGCCCGGCCAGCCCTAGCGACGGGACGAGCGGCATTCGCACGAACGTCGTCATGGACAAGCTGATCGAGAGTTACTACAAATCTTAGGCCGCCGTGTCGGACTCGGTTTTGGACGGCTTGGCGCCCAGCCAGCGGGACTCCGCGATAAGCTGTTCGCAATAGTCGGCGACGGATAAAGTCAGCAGCAAGCCTGCGAGCGCTCCGCACACGGACAAGGGGATGGCCCAAAAGACCGGCGGTTGGGTGAAGTAAGGAATAAGCGCCACGGCAAGAATGGGCGGGGCGTTCCATTTAAAGATGTTGATAAGCGCGATGACGATCAACAGCGTAGCCAGCAGGGAGAGCGCTCCGGCACTCCAATAGGCCAGCAGGGAACCGACGAGCGAAGCGGAGACAGCACCCAAGGCGATTCGTCCAACCTCGGCTTTGCCGAATGGTCGAGAGATGAACAAAAGACTGAACGCGCCCAGCGTCGGGAAGAACAAGGCATGCATATGTGGAATATGGAGTGAAATCCAATAGATCAAGACGAGATATACGCAGATCGCATATGTTTTGAAGCGAAGCATGAATGCGGAACCTTCTTTCGAATGATTGTGGGGCTAAAACTTCTACGCCATGTTACATTTTAAGGGCAGTCGGCTGCCGCGTCAATGTATGTTTGAATATAATCCGATGCATATAGTCGGGAAAGTGGTAGTGGGACCGTCCAGCCAGGACAGTCCCTTGTCTATGTGAAGAAGGCGTGCGGTGTGCCTGCCGCTACTCCAGGATCATGACGCCAAACGGCTCGATCACGGCATCGCCATGCAGTTCGGAGCCGCTAATGAGGTCGCGTTTGAGTCCTTTAACCGCGATGGCGGCAGGCTCTTCGCCGTAGTTGAGCAGGAAGCAAAGAGGGCCTCTCTCGTCCTGCCTAATGGCAAGCTCCACCTGCGGCGGAAGCTCCAGCCAGTCGTTAACGGGCGATGAGATGCCTGCGGCTTCCAGGACGAGAGCTGCCGCGGCTTCATCGAATACGGCGCCGTAATACCAGGCTTCGCCGCTGCCGAACGTATGGCGCGTCACGGCAGGCTTGCCGGCGTAATGCTCGCTCGTGTACGTTGCCATCACCTGCACGTTCTCCGACTCCGGCAGCAAAACGTCGTTGAACGCGTTTGCTGCTGTGATGACCGGTTCTCCGGACTCTCCGGCTTTACTCCAAGCCATAGACATCGGAGCGCGCGATCCCTTTACCATCGTAAATTCCTCGACGGAGATGCCGCACAGATTGGCCGCAGCGCCAGGGAACGGACGCATATAGCAGTGACCGCGCATATCCTTGTAGCCCGTCCGGCAGCCGAAGACGACAATGCCGCCCATGCTAACGTACTGCTCCAGCAGCGCGGCCGTTTCGTCGGTCATGATGGCAGGATGCGCGTAGACGAGCATGCGGTATTGGCGCAGGTCTTCGATTGAAGTCGTCGTCCGCATGAACAGAATATCGCTGGGAATATGGCGGCGCGTCATCGCCTTGAACCATTCCGTGTTGCTCTTCCAGCGGAACGGTCCGTGCCAGACATCGTATTCGCCGTCCCATTCGTTGTCGTAATCGCGCACGATCGCGACTTCTGCCGCATAGGTCGTGCCGGCAACACGATCGCCGATGGTGGTCAGCTCGCCGCCGATCTGCCGCGCTTCGCGAATGCGGCGATTTTCCCGGTTATGGTAATCGTTAAGGCCGTGCCAGTAGATCTCCTGGCCGAACGTTGCGGTCCTCCAGCGGAAATAGACGACCAAGTTCGCTCCGTGTGCGATCGATTGGTACGTCCATAGCCGCATCTGGCCAGGCTTGGGCGACGGCATGTCCATCTTGTTCACCCAGCCTCCCGGACCCGCCTGCTGTTCCATGATGCAGAAGTTTCGCGAGATGGAGCGGACTGCGCCAAGCGATTGGCTCCAGCCCCGGTCGGCAAGCCGGTTCTCCTCCTTTTCGTCGTAATAGATGGTCGAGAACTGCGGATAGGAATCGTAGCTGAAGAAGTCCAGCAGCTCGTCGGTCATGCGATGGTTGTCGAGATGGCCGAAAAGTCCGTTGGTCGTAATCCAGTGATTCGGCGCAACTTCGCGCAGAATATGGCCTTGCACGGCCGCGAAGGAAATCGTGTTATCGGATATAAATCGTTTCTCGTCAAGCGCAAGATGCGGGTTAGGCTGCTTGCCTCCCGTTGTCTGGCGGGGCAGATGGACTTGCTCCCAGTCGGAGTAGGTCTGGCTCCAGAAGACGGTGCCCCAGGCTGCGTTAAGCGCGTCGAGCGTGCCGTATTTCTCTTTTAGCCATTGACGGAATGCGGCATGATCCGCATCGGCATAAAATTCGCTGGTCTCGCAGTTGAACTCGTTGTCGATCTGCCAGCCGATGACCGCGGGATGATCCTTGTAATGTTCCGCCATCGTGCGCGTAATGATTGCGCACAACTCGCGGTATTTCGTGCTGCTATAGTTATAATGGCGGCGCAGCCCGTGCTGGATGGTCACGCCGTCAAAGGTTGCGTTGAGCACCTCCGGATAACGCTGCGTAAGCCAGGCAGGCGGCGTCGCCGTAGGCGTTCCTAGTATAATCTTCAAGCCGTGCTTATGGGCAAGGTCAAGCGTGCGGTCGAACAGATCGAAGGAGAAGATACCTTCCTCCGGCTCGAAGATCGACCAAGCGAATTCGCCTACGCGTACGACGGATATGCCAAGCTCGCGCATCCTGCGGTAATCGTCTTCCCAGAGCTGCTCCGGCCAATGTTCGGGATAGTAGCAGACGCCGAGCTTAAGTTGGTCCAGTGGGGTAAGCTTGCTCATTAATAAGAACCTCCCTGAGAGAAAAATATGAGGATATTGCGGTATTCTACGTCTCATGTTAATTTTAAAGTTATGATCATGAACGGTATATGACAACATATTGCTTTTCATATGAGAAAATTGCGCATTTTTCTAGTAACACGGAGAGGGAGGGCAGAAGGTGAGGCAGCATTATATTGTGCCGAAACCATCATACCTGCATTATGCCTGTTATCCGGATATGTTCGGCAGATATGCCGGCATACCGGAACACGCCGAGCACAGAGAGCGCGGGGCGCTCAAGGAGTACAATTTGCATCTTGTGCTGGGCGGGCGCGGCTCCATTGTGCTGGAGACGGGAGAACAGATCGAGCTGGCGGCGGGGGATGGCTTCCTGTACGGCAAGGAGGCGTATCAACGATATGCCGCTCATCCTTCGGAGCCCTGGGATATCCGGTGGATCCACTTCGCGGCCGGGTTGCCGCTGCCGTTGCTCAGGGAAGCGGATGAATACGGTATGTGGCTGTTCTCCTTCTCGGCGCGGGAACGGTTTGTCGAGTTGTCGGAGCGCATGTACGAGCTGGGCCGCAAAATAACGCTCGCAGACGAGCCGGCGTTGTCCGCGCTGCTCTACGAGACGCTGTCGCTGCTTGCGGTTCAGACGGAGCGGCCGGAGGCTACGTCCCAGCTTCGAAAGCGCGACGTTATCCGAATGGCCGCCGACGGGATTCGCGACCGCTGCGAGGAGAGCTGGAGCCTTGGCGAGATGGCGGCTCTGGCAGGCTATAGCCGCTATCATTTCCTGAGACTGTTTCGACTCGCGACGGGAAGGACGCCGAATGAGTTCCTGGCGGAAAGCCGTATAGTCCGCGCAAAGCTGCTTCTCGCGACGACCGAGCTGCCGGTCGGACAAGTGGGAGAGCGCTGCGGTTACGGCCAAGCCAGTTATTTCATTAAACAGTTCCGGAGGGCAGAAGGGTTGACTCCCCAAGCGTATCGGCAACTGCATGCCAGCGTTTCTCAGGACGAGGGTTGAAGTCTCGTCTCATACCGCTGCTGCTGAAATCCCGGCAGCGAAAATTATAGCGAAATCAAGGAAGGAGCTTTATTACATCATGTTGTGGCTTACATTATCTCTGCTTGCCGCCATTGCATTCGGATTGCGAGGCATGCTCTATCATTGGACCAGCCAAAAGCCGGTTAATCGGAATTTGATGCTCTGCGGCGTATTCGCCATCGGGGCCGTCATCAATCTTGTAGGCGCTTTGGCGACGTCCGCGGACTGGACGGTCAGCACGCTGGTCGGCATTCAGATGGGATTGTTCTCCTTCGGGGCGAACGCCAGCATGTTCAAGGGTTTTGCCGTCGGCAAGGCATCGCTCGTCGCGATTTTGACCGCTCTGCCGTCGGTCGTCGTCGTCCTTGCCGCCTACTTGCTATGGGATGAACGGATTAACGGAGCCCAGCTTGCGGCCTTTGCCGTTATCGTGGGAGGCGTGTTGCTTGTCCGATACTCCAATGAGCTGTCGCTTCGCAATCTGCAGGGGGCCCAGTGGGGACTGTTGGCTATGCTGCTGTTCGCGTGCAACGATCTCTCGGGCAAATGGTCGACGCTGCTGGGAGCCGATCTCATGCCGACGTTGTTCTTTATGTTCGCGACGGGGATGCTCTGCTTCGGTCTGTGGTGGCTGGCGGATCTCCGCCGGGAAACGGCCATGATGCACGCTCGTGCTCAGGCTGCAGCCTCCGAGACTGCCGGCGGGGCGCTGTCCTCCAACGGAGCTTCCGATTCTGTGGCGATGGTGTCTTCGTCGATGACAACGCCGGCGGCGGTTGCCTCCGTCGAGGCAGCGGATGGGCAGCAAGCAGCGGCGTCTACCGCTAACCGGGCTGTTTCGGGATGGAGCATCCGACGCACTTTCGTGACCGGACTTGCGGTCGGTCTGACGAATACGGCCGGCATGCTGCTGATCGTGCCCGCGTTCGACCTTGGCAAAGCGGGTCTCGTTTCGGCGGTCGTCGCTCTAAACGTGCCGCTTGTGCTGCTCTATACTAGATTCGTCGTAAAGGAGAGGTTCAGCAGAACGGAGCTCGCAGGCATTTTTATGTCGCTTGCAGGCATTTTGCTCATGCGGCTTTTCGGGGGATAACGACGATGGCGGATATTTTGAAATTTTTGTAAACCATGCTTTGGAACTAATGATTTTTGTTAAGTAATCCGATACGATATACATATCATTCCAAATAGAGATCAATATAATTGGATAAGGAGAACATATCGTATCGATGATTAAACGTGTGGAGAATGAGCTGGAATTGGCCATGTTTAACGGCATTTGGACGACGGTTTGGCGGGAGAAGGGATATGAGCTTGAATTCGCGGAGCATGTTCTGGATCGGTTCGTTGTGATGAATGAAGAAGGCTACTGCGTTGGCACCTCGGAGATTAAGCCCTACGACAGGGATAGCAGTCCCCTTAACGAAATTGCCCCTTTCCGGGATCATCCCAAAGTGATCGCTTCGGAGGGACGTGTCGCGGAGATCGACAAGATTGCCATATTAGGCTCTTACCGCGGCAAAGGCAATATGCTGCCCTGGATATTGTCCTCCGCCGTGTACAGCGCCGAACAGCATGACATGGACTACTTTGTTTCCCTGCTGGAGCCTGTATTTCTTCGCGCGCTCAAGATCTCGTTCAAAGTACCGGTCGAGCGTCTTGGCGAAAGACTGTTCTACAAAGGGGATTATGTCGTGCCCGTCTTGTTTGACATGTCGGCCATGTATCTAAACAAACAACGCTACGAGTGGCTGTCTAATCCCGAAGCTATAAATACAACAATAGAGGTGAAAGCAGGCTCATGAAGCAGCTATCGGAACTGGACAAGCGCAATAGGCTTTTGGTCAAAATATACTGGGGCATGCTTCTGCTAGGCATTTTGACGGATATCATGATTGGTCTTGGCGCCAACATGATCCTGCTTCTGGCGGGCGTTGGCGCCGCGCTTGGCGCTGTCGTAACGTTCATGACGTACCGGGAAGTCGGCAGCGGCCTCGTTAAGTACATCATGCCATGCAATTTGACGATTATCGTAGCGATGCTGATTCTGATGGATCCTAACCCCATTGTCAGCACCTACTTTCTCGTCTACGTGAATATGGCGATCATCGCTCTTTATTCGGATTATCGCCCTATCATCGTAACCGGGGTATTGGGCGCGGCGCTTTCGTCTTATCTGTTCGCGGATCCATTTTTCCAGGAGCGCTTATTCCCTTCGGATTCGCTTGTGCTGTTGTTCCTGTACCTGGCGTTTGCCACGGCCGGCTTATCCGTAGCCGCGCAGTACAGCCAGAAGCTGCAGCGCGAAGTCGGCGCCCGCCAAAGCGAAGCCTTGGCGTCGAAGGAGCTGGCGGAAGGCGTATTGTCGCAGCTGCGCGGCTCCATTGAGATGCTGACATCGTTCAGCGCCGGCCAGCAAGGGCATGTGATCTCCACAGGCGTTATCTCCCGCGAAGTAACAGGCACCTTCGTCGAGATGGCGGCAGCGATCGAAAAGCAGACGGGCAGCGTTTTGTCCATTAACGAATCCGCTCAAGAAATCGAGCAGGCCATCCAACGATTGCTGGACGGCGCGAATCTGCTTCGCGGTTACTCGGATTCCAATGCGGAGCTGGCGGAGCGCAACAAGGCGCAGCTGGAAGCTCTGTCCGCCGAGATGGAAGGGCTTCGCGTCATGATTATGAGCACGGTCGACAAGATGGGCACGCTGCAGGAGCAGAACGATCGAGTGACCGATATCGTCGATACGATCAGGGACATATCGGAGCAGACGAACCTGCTGGCGTTAAACGCCGCGATCGAAGCGGCGCGCGCCGGCGAGCATGGCCGGGGCTTCGCGGTCGTATCCGGCGAGGTGCGGAAGCTGGCGGATCATTCCCGCCGCTCCG
>NZ_BDQX01000281.1:59241-65902 GCF_003112455.1 Paenibacillus agaridevorans
AGGCATTAATGATGTGTATGGCCATGTAGAACGCGGGCAGGAAGCGGTGGTGCGGGGCGATGCGGCGGCGAGAGGCGCGCTTGATACGTTCGGCACCATTAACGATAACGCCAGGTTAGCCAAGGAGCAGGCGCTTCAGGTAGGCGACAGCACGAGCGGCCTGCATCTTCGTTACGGTTCTCTGGCGGAGGAACTCGACAGCATCGCAGCCACGACGCAGCAGAACATGGCGTCCGTTCAAGAGGTGCAGGCGAGCATGGAAACGCAGCATACCAAGATTAACGAGATGGTCGACGAATACGCCAAGCTGGATTCGCTCGTATCCGAGCTGGAACGCGTATCGGGCGGCGGCAAAAAGACGGCATAAGAACGATATAAGAACGGCAAGTAACAGCAAATAGGAATCCCGCTGCGGCGCGCGCAGCGGGATTTTTTTGTCGTTTAGGGGATTTGCTATATGCTTTAATACTTTCGCACGGCTTCAAAAGTAATGATTTGACCCGCACTAGATGGCTGCTTTTGGTAAACGTAATCAGCAGAACATGTAATATCAGTGAAACCGATACTTTCTAAAATTAGTTTAAATTCTTCAATTCCATACCAACGCAATGCAAAACGTTGCAACTCGCTTTGAATCAACTTTCCTTGGCGCCATTTCTCATATTTAATATAGGATACAGTAAATTGATTTAACCAATTCATTTCAATCGATTTGCTTTCCATCGTAATACCATCGCCATTAGGCAGAGAAAATGTTGAGGTAGAAATACTTCCTGTTTTCCAAGCATGAGGAAATTGAAGATCGACGATTAAACGTCCCCCTGGAACAAGATGTTTATAAAAGGATTTTAATGCCTCTAGAGAGTCTTCCCGCTTTTCGATCAAACAAAAGGAACCAGTAGGAATAATAATGGCCTCGTAATTAATAGGCAATGAAAATTCCTGTAATTTACCTTCATATAAATTAGGGGTCAATCCTCTTTCTTCACAACGTTTTCGACAAGAATCCAACATTTCAGGAGAATAATCGATTCCATCAACTGTATATCCAGCCTCAAGAAGCGGTATTATAAAACGCCCTGAGCCAACTCCAGCTTCGAGAATGCGTCCCTGACAAGTTTTTAATCGTTCTTGGTAATATTCAATATCCCCGTCTAAAGAGTACCCCACAGGTTTTGTGAAATCATAGACTTCGGTACAAAGTGTACTGTAATAACTAAACATATTTTCATATCCTCCATTTTTGGACTCGGAAGATTTCATAGAAAATATTCTGATGTTATCCCTTCCGAACCTCTGAATTGATTGTTAAGTTAACGGAGCTGACTGTCATCATAATCACTCGCTTTCATTATAGAATCTACGCCAATTCTATCAAACCCAAAAATACTTTGCAAAAAGCTTGGACAGCTATGGCAGAGCTAAAGGACCCGGGAGGAGCGAATGTATCATTGGGAATAGCGGGGCGAATCTTCGAGAATCGGCATTTTCATCCGTGCATTTTCACCTGTTGACAGTTTCTTTAGAGGGTGCTAAGATTGGTTTTATATAATTCAAAGTAATTCAATTGGCTTTATAGGTTATATGGATGGCATTGACCATACAAATGGAGATGTATGCTTGCATAGCATTCTGCCCCTCGGTTCGAAGAGGGACGGGAAGCCGTGCGGCGTGCATCTTTTTTTATTTGATATGCTGTGCGGAAGCGCGGCTACGACTGGATGAGGAGGCTGGAGGATGAAGAAACGAAGAGGTTTGGCGCTGCTGCTTGCGATCATGATGGTGATGCTGGCGGCTTGCGGAGGAACGGGCAATACGAGCAATACGCGAAACGCGGCTGAGTCGGCGCCTCCATCCGGGGAGACGACGGGGAACGGCGGGGATGCGAAAGGGCAGGTCGGGGAGCAGACCCGCAAGGAGCCCGTGACGATTACGTTCTGGAACTATGGGAACACGATTACGGATACGGAGTTCAATAAACTGATCGTCGAGCCGACCAAGGTCAAATATCCGCATATTACGTTAGAGAGAATCAAGACGGACGCCGATACGACGCCGGAGGATTTGTTGTCCACGGGACAAGTGCCGGACATTATCTATACAAGCAGCGGCCCCTCGTACTACCGTTTCCTTGATATCGGCATTATTCAGGATCTGGATGAGCTGATCGCGAAACATAATGTCGACACAACCCGCATCAAGCCGGCCATTCTGGAATCGATCAGAAGCTTTACGCAGGAGGGCAAGCTGATCGCCATCCCGCTCTCTTTCAATCTATTGATTACGTACTACAACAAGGAGATATTCGATAAGTTCAATGTACCGTACCCTTCCGACGAACCGCAAACCTGGGAACAATGGCTGGAGCTTGGACGAAAGCTGACGATTCAGGATAACGGAGTACAGTATGTGGGCGTTGATCTTGGCGGACCCAGCAATATCGTGAGAAGTCTGGACGTCGGCAATGTCGATACGGCTACGGGAAAATCGACGCTCGCGAGCGAGGAATGGACCGGGATCTACGAGCTGCTGAAGAAACAGTATGAAATTCCGGGCTTCATCGGATCGAACAACGAGATCGGCTACGACCGCGTTACTTTCATGCAGGACCGCAGACTGGCGATCAGGCCCGCGTTTCTAGCAAACATGGTCGGACCGCTGGAGGAGCTTAAGGCGGAGGGGATCGATCTGGATTGGGACATCGCGCCTGCCCCGCATTTTGGCGACAACAAGGTCGGCGGAAGCATTCATTCCGTCATTTTATCCAATCAGGGCAAACATCTGGACGATGCATTTCTTGTTATCGCCAATATTTTGTCGGACGAGACGCAAAGGCTGGTCGCGCGCAATGGCCGCGTGCCTTCTATCGTCAATCCTGAGCTGGAGAAGGAATTTGGCGCGGATGTTTCCGTCTTGCAGGGCAAAAAAATCGAGAATGTGTTTAAACTGGAGGCCAAACCCAACAATCCGCCGCATCCTTTGGATAATCAACTCGGGGAGGTGCTAAGCCAGGCTGCGGAGGAGATCGCGCTTAACGGCAAGGATGTCAATTCCGCTCTGCGGGGCGCGGAGGAGGAGAGCAATCGGATCATTGAAGCTTGGGAGAAAACAAGGCCATAACGCAGCGACGAACGCTGCGACAACACGAACATGGAGGCGTTGCAATGAGCGGGGAAACGGCTTTGAAGCTGACAACGGATGTGCTAGTGATCGGAGGGGGACCGGCTGGCGCTTGGGCGGCATGGAGCGCGGCATCGCAAGGCGCCAAGGTGGCGCTGGTCGACAAAGGTTATCTCGGATCCAGCGGAGCGACCGCCCCGGGCGGGACCAATCTGCTTTATCTGCCTCCGGATGAAGAACTGCGGGAGCAAGCTGTGCAGCAACGAATGAAGTCCGGCGGATATTTGTCCGAGGCTGCCTGGATTCATAGAGTACTGGATCAGGTGTACATCAATCTGGAGCTGGTCGAGAAGTGGGGATATCCGTTCGTAAGGGATGAAGATGGCGTTCCCCAGCGCAATCACTTGCAGGGACCGGAATATATGGCGCTTATGCGCAAGGCGGTCAAGAAGGCCGGCGTCAAAGTATTGGATCATGCGCCGGCGCTTGAGCTGCTGGTAGACGAACATGGCGTGGGCGGCGCGAGAGGCGTGCTTCGTCAGGATGGGAAAGATTGGGAAGTAAGGGCTAACGCGGTAGTCATCGCCACCGGAGGTTGTGCCTTCCTGAGCAAAGGATTGGGCTGCAACGTGCTGACCGGCGACGGATATTTGATGGGCGCGGAAGTCGGAGCGGAGTTGTCCGGCATGGAATTCTCGCGAAGATACGCGCCGGCGCCGGCCTTTAGTTCCAATACGCGTTCGCGCCTGCTTAGCTGGGCGACGTATTACGATGAATACGGCAATGAACTGCAAGGGCAGCGGGACGGGGATTTCCTGGCGAAGCGGCTCCTCCAGGGGCCGGTATATGCCATCATGAACAAGGCGGATACGCCAGAGAAGCAAGCCATTTTACGCTCGTCGCACGCTATCTTCTTCCTTCCTTACGATAGAGCGGGAATCGATGCATTTACTCAGCCGTTCCCGCTCACGCTTCGTTATGAAGGGACGGTTCGAGGGACGGGAGGCCTCCGCATCGTTACCGACGATTGCGGCACGACCGTCGCGGGCTTGTATGCAGCCGGCGATGCCGCCACGAGAGAGCGAATAACCGGCGCGGCCTCCGGGGGCGGAGCCTTTAACGCTTCTTGGGCGATCTGCTCCGGCACATGGGCTGGAGAGGGTGCGGCCAAGCATGCATTATCTCATCGGGAGACCGCTGCGGGCCGCGAATTGCGAGCCGCAGGGCGATACGGGCTTGGTGCTTCCTCCAATAAAACATCATCGGGAGCCGAGCCTGTCGCAACGAGGGAGTTCGTCAAGGCGATCCAGGATCAAGTGCTGCCGCTGGAAATCAATTATTTCCGCACCGAGACGGGATTGACCGCGGCGCTGCAGAAGCTGGACGGTTTATGGAAACATGTGAACGGGCAGGCGCCCGGCGATGTTCATGAGCGGGTTCATGCGAGGGAAGCGGCGGCAATGGCGGCGACGGCCAGATGGATTTATACGGCGGGATTGGCGCGGAAGGAAACGAGGGGAGGCGGTCTTCATTTGTTGAAGGAATATCCGGAGCTGGACCCTCATCAACATCACAGGCTGCTAGTCTCGGGTCTGGAGCATATTGAAGTAAAAAGAGACCGATCATTCCTGACGGCGGCAAGGCCGGCGTCGTCGAGCGAGCCGTCGGAGAGAAAGGCGGGGATCGGATGATTGAGCTAGTAAGCGCCGAACGATGCATCGGCTGCAACATTTGCGTTAAAGTATGCCCGACGAACGTATTCGACAAGACGGATCATGCGCCTGTCATAAAGCGGCAGGAGGATTGCCAGACCTGCTTTATCTGCGAAGCCTACTGTCCGGTGGACGCCCTGTATGTGTCGCCGTATGCGGACGAGGCGGTTCCCGTGGACGAAGAGGGGCTTGCCGCCGACGGCATACTGGGAAGCTGGCGCGCGACGATTGGCTGGGGACCGGGCAGGACGAAGCTGGCTGCCGTCGACAAGACGCCTTTCATTAATCGAATTTTGCCGGCCAGGCCGATCAGGGCTGCCGGCATCTCCGATGTCGGATCTCCGACTACGGGGTAGAGCCGCTTGTTATTTATCATTCCATATAATCGAGAGGAAGAGAGAAGCATGAGCATATCCGCCAACCAATTGGAAGGTTACGTATCGTTATCCGAACTTGACTATAACGCCGAGGTCGCTGAGGCGCGCCGGCCCGATCATCCGGTACATCCGCTTATTCTTAACCGCTGGTCTCCGCGATCCTACGAGGATCGCTCCGTTAGCGACGAGGTGCTGTTCACGGTGCTTGAAGCGGCCCGCTGGGCGCCTTCTTCCGGCAATGTACAGCCTTGGCGATTTTATGTAGCCCGGACGGCCGAGGAGCATGCCGCATTCGACAAGTTTCTGAAGCCGCGCAACCGGCAGTGGGCTACAAAGGCGCCCGTATTGCTGCTGCTTGCATCCGTCAAGGTCCGGGACAACGGAGATCCGAACGGCGCGCATGCCTTTGACGCCGGCGCGGCATGGGCTACGCTGGCCTTTCAGGCCAGATTGCTAGGATTGTCTACCAGAGCCATCGGAGGTTTTGATCACGATATCGCCAGAGAGACGTTGCAGACGTCTGATGATCTTGCGCTGCATGCGGTAATCGCGCTTGGTTACAAGGGGGAAGCGGGCAGCCTGGACGATGCCTTTCGCGAGCAGGAGAAACCGAACGGAAGGCGTCCCTTGGCCGACAGCATCCTCCCGGTGAAGACGGATGGACTAATCGATTAATTCCAATGCGAGAGGGGAGAGCGTGGATGGGACGTTCAGTAGAAGTGACGGATGAGTGGTTGAAAAAAATATTGGAGCAAGTGCAAGGACTTGCTTACGGCGTGGTGCAAATAACGGTGCATGACGGACAAATCGTCCAGATCGACCGGACGGAGCGAAGCAGATTCGATGTTCCCAAATCGCAGGTCGGCGGAAAGAGAAGGAATTGAGCGGCCACGAAGGAGAGACGTTAAGCGCCGACGTGCTGGTTATCGGCGGCGGTCCTGCAGGCGCATGGGCGGCATGGAGCGCGGCTTCGCACGGCGCCAAAACGATTCTGGCGGACAAGGGATATCTGGGAACGAGCGGTGCGACGGCGCCAGGCGGCACGAACTTCCTGTACGTGGAGCCGGACGAGAGAAAGCGGGAGCAGGCGGTGGAAGAGCGGCTTGCATCGGGCGGTTTTCTCTCCGAGGGGCCATGGATCTATCGATTGATGGAGCAGGCGTATATCAATATACAGCTGGTGGAGAAGTGGGGCTATCGTTTCCCGCTGGACGATAACGGCAACTTATACAAGGCGCATATGCAAGGGCCGGAGTACATGGAGTTAATGCGGAGGGTTGTTAGGAGAGCCGGCGTTCGAATTCTGGATCAACACCCGGCGCTGGAGCTGCTTGCCGACGAGCACGGTGTAGGAGGAGCTCGCGGCGTCAACCGGCTGAACGGCCGCTCCTGGGAAGTGCGGGCAAACGCCGTCATTATCGCGACCGGCGGCTGCGCGTTCCTTAGCAAAGG
>NZ_BDQX01000281.1:65967-89599 GCF_003112455.1 Paenibacillus agaridevorans
TGGGCTGCAATGTTCAGACCGGCGACGGACAGTTAATGGCTGCCGAGCTTGGCGTGGAGATGTCCGGCATGGAGTTTAGCCGGCAGTACGCGACCACGGCAGCGTTCGGCACGATTACGCGCAACCGTCTGCTGGGATTCGCGTCCTTCTACGACGAGGAGGGACGGATCATTCACGAGGGCGGCCCGCGCGGAGACCATTTTTTTGCGGTACAGCTCGACAAGGGTCCGGTGTACGCCATGCTTACCCAGGCCGACACGCAAGAGAAAAGGGATATTCTGAGAGCTTCCACGCCTTTGTGGTTCGTCCCGTTCGATCGGGCGGGGATCGACCCTTTCACCCAGAAGTTCCCGATTGCGATGAGATACGAGGGGACGATTCGCGGAACCGGAGGCATTCGGATTACGGGCGAGGATTGTTCGACGGCGGTTCAAGGTCTGTACGCCGCCGGCGATGCAGCCTCGCGGGAGAAGACGGCCGGAGCGCGCTCCGGCGGAGGCGCCTATAACGCTTCGTGGGCGATTGCGTCGGGAACCTGGTCGGGCCAAGGGGCCGCGGAATACGCGCTGGAGCAAGCCAAGGAAGCGCGACAGCGCAATCTGCAGGCTGCAGGCAGGCATGGACTTGCCCATACCGCATCCGCAACCGTCGAAATTCCGGTTCGCGAGGTGATAGAGCGCGTGCAGCGGGAGATGTTTCCGCTTCGCATTAATTACTTCCGGAGCGAGCCGGTGTTGAAGGCGTCCTTGGAGAGGCTGAATCTACTATGGCCGCTCGTGCAAGGACAAGTCGGGCCTACCGCGACCAATCGCGTGCAGTCCCGGGAAGCCGCCGCGATGGTCGCGAATGCCAGATGGATGTATACCGCCGCTCTGCTTAGAAAGGAAACAAGGGGGATGCATACGATGCAGGAATACCCTGAGCTGGACGACCGGTTGAATCACCGGTTGTTATTGTCCGGGACCGATACCATCACGTTTCGCGCGGAGCAAGTTTCCGGGCATCAAGGCCGTCATATCCCGCCGGTCATCGTAAAGGAGCGGCAATCCGTATGATCGAGCTGGTGAGCGAGGACCGCTGCATTCAATGCGGGTTATGCGTGAAAGTATGTCCAACGAACGTCTTCGACAGCGATGTTTCAGGCTTGCCGGTCATTGCCAGGCAGGAGGACTGCCAGACCTGCTTTATGTGCGAAGCCCATTGTCCCGCCGACGCGCTTTATGTTGCCCATCATGCCGACGAGAAGGTGGAAGTGAACGAAAAAGATTTGATCGAACGCGGTCTGCTTGGCAGTTGGCGGGCCGTGATCGGATTCGGCAGCGGCGGCAAGGTATCGATGGCTGCAGCGGATACGACGCCTATTCTAAGAAGGATGAGGTCCGGGATCGGCAGAGCGCAATGAACGGACAATGAAAGAGTCATGCTGCTATTGCATAGCGAGCAATGGATCGCGACCAAGTAAACGGAGGAGATAAGCGTACCTTGACGGGACGCTATCTCCTTTTTTTATTCAATTAAAACCAACTATAATTATATGAAAAGGTGGATATATATGAAGCGATCATGGATTGGATTAATCATGTTGACGTTGTTCGTCGTATCGGCATGCGCTTCCGGAACAGGCGGCAAGACGGCCGCAGGAAGCACGAATGAAGACGCTCCGGTCTCTGCATCGCCGACAGAGAAAGCAACCGAGACCACGCAGGAGGAAATCGAGCTGACGATATTCAAATACGGCGGAGTCACCTTGACGAACACGGAGGTCGAGACGTATTTCAAGCCGGTGGAGAAAAAATTTCCTCACATCAAGATCAAGCTTCTCGACATTCCGGAGGGCGATCCCATTGAACCGCTAATAACGGCGGGGACGATTCCCGATCTTATATTCGGCGGCGGTTACGCGGAGTTGAAGGAAAAGGATCTGATCGCGGATCTCGCGCCATTAAAGGAAAAGTACGGATACGATGAAAGCCGGTTGAAACCGGAAGTCGTCAGCGCGATCAATCAGTCCTCCGAAGGCAATCAACTCCCGTTCTCCATCAACTTGCCCGTCTTGTACGTCAATAAAGACATCTTCGATCGATTCAACGAGCCCTATATTAATGAAGTAAAAACATGGGACGAGATTATCGGGATCGCGAGCCGCTTGACCAGATCGGAAGGAGGAGTCCAATATGTAGGCATCGATCTCTCTCCTACGCGGCTAGGTAGCGGCTTGTCGCTCGATATTATCGACCCGGTCACGGGGCAAGCTGCGGTGACGGACGAACAATGGACTAAGGTGTTTAAAACGCTGGAAAAGCTGTATGCCATTCCGGGATTCGTGCAAGGGGAGGATTACCGTCACGACGACAAGGATGACGTGTTTTACGCGGATCAGAATTTGGCGCTCTATACCCACAACCTGGCCCAGCTTGTCGGTCCGCTTGAGGAGCTTCGGCAGCAGGGAGTCACGCTTAATTGGGATTTCGCGCCTCATCCGAACTTCGAAGAAGCGCTCGGCACCAGCGTGGAGATTAACGTGCATCGATTCGCGATAACGAAAGGCGGCCAATATCAGGACGAGGCTTATCAGGTCTTGAACGAATTGCTGTCCGAAGAAGTACAACGGCTCGTCAGCCGGAACGGCCGCGTCTCCGTACTAAATAATCCGGAGCTTGAGCTGGAATACGGCGCGGATATTGAAGTGCTGAAAGGAAAGACGATCGAAAATATTTTCAAAGCCGACCCGCGCGAGTTGAATGCGGAAAATGCGAACGAACGCAAAATTACAAAATACATCGGCGAAGCCGCGGCGGATCTCGCCATTCGCGGCGTGGATGTCAACACGGCGCTTCGCACGGCGGCGGACAAAATCAACAAAGACCTGGAGACGCTGGGAAAGACGAAGTAGCGAATGGAGCCGGGGGAGTGGGAAGACTAAAAGATGCAGGGGGATCGTAAGACGCAAGGATGATGCCTGCGTCTTTTTTTGTAACAAACTGAGTTCTTGAAAGACGTTATAACACAAAGGCGACTGAAGGTGGCGGCGGAGAATTGTGTATGAAAAATCATACTCGAGGAGCAGTTGGCGGGTGTGTAAGGAGAATTGTGTATGAAAAGTAATACACAGGGCAGGTGGCTGGCGTAACGGCCACTGTTGTAGAGGCTACGCAAAAGGGGTTGCCCCTGGCGGGACAGCCCCAACTCCTTTGTCGGCAAAGAGTATGTTGTTCGCGTTTAGACAGGTACTTTGTCATATCGCACGGATATGTGATCCAGCCCCCACAGGGCGATGCGGTGCAGCTGCGAGGGATCTTGCTCGGGATATTCGGCAAGCGTATGCATGGCCCGAGTCTCCTTTCGCTGAAGGGAGGCGATGTGCATCCATCGCGCGGTAGCCGTCATGGCCGCGATCTCTCGCGCTCGAATCCGTTGCTGGAAGCCCTCGTAACCGGCGGCGCTGCCGGCGATCGGCCATATGGCGTTCAGACGTTGCAGCGATTCCCGAATAGTCGACTCCCGGCGGAAGTAGTTGATCTTGAGCGATACTTCGTGCTGAACCGCTTTAAGGAGCTCGGCGTTATCCGGACGTTGGATGTCCGAGATCGCAGAGGCTTCGCTGTCGCCGCTGCCGGACTTAGGCTGCAGTCCAAATCGGCCTACGGGCCGCAGATTGCGCTGACCTGCGTGGCCAGGCTGCGCCGCCGCGTAAGCAGCCGCCGCCTCGCCGGACCATGTGCCCGAGCATATGGCCCACGAAGCGTTGAAGGCCCCGCCCCCGGACATGCCGCCCATCAGCCGCTCGCGCGATGCCGCGTCTCCCGCAGCATACAAGCCGGCAACCGTAGTCGAACAATCTTCTCCGACGAGCCGTATGCCTCCCGTGCCGCGGACGGTTCCTTCTCCCCTGACCGTAAGCGGAAACTTCTGCGTGAACACGTCGATGCCGACCCGATCGTAAGGAAGGAAGAAGATCGCGTGTGATCTTCTTAAAATGGCTTGTTTCTCCGGGGTGTCGGCTTTGTTGAGCATGGCATAGACCGTCCGGCCTTCGCTAACCGCCTTGTGCAGAATTTGGCCGCGGTTGCCGTCCGAATTGAGCACGTTGCCGGCCTCGTCGTAATACGTCGCCCAACCGAGCAATCGTCCGCGCGTGACGGTGCCGAACGCCGCGCTTGGCGCATAGGCACGGCTGAATTCCATGCCGGACAGCTCCGCGCCCAGCTCGGAGGCCATCAATAATCCGTCGCCCGTAAGCACGTTGCAGCCGAGTCCTTTGCTCAAGAAGGCGCATCCGCCGGTAGCGACGACGACGGCGTTCGCCCTGACTTCCCAGTCGGTCCCGTCCGGCCGACATACGCCTCGGGCTCCTCCGACCCCATGTTCATCCGCGAGCAATTCGAGCGCAGGATGCTGATCGAGCACCTTGACTCCAGCTTTTAGAACGACCTTTCGCATCAAATTCATATATTCCAGACCCTGCAGATGTCCGCGCTGCGGAACGCCATGCTCGTCGCGCACGAACGGGTAGCCCCATTGCTCAATGCGCTCCAGATTGATATATACCTGGTCCAATACGCGATAAGTCCACGAGCGCTCGGACAAATAACCTCCGCCGACGTATCGCTGCTCCACGGCTTTGTCTCTCAATTCCCGATCGGGCGGCAAATAAAGCAGATTCGTGCCCCCGGGTGCGGTCGCGCCGCTTGTCCCCAAATACCCTTTGTCCGCAAGTACGACTTTCGCGCCTTGGGAGGCGGCGCTCCACGCCGCCCAGGCGGCCGCGGGGCCGCCTCCCAGCACGAGAACGTCCGCGGTCAATTTACGTCCCAGTTCGCTCATGCTTTCATCTCCTCTCTGCATTAAGGTTTCGTAATCTTTAACGTTTCCAAGTCTTTGCGAATGGCCTCTTCGGCCGCTCGGATCGCCGTATTGACGTCGGTTCCTTTGAGCGCGATATCCGCGAACGCTTGTGTTACATGTTTGGAGACATCACCCTCCAGACGGTGTTGATCCAGAACGGGAGGCTTCGTTTTGAAAATATTTTCGATCTTCTTGCCCTTCAGCACCTCGATATCGGCGCCGAACTCCTTCTCAAGCTCCGGATTGTCGATGGCGGGCACGCGGCCGTTGCGGGACAGAATCCGCTGCACGTCGTCCGACAAAATATGGGCGAGTACCTGGAAAGCCTCGTCTTTGTGCTTGCTGACGCTGGAGATGGATACCGAATGCACGTTGGCGACTTTGCCCTGCCCCAGATTATCCTCGAAGTTCGGGATTGGAGCCAGATCCCAGTTCAATGGCTTGCCTTGGGCGCGAAGCTCTTCCAGAGGGCCGATCAGATTGGCCAGCAGCGTCGGTCGAATGGCAAGATTCTGATCGACGATAAAGGAGTCACGGTCATATTGATATTGTTCGCCTTGGACGAAACCGGGGAGCTGCACGTTCTTCTGCACGGTCTCGAACACGCGCCGCCATTGCCCGGATTGAAGCGTCGGTTCGCCGCTCTCCGGATCAAGAGCGAAGATGCCATAACTTCCTTGCAGAGTGGCAGGGCCGTTGTTCAGATCGGTGCCGATGTAGTTGACGCCGCCATCGGAACGCGTCAGCTTCTGGGAGATGTCGAGCAAGGCATCCCATGTGATCTGTTCATCGGGCGGATAGGCAACGCCGAATTTGTCGAAGATGTCCTTGTTATAAAATAGCGCGGCGACATTGGATGAGAAGGGGAGCGTGAACAGCTCTCCCTCCTTGGAGAAATTCAGGACGGAGTCCAGCAATACCGGCTTCAGCCGCTTGGTATCGAATCCGTGTTTCTCCGCCAGGGGTGTCAGGTCGGCGAATACGCCAAGCTCCTGGAACGTATAGTAGGAGCCGCTCGTCTGATAGATAATGTCTGGCACATCGTTCGAGGTTAATACCTCAGCCGGCTTGACGCCATCGGCGGGAACGATCTTCTCGAGCGTAATATGCGGGAATTTTTCCTTGGTCGGTTCTTCGAAAAATAATTTGAATTCCGTATCGGTCAACGTTCCGCCGCCGACGTAAAATTTGAGCGTAACGGGCTCCGGTGCGGCTTCGGTAACGGGAGCTTCCGAAGCTTTTGTCTCGCTCGGCTGATCCGTTGCCTTGGCCCCTGCAGTGGATGACGGAGCGTTGTCGGATCCGCTCCCGCAAGCCGATAAAGCGAATGCGGATATAAGCGCCATAGTTAGCGCGGTTGTCTTTGATTTTCTATTCATGGGTAATGCCCTCTCTTCATATAGGAATTGAAATCTCAAGTTTGTCGCTCCAAGAACGAACAAGCCGGTCAATATGTGCGTTGCTGCGGACGCGGCGGAAGAATACGATTAATGAATTCGGTAGAATCAATAGACGCCAGCTTGGTGCGGCCGGGTCCCCATCCGATCGTTGCGCGCCAGCTTCCCAGAACTCCCGAAGCGGCAAGCTCGGCTTCGTCTACCGTTACGGGAGTATCGGCGTAGGGCGCAACGTACAGCGCATCGGCGGGACAATGGGCTTCGCAGACGAAGCAAGTCTGACAATCCTCTTGGCGCGCGATAACGGGAAGGCCGCTATCGTCGGCATCGAACACGAAGGTGGGACAGACCTTGACGCATATCCCGCAGGTAATGCATTTCTCCTCGCTCACCAGCTCGATCAATTTCCTTTCTGCCTCCTTTGTGCGTATAAGGGTATGCATGGTGTGTGACGCCTCTACAGGCTTAGGCGCAAATAAAAAAAGATGCGCTACGACTGTAGGCATCTCCGCTCAAACGGTTGATTGGCAAACCGATATACATTATTCATATTAGTTTACTTGGATATAACGGTATCATACATTCCCATTCTGATGAGGTCAAGAACAAATTATAAGGGTAGGCCTAAGGGGAAAGATGTGGGAAGAGACGGGTTGACAAATGAAAAGCATGCTGATAGCATATCATCAAATAACCAAGTAATATAATTGGTATTGTTGTAATTTCAAATGGAATTGACCGTTCAAACGGAGGTTGTCTTGCCAGCAAGACGAAACTTCTGTTTTTTTATTTTAAGTAGAGGAGCGAGGAGACATGTCGAAACAAGCGATTGCATCTGAAACATTCGAAATTGGGTTGGGCGAAGGATTGAAAGTAAAAGGGCGAGTTAGGGCAATTCCGGACGGCGTCCGCAAACCCGTCGTGGTCGTTGCCCACGGATTCAGAGGTTTCCAGGATTGGGCGTTCTGGCCGGAAGTCGCCGAGAGGTTGGCCGGTCTGGGGTATTACGCCGTAAGCTTCGACTTCTCCCGGATTACGGCGAAAGAAGAGGGGCTTGACGAAACGCAGGTAGCGGAAGCGAGCACCGTAAGCCAAGAGTTAAGCGATCTTGAGGCGCTGCTGGGAGAAATCAAGCATAGAGGGCTGCCGCTTCGAGAGGAGGCGGATGCCGGGAAGGTTGCGCTTCTCGGCCACAGCCGGTCGGGCGGCAGCAGCATTATCCATGCCGGAGAGCACCCCGAATCGGTGTCGGCGGTTGTTGTATGGAACGGCGGAGCTTCGCCCGTTAACGTTTCCTCGGATCCCAATCTGACGCTCGTTCAGCGCGCCGTAGCCCTGGATCAGGAGAAGAACTCGGAACGTTTCAATGTGACGAACCATTTTGTCGGTCTGACGCTGCCAGCTCTTATCGTGCAAGGAGATGCCGACAGCCAGCGGCTGCTCGACTTCGTGGACCGGCTGAAGGAGCTGGCTCCGGGACAGAAGTACGTGTCCATTCCAGGCGCCAACCATACGTTTGGCGTGACGCATCCGTACGAAGGAGCGACGGAGCAACTGAACGCCGCGTTCGAGGAGACGGCCGCGTTCCTGAACGAATCATTGGGCGGCAAAGTCGTATAATTCAGAGTAAAGGCAACGCAAATAACCTCGAAACCGCGACAACGTGGATGGGGGTTATTTGTCGTAAGAAAATGCCAATGAAGGCTTCGAGCCTTTCTCTGACTCGGTCGTGCAGGTTGCGAGAGAAGAGGTCGGTAGGTAATCGATTGGAGCAATTAATATTCATGGAAAGTCGATTGGTATTTGTACAAAGAACACCACTTAGTGGAGTGCTTTTTTCAATATCAAACACTTTCGCCGTGTGGCTATTCGTTACGACAATCGAACCCAAATCATTCTTGTCGTTGGATCAACAGGCTTGGATGGGTTATCCTTTCTTGGTCGAATGAAGAATAACCCACCTTTGGCGTCAACCTTAGAGTGGGTTTTATTTTCTCTTGTTGTTAGAGTTGATGTTGACTCAGCTTCTCTGTTAATAGCTTTAGCCTGACCAAGGAGCGTTGGCGACGTAGCGTGAATATTTGTCTGAACGAATCTATACAGATCTTGCCGAACCCCGAAAATATCACGAATGGGGGGAGAGTGAACAAATTTTAGAGCAGACAATTAAACAAGCAGATCCCGAATTTTATCGAGCATTCAGCAATATGCTGTATGATTACATCCTGACGTGAGGGGAAAAACAGGCATAACCGCATACCCGAGACGTTCTCTGTGGTAATGAGAACAGGTGAGACACTCAAACTTAGAGAAGCTGTGACTTTATATGAACTACAGACGCAAGAGCAGGGAGCGGTGATGCTGACTGCAGAGCAGGAACGCGATGTGGTACTGGACGAGATTGTACGGCTGATGAAGAAGTATCGAGGAACTTACGAAATGACCATTAGGGACAAGACACAGCGAACGATTGAAGAAGAGCGTGATGCCTCTATTTGGCTTGTTCTGCTTGATGAGTTGAGGGAAATGAATGAAGCGCCGTAATGATGAATCTCGATGATCCACAGCGAACATAAAGGCCAGGCCTGGGGCTTAAGACACCCCGCAGCGCTGGCCTTTATTTGTTACGTACGCATACAGCCGCAATATGGGCAAGAAATGAACGGGAGCAACTGTAACGGAACTGAAAGCCTTTATTTCGGCAAAAAGCAACACATCGCAAATCTAATGGAACTGACAGCCCTTATGATAGGCCAAAGTCCGCGTTTTGGCTGGAATTCTCACGAATAACGTCGCAAGGTTCCGTTAGATTTTAATATCACGCCAAACGAGCCCAATAAGGTCTCTCATTTCCATTTACAGGTTGGCGATGATCGATTGCAGCCTCACTTATTGGAGGTAGCCTTCAGCCTTGCCACCTCGGCATTGATGTTCTCTTCGAGCGTCCGCAATGCCGTATTGACGTCGACGCCGTCCAGCGCGAGCGAACGGTACGCCTCCGTGACGAACTTGGCCACCTTTGATTCGTATTCATGCGGCTTGTGCAGCTGAACACCCCGCGCCTTGAAGAGATTATCGATCTTCTTGCCCTGCAGGTCGGGAACGTCTGCGCCGAACTGACGGTCGATCTCGTCATTGGCGATGGAAGGCAGCCTGCCGTTCCGCGACAGAATCGTCTGCACCTCGTCAGACAAAATGTTCGCGATGACCTGGAAGGCCTCGTCCTTATGTTTGCTTTGGCTGGAAATATACAGCGAGTGAATGTTGACCTCCTTGCTCGTTCCCAGCGCATCGGGGAAATTCGGCACCGGCGCGATGTCCCAGTTGATGGGATCTCCCGCTTGCCGCAGCTCCTCCAGCGTGCCCACCATGTTGGCGATGTAGCTCGGCCTCATCGCCAATATTCGATCCGTTATGAAGGCGTCTTTGTTGTACAGATAAGTTTCTCCCTGCACGGTGCCGGGCACCTCGAACACCTTTTGCTGGAACTCGAATACTTCCTTCCACTCCGGCGTGTTGACGACGGCTTGCCCCGTATCGGGGTCAAGCGTGCCGAGAGCAAGGCTGCTCTGGAGATGTGCGGGGCCCGAGGCGACTTCCAGTCCGATGTATTGAACGCCGTTATCGTTGCGGGTCAGCTGTCTGCCCAGTTCAAGCGCTTCTTCCCAGGTTAGTTGCTCATCGGGAGGATAGGGAACGCCGAATTTATCGAAAATGTCCTTGTTATAGTAGAGAATCGTATCGTTGTCATTGAAGGGAAGCGCGTGGAGACTGGTGCCGTTGTCGCTGTAGTCGGTAATCGATGCCAATATGTGCGGCTTGATGCGGTTGACGTCGAAGTCGTATTTGGCGATCAGATCGTCCAGCAAATAATCGAGATTCAAATCCCGCAGCTGGTAATAGGTTCCGACGCTGGCATAGATGATGTCGGGGATCTCGCCGGATGCGATGAGCTCGGGCAAGCCGGTTCCTTGCGGCGGAACAATGCGTTCGACCGTAATGTGCGGATATTTCTTTTTAGTGGGTTCCTCTACCATTAGACGAAATTCGGTGCCGGACAGATTGATTCCGTTAACGTAAAACTTGAGCGTTACAGGCTCAGGGTCGCCCGCCTTTCCTTGCTCGTTGTTTTCTACGGGTTTCGTTCCCGTTCCTTGCGAGCAGGCGGCGGTAACCAACAGGAAGGACAGGAAGACGGACGTAATAATGGACGGCTTAGACATTCTCATGGAAACACACTCCTAGTCGTTATGGTCGGCTCTTTTTTACTGCTCAAAATAGAGAAGAGGCGCGCTTCAAGGAACGAAGCACGCCTCCGATTTAACGGTCGGTATACGCAAAAAGATCAGTTGCGGCCCTCCAGCATGAGCGGATGACGGGTAATCGGCGTTCTGCCCGGTCCCCAGCCGATCTTCTCCCGATAGCTGCCCAAGAGGCCGTTCTCTTCCAGCAGCTCTTCCTCGACCAGATCGCTGCCCTCCGAATTCGGCGATACGTATAAAGCGTCAACAGGGCAGTACAACTCGCACATGAAGCAGGTCTGGCAATCGCTTTGTCTAGCGATAACGGGGATGTCTCCCTCCACCTTATCGAACACATTGGTGGGGCATACGGATACGCACAGGTTGCACTGAATGCACTTCGACTCGCTTACGATCTCGATCAAGCCAGCACGACCTCCTTGGAAACCTCTTCGGTTCTAACGCTGACCTCGTCCAGTCCGCCGCTAATGAGCCGATGCCGTTGGCTGCCGTCCAGCGAAGGATAATCAACCCTTTTATGCATGCCGCGCGTTTCGGTCCGGAAGCGGGCGGAACGATACATCCAGCGGGCGGTCGCGGTCATGGCCGCGGCTTCACGGAACTTGTAGGCGCGGTTATCGAGCGTAATAGGAGTTGCCCGGACTTCCTTCCACAGTTGATCCAGCCTCTCGAGTGACGAGACCAGTCCTTGTTCGGTCCGGAACAGATTGCGGTCGTACGGATGCACCTCGGCTTTGACGGCTTCGACGATGTCGCCCGTCTTGCCCCCAGTCGACGTTTCCTGCCGGGTCAACTGCGAGGTGGATAATCCCTTCAAGGCACGTTCCGAGGATCGCGTTCCCAGTGATTTCGCATAAGAGGCAGCGCCTTTGCCGGAGAAAGAGCCCGAGGACATCGCCCATGCGGCGTTATGGCTGCCTCCGCCCGTGAAGCCCCCGCAGATGAGCTCCCGCGTCGCGGCATCGCCCGCGGCATACAATCCGGGTACGGCCGTGCCGCAATCCTCGTTCACGATATGGATGCCGCCTGTCCCGCGTACAGTTCCTTCCAGTCTTAACGTGACGGGGAACATGTCGCGGAACGGATCGATGCCGAGACGGTCGAACGGCAGGAAGAAGTTGGTCTGGCCGACGCGAAGCCGTGGCCGGATTTCCTCCGGCGCTTGATCCAATCTAGCGAACACTTGGCGCCCTTGAAGGAGATTGCGGGCGATGACGGAACGGCCGCGCTGCGAGCCTGCGCCTTCCACGATGCTGCCGTCTTCGTAGTAGAAGGAGGCGTAGCGATAATATGCGGTTTTGGTAATGGATGCGAAGCTCGGAGAGATCGCGTAGGCATTGGAGAACTCCATGCCGGACATCTCCGCTCCGGCCTCGGCGGCTAGCAGGTAGCCGTCGCCGGTCAATACGTTGCAGCCAAGCGCCTTGCTTAGAAAGGCGCAGCCGCCAGTCGCGATCACGACGGCTCCTGCCCGTACCTCCCAGTTCTCCCCAGTCTGCGTGCGAACGCCACGCGCGCCGCCCACGCCGTGTTCGTCGGCGAGCAATTCCAGAGCGGGGCTATGATCCAATATTTTCACGCCGGCCTTCAGGACAAGCTTGCGCATCAGCTTCATGTATTCCGGGCCCTGCAATCCTCGGACAACGCTTTTGCCGCTCCCGTCGAGTGGGAAGGGATAACCTAGCTCCGCCAGATGGTGCATGCGTTCGTAGGCTTTATCGAGCACGCGGTTCATCCACGCATTCTCGGCCAGCTGCCCGCCAAGCTCGTAACGGCTCATCTTCGCTTCCAATCGCGCTTCGGCATCGGGCTGGATATACCAAACCCCCGTTCCGGAAGGAGCGGTCGCGCCGCTTGAGCCGCAATACCCTTTGTCGGCCAGCACGACTTTGACGCCTTCATTCGCCGCGGACAAGGCTGCCCATGTGCCGGCGGGACCTCCACCGATAATGAGTACATCGGCAGTCAACGATATTCCTACGGAACTTTGCATTGATTCGCTCATAATCATCTCCACCTCTCCTGATAATAAAATAAGCCATCCGGCAGTTGCCGACTTGCGGCAGACGTCCAGATGACTGGTCCATTCGACATACACACTATTCTTACTGGTGTAGTCGGATATTTTGGTAATAAGGTATCATGGCTGTTAAGGGCTGTCAATAGGCGTATTGTCTCTCCAGACAAATAGTAAAATTACATATTGTCAACTTAGACGACTCATGTTATAGTAATAAAAAGTTTAGAAAGTCACTTGGAATAGTGGGTATTAAGCAGTCAACCGTTCAAACGGAGATGCGCTTCCTTTTATTAAGGAGGCGCATTTTTATTTTCGAAACCATGAAGGGGGAAGCTCTAATGGCACGCATCGTCAATCATATCACCGATTTGATCGGAGATACGCCGCTCGTTCGTTTGAACAAAATCGTTCCCGAGGGCAGCGCGGAAATTTATTTAAAGCTCGAATTTTTTAACCCCGGCAGCAGCGTGAAGGACCGGATCGCCATCAGCATCATCGAGGAAGCGGAGCGCGAAGGGAAACTGAAGCCCGGCGCAACGATTATCGAGGCGACGAGCGGCAACACGGGGATCGGCATCGCACTCGTGGCGGCGTCTAGAGGCTATCGCGCCATACTTGTTATGCCGGAGACGATGAGCCTGGAGCGGCGCAATCTGCTGCGAGCCTACGGAGCGGAGCTGGTGCTTACGCCGGGTACCGAAGGGATGAAGGGCGCCATCCGGACCGCCAAAGAAATTTTGGACCGGAATCCCGACTACTTCCCGGCTCAGCAATTCGACAATCTCGCCAATGTGAAGATTCACCGGGAGACGACGGGGCCGGAGATCGTGGAGGCGATCAACTCCTTGGATGGCAAACTTGACGGATTCATCGCCGGCATCGGTACCGGGGGCACGATCACGGGAGCCGGAGAAGTGCTTCGCACGGCGTTCCCGGATATTGTTATCGCCGCGGTGGAGCCGGCCGCATCGCCGGTGTTGTCGGGCGGCAGCCCAAGCCCGCACAAAATTCAGGGCATCGGAGCGGGTTTTGTTCCTTCTATCCTGGATACCGACATCTACAACGAAGTGATCCAGGTGACGAACGAGCAAGCTTTCGAGACGGCACGGCTGGCAGCGAAGAAGGAAGGGATTCTGGGCGGCATCTCGTCGGGAGCCGCGATCTATGCAGCGCTGCAGTTGGCTGAGAGACTGGGCGCCGGCAAACGTGTCATCGCCGTCGTGCCGAGCAACGGAGAACGTTACTTGTCGACGGTCCTGTATGCGGAGGAACAACAAGCTTAATGGAGGTAGTTCAAAAAGTCCGCTTCCCATCACGGAGTAATTCAAGTAGCGTATTCGACATCGAATATTGAATTCAGGCGAAACTTCCGGTGCTCACGTAGCTCCACTACGCTCCGCTCCTCAGTTTCTACCTTCTTTCAATCTTCTCGGTGCTGAAAACCGAACTTTTTGAACTTTCATTAATATAAACGAAAATATAAATGAACGAAGCGTTCGACTGGTCAACCAGAGACACGGCTTCCCGAATCGGGCAGTCATGTCTCTTTTTTGTTTCCCCTATGGGCGGAAACGGCTATACAACATTGAAATGGAGAAGGGATGATTAATATGGCATACACACTACAAATAGGTGAGAACGCACCGGAGTTTAAATTGCTTGCGACCGACGGGAAACATTATACCTTAAACGATTTCGCGGATGCGAAGGCGCTTGTCGTATGGTTCACGTGCAATCATTGCCCCTTCGTCAAGGGCTCGGACGAGGTGACTCGGACGACGGCATTAAAGTACGGACCGCAGGGCGTCGCCTTCGTCGCGATTAATGCGAACAGCGCAACAACTAACCCGGATGATTCCTACGAGAAGATGATTGAGCGCATCGATGAGCATAAGTTCCCGTGGACTTATCTTCACGACGCGCAGCAGGAAGCGGCACTGGCCTACGGAGCGCTTCGCACGCCGCATTTCTATGTGTTCGATGCCGAGCGCAAGCTGATCTATACGGGCCGTGCGGTCGACTCTCCTAAGGATGCGGAGAAAATTACATCACACGATCTGGAGAACGCGCTTGACGACTATCTGGCAGGGCGGGAAGTTGCCGTACCGCTGACCAACCCGGTCGGTTGCAATGTGAAATGGGAGGGCAAGGACAAACGGTGGATGCCGGAAGAAGCTTGCGATTTGGTGCTTAATTAAATAACGGATCAGTACGAGACATAAGGACATTCGCGAGCGGAGCGAAGCAGGCCTCGCTCGCGTGTCCTTTTTTTCATGTAACTAATCCCAACTATTTCAATGCGAATTATTAATATATATAAAATCGACCCACAAGAGGAGAATGAAAGATGAAAAGGGCTGGACTTATTCTATTGTCGTTAATCATGATGATCACGATGCTTGCAGCATGCAGCGGCGGAACCAAAAACGGTTCGGGAGCCGATACAAGCGGCGGCACGACGCCGACGGCCACGGAGAAGGGGGAAGACAATCAGGAGCCCGTCACGCTGAAGGTGCTTCGGGCGGGCATTACCGTCACGCAAGCGGAATTCGAGAAGACGCTGCTGCAACAGACGAAGGAGAAATTCCCGCATGTCACGTTGGAGTGGGTGGACGCACCTGAGGATGTGGAACTTGAGCCGCTGATCACGTCGGGCGAGGTTCCCGACATTATGTTCGTGTCGACGACTTCCATTGCCACGACGCTAAAGGACCTGGATCTTGTGGAGAATCTGGCGCCTTATATCGAGAAACATAACGTGGATCTAAGCCGTCTCAAGCCGGTCGTGCTGGACGTCGTTCAGAAGTATTCGCCGGAAGAGGGGGTGGCGGCTATCCCGTTCTCCGTGAACCTGCCCGTTATTTTCTATAACAAGGACATCTTCGACAAGTTCGGGGCTTCGTATCCGCCGAATGAGCAAATGAGCTGGAATCAAGCCATCGAGGTCGGCAAATCGGTAACGCGCAGCGACAATGGCGTGGACTATGTCGGCATCGATCTATTCGGCTCCAGCAACATCGCGACCGGACTTGATCTGTTCATTATCGACCCGGAGACGGGCAAAGCCGACGTGACGACGCCGCAATGGCGCAAAGTGTTCGAGCAGCTGCAGAAGAGCTATGAGGTGCCGGGATATATCGGTGCCGACGGTCGATACCAATATGCGAACGACGACGATATTTTCTTTAATGAACAGAATCTGGCCATTGTTGCTTACAATATCGCCCACTTGCTGGGACCGCTCGAGGAGCTGCGCCAGCAAGGAATCGAGCTGAACTGGGATTTCGCGCCGTTCCCGAATTTCGAGGAGAACCTCGGCACGGGCAAAGCAGTCAACGTGCATTCCCTGGTCGTGACGAAAGCGAGCAAACATAAGGATTTGGCTTTCCAAGTCATCGCGAACCTGCTTACGGACGAATCGCAGCTTGCGCTTGCCAAGGCGGGACGTGTGCCAACGGTGGAAGGCAAGCAGTTCGAGGAAGTGTACGGACAGGAAATTCCGGTGCTGGAGGGCAAGACGGTCGAAAATATTTTCAAAGCGCCGCCGCGCAACGCGATCAAGCCTCACAAATTCGAAAGCAAAGTGCGCAAATTTTTGACGGAGGCGGAGCGCAGCATCGCCGTCGACGGCGTGGACGTCAATACGGCGCTTCGCGTAGCCCAGGAAGGAATCGAAAAGGAATTGGAGACGCTGAACAATACGAGCAAGTAAGCAAGCGAAGCGGGATCGTCGCCAAGCAAGCGGCGGTCCCTTTGCATCTCATAGGAGGCGGGCGGGATGGCAAGCATATCGATTCAGCACTTGTATAAGCGATACGGCAAGGATAAGCAGAACGTCGTGGACGACTTCCATCTCGACATCAGGGATAAGGAATTTCTTGTCTTCGTCGGCCCCTCCGGCTGCGGCAAATCGACGACGCTGCGGATGATAGCGGGACTGGAGGACATTACGGAGGGCGAGGTCTACATCGGCGAGCAGCTCGTCAACGATCTGCCGCCAAAGGACCGCGACATCGCCATGGTATTCCAGAATTACGCGTTATACCCCAACATGAGCGTCTACGAAAATATTGCATTCGGCCTGCGCCTGCGCAAGCAGCCGCGCCACGAAATCGATCTTGCGGTGCGCCGCGCGGCCCGGGTGCTGGAAATAGAGCCTTACTTGAATCGCAAGCCGAAGGAACTATCTGGAGGGCAGCGCCAGCGCGTCGCGCTGGGCAGGGCGATCGTGCGCGATCCCAAGGTGTTTCTGATGGATGAGCCGTTATCCAATCTGGACGCGAAGCTGCGCGTTCAGATGCGGATGGAGCTGATCAAGCTGCACAAGTCGTTGGGCGCGACCTTCATCTACGTGACGCATGACCAGATCGAAGCGATGACGATGGCGGACCGGATCGTCGTCATGAAGGACGGCATCATTCAGCAGATCGATACGCCCGAGGCCGTCTATCAGACGCCGAGCAATACGTTCGTCGCCAGCTTTATCGGTTCTCCCCAGATCAACTTCGTGGAAGGAAAGATCGTCGAGGAGCCTGGCGGCAACCTGCTCTTCAACACCTCGCGGTTCGGACTTCGGATTCCGAAGGATTCCGCCGATCTGCTGCGCAAGCATAACAAGATCGGCCGCCGGATTACGCTTGGCATACGTCCGGAGCATATCGGCCCCGAGGGGCTGTATTCGGACTCCGTCTTGACGGGCATCTACAAAGTCAGCGAGCTGATGGGAGCCGACCGGTTCCTGCATCTGGATATCGGTCAAGATAAGCCGCTGGTGGTCCGGGTTGAGGCTTACTATCGCTGCGAAGAGAACGAGAAGCTGAGAATCGTCATGGACATGTCGAAGGCGTTGTTCTTCGATGCGGACACCGGACAAAGGTTGACGCACTAAATAGGGTCGTTCAAAAAGTTCTATTGAAGACGGCGAAGTCATGGCGGAAGGAGAGATAACGAATGACGAGAAAATACGGCGGCAAAAGGGTATTGTTCGGAATTCTGATCGCGCTGGTCGTCGCCGTGCTGCTGCTGGCCGCGTTTATGGCGCCGGCGAATGGAGCAAAGGGATTGTCGGGGACTTACGAGCCGACCGGCGAGCTGGCGGGTTTCCGGCAATGGGACGACCGCTCCATCGCGGAAGCGGAGCTGGAGCCCTACTATGCCAATGTGCTGGCGGAGCTGGGGTCGGAAGGCGTACAGAACGCCGAGTCTCGCATAACGATCCCTGCCGGTACGCCATCCGCCAAATCAAGCGACATTGCGCTGACCGTAGGCGAATACGAGGGAAAGAGCGGCGTCCTGATATGGGAATCCAAGGATACGAACTGGGTGGAGTACGAGGTGACTGTGGCGGAGGAGGGCTTGTATGAAATTTACGCGTCTTATCACCCGCTAATGGGAGATGGCTACACCCGTCCGATCGTATTGGATGTCACGATAGACGGCGCCCGCCCGTTCCGGGAGGCTTCTTCCATTACGTTATACAGGTTGTGGAGAGACAAGGACGAGCTGAAAAAAAACGACGACGGGGATGAAATCCGCCCCGTAGCCGAGGACATATCGGGATGGTTGACCCATCCGTTAGCCGATTCGGGAGCGAATTACGCCGAACCGTTTCGATGGCACTTCACCCCGGGCAAACATACGATCCGGCTGGAGGGCTACGAGCCCGTCGCGATCTCCGAGCTGACGCTTGAGCCGCCGCGGACGCCGCTTTCGTACGGGGAGGTTGCAGCGACATATGGCGAAGCCGCATCGGGGGACGCCGAGGTGCTGACGATTCAAGCGGAGCGAATGACATGGAAAAACGATCCGTCCGTCGTCATGATGTGGGATCGCGACTGGCGCACCGTTCCCAGAGCCGAGGGACGCATCACCTATAACACGATGGGCGGCGTGCGCTGGGACTGGCCGAACCAGGAGGTAGGCTGGGAGTTCAACGTCTCGGAGAGCGGCTATTACAAGATCGGGCTGAGGGCGTTGCAGAACCGCTTCTCCCAGAAGGCTTCGTTCCGCACGATCCGGATCGACGGCGAAGTGCCGTTTCGGGAATGGCTGACGTATCGATTCCCGTATCACTCCGATTGGCAGGAAGTCGTCTTGTCCGACGATGCGGGGGAACCCTTCCTCGTATATTTGGAGCAGGGCAAACACACGCTTTCGCTCGCGCTGACGCATGCAGCGGTAAGCCCTATCGTGCGGGGCATCGAAAATTTGAGCGCCCTGCTGCGGGACATCGAGCAGGATCTCAGCTCCATGACCAGCGGTCAAACCGACCGCAACCGGACATGGAAGATCGATCGCGATCTGCCGGGGCTGCGGGAGCAGCTGGAGCAGGCGGCTTCCAATCTGGATGCGCTGGCGGCGGGCATGGAAGAAGTGAACGGCCGCAAGGACAGCGCAAGCGAAGGCTTCCGCTCTTCGGCCGGCGATATCCGCAGCCTGCTGCGTATTCCGGACGAAATTCCGTACCATATCGACGAAATATCCTCCATTACGGAGAAGATCAACAATTTCGTGGTCAATATGCACAAGCAGCCTTTGCAGCTTGACGAGATCTTTATCGCTCCGAGCGACAAGAGCTTTCCGAATATGACCGCATCGTGGGCGGATAAGGCGGCTGGAGTAGCTGCGAACTTCTTTTATTCCTTTAACACGCGTCAAAGTCTTGGCGAGATGGACGACAGGGAGCTTAACGTCTGGGTGCTGCGCGGCCGCGATTACGTGACTCAACTGCAGGATCTTGCGGATGAGACGTTTACGCCGCTCACCGGCATCAAAGTAAAGGTCAATCTGCTGCCGAACCCGCAGCTCCTCGTCATGTCGAACGCGGCCGGCTTGCAGCCGGATGTGGCGCTCGGCCTTAACCAGGATTTGCCCGTCGACTATGCGATACGGGGCAGCGTGTACGATTTGTCCCAGTTCGATGACTTCGGGGACATCTACGATCAGTATAGCCCAGGCTCCTGGCAGGCGCTTTACTACGATAAGGGGTACTACGCGGTGCCCGAGACGCAATCCTTCCAGGTGCTTTATTATCGCAAGGATATTATGAGGGAGCTTGGGCTGGACATACCGGAGACGTGGCAGGATGTATACGATCTGCTGCCGACGCTGCAGCAGCACTTCATGAATTTCTATATCGATCCGGGGGAATTCCTCCCGTTCATCTCGCAGAACGACGTGGAATTTTATACGCCGGACGGCTTCGCGACGGGACTGGATACGCCGGGGGGCTTCGCCGCCTTCAAGCAGTGGACCGACCTCTTCAACATGTATGCCTTGGAGAAGCAAGTGCCGAGCTTCTATCAGCACTTCCGGAGCGGCAAGATGCCCATCGGCATCTCTGATTATAACATGTACGTGCAGCTCTCCGCGGCGGCGCCGGAGCTGAACGGTCGATGGGGCATCGCGCTCATTCCCGGCGTCGAACAGGGGGACGGCTCCATTAAGCGTTGGGCGGGCGGCCAGCAGACGACCGGCGTCGTATTCCAGGAATCGCGGAAGAAGGACGAAGCATGGGAGTTTCTGAAATGGTGGGTGTCCACGGAGACGCAAGTGCGTTACGGCTCCGACTTGGAGGCGATCAACGGCGTGTCGTTCCGCTGGAACACCGCCAATATCGAAGCGTTCGTCCAGCTGCCCTGGAAGCGGGAGGACGCCAACGTTATTCTGAGGCAGTGGGCCTGGTATAAGGAGAAGGAGAATCCGCCCGGCGGATACTTCATGGGGCGCGAGCTTAATAACGCATGGGTGCGCTCCGTCATAGACGGCATGAACTACAGGGCGTCGCTGGAGGCGTCCATTCTGGACATCAACCGGGAGCTGCTGCGGAAGCAGCAAGAGTTCGGCTTCGTAGACGCGGAGGGCAACCCGTTCAAGACATTGGACTTCCCGATCGTGAAGGAGCCATGGGACGAGGTGAATCGTTATGTCAAGTAAGACCGGAGCAGGAGGAACCGCGGCATTGAGAGAATCGAGGTCCGAGCTGGGAAGATCGGTCTCTCCACCCGAAGCGGCATCGGTTTCCGTTCGATCGCCGGGCCGCTTTAGAACGCTGCTGAACGAAGTGTGGAGTTATCGCCTGAGCTATCTGTTTATCGCGCCGTTCATGCTTTGTTTCGTCGCCTTCATCGTCGTTCCTGTCCTGGCAGCGGTCGCTTTAAGCTTCACGTACTTCAACGCAATCGAGTCGCCGCGTTTCATTGGTTGGCAGAACTTTCAATATCTCATCTCGCAGGATTTGCTGTTCCTGAAGCACGCGCTGCCGAATACGTTCAAGTTCGCCATTATCGTAGGTCCAGGCGGCTATATCGCGGCTTTCCTGCTCGCTTGGCTCATCTCGCAGCTTCCTGCGGTCACGCGCAAGTGGTTCGCGCTGGCGATGTATACGCCGTCGCTTACGATAGGCATCGCAATGTCCATCGTCTGGCTGCCCATGCTGACGGGGGATAGGATCGGCTATCTCAACAGCGTGCTGCTCAGGCTCGGCTGGATCGATACGCCGCAGCTGTGGGTCACCGATCCCAGCTATTTGATGAATGCCATGATCGGCGTGACGTTATGGTCCAGCATGGGAGTTGGTTTCCTCGCGATGCTGGCTGGCATTCTGAACGTGAACAAGGATTATTACGAGGCTGCCCGCATCGACGGCATGAAGAGCCGTCTCCAGGAAATTTGGTATATCACGATTCCATCCATGAAGCCGCAGATGCTGTTCGGCGCAGTCATGGCGATCGTGACAACCTTTAAGACGGGCGCAATCGGCGTGGAGCTGTCCGGCGTCAATCCGACCCCCGCCTATTCCGGCCATCTCATCATTAACCATATCGACGACTTTGGTTTCATCCGGTTCGAGATGGGGTATGCGGCGGCTATCTCGGTTTTCCTGCTTCTATTAATGTACGCGTCCAACAAATTAAGCTGGGGCTTGTTCGGCTCGAAGGGAGACGAATAGATGAACGCGCTGCGCTCGCTGCTGAAGCTTCGGAGACGTCCCCGCCTGTCGGCGATGGACGGCTTTCAGAAGCTGCTCACCTTATTGCTTATCGTGTTGTCGGTATTCATGCTTCTGCCGATCGTCTATATTTTCAACCATGCCTTTAAGCCCTATCACGAGCTGTTCCTATATCCGCCGACGTTCTTTGTTCAGGAGCCTTCGCTGCAGAATGTAAACGAGCTCCTCGCCGTTACGGCGCGCTCCACCGTCCCTATGATCCGGTACCTGTTCAACAGCGTGTTCGTATCGGCGCTTGCGGTGCTGCTCGTGACGGGTGTCAGCGCGCTGTGCGCCTTCCCGCTCTCCAAGCACCGCTTCCCGGGAGCGGGCTTCGTGTTCGCCGCCATTCTTCTGACGCTGATGTTCGCGCCGGAGGTCGTGCAGATTCCGCGATATCTGGTCGTCAGCGAGATCGGCATCATGAACACGTATTTCGCCCATTTGCTGCCTCTAATGGCGATGCCGATCGGCGTATTCCTGCTGAAGCAGTTCGTGGACCAAATACCGGATTCGCTTCTGGAGGCGGCAAGGATCGACGGGGCGAGCGAATTCGTCGTTTTTCTCCGCATTGTAGTGCCGGTCTGCATGCCCGCCATCGCGACTGTCGCGATTCTGGCTTTCCAGAACTCGTGGGGCAATATCGAAACCTCGGCGCTGTTCATGCTGGACGACGAGATGAAGAGCTTCGCGTTTTTCCTGTCGACCTTGACGAACAATCTTGCCAACAACGTGGCGATGCAAGGCGCGGCAGCCGTGGCTTCCCTTATCATGTTCGTGCCGAACCTCATTGTGTTCGTCATACTTCAGAGCAAGGTGATCGCCACGATGGCGCATTCCGGAATCAAATAAGAGCGGAGGGAGAAGAGATGAAGAGACGGCTTGCGCTGCGCGCGTTGCAGCTGACCGCTGCGGCGACGATCGCGTTTCTTGCGGTCTATCCGGGCAAGGCTCATGCGGATGTGCCATACCAGACTTACTACAAAGACCAATACCATCAGCAATATCGCATTCAGACGGCATATCGCCCCGAAGGCGCGCTTGGCCGGGAGCTGTTCATCGCAGACCCCGAAAGCGAGGGGGGGCTGAAGCACTCTCCGCTTAATCAGCCGCAGGATTTGTTTATCGATGATCAGGATGAGCTCTATATCGCGGATACGAACAACAATCGGATCGTACATCTGGACAGCGGCGGAGAACTCGTGCGCATGTTGACCTTTCCCGATAATCCGCTCAATCGTCCGCAAGGGCTGTTCGTGCATGACAACGGAGATATCTACATTGCCGATACGGGCAATAATCGCGTGCTCCGCGTCAGCCAGGAAGGCGAAGTGCTCGCGGAATACGGCCGGCCGGACTCCAAGCTGATCCCGGATTCGTTTAAGTTCGACCCCGTCAAGCTCGTCGTCGACAAACGCGGATTTCTGTACATCGCCACGCTTGGCGGTTATCAAGGATTGCTGCAATTGGATCCCAAGGGCGAATTTCAAGGTTTCTTCGGCGCCAACCGCACAAGCTTCTCCTTCGTCGACAGCGTGAAGCGTCTTCTGTATACGCGGGAGATGTACGAGCGAGAGATCAGCAAGTTGCCGGGATCCATTACGAGCGTCGATCAAAACGGAGAAGGCTTCATCTATACGGTCACCAAGGAGGTAGGGCAAGGTCAGCTCAAAAAGCTGAACATCGCCGGTCTCGATCAGTTGTCCGGCAAGGGGGAATTCGCCGATTCTTTGTCGGATGGCCGCTTTGGAGAAACGATACGGGATCCGAACGCCGTACGGCAGACGGCTCCGCAATTAAACGATCTGACCGTGGACGCCGACGGCAACATGACGGTGGTCGATTCCCGGCTGAACGTCGTCAGCCAATACGACGGCAACGGCAATCTGCTGTTTTTCTGGGGCGGCGCCGCGGGAGACACGACGACGAAGCTCGGCCTCGTAAAGACTCCGGCGGCCGTCGCGAATGATTCTTCCAACAATCTGTACATTCTTGACAGCGAGAACAACGTCATTCAGAAGTATGAGCTGACGGAATTCGGAGCACTGGTGCACCAGGCCAACAGCTTGACGCAGGACGGACGTTATGAAGACAGCGAGCCGTTATGGCGGGGAGGCCA
>NZ_BDQX01000281.1:89702-113517 GCF_003112455.1 Paenibacillus agaridevorans
ATTGGCAAAGGCTGCTTACAAGCGCGGAGATTACGCCGAGGCGCAAAGGCTGTTCAAGGATATCGGCCTCGCGCAGGGCTACTCCGATTCCTTCTGGCAGAACAGACTGCTGTGGTTCCAAAACCAATTCGGGCTGTTCATGAACGCCGCCATCGTCTTCTTCCTGATCTTTCTGCTGGCCAAGAAGCTGGGACGGCGGTACGGGAAGGGGCGTGCCCGGAAGCGGAGAGAATTCTGGCGAGGATGGAAGGCGGTGTCGACGCAGCTAGGCATCGTGTCGTATCTGATTCGCCACCCGCTTGACGGCTTCTACGGCATCAGGCACGAGGGCAAGGGGAGCGTGGCCGGCGGGAGCGCGGTGCTGCTGATCGCGCTTGCCTCGTACGGTTTCATTCGCTCCGGCACGAACTTCATCTATAATCCTTCTATTATAGTGGATGCCAGCGTCTTGACGCCGCTGCTGCAATTCACGGTCGTCTGGCTGGGCTTCGTCGTCGCCAGCTACCTGGTCAGCTCCCTTAATCAAGGGGAAGGACGATTCCGGGATGTCTACACGGCGAGCGCGTATGCGATGTTTCCCTTCGCGATCGTCGGCGTGCCGCTCACCTTATTGTCCGGAGTCATGACGCTTAACGAAGCGTCTATCTACGGATTTCTGGAATATGGCTTGTACGGTTGGGCGGGACTGCTGCTGTTCTGGCAAGTGCAGGGCATTCAGAATTACAGCGTCGGGGAGACCGTCAAAAATTTGTTCCTGACCGTGCTCACCATGTTCATTATGGCCATTCTCATCTTTATCACGTTCAGCCTGACCAGCGAATTGGTCGGCTTTATCTATTCCATCTACCAGGAGGTGGCCATTCGATGAAACGGAGGGTACTGGCATTGGTTTCGGTTGGCGTCGCTATCATCCTCCTTCTCGGTGCCATGTTCTGGCTGATTCAGCGCGATGGAACAGCGGGCGGGCAGGGCAACGCGACAACAGCCGCCGGGGAAGCTGTCCAAGACGAGGCTTCCTCTCCGAGGAATCAATCCTCTCCTATTGAGCCCAGATTGCCGAACGAGGAAAGCTTCGCGAGGGTAGCCGAGTCGGCTTCCCTTATTCTATGGGCCGACGCGGAGACGGGACACTTTAAGGCGGAGAGCAAGAACAGCGGCAACGTCTGGCGATCCTTCCCGGAGCCGGCTTACTGGGGGGATGAAACGACAAGCGGCGTCTGGCGCAGCAATCTGCTGTCGCCGGTCATGCTGGAATACATCGACGCTTCGAGCTCCAAGTCGCAGACGAAGCTGACGAACTGGATGGAAGAGCGCGGCGTCCTGGAGTTCGAGGAGCTGGACGACGGTTTCCGCGCGACCTACCATTTTAAATCTACGGGCTTCAAGATTCCCGTTGAGGTCGCGCTTCGGGGGGATTACGTCGAGGTGAAGATCATAGACGGCGGAATTACGGAAGAAGCGCTAAGTCTTCTAAACCTGAAGGCGTACCCGATGTTCGGCTCGCAGCCGTCGATTGACAAGAAAGGTTACTTGCTGCTGCCGGACGGATCCGGCGCGCTTGCCCGCTTCGACGAGAACCGGAGCAACGACAAGTCCGTCTATCGGGAGCCGGTATATGGCTCCGATCTGGCCTTCTACAACGAGGTGACGAACAGAAGTGAAGTCAAGATGCCCGTCTTCGGCCTCAAGTCGGGGGAGCAGTCGTTCCTCGGCGTGCTGACGGAAGGCGAGGAATACGCCAAGCTGTTCGCGGCGCCGGCGGGCTCTCTTGGCAACGGCAACTGGATCACGGCGGAGTGGCAGTACCGAATCAAATTTTTCCAAAGCACCGACCGCCGCGGCGTCGAGGGTTTCTACACGTTCAGCAAGGAGCGGTTCGAAGCCGCGGAGCGGAGCGTCCGTTATTACTTGCTGGAGGGAGAGGATGTCGGCTATCCCGCCATGGCCGCGAAATTCCGCGATTATTTGATTCAGGAACGCGGTTTGCAGCGCCTGCCGTCCGGGGACGGCGACATTCCGTTCTTCGCCGACATCGTGGCGGCGGATCTGAAGCAAGGTCCGCTATGGGACGATTACATCGTGGGCACGACGACGGGAGAAGCGGAGAGGATGCTGCGCGAGCTGACGGATGCGGGCATAGGCAGCATTACGGCCATCTATCACGGCTGGCAACGCTACGGCTACAGCTCGCACGGCGGATTGCTCCCGGCCGATCGGAGAATCGGCGGCAACAAGGGGCTGGAGTCGCTGGCGAATACGGCAGGCGAGCTCGGCGGCAAGCTGCTCCTGGCCGCCAACTACTCGCTCAACAACAGCGGCCGGGGCGGCTTCTGGAGCTTGAACGACGGCCTTCGGAATTTGGCGGGCACGCTGCTCTATCAGCCGCTGCCGGCCAAGGAAGAAGATGTGCCGATCGTCAGTCCGCTCTATTCATTCCGTGAAGCGCTGGACGATCTGCCGGAGTACGGGAAGCTGGGCGTGGACGGAATTTTGTTCACTGGCGGCATAGGAAGCTCGCTGAATACCGACTTCAACAGCCGCAACCGGGCGACGAGGTCGGAGGTGCTGGACGGCCAGCAAGCCGTGCTCGCCGCAACGGCGGATGGGATCGGATATGCAGCTGCGGAGAACGCTTCGTTTTATTCGCTTCCCGACATTTCCCATATTCACCGTATAGCCGACGACTATTCCTACGATATTTTCGTAGACGAAGCCGTTCCTTTCGCCCAGATCGCCCTGCATGGACTTGTGACGTATACATCGGAGTGGGGGAACCTGCGCGACGAATACAGGAGCGATTACTTAAAGAGCGTGGAGTACGGAGCATACCCGGCTTACGTGTTCACGGCGGCAGCGTCCGGAGCGTTTAAAAAGGCTTATTCCGTCTGGTATTACAGCATGAACTACAAGGACTGGATCGACGTGGCGGCCGAACAGTACGAGAGGTTGAACGAGGCGCTGCGCGATGTCCAGGACGCGTTCATCGTCGATCATGCGACTCTCGCGCCGGGCGTCAAGAAAACGGTCTACGAAAACGGTCAAACCGTTATCGTCAATTACAACGCGGAGCCATATCAAGGAGACGGCTACGTCGTAGGCGCATCCGATTTCGCCATCAGGAAGGTAGACATCAGGAAGGAGGGGAAGGCCTATGAATAAGAAGACGGCGCAACGCAAGCTGGAAGGCTCGATGTTTATCGCGCCGTGGATCATTGGCTTCCTCGCGTTCGTGGCGTTCCCTCTCTTCTATTCGCTGTACATGAGCTTCCATCAGGTGCGGATTACGGTGACGGGCGTGCAGACGACTCCCATCGGCGTGCAATATTATCGCGAGATTCTGTTCGCCGACGGAGGGCTGCTCTACGACGATCTGGTGCCGTTCCTTAGGGAAGCGCTCGTCATGATCCCGATCATTATCGTGTTCTCTTTGATGATCGCGATCCTGCTTAATCTGAAATTCGCGGGAAGAACGGCGTTCCGCGTCATCTTCTTCCTGCCGGTCATTTTTGCGTCGGGGCAGATCATCGGCGAATTCATCGCGCAGGGCGAAGGGTCCCTCGGCATTATTTCGTCGCTTCGGATCGATTATATGCTTGCCCGCTATTTGCCGCCTTCCTGGGCGGGACCGATCGGCAATGTCATCGGCTCCTTCGTGCTCGTGCTCTGGTACTCCGGCGTCCAGATTCTGATCTTCCTCGCCGGCCGCCAGACCATCGCGCGAACCGTGTACGAAGCGGCGCGCATCGACGGCGCCGATCCATGGAGCACCTTCTGGAAGATTACGCTTCCGGGCATGGTGCCCTTTATCTTCCTTAACGTGATCTTCACGATCGTGGATCTGTTTACGTATCCGTCCAACCCCATCATCAGCAAGGTGACGACGGAGAACTACGGTCTGTCCAGCGCGCTTGCCTGGATCTACTTCATGATCGTGCTGCTGTTCGTTGCGCTTGCGCTGCTGATCTACACGCGAATCAATGCTTCGTTATCGCCTAGACGTCAATGATAGAGAGGAGGGGCATTATGGCCAAGCTGTCGCTTGAAAGTATACCGTGGATCAAGACAAGGCGCGGGTCCTCTCCGGCCGGGTTTGGCAGAAAGGGGATTCTCGCCGGGCTGAAGTTTAAGCTGCTAGGCAGGGAGGCGGACAAAGGACTGCTGTTTCGCCTTCTTATGTACCTGCTGCTGATCGACGTGGCTTTTATTTATTTGAAGCCCGTCTTCTATATGGTCACCACGATGATTAAGGGAGCGCCGGATTTGCTGGACCCCGCCGTTATCTGGGTGCCGACGGGCGTATACGGAGGACATCTGTCGGAAGCGATAGAAATGCTGGACTATGCGAAAAGTTTTGGCGTAAGCTTGAACGTATCGACGTTGTCGGCCGTGCTGCAAGTATTTTCCTGCGCCGTAGCCGGCTACGCGTTCGCGCGTCTTGATTTTCCGTTCAAAAGGTTCTGGTTCGCCGCGCTGTTGTTCACGTTCATCATGCCGCCTCAGGTGACGATCCTGCCGTCCATCCTGTTGTTCAAGGAGCTGGGCTGGATCAACACGTTCTGGCCGCTTATCGTGCCGGCGGTATTCGGACACGGACTCAAGGGCGCATTGTTTGTTTTGATTTTCCGCCAGTTTTTCTCTACGCTGCCGAAGGAGATGGAGGAGGCGGCCCGCATCGACGGAGCCGGCGCGCTTCGCATCTTCTTTCGGGTCATGCTTCCCATTTCGCGTTCGGCGATCATCGTCGTTTTTTTATTTTCGTTCGTATGGGCGTGGAACGATGCCTACTTCCCATCCATGTACATGTTCGGCGCATCCGATGTTCCGCTGTCCGTCGGCTTATCCAAGCTGAATGCCCAATTGGCGATGGAAGCGCAGGAGGGAGGACTCAGAGCCTTCCTTGAACCGGTCAAAATGGGAGCGGCGTTCCTCATCATTCTGCCGCTGCTCGTGCTGTATGCGTTCACTCAGCGGTGGTTCGTGGAGGGCGTGGAGAGAACGGGGCTGGTAGAATAATTTTTTAGGGCGTGTATGCATACACGCCCTTGAGACGGGAAGTGAACAGAGGTTGGATTCACAACGCATTTTGGCCGATTTTTTCCGTAAAACCTGGTTGTATTACGTCTTGTCCATCAGTCTCCATCTGATTGCCAGCATCGTGCATGTAAACTTCCCGCGCGTGCTGGGAAATTTCACCGACGAGCTGAAGGAAGGAGTCCTGACGCTGGATTCTGTCATCCAGTACAGCTGGATTCTGCTTGCGATCGGGTCGGGGTACGCGATTATCGGCGGCTTCGCGCAATATCTGGTCATGTACACGGGCCGATTCTTCGAATTTATGAACCGACGCAAGCTGTTTATTCATTTCGCGGGGCTTAGCGAACGGTTCTACTCCCGCAACGGCGTCGGGAAGCTGCTCAGCTACTTCATGAACGACGTCACGGCCGTGAGGGAGTCGATCTCCATGGGCGTGAATCAGACGGCAGGGGCGTCGATGCTTCTTATTTCAACCGTCGTTATGCTGCTATTGACGGATGTTCCGCTTTATCTGGTCGCGGCCAGCATCTTCCCGCTGCTTCTCATCCCGGTCGTGGTGGCCTGGTTCGGACCCATGATCAAAAAACGTTCGATGGGCGTGCAGGAAGCGCTCGGGGCGATGACGGAATCGGCGGAGGAGCAATTCGGCGGCATTCGCGTGACGAAGAAATTCGCCGTCGAGGAAGTAATGGGGGCGCGTTTCGGGGTGACGGTGGACCGCATTCGGAGCAGGCAGCTCAGCCTGGTTCGCGTCTCCTCCTTCTTCCAGTCGCTTGTCCCTTTCCTCGGGGCGACGTCGCTGATTATCGCGTTGGCGTTCGGCGGGTACCTGACGATCAACGGAACGATAACCCTAGGCGGATTCGTCGCCCTTACGCTGTATATCCGCATGCTGATGAACCCGCTGCAGCAGATCGGCAACGTCATCAACGTCGTGCAGCGGGCCCGCGCTTCGCTGGAGCGGCTTAATAATCTGCTGTCGCAGCGGCCGGACATCACCGAGGACGATGAAGCGCTTGAGCTGGATTCTACCTCCGGCACGGGCATCGAGGTAAGGGGATTAACATTCGCTTACGGAGAGTCTGAGACGGCTATCGAAGGCGAGAGGAAGATGAAGGCGGACAGCGTGCCGGGCGCCGGTGACAAGAAGGGCCGGAGTGCCTCCGTGGCGGAGAGCAAGCGGGAGCCCGGACCGGGCGGCAATGACTCGAGTGGCGGGGAGGCTCAGCGGGAGGTACTGCGCGATATTAACCTGAGCCTAGCTCCCGGCACGACGCTCGGCATCATCGGCAGAACCGGCAGCGGCAAGACGACGCTCATGAAGCTACTGCTCCGCACCTATGATCCGCCTCCGGGCACGATATGGATCGGCGGGGAGGACGTTCGCCGTCTCAGTCTCAAGAGCTTGCGGGAGGGCATTGCCTACGTGCCTCAGGACGGCTTCCTGTTCAGTTCTACCATTCGGGAGAATATCGCGTTCTACAAGCGCGACTCGGAATTGCCCGAAGTGGAGCGGGCGGCGAAGCTGGCGCGGGTCTACGACAATATTATCGAGTTCCCTGACAAGTTCGAAACCCGGCTCGGCGAGCGCGGCGTCACGTTGTCCGGCGGACAGCGCCAGCGTACCAGCCTGGCCCGGGGGATCATTAAGGATGCGCCGATTCTCGTATTGGACGATAGCGTCAGCGCGGTGGACGCCGTGACCGAGACCGAGATCATGGAGACGATCCGCGAGATTCGCCGGGGCAAGACGACGATCGTCATCGCCCACCGGATCAGCGCTCTGAAGCATGCGGACGCCATTGTCGTCATGGACGGAGGCGCAATCGTGGAGCGCGGCACCCATGAGGAATTGCTGGCCAAGAACGGATTGTACCGGACGCTGCACGACATACAGGAAGAGGGGACGATGCGGAATGGCACAGGCCATTAACAATTGGCAGATGGACCAGAAGGCCGATCTGTCCGCGCCTCAGGTCAAGCCGAAGTACATCTCGACGTTCAAGGCGTTATCCGGTTATATCCAAGAACATCGGCTGACGTTCGCGGGATTTATCGTCTGTACGCTTATCGCCATTACGGCGGAGCTGCTTCAGCCTTACTTGGTCAAGATCGCGATCGACGATAATTTGATGTCGGGAAGGAACGATTACAAGGGGCTGCTGCTCGTTTGCGGCATTTATATGGCTTTATCCTTATTAAGTTTAATATTTTCCTACTTGCAAAATAACTTGCTCCAGAAGGCCGGCCAAAGCATCGTCGCCAGCATACGTAAGCGGTTGTTCGCGCATATCGGCAAGCTGTCGATGTCCTACTTCGACCGCGTCCCGAGCGGCAGCCTCATTACCCACGTATCCAGCGATACGGAGGCGATCAACCAATTTTTTAACCAGGTCGTGCTGAGCTTGTTCCGCGACGGATTGACGTTGTTGTTCATTTTGGTGCTGATGTTCCAGCTCGACCCGCAGCTGACGCTGTATTGCCTCATTCTCGTTCCGATTATAGCGGGCATCGCGATCGCCTTCCGTTCCTTCATGCGCGAAACGTATCAGATGGCCCGAACCCGGCTGTCCCGCCTTGTGGCTTTCGTGGCGGAGAACTTGTCCGGGATGAACCTGATCCAGGTCTTTCATCAGCAGGAGGAGCAGAAGCGGCAGTTCCGGGAGCGGAACGATTCCTATTTCCGCGCGAACGTAAGGGAAATCCGGACCAATGTCGTATTCAACCGCACGTTCGAGATTTTGAACAACATCGCGATCGCCTTCGTCGTCTGGCTCGGAGGCCGGGCCGTGCTCGGTCAGGAGCTGGAGTTCGGCGTGTTGTATGCTTTTATCACGTACATTCGCATGTTCTTCCAGCCGATCAATACGATTACGCAGCAATGGAATACGCTGCAGTCCGCCACGGTGGCGATCAATCGGGTCTGGAGCATCTTCGCCATTAAGCCGGAAGTGGACGACAAGGCGGAGACCGTTCCCTTTAAGAGGGAAGAGATAAAAGGGAAAATAGATTTCAACGGGGTCACATTCGCCTATGGCGACGGAGCGCCCGTTATCAAGGGCCTCGATCTTCATGTAAGCGCAGGAGAACTGGTCGGCATTGTCGGCACGACCGGAGCGGGCAAAAGCTCGCTGATCAGTTTGTTATGCCGTTTCTATGACGTGAGCGCGGGGAGCGTCCTCATTGACGGCCACGACGTGAGGGAGATACCGCAGCGGGATCTTCATCGGATCGTCGGGCTTGTACAGCAGGAGCCCTACCTGTATTCGGGCACCGTGCTCGACAATGTGCGTTTGTTCGATCCCGGCATATCCCGCGAAGAGGTCATCAAGGCTTGCGAATTTATCGGAGCGGGCGAGATTATCGGGCGGATGAAGGATGGCTACGATACGCGCTTGTCCGAACGCGGCAGCGGGTTGTCCGCCGGGGAGAGGCAGTTGATCTCCTTCGCGCGGATCATCGTGTTCAAGCCGAAAATTTTGATTCTCGACGAAGCGACCGCCAATCTCGATTCCCATACCGAGCAGCTGATTCAGAATGCGCTGAATCTGGTTGCCGTCGGCCGAACGACGTTGGTCATCGCCCACAGGCTGTCGACGATTATGGGAGCGGACCGCATTCTGGTCATGAGCAAGGGCGAGATCGTAGAGCAGGGGACGCATCAAGAGCTTCTGGACGTGGCCGGCTATTACGAGGAGCTGTATCGTCATTCCCAGGGGGAGCATGACGCTGCCGCGAAGGAGAGCGTTCAATCAAGGTAGAAGGATAGGAAACGGAACGTGCGGAGGTCCTCGCCAGAGGGCCTCCGTTCCATTTTGGGGACCGTTTAGTTCACGATTGAGATATATGATGCATAATAGCACTGTGTAGAAAATCTGCTAAATTCTCATTGCTATATTGATTAAAGTAGTTATTGAATCGTGCATCGAATTTGTAAGTATCGGCAATGCAAGCCAGTAACTCTGTATCACATGGCATGAATTGCATTAGAATTTTTTTCCACTCCTCGATTAATCGCTGAACTTCATCGGAGGAAGGATGCTGATCAACACAAGACGCAATTTGCTTGAATACTTCCTCCATCGATTGAAAACGTTCATCTTTTTCATCTTGTGATAGTTTATCCAACGTTTCATTAAACACATTATACGCTTCTGTTTCACCATAAATGAATCTCGCCTCATTTGCGTATTGTTCTTTTAATGGCAAAACGGAAGAACTGTTGAAGATTTGCAAATGACTAATATCATTCCCCGAAACGTAATCTTCGAGAGCTACCAAGATGGTTTCTAGTCTTTGTTTTTTCGATAATAAGGTTTGACTTTGCTTCTTTAATATTTGTTTCTGTTCTTGCCTGGTCAGCTTTAAAATGTCCGCAATTTCTTTCAAGGAAAAATCCATTTCCTTTAAGAACAAAATAGTTTGAAGTTTTTCCAAACTGCTTCGATCATATAAGCGATACCCTTTTTCCGTCAGATGTGTCGGTTTAAATAAATCAATCCTATCGTAATAATGCAAGGTCCGGCTTGTAATGCCTGTAATCTGAACAATATCTTTAACAGCTAATAATGGTTTCTTCATCCCAAAATCCTTTTACTTCGTCTAGTATTTGAGCAGCAGGTGTTATTGTGGCTTCAAAGATCGTTTTTCCTGTTTTTCTTAAATAATATTGGATTAAATAATATCCACAGGCGTAGCCAGCACTATAAGGCATATTGACCGGTTCAAAGTTTTGAAGTTTGGCGATCTCGTCACCGTAGAGATACGGAGCAAATTTATCAAACCCTGTTAATTGCAATTGCTCTCTAAGGACAGGCTTTATGCGCCTGTTAAGTGTGTCTGCGTTTGTTTTCGTTACCCAAGGGCCGAGCAATTCTTCTCCAAACATGAACGTAGCAAAGTTTTCAGCTAATCCTTCACTTACAATGAGCTCGCCCAAATTAACGGTGTGATCCCACTGAATAAATTGATATCGCACATTATGGTTGCATTCGTGCGCCAGCGCAGCCTTCATTCGAGGAAGCGTGTACTCATTTGGCAAGAGCGTACCCCAGATAAAACCAGGAATGCCCCCAAAGCCGCTATATCCTTCGTTTATTGTTAAGGCACGGTTTTCTGGATTCCCTAGTTGAATGGTAAACAAATATTCAGATACGGGGAGACTTATTTCATGTTTTATAAATAGACGGAGGCTTTTCCTTACAGCGTGCTCACACTCTGACCAAAAAGAATCTGACGAAATCAACTCAACCTCAGGCGAGATCTGCCCAGTAATCTGATCAGGGGATCGATGCATTATACTATTAAACGTAACAACGTCAAAACCATTCGCGTCTTCGGCTCTAAAAGGCATCTGTTGAATTTGCCATTGTTTCATAAAAGGAGCCATCATTTCGTTTCTGAATAATTCAAGTTTTTCCTCGGGCGAAGCTTGGGCAACTTTTTGATAAATATGGTCTGAACGCAATGTTATTATGTTCATATCTCTCACTCCCAGTCGTTTATAGTGAGAATTATGCACTATGACCTAACGTTAGAGTCAAGAACTATCAACAACAAAGTTGAAAATAGCCTTTATAATAAAAGAACATGTGTATTCTAACTGTCTTGATTTACGCGGTAAATAAGGGAGGGTGATTAATATGTTTACTGGGTTATCTGCATTTCCTTTAACGCCTATGAATGAAACAGGAATAGATGAAGTGGCTTTTACTCGTCTATTAAAACGTCTAACCTCAGCAAAAGTAGATTCGATTGGAGTATTAGGCTCGACTGGTAGCTATGTTTATCTCAGTCGTGAAGAACGTTTACGTGTTACTCAACTTGCAGTCGAATATTCTGAAGGAATCCCTATCGTAATTGGAATTAGCGCTTTGCGAACTCGTGAAGTACGCCAATTAGCAGAAGACGCTCAAAAGGCAGGAGCGAGTGGTGTGCTTCTTGCTCCGGTTTCCTATCAGCAATTAACTGATATTGAGGTGTATTCGCTGTATGAAATGGTTTCGAAATCACTGTCTGTGCCGTTGTGTGTGTACGATAATCCAACTACTACTCACTTTCGATTCAGTGATGAACTACATGGTAAAATAGCAAGTTTACAACAAGTCCGTTCTATCAAGATACCTGGAGTTCCCAATGAATTAGATACAGCTAAGGAAAGAGTGAAACAATTACGTACCCTTCTTCCAAGGGATGTAACAATTGGTGTTAGCGGAGATCCTTATGGTGCGACGGGCCTTAATGCCGGATGTGATGCTTGGTACTCTGTTCTTGGTGGTTTGTATCCCGATATATGCTTAGGAATTACACGAGCGGCTCTAGCTGGGTTATCTGAGTCTGCAGATAATCAATCTAAACGCCTTGAACCACTGTGGCAGATGTTTCAAAAGTATGGAAGTCTACGCGTAGTTGCAACAATAGCAGGAATGCAGGGACTAACCGACACTCCCAATCTTCCCTTGCCACTGCAAGGATTAGACGAGGTTGCTCGTCAAGAATTGAAAAATATTCTTTCTATTTTGAAAAACGAAATCTCATTGCCATAATGCGATATATCGTATAGAATTCAATATAATACGATATATCGCATTGGAGGTGTTCGCGATATGAGCGAGCATTGGCAACCGGAGGAACGATTGTTTCTCCATCTGGGCAACGAACGCGACACGAGCGGTTCCGGCAGGCGCTACTTCACCAGAGGCGGCGTGAAATATGCGCTGTTGGAGCTGCTTTCGCACGAGAATATGCACGGCTATCAAATGATGAAGGCGCTTGAGGATCAGTCGGGCGGCACGTATAAGCCCAGCCCGGGCTCCATCTATCCGACGCTGCAGATGCTGCGGGATCAAGGCCTGATCGAACCGTTCAAGAAGGATGGCAAACGCGTTTTTCAAATAACTGAGGAAGGCAGGGATTACTTGCAAGAGGAGCTGAATCGTCCCGAATCGCCCGAAGTCGGCGCGTCGGGGGAATGGGAAACCAGGTCGCGCGAGAGAGAGGGGCGGGACGAGGAGCGCGAAGCGACAGAACCGGGCGGCGTGCGACGCAATCGAAGGTTGACGCCTGCCGGCAAGGAGCTGATTCATTTGCTCAAGGCAGCGGAACGGGCGGCGCTTGCTGACGCAGCCCTTGCAACGCGGCTTCGCGAGACGCTTGCAGCATTGAGGAGTGAACTGCGGGGGATTACGGGGGAGACGGATTCCGAGATCGTGGGAGCCGTTGTTGAATCTGTAAGCGATGTGGCGGGAAGAGATCCCGGGGAGGGAGCGGTATGAGCGGCAATGCCAATCCGACAGGCGCCTACCGTCCCGGCAGAGGAATGGGCATGGGGAGATTCGGCACAGGCGAGAAGGTGAAGCCCGCCAGCGTATACGGCATGTTCGCCCGCATCTATCAACATGCGCGCCAAGTGTGGCGCGCGATTGCCTTGGCCGTCATCTGCGTCATTTGCGTGTCGCTGCTGGAATTTATCGTTCCGCAGCTTACGAGGTATACGATCGATCAGGTTATCCCCGGCAAGCAGTACGACAAGCTGATCTACATCGGAGCAGGCGTGTTGGGCTCCGCTCTGGCGCTTGGTTTGCTGAGGTACCTAAGCACGTCGCTGATGGCGACCATAGGGCAGACCGTGCTTTATAAATTCCGCAACGATCTGTACCGCCATATGCAGAATCTGGACATCGCCTTCTTCGATCGCAACCGCACCGGGGATCTGATGTCGCGGGTCACGAACGACGTAGGCATCCTGCAGCAGTTGATCTCCTCGAGCATGATGCAGCTATTCACCGACTTCTTCACTTTTACGGCGATTGCCGTCTATATGCTGTGGATTGATTGGCGGCTGACGCTGCTGCTGCTCGCGACGTTCCCGCTTATGATTATGACTACTCGACTGTTCGGCAAGAGAATGCGTTCATCATTCCGTAAAGTTCAGGAGTCGGTAGCGGACGTCAGCGACCATCTTCAGAATTCGTTGACCGGCATTCGGCTGATCAAGTCCTTCACGAAGGAGGAATATGAGTCCGAACGGTTCTCCGAAAGGACGCGTATCAATATGGACGCCAACATCCAGGTTGTCCGATTGAGGGCCGCTTACGAGCCGATTATCGACTTTCTTAACTTCGTCGGCCTGGCTATCGTTCTCGTGTTCGGAGCTTGGCTGGCGATGAGGGGCGATATGTCCGTCGGCACGATCGTGGCGTTTATCGCGTATTTGCGGCTGCTGCAGAATCCGATTCGCCACTTCAGCCGCATTATTAATTCGGTTCAACAATCCGCAGCTGCCTACGAGCGCATCATGGAAGTGATGAACACGAAGGCGGATATCGTGGAGAAGGCGGATGCGGTTGTGCTTCCGCCGGTACGCGGGCATATCGTATTCCGCGATGTGGATTTTGTTTATTCGGGAGATGCGAAGGTGCTGAGCGGCTTCAATCTGGAGCTGGAAGCGGGACGCATTACGGCGCTGGTCGGTTCGTCAGGCTCCGGCAAAACGACGATCGCGCATCTGATTCCGCGTTTCTACGATCCGAAGTCGGGCGACATCACTATAGACGGGCACTCCTTGAAGGATGTTAAGCTGGAGTCGCTAAGAGAACAGATTGGCATCGTGTCTCAGGACATCGTCTTGTTCAACGGAACAATCGGCGAAAATATCCGTTACGGCAACGCGAACGCCTCCGATGAGGAGGTTATCGCGGCTGCGAGAGCAGCGAATGCGGATACATTTATCAGCGCGTTCCCGGACGGCTACGAGACGGGAATAGGAGAACGTGGAGTTAAGCTGTCCGGAGGGCAGAAGCAGCGTATCTCCATCGCAAGAGCTATTTTGAAAAACCCGCGCATTATTATCCTCGACGAAGCGACGGCATCGCTCGATTCGGAATCGGAGCAGCACATTCAGGAAGCGCTCGCCGTTCTGCTGAAGGGCCGCACTTGCCTCGTCATCGCCCATCGACTGTCGACCATTCAGCAGGCCGATCGTATTTACGTGCTGGAACAGGGCCGCATTCTCGAGAGCGGCACGCATGAAGAGTTGCTTCGCATTCAAGGACGATATAGCCAACTGTACGAGTTGCAATTTCCGCAAGCGGAAGCAGGTGCCGGTGCTGGGTAGAAGACTGGGGCAAGTCTGGAGTCGAGCGGTACCGAGGATCAGAAGGCGGGTTCTGTTCGGGGGAGGAAGGTAGACGTTGAGCTTTAGCTTTATGAGGACGAGCATCGAATATAGAACGCAGTAAATCTGTCAGACTATGTTTGGCAAGGAAAGGGGAATGCAGTGCATTTGCGGCCAGGATGTTTTTTTCGCAAGCGAATTTGGCCAAAAGTATAGTCAGGAGTCGTTTATGCTGGTAGACTTTATTGGGGATCTTCCGTCGTAGATGGAGGAAGGCTCACGGGGAAGGGTTTGCCTCGAAGTTGGAGGGGAACTAAGGCCGATAGCGGCAATTGCACGGCTGGCCCATTCATCACGCTGACATGCTTAGCGCATCACCGACTTGGAAAGAAGAGATCATCATGACGGTTTTCATGCATGTTTTGACGAACAACGTATTGCCCATGGGCGTGCTGATTGGGCTCGGCATCGTGCTGATGCGGGCTTTCAAGCTCGATATCAAGACGCTGTCGAAGCTGAACTTTTATCTGTTTTCACCCGCGCTCATGTTTAACTTGCTGTACAATCAGAAGCTCGAGGTATCGCTAATCGGCAAGGTGTTCCTGTTTCTGTTGCTATTCATGTTCGCGCAGTACGCCATCGTCGAAATCGTCATTCGAATTAGAGGCTACAAGGCCAGCATGAGAAGCGCCATGAAAAACAGTGTACTCTTCTACAACAGCGCGAATTACGGTATTCCGCTCAATCAACTGGCATTCGGGGGGCTAAGTCACACGCTGGCGGTTCAAATTATCGTAATGGTCGTCCAATCGCTAATCCCGAATACATGGGGCATCTACAACGTGAATGCTCATAAAGCGGACATGAAGCAAGTATGGCGCACCATTCTGTCGATGCCGGTTATCTATGTAATTCCGGGAGCGTTGGCGCTCAGATGGCTAAACGTTCCGGTGCCGGATGCTCTCCAAATGCCGGTTACCTATTTGGCGAACGCATTTTTCGGAACGGCGCTCATTACGCTTGGCGTTCAATTAGGCAGTATGGAGTGGCGCATCAAGCGTGAGCTCGCCGTCGATGTCTCCATAGCTGTTGTGCTGAGGCTGGCGGCGGGTCCGCTGCTTGCTTGGGGAATCATATCGCTCTGGAACATCGTGGGATTCATGCCGCTGGATAAACTTACGACTGCCGCGCTTATCGTCTCTTCGGCAGTTCCAACGTCGCTGAGCAGTGTGCTGCTCGCGGTCGAGTTCGACAATGAGAAGGAGTTTGCCTCGCAGGCGGTATTTTTATCGACGTTGCTCAGCATACTTACGATTACAGTCGTCATCTTCTTCTTAAATATCCAAATTCCATAGATAAGTAGAGGGCATTTCCGGTTCTGCCTGGCCGGGGATGCTTTTTCTATTGAGATAATAGCTTCGGACACTAAATTTTTGGGCTCCAAGTCGCTGACATCGACCTAATTCCCACCAGTAGCACATTTTCAGAGTTTTAAGTCGCTGGCACCGATCTAATTTCGACCAGTAGCACATTTTGCGAGCTATAAGTCGCTGGCACCGATCTAATTCCCACCAGTAGCACATATTCCGAGTTTTAAGTCGCTGGCATCGACCTAATTCCCACCAGCAGCACGTTTTCCGAGTTTTAAGTCGCTGGCACCGATCTAATTCCCACCAGTAGCACATTTTGCGAGCTATAAGTCGCTGGCACCGATCTAATTCCCACCAGTAGCACATATTCCGAGTTTTAAGTCGCTGGCATCGACCTAGTCTCTACCTTTCATTCAATTATATGAGTTATCCAGCACCTTATTCGATAATCGCTGTGAAGTTCTAGTAATCATTGCTTAAGATCGATAAATTACACACCAATTCTGAAGTTTTTGATATTGTGTAAGTCCCAGTACGGATATAAAATGGAAAAAGATGATAATGCAACATAGGATTGGAGGGGGCAGCGATAGAGAGCGTACCCGCGGTATCCGATATTGTAATTGGAAGCGGTATCACGAAGTCGTTCGGGCGCGGATCAGCGGCCGTGCAAGTGTTGAAGGGAGTCGACATCGCCATCCCTTCGGGGGCGCTGATCGCCTTCAAGGGGCGCTCCGGATCCGGCAAGACGACGCTCATTAATCTGCTTAGCGCGCTAGACCGGCCCGATAGCGGTCAAGTGTTGTTCGAGGGTCATGACCTGACGGGGATGTCGGACAAGGAGCGGGACAGCGTCCGTAGAACGCGGATGGGGCTTATTTTTCAGTCGTTCGCCCTTATTCCATTAATGTCTGCTTATGAAAATGTTGAGTTCGTGCTGCGAGTGTCCGGGTATCCGGCTCAGGAGCGACAGTCGGCGGCAGAGGGAGCTTTGGAGCAGGTTGGGCTCAAAAGCCGCATGTCCCATCGTCCATTCGAGCTGTCGGGGGGCGAGCAGCAGCGAACGGCGATCGCGAGGGCGATTGCCCACAAGCCGAGGCTTTTGCTGGCGGATGAGCCGACGGCGGAGCTGGACAGCCGGACGGGGCTGCAAATTATGAAAATATTTCGCGATTTGGTTGAGACGGCGGGAATGACTATCATCATGACGACGCATGACCCCGCCATTATGGAGATCGTAGACCGCGTGTACGAATTGGAGGATGGTGTCATTGTCGTTTCGAGCTAAACGTAAAAGCAAAATCGTCGTCCTGACGGCTGCGATGGCTGCGGCATTGTCGCTTGCAGGCTGTTCGCTGCTGCCAGCCGAAGAGGCGCCGCTCAAGCCTCCGCTCGTCAAGCCGCCGCAGGAAAACTACCGGACCGTCGAGGTTGTAAAGGGTAGAATTACGCAGGAAATTCGCGGGAACGGCACGCTGGAGTCCTTTTTCACCGATACGGTGCAATTCAAGGCTGGAGGAGGCGTAGTCAAGGAAGTGCTTGTCAAGGCGGGTGACATCGTCAAGAATGGCGACCCGCTCATACGGCTGGATACAGGCAATATGGACATTGAGCTAAAGCAGATGGAGCTGAATCTGGTTCGCTCCGGTCAAGCGCTAAAGTCGGCCAAGGATGCAGGCGACAAGGACGAGATTCGAGTTGCCCAGCTTCAGTACGATATCGACAAGCTGAGACACGAGAGGCTGGCGGCAGCACTTACTGGCAAGCTGCTAACTGCTGAGATGGATGGTCAAGTGACATATGTAGCCGAGCTTAAAGAGGGGGATGCCGTCCGCGAATTCGAGACGCTGGTCGTCGTAGCGGATCCCGGCAAGCTGCGGATCGCCTTCCAGACGGACGGTTCGCCGGACGTCAGCCTCGTCAACGTTGGTTCCAAGGCGGAGCTGACGTTCACGGGCAATGTTCTGCTGGAGGGCAAAGTGACTCAGACGCCGTCGTCGGCTCCGTATTCGGACGACCCGATTACCAAGGATCGTAACGCCAAGATGGTTTTCGTCGAACTCGAGAAGCTGCCGGATGATGCGGAAATCGGCACGCGCGCGGATGTAAAGGTGCTGCTGCAGGAACGCAGCGACGTTATCATTATTCCGCGCAGCGGTCTTCGCAGCTATCTGGGGCGCACGTTCGTGCGGATTCTGGAGGAAGGCGACAAGATCCGAGAGGTTGACGTAGAGACGGGAATCAAAGGATCGACGGATATCGAAATTACGAAAGGGCTGGAGGAAGGCATGCTGATCGTGCTACCGTAGCGCGAGCTGCGGCAGCATACGGATCGCCGCGAATATCGGCGAATTCGTATTGCCGGACGCCTTGGTGACTTGTCTATGGCATTATTCGTCATGATTATACGCAAGATGGTGCAGAACAAGTGGCTGCTCGGCAGCCTGTTCATGGGCATCCTGATCTCCGTGGCGCTCGTCAGCAGCATGCCGATCTACTCCGAGGCTGTACTGTCCCGCATGTTGGTCAAGGATCTGGAACAATTGCAGACCAACTCGGGTCAGTACCCGGGTACGCACTACTCCAATGTAATGGTTACGAAGGAGACGCCGGAGCAGATTAACAATAAGTACGATAGAATCGACGATTACGTGCGCACGACGGGCGCAAGCTCGTTCGGGCTGCCCGTGCGGGAGCTTGTGGGAAGTTTCCAATCCATGTCGCTCCGCATGAAACGAGCGGATGATCCCAATCCCCTCTCCGATGACAACCAGCAATGGGTGACCATCAAGTCATACGAGGGGCTGGAGGAGCATGTGACGCTTAAGGACGGGAGACTGCCCTCGAAGGTGCCGGTCGACGGTGTCTACGAGGTGCTTCTGACAGAAAACGGACTTAGCCACTACAAGACAGTGCTGGACAAAGTATTCGTCATCGAGGACAAGAAAGCGGCGGCCAACGTACAGCTGAAGCCGGTTGGCGTTATACGGAAGACGGAGGATGACGATCCTTACTTCCGCTACGGTAATCTGAGCGACATGAACAGCGCCTTTCTCATGCCGTTCGAGACGGGGGAGCGCCTGCTGCTGCGCGAGGGACAATTGCCTTTAAGCGCGGCTGGATGGTATGTCGTCATGGACTATACGAAGATGGAGCTGCAGACGGTTGAGCCGTTTGTAACGGCGCACGAATCCATGAAAGCCGAGATCATGAAGAGCTTCGCGTTGTACCAGATGGGCTCGGAGACTCGTGCGCTAAATACGATCAGCGTTTATCTAGAGAGAGCGGAGCAGCTGCGTACGCTGATGTGGGCGCTGAACGTGCCGATTCTGCTCATGCTGGCTTTTTATATGTTCATGGTTTCCAATCTGATCGCCGGAAGGCAGAAAAACGAGATTGCCGTACTCCGCAGCCGCGGCGCCTCGAGATGGCAAGTGATCGGTGCTTATATGACCGAGGGGCTGCTGTTATGCGGCGTGGCATTCGGTCTTGGACCGCTGCTAGGCGCGGTGTTAACGGAAATGTTGGGCGCTTCGAACGGTTTTCTGGCCTTCGTGCAGAGGGTTGGTCTGCCCGTTCGGATTACGGAAGAGGCATACCGGTTTGCCGCGATCGCAGCCGCCGCCTGTCTCGTCATCGTCATCATTCCGATCGTGCTCGCGACGCGAGTCAGCATCGTCAATCATAAGCAGCAATCCGCAAGGCTGACGGGCAGCCCGCTATGGCACAAAATGTTTCTGGACGTCATGACGTTGGGACTGGCGATCTATGGCTTGTACACATTCCGCAAGCGGCAGGCGGATCTGCAGGCGCTGGGGCTGAGCGCGAAGGATCTGGCGATCGACCCGCTGCAATTTATCGTGCCGGCGCTGTTCATTATGGGGGCTGGATTGCTTCTGCTAAGGCTGTATCCATGGATTCTTAAAGGGATCTACTGGATCGGCAAGAAGTGGTGGCCGCCGTCGTTATACGCGACGCTCATCCAGGTCGGACGCTCCAGCAGCCAGTATCAATTCCTTATGATTTTCCTGATTATGACGATTGCAACTGGGGTATTCAGTGCTTCCGCGGCCCGGACGATCAACTCCAATATGGAAGACCGGATACGTTACGGCAACGGCGCCGACATGGTGCTGAGCGTCAATTGGGTAAACGATGCGCCCCCGCCGGAAGGCCCTGGCGGGCCACCGGGCGGCGCCCCCGCAACGCCGCCGGCCCAGATCCATTACATGGAGCCGGCGTTCGAGCCGTTCCGCGAGCTCCCCGGCGTGGAGCATGCGGCCAAGGTATTTACGAAGAAGAATGCGGGCTTTTACGCCAACGAGGTATCCGGCACGGCAACGCTTATCGGCATCGATACCGACGAATTCGGTATGACGACCTGGTTCCGCGACGGCTTGCTGGATTATACGCTAAATGATTATTTGAATCTGATCGCGCCGGATACGAGCTCCGTCCTGATCTCCCGAACGCTTGCCGAGCAGAAAGAAATCCAGCCCGGCGACACGATCTGGATTGGCTGGCAGGAGGTTTCCCAGCAGCCCTTTAAGGTATACGGCGTCATTGATTATTTCCCGACTTTTAATCCCAACCCGCCGCTAGGTTCCGTCAACGTCAGCGACAAGGCAGCCGACAACGCTCCTATGCTGATCGTTGGGCATCTGCCGCGCATCCAGGTGCAGCTGGCGCTTGAGCCATACGATGTGTGGCTCAAGCTTGGCGAAGATGTATCGACGTCGGAGGTTTATGAGGGAATCGAGGAGGGTGGACTGTCGGTCTCCCGTATTGTCAATACGCGAGAAGATTTGGTCCAGGCCAAAAACGATCCATTCCTGCTCGCGCTAAACGGCGTGCTTACGCTTGGTTTCGTCCTGGCGATTCTGGTCAGTTTCGTCGGTTTCCTGCTCTATTGGGTATTGTCGCTGCGGGGCCGAACGTTGCAAAACGGCATTTTGCGAGCTATCGGCTTATCGGTCCGGAATCTGATTGCCATGTTGGCTGTAGAACAGCTGCTCACATCAGGTATGGCCGTGCTTCTCGGCGTTCTCGTGGGCAATCTGACGAGCAAGCTGTATGTGCCTAACTTCCAGATCGCTTTCAATCCCAGCAGTCTGGTACCGCCGTTCATGGTCAAGTTCGAAACTGCGGACTATATCCGCATCTATATTCTCGTAGGACTCATGCTGCTGATCGGGCTGGGCATTCTCGCGTATATGCTGTCGCGCTTGCGCGTGCATCAAGCGCTTAAGCTAGGGGAGGACTAGTCGATGATCCATTGCGAAGGACTTGTAAAAATATACAAAACAGCCGATCTCGAGGTGTTCGCTCTGCAAGGTCTCGATCTCCACATCGAATCGGGGGAGCTGATGGCCATCATCGGCAACAGCGGAAGCGGCAAGTCGACGCTGCTTAATATGCTGGGCGGACTCGATCGGCCAACGGCGGGCAAGCTGACCGTCGACGGCAAGGATATGCTCAAGTTCACCGAACGCGATCTTGTGCGCTACAAGCGGGAGAGCGTCGGCTTCGTCTGGCAAAATAATGCCCGCAACCTCATACCGTATCTCACCGCGCTCGAAAATGTAGAGCTCCCTATCCTGTTAACGGGACGGCGCAGACGGTGGAGAGCGAAGGAACTGCTCGAGGCCGTAGGACTGAGCCATCGCGAGAACAACAAGCTGTATCAGCTATCAGGAGGGGAGCAGCAGCGGGTCGCTATTGCCATCGCTCTGGCGAATCATCCCAAGCTGCTTCTGGCCGACGAGCCGACCGGCTCCGTCGACTCCAAGATGTCGAATCAGATTTTAGACCTGTTCCGCGAGCTTAATCGTTCCATCGGCATTACGATCGTTATCGTCACGCATGATCCGGAGCTGGCGAAGAAAGTGGACCGCGTCGCGGCGATACGCGATGGCAAGATTTCTTCGGAGATGCTGCGCAAGCGCTCCTACGTCGAAGAACTGGCGGCGCTGGAGCTGGAGCAAGCGGCCGAAGAGGAGTCGCATGTGGAATATGCGATACTGGACAAAGCCGGCAGGCTTCAGGTGCCGGCAGGTTACCTGGAATCCATCGGCGTAAAAAACACCAACAAGGTTCGCGTAGAATTAAGCGAAGGGCGCATCATGCTTTTGCCTCCCGAAGGCGAAGAAGAGGAGAACTAAAAAACCTACAACAAAATCGGCCTGGCCTTCAGCGACTCCTTCCGGTATTCGGAAGGGGTTGTCTGCGTTTGTTTCCGGAATATCCGGCTCAAGTAGAAGCCGTTTTCGTAGCCGCAACGCTCGGCGATGGCGTCGAGCGTCAGATTCGTCTCGGCGAGCAGCTTCTTCGCGATTCGCATCCGGATATCGGTTGCGAATTGAAGCGGGTTGAGACCGTATGCAGCGCGAAAGCGGCGCGTGAATTGAACGGGCGTCAATCCGAGCTCGGCGGCCAGCTCCTTTAATGTGAAAGGGCTGTTCGCCTGCTCCCTGATTCGCTCCGACGCCCGGCTCATGAGCGGGTCGGCGGTTTGCCGCATAAGCCCGGTCGACGTTTCGTGGACGGAGGCGTACAGATGCAGCCAGAGCTCATTTATCCAATGTTGCCTTAGCGTCTGAGCATAGGCGGGATGGATGGCATGGATGCCGGCTCGAAGCTGGTTCAGCGTATCTCTGAGGCGCGGCGTTTCTTCCGGACGATAACGGCCCGACGGCAAAGGAGGCTCAGATTGCACATCGTACGAAGGCTCTAACGCGAATGTAATAAAGTGAAAGTCGAGCGTTGTCAGCGCTTCGCGTTGAAAAGGCGTGTTCGGAGCACACAGAATCCAGTCACCTCCGGAAGCTACGCCGCTTGATTCGCCTACAAGATAACGGAAGGAGCCATGTTCGACAAGAAACAGCGCCCAGTCCTCGTACGTATCGACGTCCAGAAGAAATTGGCTTTTGGATTTCCAGAAGGTATGCCCGCTTAGCGCCGGCATGCGGAATGAGGATGTCAAGGCATGATCCTCCTATCTTGAAATTTTGGATATTCATTATGAAATAAAATCTATTTTATACGTGTCGATGTTAGTATAACATGAAATTAAGGATACGCAGAAATGGAGGGTGCAAGAGATGAGAACAGAAACGAAAACGTATGACATAACGGTAGTCGGCGGGGGGCTTGCCGGAATATGCGCGGCGATCGCGGCAGCCAGGCTGGGGCAGAGAGTAGCGCTCGTACAAAATAGACCGGTGCTTGGTGGCAATTCCAGCAGCGAGGTGCGCGTATGGGTATGCGGCGCCACGGGACATGGCGTCAACCGTTATGCCCGCGAGAGCGGGATTATGGGCGAACTGTTCGTGGAGAATCAGTATCGTAATCCGGAAGGCAATCCTTATCTTTGGGACGCGCTGCTTCTGGAGAAGGTGAAAGCGGAACCAACGCTTGACTTGTATTTGAACACGGATGTTCATGAGGTTGACGCCGAGGCGATTGCGGGCGGCGGGGAAAATCGGATCATTAAGTCCGTTACCGGCTGGATGGCGGGATCCGAACGTCGCATCACGTTCATTAGCCCTATGTTCCTGGATTGTACGGGCGACGGCTTGCTTGGCTTCCTGGCGGGCGCGGCGTTCCGTATCGGACGAGAGGCGCATGACGAATTCGGCGAAGCATGGGCGCCGGAGCAAGGGGACAATATTACGCTGGGCAGCACGATACTTTTTTACACGAAGGATACGGGACGACCGGTTCGGTATTTGGCCCCGTCTTTTGCCAAGGATATTACGCAAACTTCCATTCCGCTAAAACGCGTCATCCGCAGCGGCGATTCCGGATGCCATTACTGGTGGATCGAGTGGGGCGGAGAGAAGGACACGGTCCACGACAACGAAGAGATCCGGGACGAGCTGTGGGCGGTTATTTACGGCATCTGGGATTACATTAAAAATTCGGGCAAGTTCGAAGCCGAGACGCTTACGCTGGAATGGGTCGGGGCATTGCCGGGCAAACGGGAGTACCGACGTTTCGAGGGCGATTACATTTTGAACCAGAACGACGTGGTCGCGCAGCTTCCGTTCGAGGACAGAGTGGCGTTCGGCGGCTGGTCGATCGACTTGCATCCGCCCCAAGGCATGTACGCGGAGAGCAAAGGGTCGAAACACTTCCATATGGACGGCATCTACCATATTCCGTTCCGCTCGCTCTACTCGCGCAACGTGTCGAACATGATGATGGCGGGCCGGAACATCAGCGCGTCCCATATCGCGTTCGGCACGACGCGGGTCATGGCGACCTGCGCCGTCATCGGCGAAGCGGCGGGGACGGG
>NZ_BDQX01000281.1:113597-142706 GCF_003112455.1 Paenibacillus agaridevorans
AAGTCAAGGCGTAGCGCCGCGAGAGCTTGCCTGGAGCGCGGTGCAGCAACAATTATTGAAGCAGGATGCCTCCATCATTGGTCTTCGCAACGAGGATTCCCTTGATCGTGCCCGCAATGCCGCCGTGCGAGCTTCCGACACTTTGCGGCGAATCGCTGTGGAGCGTCCGTCGACGGCGTATCCGCTCCAGTCTCAGGTCGGCATGTTGTTCCCGGTCGAGCCGGCGCTGGAAGGGTTCTCGCTGCTGCTGGACGCATCCGCGAACACAAGCTTGACGGTGGAGCTGTGGGGAACCGGACGCCTCGAGAATTACATTCCCGCTGAGCGGATCGATACTATAGAAGTGGCGCTAGAAGCAGGAGAGGCTCGGTGGGTGGACATCCCGTTGTCATGGCGACCGTCGCAGCCGGAAAATGCGTTTGTCATTGTCCGCGAGAACGAATTCGTAAGTCTGCGATTATCCGAGGAGCCTTTATTCGGAGTGCTGGGCTTCGAATATAGGCAGCAAGCGATGAAGGATTTCGATACGGACGAGAAGCTGCAGCCGATCGTCGAATGGCGGATGGGCGGCATCGTCAGACAGCCGTTCTGCATAAGGGTGCACGCCGAAACCACTGCTTACGGGGCGGAGAAGGCGACGGACGGCTACGTCAGACCGTACGGCGGACCGCATCTTTGGTCGTCGGACGTCATCACGGACGGCCGTCAGCCATGGCTGGAGCTGAGCTGGTCGGAGCCGGTCGGCGCTGTCGAGGTGCATCTCACCTTTAACGACGATGTGAACGAGGATCTGATCAATCTGCATCACCATACGACGCCGTTCGAGACCATGCCGGAGCTCGTCAAGGACTATCGCATCGAAGCTTGGGTTGACGGCGACTGGCAAGTGCTGCATAGGGAGACCGACAACCGCCGCCGCAAGCGCGTCCACGTCTTGCCTGAGACGGTTGCAACGGATAAGCTGAGGGTCGTGGCGGAGTCGACCAACGGCTGTCCTTATGCCCAGATCGTCGAAATCCGCGTATACGAAGGATGACGGTAACGTAGCGACTTTTGGAGCTGCAGCCCGAAAAAGTCGGGTTACAGGACGTCGCGTAGCTACTTTTGGAGCTATAACCCGAAAAAATCGGGTTACAGGGCGTCGCGTAGCGACTTTCGGAGCTGTAACCCGAAAAAGTCGGGTTATTGGTCGCCGCTGAGCGCCTTTCGGAGCTGCAACCCGAAAAAATCGGGTTACAGGGGGACGCGAAGCAACTTTGGGAGCTGCAACCCGAAAAAATCGGTTTACAGGCCGCCGCTGAGCTACTTTCTGAAGCAATAGCACGTAAATAGGACCGAACCCTCAGCTGAGGGTCGGTCCTTATTTGCATTGCAGCTCGCGTTAGCGTTCCATAAAGCTCCAGGAAGGCAGCGCGGCAGAGCGCTGCCGGACTTGGCTGCCTAGCGCAAGTAAAGACGGCTCGTGGATTCCCAGATGGCGCCTGGCGCAAGCGTTACGAGACCGATCTCTTCCGCCGGCAGATTAACGTTGGGCGCATTCACGAGGTTCAGCTGCGGCTCTGGGCAGAAGAAGCCAGGCGTCGCTTTGTTGTTCCAGATCATCCATTGCTTGTAGGCCGAGCCGACGTCATATACCAGCGTAACGCCGGCGCGATTGTCCGTAAGCTCCATTTTGTTGCGTCCGTCGCGTGTCGCGCTTGTGTAATGGTTGTCCATCGGCTGCCAGAACGGGGAGATGCCGGTTGTCTGCATCGCGACTTCTTCCTCGAGAAGCTCTTGATGACCTCCGGTTGGAAGCATACGCTCATTTAGCTCCCAACGTTTGCCTGTCGTCATCGTAAAGGTGTAGTCATCAGACGTGCTGCCCGGCACGAACGGCGCGTTAAGCGTCGTATGGAATGCAATCATCGAAGGCATCGCTTCTTCGCCGTTGTTGATCACCATAACATGCTGAAGCAAGCCGTTGTCGCTCAGCGAATAACGCAGGCGAAGGGTGAAGCGATGCGGCAGGAATTGAAAAATGGCGTGCGATTCGTCAACCGTAATGCTGCACTGTACATAACTTTCGGTACCGTTTACGCCGAAGTCATCGACATTCCAAGCGGCATCATGCAGGAAGCCGTGCAGATGATTGCCCGTGTTCTCTTCGTTCACCGGGAACGTATAGGTGCGGCCGTTCCATGTGAAAGTACCATCCTCATAACGGTTCGGAGGAAATAAAACCGGGATGCCATGCACGATAGGGCGGGCACGGAATTCATTCATTTCTTCAAGCGAAGGTTCTCTAAGTATGTTATATCCTTTGGCCGTGTCGCGGAAAGCGATCAAATTAGCGCCTACCTTCGGCAGCACCGCCGCCTCGTAGGAACCCCACTTCAGCCAGATGGCGCTTTCATCATGGAATTGTCCTTCGTATGTTTGTCCTTGCTTCGTCATTGCCTATTATCCTCCTTGAATTCAATTACGCGGTTTTGGGGTAATTATATAAGTTCACTTCTCTAGCATACCAGCGCCGGACGAAGCAAACAACCGCCCACTTCCAAGTTGGAAGGGAGCGGTTGTTTGTCCATGCCGATGTTGCATGAAATTGTGGATTAATTATGCGAGAACTGCCGGTAAACCTGCTCGATTGCATATTGCTTGCGACGGTTTACATGAAGCTTTTTGCAGTCGGTATGCTGCGATCCGAAAAATACCGTTCCGTCCGCTACGGATCTAATCTTGCTCAGATTAATGAAACAATCCGAACTGATCTGAAAATAGTTCTTTTCTTTCATTAAGCTGCGAACTTCTTCTACAGACATACTCTTCTTTTTATTGTAGTTTCTGCCATGGAAGCTTACGAGACCTTGACTGCCCAACTTAAAGTACAGGACATCCGACTCTTGATCAAAATTCTCGTATACGTTCCTCTCGCTAAGCGCCACACTCATCATCCCAAATCCCCCTTATAAGAATTGAACTCATGAAATGTTAGCGCTTACATCATATCATATCTCTCAATAAAAGTGAAGAGGTATTGACAAAAAAAGTGTTTGTTCTGGAAGTGACATTTGTGCTATGTTCACTTTAGTTGTTAATGAATCGATGTAACCGGGGAAAGGATGAACGAAATGAGTTCTAAAGGATACGTACGGAATAACGGAATACTGTACGTAGGTTCCTACGGAGAGAGACATCAGCCTACTATTCATGTATGCCGATTGGATCCGTCGAACGGAAGGCTGATGATTCTTCAGAAGATGGATGGCTTCGACAATGCTTCCTTCCTCGCGCTTCATCCCAATGGGACGAAGCTGTACGCCGTTCAGGAGGTTGCAGAGGCAGGCGGAGTCGGAGGAGGCGTCGTGGCGGCAATTGCGATTGATCCCTCTACGGGTTTGCTGGGCAGCGTAACTAGCAGCGCGTCCACGGGCGGCGAGCATCCTTGTTATGTAAGCGTCGATGCGGGCGGAACGGCGGTTTTCGCGGCCAATTATACCGGCGGCAATATTGCGGCGTTGCAGTTGAATGATGCAGGCGACATCGGCAAGCTTAGCTCGCTGATGCAGCACGTTTGCGAGCCGGGACCCGTCGCGGATCGCCAGGAGAAGCCGCATGCGCATTGTATCGCTCCTATGCCTGGGACGAACTATGTGTGCGCCGTTGATCTTGGCATGGATGCCATTATAACTTATGCCTATCGAGAATCGGACGGGACGCTGAGCAAGCGCTATGAGTGCAAGCTGACAGGCGGCTACGGACCTCGCCACATCGTCTTCCATCCCATCCTCCCCGTCGGTTATGTGACGAACGAGCTGGCGTCGAGCGTAACCTTGATGCATATCGACAAAGAAAACGGAACGCTGGCGCAAGGCGCGACCTATTCTTCTATTCCAGCTGATTACGACGGTTATAACGATTCGGCTGATCTCCATTTGTCGCCGGATGGCAAGTTTCTATACTGCTCCAACCGCGGCCATCAAAGTATTGCCGTTTTTCGCGTGGATGAGACGAGCGGAGAGCTGGCAAATATACAGCATATCGGCGGTGGAGGAGAGCAGCCGCGGAATTTCGGCATTACGCCGGACGGAGCCTATGTGCTGGTCGCCAATCAGAGGAGCGGAACCATCGTCATATTCCGTAGGGATCCGGTGAGCGGGAAGCTTGCCCGAGCGGGGCAGCAGTTGGAGCTTCCATCTCCCGTGTGCATTCGCTTCGCTTAATCAACACAACACAACAACCATCTATCAGAAAGGTAGGTCCTGTTCCTTGTCATCAAGATCTATGGGAGCCGACGGAACCGCAAGCGCGGTAAAGAAGGCGACCATCTACACCATGTTGTTCGCGATCAGCTCCATCCATCTGCTTAACGATGCGATGCAGACGGTCGTCGTTGCGCTGTTCCCTATCTTCGAGGATACGCTGAAGCTCTCTTACGGCCAGATCGGGTGGATTGCCTTCACGTTAAATATGACCTCCTCCATCATGCAGCCGGTCGTTGGCATCTTCTCGGATAAACGCCCGACGCCATGGATGCTGCCTGCAGGGATGTTATGCAGCATGGCAGGCATGGCGGGGCTAGCAATCGCGCCGAATTATGCGTTGCTGTTGCTCTCTGTCGTCTTTGTCGGCATCGGTTCCGCCGTCTTCCATCCCGAGGGCTCGCGCGTCGTGCATCTTGCGGCAGGCAATCGCCGGGGCTTCTCGCAGTCGATTTTCCAGGTCGGCGGCAACTTCGGGCAATCGCTAGGTCCCATCATGACGGCGGCGATCTTTGTACCGCTTGGCCAGCGTGGTGCCGCTTGGGGCATGCTACTTGCGGCGGTAGCCATTGCTATATGCTTTAAGGTAGTGCCGTGGTATACAGCACGGCTGGCGGAGCATGGCGGGAGGGTGCCGAAGAAAAAAGCAGCATCCGCTGATACAGCAGGAGCGGGAGCGGGTACGGGAAGCAAAGTCATCGCTATAGCTTTATCCATTCTCCTGCTTGTCGTATTCGCAAGATCCTGGTATGCGGCCGCAATCGGCAATTTTTATCAATTTTATGCAAGGGACGAATACGGCCTGACGATTCAAGCTGCACAAATTCCATTGTTCCTGTTCATGATCTTCGGCGTGCTTGGCACGTTTACGGGCGGATTGATGGCGGATCGGATCGGCCGCAAAAAGATGATGCTCATCTCTATTCTCGGAGCCGCTCCGTTCGCGTTGCTGCTGCCTCATTTAACTTTGTTCTGGGTTTATCCGGTCATGGCAATTATGGGTTTCATTCTGCAATCCGGTTTCTCCGTCAGCGTCGTATATGCTCAGGAGCTTATGCCGGGCAGAGTCGGCATGGCATCCGGCATGATTACCGGACTTGCCTTCGGTATGGGGGCGTTGGGCTCGGTTGTGCTCGGCAATGTGGCCGATGCTCAAGGGATGGCGTTTGTGATGACGCTCGCAAGCTTCCTGCCTGTCATCGGACTGCTGGCCATTATGCTCCCTAAGGACCGCAGAGAAGTATAAACGCGGCAATCGCAAATTTACTTCGAGGAAATGATTGACAAAAGCTGAGCCAATGACGTACCATCGAAGTAGATATTCGTCGAAATAGAGAGAACTTTTACAGGAAGCGAAGCACGCTTTCTCCTTGGAAACTCAGGGAGAGGCGTGCTTTTTTGTCGTGATGCAAGAAAAAACAATTGGCAAGGAGTGTAAAAACATGTTAAAACATAGACGTATTGTATATTTTGGGTTGGCGGCACTGCTGCTCGGGGCCTGTGTAGGCATGAGTAACGGTATCAGGAAGGCATCTGCCGAAGTTGCCGAGACTGTCCAAATCGTGAAGGAATACGAAATGACCAATAAAGTCGACTATGTCGAATTCATGATCGAAGGCAGTCAAGGCGAATTTGTGGTGACGGTTCAACTGCCGGACGGTCATCGCGTGGGCAACCTGAAGGGGAAGAGGACGACATTAGACAGCCAGGAAAACTGGCGCGTTATCTGGGGAATGGAAAAGGCGGCGTCGGGCATATATACCTTTACGATTACAGCCCCGCAAAGCGGCTATTACAATTTGTCCGTGGATATTCCCCTGTTTCGGGATATGATGGGGCATTGGGGCCGTGAGGAAGTATCCGATTATGTACGCAGAGGAATTGCAAGTGGTTATGGAGACGGTACGTTTCGACCTGATTCAGCCGTGACGGGCGAAGAGTTGGCGAAATTGCTCGTCATGACGCTTACCGATGAACAACCGAATGGGAAGCGGCAATGGAGACGAGAATTTCGTTGGAGAATGACAAACGAAGAGAGAGCAAGCCTATTAGGGCAGCAGGAGTATGATTTTGCCGCAGCTCATGGTGTTGTATGGTCCAAGCCTTATGTAGCGGCGATTGATGATCTTGGCGTACGTATGCCTGGCAGCTTAAAGGAGCCGATGTCAAGGCAAGATGTAGCGTTGATGATTGCGGACGTTATGAGGCTTATAGATGATAAACGTCCCAAAGAGTATGCCTACAAAGACACGTCATCATTATCGCGTGAGTCGCAGGATGCGATATCGCTGGCGAGTCATTTTGCGATATTTGGCGGATATCCCGATGGAACATTCCAGCCTGCAAGAGCAGTAACCCGCGCGGAAGCGGTAAAGGTGTTATCGCGATTAGAATCTTATTTGACCAGTTGAGAGGGGAAGCAAGGAATGCAGAGTATGAAATGGATGTTAACGTTTAGTTTGGTATTTTCACTGACGTTTGGGGGAACAGGAGCTGCTAACGCAGAGCAGGATGGCGCAGCCGAGGAAACAACCGGGGTTGATGCACTTCCTTTTTCGGACATAGCTGGGCATTGGGCGAAGGATGCTATATTGCAAGCTTATCAAGCTGGCTTTGTGGAAGGTTTTGAGGACGGGACGTTTCGGCCGAATGATATTGTAAAGGCTGACCAGTTTATCGTAATGATTTTGCGCGCTCATAGCGTGACGAAAAATGGAAAGACGGAGTTTGATCCGGAGTGGTTGGCTGAACTCGAGATTGACAATCCAGGATATTATAATCGAATTAAAACAGCCCTGAGCACAACTAGATTTAATTTCAAAAATGCATCATTTGGCTATTGGGCAACACCTTATGTGAACTTTTTATTCGATATTAATGTACTACGAGATACTGAGCTTTTATTTCCTAAACAATACAACTTGTTCCAGAAGCAGATTAAAAGAGATGCAGCATCTTATTTACTAGGAGCATGGTTCCATGTGCTGGAGGAAGAATACGATTACTTGTATTCGGAATACGTAGTTAACAATAGCGGCCTAAAGGATATTGGCAATTTTTCAAAGAACACCGAACCATATAGAGCAACCGTTCTTATCTCTGGATTGATGAACGGGTACCCTAGGGGATACTTTTATCCGCAACGATATGTTACACGAGCAGAAGCAATAACCATGGTTTTGAGACTCCGAGATGAAACATTAAGAAAGCCATATCAACCTGATCTTAAAGGATTGAATTACACAACAATCGAGGGGGAAATTTATTTATACAAAGATAAATATGCTTTGGACATGTATAACAAGATGCTGGAGCTAGCGTACAAACATGTCACAGAAGGGTACGTCAATCGCTTTAGCGGAGAATCAATTGAAGTTTTTTCAACCAAGGAAGATTACGAGAAGTACAAATATTTATCGCTTACAGGGCAATATGATCTACGTCCTAAAGATGAACTACTAGCATTTGTTCATAGAGACGGATTGAGAGAGATAGGGTTTAGTTACCCTGTCACTTCAAACTTTAAAACAAGTAACGAATATTTAAATTCCTTATACGAATTATTAGCAGGCGGTGGAAAAGGTAAGGAGCTTCGAAAAATGGTCGAAGGCTATATCGTAGAAACAGCACAAAAAGACTTCACATTCAATAATAAGAACTTCTCTTATCGTGAGATTGGAAAAAGGTATCAAATCAAGCTTAACTACTAAAGAGTGGTGGGATTAAATTGCATAGAATCCGAAAGATCATAGTTTCAATGATGGCCATCCTTTGCATCCTTTCTTTATACGATTTTACAGGATGGACTATTAAAACTGCATCAGCTGCGGTTAATCAGCCCCCATTAACAATTAACGGTTTTTCCAACCGATGCGGGTATAATCCAATTCCATCCGTGGATGGTAATATCCCTGAAGGCATTCCACCTTGTAGTTCTAATGGATTTAAATTTAACTCTAAGTATTATTATCAGACCGCATGGCCTGAAGGTAGCTCTACTCCATTAGCAGGACAAAGAAGACTTGAAGTCTATGGTGATGTTAAAGCGGTGCAGAGTATTCAAGAGTTTAAAAAAGGATGGCAGAAGGCCGGACCGGATACAATCGATTATACTAATGGTCACTTCTTGGGAACTGATTCAAAGACCGGGAATTCGGTTCGCGGAGAATATAGGTACTTAGGATTCACACGTGATGGCAACGAATTTTCAAACATTCATTTTATTGTAGACTCCGATTCCGGCAATGTATTAGCATCTAAGCACTGGATTTATAGGCCTTGGGAGCAAATAGGTTCAGACTACAAGTATAAGCCTGATACTCCAGGTGCCGTGTACGAAGGTAGAGCAGTAACAGATATATCATTCGATTACATCAGAGGCTGGATCGATAAAGCTATTGGTTTCTCAATCACACAAGGAGTAAAGTACGCGGATCGCTATAGAGTGTTATCTGGAGCCAACTTAGACAATCGCGACCCCCGAAACTACATGTCCATCGACCAAGAGCCCTCAGCAAGAGCAGGCGGGTTCGGGAATATGTATCATTATAGCTGGGAATCGCACTCCACGTGGTATCATACATATGCTTTGCCCAAACTTGCACCTGAACAAAAAAAGCAAACACCAGCACTTTGTACGGCACAGCCAGTGAGCAAAGATCCCATACCGATCGGCAAAAGCAAAATCGTTAAAGTAGAAATGATAGTAACCGGCACTCTTCAAGATGACATGTATTTTGGAGGTCGTGCTACTGAAGCGGAGTATTATACCCGCAAGGACATTGATTACTGGCGACTGGACATGAAAGATCCAAATGCAAGTACATATATTCAGAAAGCTTCAAACAATTACAGCGATGGGGTTGTGTTGAAGAGCAATCAATCAAGTGCGACCTTCACGATTGAAGTAGATACTTCGAAGCTCGATAAAACCAGCGATGACGTTTGGTTGTACAAATCCCACGCAGGAGCCTTCATCGTCTACACGAACCATACATACAATACGCCGTCTACCGCAGGACAATATTGCAATTTTCAAATTGAATTCGAACCCACGGAAAAACAGCCAATGCTCAGCGATTTTGGCGTTATCCCTGAGATTCAATTTGATCGAAAATCCCAATTCACTAGCCTAATGGTAGGTTATGAAGATTTTTCTTATGGGTCTGATGCAGATTACTACGAGTTCGAAATTATAAATAAAGATGATGGAACAACAGCATCTCGTAAATACGATCCTGCTATACCCGAAGTAAAAGCGCCAAAATCAGGGCATTTGGATCAAAAGGCTGTCGAACAATGGCTCTACAACTTTATGGCATCGAAATTCGCCGTAGATATGGTAACGGAGCCTGTAAAAAAATCGTTTGAAATCAAACAAAAGATTGTAGATAAGGATGCCGCCGTCAATCAATCATCTGAAAGGATTCGTACTGTTGTCATTGCACAAGTACCCTATGTGTACAGTTGTGAGCAGGAAGCTTGGCCGGCACCGCCGCAGTTTATTACGCCAGAAGCGGACTGGCCGCTTGATTGGTATGATGTAGTTCCCTTTCCTGTGACAGATGGCGAACCAGATATAATTCCCCATCGAGGCTGCGAAGATCCTGCAGGTTATGATGAGTTTACAAAACGCGTGTTTATCGATGGTTCTGAGATCAACGCAACTGCCTTTTACCGAGGGGATTATATTTTCGGAGAAAACAAGCTTGGAATACGCGAGGTTAAGACAACTTTTACAGCACCGGACGGAAGCGAATCTTTTAAGATTCAACATGTGGTTGTTCATAAGTCGAAACCAAACGTTGCTATTAAACTCGAAGGACTTTATAAGCAAAACAGAACAATGATCGCACTTGACCAGTCAAAAGCAAGTAACGATCAATGGGTGGAGCAGAACGCACCCCTTGAAATCACATCGTTTAGTTTCGTCAAACCAAATGATCTGAATTTAAAATGCCGAGTAGGCTTTTGTGAATCCAACACATCGGAAAAACAATATATGTATAAGGAAACGGGCAGCTATCAAATCAGCATAGCAGCAAAAAGGGTCATTCCGTATGGCAATGGAAAATCCATTACTCGTTATTCTGATCCGTATGTGGTCGACTATGAAATACTTCCCGACCATGAACCAGCAGTAATAGCTCATGCTTACGAATCCCAAATTAGCCGTCTGGATCAACTCAAGCTCTTTTATGATGCCGTTAGCACGGATGGCGACTTTATTTCGGAGAAACGATTAGAGGTCCACTACGATTCAAACAACGATGGTACCATGGACGAAATCGTCTTCCAGTCCAACGGTGATCTTTCGGAACTTCCCGTATTCGAGAGGCTTGGTCAGTATAAAATCGTTGCTTATGCGAAAGAAAGTACAAACCAAGACCGACTAATGGAGTTTATTACGCCTGGTGACAACAAAACGAAAACAATAGAATCGTATTTCTTTGTCGACAATTATTCTCCTTCAAGCGACTTATACTTGGATATTCCAACGCAAAAGCCCGATATGGACATTTACTTCATGTTGGATTCCAACTTAAAGCAATCATCGACAGATTATATTCGAGGAAACGGTGTCACACTCACAAATGCCTTCACCCAAGCGAACATGTTAGCGAATCTAAGCATTTGGGATATGAAGACCTATACAGATACTATATCAGCTAGTACAAGCAATGGTACCGGCACTTCTTACCCCAGCAGCACTTATTACTATTCATCAAATGGTTATTCAGGCACGTTGTCGCTATACAGCACATCCAACAGTCCTTATACGCGAGATGAGGGTAAATTCGTCACAGTGACGGACTCCAAAACCGGTACAGGAACATGTTCGAGTTCAGTAACGACTTACTATGATTCTAAAGGAAATTACAAAGATTCGAGCTCATGGAATAATTGCGGATCTTCACAGTATTATAGCGACGGTAAATACTCAGGTACCATTGGCCGATCCGGCGAGTCGCCAAATGGTCCAAGCTGCGGACCAACGGGCACTCCAAATGGATCATGTTCACGTGGTTGGACAGCCTACTATAGCGGGACGGTTTATTGGACACATGATGTGTGGGAACCCAGAGAAGTATCGTACGATAGCTATACTGGCTTCTATAGTGGGAGCATATCCAAGGCTATTCGACAACGGTACGATAATTCATTTATGAGGTCCGTGCCAGCCAAATATGTGATCTACATCTCTGACAACCAGGCATCGCAGCTCTCGGATTTGCAAAATGTGATTAACAAAAACGAAGCGACACTCATCATCGTGGGATCGAATGTTTTCCGATCGCAGATATCGCATGACCATTTTATCTCTAATACGGGGGCGATAGAAGATGTTGTAGCTTCCGTCATCAGTTACATAGCTGAAAGCAATCCTGCCGTACCTAAAGTTCTAAAGCTGGTCGGAGATGAAATCGAAACGAGAACGGCGACATTCGACTATGAGTCCGACTCTATACCGACGGTTAGCGACCAGCTTCAAATCATACAGGATCCTCAATATTATGACAACAGCATGGGCTTTGAATTCATTAACGGAAAGCAGCTCATCGCCGTCAAAAACAATAACAATTGGTTTCCTTACCAGTCCAAGGTTACGTTAAGCAGACCCGGCAAATATCAGTTTATTCGGCGCGTAAAGGATAGACCGACGACCGATCCGAATTTCAGCGAATACGGCTATTTTTCCAATGAATCCGTCGTTGAAGTGATCGTGCATCGCAAGCCCATCCCAGATGTCATCCTGGATTTCGACTACGTGCCCGCATCGAATTTGTACAAGACGACATGGATCGATGCCAGTTACGATCTGGATCATAATATAACGCGAGCGGCGACGGATCGGGGCATTCAAGCGCGATCGATCAAGCTTACGAAGCAAGGAAGCGGCGAAGTATGGACGCGAATTCCTTCCGAGCTGTCTTCGGGGACTTACATCTTGGACTATAGAGTTCAGGATATCGAAGGAGTATGGTCGGATCCGATTGTGCGGACCTATGTACTGCCAGAGACGGTTCCCGTTCAGCTGAAGTCTAACCTGCGGACGCAAGATGAAAATTTTTCGCTGAATAACGTTCCTGCAAGCGAGAAGCTTGTAGCTCACGAACTATGGACCAGATTCCCATATTCCGTCGCCCTCTCTCTTTCTATGGGAGGTTATATTAATAAGTCCGTTCCGTATTATACGGGAAGCAGGAGCGGCAACGATATTGCCTGGAATGATGAGACGCTCGTTATTCCGAATACGACGCCGGATGGTTTGTACAGCTTCAAGATACGGGCTAACGGGTCCGTGGCAGGTTCTTATGCGGAGAATACGTATAACGTCCGCGTTAGCACTCCTATTAATCTTAACGGCAGTATCGATTCGATTAATGGCTTAAGCAGCAATCTGCTTACCTTAACCGTTGGAGAATCGTATAGGCTCGCGGCTTCCACCACCAAATATCCGGATTCCGCAGTGAACGGCAACGCGACGACGGTTACAGCTTTCAAAGGCACGCCATACCAACGGACGATTACATTAACCTCGACGACAAACTCCACGACGGGAATCGGAAGCAAGAGCTGGAGCAATCAATTGACGATAGCGGCGATACCTGACGGCTCCTATACGTTCGAATGGACCGCCAGAACGCCGAATGGCAATGTGCAGACGGTTGCGAAGACTGTCGTTGTAATGAATAACCGTCCGCCGACGCCGGGGTTTAGTTGGTCGCCGAATCCGGTCTACGAGGGAGATACGGTGACATTCCGCAGTTTGGCGAGCGATCCGGATCGTGATCCGATTACAGTGGCCTATGAATTGACGAGCCCAACCGGCGTTCGTCAAAGCTATAGCTATAATTTGACCTATCCTTATTCGACTGCCGCTCCGGTTAGGCGGATGACTGAAACGGGAGCATGGAAGATGCGGCAGACCGTGACGGATGGGCGCTCCGCAACTGTTATGCTTAATCAGACTATTCAAGTGGTTCCTCTGACGCTGTCAGGGGACGTAGGACATACGGATGCATGGAATGAGCGAAGGCAGGCTTATAACTTGAAGGAAAGCGGGAACCCGGAGTCGCCTAGAGGATACAATGTGTTCTGGGCAGGCGAGAGACTGATGCTGCAGGCGGCTACGACAGCGACCCCGACCGCAACGAAAGCGATCAGGGTGGAAGCGACGTTCGGCAATCGGAAGACAACTCTGAGCGCTGTAGGATCTACCAGCAGCATTTGGAAAGGGGAGATGTGGGACGATGCGATGGAGGAGCTCCCGGACGGCCCCGCAACGATTACATTCGTCGCCTATTATAGCAATGGCACGACCAAGACAACCAACGTCTCCATTATTTTCGAAGGGAATACATCCGATACGGTTGGCGTTCATCGGGTCAAATAACGGATTTAGCCGGCAATAAAGGCTGCAGCGGAAGCGTGACATCGAGAGTCGTTCCCTCACCGGGGACGCTCTCCACTCGAATCGACCCTTGATGGAGCTCAACGATTCGCTTGACGATCGATAAGCCGAGCCCGTTGCCTTCTATGGTTCGCGTGCGTTGCTTGTCCCCCTTGTAAAATCGTTCGAAAATGCGGGCCTGATCCTCGCGCGATATGCCGATTCCCGTATCGCTGATCCGTACGGTAATCTCTCCTTCGTTCTTTACCGATTGGATGGTGATCCGTCCATGGGGAGGCGTAAATTTGATAGCGTTATGCAGCAGGTTCAGCCAAACCTGGCTAAGCAACTCCGCATTCCCGTGCATGATAACTTCCGCCAGCTCGAGCTCGATGTCCTGCTCCTTCTCCAGCCATTGAGGTTCGCTTGCCAGTACGATATCCGTCAGCTGCTTGTCGAGACTAAACGGCGCCATGTCCCATTGGACATGGTCCGACTCGAGCGAAGTCAGCTTCATTAAGTTGTCGCTAAGCCCGGAGAGGCGAATCGTCTCCTTTTCGATGATGGACAAATAATGTTGTTGTTCTTCGCGCGTCAGCCCGTCTTGTTGCAGCATGCTTGCAAATCCGCGAATAGAGGTGAGCGGCGATTGAATCTCATGCGACACGTTGGATATAAACTGCTGCCTGAGCTGCTCCACCTGCTTCAGCTCCTGCGTCATCTCGTTAATGGAGTCGACGAACTCTCCAAGCTGGGAGTGATTGCGGAATTTGCCTTCCTGGTCGACGATGACGCTAAAGTCGCCTTTGGCGATTTTGCGAAAAGCGATAAGCATCTCGTTCCAGACAATCATCTGCTTCGGGCGTGTAATAAAGTTAATAAGCAGCACCGTGATGACGAATAAGAGAACGCCGAGCCCCCATACTGCCAAATGAACGTAATAATCGTTCCAGCTTAGTCCTCGGTAATCATAGAACCACATGAACAGGAAGTAAGCGCTCGTGTAGACGGCGGCGCAGAACAAGATGACTGCGATGATTGCAATTGCGCCCTTCCAAATGAAGAGGCCAAGCGACGGTCTGCGATTCGCCTTGTCCGTTCTTGTCATCCCGCCGCCTCCGTCTCCAGCCGGTAGCCGAGTCCGCGAATCGTACGGATCTTGATCGAGGCATTCCAGTCGGCGAATCGTTCGCGCAGGCGGTTAACATGCACGTCAAGCGTACGTTCGTTGCCATCGAAGTCGTAGCCCCACACCGATTCGATCAAAGAACCCCGCGACAGCGTTCTGCCGTTATGGCTCATCAGCATGAACAAAAGCTCGAATTCCTTGGGCGGTATGTTATGAGGTTCGCCATTCACTTTCAACTGATAGGTTCCGCGATCCATCATTATCCCGCCAACGGTTATTTGCTGCGAGGAGGCAATACGATATCTCTTAAGCAGAGCTCTTACCCGTACGGCTAATTCGGCCGGATCGAAAGGTTTCACGAGATAATCGTCCGCTCCGATATGAAAGCCGCGGAGCTTGTCGTTCAGCTCACCCTTGGCCGTAAGCATCAGGATAGGGAGGTCGTGATCCTTGCGCAAGTGGCGGCATAACTCCCATCCGTCCATATTCGGCATCATCAGATCGATGATGGCCAAATCGGCCGGCGAAGCTCCCATTAGCGCCATAGCCTCTGCTCCATCACTCGTTTCGCTGACCAAATACCCTTCTTTTTCCAAGATGAGCCTTACAAGCTCGCGGATATGAGGGTCATCGTCAGCTACCAAAATGTATCCCAATTAACGCACCTCCAAACAGTGAGCTTTCTCCCTGTTATAGTTGGTCTTAATGTTAGAAGAATACATCCCTCATGTAAACGGAATTTAAACGAAGGGGCTACACGCTCTTTACTTTGGCAAAAAAATCGCTGATGGCATAATAAGCAGCGCCTCTTACGGCGGACTGCTCCTGCAATTCCGCGAATAATATGCTTAGTTGCGCCCGATGGTAGGGAAGCGAACGGGTGGCGACGGCTTCGCGCATAGCGGGGCCGATCCATGTCGCGGCGCTGCTCATGCGATTGCCGACGATGACAACATCGGGATTAAACACGTTAACGATGTTGGCGATGCCGACACCCAGATAGGACCCGATGTCGCTAAACAATTGCCGTACTCGCTCATCCCCTTGCTCCGCGGCTTTGAGCAGTTGTCCGAGACTTGCGTAACCAAGCGATGAAGCCTGCTCGAGCAAGGCGTTCTCGGAGGCGTACAGCTCCCAGCAGCCTTGATTGCCGCAACTGCAGGGCTTGCCGTCGTACTGAATGGACAGATGGCCAAGTTCACCGGAGAAGCCGGAAGCGCCTTTAAACAATTCTTTGTTTAAAATGATGCCGGTGCCGATCCCGATTCCGACGCTCACGTAGATCTGATTGAGAATTCCGCGACCGGCTCCATAGGTTTGCTCGCCTTGCGCGCCTGCGTTCGCTTCGTTGTCGATCGTGACGGAGAGGCTGTAGCGGCTCTCAAGCATTTGCTTCAAGGCAACCTGCTTTAGCCTCATGTTCGGAGCGAACAGGATGACGCCTTGATCATCCACGATGCCCGGCACGCCGACCCCGATGCCCACGATCCCATAGGGGCTATCCGGCGCTTGCTTTATAAGGCCGTCGATGCAGCCGGTCAACTGCTCCAGCGGTAATTCCTGATTGGCTCGTCCAAGCTCGATATGAGCGTCGGCAACGACTCCTCCCGCCAGATCGGTCAGAATGCCTCTTATATAGTTGACGCCGAGATCAATGCCTACCGCATAGCCAGCTTTCTCGTTAAATAAAAGCATGACGGGTTTGCGTCCGCCGCTGGACTCCCCAGGTCCGATCTCGTAGACAAGATGGGCATCGATCAAATCCAGTACGAGGCTGGATACGGTAGCCTTGTTTAGGCCAGTCCGCTCCGATATGCCTGCACGCGATAGCGGCGCATGCTTAAGGACGGCATCGAGCACGATAGAAGTGTTCATTTTTTTGATGAGGGCAAGGTCGCCTGTCGGTTTCGTTGGCACGCGTAACGTTCTCCTGTCTATGATTATCCGTAGTCGATGTTTCTTGTACGGAAAGTATACCATAAAACTTAGTTTGTTTAATAGACAAACAAAGTGTGTTTGTGTTATTCTGCATGTAGAAGGAAAACGCATTCATCCCAAAGGAGGAGTTATTACTTATGAGTTACTTCAAAAACATTCCGGCAATCGCATTCGAAGGGAAAGGCTCCGACAATCCGCTTGCATTTAAACATTATGATCCGTCCCAGATCGTGCTTGGCAAAACGATGGAAGAACATCTTCGTTACGCGGTTGCTTACTGGCACACGTTCAACGCTAACGGCACGGATCCGTTCGGTTCCGGCACGATGGTGCGCGGCTGGGATCAATTCGACGGTCTGGATCGTTCCAAAGCCCGCGTAGAAGCGAACTTCGAATTCATGGAGAAGCTGAACATTCCTTACTACTGCTTCCATGATATCGACATCGCTCCGGAAGGCGCTACGCTGCAAGAAACGTACAAAAACCTCGATGTCATCGTGGCGTTGCTGAAGGAAGCTATGAACGCTTCCGGCAAAAAGCTGCTATGGAACACGGTTAACATGTTCACGAATCCTCGCTTTGTTCATGGCGCAGGCACGACTTGCAACGCGGACGTATACGCATATGCAGGCGCGCAATTGAAGAAAGGCCTGGAAGTCGGCAAGGAGCTCGGTGCGGAGAACTACGTATTCTGGGGAGGCCGCGAAGGCTACGAAACGCTGCTGAACACGGACATGGGCTTCGAGCTTGATAACCTCGCCCGCCTTTACCATATGGCGATCGACTATGCGAACGAGATCGGATTCGACGCTCAATTCCTGATTGAACCGAAGCCGAAGGAGCCAACGAAACATCAATACGACTTCGACGCGGCAACGACAATCTCGTTCTTGCAGAAGTACGGTCTGCAAGACAAGTTCAAGTTGAACCTGGAAGCGAATCACGCTACGCTTGCCGGCCACACGTTCGAACATGAGATCCGCACGGCGGCTATCAACGGCATGCTGGGATCGCTTGACGCAAACCAAGGCGACCTGCTGCTGGGCTGGGATACGGACGAATTCCCTACGGATCTGTACTCCACGACGCTGACGATGTACGAAGTGCTGAAAGCCGGCGGCCTGGGCCGTGGCGGCGTTAACTTTGACGCCAAAGTGCGTCGCGGCTCTTTCGAAGACCAGGATCTTTTCCTTGCGCATATCGCGGGCATGGACAGCTTCGCTTGGGGACTGAAAGCAGCTGCCAAGCTGATCGAGAACCGCACGCTGGACAGCATCGTAGATCACCGTTACCGCAGCTTCAAAGAAGGCATTGGCGCCGACATTGTAGCCGGCCGCGCCACGTTGAAGTCGCTTGAGCAATATGCGCTGCAAAACAATCCGATCGTAAACGAGTCCGGCCGTCAAGAGCGTATTCGTCTTATGTTAAGCGAAGTTATTTTTAGCGTATAAACGGGAGGCTCTGGATATGAGTTACGTGATCGGAATCGACCTCGGCACCAGCGCGGTCAAAGCGCTTCTTGTGAACAAGGAAGGGACGATTGTCGCCGAAGCTTCGCGCAGTTATCCGCTCTATCATGAGCGCTCCGGCTGGAGCGAGCAGCGGCCCGAGGATTGGGTGGACGCGACGCACGAAGCGCTGCGAGAGCTTGCTGCCAATGAAAACATCGATGCCGGCGCGATCGAAGGCATCAGCTTCTCGGGACAGATGCATGGATTAGTGCTGCTGGATGGCGAAGGCAAGCCTGTTCGCAACGCCATTCTGTGGAACGATACACGCACGACGGAGCAGTGCCGGGAGATCGAGCGGGTGCTTGGCGACAAGCTGCTTCGATTGACTCGCAATCCCGCATTGGAAGGGTTCACGCTGCCCAAAATATTGTGGGTTCGAGAGAACGAGCCAGCTTTGTTCCAATCGGCCGAGTCCTTCCTCTTGCCGAAGGACTATGTGCGATATCGGCTGACCGGACGTCGCCATATGGATTATTCCGACGCGGCGGGCACGCTGCTGCTTGAAGTAGCGGAGAAACGCTGGAGCGATGAGGTGCTGGAGGCTTTCGGCTTGCCGGCAAGCTTTCCGCCTCCTCTTGTGGAATCTCATGAGCTGACGGGCACGCTGCTGCCGGAAGCAGCGGAGCGTTCCGGCTTGAACGTTGACACGAAAGTATTCGCGGGCGGGGCGGACAATGCTTGCGGCGCGATCGGGTCCGGCATTCTGTCGGAAGGTCTGACGCTGTGCAGCATTGGTACGTCGGGCGTCATTCTCTCTTACGAGGATGACAAGTCGAAGGACTTCGGGGGCAAGGTCCACTTCTTCAACCACGGGAAGGAGGATTCGTTTTATGCCATGGGCGTAACTCTTGCGGCGGGCTACAGCCTCAGCTGGTTCAAGAAGACGTTCGCGCCTGGAGAGTCCTATGACGAGCTGCTGGCCGAGGTTGGTGGGCTGCCGCCGGGAGCTGGCGGTCTGCTGTTCACGCCTTATCTGGTCGGCGAACGAACGCCCCATGCGGACTCTTCGATCCGCGCAAGCTTTGTGGGCATCGACGGCTCGCATGAGCGCAAGCATTTTGCCAGGGCGGTTATGGAGGGCATCACCTTCTCGCTAAACGAGTCCGTAGATATGTTCCGCGGCGCCGGCAAAAAGGTGGAACGCATCGTCTCCATCGGGGGCGGGGCGCAGAATCCCGTCTGGCTCCAGATGCAGGCCGACATTTTTGGCGCGACGGTTGTGTCGCTGGAAAATGAGCAGGGACCGGGACTTGGAGCGGCCATGCTCGCAGCTTACGGCTGCGGCTGGTTTGACAGCCTGGAGGCATGTTCCGCGGCGTTCGTGAAATACGCGTCGGAATACGTTCCGAACCAAGAGGCATCGAATGCATACGTTGGTCTGTTCCGCGCCTATCAGCAAGTTTACGGCGCGACGCGCGAGCTTAACGAAACGCTCGCTGCATACCGGGCGTAAAAGACGAGGAACGCCCAACCAAATGATAAGCAATAAGCCGTTTGATTCTCCTGAGACCAGGGAACCAACGGCTTATTCGCGTTTTCCGGGCATCGGGCAGGCATGAATTCCACGTGATTAGGCATCCTAAAAGCAGGAAATGACCAAATACTCGGAAGGAAGATGCAGGTTGTCCCACTTATCGGCGATAATGTTCGACTTCAGCGATAGCAGCAGCGCCGCGATGGCTCGCGAATTGCTGCTGGAGCTTGGCTACGATCCCGTTATACATCATGAACGCCGCATGCATATTCATGTGGAGGGAGGCGACTTGACGTCGGCTCTCGAGATTGCGCAGGCGCATGGCGGGCAACTCGTGGAACAAGCTCATATTGCCGAAGAAGCCGTGACCAGCTCTGCCTATGCGCTGGATGCAATCACTATTCCCGCCCATGTCGTCAATGAGGATTGGATAGACGCGGAAGGGGCGCGTAACAGGGATGAAGACGGCGTTATGACCAGCGAAGAGCTTCTGCCTGACGACGGAACGTACAATCATTTCTCGGGCGACGTCCATATCTAGGCCGGCATGCCGTCCCGCTCATAAGCGTCGAAAGAAGAGGGCTCCCCTTAACCTTGGTTCCAAGGTCGAGGAGAGCCCTCGCTCGTGCATGTCGATCTTTACCGTGCCAGCTCCATGGCCCTTTCGGCCGCGTGCCTCCCGGCGTTATACCCGGTCGTGAACGCGGCCGTTATATTGTAGCCGCCCGTATAACCGTGGATGTCCAGCACCTCGCCGCAGAAGTACAGTCCGGGCAATAGCTTGGACTGCATCGACCTTGGATCGATCTCCTTTAGATGCACGCCTCCGCCCGTCACGAACGCTTCTTCGATCGACAACGTCCCGTCGATGCGTACCGGAAATGCCTTGGCAACCCGAGCCAGCGCAAGCCAAGCTCCCTTGGGAATGTTATCGTACGTAATATCGTCCCGCAGCCCGGACTTGAGGAACATAATAGGCAGCATCCGCTCCGGGTAATAACCCTTCAGGACGTTTTTTATCGTTTTGCGGCTATCGGCCTTGCACAGGGCCAACGTCTCGGAGAACAGCTCATCTGCTGTCCGTTCGGGCATGAGATCGATAGTAGCTTTCACTTCGCCGCCGCCGTTTTTTCGCAGCTCCTTGACGACGAATCCGCTGCACCGAAGCGCGATTGGACCCGACAGGCCGAAGTGAGTGAAGATCATATCGCCTTCATGCCTGATAATGGGCTTTTCCTTGGCGTTTAAGATCGTCAGCGCGACGTTTCGAAGAGAGAGCCCCTGCAGCTCTTTGCCGAGAATGAAAGAGGATCTCGACGTAAGCGGCACCTCGGTTGGGAACAGCTCCGTGACGGTGTGTCCGGCTTCCTCCGCCCACGCGTATCCATCTCCCGTCGAACCCGTGTGCGGAACGGACTTGCCTCCCACGGCGACAATGACGCTGCTTGCTTTAATAATCTCCTTGGATTTCAATTGCACCCCGACTGTTCTGCCGCCCTCGTATAACACGCGTTCTACCGGACTATTGACCCGGATATCTACGCCCAGCGATCGAACTTTGTTTACTAACGCATCGACAACCGTCTTGGCTTTATCGGTAATGGGGAACATGCGGCCGTTGTCTTCTTCTTTAAGAGCAATGCCCAGTCTCTCGAAAAAGTCCATAATATGCCGATTGCTGAAAACGGCAAGCGCACTGTGCAAATATTTGCCGTTCCCGGGGATATGCTTGATTAATTCGTCCAGCTCTTTGGCGTTCGTTACGTTGCATCGCCCCCCGCCGGAAATGCCGAGCTTCCTGCCAAGCCTGTCCCCTTTGTCCAGAAGCAGGGTTTTCGCGCCCGATTCTCCGGCGGAAACGGCAGCCATTAATCCCGACGAACCCGCGCCCGCAATGATTACATCATAATTCATATCTACTCTCCTAACGATTATTCATAATAACCAAAAAAGGCTCTATTCACGACGGCCGTTTACAGTATAATTTAATTATTATACATGAATGCGAGGGGCTGTAACAGGATGAGTCAACGTGGCAGCTATAACGATAGGGATGATGTGCAGCAAGGCATAGCGGATGATGGAATCGAAGCTTCGGATAAGGTTCGCCGAACGGAGTGGCGAGTGCTCGGTACCGGCGTAAACGATTTATTTGTGCGCGAATGGCTGCCTGCCGCAGGCAAGCCTAAAGCAGTCATCTGTTTGGCTCATGGGCACGGCGAGCATGGCGAACGGTATGCGCATGTTGCGAAGGAGCTGGCGGCAGACGGATATGCCATTATCGCCTACGATCATTACGGCCACGGCAGATCGCAAGGAAAGCGGGGGCATATGCTGTCTATGGAGGCGGCGATCGCCGATCTAACGTTGATGCTGGAGCAATGCGCGAAACGTCATGCCGAGATTCCGCTCTTCTTATACGGCCACAGCATGGGGGGGAATATCGCGTTAAATTGCGCGATCCGGACCAAGCCTGACCTTGCAGGGCTCGTTCTGACAAGCCCATGGCTAAGACTCGCCTTCAAACCTCCCGCAGTAAAAGAATGGCTCGGGCGCAGGTTGGCGACGTTCTGGCCCTCCCTGCCGATGTCCACTGGACTGAAGGAGGAAGACCTGTTCCGGCAGAACGGTACGGAAGCGTCCAGATCCCGATCCATGAAGGGGGATCCGCTGAGTCATACCACTATTACGCCAAGGGCATTTACCGAAATTCAGGATGCCGGAGAGTGGGCGATCAAGCACGTCAACGAGCTTCATGTCCCCCTTCTGCTTCTGCACGGAACGGCAGACAGGGTAACCTCATACGTCGCAAGCAAGGAACTGGCGGATGGAATGAGGGAGGGCTGCGACTGGAACCCGTGGCAGGATGGACTTCATGAACTGCATAACGATCTTCAAGGCGGAGAAGCCATCGCTTGTATTAAGGCCTGGATGAACGACAAATTATAGAAAGCATTATACGTCGTCGATAAGGAGGCCTGTCATCTTTGCTGAAGGACTTATTGCTGCAATTCTTCTTATCGGTCCTTCCTATCTTCGCGTTTCTGCTCTGGCACGACAAAGAGCGGGGCTGGAAGGGCTTTAAGCCGTTCATCGCGATTGCAAGCGGCGTAGCCATGGTAATGTGCGCGCTTACAACTTCGCTTGTTTTTGACTTTGACGTCGATTATCGCACGGTTCCGTTTCTGGTGGGATCTCTGTACGGAGGCTACAGAGCATTCGGGGCGCTTTTTGTCCTCTACGTGCTGCTGAGGCTGCCGACACTGGACAATAATTTCGAAATCGTCGGATTTATCGTCTCGCTGATTGTATTTTCCATCATGCTGCTTACGATCATACGGAAATTTGAAAATGCCTCCAGCGTTAGCAAGGAACGAATCGGCCTCGTCATGGTAATAATCGTGGCGCTGGTTCGTATCGTGCTGACCAAATATTATTCGGACGCGTATCAGATGGAATGGACCTTGTTGGCAGGCTTCGAAGTAGCATTGTCGATAATAGGTCTGCTGCTTGCTTTTTGGCTGTCGATCTATATGATCGAGAGCATCAAGGAGAAGCAGCAGCTCTACGACGAAGTGGGTCAGCTGTCCGTCAACTACGGCAACGAGGTGCAGAAGCTGCAGCAATTTATCGATAACGCGCCTCTGGCTGTACTCATCGTGGACGGAAACGGCTTTATAACCCATGCCAATGAGGAATCGATCAAGCTGCTTGGCTTCAAGGAGGGATACCGAGACGTTGCTAGGCTCAAAAATACGCCGTTCCCGGAAACCTTCGATCCGCAGCGAATGAAAGAAAGCGCCGATCTGCTGCATAAGGCGCTGGATGGCATGGATACGCCCACTTTGTCGATCGACGACGAGGGTTGGACGCTTATTCTGACAACCGTTACGCTAAGGGAGATCGAAGACAATCGGATTACGGGAGCAGCGCTAATTGCCAGCGATATTACGGAGCTTAGACAACTGCGCGACGAACGGGGCAGGATGGAGCGCCTCAGCCTGGTTGGCCAGATGGCAGCCAGCATTACGCATGAAATCCGCAATCCGATGGCGGTTATTCGCGGCTTCGTTCAGTTGATTCAAGAGCGCAGCCCCCAGAGTCAATTCGAATATTTCCGAATTATTATGGAGGAGCTTGATCGCGCTAATCTCATTATCAGCGACTTTCTATCGCTTGCGCAAAACCGGGAGCTCAAGATGGAGAGGGCGAATCTGCATCACACTATCAACGATCTAGTCCCGCTGATTAGCGCCGATGCCAATCTTCGCGGTCAGACGCTGGAGATTGTTTTATGCGAAGATATGCCCGATATGCTGCTTAATGACCGAGAAATGAAGCAACTGCTGCTTAATCTTGCACGCAACGGGATGGAGGCGATGGGAGACAAAGGCGTTTTGCGCATACATACGGCCTGGACGGCCGAGGAGGTCAGTATTCAAATTGCTGACGAAGGGGTCGGTATTCCCCAGGACAAGCTTGACCATCTGTTTGAGCCCTTTTATACGACCAAGACGCGCGGAACCGGTTTAGGCTTGCCTTTATGCCTCAGCATTGCAGAACGGCATAACGGCCGCATTGAGATACATACCCGGGAAGGAGAAGGAACGACGTTTGTCGTCTCCTTTGACATAAGGGAAGGCTCAGGCGGACATGCTAATTAGCTTATCGGTCCTAACCGGCCCCCCATTTAGAATAGTCTCAGCCGTTCATCATGAAGCTGGCAACCGGAGCAAGTGCTCCGGTTGCTTTATTTTCGTAAGGAGCGTTATAATAGTAGCAAAAATCACCACAATATAAAGGAGTGTTCATTATGTCTATGTCATTCGAAAGATACATGCTGGATATGGTTCAACCGATGCGGGACGACTTAACGAAATTGGGTATCAAGGAGCTTCGCACGCCCGAAGAGGTCGAAGAGAACGTTCCGGGCGCAAGCGGTACGGCGCTGATCGTCATTAACTCCGTATGCGGCTGTGCGGCGGGACAATGCCGTCCTGGCGTGGCTGATGCGCTGAATCATGAAGTGACGCCGGATCATCTGTTCACGGTATTCGCCGGTCAGGACAAGGAAGCGACGGCTAAAGCCCGCGAATATTTTGCGCCGTATCCGCCATCCTCGCCTTCCATCGCCTTGATGAAAGACGGAGAACTGGTGCACTTTATCGAACGTCACCAAATTGAGAATCGTTCCGCTGCGGATATCGCGGCAGATCTGACGGATGCCTTCGACAAATACTGCACGAAATAGGAGCTAAATGATGAGCCTACAACAACAAATCATCGAACGACTCGGCGTTAAGCCGACTATTGATCCAGCAGCCGAAGTGCGTAAGCGCGTCGACTTCCTGAAGCAATACGTGATGAATTCCGGCACGTCCGGACTGCTGATCGCGATTAGCGGCGGCCTCGATAGCGCTGTCGCTGCGGGATTGTGCAAGATCGCGACGGACGAATTGAGCGAAGAGTCGGGCAAGGAATATTTGACGTTAGGCGTCTTTCAGCCTTACGGAGACCAATCCGACATTTCGGACAGCTATGCCGTAGCGGCTGCATTTGATCTTCGTTATAAGGCCGAGACCAATATCGAAGAAGCCGTAGACGAGATTGCCCTGGAGGTCGAGCACAGCTTCAAGCAGCTAGGCATTCCGCGCCATATTAGCCGGGGCGGCAAAGGCAACGTGAAAGCGAGAACTCGAATGGTCATGCAGTACGCCCTCGCATTCGATCTGAATTTGTTGGTCGTGGGCACCGATCACGCTTCCGAAGCCATTACGGGCTTCTATACGAAGTGGGGCGATGGCGCGGTCGACATTACTCCGCTCAGCTCGCTCAACAAGCGTCAGGTTCGCCAGATCGCCGCTCATATCGGCGTACCGAAAAGCGTGCTGGACAAAGCGCCTACCGCCGGTCTATGGGACGGTCAGACGGATGAAGGCGAGCTTGGTATTTTATACGAAGACAACAGCGCGTATCTCGAAGGCAAGCAAATCTCCCAGGAAGTCCGGGAGAAGCTGGAAAAGCAATATTTGAAGACGGAGCACAAGAGGTCCGGAATTCCGGGTATTTAAGTGCACATACATTCGGGGGTGTTGCCTTGATTATTGGAATCGGACACGACCTGACGGATGTGCTGCGCGTCGAATCGCTGCTGGACGGTGAACGTGGCGAACGATTTCTAAAGCGCGTGTTGACGGATGGCGAGCGAGAGCTGGCGAAGTCATACGCAGGGGCCCGGCTGCATCAATTCACGGCGGGCAGATTCGCGGCGAAGGAAGCCATCTCCAAAGCATTCGGCTGCGGAATCGGCGAACTCCTTGGCTTCCATGACATTGATATTTACCGAAATGAGGACGGCAAGCCGATTTGCGGATTGTCGGAGGAAGCCTGGACAAGGCTTGGACTTAATCCCGAATATATTGAGATTCACGTCACGATTACGCATGAGCGTGCCATTGCTTCGGCATTTGTCGTGGTGGAGAGGATAAAGCGGTAACCTTCCGCCCATACTTGGAATGTAATGTTACAAGTATGATGCGGAAGGAGTTGCTTATGCTTATGACTAACGGTCAGAAGATCGGCAACCATGGTCCCGAGCCGAAACGCAGATATAAATCCGGACAAAGGGTTCAGTTCGAAGGCATATACCATGATGAGTGGGGCGGTTCATTGCTGCTGCTGCCGGGCGATGTGTTCCCGCTGCATCCGCATATGGGACATACTTGCTGGACCTACAAAAGGACATATGCACCGTCCGCTCGTTTAGAGAAAGCTTCGAATCGAAGCGGTCGGCATACCGCTGCGCGAAGAGCCGGTTTCCTGGACTAAGGGAGGCCGGCTTTTTTGTGTTTTGAGAAATTTATGTAACCCTCACGTAGTCTGCACGCTTACGGATTTGGCGAGGCCGGTTGCCAACCTATTACTGTTTCCCGACCAGCCATCCGGCGAGCCCCTCGATCTCTTCCTCGGATAACTGCTTGCCGAATGCAGGCATCATGCCGTCTTCGCTCCCGTCCCTGATTCGCGAAGCAATATCAGCAGCGGCGAGTCTTGCTCCTATTTGCTGCAAATTCGTCTTCTCGCCTACACGTCCCTGCAGCTCGCTCCCATGACAAGAAAGACAGCGAGATTGGAACAGCGCCGCCGTCTCGGGCGGGGCGTCGCTTAATGCTTTGCTTGTCTTCGAGCCCTGCATCGGGCCGCCGCAACCGGCTAATATAGCAAGCAGCAATACGCATGACGACACTGCAATGATTTGTTTTTTTCCAAGACCGGATTTCATCTCGGCCCCTCCTTCGACATCTAGCATATTGGAAAAGTGGACTTTTCGGCCAACCTCTAATAGAGTATAGTCAAAGACGAATGGATGAAACAACCCCTGCGTATAACAGACGGGGCATTAGGAAGGAACGGCACAGCTATGACTCAAACCGAATTAGAGGATGCAAAAACATATTTCAGCACAGAACTGCTAGCCTGGTACAGGCTTCAGAAGCGAGACTTGCCTTGGAGACAGAATCAGGATCCCTACCGGGTATGGGTGTCCGAAATTATGCTTCAGCAGACAAGGGTAGATACCGTCATCCCTTATTATCAGGCATTCATGGCCCAATTCCCAAGCGTGCAGGCTCTTGCCGAGGCGCCGGAAGAAGAAGTGCTCAAGCGCTGGGAGGGGCTCGGTTATTATTCGCGCGCCCGCAACTTGCAAGCTGGCGCGAAGATGGTGATGGAGCAGTACGGCGGCGTTATTCCGGACAGCCATGAAGCCGTATCCGGCTTGAGAGGCGTTGGCCCGTATACGAGCGGGGCCATCATGAGCATCGCGTTCAACCGTCCGTATCCGGCGGTCGACGGCAACGTAATGCGCGTCTTGTCCAGATACTTCTGTCTGGAGGACGATATCGCCAAGCCGGCTACGCGAGTCGGAATTGAAAAGCTTGCGGTCACTCTCATACCAGAAGGTGCCGCAGGTGATTTCAACCAGGCGCTAATGGAGCTTGGCGCGTTAGTCTGTACGCCGAAGTCGCCAGGCTGTCTGACCTGCCCGGTTATGGAGCATTGCGCGGGCCGGATTGCGGGGAAGGAGACGGTGCTGCCGATCAAGACGAAAGCAAAGCCTCCACGCGACGAATACCGGGTCGTTGCGATCGTGGAGCAAGACGGCAAGGTGCTCGTAAGGCAACGTCCCCGCACGGGGCTGCTGGCCCAGATGTGGGAACTCCCGCATGTGCTGCTGCCAGACACGGCTAAGGCGATGTTCGCCGCTGATGCACCGAAGAAGCAGCCTTACATGGCGGAGGCGCTGGTACGGGAGACGGAAGAGGCTTCCGGATTGTTCATTCGTCCGCAAGAATGGGTAATGGATGCCGAGCATGTGTTCAGTCATATTCATTGGCGGCTGAGGGTGTTCGGAGCAGATATGGGGCTGATCGGATTCCCTGGTTCAGTGGATAGCCGCGGAGGCGGCGGAGATATTGCGGCTGAGTCCTTATCCGCCTATACAACATCGACAGCGACGAGTACTATGACGGAGAGCGTGGAGCCAACGTTCGCTGGTCAGGATGGCATGACATACCGATGGATCGATAAGGCCGATATGGAAAAGCTGCCGTTCCCGAATGTGTTCATTCGCATTCTTGGACAATATTGGGGAGTTTAAAGGATTACAACGAATGGGGGAATGAATGATGGGAGATGCAACATCAATAAACGAGATGCTGGAGAAGCTGCTGGAGCACAAGATTGTAGCTATTTTGCGCGGAATTGAGGACGACACGGCCGATGGAGCTGCTGAGGCGCTTATAGAGGGCGGAATACAGCTAATGGAAGTTACGATGAATACCGCCGGAGCAACGACCATTATCGAGCGCTGGCGCACGAAATATGGAAATGCCGCATCCATCGGAGCGGGAACCGTTCTGGATGTCGACTATGCAAAGCGTGCAATCGATGCGGGGGCGCAATTTCTCATCTCGCCAAACCTTGACGAAGAGGTGATTGCCTACGGTCAAGAACGCGGAGTCGCGGTTTGGCCGGGAGTTATGACCCCGACGGAGATCGTAAGGGCGCTGAAGGCCGGAGCTGGCGCAGTCAAGCTGTTTCCAATGGGCACGCTGGGCATTGGTTATCTAAAGGAGATCAGAGGCCCGTTAGACACCGTTCCGATTATGGCAACGGGCGGCGTGGACTTGAGCAACATTAGAGATTATTTCGCGGCGGGAGCGAATGCGGTCGGGATGGGCGGCAAGCTGATCTCGCTGGATTGGGTGAAGGAAGGCAAATTGGATCTCGTGACGGAGCGGGCTCGTCATTTCACCGAGGCTGTACGGGACTTATGAATACTGCCGCCACTTACCAAAGCCATGGCTTGCGAATCTCGATCAATTGAACCCTTCCGAGTATGAAATGGTCATACAAGC
>NZ_BDQX01000281.1:142769-147011 GCF_003112455.1 Paenibacillus agaridevorans
ATATGATGGAAGGAAGAGAGCAAGAGCAAGGAGGCGGGTATGCGAAACGTAACGTCGAGACTTCTGGTGTTGGCCATTATTATACTGGCGGCTTATAGTCTGGAGCTGAAGCTGGATCTGTTTCCCTCCATATCGGATCCGGACGAGCCGGTCGCGGCCGTAAGCAAGCAACAAGTGAAGTTGAATACGCTGGACGGAACGGTCACGGAGTCGTCCGTCGCCGGGGAAGGACCTTACGACAAGCTGGAGCTGGAGTTGGCCGCGGGATTTCAAGCCCGTTCCGGGCAATTCTCCGTCACCTACACGGGCAATCGGAAGCAACTGTCGGATAATATGACGGACATTATCCGGTCAGCGCTTATGCATGACGATTATTCCGCCTATATTCTGGAGTCCTATCTGTACACGATCAGGAGCTGGGGCAACAAGTCGACGATAGCCATAGAAGCGAAGTTCCGCGAGACGAAGGAGCAGTCGGCCGAGGTCGACGCCCATGTTGAAGCTACGCTGGCGAAGCTGATAACTCCGGGCATGAACGATCACGAGAAGGTCAAGGTGATCCATGACTGGATCGTTACGCATGTGGAATACGATCAGTCGCTCTCTTATTACACCGCATATGAGGCGATTACGCTTGGTACGGCTGTCTGTCAAGGTTATTCGCTTCTGGGGTACAGGATGCTGGAGAAGGCGGGATTGGAAGTGCGGATCGCCGAAGGGACCGTCAATACGGGAGAACATGCCTGGAACATGGTCAAGCTGGATGGGATCTGGTACCACCTCGACTTGACTTGGGACGATCCGGTTGGAGCCGAGCCGGGTTCTCCGATTCGTTACAGCTATTATTTAAAAACGGATGAAGAGCTTCGCCTCGACCATGGGTGGACGCGCGAATATCCGGCGGCTGAAAACGCTTATGCGGACGCCTTGCAGGCGATGGAGAACGGTGGCAACGGCGAGCAAGCCCGTCTAGCGGCGAAGCTTAAGCTTGCTATCGGACTGCACTGGTTGGAAGAGAAAAATACGGTGCGCGGCAAGGACGCGCTTAAGACGACGATCGCCGGCGCCATCCACGACGGAGCAGGCGGCCTGCAATTCCGTTATACGGATGCGGACGGCTTTCCCGAAGCGCTCAAGGAAGCTTTCGAAGATGCCCCGGTGGCTGTCGGCTATCGGGCGAGCTACGAGCCTTACGCCGGCGACGATTCCTTAATTGTCAATATCCAACTGGAATACCCTTGAGAGGCAGGAATAGACATGAGCGATAATCATACGGTGGCGGACGAAATTGCGTTATGGATGTTCAATGAACTGAAAAATGCGGGGATCCTGTATCAAGCGGCGGCCGTTGAGCACATTACGGCTTGTTATGGCGAACAGTATATTTACGTAAACGACAATGGTCATGCTTCCATCGACAAGGAAGTCAAGAAGGCGTTCAAGAAGCTGCATGGCGGCAAAGCGGCTTGGGATCGTGACGCGTTTTTTTGGGGATGGACGTCGGCGATTCGAACTTAACTGACAGGGAACAGCAACAAAACCGTCTGCCAACTCCGGCAGACGGTTTTGTTGCTAAAAACTTCATAGTAGGGAAGGCGCTGCAGTGTATGAGCTCAAAAAATGCAGAATCAGAGTTACTTCGTTTGGGGCACCAGGTCGCAAGCCTCGGCCGGCATCCAGTGCTCGTCCTCTCCGTCCCACTTCACGTTGCAGCCGATTGGATTGGTGAGCGGCACGGCGACAGGGCGACCGGCCAGATGATCGGACAAAGCGTTGTCCAGATCGTTGACGGTCATCTTGTCCGTCTCGCGAGGGTTGTCCACGCCTCTGCCGGAGTATAGCAGCTTCCTATCCTGATCGAATACATAGAAGTGAGGCGTACGAAGTCCTCCGTAAGCTCTTGCGACGTCTTGGCTTTCGTCGTGCAGATAGGTCCAGGGGAAGTTTTTCTCCGACATTCGTTCTACCATATGGGCGAAGGAATCATCCGGCTTGGTCCGGACGCTGTTGGCATTGATGCCGACGAATTCCACTCCATGCTCCATGAACTTCAGTGCGGTAGCCCTCGTAACTTCTTCGGAACCGACAACAAACGGACAATGATTGCAGGTAAAGAATACAACAAGTACTTTAGCATCGGCGAAGTCCTTCAGCGAATATGTCTTGCCATCGGTAGCCGGCAGCTTAAAGTCCGGCGCTTGTTCTCCTAGTTGCAAAGTAAAAGCCATACTATCTCCTCCTCAAATCGCGTTCGAATAAGTAATGCCGCAGAACGAAGCCTCACCTCCTTGCACGGGTATAAACAAATAGCAAACGGAACGATGAACGCGAGAGATCAGGGGATTAACCCTGACCGCCTCGCGCTGCCGTCATTTGCTGCCATACGGAACCGGCAGCCTCTTCGCCGCGCAGGATGCGCTCCAGCGCAATCTGCGCCTGCAGCTGGATCTCGAATTCGGGATCCTTCGCCGCCTCCTTGAGAGCCTCCACGGCCGTCTCGTCGCCTGCTTCGTACAAGAAGCGGGCCGCGCGCCAGCGCACGAGCTTGTTTTTGTCGCCGAGCGCCTTGATCATAGGTCCAATCGCGGCGGGATCTCCGAGATCGGACAAGGTGTCGCCTGCGGTGCGACGAACGGAAGCAGAAGCGTCCTGTAGCGCTTCGAACAGGAGCGGCATCGCCTCCGGCGACTTCAGATCGCCGAGGTAGATGACGGCCAGCCTGCGCACGGACGCATTTTCGTCGCGAATCGCCCGGTCCAGCAGCGGCAGTCCTTCCGGAGCGCTGACATAACGGTCCAGAGCGGCGTATCGGCTTTGCCAGTCCGGAGCTCCGAACGCCACAGTCGCTTCCTCCAGGCTGAGCGGAGCAGGACGGGGAGCGACGGGCGCCGATTCTTGTCCGTCCGTGCCGGCTGTTCGCGCTGCTTCTACCAGAGCGTCCAGCCTGTCATCGGTATAAGACGCGTCCAGCTCGCGCACAATCTCCGCGGCTATCTCTTCGGGCTCGCCGTACCTGACGCCGAATTCCTCCAGCATCCGTTCGCGGATCATGGAGGAGCCCGCCGCCCGGCCTACCGCTTCTCCGAATTTATCGGGAAGCGCCGAACGCGTCTCTCCGTCGTTCATCCGCACTCGTACTTGCATAGGAATGCCTCTGTACATCTGAACCAGCACTTGAGCTTCGCCGTACCCGGAGCCCATGCCTTTGCTTGTATCGGTCCCGTCAGCCGGGATGCCGTCGCCTTGCAGCAGCTCGCGGGCTTCGCCTAATATTCGGGCCCAGTCGGCGCCCGGCTTTCTGTCGAGCGCAATAAAGTCGGCCGTGCGGAACACGCCGCGCACCCCGTCAATCCGCAGCAGTTCGTTATAGGGATGAGGCGCGGCATCCGCCTCCTTGACGGTATATGTTAATCTTCTTCCGCGCGCCAGCGACTCGTCTACATTGAGCTTCATGGAGTTTGGGCTTGGCGTCGGTTCTATCGACAATAGTTTCATAAATGCGTACCTCCTTTCCTCCTACTATACCACGCATGGCATCGATTTTCTAAAAATTGCATGGAATACCGACTTAAATTGGGCTTGTTATGAAGAAAGCTTTATTTGCAAACCATGCCCCGCCCTTGGTATCTTATTGATAAGACAGAAGCAAGGGAGGAGGCAGCAGTGTGCGTATCAGGCGTTTCTCTAATCAGAATAAAGTCGTGCAGCAAAACTCATATAAGCAATTCAACAGGTGGAGACAGGAAAGAATCAGGAAGATAAAGCACAAGGATTATTCGTATCAAGTGCCGAACGTGGAACCCGATATCGAGTTTCTGAAAGGAAATACGGAGCTGCCCACGATTACCTGGGTCGGACATTCCACCTTCCTTATCCAAATCGAAGGTCTTAATATTATGACGGATCCCGTATGGGCTGGGAAAATGGCGTTCCAGAAACGTCTTGCCCCGCCGGGCATCCCCATCGATCAGGTGCCGCCTATCGACGTTATCTTGATCTCGCATTCTCATTACGATCATCTTAATATCGGCTCGATTCGCAGACTGAGCGGGGCCAAACAAATTATTGTTCCTGCCGGACTCAGCTCCAAGCTGCGGTTCAAGGGGTTCTCGCGCGTAAAGGAGCTGCATTGGTGGGAGTCGGCGAGAATCGGCGAAACGACTTTTACGTTCGTTCCGTCCCAGCACTGGACCCGCCGCAACCCATGGGATACGAACAGCTCGCATTGGGGCGGCTGGATTA
>NZ_BDQX01000281.1:147080-155199 GCF_003112455.1 Paenibacillus agaridevorans
GGATTATTCAGAAAAGCGGGGCGGATTCGGGACCGGGCTTGTTGAGGCCGGATGGAACTTCCAGGAAAGTGGCGCTTCATGGCACAGGCGGTGCGTCGTCTTGCGAGTCGGAGATCATGCGGCGTGAGATCGCCGCGGGCTATTCGGCGGATGAGATGACGGTTTGCGACGGCAGACCGATGGTATGCGATGCGCCGACGATCTACTTTGCAGGCGACAGCGGCTACTTTGCCGGCTTCAAGGAAATCGGCCGCCGCTTTGACATCGACGTGGCCTTGATGCCAATCGGCGCGTACGAGCCGGAATGGTTTATGGGACCGCAGCATGTTACGCCGGAAGAAGCGCTGCAAGCCTTCGAGGATACCGGAGCCCGCTGGTTCGTACCCATGCATTACGGCGCGTTCAAGCTCGCGGACGATACGCCGCTGGAAGCGCTGGAGCGGCTGGAGGCGGAGCGCTGCAGACGCAAGCTGGAGGAAAACCGCATCATCGTCCTTCCGCACGGAGAGACATGGAAGCTTGCCGGGAACGGCGAGCGGAAGTAAACTTCGAACGGCGGGGAGGTTTCTGTCATTTGTGCGTTCGTTTCCAGTACAGACTATGCTATAATAGTGCGAGCATAATGTGTAAAGGATGGGATTGGAGAAATGATTAGTACAAGTGGCATTACGCTTCGTTTCGGGAAGCGACCGCTTTTTGAAGACGTTACTATTAAGTTTACGCCGGGCAACTGCTATGGCTTGATCGGCGCTAACGGCGCGGGCAAGTCGACTTTCCTGAAGATTCTGTCGGGCGAAGTGGAACAGTCCTCCGGCGAAGTTCATATTACGCCAGGCGAGCGGCTGGCGGTCCTCAAGCAGAACCATTACGAATACGATAGCTTTAAAGTGCTTGAGACGGTCGTCATGGGCCATAAGAAGCTCTATGAAGTCATGAAGGAGAAAGACGCACTGTATGCCAAAGCGGACTTTACGGACGAAGACGGCATGCGCGCGGGCGAGCTGGAAGCCGAATTCGCGGAGATGAACGGCTGGGAAGCGGAATCCGAAGCCGCCGAGATGCTTAACGGCCTCGGCATTACGACCGAGCTGCACGACAAGCTGATGTCGGAGCTGGACGGCAACGAGAAGGTCCGCGTCTTGCTGGCGCAAGCGTTGTTCGGATCGCCGCAGATTCTGCTGCTCGATGAGCCTACCAACCATCTGGACATCGAATCCATCCGTTGGCTGGAAGATTTCCTTTCGCGCTACGAAGGCACCGTAATCGTGGTCAGCCATGACCGTCACTTCCTGAACACGGTATGTACGCATATCGCCGACATCGACTTCGGCAAAATCCAGATGTACGTAGGCAACTACGACTTCTGGTACGAGTCCAGCCAATTGGCGCTGTCCCTGCAGCGCTCCGAGAACAAAAAGAAGGAAGACAAGATCAAGGAGCTGCAAGCGTTTATTCAACGTTTTAGCGCCAACAAATCCAAGTCGAAGCAAGCGACTTCCCGTAAAAAATTGCTCGACAAGATCACGCTCGACGACATTCGTCCGTCGAATCGGAAATATCCGTTCATCCTGTTCAAGGGCGAGCGCGAAGCAGGCAAGCAACTGCTGCTCGTGGACGGCTTGACCAAAACGATCGAAGGCGAAAAGGTCATCGACAACATGACGATTGCAATCAACAAAGGCGACAAAATCGCATTCGTAGGGCCAAACGGCACGCCGAAGACTACGTTCTTCCAATTGATCGCGGGCGAACTGGAGCCTGATGCAGGCTCTTACTCGTGGGGCGTAACGACGACCCGCGCCTACTTCCCTAAGGACAACTCGAAGTATTTCGAGGGCGTGGACATGAACCTGGTCGAATGGCTTCGCCAATATTCCAAGGATCCGGACGAGACGTTCCTACGCGGCTTCCTGGGCCGCATGCTGTTTTCCGGCGACGAAGCCATGAAAAAAGCCAGCGTATTGTCCGGAGGCGAAAAGGTCCGCTGCATGTTGTCCAAGATGATGCTGGAAGGCGCCAACGTCTTTATTCTCGACGAGCCTACCAACCACTTGGACTTGGAATCCATCACGGCGCTCAATAACGGCCTGATCGATACGGACTGCACGATTCTGTTCACGTCCCATGACCATCAGTTCGTTCAGACGGTAGCCAACCGCATTATCGAGATTACGCCTAACGGCATCATTGACAGAATGACGACGTATGACGAGTATCTCGAGAGCGCGGAAATCAAAGAACTGCGCGAACGTATGTATTCGGTCTAGAATAATAGGTTTCGACCAAGCCGCTTCGGAGCGATCTCCGGGCGGCTTGTTGTTTGTCAAAAGCCATGTGGTCCAAGCCAAGTGTGTTGCCCTCGTGCATAAAAGCGCGCATCTGGTCAACACTGTTTCTCTAGACCCACACGATATACGTCGGGTATGATAACCGTTAGATATTAGAGAGATAATGGTAACAAGCGATAGCAGAGTGGCAGGAGGGCTTGAAAGTTGAATCAGTATGATGAAATCAAACAAGGCGAGAAAGGTGCCTGGGTCAGTATCGGCGCTTATCTTGCTCTGACGGCATTGAAGCTTGGAGCGGGTTATTGGTACATATCCGGCGCCCTTGTCGCGGACGGGTTTAACAACCTGACGGACATCGTGGCATCGGTGGCGGTCCTGATCGGCCTGCGGATCTCGCAGAAGCCGCCGGACAAAGATCATCCATACGGACACTTCCGGGCGGAGACGATCGCGGCGCTGGTCGCCTCGTTTATTATGGCAAGCGTAGGTTTGCAGGTGCTTATCACGGCGGGCCAATCGTTGTTCGAAGGGCATGAGGAGACGCCTAATCTGATAACGGCATGGGTAGCCTTGTTCTCTGCCGTATGCATGGGCGCGGTTTACATGTACAACAGCAGGCTCGCGAAGCGGATCAACAATATGGCGCTGCTGGCTGCCGCCAAGGATAACTTGTCCGATGCTCTCGTAAGTATCGGTGCGGCCGTAGGCATCATTGCATCGCAGTTCGGCATGCCTTGGATGGATCCGGTCGCAGCGATTGCCGTGGGACTCATCATTTGCAAGACGGCCTGGAGCATCTTCTATAGCTCTACGCATGCGCTGACGGACGGCTTCGACGAGAAGGAGCTGCATACCTTGCGGACGACGATAGCCCGCACGAAGGGCGTCCAGACCATTAAGGACATCAAGGCGCGCATTCATGGCAGCAACGTGCTTGTCGACGTCATTGTACAGGTGGATCCGGAGCTGACGCTCATCGAAAGCCACCGTATTTGCGACGAGATCGAGCACAGATTGGGACGAAAGCACAACATTTTAAGCGTGCATGTCCATGTCGAGCCGCTCGAGAGTCCTATTGGTAATTAAGACCATGCCTCTGGTCAATCGACAAAAAATGATTCTAAAGTCCTAGCAACCTTATGAGAAGGTCCTAATGTTTTATGAGGTTATTCACAGTGCCGCCCTTGAAGCGGCTGTAAGGACGAGACGTTATACATCCATTTCCAAGGAAGGCATCCCCATGGGCGGGGATGCCTTTTATTAATTTTTTCTTAGCAAAAAAGGGTAATGCGCTGCGCCCATGCCGGGACCCCGCCTTTTAGGAACTTGGGACGATGCCTGTCCTGCGAGTGCCAACTTACAATGATTGTGGGCGCCAAACAAGGCATTGTTCATCCAAGAAACCAGAGGAGGCGTAACAATTTTGAACACATCAGTCAAATATAAAGTCGTTACTGCAACATTGTCCGCCGCGTTGTTATTCGGGTCTGTGGCTGCGTTGCCGGCACCGGTCGCGCATGCAGCGCAATCTGCAGAAGTTATATGGGGAGTAAACATGCGGTCCGGCCCATCCAGCACGGCTTCGGTCATTCGGATGCTTAAGAAAGGCGAACAAGTATCCATTCTGGAGAAGTCGGGCAGCTGGTACAAAGTCAGCGATACGAATGGCAAGACGGGTTATATTTCATCATCATCGAAATATACGGAACTTGGCTCGAATGCGTCGAGCGGCGGTACAGAATCGGGAACGGGGACGGATACTCCGGCGCTAGCTACACTGACAGGCGTTATCCAAAAATCGGTATCGTTCCGCAAAGGACCGGGAACCTCGTATACGCGAGTCCGTTATCTAAAGACTGGCGAGGAAGTGAAGGTGATCTCCCAGCCAAGCAGCGGCTGGTACGAGGTTATGGACTCTAATGGCGTGAGAGGATATGTCTCCTCGCAGTCTCAATATATTACGGTTAATGGCAAGCCAAGCACGGGTTCGGGTGCCGACAAGGAAACCGGCGGCAGCGGAGGCTCCACGGGAGGCGATTCGGTTTCCCAGGAAGGAGCAACGAATACTTCCGTCGAGAAGATGATCGCGACGGGGATGAAATATCTGGGAACGCCGTACGAATTCGGCTCTAATCGCAACACGACGGCAACGTTCGACTGCTCGGACTTCACGAAGCATATTTTCAAGCAGGCTCTCGGCGTAACGCTTCCAGCCGATTCGCGTCAGCAAGGCACGTATGTGAAAAACAAAGGCAATGCCGTCACCAGCATCAGCCAGCTAAAGCGCGGAGATCTTATGTTCTTCATGTCCTACAAGGGCAGCAGCAAATCGTCGTACAGCGGCGTAAACAAGTCGAGTCAGAGGATCACGCACGTAGCCATCTACCTCGGCAACGGCAAAGTTCTGCATACCTATTCCAAAGAAAGCGGCGGCGTCAGAACGAACGATATCATGGGCACGCATTGGGAATATCGGTTCCTGTATGGCGGAAGCGCACTGTAAAGGGACAAGCTTCTGCAAGCAGAATTAGTAATTATAGATTTGCTTAAAAAAAAGCTATCCGCGATTCCGCTCGATATTGAGAGCGGAATTCGGATAGCTTTTTGCCATTACAATTGGCTTCCCAGATCGGTACTGTCGGATGTGCTTGCGACGGCCTTGGTCTTAACGGTTGCTTGCTCGGATGGTTCCGCGGCAGCAGTTGCTGCTTCCTTCCGCTTGCGGATACGGCTTCGAATGAACAAAAAGAGTGCAATCAGCGGAACGCCGCCGATGAAGATATACAACGATACATCCTTAACCATTGATTCCGCGGCACGGCCGTAAAAGTAGAACAACGCGCCAACGGCATAGAACTTGACGGCTCTTCCCAGGGCAGCATATCCGATCAGACGCCATAACGGGAAGTTCAGGCATCCCGATAGAATCGTGAATACTTTGAACGGAATAGGGGTAAATGAACCGATAAGGATGGCAGCTTCTCCGTTTTTTTGAAATCGGGAAGTTGCAGCATCGATCCACTCCGTTTTCAGGAAGCGATACAGAACGGATTTGCCCATGACCTTGCCGATAAGATAACCTACCGGCGTACCGAGCAGACATGCGATGTATCCGAAGGTAGCGAGCCACAATGCGTTGGAAGGATTAAGAATGCTTAAAGATACTTGAAGGAAAAAGGCAGGGATCGGAAAGATCACCGCATCCAGAAAGGAATGAACGAATAATCCCCAGGGGCCGTAGTCTTCCAGAAAATCAATGACGGCTTGAAACATGAAGTAGGCTCCTTTGTATGGATTGAAACGCATCGCTTCGGCGACGTCGTTTCACCTTGGGCTGCCTGTTCAGTATAACACACAGGAACACTTCGGTGATACGTGGAACACTGGCAGTTGGTTTCAATTTATTTTATGCGAATACTTCGATAATCAGCCTTCTTCGGCTATGGAAGCGGGTTTTTCTTGCAATTCCTGCTTAATTCGGTTTTGAAGTAAGGCGTCGACACGCGTATAGTTGAAGTATTGTAAATCGGCTGCGGACAAGTTTTATTTGATTTCACGTGTGGAGAGAGGAGAACAATAACAGCTTATGACTTTAGAACCGTGGAAACGTACAATGTGGATTTTGTGGTTTGGCGTGTTGTTCTGCAGCTCCAGCTATACGATGTCGATCCCTTTTTTGCCGTTGTTCCTCTTCGATCTCGGAGTAGACAAGAGCTCGGTCAACTTGTGGGCGGGTATCGTTCACTCCTCGGCCTTCCTGATGGGGGCCGTGATGGCTCCGCTGTGGGGCATGATGGCCGACAAATACGGCAAGCGCAAAATGGTTATTCGGGCGGGCGTCAGTCTGGCGGCCATTTATGCGTTGTTCGCCTTTGTGGAGACGCCGTGGCAATTGGTCGGCGTTCGGATGATGCAAGGTTTCGTGGGCGGGTTCGTGCCGGCGTCCATGTCGATTGTCGCATCGATCGCGCCAAAGGAGAAACTTGGCTCCAGCCTTGGCCTGATGCAGGCAGGGACGATGACAGGCGGCATTTTAGGGCCGCTGTTCGGCGGTACGCTGGCGGAGCTGTTCGGCATTCGCCACTCTTTTATCGCGGCATCCCTCATTATTTTGGCAGCGAGCGTCGCGGTCATCTTTTGGGTTAAGGAAGGCAACTCGCCTGCGGCTAAACCTTCGGAGGGCTCAGGGGTTAAGAAACTGGAGCCTTACACTTATCGGATGGCGTTCCGGAACAAGGGACTTATGGGCATGCTGCTCGTGCTTGTCGTGTTCCAGTTGTCCATCAATATGATACAGCCTCAGCTTGCCCTTCATATCGCGGATCTTGGCGGAGAAAAGGGAGCGATGTTGTCTGCCGGTCTGGTCTTGTCCTTGATCGGTGTAGCGGGTATTATCGCTTCTCCCGTATGGGGCAGATTAGGCGAGAGAAAGGGCTATTATCGCATTCTCGTGTTCTGTTTGCTTACAGCGGGCACGGTCGTCTGCATGCAGTATTTCGTGGAAGTGCTTTGGGTATTCGCCGCTGTGCAATTTCTGTTCGGCCTTTTTATGGCGGGCGTCGTGCCTATCGTCAATACGCTTATGGTGCAGAACACCGACGAACAATTCCGAGGTCGTTCCTTCGGACTGACAGCGAGCGCGAACCAATTCGGTTCCATGCTTGGGCCGCTGTTGGGAGGTCTGCTCGGGTTATTCCTGGGTTTGAACTGGATCTTCGTCGCTACAGGCGTGATTATGATGTTTGCCGGTCTGACCGTCATGTTAAGCCGCAGAAGAACGGAGGGCATCAAGTCGCCTATACGCAGCAGCTAGTGAGAGATTATTAAGGGGTTGTCCCAGAAAGTGTTTTGAATGATATGGGAACGTTCCGATTTATGCGTAAAAGGACCTCGAATTCCACTGTAAAGTGGGGGTTGAGGTCCTTTTTCTTGAAAAAATTCGATTTGACGTGGAGCTCGAAAAATCACAAATTGACTTTTGGGGCAGCCCCTATTTTCACCACATAAGGAAGTAAAAGTTTTCGGTTCTCGAAAACGGATTTCTTATTGGCGATTAAACCTGCCTCAAGCTTCCGAAGCGGCTTTGCTTTGCAAAGCTGGAGGTTGCTCATCCTTGAATAACACGGTTAGAGGTTTGATCACAGCGCGATTGCTCTTCCACGAGAGAATTCGATCGGGTTATCCGCACTGTCGCAGCAAGTGTGAGGGGTGGTCAGTCATATACCTGCATCGGAAACTAGAGGGAAAAGCTCCCTTTAATCTGAATAAAACGGGCTGTCCATTCGATTTAAAGGGAAAAACTCCCTTTCTTTTAGTGAATTCTGCCCGAACTCAGCGATTCGACCTGTATTAGAGGTAGGATTTCCCTCTAAAGCGCAAGCAAGGACGTAGACGGAGGCAATAGTGGGCGTTTTTCCACTTAATCGAGAGTAAGGTGATAGAACAGACAGGCAAGATGAGCGATGAGTTATGAGCGATGAGCGACACTCTAGGTTATTCGAAAAATCTAACAGACACCAGCGACGCTATTTGTCCGTTTTTTGTCCCAAACAAACTTTAACAGACAAGAGAGACGTTATTTGGTCGCTATCAGTCAAATTGGCGTTGGGAGGATGCAAATAAAGTCGCCTGTGTCCGTTAGATTTTAGAAACCTTCAGAAATCGAAGAATAGCGACTTGTTTGTCCGTTAGACGGGACGGGAGACCGTATGCTTTAGGAGCTGCCATTCGCCCGTAAGGGTGAATGGCAGCCCAACTACGCGCCGAGCTCTACGCGCCGAGCTCTACGCGCCGAGCTTTACGCACCGAGCTCTACGCGCCGAGCTCGGCGA
>NZ_BDQX01000281.1:155277-191466 GCF_003112455.1 Paenibacillus agaridevorans
AGATTGCGTCGCGAGACGCCGCTCTTCCGGGCCGCTGCGCTTACCCGGCGGCGAACCTCTTCGACGACCTTGTTGTTGAATACGCTCGGAATGATATATAGCCGGTTAAGCTCGTCCTCGCCTATTACGGAGGCAATCGCTTCCGCTGCAGCGAGCTTCATCTCTTCGTTGATGACCGTCGAGCGGCTGTCCAGCGCTCCGCGGAAGATGCCGGGAAAGCAAAGCACGTTGTTGATCTGGTTTGGATAATCCGATCTGCCCGTCGCGAATACGCCAACGATATCTTCGACTAGCTCCGGTCTGATCTCGGGCTCCGGATTGGCCATAGCAAAGACGATAGGCTCCGGCGCCATGCTCAAAATATGCTCCCTGCTCAAAAGCTTGCCTGCGGAGACGCCGATAAACACATCCGCTCCCGCAAGCGCTTCTGCCAGCCCGCCTTTGCAGCGTTCGGCATTCGTGTTTTCCGCGTACCATTGCCATGTCGCGTTGTCATATTGCTCGTCCGCATTCAAAATGCCAGCCCGGTCAACCCCGACGACATGACGGGCGCCGCCGGCCAGCAGCATCTTTGTGCAGGCGGTGCCCGCCGCGCCGATGCCGCAGACAACGATCCTCGCCTCGGACAACGAGCGGCCTGTCAGCTTGAGCGCATTCAGCAGTCCCGCGTACAAGACAACGGCGGTGCCGTGCTGATCGTCGTGAAAGACCGGAATATCCAGCTCATCGCGCAGCCTCTGTTCAATCTCAAAGCAGCGCGGAGCGGAGATATCCTCCAGATTAATGCCGCCAAAAGCAGGGGCAAGCGCCTTGACCGCGGCGATGACAGCTTCCGTATCCTGCGTGTCAAGGCAGATGGGAAAGGCATCCACATCGGCGAACTGCTTGAACAGCATCGCCTTGCCTTCCATGACCGGCATCGCCGCGTAGGGACCGATATTGCCCAGCCCCAGAACGGCGCTCCCGTCGGAGACGACGGCTACCGTATTGCGCTTTATCGTTAGCGTATGCGCCTTGGCAGGCTCCTGCCGGATCGCTTCGCATACGCGGGCAACATCCGGCGTATAGACGCGGGACAGATCGTCGCGGTTCTGAATCGGCGTCTTGGGCTGTATCGTTATTTTGCCGCCCAGATGAAGCAGGAACGTACGGTCGGAGACATGGAGCAGGCGTACTCCTTTTACATGCTGAAGAGCCTCCGTCAGCCGTTCGGATGCGCCTTGCTCCGTTATTTTTACCGTGAGGTCGCGCACGCTTTTGTTCCTGTCGGTATGTATGACGTCGATTGCGACGATGTCGCCGTTGACTTGCTCGATAGCGGTAGCGGCTTTGCCGAACTGCGCGACGTCCGTATCGATTTCCAGTCTTAGTATAATGGTTTTCCCGTCAGTCATTGGCGTATGCATGTTCCATCAACTCCTCGTCGAATTGGTCTCTTGCATCTTAATCTGCCCTTGCTTATGGAAAAATAATGCCGTTACTGCATCTGTTGCAGAACGGCATTTGGACATTTTATAGCATCGTATTGTTCATCGCGCTTCTCGATCAGAAGCTTGCGGAAGCGGCTGGATTGCTCGCGGTCGTGGATCAGCTTGAACCATCTGTCGACGGTATCGTTGGAGTCCAGCATTTCGCCGAATCCGTTATTAATGAAATATTCGCAGTTTTCCTCTTCCTGTCCCGGGATCGGCTCGTAGAACAGCATCGGCAGCGCCTTGCTCATTCCTTCGGTGCATGTCATGCCTCCCGGCTTGGTGACCAGCAGATCGGCTGCGTCCATCAGCTTGCTCACTTCGCGCGTGAAGCCCGTAATCCGGATGTTGGGATGCTGGAACATAGGGTCCGCAAGCATTTTCTCCTTCATCTTCTCGTTGGAGCCGACGCAGAAAATAAGCTGTGTCGTTTCGCGCCACTTGGTCATATAGGAGAGGGCGTTGTCCTCGTAGAGAATTCCCCAGCCTCCGCCCATGATCAGTACGGTCGGCATGTCGCGCAGGTCGAATTCGCGTCTGACCTCCGCTCGGTCATGCTGCTTCCAAAAGCTCGGGTGCACCGGTATTCCCGTTACGTTGACACGCTCCGGCTCGACCCCTTTCTCGATCAACCTTTGCTTCACTTGGGAAGTGGATACGAGGTACTGGTTCACTTCCCGGTTGACCCAGGAGCCGTGGGCATCGTAATCCGTAATGAGCGTATATAGTGGCATGTCGAGCCCTAAGCGCTTAAGTCTAGCTACGACAGTGTTCGGCACGGGATGGGTGCATATAATCAAGTCGGGCTTCAACTGTGCGATAACTTGCGAGGTCTGCGTATAAAACATGCGATGCAGAGCAAGCTGAGCGAAGCGGTTCGTCGGCTTCTTGTAATTGCTGCGATACATGAGACCAACCATCTTGGGCTGGCTGCTTACCGTCTTGCGATAGGCGGAAACGATCCATGGCCCTATGACGGGATTTAAAAATTTCCCTAATTCGATTACCCTGGCGGAGATGCTAGGGCATAGCTGTTTTAGCCCAACAGCGAGCGCGTATGCTGCTTGCGTATGGCCTGACCCAAAGCCTTCCGAAAGCAGAAGCACTCTCTTCTTGCGCATATCCTCACCCACTTTTCTATTTCCATATTACTTCTGGTGTCAGGTTAATACAAGCATGTATATGAAGCTTGTTTAAAAATACAAGTTATTTTACCATACAAGGTGAAAGGAGTGGGGAGAACATGATGATGAACAAAGAAGCAAAGGAATATCGGATTGGAGATATCGTAAAGGCGGAGGTTAGATCCGGGCGTTACGCGGCCGAGCTGTTAGAGCTGGACGGTCCGCGAGCGCTGGTTAAGGTACTGGCGGTATTGGAGCATCCCGATCAGGGAGATCTGCACCAGCCGTATAATCCCGACGTCGCCATGTTTCACGAGCGCCGCGCTCTAAGTTACACGGAGAAAACAAAGGTGCTGCTTCGCGATCTCGAGCCGTTCTCCGGCGAAGTGCCGGATTATACCGAATCGTTGAAAGCGGCGGTAGCGCAGTCGATCCAAAGCCTTGACCGTCTTAATCGCTGGACGGCCAAGGCGCTGGAATCGATCCGGCAGCTCGAAAAGGATTACAAGCTTTAATGGATGTTCAATGGTCCGCTTCTTCCGAAGCGGCTTTGCTTTGCAAAGCTGGAGGTCACTCGTCACCGGGTGGCCTCGATAAAGATTAATTTATTTATTAATAAATGCGATTTTCTGTTCGTGGCGGTATTCGACCTGGAAGCCGAGTCCTTCGGACAGCGCGGCGAGCGGGAGATACGTTTTCTTCTCGCCCGGGAATTGCTGCAGATAGGCGGGCTCGGCATTTAGCGGAACGGTTTCCCCGTTTACGCGGATTGTCGCGGCGCCGACCGTAATATCGACTGTGCGTCCGTCCAGCGATACGGTTGCGGTCGCTGTAGCGGCGTCCCACTTGAGCTCGGCGCCCATGGCGTCCGTAATGTCGCGGACCGCAAGATAGGTCCGTCCTTTTTGGATAACCGGAGCGTATTTCGAGACGATTTCCTCGCCGTTTACGACGACCGATATCGGGACGCCGGCAGCGCGAGGGAGCACCGTCTTGTATTCGCCCCACAGCTGCTCGGAATAAGCCTTGCCGAGCGCGGCATAACCAGCCGCTTTGGGATGGATGTCGCCATCGCTAATTGACGTCAGTGTAAGAATGCTTTTTTCGATCACTGCCGCGGCATCGCTTATTTTAATGGAAAGCCCCTTGTTCCCGTGAGCTTTGACCACCTCGCCTAACCGCGCGTTCAGATTGGATTGTCCGTCCTTCAGGAACAAAGCTGCGGACTTTGCCACCTTGGGGTAAGTCGTTTCTCCATTCGGCAGCTTAAGAACGGGGAGCGGCAAATATTGGTTCGCGATAACGACCTCTGCTTTCGGCTGCAGCTCGCCGATCATGCCGAGGATGTCATCCAGTTGTGTCGTGTAATTATTGATGAGCGCATCCAGCTTGTCCTGCAACGCGGTTTTGTCTCCTGCCGAAAGCGCATCGACGTTCGTCGTTAAGCCAAGCTCGTTAACAAAACCAAGAAAATCGTTCCCGCCAATCGAGATCAGCACCGTCTCGGCATCCCGAATATCCCCGGCAAGCGTGTCAGTCATTTCGGCTAACATCTGTTTGGCCCTAGGGTCCTTGTCGCTCAAACCCGCCTGCACATCCGCTTCCGTTACTTTCTCTCCCGCGATAGCGGCTTCCAGCCAATTGGCCAATCCCTCCGTCCTCAGACCCAAAACGCCGTAATTGACATACTCGGCCCGCAAGCCTTGAAACAGCGCCTGTTCGAAAACATGCTCGGCAAAGCCGTAAGGCACGGACTGCTCCGTGAAGCCCGCCTGGTATCCTGCGGCGATGGAATCCCCGAGCACGACGATGTCGTACGAAGCTGCGCTTCCTGCCGATGCCGGAGCGGCGAACGCCGAACCCGCCTGCACCAGCAAGGCTGCCGATGCCGCGCCAAGCGCGGTCATTTTGAGCATGTTCCTGAATTTACTATACAATCTGTCCACGTCCTTTTGATAAAATGGAATTCGACGAAAGCCGTCCTGACTGAGCTTGTTCAAAAGGTCTGAAAACCTGACTTTTTTTGAACTTGCACTAACTGATAACTTCTTTGTACTAATAGAATTATTAAATTGCTTCCCATTTGCCCTGATGTTAAAATCATAGAATAATCGCTTAGTAACGGTATATGGCAACCGGATGGAAAGGAGCAGGCGGTTGAGCCTCGTCCCCTACCATTCTATGATAATCCAAGCCAAAAATGAAGCTAATAAGTGATCGAACCGCGTTTTTTCTCTCCATTATACGCTTATCCAAAAATCTTCTGATAGAGAGGTTGCAGACTACAATGAAAGAAAGTACTTTGGGATTGCCGCCTAAGCAAGGATTATATGACCCGCAATTCGAGAAAGACGCATGCGGAATGGGCTTCGTAGCCAGCATCAAAGGGGTCAAATCGCATAGGGTCATTCGCCAGGCGCTGCATCTGCTCGAGAACATGGAGCATCGCGGAGGTCAGGGAAGCGAACCGAACACGGGGGACGGAGCGGGCATCCTGCTTCAAATCCCGCATGCATTCTTCTCCGCCGAGCTTGAGAAGCAGGGCGTCGCCCTTCCAGCGGAAGGCGACTATGCCGTAGGCATGATCTTTATGCCGCATGACGAGACGGAACGCGCCGCTATCGAGAGAGAAGTGGAAGGCATTATCGCCGAGGAAGACCAGACGTTGATCGGATGGCGCACGGTTCCTACAAATGACGAAAAGCTGGGCGAATCCGCGCTGGCCGTCAAGCCGTTTGTCCGTCAACTGTTCATCGGCAAAAATGCTTCTCTCTCCGAGACGCTTGCTTTCGAGCGCAAGCTCTACGTGATCCGTAAGCGGGCTGAGCTCGCGATCCGTTATGCGGGCAAGGACGGGGGCAACATGTTCTATTTCTCCAGCCTCTCTTCCAAGAAGATCGTATACAAAGGGATGTTGACAACGGAGCAGGTCCGTTCGTTCTACATGGAATTAAATGACGAATCGGTTGTTTCCGCCATGGCTTTAGTGCATTCCCGTTTTAGTACGAATACATTTCCGAGCTGGGAGCGGGCGCATCCGTTCCATTACCTCATCCACAACGGCGAGATCAATACGCTTCGCGGCAACGTCAACTGGATGCATGCCCGCCAAACGCTGTTCGCGAGCGAGCTGTTCGGCGACGATCTGGAGAAGATCAAACCAATCATCAACCCGGACGGATCCGACACGGCCATGTTCGACAATACGCTGGAATTTCTGCATCTGTCCGGCCGCTCGCTGCCGCATGTCGCGATGATGATGGTGCCGGAGCCTTGGTCCGGCAACGACAGCATGGACCCTGACCGCAAGGCGTTCTACGAATACCACAGCACGCTTATGGAGCCCTGGGACGGGCCGGCGGCGATGGGTTTCACGGATGGCACGCAAATCGGCGCCGTACTCGACCGCAACGGTCTTCGTCCTGCGCGTTATTACGTAACGAAGGACGACCATATCATTTTGGGCTCCGAAGCCGGAGTCGTCGAAATTCCGGCGGAGGATATCCTTTACAAGGATCGCTTGCGCCCGGGCCGGATGCTGCTTGTCGACACGGAGCAAGGCCGCATTATTTCCGACGAAGAAGTCAAGGCATCCATCGTGGCTGAGCATCCCTATCGCGAATGGCTGGATGAGCATCTTGTGGGCTTGGACGATCTGCCGGAAGCGCCCGAGGTTCCGGAGCCGAGCCATGATACGGTCCAGCAACGTCAACAGGCATTCGGCTATACGTTCGAGGATATTCGCAAAGTGCTGGAGCCGATGGCGGGCAGCGGCCAGGAGCCGATCGCTTCCATGGGTTATGACGCTCCGCTGGCTGTACTGTCGGAACGTCCACAGCGCCTGTATAACTACTTCAAGCAGCTGTTCGCACAAGTCACGAACCCGCCGATCGACGCCATCCGCGAAGAGATCATCACTTCGACGAGCACGACGATCGGACCGGAGCGCAACCTGCTGAATCCGGAGCCGGAGAGCTGCCGTCATATCAAGCTGGACACTCCGATTTTGTCCAACGAGCAATTCGCCAAGCTGCGCCATGTGCGCCGCCCTGGTTTCAAGTCGATCACTCTTCCGATCTTCTTTACCGCCAGCGAGGGAGAAGTGGGCCTTCGTTCCGCGATGAATACGTTGTGCGAAGCGGCGGATCGCGTCATCGACAAAGGCCATAATGTCCTTATTTTGTCCGACCGCGGCGTCGACAAGGAGAATGCGGCTATCCCGGCGCTGCTTGCCGTATCGGGGCTGCATCATCACTTGATCCGCCAAGGCACCCGTACGAAGGTTGCGATTTTGCTGGAATCCGGCGAGCCTCGCGAAGTGCATCACTTCGCTCTGCTGCTGGGCTACGGCGTTAATGTCGTGAACCCGTATCTGGCGTTCGAATCGCTGGACGATATGATCCGTCAAGGCATGCTGAGAAGCGTATCGCATGAGAAAGCGGTAAAGAACTTCATTAAAGCCGCGACCAAAGGCGTTGTTAAAGTATTGTCCAAGATGGGCATCTCGACGATTCAGTCGTACCGCGGCGCCCAGATCTTCGAAGCGCTTGGCCTGCGCGAGGACGTCATTAACGAGTACTTCACCTGGACGCCTTCCCGCATCGGAGGCATCGGCCTCGATGTCATCGCGGAAGAGACGCTCAAACATCATAACCGCGCGTTCGCGGAACAGGAAGGCTCCGAGAAGGAACTGGATTCCGGCGGCGACTATCAATGGCGCAAGGACGGCGAGGATCATCTCTTTACGCCTCAGACGATCCACACGCTGCAGATGGCATCCCGCGCGAACGACTACAAGCTCTACAAGAAGTTCTCGGCGCTTGTCCAAGGCGAGAACAAAAAACATCTGACGCTTCGTTCGCTTCTGGAATTCAGGAAGGACGGCAAGCCCGTGCCGCTTGAGGAAGTCGAATCCGTAGAGTCCATCGTTAAACGGTTCAAGACGGGCGCGATGTCGTTCGGTTCCATCAGCAAAGAAGCGCACGAGAGTCTCGCCATCGCGATGAACCGTCTGGGCGGCAAGTCCAATACGGGCGAAGGCGGCGAAGATCCCGCACGTTTCGTAAAGGACGCCAACGGCGATTCCCGTCGCAGCGCCATCAAGCAGGTCGCTTCCGGTCGTTTCGGCGTAACGAGCAACTATCTGGTTAACGCGGACGAGATTCAGATCAAGATGGCGCAAGGCGCGAAGCCTGGCGAAGGCGGGCAGCTGCCCGGCCTTAAGGTATATCCTTGGGTAGCCGAGGTTCGCGGCTCTACGCCAGGCGTAGGCCTCATCTCGCCACCGCCGCATCACGATATCTACTCCATCGAGGATCTCGCCGAGCTGATCCACGACCTTAAGAACGCGAATCCGCGTGCCCGCATCAACGTCAAACTCGTATCCGAAGTCGGAGTTGGCACGATTGCGGCAGGCGTTGCCAAGGGCCGCGCGGACGTAATCATGGTCAGCGGTTATGATGGCGGCACGGGCGCTTCGCCAATGGGTTCCATCCGGCATGCGGGTCTTCCGTGGGAACTCGGCCTCGCCGAGACGCATCAGACGCTTATGCTGAACAAGCTGCGCGACCGCGTCGTCATCGAGACCGACGGCAAGATGATGAACGGGCGCGACGTTGCGATTGCCGTGCTGTTGGGCGCCGAGGAATACGGCTTCTCCACAGCTCCGCTTATCGTATTGGGCTGCATCATGATGCGCGTCTGCCAACTGGATACTTGTCCTGTGGGCGTGGCGACCCAAAATCCGGAGCTTCGCGCGAAGTTCATGGGCGATCCGTCCCATGTCGTCAATTATCTGCGTTTCATCGCGGAGGAACTGCGCGAGATCATGGCCGAGCTTGGCTTCCGCACCATCCAGGAGATGGTCGGCCGCGTAGATCGCCTGGAGACGAAGCAACTGCTTGAACACTACAAGGCGAAGGGCCTTGACTTGTCGGGCATCCTGTACGAAGCGGATATCCCGGAAGGGGCGTTCCGTTACAATGTTCAGGAACAGAACCACGGTCTCGAGCTGTCGCTTGATATGCAGCAGCTCGTTCCGAACGCTGCGCCGGCGCTGGAGAACGGCGAGCTTGTACGCGGCACGTTCCCGATTCTTAATACGAACCGTGTCGTTGGTACGATTTTGGGCTCCGAGGTCACAAGGCGTTACGGAGCGAAGGGATTGCCGGAAGATACGATCTGGTACCACTTCGTTGGTACGGCCGGACAGAGCTTCGGCGCATTCGTTCCGAAAGGCATTACGCTTTCGGTTGAAGGCGACACGAACGACTACTTTGGCAAAGGTCTCTCCGGAGGGAAGATCATTGTGGCTCCATCGCCGAAAGCGACATTTGTGGCAGAAGATAACGTCGTAACGGGCAATACCGCATTGTATGGCTCGACGGGTGGTCAAGCGTATATCCGCGGTATTGCAGGCGAACGCTTCGCGGTACGGAACAGCGGAGCTGACGTTGTTGTCGAAGGCGTGGGCGACCACGGCTGCGAATATATGACGGGCGGTCGAGTCGTCATTTTGGGCGGCACGGGCCGCAACTTCGGCGCCGGCATGTCTGGCGGCGTAGCCTACGTGTATGACGACAAAGGCGAATTTTTTAGCAACTGCAACGTTGAGATGGTGCTGCTGGAGCGTGTGGAGGAAAATCAGGATGTCGCGGAGCTTCGCGGCTTGATCGAGAACCATGTACGCTACACTAGCAGCGCTATCGGCGAGAAGGTGCTGGGAGATTGGGAAGCTTCCCTCGAGAAGTTCGTTAAGGTTATTCCGAAAGACTACAAACGTATGCTTCAGCAAATTCAAAAAGCCGAAGATTCCGGTCTTCAAGGCGGAGAAGCTCTCATGGCAGCCTTCGAAGCGAACAAACGAGAGCTTGCTCGTACCGGCGGCAAATAAGAGAATGGAGCTCGCGGCGGGTATTTACCTGACCGCGAGTTTTTTTTGTACACGCTTGGATAAAGGGGGGCGCTACCAAACGTTTTCTGCTTCGTATATACTGGAATGGTTGGAACAAGCTAACTATTGAAACAAGATTGCGATGAAGAGGAGGACGAATAACGGTGATGGAAACCATTGTCCAGATGCGGGGCGTAACGAAGCGCATTGGAACACGTACGATTATCGACAACTTGACGCTGGACCTGCCGCGCGGCGAAGTATTCGGCTTCCTGGGGCCGAACGGCGCAGGTAAAACAACAACGATCCGCATGATGGTGGGGCTAATGTCGCTTACGTCTGGCGAAATTCTGATCGACGGCAAAAGCATCGAGAAGGAATTCGAGGGAGCCATTAAACATGTAGGAGCGATCGTAGAAAACCCGGAGATGTACAAATATTTGACGGGGTATCAGAACCTGGTCCATTATGCCAGGATGATGCCGGGCGTAACGGAGCACCGGGTCAGGGAAGTAGTGGCGCTGGTTGGCCTCGAAGCTCGCATTCACGACAAGGTGAAGACGTATTCGCTTGGCATGCGGCAGCGTTTGGGCGTTGCGCAAGCGATGCTGCACAGGCCTAAGCTGCTAATATTGGATGAACCGACGAACGGTCTTGATCCTGCCGGCATAAGAGAGCTTCGCGATTATTTGCGCAAGCTAGCCAAGGATGAAGGCATCGCCGTGTTTGTATCGAGTCACTTGCTGTCCGAGATGGAGCTCATGTGCGACCGGGTCGCCATTATTCAAAACGGCAGGCTGATCGATGTACGTTCGCTTCAGGATGGGGAGCAAGCGCTTAGCGCGCGCCGCGTATTGTTCCAGGTAGACCGGCCGGCTGAAGCCGTTCAGGCGCTTCAGACAGCGGGACAGAGTGCCGAATTGGCGGAGAAGGCTCAAGAAGCGGATTCCGGTTTCGTCATCATCTATGGAGACAGGGACGGCATTGCTACCGCTAACGCCGCATTGGTTCAAGCGGGTATTCGGGTCTACGGCATTCGAGAGGACGTGAAGTCGCTCGAGGATCAATTCTTGGAAGTGACTGGAGGCGAAAAAATTGGGTGATTTCGGCGGATTGATTCGCAATGAAAACATGAAAATTTATTTGCGCGTACGAACCTACGTTATGTTCGGCATCCTGATCGGCTTAACGATCATTATATCCGCCCTGTGGTTGGCCTTCGGCGAGCGGTCGTCAACATCGATGTGGGAAGTCGCGTTCATGGAGTCCTCCATTCTGTTCTTCCTGGTCACGATCTTTACGGTTGTAGTTGCAGCGGGAGCAGTGGCCGAGGAATTTACATCCGGCACCATCAAACTTCTGCTTATCAGGCCATGGTCGCGCTCCAAAATATTGTTATCGAAATACATAGCGGTCATGTTGTTCGCGGTCACGCTTGCTATCGTGTTATTCGGCAGCACATTGCTTGTCAATTGGGTCATGTTCGGTATTGGCAACGATTCGGCGAATGCCGGTGGAGGCATTCTGCCGATGGGAAGCGATGACTCGCCATTCGTGTACTTGCTGAAGTATTACGGACTAACGTTAATTACTTCGATCGTGACGGTGACGTTGTCCTTTATGTTGTCGACCATATTCCGCAGCAGCGGTCTTGCCATCGGCATGGCATTGTTCCTTCTGCTCGTCGTCAATAACTTTATGCAATTGTTGGCGCTGCTGGACTATAAGTGGGTCGACTACATCCTCTTTATCCACTTGAATCTTACGCAATATTTGGGTGATTTCTCTATGAGGGAAGGGATGACGTTAGGATTCTCCCTTGCGGTACTAGCCGTGTACTATATCATTTTTATCGCGTTGACCTGGTACGTGTTTAACAAGCGGGACGTGGCCGCGTAAGAAACATTAATCCGGGAACCAATAAAAAAGCCGTCCTCAACGAGTTCGCTTCATCGAACCCGTCGAGAGACGGCTTTTAGTATCCCGCTATGAATTAGCCCGCTTGGCGGGACTTGGCGTGCGATTCGCTGTTTTTGGGCTCATCTTTTTTGGCATTGGCTGTTTCGGAGGATTCTGACGCGCCCGAGCGTGGTTTGGATTCGGCTGGATGCTCCATTCGGCACTGTCCGCTCAGTTGGCCGCCCTCCTGAATAATTAACGCATGTGCCGCAACGCTTCCGCTCAGTTGGCCGGTGCCCGTAATGATCAGGCGGCCTTTGGTCACGATATCGCCGTAGAGCTTTCCCGCAAGCGTAATATCTCTAGCTTCAATATTGGAGCGAACGATTCCGCACTCCCCGATGATGATATCGCCCTTGCATTCGATATCGCCACGATATTCGCCCTCGATTCTGAGATTGGCTTCGCTGATCAACTTGCCTTCGACGATCGTTCCTTGTCCGATTAACGTATCCGTAGCGACGACACGCTTGTTCTCCTTAAACATAAGTATTACCTCCTCGGCATTCGTCATTGATGGAAGCTGCCTGAATCCGCTGCTCACGGTTACGTACGGGAGGCTAGGTACTTGAGCGGGTTCACTGGCTCGCTTCGCTGCATAATCTGAAAATGCAGGTGAGGCCCCGTACTTCTGCCGCTTGAGCCAAGCTGTCCGATTTTCTCCCCTCGCACGACTGTATCGCCCTCACGCGCGTCAATGGCCAGAAGATGCATATAAGCGGTCTGGAGATGACCCAGATGATCGATGATAATGTAGTTGCCGTATTGCGAGTCGTATCCCGTCTCCGATACGGTCCCTTCCGCCGCGCTAAAGACGGTATCGCCGGATTTGCCGTCAATGTCGATCCCGGCATGGAAAGTCGCATGGCCGGTAAACGGATCGCGGCGGTATCCGAAGCCGGACGTCAATTGCTTGGAACGGGTGGGCCAGGAAGATGGATAGGCATCTACTGTCATGCGTCTATTCTGAGCCTGCTTCAAAGTATGCGCCATGGACTCTTCCATGGCGTCGACCATGCGGCTTAGAGCTTTGAGGTCGATGGAGGTGTTCTTGGCAAGGTGAACGATTCCGTCTAAATTTCCTATGACGGGATATCTGATGGGCGATCGCGCAACTTTGTCTGAAAGTGAAGAATAAGCGGAAAACGAAGGGAGGAATGAGGCGGCATCCTTCCCCGACGCGCTTGTTTTACTGCTGCCAGTGGCTGTAGGAGAAGCTGTGTTCGGCACAGAGCCGCCGTATTTCTCCATGAAAAGCTTCAGCTTCTCTTCGAGCTCGCCCAGCTCTTGCATCTTTATTTTCATATCTTCTGTTTGTCGCGACAATTTCAAAATCTCTTGCTGCAAGGTGACGATCGCTTCATCCTTCCCGGCGATGACGGCATCCATTCCGGCAATCGTTTGAGTGAATGCGGCAGACTGGTCAGATAGCTCGGACTCCAATTGTCTCAGCTCGTACGCCGCCTTCAACTGCAAGCCCGCGACCGTACCTGCCACGGCAAGGGCTGCGGCCATTGGCGCTGCTACGACTGATCGTTTGGATACCTTGAACTGTCTTACCGTCTTGTCCGGGCCGCGCATCACAACAAAAGACCATGCTGGCTTCCGCGTTCTTGTCACTGGTTTACTCCTTCCGGCCGTCGTAATCATTTTGCAGAACGTTCTATGACTATTTATTCCCGGAAGATATAAAACATGCTTGGAAAATTTACCGGGGGGATTGAAAACACAAAAAAGGGAGCCTATTAGGCTCCCCAGAAGTTAGTACAATACGATTATAATTTATGAAGTAATGCGAAAATCTTGGCAGCCTCTGCTCGTGTCAGTAGTGCATTAGGATCGAATTTTCCGTTGTCCTTGCCGTTGATCAATCCAGCTTGTACGGCCAATTGTATATAATGTGCAGCCCATTCCGAAATTTGCTCATTGTCTGAGAAGGCAAGGGCCTGCTCGCGTTCAGAGTTCTTGAATCCGCCTAGCTCAAGCAATCTGCCCAATACAACGGCCATTTGTTCGCGGGTAATGTCTTGATTCGGATTAAAATTACCTTCAGCATCGCCATTCAACAGACCTGCGTTCTTGACTGCTTGAACATAACCGGAATACCAATCGTTTGTTTGCACATCCTCGAAGCTTGCGGGTGAATCGATTGATTTTGTTTCCAACTTAAGTAGTCTGCTCAATACGGCTGAAAATTCAGCTCTGGACAAGTTGCCAGAAGGATTGAAATTGCCATTTTCATCTCCTTGGAAGAGATGCAGAGCGGAAACCTTTTTAATCATGTCATGAGCCCATAGTTCTTTTTTTACGTCTTCAAACGTTTTATCATACGCCAGCACCAGTAATTTTCCTGTTTTAGATACATCTACGACCAGTTCTCCGTTCTCGTTCAGGTCGCTGCCTAAGTATTCTAATTCGCCGTCCTCGTTCAGGAGGTAGACTCCAACCAGATCGGTGTTGGCGTTCTCTGAAACCTCTAATGCAAGCCTGAGCGGTGTGTTAAGGTCATGCAGAGACAAGGTTTGGTCATCTGATGTTTTGATGTTGAAATTGAAATGTACAGCGGAACCAGCTGTACTTACTTTTGTATTCGCAGGAAGAACAGCGGATTTTATTTGTCGGTTCTTCTCGAACGTCGACGCAGATTCGATTGTTATCTCAATATTAGCGTCTTTGAGCTGTTCTTCGGATAATTCATACAAGAGAGTTTCCAGCTCGGAAGCCGATAAGGTGATCGCGAATCCATCGCCATAAACTACAAGTTCGTTATCTCCTAACAGTGATGATGTATTGGCGGGAAGTTGCAGTTTTTTTGTCCCGTCTTCCAGTTGAACTGATATTTTGCCATTCTGCGCGTTGTCAAACTCTTCAGCATTGATTGGTTGGGTTCCGATCTCAACTACAGGTGGGGTCGGAACAATTGGCGGAGGAGCTATTGGATCAAGGTTCGGCCCCGGAATAGGATCATTGTTCTTTAAAGTAATATTATGAAATTTGGAAACATTCTGTGCTGAAAAATAATAGAATGTTTCGTCCGCAGTTGTGTGGGTTAAATACTCCCCGTATCGAACTTCTGCGAGGTAACCGGATCCGGCGCTAGCTAGCTTAATTTCATTGCCTTCGCTTGATGGTGATAAAACTAATTTGTATGTAACACCTTTTTGAATTGGTTCAGGGAATTTAAGAGCAAAACGATTAAACTCAGAGTTGGGATCGTCATAAAAATTATGAAGAGGCAATAATTCTTCCGCCGATACGCTACCAGTTTCTGTTACTAGCTGAAAATCAGAAGCACTTGTGTTGCTTGGTTCGTATTTAGAATAAATACCTGTTAAGTATTGATAAGGCAATTTGATTGAAATGTATTGGTGACCAATCATATCAGGTGTAAGAGTGGTCTCAGGTGTAAAACTAAGGATTGTATCTCCTTTAGACAAATAAGATCCCCCGAGTTTATTGATAAATTCATGCGTCCCTGTCATTCGATAAACGTCTAATGATACGGATGAATCATCTACACCTTGATAGTAACCATATTCATCTTTAGTAAGAACAAGCTCCGAATCGCTGCCTTCCGTAAATTTAATATCAACTGGTTCGAAGTCCATGGTCTCTGAAAAATGCAGGTAATAGTATGTTTTATTATCATCGTCGTATTGAAAATACGAGCCAACTACACCGCTTGTGAATTGATGGTATTCGCCAACGGCATCTTTAGCTTGCACGGTTACTGAGTCGGGATCAGCAGTGTATATCCCTCCACTAATTTTCCCATTACGGTAATCAAACCACATGCTGGTAGCTGCAAAACTAAAAACAGGTACCAGCATATTGAGCAACATGATTAAGGCAATCGAGATGCTCATTTTACGACTAAATTTCCTAGACATGTTTATCCTCCTAATGTATGGTATGGAACATTCATATGTTAACAAAAGTTATGTGAATTTACTATGAAAATTTATAGGACAATAGAAGCATGTTCAGGGCTTTAATGCCTGTTCATTTGTTCGTACAGTCGTCTATAAGTCTGTTGCTCAGGTGTTTTTGATAAAGCAATATCTAAAAAAGTCTTCGCATTATTGTATTTTTCCGCATCCTTGGATTCATTCCCCCATCGTACTTGGTTTTTGGCCAGCTCGTAATAAATCGTACTGGACCATGGAATAAATTCAGATGCTCGTTGTAATCGGACTTCCGCGGCTGAGAACTGGCCTTCAATTGATAGTTTGGCACCTGCATTTCGCTCTGAATACCCTGTGCCAATCCAAATGAGTATGCAGAACAAAGCAACTGCCGGAAATAGCGTAATGCATTTGGAATAAAGAGAAGTTAAAGGTATTTCCTTTATGCTCCAATTCAACGAAAATATAATGCATATGAAAAATGCCATAATAATCGGATAGGTCAAATCAAAGTCAAACGCAGCATGTACGAGCAGGACGCTGCTAAATAACAACAGGGCTCTGATATCTGTTATCGACTCTTGACTATTTGAAAGTGACAAAAACGAACGGAAATAGAACATTCCGATTAATAACAACGCCATTAATCCACCAATCAATCCGACATCAATTATTACTTGCAAATAGTGATTATGTATAAACTTAACGAAATATTGCTGGGACTGGAACTGGTGTTGCAAAACAGCCCATCCACCCCCGCCTGTCCCGCCAAGCCAATATTTCGATAAAATACCAATGGAATCTTTCCAATAAACGAATCGAATTTGGAATTCTGGAGCGGATGAGTGAATGCTCGTTAATCGATTCATAAAAAATAAAATATCTTTTTGGATAACGATAGCGGAAACAAGGGCAAAAAAATGAGATAAAACAATGTACAATATGGATTTCAAATTACGTAAATTCGGAATGATGATTATTAAAGTGACGACACCGAGTAACCAAATGACCCATACAGATCTAGAGTATGTAAGCAACAGGCCGATCGAATTAATACATACTAGCGAGAGAGAGACGTTCGACTTCGTGCTTGAATAATGATACAAACTTACCAATATGCTGATCAGCAGGATGATGGCAAAAGAATTGGCGTATTGAATCGTCGATTCCAACCGATCATTCCGATAAAGATTAAAAAGGATTCCGATAACAGTCATTGAAGCGCTTGTCCAAGGCCCAAATTGGAGGACATTCCATTTTTCCTTAATAGATAACATGGCAAGAAGAAGCGAAAGAGGCAGTATGCTTGTAATTCTAATAGCTTCAATTATCGCGCTCTCTTGATCGACCGCGTAAAAACAGCTTATCCAATAACTCATGACGAATAGAGTGATGGGGATGTGGATTGGGGATAAATAAAGTTTCTGTCGTATCCCAATCGCAAGTACCAGCCCTGACAGTAATAAAATGTTCGCGAGAATGAGACTGAAATCGCTGAAATAACCGCTACATATGATACCGATGACAAAAAACAGGTGCAATATAAATAGAGGAACTCGCTTAAACATAACGTACTAATCTCCTTTTACGGCAGCATATTAGCTTTGTACTTAATTCTAACAGAATCATAAGGCCTGCGGCAGAGGATGCTTAATCATTCAAGCTTTGAGAAAGAATTAGTGGTTCTTATATTTGAACTCCGAATATTACGGCTCCTTTTGATGGAACAATATAAGCGAATGGGGGCAAAATGATCAGATGTTAAGTTGGTTATGGATCATAATCGCCGCTTTGTTAGCTTACAGCACCCAGATTGGAATTATCGTGTGTCTAGAACATCGAAGGCAGTCTCATATGGCGGCTTGGATATTCGTCGTTATGGTTTGTCCGTATTTGGGGCTGGCGGTGTATTGGTTAATGGGGCGAAGGCCGGAGAAAGCGGGCGCAGGTCATGAGATTAAAGTCAGTATGCACTCTGAGCATGATATCAAATACCGCAGGCTTCAATTTTTTATCAGTAACCAGCTTCCACTCCAAGCCACTGAACGAAATCGGGCAACGGTCCTTACCAATGGACCAAAAACGTTCGAAAGCATATTGCATGCTATAAAACATGCCCGCAGCTCCATCCATCTGGATTATTACACGGTCAGGTGCGACGGGATCGGCAACAGATTTCTGGAAGCTTTAACGAGCAAGGCACGAGAAGGCGTTGATGTGAAGTTGTTGTATGACGGAATCGGGAGTCTGCATCTCTCTGAACATTTTCTGCAGAAACTCCATAGTTCCGGCGCACAGTCGGCTTGTTTCTCTCCGCCCCGCGAGTTTTTGCTGAAGAAACGGTTGAATTTTCGCAATCACCGCAAAATCGTAGTTATCGACAATTCCGTCGGCTTTATGGGCGGCATTAATATCGGCGATGAATATTTGGGTTTGGATCCCCGGCTTGGGTTTTGGCGAGACACGCATCTCAAGCTTGAGGGAGAATGCGTCCGTCAATTGCAGACCATATTTCAAGAGAATTGGTTAAGGGCGACGGGAGAAAACATAAGGGTGGATGCAGGAAGCACGTCAAGGGATGAAGTTCCTGCTCCGGAGGCCGAATGGAATGACAGGATCGTATTGGTGCCTGGCAAGCCCGGTATTCACGATGCCGTTATTTCGGAAGCTCTGTTTGCGGCGATGTCGGAAGCAAAGGAAACGATTTACGCGGTTACGCCCTATTTCATTCCGGATCCGTCCATTGCAGCAAGCTTGAGAATCGCCGCTAGAAGCGGAGTAGACGTCAAAATGATTATTCCCGGAATCAGCGATTCCAAGCTCGTATTGCTGGCTACGCTCTCGCACGTCCAGGACATGCTTGATGCCGGTGTTCGGGTGTACAGATACGGCAAAGGCTTTATTCATGCCAAAGTTTTGATTATTGACGGGCGGCTCGCGTCCATCGGCTCAGCGAATCTGGATATGCGCAGCTTGTACAGCAATTACGAGCTGCTGGCTTTAATCGAAGGGGCGGATCCCGTAGGTCGATTGACGAAAGATTTTATGAACGATCTAAATGACAGCGTGGCTGTGGATGCTGAAGAGTTCTCGCGTCGGCCAGCCAAACAGAAAACGGCGGAATCGCTGCTGCATCTGTTGTCGCCGCTTCTGTGAGTAGTGAGTATGATTGTTGCCGCGGTATGAATTTCGTGCCGTTCGGGCATATTTCTGTCAAGGCGTCTCGCCACCATGTCACCATGTTAAGGAGGAAGCTGCGATGGATGAGGACAAGCAAATATCAGGTATCGATGGCGGAGCGGTCGAGCCGAATAATGAAGGACGCGAGGTCTACGATATGGACATTGACCGGATGGTAAATGAAGGCCTTGGCGGCGGAAACGTAACGATTCACAACGGCAAAATTGACGAATCGACGACCGATACGATGACATCGGAATGGGAAGGGGTTAATTAAAACGTGGATGCGACGCGCGCGAAACAAATATACCAATCGAAGGATACGATTGGCGTAAAGCTGGAAGGCGACTCCGTTTGGATCGAGAACGTGGATGAAGCAAACGGGATGGCGACGGTAACCGTTGGCAATAATCCGGTTAATACAGTGACCGTGTCGGTTGATCGACTGCAGGAAAGCAGGTAAAGCCGGGGAGAAGCCCGCTGCGGAGCAACGAGCTCCGCGGCGGGCTGCCTGTTTATCCCCCGTACGCTTCGCGGAATGCTTCGCACAGCTTTTCGCGATCGACTTCCCATAGTGCCGCTATTTCCTCGCTGACATTATTCGCCCACCAGTCCGCTTGAGCCTTGCGATTGTTTTTATGATCGACGATCCAAAGCAGGTTCTGCGCCACTTGACGAAAGTACAGCATCTCGGCTTTTTCCATCTTCTCCTTGGACACGTATAACTTCAATCGCTTTGCCGTGCGGTACAGCTCATTGCTGCATGACCTGCGAATTTTGCGCGCGGACGGCAAGCCGGCTGCGTGCTTTTGCTCGTGGGGTTTCATATGGAACCGACTCCTCTCCCTCCAAAATATGCGGGCATTCGTCCAGTGGTCACCGCTATGACGCGGACCGCCCTGCCCGTATTCCTCCCTTTTTAACCGAACATATCCGAATGGACAGGACCATAGGATAGGGTTAGAGTGGAAGGCTTCTCTTGCGATATGATAGAATAACAGAGGCGGCTTCCCGGTTAGAAGAGGAGGAACCGCGATATTCGAAGTGGAGGGTGAAGATGGAAAGCTGGATAACCGATTTTATGGAGCAATACGGGTATATGGGCATATTGCTCATGATAGCGGTCGAGAACCTGTTCCCGCCGATTCCGTCGGAAATCATTTTGACCTTTGGCGGATTTATGACGACGTACACGAATCTAACGCCAATAGGCGTCATCCTCTTTGCGACGCTGGGTTCGCTGATCGGGGCCATTATTTTGTATTTAATCGGAAGGCTGCTTGGCGTTGAACGGCTGGAGCGAATTATCGACCGCTGGGGACGCGTGCTGCGCGTAAAGAAAGAAGATGTGCGCAAAGCCGATGCCTGGTTCGACAAGTATGGCTATTGGGCCGTGCTGCTGTGCAGGATGGTGCCTCTTATTCGAAGCCTGATCTCATTGCCGGCCGGCATGTCTGGTATGAAACTGGTTCCATTTCTGTTCTTTACGACGGTCGGCACGTTGATCTGGAACACGATTCTTGTCTCTGTCGGTACGGCGGTTGGAGGAAACTGGCATGAAATCGTAGAATTTATGGACGTATATTCCTATATCGTGTATGCGATTATTGCGCTGGCGGTGCTTGTTGTTCTCTTCCTTTACATTCGCAGGGCCAGGAAATTTTAGTAATAGTATGAGTTCAAAAAGTTCGGTTTTCAGCACCGAGAATATAGAATGAAAGTAGAAACTGAGGAGCGGAGCGTAGTGGAAGCTACGTGAGCACCGGAAGTTTCGCTTGCGTTCCATATTCGATGTCGAGTACGCTTCTTGGCATACTTCGTGATCAAAAGCGGATTTTTTGAACAACCTCTAAATGAAGGAGCGGATTACATATGAGTAAAAGTGTGGCAGACAAGCTAGGCAAGGGGATTAGCCCACAGCAATTCGTGGATGGGATGACCAAAAACAAGGAGACGTTTATTGGCTGGATGGAGCAGTTCAGCTGGCCCTCCGACGAGGACCGGGAGCTGTTCGAATCCATGAACAACCGCGACGATCTGCGTTGTCTCATTCTGATGGCCGACTGGTGCGGGGATGTTGTTCGCAACGTGCCGGCCGTATTCGGCGCGCTGGAAGTAACGGGCATCCCGACCGAGGTGCTCATCATGGAAGAAAATCTGGATACGATGGATCAATTCCTGACTATGGGCGGGCGCTCCATTCCTATCGTGATCTTTGCGGACACTGGCGGCGCCGTACTTGGGCAATGGGGTCCAAGGCCAACTCGAATTCAGGAGCCGATGGTGGCGTTTAAACGCGACAACACGGATCGGGAAGCTGCCGACTACCAGGACAATCTGGCGATTGCAAGAGCGGAAATCATGAAACGTTACGGTGATGGGCCTGGCTACCAGGCGGAAGTCATCAAGGAGCTTCGCGAGCTTCTGGAGAGCTTCTAGAGCGATGGGAACCGAGTTTAAAGTCGAGACGTTTTCGCTTGGACCCATCCAGACGAATTGTTATTTGATAACGGTAACCGAGGGCGAGCAGGAAAGAGGCATCATTGTCGATCCCGGCATGAATCCCAAGCGGCTGCTTGATCGCATTGCAAATACGAACATCGAAGCGATTCTGCTGACGCATGCCCACTTCGATCATATGGGCGGGGTTGATGAGGTTCGCAAAGCCGCCGGATGTCCGGTTTACATCCATGATCTCGAAGCAGACTGGTTGACGGACCCGCGCAAGAACGGATCGATGCGTTGGCAGGACGTTACGCCGCCATTATCGACGGATCCGGCCGAATTTGCGCTGGATGAAGGACAGACGTTAGCGATGATCGGCCACAAGTTTCAAGTGATGCATACGCCGGGTCATTCGCCAGGCAGCGTAAGCTTCTTATGTGGAAACCATCTGTTCTCCGGAGATGTGCTGTTTAAGCTGTCGGTTGGCCGTACGGACCTGCCCGGCGGGCGTGAGGCCGATCTGTACGATTCCATACGGACGAAGCTGTACAAGCTTAATCCGGAAGTCATTGTTTATCCAGGGCATGGCGGGCGTACGACGATCGGGTTCGAGAAGGCGAATAATCCTTATACAGGGTAACGATAACAAGGACGGTGCGTGCGATAGTGGCAGAATGGTCGAATGGTACATCAGGAGTGGATGTAGAAGAAGCTGGAGCAAAAATCAAGCTTACGGACGAGCAAAAGGAAGCAGAGAACGGGAGAATTATAGCAGCGATATCCGCGGCGGCTGCTTTGCCGGTCAGCAAGGTGAAAGCGGCGGTAAGTCTTCTGGACGAAGGCAACACGATTCCGTTTATCGCGCGTTACAGGAAAGAGATGACGGGCGAGCTGGACGAGAACGAGCTGCGAACGATAGAAGAGAAGCTGCAGTACATGCGGAATCTGGAGGAGCGCAAGCGTGAAGTTATTCGTCTCATCGACGAACAAGGGAAGCTCACGGGCGCGCTTAAGTCGTCTATCGAGGCGGCTGCGAAGCTGCAGGAAGTGGAGGACTTATACCGACCTTACAGGCAGAAGCGCAAGACCAGAGCCAGCGTCGCGAAGGAACGCGGACTGGAGCCTCTGGCGGATTGGCTGTGGTCGCAGCCGCGGCAAGGAGATCCGCTTACGGAAGCTGTGCGGTACGTGAACGCGGACAAAGGCGTATCGACGCCCGAAGAGGCGCTGCAAGGAGCGATGGACATCGTTGCGGAAAATATAGCCGACGATGCCTGGATCCGTTCCTGGATCCGCAAGTTTACGTTCGATCAATCGCTTCTTCGATCCGAGGTAAAGAAGGCCGATGAGGAGTCCGTTTACGAGATGTATTACGACTATCAAGAGCCGGTCAAAAAGCTGCCTCCGCATCGGGTGCTTGCCATTAATCGCGGCGAGCGGGAGGAAGTGCTTCGTATATCGCTGGATACGCCGGTGGACCGCATACATGAGCAGATGAAGCGCAAGCTGCTGCGCGGCGGCACGGCTCCCGCAATATCGGCGGTTCTCAATAGCGTGATCGAGGACGCCTACAAGCGTCTTATTGCACCGTCGATCGAACGCGAAGTCCGCGGCGAATTGACGGAAACGGCGGAGGAACACGCCATTACGATCTTCTCCGCGAATTTGAGAAATCTGCTGCTTCAGCCGCCAGTTCGCGGCCATATCGTTCTCGGAGTGGATCCGGCGTTCCGTACGGGCTGCAAACTTGCCGTTGTCGACGATACCGGCAAACTGCTGGAGGTAGCGGTGTCGTATCCGACGCCGCCGAACAACAAGGTAGCGGAAGCGGAGAAGCTGATTAACGGACTCATCGATAAATATAAGGTGGAGCTTATTGTCATCGGCAATGGTACGGCTTCGCGCGAGACGGAACAGTTCATCGCCTCGTTGATCGGCAAACGGAAGGGCGGGGGGGGCGGACCTGATCTGCGCTACATTATCGTGAGCGAGGCGGGGGCGAGCGTCTACTCGGCATCCAAGCTGGCAGCCGAAGAGTTCCCTTCTTTGGACGTCGCGGAACGCAGCGCCGTATCCATTGCGCGCAGACTGCAGGATCCGCTAGCGGAGCTGGTAAAGATCGAGCCCAAGGCGATCGGCGTTGGGCAATACCAGCACGACGTCAGCCAGAAGCGGCTCGACGAATCGCTTGGCGGCGTCGTAGAATCGGCGGTTAACCATGTCGGCGTCGATGTCAATACGGCGTCTGCGTCGCTGCTGTCGTACGTAGCCGGCGTCAATGGCACCATCGCCAAAAATATCGTGAAGTACCGCGAAGAGATCGGCCGTTTCTCGAAGCGGACGCAGCTTCAAAAGGTGCCGCGGCTTGGGGCGAAGTCCTACGAGCAGTGCATCGGCTTTTTGCGCATCCCTGACGCGTCTAATCCGCTGGATCAGACCCCGATCCATCCGGAGTCGTATGCCGTCGTGGACGGGCTGTTCGCCGAGCTTGGACTGGACTTGAAGCTCATTGGCAGCGAAGAGGTCAGAAATGCCCTTCAGAACGTCGACGCTGCTTCGCTGGCTGTTAAGCTCGGCGTAGGCGCTCCGACGCTGAGAGACATCGTGGAGAGCCTTCTGCGGCCCGGTCGCGATCCCCGCGAGGAGCTGCCGCCGCCGATCTTCCATACGGATGTGCTGCAAATCGAGGACTTGAGCGCGGGTATGGAGCTGCAGGGCACGGTCCGCAACGTTATCGATTTCGGCGCATTTGTGGACATTGGCATCAAGAACGATGGACTCGTCCATATTTCGCAACTCAGCAACAAATTCGTAAAACATCCAATGGATGTCGTCTCGGTAGGCGATACCGTTACGGTGTGGGTGCTGAGTGTCGACCTCAAAAAGGGCAGAGTCAGCCTGACGATGAGAAAGCCGGATTAACCTTCCGCGTTGTGGCGGTGCAGGGAGCAACTCCCAGGCACCGCCATTTTCTTTGAATCTCATCAGCTCATAATAAATAATCAAGTAACCAAAAGTTAGTTGATTGACAATTGTTCGTCTGGTATTTATACTGTACATTATGTGATTACAGTTACAATAACGAGGAGGACAAAACATGGCTCAATTGATCGATTCTCAAGTAAAAGTCCAGACGTCGATAACAGGACATAATAATATTCCGTTTTTCCAGGTGGTAGGGGAGCGCCGCTCCGTGCGCAAATATGACAACAGCGTTCGCATTGCAGACGAGGAGCTGCTGGAGATGCTGACGATCGCGGCGAAAGCGCCGTCCTCGGCGAACATGCAGCCTTGGCGGTTCATGGTCATCACGGACGAAGAGCTGAAAGCTAAGCTGGTTCCGATCGCGTTTAACCAAAGCCAGGTTGCCGAAGCTTCGGCCGTTATCATTGTCATGGCCGATCTGGAGATGTACACGCTGGCCGAAGACATCTATGGAGCTTCCGTTAAGGCAGGTTATATGTCGGAAGAAGTGAAAACAAATATGGTCGCGAACTATACAAAGATGTATTCGTCGCTGCCTGCCGACCGTCTGCGCGAGTTGGTCGCGTTCGATACGGGGCTTGTTGCCATGCAGCTTATGCTGACAGCGCGCGCCAAAGGCTACGACACGGTGCCGATGGGCGGCTACAACCGCGACGGCGTAAAGGAACTGCTCGGCATATCGGATCGTTACCTGCCGACGCTGATGCTTCCGATCGGCAAAGCGGCGTCGCCGGGCCACCAGTCCACGCGTCTGCCGATCGAGAACATCGTGTACTTTAACGGCGGCAAGATGGACTAATCTCTTTTTAACTGCTCCACGACGAATAAACCCGGCCGCCCAATAAGGGAGAGCCGGGTTTTCTCGAATTATGGACGACAGGCAGATTCATTGGATAACGGTACCGCTGCCATGTTCTTTATGTCCTTGTTTGGTTCGGTAGAAATACCAGCAATCGTTCAGCAGCTTGATCTGCCTGCGGTCCTTCTGTTGAAATGCGCGCATCAGTTGGTTGCACAGCCACTGTGGCATGCGCATCGCCCTCCTCCCGGTATCGCCTGTTGTTCTATAAACATATGGCAATAGGCGAATATCCGTGCAGGTCCAACCGATATCGAGTCAGGTTAGCCAAGCTGCTCTTCTTCGTACTCCTCGTACCATTGCTCCAACTGAGCTTGCAGCGCGCGTATTTCGGTCAGAAGCGAAATCAGCGGGTAGGACTTCTCCTGTACTCCGGCAAACTCCTTTTCCAGACTATTAAGATAGTCCAGTCCGGATACGATCTTGATGGAAGAATCATGCAGCTCCACATTATCGCATTCCGCTACCGTATAAGGCAGGACGGGCACCTGGTCGGCCGTCAGCTTGTCGATCTCCTTATGCAGGCGCAAATTCAGCGCGCTAAGCTGATAAGCATGCGATGCCGGCATCTCGACAAAGCTGATGTTCTCTTCCTGTTTCATTAACACATATCTCATGATAGCCATAAGTTCCGTGATCTCCCCTCGGTCAGTTGCCGTTCGCACGGCGTTCCTACTTGACAGTGTAGCCTATAGCCGCGTTAAAATTCAAGTAGTCAAGGAGGTTGTATGCATGGATAACAATACGTTGCAGCAATGGGTAGAGCGCGTCTCGCTGGAGAGCTTCGGCAGGCCGTTCCGGCACAAGGCGACGTTTAATGGACGGCTTAAGGCAACGGGAGGACGTTACTTCACCCATACCCATCATATTGAGATCAGTCCGCATCAACTTGCCGCGTACGGGGAGGAAGAGACGGAGCGCATCATCAAGCACGAGCTTTGTCATTACCATCTGCACCTGATGAAGCGTGGTTACCGGCATCGCGATCATGACTTCCGTACGCTGCTCGCCCATGTCGGCGGCTCCAGGTACTGTCAGGCTTTGCCGGAGCGGAAAAGGATAGGGCCGGCCGCGTTTAAGTACAAGCTGATCTGCGGCGGCTGCGGAATGGAATACATGCGCAAAAGAAAGCTGGATCCCGACCGTTACGCCTGCGGAAAATGCCGGGGAAAATTAAAATTGATAGCGCTTGACAAGTCCAGGACGCCATGATAAATTATTACTTGTCACTGTTAATTTTTGATGTTCCCTGATAGCTCAGTCGGTAGAGCACTCGACTGTTAATCGAGTTGTCACAGGTTCGAGTCCTGTTCGGGGAGCCAGTTCATGGAGAAGTACCCAAGTGGCTCAAGGGGACCCTCTGCTAAGGGGTTAGACTGCGTAAGTGGTGCGAGGGTTCGAATCCCTCCTTCTCCGCCACATTCTTTTTGCCGAAGGACTCATCGCATGGCATCGAGAGGCCGAGACGTAATCGGTCTTTTTATTTTGTTCAAGTCCTCGCGGATTGAGAAATTAAGAAATTAAATCTTGCAAATGAGCAGACAAGGTGATACAATAACTCTTGTCGCAAAAAAGCGAATGTATGCGGTAATGCAGCATGTGGCCCGTTGGTCAAGGGGTTAAGACACCTCCCTTTCACGGAGGTAACAGGGGTTCGAATCCCCTACGGGTCACCATCAACCTTTTACGAAGGCGCTCTTGCGTGGAGTCGTTTCCGTTCATGAGAGCCATTAGCTCAGTTGGTAGAGCACCTGACTTTTAATCAGGGTGTCGTAGGTTCGAGTCCTACATGGCTCACCAGTTTCTTCATCCCTCGGAGAACGCTGGCATGTCAGGGTCGGTTATCAATTATAATATGCGGTAGTGGTGGAATGGCAGACACGCTATCTTGAGGGGGTAGTGGGTGTATACCCGTGGAGGTTCGAGTCCTCTCTACCGCATCCAACAAGAAGTCCTTGCGAAGCAAGGACTTCTTTCTTTTTGTTTTTGATGCCTAGGAAATTATGCGACTCCAGAACTTGTGAACAAAAGGTTGAAAAATCTAACAGACACCAGCTATGGAACGCGTCAATATGCTATAATCTCTACTATGAACATTCGCGTACTGAGCATACTAATATTAATAATCACGTTGACAGTGGGATCATTGTTGACGGTCTATAACTGGTTTCAAGACCCGGAAGCCATGCCGGTGGCCGAGAAAGGAGCACTAGACGCTTCTCATTGGGATTTTACCGAGAGAGGCGTTATTTTGCTGCGCGGAGAATGGGAGTTCTATCAAGGAATGCTGTTGACGCCTGCGGACTTTAACGAACGGCCGGAGGAGCTGGGCAAGCAGCGAAAATATATGGCGGTGCCCGGGGACTGGAAAGGCATCATGTCCAGCGGAGGCAGGGATGGCGCGGGATACGGCACGTACAGGCTGGTCGTTAAGATCGGCAGGGATGACGTGTTCAGCCTGCGCGGCAAAAAAATCAGGTTGTCCAATCATGTCTACTTCGGCGGCGACGACTCCGGGGGCAGCGGCCAGCCTTCCGATCAAGCAGCTACATACATGCCAAGCAATATGCCGGTCTTCGCGACGGCGGCTTCGAAATCGGGCTATATGGATATACTGATCCAGGTCGCGAGCTACAATAATTTGCGTGGCGGACTTGTGCAGCCGCCGGAATTCGGTCTGACGGAAGATGTCATCGCGCGCAGGGACAACTCTCGTTTAGTCGATATTTTGCTCATATCCGCGATGCTGGTGTTCGGGCTTTATTATGCGGGAATGGCCAAGCGATGGCGCAAGGAACCGTATATTATGCATTTCAGCATTTTTTGCCTGGCGATCGGCTTGTTTACTTTGATCGATAACGAAATCGTTCTCGGCTCATTCTGGCCGGATTTCCCGTTCGCATGGCTGCAGAAGCTGCTTATCATGCTTCCTTTTATATCGTTCCTCTCGTTCTCCATGTACGCCTACCGGTATCTGGGGATTCGAGAATCCAGATGGTTCCGCGGACTCCGAATATTCGGCGTGAGTTACATCTGCCTGCAGGCGGTGTTGCCAAACTCCTTCGTCTCCATGCTGTTCTATATCAACATCGTGCTGCAGGCCATCATATTCTGCGTAGTGGCGGGCGAGCTGCTGCTTGGAAGGCGGGAGAACCGCAAAGGCTTGATCTATATCGTGCTAGGCGGATCCTACTTCGTTCTTGCCTGGATTATCGGGCAAATCAGATATCAATTCGCGCTGGACAATCCTTTCTCCATGCTCATAGCGCCGCTGCTGCTCGTGTTTTCTCAGTCGTTTCTGATGAGCGACCGCTTCCAGCAGGCTTTCCAGAAGAGCGAAGGCCAAACGAAACGTCTCATGGCGCAAAATCGGCAAAAGGACGAGTTCCTGGCAAAAACGTCGCGCGAGCTGCATACGCCGCTAAATGGCATTATTCACCTGTCCCAATCGCTGCTGGAGGACAAAAAAAATCCGCTGCTCGATCCCCATAGGGAAAATATTCAGCTGCTGCATGCGGTCGGACGCCGATTATCGACGCTTGTAGACGATATGATGGATTTTAATCGGATCAAATACGGAGAGACCCATCTCAAGCTTGCGCCTGTCGACGTAGCAATGATGGTTCGTTTCGTCCTGAATTCACTGGCAATCGTCCCCATCAACGATCGGGTGGAAATCCGCGATGAGCTGCCCAATAGGCTGCCATTCGTAATGGCTGACGAAAACAGGCTTCGCCAAATATTATATACGCTGATCGAAAATGGGCTCAAATATACGGCCGAGGGTTATGTCGTCATCAGGGCCGTCGCGCAAGAGGACGTTATCGTCATCTCGATCGAGGATACGGGCTCCGGTATGCCGAAAGCTTATATCGACCGCTTGTTCGGCACGAAGCTGTCGCAGGAGGAGCGGGAGCTGTACGAAACGGACGGCTTCGGACTTGGCATCCGCCTTGTCAAGCAACTGGTCGAGCTGCATGGCAGCGAACTGCAGGCCATCTCCGCCCCCGGAGAGGGCACCGTATTCTCCTTTACGCTTAATGTCGCGGCTCCGGAGATGGAATTGCAGCAGCTCTACGAGTCGGAAAGCGCGGCTGCGGAAGAAGAGTTGTTTTTTATGCCGCTTGGCAAAGAGGAGTTGGAATCGCCGTTTACCATCCTTATCGTCGATGATGACGGCGCGAGCCTCAAAATGATGATCGACGTCGTCCAATCGCTCGGTTACTCGCATGTCGCGATGCGGAGCAGCGAGGAAGCCGTGAAATGGCTGAGCGGCTCCAAACGCCCGGATCTTGCCGTCATTGATCTGCTCATGCCTGTCGTGTCGGGACTGGATCTGTGCTCCGCGATTCGGAGCAGATATAGTCTCGCCGAGCTCCCGGTGCTTATGATGACGTCGCTCGGACATCGGGAAGACATCATCGCGGCGCTTCGCGAAGGCGCCAACGATATTATTCATAAGCCGTTCGAGCCCTCCGTGCTGAAGGCGAGAATTCAATCCTTGCTCGCCATGAAGAAATCCTCGGAGCAAGCGGTGAAGCGTGAGATGGACTTCTTGCAAGCCCAGATTACGCCACATTTTCTGTACAATAGCATGAACGCTTTGGTAGGATTAAGTTATAAGGATACGGACAAGCTGCGCGAAACCATTCATCACTTAACGACCTATCTTCGAGCCAAATTTACATTCGTTTTCAAAAAGAAGCTGATCCCGCTGGAGTATGAGCTGGAGCTGGTAAGAGCTTATCTGGAGATCGAACAGCTGCGTTTCGGCAGCAGGCTGGAGGTTCAATACGAATTGCAGGGGCATAAAAATGTATGGCTTCCGCCCTTGTCGCTTCAACCCATTGTAGAGAATGCCGTAAGACATGGAATCGGGCCCAAGCCCGAAGGAGGAACGATTCGTATCAGCTCGGCGACTTCGGGCGAAGGCGTGCGGATAACGGTTGCCGATAATGGAGTCGGCATCGAAAAGGACGACTTGGAGCGGCTGCGGGCAGGCTCGCTCGGCGGCGTAGGCGTTGCCAGCGTAAATTACAGAATGAAAACAATCTTCGGTCAACCCATCGTGATGAGAAGCGAATTGGGGATCGGTACGGAGATGGAGCTACTCATACCGGAGGGATTCGATGCTGAAAGCGATGCTGATTGATGACGAGCAGATCGCGATTGATGTTATGGAAATATTGCTTGAACAAGAGGGCGGCGTAACGGTCTCGGGCAAGTTTTTAAATGTGCTGGAGGCGCTCGAATATGTGCAGGATCAAGGACCTGATATTATTTTCCTGGATATCGAGATGCCGGGGCTTAGCGGGTTGAGCGCTGCCTCAGCCATCGCCGAACGTTGCCCGACTGCCCAAATCATATTCGTTACGGCTCATCAGGAGTATGCGATAGACGCATTCGAGACGGGGGCGTTCGGATATTTGCTAAAGCCGGTGTCCGCCGTCCGATTGTCGCAGACGCTGGAGAGATTTAAGAAAAAATATGGCTCTGAGAGCCAGTACCCGGATCATGCGGAGGAGTCCGAATCCGAAGAGGGAGGCACCGGGCTGGATGAAGCCGGGGGCGCTTCGCTTGTTCTTAAGGTGATGGGCAGCATGGAGCTGTACGGCCCGCTCGGACAGTTGATTACCTGGAGGACGCGCAAAACAAAGGAATTGTTTGCCTATCTATGGCATGCGGGCGGAGAGCCGGTATACCGGCTTCGACTCATGGATGATTTGTGGCCGGAGGTGCCGGTGGAGCGCGCTCAAACGCTGCTTCATACGACGATCTATAATTTGCGCAGGATTCTTAAGCAAATCGGATTCGAGGATTGCGTCCGCTTCGGAGACGAAAGATATTGGCTCCTGACGGATGACCGGATCGGCAGCGATTACGCAGAGCTTATGGCGATATTCAACCGCGTTCAATTCATTACGTTGGAGCAGGGAGAGAAAATTCTTTCGTTGTATCGAGGCGACTACCTGGATACGGAATATTACGGGTGGGCGATCGCAAGACGCCAGAAGATGCGGGATGAGGCTGCACATTGTCTAAGAGCACTTGCCGAGATGGCGGATGAGCCGCTTCGCGGACTGTTCCTGCGCAAGCTGGAGGAGCTGGAGCAGGTTCAAGAGTAAAAAACGCTGGAGCTGGCAGACAGTAGCTTTAGGATGGCCCTTTAAGCTTGCGCGACAACTGGAACTTGCGTGGTTTTGAGACGTAGAAGAAGAAAGTACGAACCATTTTCGACATTTTTGCTTGATACAAGAGGAATTAGCACCATCGATAACGAATACATTAGCTCTGAAGAGGGGGGACCGGAGATGGATTGGTGGTTAATCTGGTTAATCGCTGCGGGTGCTCTGATCGTGATTGAGATGTTGACATTAACGTTCTATCTGCTGTGGCTTGGCATCGGAACGCTTGCTGCCGCCGTAGTAGCTATCGCAGCTCCTGAGGCGATATTGCTGCAGGTTATTGTCGGAAGCGTAGTTGCTTTGGTGTTAACCGTGTTCACGAAGCCGCTGACCCGGCGTTTTCACAACGGCAAGGGCTTTAAGGACGCGGTGGACGATTTAGTCGGCTTGCAGGGGACCGTTGTCGAGGATATCCATCCTGATGCGCCGGGCATCGTAAAGGTTGGCAGCGAGACATGGAGCGCGAAGTCGGAAGAAGAAATCGGCAAGGGCGAGACGGTTATCGTGGTCCATAGGGGAAGCGCTTTTCTGCAAGTAAACAAATGGGGAGGTTAGTGAATCATTATGGAATGGATAATAACCTTAATTGTAATCGTATTGGCCGTCGTATTTATTGCATTATCCGTTAAAATCATACCGCAGCAAAGAGTTGGCGTCGTGGAGCGTCTCGGTAAATTCAGCAGACTGCTTACGCCGGGCATCAATATTCTAATCCCGATCATCGACCACGTGCGCACGTATCACGATCTTCGCATTCAACAGGCGAACGTGCCGCCGCAGACCGTTATTACAAAAGATAACGTACAGGTTAAGATCGATACGATTATCTTCTACCAGGTAACCGGACCGGAACAAGCGACTTACGGCATCTCCGATTATGTTTATGGCGTACGAAACATCAGCACGGCGACGATGCGTCAGATCATCGGCAAGATGGAGCTCGACGAGACTTTGTCCGGACGGGAAAAAATTTCGACGGATATCCGCGTTGCGCTGGACGAAGCGACCGAGAAGTGGGGCGTGCGGATCGAACGCGTAGAAGTAATCGACATCCAGCCGCCTGCCGATATTCAGGATGCGATGGACAAACAGATGAAGGCGGAGCGCAGCAAGCGCGCCATGGTTTTGGAAGCCGAAGCGGCCAAGCAGGATATGATTTTGCGCGCGGAAGGCGACAAGCAAAGTAAAATTCTGAAGGCGGAAGGCGAGAAGGAAGCCCGCATCCGCCAAGCGGAAGGCCAACGTCAAGCGCAAGAGCTGGAAGCTATGGGCGAAGCGAAAGCGATTCAATCCATTGCCGAAGCCGAGAAAAGCCGGATCGAGATGATTCGTTCGGCAGGCTTGGACGAACAGGTCTTGACGTATCGATCACTTGAAGCGCTTGGCGAAATCGCCAAAGGCCCTGCTAACAAAGTATTCATCCCGACAAGAGCCGTCGAGACGCTGGGCAGCATCGGCGCAATCGGCGAGATGCTCAAGGAGACCAAGAAGCAATAATCAAGCTGTACCGACTGCAGCCGTTTCGATAGGCCGGAGCAATTATACGGCTTGGAGAAGCGGCTTCTTGACGTTCGACAGAGAGTTGTATCGGTCAAACCTTAAAATAAGCTTAAAAAACTGTGACCATTCGAGGTTTGAGCCGTACTAGTTTGTATGACTTTAAGATACGAGGGGAGAAAAGTGAATGAACTTCATGAATCAGGAACCCGGCGGCGGTGCTGCTGGACCGACGCCGGTTCCCAATCCGAATCGAAAGCCGCCGGAGATAAAGCCGGGAACCGTAAGAAATATTGTAATCGGCATCGTGGCGGTTATCGTATTGTTTTATCTGGGATCAACATCTTTTTATACGGTGCAGGAGCAAGAGCGGGCTGCCGTGCTGACATTTGGCAAATATACGCACGAGACGGGGTCCGGACTGCACTTTAAGTGGCCGAGTCCGATCCAGGAAGTGCGCATTGTGCCGGCCGAGCTGACTCAGCGTATTACGATCGGCTACCGCGAGAAAGGCAATACGGTTACACCGGTCGAAGACGAAGCCATGATGATTACCGGAGACGAGAACATCGTGTCCGCCGACGCCGTAGTCACTTGGAAGATTCACAATATCCGCAATTATTTGCATAATATTAGCGATCCCGAGCAGTTCCTTCGCAATTCCGCAAGCGCATCGATCCGATCGGTCATCGGCTCGCAGAAGCTGGATTACGCGATCACCGACGGCAAAACGGCGATTCAGGATCTTGTACGCGAGAAGCTGATCGAATTACAAAATAAATACGAGACGGGCATCCAGATTATCGACTTGAAATTCCAGGATATCGAACCTCCCGGCGGCGAAGTGGAAGAGGCCTTCCGGGCCGTAACCAACGCCAGAGAGGAAAAAAACACAAAAATAAACGTTGCGATGAAATATGAGAATGAACGGATTCCGAAAGCTCGCGGCGAGGCGCAAGCGTTGATCGAGCAGGCGGAAGCGGAAAAAAAATCCCGCGTTCTTAACGCGGAAGGCGACGTGGCCAAATTCAACGCGATTTTCAGCGAATATGTTGGCAATCCTAGCGTTACGCAAAACCGTCTCATATTGGAAACGCTGGAGAAAATATTGCCAAACGCGCAAATTTTCATTACAAACGGCGACGGCGACACGGTTAATTACTTGCCGCTGAACGAACTGCTTCGCAAGGAGGCTACAGGGGATGAAAACTAAACATTGGAGTATAATCGCGGCGGTCATCCTGCTGCTTATCGTCGGAGCGGGCTCCATGTTTATCGTCAAAGAAGGCGAATACAAGGTGGTGCTCCGATTTGGCGAAGCGATCCGAACGGTGAAGTCTCCTGGACTTAACTTCAAGCTCCCGTTCATCGAGAATACGACCGTGCTGCCCAAATACCAGATGACAATGGAAAGCAGCCCGGGCCAAATATTGACGAAGGACAAAAAGCCGATTATCGTCGATAACTATACGATTTGGCGTATCGTGGATCCGGAGAAGTTTATCAAGACTGTTCATAATGTCAGCGGCGGAACGCAGCGCATCGACGAGGCGGTCTACAACTCCGTCAGACGGAAGCTGTCCGAAGTGAATTACGATGCCATCATTAGCGAGAACACCGAAAGAGGCAATATTAATGATGAAATCACAAACGATGTGATTACGACATTGCAGCGCGACGATTATGGCATCCAGATCGTTGACGTACGCATCAAACGGACGGATTTGCCCGAAGGAAACAAACAAAGCGTATATAACCGCATGATTTCGGACCGCGAATCCATGGCGGCCAGATACTTGTCGGAGGGCGACGAGGAGTCGCGCAAAATGACGTCCAAGGCGGATCGTACCGCGAACGAGCTATTGGCGCAGGCTGAGGCGGATGCCAAAAAAATCGTTGCGGAAGGCGAAAAAGAAGCAGCGGTTATCTACAACAAAGCGTATGGCAAGGATCCGCAGTTCTACAATTTGTACAGAACGCTGGAGAGCTACATCGTGACCATGAAGAACCAGCCGGTTATTATGATGCCGATCGATTCGCCTTATGCGAAGATCCTGCTGGGACAATAAGAGCAACATTAGCGAAAATAGTTAAATCCGTATAGTTCATCGTACAGTCCAACATAGATTCACCTCATACAGTAATAATGAGGTGAATCTATTGTCTGTTAAGAGATATGCTAGTCGTAGAATCAGGGGCAAACTTAAAGTATGCCGATATCTGGAGAACAATAGCGCGACCCGGCGCATGGTACCCGATACGGAATCGTATAGTCTTGCGAATATGCGCAAACTGGCCAAACGCTATAACTCCTTGTATATCAAGCCGGATGTAGGTTCGCTTGGAATCGGGATATCTAAGCTCTCGCGGCAGAACGGCGGTTACCTGCTAAAGGAAACGTCGAGCAAGTCGCAGAGGTCGAGAAGCTTTGGGACGCTGGAAGCCGCTTACCGCCATCTAAAGGCAAAAGGGCGCGGCAAGCTGATCGTCCAGCAGGCAATCAAGCTGGATAAAGTGGATGGCAAGCCGTACGATATACGTGCGATGGTGCAGCGGAAGCCGGGAGGCGCATGGACATGTACCGGCTTTATCGTGAAAGTGGGCGGCAAAGGCATGATCGTCACCAACTATTATCAAGGCGGCGCTGTCTGGAAGCTTCGGAAGCTTCACAGGAGGCTTGGGCTGAATGCGCAGGAGAGCAACTATCGGGAAGAGCAATTGCGCTCCGAGGCGATCACGATCGCAAAGACGTTAAGCGCGAGACAATCCGGCATGCGGGAGATGGGCATCGATTTCGCAAGAGATCGCGGCGGAAAGTTGTGGATACTGGAGGTCAACTCCAACCATCCGCAGTTCCACCCTTTTAAGGCGATCGACCGAACGGCCTACGATCGAATAAAGGAATATGCCGCATCATACGGCAGATATGACGCCAAGTGAATATAAGCTGACAACCGCGGACCTGGAGGTTCGCGGTTTTTATATTGCCAGGAAAATAAGAGTTGATAAACTAACGTCATTAGTTTATTGTTAAACTAATATCATTAGTTTTATTGGAGGGCAACCCTATGAGAATAACTAAAGGAAACGGATTCGTACAGCTGACTTACTTGCCTAACCTGTTCCCAGTGAATTGTTATCTGGTAGAGGAAGACGACGGATTTACACTAGTGGACGCAGCATTGCCGAACAATGCGAAGGCTATTCTTCATGCGGCGGATCAACTGGGTAAACCAATCAAACGTATTGTGCTCACTCATGCGCATGATGATCATGTCGGCGCGCTGGATGCGATCAAAGCGAGCGATGGAAACATCGACGTATATATATCAGAGAGGGATTCGCGTCTTCTGGCCGGAGACAGGTCGCTTGCGGCCGACGAACCTCAAACGCCAATCCGGGGCGGCGTTCCGAAGGCCGTAAAGACAAGACCCGATGTGCTGCTGCAAGACGGCGACAAGATCGGGTCTCTGCTTGCAATAGCAGCAGGTGGACATACGCCGGGCTCCATGGCCTTTCTCGACGAACGAACGGGATTGCTTATCGCGGGAGACGCATTCCATACACGAGGCGGGGTAACGGTCACAAGCCGCATGCGATGGTCCTTCCCGTTTCCCGCTTTGGCAACTTGGAATGCCGAGGCTAGTCTTGCTTCCGCCAAGCGGCTTGCGGGTTGTAAACCCGCC
>NZ_BDQX01000281.1:191559-229795 GCF_003112455.1 Paenibacillus agaridevorans
ACAACCTGTGGATGCGATGCTCGCGGCAATTGCCGATGCCGAGCAAGCCTGGATACGGAAGGGGAAGGGAGCATAATATGACGCCGAGAAAAGGACTGCAGCTCGAGACGATCCTGAACACGGCTGCTGCCATAGCTGACACAAAAGGTTTGGAGCAGGTTACGCTGGCTTCGGTGGCGGCAGAACTGGGCGTTCGATCGCCTTCGCTCTACAATCATGTCAATGGATTGCCGGAGCTGAAGGAATTGCTTGCGACGAGAGGGCTGAAGTTGCTAAACGATAGGTTCGCCGCAGCGGAAAAGGGAGCACCGAATGGGGAGCGATTGCTCGCTTATGCAGATGCTTATCTTGCTTTCGCCGAAGAATGTCCGGGATTGTACGAATTGACGTTGAAGTCGCCTGCGGGAGGTACGGACTTGCAGCAGGAATTGGCGAGCAGCCTTGTCGCAAAAATGATCGAGGCGGTGCAAACCTTGGGCATCCGCGGAGAAGAAGCGATTCATGCGGTTAGGGGGTTCCGCAGCCTTCTGCACGGCTTCGCAAGTATCGGACAGAAGGGCGGATTCGGGATGCCGGTAGATGTAAAAGCCAGCATCCATTTCGTATTAAACAGCTATATAAGAGGTTTAGTAGTTGCAGTGGACGAGAGCAGCCGCACCGATTAGACCTGCATCCTGCCGGAGCTTGGCCGGCACGATGACGGTCTCTCTGCCGCTGGGATTTAAGGCATGGGCGGCAACGTATGAACGCACGGCGGAAAATAGAGGTTCGCCTACTTGAGAGACGCCTCCTCCGATAACGATCTTGGAAGGATCAAGCAGGTTGATTAGCGACACGCAGCCCATACCGATATAAGTGTATACTTTCTCGATCAGCGGGGATATAACCGGATCGCCTTGCGCCGCGAGGTCAAAGGCTTCCTTGGAAGTAATCTCTTTGCCAAGCAGCTCGCTGGCTTGCTTCGCAATGGCGGTGCCGGAAGCCAGCAGCTCCCAAAAACCGGAAGCTTGGTCCTTGGCGATTGGTCCTTGCGGATGTACGATCAAAAATCCGGCATCCCCGGCATTGCCCGTCGAACCCGTAATCAGCTTCCCGTGCAAGTAGATGCCAGCCCCAATGCCCGTGCTGATCGTAATAAAGATGAAGTGGTCGGCATCTTGAGCGGCGCCGACCCACTTCTCGGCGAGCGTTGCGGCGGTCGCGTCGTTCTCCATGCGGATGGGGAGGGGCAGCAGCTCGGCTAGCCGTTCGACGACGGGATAATCCCACCAGCTCTTTAGATTGGGCGGGCAGGTCAGACGGCCTGTCTTCGTATTAAGCGGTCCAGGGGCGCCGACTCCTATCCCTTTCAACTGATTAAGGGCTAAACCCTGTTCATTGGCAAGCTTATTTACGACGTCTGCCACCTGGCCCAGCATCTCTCCCGGCTCCAGGGAGAGATCGGTTTTCAGCGAACTTTTGGCGATAACTTCCCCGTTCTGGGCTATGAGCCCGATTGCGATCTTGGTGCCTCCGATGTCAATTCCTACGGCAATGTTGTTCATGTTCAATTCCCCCAACTAAGATTGCGAATACAAAAATGCTAAAAGTTCGAGCTCAAACTCTATAATCACCAGTCTATCATATCGGGAGGAACGGGGAAATCATTGGCGCGAAAAAGCGATGCCCGGACGTGCAAAGTTCTTCTGTACAAAGAATCGGTAGTGTAGTAAGATCGGGTCGAATGAGACATTATGAGTAGAGGATCCTTTGCCCGCGCAGAGGGTCCTCCGTCCGTTCCGACAACTATGCGAAGAAGGTATCGATCAGATATGGCACGGATCCAGAGGAAAGAGTATCAGACGATTAGGCTCGGCATGCCCATGACGGCAAGGGTGTGGCGAAATCTGCGCGTCGACGTGGGCGCAACCGTGTTATTCAGCATGTTCAACGTTGTCATGAATCAATTCTACATTGCATTTGCACTTCAACAGGGAGCGGATAAATTGCAGGTTGGACTGCTTGCGGCTGCCCCTGCCGTCGGACTCATTTTCTCTCCGTTATGGGCCAGTTGGATCGAAAAAGCGGATAATCCCAAGCCGTTCATCATTATTCCCAACGCCGTCGGGCGCATGCTGCTGCTATTGCCCGCATTCCTTCCCGAACCGGGCATATATGTAGCAGCGGCCATGATGTTCCAACTGTTGATGGGCATTCAGGCGCCGGCTTATGCATCGCTGGTGTCCCGGATGTACCCTAATGAAATTCGGGGACGGCTGATGGGTTATGTACGTGTTTCCATGGGAGTGCTGATGATTCCTCTTGCTTATTTGGTAGGCAGTTGGGCGGAAGCGCATGGACCAACCGGTCCGCTCATAGCCGCCTCTCTTATGGGCGTCCTGTCGATCGGATTGTTTAATACGCTTAAATTATCGAAAAAGCGCATTTCGATCGTTACGGGCGGGGGGCAAGAGGGAGATGAATTTGCGCAAAAAGCGGATAATCGGAGGAAACGGCCAAGCTTTGACTTCAAGGAGCAGTGGAAGCTTGTCAGGCACAACCGAACGCTAGGCGTCTTCCTGCTGGCAACCACGTTCGCCGGGTTCGGGAACATGTTCGCCATTCCGCTGTATCAGATCATTCAGGTGAACGTGCTGGAGCTGTCCAATATCCAGATCGGATATGCAAGGGTTGCCTATTATACGGCGCTGCTGCTTACATTCTTGATTGCGGGCATGATGATCGACAGATTTCCCATTAAGTATACCCTGATGGTTGGCATCAGCGCTTATGCAATCGTTCCGATGTTATATGGAATATGGGGAACTTATTCCGTAGTATTGGCAGGCAACGCCATACAAGGCATTGGAGACGCCATTTGGGATATTGGCATTCTTGCCTTTGTCTTTCGCCTGGCGCCGGGACGGGAGGCGATGGTATTCGGCATCCATTTGATGTCGTTCGGAATCAGGGGAACGATTGGACCTTTGCTAGGCACGAGCCTCACGTCCGACATATCCATGAGCGCCTTGCTTATTGCGGCTTCGATCTGCGGCTGGATCGGAACATGGTTGTTTATGTGGGGCAACCGGGGCAAGACGCATAGTCTCTGATCTAGATGATAACGAGAAAGAGACGAAACGGGCAACGGAGGCCTGTTTCGTCTCTTTCTTGTGGGGCATGTAAACGCCGACGGACATCAGTACAACGATATCGTAAGCGTATCCCGCTCGTACAAGGAATGCAGCGTTGCTTCGCTGCCGATAATTTCGACGCTTATCAGCGAGCTGATACATTTTTTAAGCGCGTTTTTTCCGGTGGTCAGCTTCCTGTTAAGTACAGTAGACAATTTGTCGATTGCTTGCCTATTCGTATCGGTTAAGTAAACGGGTATGGTTTTATTCTGAAATAACAGCATGGTTTTCATTATGGATAACCTCCATCCTATGACGGATATATTAGCCATTAGCGCAAAAAGTCGAAATGGCTATCGTTTTTCCTAGTGTAAAGGACAATTCTTAAATGTTTATTAAAAAAAAGTGATGAAATGGTTACAATCTTCTCATAATTCGGTAAATGACGTAATCAATGTGTTTACAGTATAACGTAATCATTACATTTTGCAATAGGATGGAGGAAAAACATGCATATGTTCTCGCCCGGCAGCCATCATACATGGATACGAAGCGAGCCAGAAGACAAAATCGCATAAAAATAAGCTAATATGCCAACTGTTTTTTGTTCCATAAGATGTATATAATGATAGAGGTCGTACAAGCACAAAGTTAAGAGATGACAAATCCATATAAAGGAGAGCGGTATGATGAAACGGATGGGCATTGGCTTGCAAATGTACACGCTTCGTGACGTAACGGCCACAGATTTCGAGGGAACGCTCCGCAAGGTTGCTGCAATGGGATATGAAGGCGTAGAATTCGCCGGCTACGGCGGGATTGAGGCGGAGTCTTTGCGTGATCTGCTGCAAGAGCTGAAGCTTACGGCAATCGGAAGCCATATCAGTTTGCAGGCGCTGGATACGAATCTGGAGAATGAAATCGCTTTCCTGAAAACGATTGGCGCGAATTACGCAATCTGCCCATGGTTGCCGCTCGAGGAGCGCGACTCGGAGTCTTGGCGGGGCCATCTCGTGAAATTCGAGCAGTTCGGCAAACGATTCCGCGAGGAAGGAATTACGTTCGCTTATCATAACCACGATTTCGAATTCGAAGTGGAGATCGACGGCGAGATCGTATTCGACGCCCTTTATGCGCGTATTGCCCCCGAGCATCTGCAAGTAGAGATGGACATTGGCTGGGTGCAATATTCCGGCAAGGATCCGCTTGCTTATATTAAGAAGTATACCGACCGTCTGCCGCTTCTTCATCTAAAGGACTTCCGTGCGGGCGAGAAGGGTAAAGGCATTGACACCGTGGAGCTGGGGCGGGGCGATTTGCCGCTTGTGCCGATTATCGGCGCAGCATCAGAAGCCAACGTCGAATGGCTCATCGTCGAGCAGGACACTTGCGCGAATCCGCCGCTGGAATCCGTTGCGGAAAGCATGGAGTGGCTGAAAAATAATTATCTGAACCAATTCTAATTAGAAAGTTATTATTAGATCGAGTTCAAAAAGTCCGATTTTCAGTACCGAGAAGGTTGGATGAAGAGTAGGGACTGAGGAGCGGAGCGTAGTGGAAGCTACGTGAGCACCGGAAGTGCCGGCTGAATTCAAGATTCGATGTCGATATACTTCCCGAGTTACTTCGTAATCAAAATTGGACTTTTTGAACCACCACTTATAGAAAGCAGGGGAAATCATTGTCTAAAGTTCGAGTAGCCGTCATTGGCTGTGGTTCCATCTCCAAATATCGTCATATTCCCGAATATGCTGCACACGCCGACGTAGAGCTTGTCGCTTTCGTCGATCCCATTATCGAACGTGCGGAAGAGTACGCAGCCAAACATGGCGGCAAGGCTTTCTCCGATTATGAGACGATGCTGGCTGAAGTAAAGCCGGACGCTGTCAGCGTGTGTACGCCTAACGCGTTCCACGCGCCGATGTCGATCGCGGCTGCCAACGCCGGAGCTCACGTGCTTGTGGAAAAGCCGATGGCTGCAACGGACGCCGAAGCGGAAGCGATGATTCAAGCGGCTAAAAGCAATGGCGTCAATCTGATGGTTGGCCACAACCAACGGTTCATGCCTCCGCATGTGAAGGCTAAACAAATTCTTGAATCCGGCATTCTGGGCAAAGTGCTGACGTTCCGTACTTCGTTCGGCCATCCGGGTCCTGACGCTTGGAGCATTGATGGCGCGAGCAGCTGGTTCTTCCGCAAGGATGAAGCGATCATGGGAGCCATGGGCGATCTCGGCGTACACAAATCCGACTTGATCCGTTGGCTGCTAAATGACGAAGTGGCGGAAATCGCGGCTCTCGTAGGCACTCTCGATAAGAAGGGGACGGCAGTCGACGACAACGCTTCGTGTGTGCTTCGTATGGAGAGCGGCGTGATCGGCACGCTCGTAGCAAGCTGGACGTATTACAGAGGCGAAGACAACAGCACGATCCTCTGGTGCGAGAACGGCGTTATGAAAATCGGTACGCATCCGGACGATCAAGTTATCGTTGAGCTGCGCAACGGTTCTGTCGAGAAACATAAAGTAGGCGCTATCTCTACGAACGACAAACAAGAGTCAAGCGGTGTTGTAGATGCGTTCCTGACGAGCATTCTGACGAAATCGACGCCTGCTGTTTCCGGAGAAGACGGACGCAAATCGCTTAAGGTAATCCTGTGCGCGTTCGAATCCCAAGCAACGGGTCAATTCATTAAAGTAAACAACTAGTTTTCGGTATAGCTGAAGATCTCCGCATGTCCTCCGTGGCATGTTTCGGAGGTCTTCTTTTTTTGTGTTTAAAGCACAAATACGAGATTTGTTGCGCAATGAGTAGATTCTAATAAAGCAGGCGGGACAATGGATTGCTCCCTTTTTTGTGTCGAATGGCAATTATTGTGTCATGAAGTGGTTATCCCCTCATGCTAAGATAAGGGACGTCGGAAGGATATCCGAACAATTCTAGCAGAATTAGGAGGAATTGATTTATGAGAAAGCAATCCATTCGGATCGGGGTAGCAAGCCTGTTGGCGGCTACGATGATCGGTACAGGTTTTGCCGTGCCGAAGGCGGACGCTGCAGCCGGAGATAACGGTTTCAAGATGCAATTGAACTACATCAATTACACACTAATTAACGATATAGCGTCCAAATATGGCATCGACCTTAACAAAATCAACTTTTCGTACAATGGGATCGTCATTAAGTGGCCAGGTGATGTAACGAAGCCGACTCCGGCTCCAACGGCTAATCCGACTACCGCGCCAAAGCCGACCGTAACGCCGGCTCCTACAGCTAAGCCGACTCCGGCTCCGACCGTTGCTCCTACGAAAGCGCCGACGAAGACGCCTGCACCTACGGTGAAGCCGACTCCAGCGCCGACAACCGGCACAGGAATGGGAGAGTTTCAAACGCAGGTTGTCACATTAGTCAACCAAGAGCGTGCGAAGGTTGGTCTTAAAGCATTACAGACTGACGCTTTGTTGAACAAAGTAGCAACGGAGAAGGCAAGAGACATGGACGTAAATAACTACTTCAGCCATACTTCGCCGACTTACGGCTCGCCATTCGACATGATGAGATCCTTTGGCGTCACTTACAGATCCGCGGGCGAGAACATTGCTTCCGGTCAGCCAACTCCGGCGCGGGTTATGCAGGATTGGATGAACAGCCCTGGTCATAGAGCTAATATCCTGAATGCGAGCTTTACGAAGATTGGCGTGGGATATGTAAACGGTGAATGGGTGCAAATGTTTACTGGCTAGTCTTTAAGTTTCGTATTTCGTGATGTGATTCCATGCGGTTTGAGGGAGAGACTGGCCATTGATAGCGGCCTCTCTCCGTCGGCGGCAAATCATTTTTTGGAGGTACAACGTTTTGAACAAATGGATGTTGACTACTTTGACTACTGTTGCATTAACTTGTGCTACAACCCTATTCGCAGGCAACGCGCAAGCTGCGGAACAAACACATAAGATTGAACCCAATGATACATTTTGGCAAATTTCGTTACAATACAAAGTGCCTCTTAAGAAACTAATGAGTGCAAACGATACTATGGTTGCGGATCAACTGCAAATCGGATCCGAGATGGTCATTCCCGGTCAGGACATTGTTGCCTTAAGCAAAGAGTCCGCTCCCGTACCTGCTCAAAAGGAAGCAGCGCCTGCTGCGATGACGGTAACAGCGCCCGGCGGCACGAAGCATATCTACAAAAAAGAACTGCAGGTAAAAGCGACGGCTTATACGGCGGCGGCATCGGAAAATGGCAAATGGGGAGCGGTGGATTACTTCGGCAATAATCTCAAGGTTGGCACAATTGCCGTTGACCCTAAAATGATTCCGCTTGGAACGAAATTATTCGTAAAAGGGTACAGCTACAATGGCTTGCCAGCAGGCGGCATGATCGCCACCGCAACGGATATAGGGGGTTCCATCAAGGGCAACCGGATCGATATCTTTGTTCCCGGAACGACTCAGCAAGCCAAAAAGTTCGGATTCCAAGATGTAACGGTATATATCCTGCAATAATGAATGAGCGCTCCTTTGACGGAGCGCTTTTGTTCTTTACGGGAAATCCGGAATTAACGATACGCCCGCTTGCCTAAAAGCTCGGGCAACGTCACGATTTCATACCCTTTGCCCTGCAGGGATTCGATCAGAACAGGCAGTGCATGGATTGTTCCATCCAAGCTTTGTCCTTCTCCCCCGCCTGCATGTTGTAAAATAATCGAACCGGGCTGCAACGTTTTGCGGATATTTGCAAGCACCCTTGCGCTGGAAGGATTCCGTCTCCAATCCTCGGAATCGACATCCCAGTTCACGATCGTATAACCGGAGCCTTTACTCCAACGAATCTGCTGCGGGAGCAGCTCGCCGTAAGGCGGGCGGATCAAGAGCGGCGTTACGCCGGCGATCCGTTTAATGACGCCATCCGTCTGCCAGATTTGATGCTGGACTTTGCTCAGCGGCAGCTTGGAGAAGACGGGATGATTGTAGGAGTGATTGCCGATGATATGGCCTTCGCTAATAATTCTACGGACCAAATCCGGATGTTTGGATGCCCTCTCTCCTACAACAAAGAAGGTGGCGCAAATCCGATAGCGGGACAACACATCCAAAATCTGAGGCGTGACCCGTGGATCTGGCGCATCGTCGAACGTCAGCGCTACACGTTTGAGATTGCGTGGACCGTTTAACAAAAAGGCATTCGGGTACTGCTTATGCAAGGAGACCCATGACATATCCACTTTCTGGGCTGCAGGCCGTCTACGTTGCCTTTGTTTTTGCTTCTGTCCCCGCTTCTGCTGCGGTCTGCTCTTTTGCTTCGCTTTTACTGCAGCGTTTTGTTTGCTTTGTTGTTGTGGCGCAGCTTCGGCAGCTGACCTGGAAGGTACGGCTGAAAATAGGAGCGCGATGACTGTTGCGGCTGCGACTGCGAGTTTCCCATATTTGATAATCAATCAGGTTCATCCGTTCTTCTGTAATGTTTGCAGCTTGTTGGCATGGTGTATGGGGTAGGTTCCCCGCAGGTCGGTTCCTTCATACGTCACGCAAGCGATTATGTGGCAAAAGAAAAAGCACCCGGTCTGGGTGCTGAGTAGGATAAGCAAGCTGTATTATTTCATCTTGAATACTTGAATCGTGCGCTGCAGCTGTGTCGCCATGGACAACATGCGTTCGGTCTCTTGTACGACGGCTTGAACGGATGCGATCTGCTCGTTCATGGAGGCGGATACTTGTTCTGTGCCGGCAGCGGACTGCTGAGTAATCGCCGAGATGTTCTGGATCGCTCCGGAGATTTGGCGAGCGCTCTCCAGCATGGCATCGCTCTCTTGCGAGAACGCGTAAATTTGATTCGTAATAAATTGAATGCTTTGCTCGATCTCCTGGAATATCTGTTCGGACTGGCGAATGTGCTCGCTCTGCAGCTTAACGACATCTTCGTTAACCTTCATATTGTTGATCGCGAGTCGAATGCCTTCATCAATGCTCTTTACGAGCGTGAATACCTGCTTTGTCGAAGACGTTGATTCCTCGGCCAACTTGCGAACCTCTTGAGCTACAACAGCAAAGCCGCGGCCATGCTCGCCTGCTCGTGCCGCTTCGATGGAAGCGTTTAGGGACAGCAGATTGGTTTGTTCGGCGATATCGGAGATCGTAGTCGTAATGGCGGATATGCCTTGCGCCTTGCGAGCAAGTTCTTCAATCGTAGCGGATACTTGCGCAGTGGCGTCAATGTTGCGCTGCATGCCTTCCGCTTGAATCTCCAATGCTTCCCTGCCTCGTCCCACGATGGCGATCGTTTGATCGGAGCGCGCATTCATTTCTTTGGTGGAATGGGCGTAGGCGCCAACCTTTTCCTCGATCTCGTTAATGGAATTGCTCATATCCGAGACGTCCTCGGAAATTTCGTTCGCTCCTGTAGCGAGCTCCCCTGCAGATGCGGCAACTTGTTCCATGGCGGTCTGAATGCTGTTGTTTTTATCGAATATGCCACGACTTGTTTCGGCTACGTGACGAATGATGTTGGAAGTCTCTGTAAGAATATCGCGAAGCTTGTCAACCATGCTGTTAAAGGAGTGACCCAGTTCTCCAGCTCCGGAGTTGGCTGACATATCGATCTTTTGGGTGAAATCTCCCTTTGCAATCCGATAGGCCGCGCCGGAGATCTCGTCGTAAGATCCCGTAATGGCCTTGTCCACGAATACAATGGTTGGATATGCGGCAATTGCAAGCACGATTGAAATCAGGATCATAGCAAGCAGCGGGCCGCTTGCGAGCGCTGTCGTAAGAATCGCAATAATGGCAAATAGCGCTAAATTGAAATACGTCGTTATTACTAGTTTATTGCGCACCGAAAGCGAGTAGTACCATTGGATCATTATGTAAGCGCTCCTTTTATTAGAATAACCACATTATAACATTGGACCCGAATTTGGTCTATAATTGTCGACCTAATAAATGAAATGCAATTATGATACTTTATACTCAGCTATGTAGGACATTCAGCGCAATTGAAATTTCGGAAATTACCAAGTATTTTTTCGGTGATGAAAATAATGGACAATGTTACCATTAATGACAATTCGATGTTTGATTTCGTCAGATGGTGTCGAAGCAGCAGGTGAGAATGTCGAAACACTAAAGGAGGTTATCGAGTATGGAAATGGTATCTTTGGCAAGACAAGTAGACTTCGTATTCAGGCAGTTGGAGGGTGAGCTGACGAATGCGGCAGCCGGTACCGTGCAGATCTGCATTCGCAATAATGCAGTGGGAAAGTTCGGGATGAAACATCATCCTATCGAAAGCAGGGACGGCAAGCTTGAAGGCAAGGACAGGGGGTTAACACAGGAGCAGGTACAAGCATTCCGTCAGCTGGCAATCGAAGCATTGAAATATAGGAGGGATTGGACGCATGGCGAAATTTTATATGATTTTGCAGTGAAACCCAGCAGCAATACGTGGTCGGCAAGCGTCTTGTACGAATCTAATTACAATATGGCTGCATGGAACAGCCGCTACACCCCTCAAAGATTGGCTTGACGATATCATTTGGAGGAAATCCGAGTAGGACGGCTGGCCTAACATCATTGAACCCTGCGTGCGGAAGTAATCGCAAGGTTGCGATGCGGAACCAGCCGTCGCTGAAGCGATGTTCCCTTAGAATCCGAATTCCAGATCGGGATACACATATGGAGAAGCAGGAGCCGGAATCCGTTCGATTTTGGTCAATTCAACCGTAAGTATCTCGTTCCCCATATAATTCGAGATAGATAGCTTTCCCGTGCCCTTGACCCAGTCGTCTTCGGCGTACTCGTTAGCCTTAGGCCATGTCGTCAACAGACCGTAAGGAAGCGCGTCGGCTGAGCAGCAATTCATGGCGAACCGGCTGATCGCCATTCGATCTTCTCCCATTTCTTCCTCGCGATAGATGAAGCCGCTTATTTCGATTTCTTTGCCCATAAACGCGTCGCGATACAAATCAAGCGCGGTCAACGTTTCGATGAATCGGCCCTCCGGGACCACGATGAGGGGCTGTTCGTACAGCTGCTTGGCGAGCCTGGCGTGATCGACCGTATATTCGTCATAGGGGAACAGCTCGTCCAGGGTATTGTCGTTATTATTGCCCGAGCTGCCTTTTGTTGACAACGAAACGGGATCCGAGCTTGTCTCTGTCGCAGACCGCGATATCATTTCGTTGCCCGTGAAGCTCATTCCCTTCTTCGCGGCCAGTGCGCTGCCCAAAGTACCGGTAGGGGTCAGGAAGCCAAGAGTCAAAGGAAGGATAAAGAGACTGTAAACGAAGATGTTTTTTGTCCTCGACGAAGAATGTTGATGATCGCAATCGCAATCCGCGGCATGCGATTTTCTGCGCGCTTTAAGCGCTGCGTACAGCTGATAGATGGCGGCCGCATATAATCCTATTGCGGACAACTTCACGAGCAGCTCCATTTTCGGAGCGATAAACAGTGTCATGTCGCCCGTGCGGAACAAATAGACGATTAACATGGCGAATCCGGCAAGAAGCAGGAAGCGGATAAGATGCTGGGTCGTCGTCATAGAATCACCTCGGCTATGAGAGTTGCGGCTACGGTCAGTACAGCGGTAAGAGCTATAAGCAAGGCGACGATCCGGAGCTTGAAAGTGGACATCAGCATTAGCGTATTTTTGAAATCGACCATGGGACCGAATACCAGGAAGGCAAGAAGCGGTCCCGGCTGGAAGATGCCGTTGAACGAAGCAGCGATAAAGGCGTCGGATGTAGAGCAAATGGAAAGAATAAATGCAAAAGCCATCATGAACGGATAAGCAAACATGGGCTCGCCCGCGAAGCCGACCAATACGTCTCTGCCTACGACCGTCTGAATCACGGCTGTTAGCAACGCGCCGATAAGCAGGTACTGTCCCATCTCAAAAAATTCTTCGGAAGCATGCGACATCGTCGAGGAAATTTTGCTTCTGATCCGCCCCTTCTTAAAGTCAATGGTGTTATGTAGATGGGGATTCGACTGAAGGTGATCATGCACACGAACGTTATTTTCATGATGAAAGTGAGCGACGCCTTTAGCGGCATGTCTGCCATCTGTACGCAATGGGCTTTGTTTCATAAACCTGGACAGCAGTAGACCAATCAAAACAGCGATGACAAACGCCGCGATCATGCGGGCGTATGCGATCTCCGGGCTTGTACGAAACGCCATGAAGGTAGACGAGAACACAATGGGGTTTACGATGGGTCCCGCAAGCAGATATACGATTCCTATATAAGCCGGCATCCCCTTGCGAATCAATCGTCTGACGACAGGGATCATCCCGCATTCGCATAAGGGAAAGAAAATACCCAACAGTCCTCCGACCAGGACGCCGGCAACGGGGTTGCGAGGCATCATACGGCGAATCATCTCATCCGTAACGAATACTTGTAGCAGCGCGGAGAACAAGATACCGAGCAAGATGAACGGGAATGCTTCCAAAATAATGCTGATAAATAAAATTTTGAAGGATTGAAAATTGGCAGGATTTAATATGACGTTCCATGCAACGGCCGGCAGCTCGCGATTCGTCGCAATTAGGAAAATCATGATCAAACAGCCGATTGCCAGAGCAGGCGTGCCTATCCGGAATAATGTGGTTCGCATATGTACATCCTTCCTCTTCGTGACTAATTAGTAATTATTACGATATGGGATGATGCTCATACTATAACCTATGCGAAAAAGTCTGTCGATAGGACAAACATTTGGAAGTAAAAATGGAGAAGGCTTATTCCCCGTTACGGGCCTTCTCCGCCTTGCGTCGAAGCTTTGCTTTTACGATAAAGCCTGCCCCTATGCTAAAGAGCGACAGCATGCCGAACAACAGGACGAACCAACCGTTATAACTGATGGATATCGCCGTCGCGCTCATGAACAAAATGGACAATACGGCAAAAAACATGGACAATGTTTTGGACATAATAGAAACTCTCCTTGACGCTTTGAAACAGCGTAAAATATTTTTTAAGCTTGCAGCATAGTTTGCGGAGATGTGCACATAATAAGTTTGCAAGCTTGCATCACACAAACAAGTGCAGAGGACGAAAGGAGAATACCTGATGTCACGTAGCAACCAACTTATTGTCCCACAAGCATCGCAAGCACTGGAGCAATTAAAACTTGAGGCAGCACAGGAATTGGGCGTTCAAATACCGGCAGATGGCTATTATGGTAATGTAACCAGCCGCGATGCAGGTTCGCTTGGCGGTTATATCACAAAGAAGCTTGTCCAAATCGCCGAGCAACAATTGTCTGGTGGAAACCGTTAAGCGATTATTATACACAAGCGATCGTCAGAGACCCAAGGGAAACCTTGGGTTTTTTTATTTATGGGAAGTTATGCGATTTCCAAACTTGTGGAAAGTAAGCAAGTTCCATGTGCAGATAAAAACGGTTGAAAAATCGAACGGATCTCAGCGGCACTTTTTGCTCTTTGATACATATCTGGCTCGAGTAGCCCCAATGAAACATAAAAATCCATTCGTCCACGTTACTCGCCTGTTCTTGCCCCCGGCTTAGCACAATAAAGCGGATTTTTCTACTATAATGGTCCGTTCGTCCCCAGCATGGCACAATGAAGCGCATTTCTCCGCTATAATAGACCGTTCGCCCCCGGTTTAGCAAAATAAAGCGGATTCTTCTACTATAATGGACCGTTTGCCCCCGACTGAGCACAATAAAGCTGATTTTTCCGCTATAATAATCCGTTTCCGATGACGCTATTTGGTGCAATTCCGCCCATTCTATGCGGTTTTGACGGAAGTAAGGTCGTCTGTATCCGTTACAATTTGAACAGGCCCCATTTTTGCGAAATAGCGACTGTGGTGTGGATTACGATCAGCCTTTACTTAACTAAGCTGCCGTCCACAATGAATCGACAGTCTCTGTTTGTCCGTTAGATTTTCTAAAACCTAAAAAAACGAAAAATAGCGTCATTTATGTCCGATAGGCGGAAGTGACTTGGAAAGCCCCCAAATAAAAGCCCCTTACCATTGTGGGGGAAGGGGCATGCTTAAGTCAATCACCCGCCTTCGCTCTTGCCGAAGACGTAAGACGTAAGTCGTTAATACATTAATACGTATCCATGCGCAGCCGCTTCATCAATCGCTCGTCGCTCAGCCAGCCCACATAAGAGCCTACTGTCTCGTATTGCTTGTTCATAAGAAGTACGGCGACGAAAGGATATTGCTTGCGGTGACGGTACCTGACATCGCACCATCGGACTTCATATCCCCAGGAGTGCTCCTTGACATCGGCGCATGCAAAACTTGTAAAGTAAAGGAAAGAACGGATGGCCGCATCGTTCTTGGACTTCTCGACTGCAGGATGGCTGGAGCACCGTACCTTGTCGACCCAACTAAGCTTGCTCCCCCTTAAATTGCCGACGTAGAACGTGCCGTCCTCGCTATGCTTGACGATATTCCAGATTGACATCGAGATGGTCGGAATAGCGAAATACGAATCGTTGGGCCGATGGCTCGCATCAAGCGTTCGAAGTCTGCGGACCGTTGCTTTAGCAGCTAACGTCCGCCAGACGTAATAACCGGCAAGGAACAGGTACATGACCGGAAACAGAATAGCGGGATTTACGAGACCCGTTGCCCACAGTAAAATGGCTATCAGGTGGGCCGAAAAAATGAGCGGGTCAAAAATATGGATAATGTTCCAGGAAATCCATTTCTCATTGAATGGACGCATGGCTTGGGTGCCGTATGCATTAAACAAATCGGTGAATACATGAAGAACGACCGACAGCAGTACCCATCCTCCGACGTGCAGCCAAGGCAGGCTCCCTCTGTAGAGCAGCTGAAGAATCAGGGTGATCGCTGCCGACCATATCAGAATGGCCGGAATGGAGTGCGAAAGTCCCCGATGGTTGCGAATGTAGCATGCGTTCCCCTTGAGTCTGAGCAGATTGTCGAGATCGGGAGCTTGGGAGCCCGCGACCGTGCCGAGCAGCACGGCAGTGTGAACGACTGGACTTGCGGCGACAACGGGATCAACCGCGGCGAGACCGGCCAAGCCGATACCCATTACCAAATGTGTTCCTGTATCCATTGGCGGTATGCCAACCTCCTTCATGATGTGCGATTAAGCATAGTATCGCCCGAAGTGGGACAACTTTATCACAATCGAAAGGAGACTTGCGCCAGATGTTTATTACTTTCGCGGAATATCGGATCAGCCCTGAATTTCAGGAGCAATATGAGGCGGCAACGAAATTATTATTAAAGGAGACGGAGGGCGTCGAGCTGTACGAGGGGACGGATCAGCCGGGCTTGTTCGTCGAAATCTGGAGAGCAGCCGATGTCGCACAGGCGGAGCGAATCAAAAAAGAACGCTGCAGCGAGCGTTCTTCTTGGGCTGTATTGACACCGATGATACTTGGGGGTTCAGCCAAACTTCATGTATGGACGTTCCAGCCTGCTCATTCGCCTTCCTGAGACATCGCGCAACGCCGTCCAGGGGTGACGAACCATGCGAATGACAGTTGGTTTAGAGAGCTGGATAGATAAGGGTTATTGTCCGTTCATGCCGGTTGCGTCCGTCAGCGGAGTGCTGGGAGTTACAACAGAACCATGGAACGGGTACTCGTAATTGATTGGACCGTCGAACGTGACGTAATCCAGGTTAAGCATGAGAAGCAGGTAACGCATACCTGTTGAAGGATCGCTGATAATAATATGATCGCGGCCGGCAGCTTCAATAATGCCTTTAAATATCTTGGCATTCCATTCTGAATTGTTCTCGTAAGTCATGTAGAACGTCGCGAGCTTGCCGCGATTCAAGCGAAGAATGTTTTCGACATAGGATTCTTCCACAGCCGGCAGCGTAACCATGTTGCCGCCGCCCGGCGCAATAAACGATCCGCTGGGAACGGAGCTGGGAGGCATCATAGCGCTGGTTGGCATCATCGTTCCCTGGGACATGCCGTAAGGCGTTTGTTGTATACCACGGTTTACGTATCCGTAACCATATCCGTATGGCTGATAACCATATGGAGCTGACGTCAAGCCGATGCTGGCGTCAGAGGTGCTCACTTGTTGCTTGTATCCGAACGTACTCATTTCTAATCGTCCTCGCTTTCATGCGTGTTCATGCTGATCGGGATTTTTTCTGGATCGCATCGAAGTCTCCCGGGCTCTGGTACACCATATCGGGTATTGACCGGATATTCTTAAAGTCCAGGCAGTTGGGATCGACATCACTCCTTTCGTCCTTGGAGTAGGCGTTACACTACATGGTTAATGTATGGAAGGATGGGCGGATTGGTGACAAAATCGGATTTGGGTGGAATTGTCATCCAAGTGTCGAATTCATGAATAAAGATGGCGAACATTGTCACCGCCCATATTTTTCGGTATGATTAAAAACGATGCATTAATGATAGAGAGACGCTGCAGGCGTCTTGTCGTAAAACTCGGGAGGCTAGCTTCTGTGCTTAAGGATTTGATTGCTTTAACGAAACCTCGGCTTCTCCGGTTAAATATGTTCGCTGCGATTGGCGGATTCTGGGTAGCTTCCAAATGGGATCTCGACATCCTGCTCATGTTATGGATGTTGGTCGGCTCGACGCTGACAATGGCTTCGGCGACGGTCGTAAACAATTATTGGGATCGCGAGCTGGATCAAAAGATGGAGCGCACGCGCAATCGTACGTTACCCATGGGCCGAATGTCGCCAACGGCCGTACTTTCTTACGGCATTATACTTGGCATCGCGGGGCTCGCCACTCTATTCGCATTGGATGTATTAACCGGTCTGCTGGGATTGCTGGGCTGGTTTGTATATATTGTCATCTATACAATGTGGCTAAAGCGAAGCTCGACGTGGAGCACATCGATCGGCGGAGTCTCCGGAGCAATGCCCCCCGTTATCGGGTATTGCGCGGTAACAAATGAATTGGATGCAGGGGCGTGGCTGCTGTTCGCCCTGTTATTCCTGTGGCAGCCGGCGCATTTCTGGTCGCTTGCGATTCGTAGGGTCGAAGAATATCGGGAAGCGGGCTTCCCGCTGCTGCCAGTAGTCAAAGGCATCAAGAGGACGAAGCTTCAGATGATTCCTTACGTGCTGCTTCTGCTTCCAACTGTTGTATTGTTATACACGTATGGATACGCCGGCATTTATTTCTTGATTATTTCCGCGGCGCTGAGCGTCGTATGGCTTGTACATACCATCAGCGGACTGATGACAAAGGATACGGAGAAGTGGGCTAAGATCAATTTTTTGATCTCGGTCAATTATTTGATGATCGTCTTTGTGGCGATGATTGCGAATACGGTGAAGTAACTTAAGGACAGGCAAAGCCTCATGGAAGGTGGACTGGAAGTGGCATTTTTACGCAAACATGCGTTCAAGATCGCCGTACTGGCATTATGCGCGGTGATGGGCATCTATTTATTATTTACTTATGTTTGGAAGCCGGAAGCGCCGTTGCCCGTAATAAAGCAAGCTCCGGCTTTCGAGATAAACGATATCGACGGCAATCCTGTATCGCTCGCATCGACGAGCGGGAAAGTGCGGCTCGTGTACTATTACTTCGCGAATTGCCCGGATGTGTGTCCGCCTACGACATTCCTGCTGGCGGAAGCTCAGGAGAAACTTCGTGAGCAAGGCAAACTCGGAACGGATGTCGAGCTCATTTCCATCACGTTCGATCCGGAGAGGGATACGCCGGAAGTCATTCGCAATTTCGCCGAACGAACCTCGGCCGAGGTGGGCGACGGCTGGCACTTCTTGAGGGGCGATGGAGATGAAACAATCAAGCTGGCCAGCGAGATGAAGATATCGGTTATGAAGGATCCAGGTGGCGAAACGTTCTCCCATATGAACCTCATCGCTCTAATCGACCAAAATGACCAAATCCGTCAACTGATTAAAGGCAGCGACGAGAATCTAACCGCAAATGATATCGTAGACCAGGTCGACAGACTGCTTAAGTAATTGAAGTTGACTGGAATATCAATAAGGTTCAAAAAGCTCGGTTTTCATATCAGAATTTGTCCCAGTTCGGGGCGGGATTGGACGCTGGATACAGGATGTATGCGTCTAGTCCCGCCTTTTCCAGTTGTTCGATCAAATATTCCTCGGGCGTATTCTCAACGCCGTAATAGCCGCGCCGAGTATAGATGTGTTCGGCATCGGGGAACAGATCGCTTAAAATGCCGCGTATGCGCCGGCCGGACGAATCGTTGTCCGTAAAGACGAAGATATGTCGGTCGCCGGCTTCTTTGCGCAGCTTCTCCAGCTGAGAGGTGCCGGGCGTCCCGTATGTACACAGAATCGGCACGCGCTCATCTAGCACGCGGCGCAGCTTGCTTCTGTCGTTTTTGCCCTCAACCACGATGGCTATGTACGGATCCATAGTTAATCCCCTTTCAGACGAACATTTTGAACACGAAATATTAGCTCCAGTTTACCACATAAGAGTTCGTAATTTATTCTAAGTTGCCGTTTCCTAGATGCCGCTTCAAAGATACAAGGCCGCCCGCGACGCAAATATTATGCGCTGCGGCGGCCTTTTCACGTGAACACTCCGTTAGATGCGGATTACCAGAATCCGGCACATGCGATGATTACGAGCAAGATAAACAATACTAGAACAGTGCCTACGTTGTTGGAACCATAGCCACCGATACCTCTGTCTGCGCCTGTCATTATGGAGTCACCCCTCTACGCTAGCGTTAACATCGGACGGCTTGATGAGTGAGCTGGAGCCTCTGGTCGATTGCCGCCTGATACTCCCATCCTATGAGCGGAGGAGACGAATGCCCTGTGCGATTACCCAGTCTTGGAAAAATGGGTGTTCGGCACAATTACGCGAAACTTGTAGAACGGCAGCAGCGCCAGTGCCAGCATGAGTGCTATAAAGGCGATGTAATACGGCGATACCTGATCGCGAAGTTGCCCTGCCAGCATAGGGCCGAGAAAGGCGCCGACTGAGAAGGCGATGGAAAGCACCGAGAAAGTTCTTCCGTATTTCGTCCCGCCGCTCAATTCGATCAACAGCGTAGACAATGCCGGCAAAATAACGCCCTTTGCCATTCCGACGAACAGCAGCATGACCGCTAACGGAAGCGGCACGTCTGCAGCCATGCCAAAGTAAATAAGCGCCAGGCTTAAAGCGCCCCATAACGTTCGTTGAAAGGCGGACAGACGATTAAGAAACAGCATGCTGAGCGTAATAAGCGCTCCAATGCTGACAACGGAGAACAACAGACCGGTCGTCATCATTGCCTCGTGGCTCTTAGCGAGCAGCGGCAGCTCGAAAGAGAGGATACCCTGAGCGCAGCTAAAGGCAACCGGAAGCAAATAGATGAGCCAAGGAATCGGTAAGGATTGCGCGGGAGATGCAGCAGTACCGATAGAATTTGCTTCCGGAGGCGGCACCCTGTTTAGCTTGCCGTTAATCTCCTTAATGAACACGAGCGCGCAGATCGCCGTGCCGATCAGCACCCATCCCAAAATCGTGAAGGCGGTGGAGAACCCGATCTTGGCGACGAGGTATGCTCCCGCTGCGGGCGAGACGACGGAGGCGAGCGTGTGGACAAGTCCGTTGCCTGCCATCAGCTTGCCTTGCTCCGTAATATCATTGGTCAGTCTCGCCAGCAAGGAGAGGCAGGCGGGAGAGAGGAACGCAAGTACAAAGCCGCTGACGGAACGCAGCAATAGCAGCTGCCACGGATCCGTCACGTAGGCCTGGAACAGAAGGATGACGCCGGCTCCAAGCAGGCTGAAGACGATGAACAACCGGCTGCCGTAACGGTCCACGCCGTAGCTGGCTAATACATTGCCCGGCAAATGCGTAATGGAATACATGCCCATCATGAGACCGATAAATGACGGGGCAGCTCCGATCGAGATGGCAAACGGCGTCAGGATTGGATATTGGGCATGCAAGTCGAAGAAAGCGACGAACAGAAACAGATACAGCCACAAAGCGGTTTTCAAAGGCGGCTCCTCCTTGCTATCACTTTAACTACTTGTACGCCCTGCCCGGACAAGATATGTCTCCCGTTTCGAGCGATGCCGTTTACGCCCCCCTCCTCCGTAGGCTATAATATTTGGTAGCGCATATGTGATAGAGATATAATAAGGAGGGTTCCCTATGAATTTTTTGGATTTTTCGTCGTATGATACCGAGACATGGACGACCTTTTTTCAAGAAAATTGGCTTGTGCTCGTTATCGCTCTAGTCGTTCTTCTCATTGTCATTCGCGTTGTTAAGACAATGGTGAAGTGGGCGCTGGCCGCCGTCATCATTATCGGGGTCGTGCTGTACAGCGGCTATTCGCTGGATGACGTAAAAGAGATAGGCACAAAAGTGGTGGACACGGTCAAGCAAGAAGCTGTATCGTTGATGATCGGCGAAGCGGAGAATGCGGAGTACAAAACAAACGCGGACGGCACGTTTACGATTAAGACGACAAATGTGGAGCTGACGGGCAAAGCCGGAGATAACGAAGTAAAGGTATCCGTCAAAGGAACGCCTTCCATTACACTACAAGTGGACGAGACGATTCGAACATTTATCGAGCAAGCGAAACAAAAAGGTTAACATGCAGGCTGGCAGGTCTGCATGAAGGGAGTGGGCATTCATGCAAGACGATCCGCAAAAGCGGGAGATCGACAATCGGCGCAACTTCTCGTTCCGCCTGAACTTCTTTTTTTTCATTACGTTCGCTTTATTCAGTCTGCTGATCGTCAGGCTGGCGGTGCTGCAATTCGTCGAAGGACCGACGCTCAGCGCGGAAGGTCTGCGAAAGAGTACGCGCAATGACGCTATTGCGCCGATCCGCGGCAATATCTACGATTCGACAGGATATCCTATCGCATATTCCACATCAACCCAATCGCTTTATTACAGCATTCAGCCCGGCAAAGGTTTCGATGTCAAAGCAGAGGAAACGGCCAAGCAGTTGGAGGCCATCTTTAAGGAACTCGGCGATCCCGAGAATGCGATGACGTTCGACGACATCATCTGGCAGATGGACCTCGGCTTCACCAGGAACATCATCTCCACGCCGCGCCGGATCAAGTCTGGCCTGACCAAGAAAGAAGTCGCCTACTTTATGGAGAACCGAACAACCTTTACCGGCGTCGATATTATGGAGGAGAGCGTCCGCAATTACGATACGAGCTCGATTGCGGTGCAATTGGTCGGCTATTTAAAGAAATATAAAGGTGTTCGGGTCAATAACGAGTTCTACACCAAGAAGATGGAAGAGAAGGATCCTCAGCTCAAGTACCTGGAGGAAGAAGAGGTCGGACTCGACGGACTGGAGTTTATGTACCAGGACGTGCTTCGCGGGAAAAACGGCTTAAAATCGTATCCGGTCAACAACCAGGAGCAGATTATCGGTCCCATGCAAATTACGAATCCCGAGAAGGGCTCCGATCTGTTTCTGACCATCAACAAAAACGTACAGCTTCATACCGAGAAGTCGATTATGTCTCATCTGGAGAAAATCCGAAAGTCACCAAACAAATATGAACGGGCGCCGTACGCCCAAACGGGTTTCGCTGTAGCGATGGAGGTCGATACGGGCAAGGTTGTCGCGATGGCAAGCATGCCAGATTACGACCCTAACATTTGGGCCGGCGGCCGGATAAGTCCGGAGGATTACGAGAACTTCGGCAACGTGCTTCCTAACGGCACCATCCGGACGGTGTATGGTCCTTACGAAACAAAGGCGGAGCGCGACCAGCATCCTTCTTCGATTCTGCCGCCAGGCTCGACATTGAAGCCGCTATCGGTACTCATCGGTCTTAATGAAGGACTGTTCACTCCATCGACGGTGTTCAACGACAATGGATTGTTTACGTACGGGAAGAAAGGATATGAAACGTATATCCGAAATTCCCAAAACAAGTCTTTTGGTCCTATCGATGGGGCCAAAGCGATCACTCATTCCTCCAACACGTTTATGGCAGCGATGATTGGAGACAAATTATTTAGACGAGGTACAGTGGACGGAAAGTCCAGCGTAGAGATTTGGGACGACTACATGAAGCAGTTCGGCTTGGGCGTCTCAACGGAGAGCGGATTGCCTAACGAAATTCGCGGCGTTATCGAGTATTTCCATGAGGCCGAGGTAGGCAGTCCCCAATCCGCTCTTATTCAAGCTTCATTTGGGCAGCAGGGGCGTTATACGGCGCTTCAGCTTGTTCAATATACGGCTATGCTGGCGAACCGGGGAAATCGGATGAAGCCTCAATTCGTTAACGAAATCAAGGATTCCGACGGCAATCTGGTTGAAGGATATACGCCTGTCATTCTTAATTCGATCGATATTCCGGAGGCTTATTGGAAGGAAATCGAGACGGGCATGGATAAGGTTAGCGTACAAGGCTTCGAAGACTTCGGTCACGATTTCCGGCGGAAGACGGGAACATCCGAGCAGGATGTATCAAAGCGACGTGCGGAAAACGCGGTTTTTATCGCGTACGCGCCTGCCGACAATCCAAAATTGGCGGTAGCGGTCGTTATACCTGACGGGGGCTTTGGCGGCTACGGCGCGGCTCCAATCGCACGCCAAATCTTCGACGCTTATGACGCGGAGTTTGGCCTTGCGGGCACGCCTAACAAGGCTCTGGCTGCGAAGTTGTTCGGCGCAGCTGCCGGCGGCAATGCCGCAACTGGCACGGACGGAGAAGAAACGAATGTCGCGGGTACGGACCAGCCTGCGGGCAACGAACAGTAATATCGAGGATAAGAGAGACGGCTGCAAACGGTATAACGATGCCGGTTTGCAGCCGTCTTTTTCTATTTCTTTATCTTCTCGTGGATGTCCTTTAAAAATAAATGTTGCACTATGGAAACATTTTTGTGTATTATAAAAAAAGAGGCGCTTAATAAAATGTTGTTGCTTAGGGAAAGAAGATTGTCCCGGGTAAATAATCGATAAAAAGTGGAGGAATTGGAATGAAGAAGACGGGCAAAACAAATTCCGCGATGAGAAGGTTTATACTGACGCTGTTGTTCTTGACGGTGTCGGCTATTACAATAGCTGCTTGCGGAAGCGAAGGAGACACGACGACGGGCGAAGACGGCAAACTTGTTGTTACTGCAACGACAGGCATGATTGCGGATATTGCGGCTGAGGTAGGCGGCGATCGTGTCTCCGTAACGGGGCTGATGGGTCCGGGAATTGATCCCCATCTGTACAAGGCATCGCAAGGCGACGTTAAGAAGTTGGATGGAGCCGATATCATCTTCTACAACGGACTCCACCTGGAGGGAAAGATGGGCGAAATTTTCGAAAAGCTGGAAAACAGCAAGCCGGTCGTAGCCGTATCGAAGTACATCGACGAGTCCTTGCTTCATGGCAACTCCAGCGTTGCCGGCGGCGGGGCGCATGATCCGCATATTTGGTTTGATGTCAAGCTGTGGATGTCGGCTGTTGAGGTGGTCAGAGATACGTTTAAGGAGAAGGATGCTGCAGGCGCCGATTATTACGAGACTCAGGCAGCGGCCTATCTCGCGGAGCTGGAGGAGCTGGACGCTTACGCGACCCGGCAAATTGCACAAATTCCGGAGAAAAGCCGTATACTGGTAACCGCCCATGACGCTTTCGGCTACTTCGGTGAAGCATATGGATTGCAGGTGAAGGGTCTGCAAGGCATGAACACGATGTCGGAATACGGCTCCAAGGATGTAAGCAAGCTGCGGGATTTCCTGGTGGAGAACGAAATCAATGCTGTATTTATCGAATCCAGCGTCTCCTCCAAGTCGATCGAATCCGTGATCGAAGGCGCGAAGGAGCTGGGACACGAGGTGAAGATCGGCGGCCAGCTGTATTCTGACGCCATGGGTGATCCCGGCACCGTGGAAGGTACTTATATCGGAATGGTTAGACATAACGTAGATACGATTGTCAGCGCATTGAAGTAGCTTGAAGACGAGGCGCTGGCGACAGACGAAAGGAACGAGTGAGATGAGCATATCTAATGCGATTCCAGGAGCATCCGCAGCGGCGACGCAGGGCGCCTCGCCGCTTGCGATAAACGGGCTAAGCGTAGCCTATCAGAAGAAGCCGGTGCTGCGGGGCGTCACCTTCGAGGTGAACGAAGGCGAGCTGATCGGCGTTATCGGACCCAACGGCGCGGGCAAATCGACCATGATCAAGGCGGCCCTGGGGCTCATTCCTGCGATCGGTGGAGAAGTGCTTGTATATGGCAAAAGCCTGAAGAGCCAGCGCAGGCTGATCGGTTACGTGCCGCAGCGCGAATCGGTCGATTGGGATTTCCCTACCAATGCCCTGGATGTCGTTTTAATGGGCACATATGGCAGGTTGGGATGGTATCGCCGCCCCGGCGCGAAGGAGAAGGCGTTCGCGCTCGATTGCCTGAGCAAGGTCGGCATGGCTGATTTCGCCGATCGCCAGATCAGCCAGCTGTCCGGCGGTCAGCAGCAGCGTGTCTTCCTGGCCCGGGCGCTGGTGCAGGACGCCAAGCTTTACTTTATGGATGAACCGTTCGCAGGAGTCGACGCAGCGACGGAGAAGGCGATTATTACCTTGTTGCAGGAATTGAAGCGGCAAGGCAAGACGGTTATTGTGGTCCATCACGACTTGGCGACCGTGAAACAATATTTTGACTCCGTGCTGTTGCTCAACGTGGAGCTGCAAGCATTCGGACCGACCGAAACGACATTTACGCAGGAACAGCTCCAGCACACTTACGGAGGGCGACTCTCGTTCCTCGATCCCGGATCGCTTGCCGTCTCTGGCGCAGGCGGCGGGGGTGGGCGGCCATGAGCAATTTCTTTACGATGCTGGCCGATCCCAACATGCGTTGGATCTTCTTCGGCTGCATGCTGCTTGGATTAAGCTCTGGCGTGATCGGCAGCTTCACGTATTTGCGGAAACAAAGTCTGGTCGGCGATACGCTTGCCCATGCGGCGCTTCCAGGCATCTGCATCGCCTTCATGCTGACCGGCGTCAAGTCTATCGGCATCTTCCTGATCGGTGCAACCCTCGCCGGCATCGTGGCGACGTTTGGCATCGGCTACATTACCCGTCACTCCCGGTTGAAGCAGGATGCCGCTCTCGGTATCGTCCTTAGTTCGTTTTTCGGTCTGGGAATCGTGCTGCTGACCTTTATCCAGCATGGCGATTATGGCAATCAGGCCGGCCTCGACAAGTTTTTATTCGGCCAGGCGGCAGCCATGGTCGGCTCCGATGTCATGACGATGTCGGTTATGTCCGCCTTTCTCGTGACGATATGCGCGCTATTGTTTAAGCAATTCAAGCTTATCTCGTTCGATCCCGGCTTCGCGAAGGGACTCGGATATAACGTTGGTCTGCTGGAGCAGCTTCTAATGCTGCTGGTCGTGGTGGCGGTCGTGGCCGGCGTTCAGGCTGTAGGAGTCGTATTGATTGCCGCGCTGTTGATAACGCCAGCCGTATCCGCTCGTTACTGGACGAACCGGCTGGGCACGATGATCATTCTGTCTGGCGCTTTCGGCGCCCTGAGCGGCGCGCTTGGTACCTGGATCAGCTCCTCCGTGTCGAACCTCCCGACCGGCCCCGTCACGGTGCTGGCTGCGACAGCGGTGTTCGTCCTGTCCGTGCTGCTCGGGCCGGAGCGGGGACTTCTTGCGAAACGCATCTTACAGGCGAGAGTAAAGCGAAGTTTCCTGAAGGAGAATGAAGTTCTTCATACGGCGTCCGGGGAACGAATGAAAGGGGAGACGGCAGGATGAGCGACTTCTGGATTTTGCTAACGGGCAGCCTTGTAGCGGCGTGCTGCGGCATCGTCGGCGTATTCCTCGTACTCCGCAAGATTGCGATGATCGGCGATGCCATCAGCCATTCGGTAATGCCCGGCATCGTAATCGCGTTTCTGATCAGCGGTACGCGAGATTCGCTGGTCATGATGTTCGCGGCGCTGCTGTTCGGATTGCTGACGACGTTCCTGATCGGACTGTTCCAGCGCAGCGGCATTCAATCCGACGCTTCTATCGGCGTCGTATTCACGGCACTGTTCGCCATCGGCGTTATACTGGTGAGCTTGTTCGCCAGACAGGTGCATCTCGATCAGGATGCTATTTTGTATGGCGAAATTGCGTTCGTGCACTGGAATCTATGGGAGGTTGGCGGCGTAAGCATGGGACCGAAGGCCGTATGGCTGCTGGGAGTTACGCTGATCGTGATCGCCGCCGTTATCGGTTTGTTCTACAAGCAGTTCAAGCTGTGCGCATTCGATCCGGCGCTGGCCGCGGCCATCGGCATTCCGGTTGCTCTGTTCCACTACATGCTGATGGGGCTCGTCTCCATGGCAACGGTAAGCTCCTTCGAGAGCGTCGGCGCCATCCTCGTCGTGGGCATGCTCATCATCCCGGCTTCCACCGCGTACCTGCTGACGGATCGATTGGGCATGATGATCTCGCTTAGCATAGCGGTTGGCGTTGCCAGCACGTTCGCGGGTTATGGCGCATCCATTATTCTGGACGCCTCCATTGCGGGTTGCATCGTATGCGCGGCTGGACTATTATTTGTGGCGGCTTTCCTGTTGTCTCCATCTCACGGCTTGATCAGCCGAAGACTTCGACAGCGCAAGCTGGCGGCCGAGACGACGGCCAACGGGGCGAGAGCGGTCTAAATACGAGACCGATCATAATTTGGAGAGATGTTTCATCCTTGTTTTTGAGCAAGGGCGGAACATCTCTTTTTATCTTCCCCAGCATTTGGTTTCTCCCCGATTTGTGATAAAATAGGCAGGTGTGCGAATGAAGGAGTTGACATCATGACGAATTATAAATTGCTTGCGCTGGACATGGACGGAACGCTGCTTAATGAGCTTTCCGAGATTAGCGCAGAGAACGCGAAATGGATTGGCAAGGCGCTTGATGCCGGCGTCACCGTCAGCTTTTCGACGGGTCGGGGCTTCGAGAGCGCGCTGCCTTTTGCCGAGCAGCTAGGCCTGACTACGCCGATGATAACGGTCAACGGAGGCGAGGTGTGGTCGCGTCCGCATGTGCTGCATAAACGCACGGAGCTAAGCTCCATCTACGTGCAGCGGCTGCATGAGCTGGCGCTTCAGTATCCTGAGGTATGGTACTGGGCGTATACGACCCAGCGGATCTACAACAAGGAGCGCTGGTTCGGGCAAGACGAAAAGTACGAGGATTTCCACTGGCTCAAGTTTGGCTATTACACCGAGGACGACCGGGCAAGGGAAGCCATATTGGCAGAAACGAGCACATGGGGAGCTTTCGAGATTACCAACTCTTCACCCCATAATATCGAGCTTAATCCACTGGGCGTATCCAAGGCCAGCGCCCTGCGAGAATTATGCGCTCTGCTCGGCATCGAGATGAGCCAGGTTATCGCTGCGGGAGACAGTCTAAACGATATCGCGGCCATTCGCGAAGCCGGATTAGGCGTGGCGATGGGCAACGCACAGCAGGTCGTAAAGGAGGCGGCGGATGCCGTTACGCTGACTAACGATGAGAACGGAGTCGCCGAAATAATCAAGAAGTACATATTCGGAGGCGAATCGTAATGGATATTCTAGGCTGGTCGCTAATCGTTCTGCTCTTTGTCGTTGGCATGGCGGGGGCAATCTACCCCGTGCTTCCGGGAGTCCTTGCGATCTATGCGGCTTTCTTCGTCTACGGCTGGTTCTTCTCGTTCGGGGACTTCGATTGGATCTTCTGGACGATCCAGACGCTGATTGTCGTGGTCTTGTTCGTTGCGGATTACGCGGTCTCGGCATGGGGAGTCAAACGGTTTGGAGGGACGAGGGCGTCCGTCATCGGCAGTACGATCGGTATTATCGCAGGTCCGTTCGTCATCCCGGCGTTCGGACTTATCATCGGGCCGTTCGCGGGAGCGGTCATCGGCGAGCTGATCGCGGGCAAAAACGTCGAACAGTCGCTCAAAGCAGGCTGGGGAGCGCTTGTAGGTTTATTTACAAGCGTCGTAGTGAAGGTCATCCTGCAAGCCGTTATGATCATCCTGTTCATCCTTTGGCTAGTATTCTAAAAGGTAGTTCACCCCCACAGAGAAGGCGGTTAGAGACATGGTTAAAGTTACGGTATGGAATGAATTCCTGCACGAGAAGATTCATGATGAAGTGAAGACGGTGTACCCGGACGGCATTCATGAGGCACTGGCGAAGGGGCTTGCTGCGGCGGACATCGAGCTCGCGACTGCGACGCTGGAAGAGCCGGAGCATGGCCTGACGGAAGAACGTCTGAACAATACGGACGTGTTGATCTGGTGGGGCCATATGGGCCACGACAAGGTCGAAGACGCTATCGTCGACCGCGTTCAGCAGCGCGTACTGGAAGGCATGGGGCTGATCGTTCTTCATTCGGGACACTTCTCCAAAATATTCAAGAAGCTGATGGGTACCGGCTGCGATCTGAAGTGGCGTGAAGCGAACGAGAAGGAACGGATCTGGGTCGTAAATCCGGCGCATCCCATCGCCGCAGGTTTGCCGGAGTACATAACGCTGGACCATGAAGAGATGTACGGCGAGCACTTCGATATTCCCGCTCCGGACGAGTTGATCTTCGTAAGCTGGTTCGAGGGCGGCGAGGTATTCCGGAGCGGATGCACGTTCAGCAGGGGTCAAGGCAAAATTTTTTACTTCCGCCCTGGTCACGAGACATTCCCGACCTATTACAATCCGCAAATTCTGCAAGTCATACAGAATGGCATCCGTTGGGCGGCTCCATCGCGCGCTGCCGCGCCAGTACGAGGCAATCATCAGCCGCTAGAACCAATCGGCGGCAAGATGCCTAACCAGGGTTAAGGAGAATGGAACGAAAAGCATGGTAAAAAAAGACACATTAATCAAAGGCACGATTATCCTTGCGGCTGCTGCGCTGACAGCTCGATTCCTGGGGCTGTTCCAGAAAATACCTTTGGCCTACATGTTAGACCACAAAGGCATGGTTGCCTTCAATGCCGCCAATTCCATCTACCTCGTGCTCCTGCTTGTTGCTACTGCAGGCTTCCCGAGCGCCATCAGCAAAATGGTATCGGAGCGATATGCGCTCGGCAAGGAAGGCGAGGCCAGAAGAATCTATCATGCCGCGCTTGTGTTCGGAGCCGTATCCGGGCTTATTCTTGCCGTGGCGCTGTTTGCGCTTGCCCCCGTTTTCGCGGTGGTCTCGAAAGAAGAATACACTATGCTTTCCGTACGCGCTATCGCTCCCGCATTGTTAGTGTTTCCCGTTATCGCGATGATGAGGGGCTACTTCCAAGGCAGGCAATTCATGACGGCAGGCGGGACTTCGCAGATCGTGGAACAATTGCTTCGCGTCGGTCTCGGCATCGGTCTCGGACTCATCGTATTGGCGCTCGACTGGGGCGACAATTGGGTGGCCGCTACGGTTACGTTCGGCAGCGTGTTCGGAGCAATCGGCGCCTTTGCGGTTATGTTGCGATTCGCCCGGAAGCTGAAGGTGCAAGATGCATCGACGACGCCTCGATTCAATGGCGAGGCAGCCGCTGCGCTCATGCGCTTCAGAAGTGTTTCGAGCGTATCCTCCGATCTTCGCTTCCGATCAATATACGCTGAAATTTTCAAGATGTCTTTGCCCGCCTTGGTAACTTCCACAGCGATCAATCTGATTTTTGCATTCGACCAGACGTTATTCCTTAGACTGACGGGGGAGTTCTATTCGGCCGAGGCAGGAATCGAAGCGTTAGCCGACTTCGGAGCCAAGGCAATATCGCTTGCGGGCATTCCGCCTATCTTGGCAATCGCACTCGGTTCTTCGCTTATTCCCGTCATTGCCGCTGCCTACAAGCTTAAAAATATGGGCGAAGTGCAGCGGCAGGCATCCGTCGTTATGCGGGTTGTATGTTTCACGGGCGTACCGCTCGCGCTTTTGTTCACGGTAGCGGCATACTCCATCATCGGTGTGCTCTTTCCGCTGCCGGAAGACGGATCCGGTCCTACGGGCAGCGGCGCGGTAGCCGCGCTTGCGGCAGGAACAATTCTGCAGATTACGATGATGACAACGAACTCCATTCTTTACGGGATGGGCAAGCAACGAATCTCCATGCGGCATACGCTGATCGGATTAGTATTGAAGGTAGTCGTCAGCGTTGCACTCGCGCCGTTCCTCGGCGTATATGGTCTCATCATCGGCTCTACGGTCTGCTTCGTCGTGACGACGATGATGAATCTGCGCTTTATTAACGGAATAGTCAAGTTGAAAGTACTCGGCAAACGCTGGATGCCGTACCTCGTCTCCATCGCTGTCGCCGCGCTTGGCGGGTGGGGAGCGGAGACGGGAATGCTGTCATTAACCGACAGCTGGATTCCGAAGCTGTCCTACTTCTTCGCAGCCGCTGCCGCTTCCATTGCCGTGGTGGCGTTGTATGGCGCGATGCTGGTCCTTCTTAAGGTTGTGACAGCGGAAGATGCTGCTTCGTTGCCGGCTCGACTGCGTAAACCGTTCCTGAAAGTACTTCGAATCGTTTCTCGCGCTTAATCAGGAAAGTATATTTTGGCGATTTTCCCTTTCCAATCATTTACAAGCATTTACCAACTCTAGTACAATAGTATTAATTTTCTTGATGCTTGTCCGATTTTTAACCTCGAATAAACCTATCAGACAGGAGATTCACAATCGAAGAATAGCGCCATTTATGAGGCTGTCGATTCATTGTGGACGGCGCAGTTAAGCAAAGGTTGATCGTAACGCTCGTAACGGACACCACAGTCGCTATTTCGCAAAAATGAGCCCTGTTCAAATTGTAACGGACACAGACGACCTTACTTACGTCAAAACCGCATAGAATGGGCGGAAATGCACCAAATAGCGTCATCTGAGTCCGTTCGATTTTCAATACCGCGAAAATGCTGCAAATAGAGGCTCAGAGGTCCGTTAGCGAAAGCAGAACGTTTCAGCTCCGTTACTCACAATGAATCGACAGCCTCTTTATGTCCGTTAGGCAGTGAGAGACTGGACGTTATTGGGTTTTTGGATCACTTTCGGGTGATTTTGTTCTTGAATAATCATGGGAGAATAAGAGTTTTATAGGGATGCCATTATGGGTTAAGGGGAGAAGCGGGATGAAGAACAAGCTGCTTAAGAGGGCGGCCGTTGCCGCTCTTGCTCTGGCTGTCATGATCGTGACGGGCTGCCAGGCGATCGCGGGGCTGGATTTGAATGCGGTGCTGAAAAATGCGGTTAAGGTGACTTCCGGCGAAAGCAAATCGTCGTTGGAGCTTCAGCTCAGGCTGAATGAAGAAGCGCTTGCGGAATACGACGAGGACGAAGCGGACTTATATCGTTTATTATCTCATGTGAAGCTGACAATTGACCACGCCGCTGTTGAGGATGAATCCAATATGTCGGTAGAAGGTAAAGTAACTTTAAGCGATTTGAACATTCCATTTAAGCTGCGCCTGTCGGAGACGGCAATGGTGCTGGAGCTCGAGGGCGTGACAACGCCAATCGTATTCGATCTGACTGACGAAGCAATCGGTTCGATGTTTGACATCGAAACTGATTCGGGTAATGGGATCTCCGCGGAGCAAGAGGGAACGTTGACTGAGGTCGGTCGTCAGATCATGGATTTTGTTAGCGGGTATGCTATCGATAACTTGCCGAATCCAAGCAACCTGACCGCGGCGCCAGTTGTAGAGACGGTTGGCGGCAGCCCTGTCTCTATGATGAAGCTGCAATTCACGATGGACGGACCGAGCATCTGGGAATGGGCCAAAACCTACGTGAATGCGTTGATCGATGATCGCGAAGGTCTGACTAACGCTGTCAGCAGCATTCTGAAGCTGCTTGAGGAGAATCCGGTCTTCTGGGAAGCTCTGGGGGAAATTAATCCGTTCGAAGGCGATGTTCTGGATGCGCCAACCTCCGACGAGATGGCGGAGGAAGCGGTCGAAGAGATCATCACGCTGCTGGAATCCGCCCGGGAAGAGATGGAATGGACGGAGTCCGAGGACGAGGAGTTCCTGAACGAATTATTAAACGAGTCGCTCGTATTGAAAGCCGATGTGTATGTAGATGCAAAGCTCGACATTCGCAAGCAGGCGTGGGAATTAAACTACGAGCTGGGCGAAGCGTTAAATGATGAATATTACGAATCCGTTGTAACGGGCTTTACAGTCAAGTCATCGTCCGAACAATGGAATGTGAACGGAACCGTAACGGCAGCTGACCCTGTTGTGACGGACGATTCACTGTCCATTCTGGATATGGAGCTGATGGAAGGTTATGAAGCTTTGCAATACGTAGATGAGGATTCTGACCTGTATGAGCTGCTCAAGAACAGATTGCATATTACACGTCAAACCTATCATGCATTCGCCGATGATTACTACAACCCGCCGATTATTATGCCAGGTTACGTCACGGTTGTGGCGGTCCGAGATGTAGCGGAAGCCTTTGGAGCAACGGTCTCCTACAATTCGCTCACTCGCCAGGTATCCGTATACGACGAGCTGACAGATACCCGCATCATTATGCAGATTGGCAGCGATAAGGTGAAGGTAAACGGCGTGGACGAAGTATGGCCTTACCCCGTCATGACGATCGACAGCGTTACGTATGTGCCGGCCCGCAAGCTTGCGGAGGCTCTTGGCGCGGATATCGAGTGGAATACGGTGTATGAAGATTGGAAGGAATTAACGATTACACGCGAGTAGGGAGGAAACGACATGCAGAAACTAACGACGGACTCCGAATTCCGCGAAGCCGTCTCGGGCAAGGAGCTGACCATTGCCGTATTCAAGACGACGTGGTGCAAGGATTGCCATTTCATCGATCCTTTTATGCCGGAGCTGATTGCTTTTTATGAAGGCCGCGCGCGGTTCGTGGAGATTGACCGCGATGATCTGCCCGATCTGTGCTCGGAGCTGAATATACTCGGCATCCCCAGCTTCATCGCCTTTCATTCGGGACAAGAGCTGATCCGGTTCGTCAGCAAGCTTCGCAAGTCCCGCGACGAAATACAGCAGTTCGTGGACAGGGCCATTGAGGTCAGCGCGGCGGTAAATCGCGATTAACGATATGTGAAACGCGCGTCAAGGAAGTCCGTTCGGAACTTGCCATGAGCTTCATGGTTATCCGATGCGGACTTTCCTTGCGAATAGCGTGATATGTCGCGCCAAGCACAGCAGCTTAGTGATATCTTCAAGCTTGTGTCAATCCCGTGACTGTCCTTGCTGGAAGCGGCAAGTTCACATTTTCAACATGGCTTTTGCCCGTGCCAATGGCTATAATTGAACTGATCTATACGGAGTAAGTTCAAACTTCTTAACTGAGTATCGGAGCGTAGCAGAGCTACGTGAGAAACGGAAGGTTCGGCTGAATTCAATGTTCGATGTCGAGTAATCTTCGGGGAATACTTCGTAATGGGAAGCGGACTTTTTAAACTACATCTATACGGACTTTTATGGAAACAGGTGATGAATGATGGTAACCGGCCGTTTTCGCGCGTTTGCGATTGCATCGTGCATCGGAATGCTTCTTGTACTGTTAGCCGGAGCTTTAGTAACGAATACCGACTCTGGCCGCGGCTGCGGCGATGATTGGCCGCTGTGTCACGGCAAATTCATCCCCGCCTATACGCTTGAGACCGCTATCGAATTATCCCACAGAGTCGTAAGCGCCTTGGAAGGCATCCTCGTGCTCGGAGTGACCATTGCCGTGTATCGCAAATACCGCAGCAACCGCGAGGTTTACAAGGAGCCGATGTTCTATGCAAACGGAGCGCTTCTATTTACCATTATTCAAGCGCTGATGGGCGCGGCAGCCGTAAAATGGTACCAATCGCCTCCGGTCATGGCCATTCACTTCGGCATTTCGATCATCGCTTTCGCCGCTACCATGCTGCTCGTCATTTGGACCTATCGAGCGAACCGGCCCGTGCGGGAGAAACCTCTGCGCGTTCCCGGAATGGTGTACAAGTGGGCGCTGGCGACGTCGGTTTTCTGTTATGTTATTATTTATTTGGGCGCTTATATCCGTCATACGGAATCAGCCGGCGGCTGCGTGGGCTGGCCGTTGTGCAACGGGGAAGTGATCCCCGAGCTGTCTGGCGCGACTGGTATCGTCTTTATCCACAGAGTAGGAGCTATCCTTTTCGGCTTAATGGTAGCCGGATTGTACCTGTACATTCGCAAAACGACTGGAGAGGACTCGTCCCTGTCAAAAACCGCAGGCTGGGTAACGCTGCTGCTCGTAGCTCAAATCATGAGCGGCGCATGGCTGACCGCGACAGTCGGCAATGATAACTGGTTTATCTTCACGAGTCTTGTTCATAACTTGATTATCGTAGCATTATTCGGACTATTAATGGATATTCTCATTCGTTCCTGGCGGCTGAGGGAAGGACGTGGACAAGCATGACTTTCGCGAACTTGCGCGAATTTATAGAAGTATTGAAACGCGACGGAGATCTGGCTATTATCGAGGCTCCGGTGGATCCTTATCTGGAGCTTGCAGAGATTCATCGCAGAGTAATCGAGCAAGAAGGCAAGGCGCTGCTCTTCACGAACGTGAAGGGCAGTCCTTTCCCTGTCGTCACTAATCTGTTCGGCACGGATCGCCGCGTCGATCTTGCTTTCGGTCCCAAGCCGGAGGCGTTGATGAAGACCATTATCGGCGCGACGGAACGGATTATGCCTCCGACGCCGAAGGCGATCTGGGGAGAGCGCGGACTTATCTGGGATATGATGAAAGTCGGCATGAAAACGGTGCCGAACAGCAACGCTCCTATCCTTGGCGAATTAAAGAAGTCGAAGCCGCTTGCCGGTCTGCCGGCTATAACAAGCTGGCAAGAGGATGGCGGTCCGTTCGTCACGCTGCCGCTTGTGTACACGGAAAGTCTCAAATCGCGCAAAAAACATAATCTTGGCATGTACCGGATGCAAATTTTCGACGATTCCACGACGGGGATGCACTGGCAAATACATAAAGGCGGCGGCTTCCATTATTACGAAGCGGAGCAGCGCGGCGAAGCGCTGCCCGTATCCGTGTTCCTGGGTGGCCCCCCGGCATTGATCGCATCGGCTATCGCGCCGCTGCCAGAGCATCTTCCCGAGCTCCTGATGGCGTCGCTTATACTGGGAGAGAAGCTGCCGGTCGTTAACGATCCGCAAGGCGGCCATCGAATGCCTGCCGAAGCGGAGTTTGTCATCAGCGGCAAGGTGCCTCCGCATCTTCGCAGACCCGAAGGACCGTTCGGCGACCACTTCGGCTATTATTCGCTAGTCCATGATTTCCCTGTATTCCAGGTGAGCCATATGTGGCATCGTAAGGATGCCATCTATCCGGCCACTATCGTAGGCAAACCGCGGCAAGAGGATTATTATCTGGGCGAATTCCTGCAGCGCTTGCTGGCTCCGGCATTCCCGATGGTCATGCCGGGCGTCAGAGAGCTGTGGGCTTACGCGGAGGCAGGCGTACATGCGCTTGCTGCCGCCGTTGTGCGGGAGTCGTATTCCCGCGAAGCGCTGTCCACTGCGTTTAGCATCCTGGGTCAAGGACAGCTTACGCTTACGAAGTTCCTGATGCTGACGGATCAACCAATCGATCTGTCCCGGTTCGACGTCCTTATGGAGACGGTCCTGGAGCGCTTCCGGCCGGGGAGCGATTTGTTCGTCTTCGACGAAACGTCGCATGATACGCTCGACTATACAAGCGGCAAACTTAATCACGGCAGCAAGGCCGTCATGCTTGGCGTCGGTGAACCGATCCGCAAGCTGCCTTCGCAATATACGGAAGGCGCTATTGAAGAAATTACGAACGCGAAACCATATTGCAAGGGATGTCTGGTTGTCTCCGGGGCATCGTACGAACGCGAGCCTGCACTGGCAGAACGTCTGCTGGAGCGTCTGTCGGCACGAGGAACGGAATGGCCGCTTATTATATTGGCCGACGATGCCGATATCGCAGAGGGACAGACATCCTTCCTGTGGACCGTATTCACAAGATTTAATCCTGCGGACGATATATATGCCAAAGCGGAAATCAAGCGGCACCACTTCGGATATCAACTGCCGATCGTTATCGACGCCAGGATGAAGCCGGGTTACCCTGACGAATTATTCCCGCGCGAAGACATCGTGAAGCTGGTGGACAGCCGCTGGAGCGAATACAAGCTGTAAGGAGGCGCGAGCGACATGCTTCGATTTATGTTCGGCGAGACGGAGAGAGAGCCGGCAGGAGGCTTGCGGGAGACGTACGAGCTGCTGGAGGAGTTCGCCTCTCTTGCTTCTTCGCGCATTAAGTCGGGAGCTGGTAATGGCGAGAGGCTGCGCAAGCTGGAGATATGGGCGAGAGGGCTGCGATCCTCGCTTGCGGAGCTGGAACAGAGCCAATACGCGGCCAGCGTACTCAAGAATAGGATAAGCTCCGATTCGGTCAAGGAAATGTCGCCCGAGGAACGGTTGAATTACGATCGATATGTCTATTTCGACAAAAATGCTTTCATTCGCGTCTTCTCGCTTCTGGACAAGCTGGGCACGCTGCTCAATGAATTGCTTGAGATGAAGACGGAACGCATCAAGCCGCATTTCTCCTACTTCACCGTTCTACGGCATATGAGGGAACGCAACGCGCACCCGAAGCTGACCTGGAAGCTGAACGAGGTTAAAGAACAAACCAAAGATGCGACTAATCGGCTGCGCAAGCGGCGCAATACGGAAATTCATTATATGAATTCGGAGATGCACGACGATCTCATCCAAAGTCAACGCATGTATGGCGAGGAGATCAAGCTGGAGAATCTCGGTCAGCAAGGCGATGATCTGGCCGTATGTTTGCATATGGTCATCGAATCGTTACGGCTGACCTTCCGCTATGGCAATTCGCTGCTCAAGAGCAAGAGCTTATAATCCCGGGAGAGGGTGAATATGCGTGGAGCTGAAAGGCAAAACGGCGCTCGTGACCGGCAGCGCCAAAGGTTTGGGGAAACGAACGGCGCTTGAGCTTGCCGGGCAAGGCTGCGATGTCATCATCAATTATTTGGAATCCGAACAGGAAGCTCTGGAAGTGAAACGATTGATCGAGCGGATGGGGCGTCGAGCCATTACCGTACAGGCGGATATCGCTACGATCGAAGGCGCGAACAAGCTGGCGGACGAAGCGGAGGCTTGGGCGGGGGGCGTCGATATTCTCGTCAACAACGCGGGCCCGTTCGTACGCAAGCGCAGGCTCTTTAGCGATTACGACGAAGAGACGATCATTCGATTGCTGCACGGCAACCTGTTGAGCGTCATGCTGCTGGATCATCGTCTCCTTCCTCATATGCGGAAGCAGAGATGGGGACGTATCGTACACTTCGGTTTCGGCCATGCCAACGAAGCGCGGGCATGGCCGCATCGCGCGGTATACGCGGCGGCGAAGACCGGTCTGGTATCGTTTACGAAGTCGCTGGCGGTGGAGGAAGCTCCGTTCGGCATTACCGTAAACTTGATTGGTCCCGGCGATATTCGCGGCGTCAACAAGGAGCGTTCCATCGAAGAAGCGGAGACCGAACATGATCCGGAATCGCCGCTGGGACGGCCAGGCACGGGCGAAGATGTCGCGCGCGTCATTTTGTTCCTCTGCGAGCGCAAGTCAAGCTTCCTGACGGGCAACGTCATAGACGTCACGGGCGGCTTCGACCCGATCCGGGCGAATATTAAGGATCTGTGAATTCTTGTTAGTAACGAAAAAAGAGTCTTATCCGCCAAGGGCAATACCCCCGGGGATAAGACTCTTTGCGTCTTAGAATACTTGAACGACTTCTACGACGCCGTCTACTTCTTCGAGCAAAGCGCGTTCGATACCGGCCTTAAGCGTAATCGTCGAGCTAGGGCAGCTGCCGCAAGCGCCCATCAGGCGGAGCTTTACGATACCGTCCTCCACGTCGACCAATTCTACGTCGCCTCCGTCGCGTTGCAGGAAGGGGCGAAGTTTATCCAGTACGTCCAGCACTTCGTCGTACATTGTTTCTTGAACTTGTTCACTCATTGCAAATCACTCCTTTCTACCCTATTATAGTACAAAGCGAAGCAGATGAAAATGGTTCGCAATCCGTAATCCTAAAATGCGAGTTCAAAAAGTCTGATTTTCAGTACCGAGAAGGTTGTATGAAGAGTAGGGACTGAGGAGCGGAGCGTAGTGGAAGCT
>NZ_BDQX01000281.1:229805-253992 GCF_003112455.1 Paenibacillus agaridevorans
TCCCGTCTGAATGCAAGATTCGATGTCGACATACTCCCCCCGAGTTACTTCGTAATCAAAATTGGAATTTTTGAACAACCTTAAAAAGTCAGGTGATTCCGAATGATGATAAAACCATTAATTGAATTTTGCGCCAGCAATATGCACCATGGCACGGACGAGGTTATGCGCCGTTTCGAAGAAGACGACGATTATGAAACGACCGAATATGGCTGTCTGGGCAATTGCGGCGAATGTTACCTTAGCCCTTACGCGCTGGTGGACGGAACAATCGTAGCCGTCGACGACGTGGATCAATTATACGAGGCGATAATCGAATCGCTCAAGCAGCAGCAAGCCGATCGCGAAGCGCTGGACAAGCTGCTGGACGACCTCGATTAACCAAGATGGCGCTTGGAACGCCAGAGCACGCCGCTCTTGACGAGACGGGGGACACGGCCAAGAATCGGCGTGCCGCCCATAATGCCGAAGCCGCTTTTCTTGCCGAGCGAGCCAAGAACGCCCTTCAGCTTAATCTTGCCAAGCCGCGGCGTCTTGTCGTGCCAGATCGCGTGCAGCACCTCTGCGATCTGCTTGCCCTGAGCGCCGGCAGCTTGACCGCTCGGAGAGAGCGGCAGCGCCGCACAGTCGCCTACGACGTACACATTGTTATGATCGGGCAGTTGGTGATAAGGATTCAGAATTAGTCTACCCTGATTGTCCTTAGGCAAGTCCATGCGCTGGACAAGCTCCACCGGCTGAATGCCGGCCGTCCATACGGTAACATCTGTATAGATGGGCCCCGTTGAATTGGCGTCGTAAAGAATGCCTTGTTCGAGACGGGTCAGCCCCACATGGCCGCGCATCTCGACTCCGTGCTCCATAAACCAGTCGGCGACGAAGTTCTGCAATCTGCCCGGGAATGCCGACAACACCTTTGGTCCGCGATCCAGAATACGAATGTTCAGATCGGGCCGGCTCTCGCGCAGCTCGGCCGCCACTTCCACTCCGCTTAATCCGCCTCCGACAATCGTCACTTGCCCGTAGGGCTTAACATCATTTAATTGCGCATAAGTTTTCCTGCATGCCGAAAATGTCTGGATGCTTGTCGAGAACTCCTCGGCGCCTTCGATGCCGTGATATTTGTCCGTGCATCCGAGACCGATGACGAGCCAGTCATAGGAAAGAGGTTCATGGCCTTCCACGTAAACTAGTTCGTTCTCCATGTCGATATCCGTAATTTCGCCGTAAGCATATTGGACCCTGGAGTCGACCGGGAATTTCACGCGCAGCTCGAGATCCGAGACCGTTCCTGCCGCAAGCGCGTAATATTCCGTCTTCAGTCCCTGGAAAGGCATTCGGTCCACAAGCGTAATGAAAACGTCATGCGGCAGCCCATGTTCAATCAATTCGTTCACGATGGCGGCGCCGCCATAGCCGCCGCCTAATATAACTACATTTCTCATTTCGTTTTCCAACTCCAAGAGTTCGTGATGTGTGATAGTAGGTTGCGCCTGAGAGATAGGGATTACTCATTCATAAATCTTGATTTCGCTGTAGAAAGTGTCACGTTCGACCGGGATGCGACCCGCTCCCTTGATTAACCAGATCAGATCCTCGCGTGTTATGCCTTCGGGTGTCAGAGCACCGGCAGCGTGGCTGATCTTCTCCTTTACGATTGTGCCATGCGCATCGGAAGCGCCCATCGTAAGAGCAACCTGGGTCAACTGAACGCCGATGTTGATAAAATAAGCTTTGATGTGCTGGAAGTTGTCCAGCATCAAACGGCTGATCGCAATCGTCTTCAGATCCTCGAACGCCGAATTACGGCGGCGAATGCCTGCTTTTGGATTGATTGGCTGCATCGAGAGCGGGATGAACACGAGGAAGCCGTTCGTCTCGTCTTGCAGTTCGCGCAGATGGATAAGATGGCGGACTCGGTCTTCCTTCGACTCGATGGATCCGTACAACATTGTCGTATGAGTGCGCAGTCCGAGGTTGTGCGCTGTGCGATGGACGTCGAGGTACTGCGATACATCCGCTTTGTCCACGCGCATCTTCTTGCGATAATGATCGGACAGAATCTCTGCGCCGCCGCCTGTCAGCGACTCCAGTCCTGCCTTCATTAGCTCCTGCAGGACCTCCTTGTAAGACAAGCCGCTGATCCGCGAGAAGAAGTCGATCTCGGCAGCCGTATATGCCTTCAGCGTAACTTCCGGGAAACGAGCCTTAAGCGCCTTGAGCGAATCCACATAATATTGGAAAGGCACATGCGTGTTATGGCCGCCAACGATATGGAATTCGCGCACGCCCGGGTGGAAGTGCTGCTCCACATAGGCGATCATTTCCTCGCCGCTAAGCGTATAAGCTCCCGGATCTCCTTCGTCCTTGCGGAAGTTGCAGAACGCGCAATGCGCTTCGCATACGTTGGTGAAGTAGAGGCTCATGTTCTCGATAAAATATACCTTTTTCCCGTTCTTGCGAATCGCAACCTCGTTGGCAAGTTGTCCGATTGTAAGCAGATCATCCGATTGATATAAGAAAACGCCGTCTTCAAGCGACAAGCGCTCTCCATGACGCACTTTGTCGACGATAGACATCATCTGTTTCTCTTGCGTAGGTACGATTACGTTCATGGCGACGCCTCCTTGATCCCGTGCCCGATTGTGCGGTCCATCCGCATAAGGCTTGGGATTCACGATAGTTACTGTTATTATTGGTTTGTGAAAAAAATAACACAAGATGAAACGGCCATGCCGTAATTGGGCGGCGCAGCGCGTTTCACTCCGAGAAAAAAATCATTCGATTTTCTGTAACCATTATAAACCTCACACGTAGCAGGGGCAACCTAAAAAAGTATGGTAGTTGTCTAAGAGGCTCGTCCGGCGTCTATTAGAAGCCAGGAAAACGTGTTGCTTCTTGAGCATCGCGTCCCGCTGGAGTATACTATGGATAAGTAAGTGAATGGAGGGATGAAGCATGATCACAATCAGTGAGCTTGCATCTGAGAAAATAAAAGAAATGCTGGAGCAGGAAGCCACGCCGGGATTATCCCTGCGCGTCGGTGTCAAGGAGGGCGGCTGCAGCGGTTTCTCGTACGGCATGGGCTTCGACGATGAAGTGAATGACGGCGATCACAAGCTGGAGTCGAGCGGTATTCCTGTGGTCGTAGATTCGGACAGCATCAAATATTTGAACGGTCTCGTCATCGATTTCCAAGAGTCCGCCATGGGCGGCGGCTTTACAATGGATAATCCGAACGCCAGCGTTACATGCGGCTGCGGCTCCAGCTTCCGCACGGCGAAGGACGCGGGCAAGCCGGCTGCCGAAGGCGAGTGCTAAGCGTCGGAGCTCTAGATTGATCGGCGGACTTTTTCGCCCCAGCCTCCCAGCTGTCCCGGGTTGTTCCTTCCGGGCGGCGAGGGAGGTTTGTTGTTATTAAGGATTCAAAATTGGACTTTTTTGAACAACCTTTGTAAGCGTATAATAATAGGAGACTCTACTTCAGAACAGGATGAATGCCGTTGATTACACCGCTTGGCAGGAGCATTCGCGATTTCCGCCTTATCTACAAGAAGTTGCTTGTCTTCGAATATTTGTTTATGCTGCTGACAAGCTTCGCGATTCTTCCGCTGCTTAATTATATATTCAACAAAGTGATGTGGGTGGTCGGCACTGGATCGTTGCTTAATAACGACATCTACAGGCTGGGATACAGCTACGAAGGCGTTGCCGGCCTGCTTGCGATCGGAGTGATCGCTTCGTTCGTGCTGTTTATCGAGCTGGGCGTCGTCATTACGATTGCCCAGAAACATTATTTTGGCCAAAACGTGCTTATCGCGGATTCGCTCTGGACGACGCTGCGTAGAACGCCGCGGTTGTTCGGCTTCGGTCTGGTCCAGCTTCTCTTCTTGCTGCTGGTCCTTATTCCGTTCGTCGATTCGCCGTTATCGGAAGCATTTTACCGGCTGTTTAATGTGCCGATCTTTCTGAATACGCGAGTGTTTAACGGATCGCAGCTGATGATTGCCCTCTATATTCTGATCGTGGCGATTACGTTGTACATTGTGCTGCGCTGGATATTCGTCCTGCACTTTATCGTGCTGGAAGGGCAGAGCATTACCGAGGCGATCCGCAGCAGCTCGGCGATGACGAAGGGCAAGCGTCTTCATTTGTTTTTCGCCCTGTTCGTGTTCAACGGACTCGTGCTAGGCATCGGCTTCGTGCTGATTACAACGGTTTCTTATTTGCCTGCATGGCTGGACAATAATGTGCTTAAACTGTTTACGGACCACTATACGCTGACGCTGTCGACGCTGCTTGCCTATATGCTGACACTGTTAGTGATGCCGTTTAACCTGATCTATCTGACAAGGCTCTATTACGAATATGGTCTGCGCTTCGGCATAGATGTGGAGGATCGGCTGGAGATGTCGCGCAGCTTGCTGTTAGGAAGGCTGGAGAGGCGTATTACGAAGCTGCTGTCCAGGGTAAAGCGGAAGCGGATTGTGTATGCATCGCTGGCTCTTGTCTATCTTTGCCTGGCGCTGCTCGTCAGCTACAAGGCGAACGACAGTCTCGTCTATGCGAAGTGGAACGTCCTTGTGTCCGCGCATCGCGGCGACTTCGAATCGGCGCCGGAAAATTCTTTGCAATCCGTCCGCACCGCGATTCAAAAGGGTTACCAGTCGGTGGAACTGGACGTTCAGCTGACTGCGGACGGAACGGTCGTGCTGCATCACGACTATCAGTTGCTTCGCATGGCAGGCCTCAAGAAGCGGGTCAGCGAGCTTACGTACGATGAACTGTCCAAGCTGACCATCGGCACCTACGAAATTCCGCCGGAGCTCGCGGAAGGCGAGGAGGCCGGGAAAGAGAAGCAGGGCGAGATCGAGATTGTGAGGATCCCGCTGCTCTCGGAGGTGCTGGCGGAAGCCAAGGGCAACATCAAAGTGCTGCTGGACCTTAAGCCATATGGGGACGGAGAATCGCTGGTCCGCGAGGTTGTGGCGCTGGTGACCGCGTTCGAGATGGAGGAGGACGTCTACATCCAGTCGTTCGACAGCAAGTCGTTGTCGCTCATCCGCGCGCTGAACCCCGACATCCGCATCGGGCAGATTCTTTACTTCGCGTTAGGAGATTTAACGACCCTGGATGTTGACTTCTATACGATCGAGCAGGTCATGCTGACCAACAAGCTGGTCGACGAGGCGCATCGTCATGGCCGCGAGGTGTGGGTTTGGACGGTCAACAGCAGCCGCAATATGAAGGAAGTGCTCAAATATCGGATCGACGGCATCATTACGGACTATCCGGCGCGGGCGCAGACCATGGTGGAGCTTGACCTCTGACGGGAGAGCGAATAATGAGGCAAGGAGGCCGGGATGCCGTGTACAAAATATTTATCGTGGAGGATGACGAGAAGATTGCTGCTATTCTAAGGGGCAGAATGGAGCAATACGGCTACGAAGCCTCAGCCGCGACGGACTTCAGGGACCTGCTGCCGCAACTTGAAGCATTTGGTCCCCAGCTAGTGTTGCTGGACATTAACTTGCCGTACTTCGACGGTTATTATTGGTGCAGGCAAATTCGGACGCGCTCCAGCGTGCCGATCATCTTTATCTCCGCACGGGCGGGGGAGATGGATCAGGTGATGGCGATCGAGAACGGCGGGGACGATTACATTACGAAGCCGATCGCGCTGGAACTGTTGATGGCAAAGGTGAGAGGCGCGCTCAGGCGGGTTTACGGGGAATACGCGACGCCAACGCAGCAGCACGCAGGTCCCTTTCAAGGCGAAGCGGCATTGGGCGTCAATGCCGGCATTGCGGTATCCGGCGTAGCAGGGCTTTCGGCGGGAGGATTGAAGCTGTATCCCAGCCGCAACGAGCTGGAGTGGAGAAAGAAACGCTTAGAACTGACGAAGAACGAGTGCCTGCTGGCGGAATGCCTCCTGGGCAAGCCGGGACATATTATTCCGCGGGAGCAGCTGCTGGAAGCGTTATGGGATGACGTGCAGTTCGTCGACGACAACACATTGACCGTAAACGTCACCCGCCTTCGCAAGAAGCTGGAGGAGCTGGGGCTGCCGAAGATCATCGAGACGGTTCGGGGGCAAGGCTACAAGCTGTCGATGGAACAACTGGAGGATGACGGGCATGAGGCATGACGGAGCATCCTCCGATACTTACGTTACCGGGCGCGAAGGAAATATGCTGTGGGTGTTCTTAAAGGACAGGCTGCTCTATATCGTATGTATAATCGTCATTGTCCTGCTCGCCGTATCTTTGTTGATGCTGGAGATGGCACGATATCCCGGCATGGTGGAACCTGGGACCGTCTATTATTTTTTATTATTGGCCCTCGTCGCGCTTATTGCCTGGTTGACGGCGGATTACTACCGCCAAAGATATTTCCTTAAGCAAGTGAAGGAAGCTCTCGCGCGTACGAACGACTTGCAGGCAAGCGCGATCGTAACGGCTGGCGTCACGGGCGAACAGAGACTTGTCATGGAGCTCCTGCAGGAGCAGCACCGCGCATTCCTTGGCGAGCTTAGCCGGCACCGTCGCAGCCAGGAGCTGCATAACCATTTTGCCCTCCAATGGGTGCACCATATGAAGACTCCCCTCTCCGTGATTCACTTGCACATGCAAGAAGGAGCAGAGCGGGGCTGGAGCACGGAGGAGGAGCAGCGAGCGATGGCAGCCAGCGTGCTGGAGGAGACGGAGCGGCTGACGCGAGGGCTTGAGATGATGCTGCATACGGCCAGGCTGGACAAGTTCGAGCTGGATACGCATATTCGAAGGCTGCCGCTGCATGAGCTCGTACGGACGACGATTAATAATCACAAGCGGCTGCTCATCCGCCACTCCATCTATCCCAAGGTAGAGGGAGAGTTATGGGTGGAATCCGACGAGAAGTGGCTGGCTTTTGTTCTTCAGCAGCTGGTGAGCAACTCTATTAAATACAGCAAACATAAGCCGGGCTCGATGACGCTTGCCTTCCGTCTGCGCGAGCTGGAGGATGGCAAGGCTGAGCTAGCCATAGCCGACGAGGGCATTGGCATCGCGCCGCAGGATATCAGTCGCGTCTTCGACGCCTTCTTTACCGGAGAGAACGGACGGACGACGGGCGAGTCGACGGGGATGGGGCTTTATTTGACGAAGAAGGTGCTAGATAAACTTGGCCATGGCGTAAAGATTCGATCGGAGCTGGGTGCGGGTACGACGGTCATACTGACTTTCCGGCCGGCCGGCATTCATGTGATGGCGTAGGAGACCATGCGGCGAGTTCGAACGTGACAACACTGTAAGGTTGCGGGGACTATTTTGAAAGGCAAATCGATGGGTTGCTCCTCCAGTATGGGTCTATACTAACGGTATGGAAATCAATAAGAGGCATTAGAGGAGGAGCAAGAAAGCGATGAGCGTACTAAGAGCGCAAGGTCTTGGCAAAATATATAGCAGCAAAGGCAATGTCGTATACAAAGCATTGGAGGATATCGATCTCCAGGTAGAAGCAGGGGAGTTCGTAGGCGTTATGGGACCGTCGGGGAGCGGCAAGACGACGCTATTGAATCTGCTTGCGACGATCGACCGTCCTACTTCGGGGACAATCGAGATTAACGGCGTCAATCCCGTAAAGCTCATCGAGAACAAGCTGGCGCTGTTCCGCCGCCGGGAGCTCGGCTTCGTCTTCCAGGACTTCAATCTGCTGGATACGTTGTCCATTCAGGAAAATATTATATTGCCCCTGGTGCTGGAAGGCATGAAGCCGGCGTCCATCTTGCAGCGATTATCCCCGATCGCGGAAATGTTGGGCATCTCCGCCATCTTGAACAAGCGCACCTACGAGGTGTCCGGCGGACAGAAGCAGCGCGCGGCTATCGCGCGGGCGATCATTCACCAGCCTTCGCTTGTGCTGGCGGACGAGCTGACGGGCAATCTCGATTCCAAGGCGGCAAAGGATGTTATGGATGCGCTGAAGGAGATGAACGAGAAGCTGAAGGCTACGGTGCTCATGGTCACGCATGATCCGTTCTCCGCGAGCTATTGCGAGCGGATCGTGTTTATCAAGGACGGCAAGCTTTTCTCCGAGATTCGCAAGGGCGGCAACCGTCAGGCGTTCTTTCAGCAAATATTGGATGCGTTAAGCGTGTTGGGAGGGAATTTCGATGACGTTCCGTTCGCTCGCGCTTAGCAATGTAAAGGGCAATTGGAGAGCGTACGGCGCGTTTTTCCTCAGCAGCGTATTCTCGGTCATGATCTTTTATATCTATGCGGCATTCATCTATCATCCCGATGTAGTAAGCGGGCATATTTTGCAAGCGGACAAGGTCCGTTCCGGCATGACGTTCTGCCTGTACTTGATTATCATCTTTTCGTTCATGTTCATTCTCTATTCCAATTCGGCGTTTTTAAAGACGAGAAAGCAGGAGTTCGGTCTATTCTCGTTATTCGGCATGACAAAGAAGCAGCTGCGCAAGCTCGTCGTGTACGAAAACATGGTCATCGCGATACTCGCGATCGGCATGGGCATTCTGCTCGGCGTATTGTTCAGCAAGCTGTTCTTTATGGCTCTGGGGGCGCTGCTGGATATGCAGGAGAGCATCGCCTTCGCCGTTCCGCTGAAAGCCGTATGGTTAACCGCCGGCGGGTTCTTCGCCCTGTTCCTTGCCATCTCGCTCTGGACGGTGGTTCGGATGGGCCGATCGGAGATTATTGACATGCTTAAGGCGGCCAGAAAGCCGAAGGGCAGACTCGTCTACTCGCGCTGGCTTGTTACGCTTGCCGCGGCTTGCCTTCTATCGGGATATGCAATGGCATACATGATGGACTCCAATTCCTTCGTCGTTCTGTCGCTGCCGATTCTCGTGACGGTCGTCGTTGGCACCTACTTTCTGTTTACGCAGCTAAGCGTCCTGCTTATCGGATGGATTCAAAATCGTAAGGGCATCTACTATGGCCGCACGAACATGCTGATCTTTGCCCAGCTCGGCTACAAGATCAGAGACAACGCACGAATTCTGTTCGTCGTCTCCATACTGAGCGCCGTTATTCTAACCGCCATGGGAACCGTCTATATTATGCAGATTCAGAGCAGAGAGCAAATGCTGGAAAGCTCGCCTTATTCGCTGGCTTACGTTGAAAAAGGCCTCCATTCGCAGGAGGTCATCGATCAGAAGCAGCTTCGCGAGATTCTGAAGTCGGATGGTTACTCCATATCGAGAGAAACGAAGACGGTCGGTTTAGCTTTGGAACAATACCATCTCACCTTTGAAAACTCCAGTCGGGAGATCGGATGGGAGAACTGGGAGGAGTCCAGCCCTGATTTATCCCTCTTCATCATATCCGCAACGGATTACAACAAACTTGCGAAGCAGCAAGGGGAACCGTCCATTCAAGTCGAAAGCGGCAAGTTGACTTTGCTGTATTCCAATAATTTCGGCACGACGTTAGGTCCCGGAAGGGCTGTCGGCGTACTGAATGGAAAACGCTTCGAGATGCCGGTCGCGGATTCCGCGAACGTCAAAGTCGCGAACAACTGGATTGATTCGAATTTCTATACAATGGTCATGGATGACCTGAGTTTCGTAGATCTTATCTCCGGCATACCGGAGGAGGAGCAACGCGTTTTCTATGGCATTGAGCTAAAAAACTGGGAGAAGGCGGCGCCTACTGTCGCGAAGCTGTCGGAGCTCGTGCCCGAGGCGATGAGGGGCGAAAAGGACTTCACGCGTCCCGAACGTTTTGTCGACATGAAGGCGGAGACATCGCTGATCTTGTTCATCGGTCTGTTCATTAGCTTATTGTTCTTTATCGCGGCAGGCAGCATGATCTACTTCAAGCTGTTTACGGAGCTGCAGGAGGATCAGTCCCAATATAAGGGACTGGCGCGCATCGGCATGACGCGCAAGGAAATTCGGCGCATCGTTGTCAGCCAGATCGCGATCGTGTTCTACGTCCCTTGCGCTGTCGGCATCGTGCATGCGCTCTTTGCGATGAAATCGCTCGACAACATGATGGGTTCGTCAAATTGGCTGTACTCCTTTGTCGTGATCGGCGCCTATATCGTCATGCAGACGCTGTACTTCTTGCTGGCAAGCGGCAGCTATATGCGCAGCTTGACTCGGGTAACGGCGGTTTAAGCAACCGAATAAAGGGTATGCCGACAACGAAAACCGGCCCGCTGCTTCCCCATGAGGGTGGCGGCTGGCCGGTTTTGTTACCACATAAGAAAGTATTAGTTTTCGATTCTCGAAAACGACTTTCTTATTGGCGATAAAACCTACCTTTAAACGCGGTCGCTCATCGTCGAGAGGCCTCGATAGAGGTTTTCTCACGCGAGCAGCGAGGCTACGGATTCCATCCGCACCTCGCTGCCGCTGACGTATCCGCCAAAGGTCTGGCAGGAATAAGCGATGCTCCCGGACAGGTCGAGCAGCGTCAGACGACAGCCGTGTTTCGCGCCCGTATCGATGCCGATCCTTCTCGAATCCGCCCATAGCAGGCCTGACGGAGCTCCCAGCTTAAAGGTTGGCGTATGGCCAAATACGATACGGTATTTGCCTGGCAGCCTACTTTCCGGCTGAAGATAAAATTCCTCGCGGATTTCCGTCAAATCGTTTGCGGTCTGAGATCGCAGCGTGCGGCCGGGCCTTATGCCTGCATGAACGAACAAATAGGGAGGCCGTTTAATGTACAGCGGCAAGCTTCCAATCCAATTCGCATATCTGCGATAGGCTGAGCCTCTGCGCCTCAGCATCGAGGCGAGCTTTAGCTCCTGATTGCCCGGAATGGCCTTGGCGCCTCCTTCTACAAGCTTCTGCACAAAGTCAAGCGTGCTCCAGCTTGCGGGCTGATCCGCGTCGATATAATCGCCTAACAGCATTAGCGTGTCGACGAGCGGGTCGTACGCGGCAGCCTCCAGCAGTCTCTGGCAGCCATCCTTGTGTCCGTGTATGTCGGATATGACGAGCAATCGTGTTTCCGCGATTATGGATGACTGATGGATCACTTGCGATCGACTACCTTTCGTCCTCGTACTTGTACATGGATGCGGAGGTCAGGAGAGATCCCGAAAATCACGTACTCGCCTGTCGGCAGAGGGTTCTCATGTATAATATACAGCCGTCGTCCGCAAGAGGTCTCGGCGATTGCCCGCCGCGGTCCCTTCGAACTAACAATGGACGACAAGCACGAATGGAATCAGCTCCCGCGCTGCGCAGATGTTTTTAGGAAGCTGACCTCGATATGAAGCACCTCCGAGCGGCTGCCCGTTCGGACAGGCGGCCCCCAGAAGCCGAACCCCGAAGATACGATCGCGTGCAGCTTGCCCTTGCGCTTGTAGCCCCAGTCCAGCTCGAACATTCTCCGCGTGATGAGATGATTCGGAAACATCTGGCCGCGATGGGTATGGCCGGATAGGCTGAGATCGATGCCGCTTGCCTCGGCCTCGCCCAGTTCCAGCGGCTGATGATCCAGCAGAATGAGCGGTTTGGAGGCATCCAGCGGCTCTACCAGCTCGGCGATGGATTGGCGTCGATCCCGGCTGCGGCCTTCCGAAGCTTTGTCTTTGCGGCCGATCAGGACGAAGCTGTCTTCGATGACCACCGTTTCGTCCATAAGGACATGTACGCCGATTTTGCGCATCTCGTTCACATATTCCGGAACCTTTCCTCCGAAGTATTCGTGATTGCCGGTAACGGCGTAGACGCCGAGCGGCGCCTTCAGCTTGCCAAACGTCGCTCCCATTCCTTTTCTCACGAACGGCTCCAGATCATCGTCCAGCACATCGCCCGGTAGAAGGATGATGTCGGGTTTAATCTCGTTTACTTTGGCGATCAGCCGATTAAGATGGCGATGACCGATGACAGAGCCAAGATGAAGATCGGACGCGACGGCGATCGTTAATCGGCTTCTGTCTCCGGCGCTTTTCTCGATGGCAATGTCGTATCGCCTGATGACGGGGCTCCAAGCGTTGTGCGTGCCTACCGCCAGAATAAGCAGCAGCAGAAGGGCAGCGACGCTGCCTACGCCGACGACATAGACATCTCTGTCCGCTCCCGCGAGCTTTAGCACAAGAGCGGCTGCGTCCGTGATCGGCAGAAGAAGCAGGCCGTATTGCAGCAAGGCGAACCAGTACGAGCCGATTAATTTGGCGGGTTCGGCTAGAGATCTCAGCGGCGTGGACTGACCCAGCCGTCCGATAATATAAGCGAACGCGATCAATGCGACGACTATTGCGTAAGCGGGCCAAGCGCTCCAGCCGGTGAGCTCCGACATGAGCAGCCAACCGTTCCAGCCGATGTAGACGGCAATGGCGGAATAGATCGCGAGAAAGACGATAATCGTAAACAAAGTGCGAGCTTTCATGAATGATCAGGCTCCTTTGCGAATCTGGTAAATGAATAAAAGTAGAGTTGAAGCTGTTGAATACTATAGCACAGCACGAGAGGGGTCTTCCAATCCGGCGCGCGGAGAATGCCAAGGCAGCTGTCGACATAGGCTCTCGAGAACGATATTCCTGCACTTTCGTTGCGTCTTCGGCGTGCCTTGTGGTATCTTGTCACCATGATAGTAAGAGATGGGGGAAGCGACATATGAAATCGTTGGTGCTGGCCGAGAAACCTAGCGTAGCGAAAGAAATCGCGCGAGTGCTCGGCTGCGGCGGGAAGCAGAAAGGATACTTCGAGGGACCGAAATACGTGGTGACATGGGCGCTTGGACATCTGGTTACGCTGGCCGAGCCGGAAGAATACGATGTCAAGTTCCGAACATGGAATCTGGAGGACTTGCCGCTGCTGCCGAACAAGATGAATCTGAAGGTCATTAAAGAAACATCCCATCAATTTAAGACGGTGGCGCATCTGTGCAAAAGAAACGATTTGAATGAACTGATTATCGCTACCGACGCGGGGCGCGAAGGCGAGTTGGTGGCTCGCTGGATTATGGAGCTCGTCCATTGGCGCAAGCCGTTTAAGCGGCTGTGGATTTCGTCGCAGACGGACAAGGCGATTAAGGACGGCTTCGCCGCTCTGAAGCCAGGCAAGGATTATAACTCGTTATACGCGTCGGCGGTATGCCGTGCCGAAGCGGACTGGCTGATTGGCCTTAATATGACGCGCGCTTTGACGACCAAGTACAACGCGCAGCTTGCCGCGGGTCGGGTTCAGACGCCGACGCTGTCGATCATGATGGAGCGCGAACGGGAAATTGCCGAATTCCAGTCGAAGCCGTATTGGACCGTATCGGCTAACTTCGGCAGCTTCAACGGACAATGGCGCGAAAGCGATTCCCATGATGGAAGGTTATGGACGCGCGAAGCTGCGGAGGCCGTTGTCGAGCGGGCCAAGAAGGCGGGAACGGCGAAGGTGGAGAGAATGCGCACCGCAGAGCGCTCCGAGCCGCATCCGCAGGCCTACGACTTGACTGAGCTGCAGCGCGACGCGAACAGAAAGCTGGGCTTCTCGGCCAAGCAGACTTCGAACGTGCTGCAAAGGCTGTACGAGACGCACAAGCTTGTTACCTATCCTCGGACGGATTCCCGTTATCTGTCGAGCGATATGACGGCAACGCTCAAGGGACGGCTTGAAAGCGTCGCAACCGGGCCGTACACGGCTTTAGCGCGCAAGCTGCTGCGAGCTCCGCTGCAGGTAACCAAGCGGATCGTGGACGACAGCAAGGTCAGCGACCACCATGCCATCATTCCGACAGAGCAGTACGTGCAGTTAGGCGCTCTTACGAACGAGGAACGGCGACTCTACGACCTTATCGTGCGCAGGTTCATTGCTCTGTTCTACCCGCCATACCGTTACGACGAGACTAGCGTTGTGATCGTAGCCGGTGGCTTGTCCTTCCACGCGAAAGGCCGAATAGAGAAGGCGGCGGGCTGGAAAGAAGTATACGCCGGCGGAAGCGAGCCGCTGCAAGACGACGATGACAGCGAAGAAGGCGATGGCGGGAGCGCTCGCGATCGACAACCTTCCCAAACGTTGCCTTCGCTGTCCGTTGGCGGTTCACTGCCGCTTAAATCCGTTGCAGCCAAGGAGCTTCGCACGCTTCCTCCTGCGCGGTATACGGAAGCGTCCTTGCTGACCCATATGGAGAAGCACGGGCTGGGTACGCCGGCGACACGCGCGGATATTATCGAGAAGCTGCTCTCCACCGACACGATCGAACGGATCCGCAGCACGTTGGCTCCTACGGCTAAGGGCAAGCAGCTGATCGAGCTTGTCGTCGAGCAGTTGCGCAGTCCCGAGCTGACGGCGGCATGGGAGAGCGAGCTGGAGCGGATCGCCAAGGGAAAGGGAGATCCCGCGAAGTTTATGGCAGGAATCCGCACGCAGGCCGCAAGCTGGGTTGCGGAGGTGAAGCGGGAGACGAAGGAGTACAAGCCTCATAACGCAACGGGGTCGTTCTGTCCGGAATGCGGCAAGCCGATGGTAGAGGTGAAAGGGAAACGCGGCAAGTCGTTGGCATGCTCGGATCGGGAATGCGGATACCGCAGACATTCGGAGCCGGTATTGCTCAACAAGCGCTGCCCGCAATGCCGCAAGAAGATGGAGCTTCACGATGGCAAGGCCGGCAAATACGCGCAATGTAAGCCATGCAACGTCATTGAGATGCTTGGCGACAAGGACGGGAGCCGCATAAACAAGCGGGAGCAGCAGCGGCTCGTCGAGCAATACAGCGAGAGCGCGCCGCTTGGCAACAGCCTGGCGGATAAGCTGAAGGCCGCGCTGGAAGCCAAGCAAAACAAATAGCTTTCTACGAAACGGAATGATAATAAGGCGTCGCGAATGGAACGGATACGTCGCGGCGCTTTTCTCTATGGAATTCGGGCTTCTGCTAAAGGCGATCATCCACGAGAGGAGGACATTCCTGCCATATACTAGAGAGAAAGAGTAGGAGGGAAGGAGCTCTTAAAAAATGATGATTCATAATCATGGAGGCAGGCAGCTCGCAAGCAAGTGGGCGAAGACGGAAGCGCTGCTCGCCGAGCCGTCGCTCGTGCAGCATATTCCGCCAACGCGGAAATATAGCCCTTATGCTCTAATGAGCATGCTCCAGCAGCATGGCATGGTGGTCGTCAAGCCGATCGTCGGATCCGGCGGAGGCGGTGTCATCAAGGTAACGAGGGACCTCGGAGGATTTACGCATACGTACCGCGATCGCACACAGCGTTTCCAGACGTTTGATGGACTTGTCCATGCACTTGGCAGCCGAACGGGGAAAAGGAGCTATTTGATTCAAAAGGGCATTCAACTGGCTACCGTAAACGGCAGACCGATCGATTATCGTGTCAAATACGTGAAGACTCGTTCGGGTTGGGAGTATCGCTCGCTTGTCGGCCGTATCGCGAGACGGGGATTGTTCGTGACCAACCTCAGCCAGGGAGGAGACATGGTGACTGCCGGACAAGGCATTCGCGCTTCGCTCGGCGCATCGCAGGTGAAGGGCAAAAAAGCAAAGATGCGTGCTCTGACGGTTATGTCGACCCGGGTGCTGGAGCGGAAGTATCCTGGAATCGGGCAATTAGGTTTCGATTACGGGATCGATAGAAACGGGAAAATATGGATCTTTGAAGTCAATACGAGGCCGCATTAAGGTGAAGACGGAGGAGGCTCCGTCTTTTTCTCGTCTTTCCAAGTCTAAATGAGCAGCTATGCTAATAGTTTCGTTAATAGAACTATCAAAGATGATTAAAGTTTTTTATTGGATAGAAGCTTATTTGGGATGTGGATAACTCTATCCACATTGTACCATCTGATTTTGCTCATTTTATGATATCTATTCACACTTCATTAACAGTGTATCCACATCCCTATGTGCATAATAAGGCGTGTTGTCCCGAATTTCGTCGCATGCTACACTAAAAAATGTAAAGGGAAGAGATGGAAAAAAGGAGGTTTCATGATGGAATTATTATCCGACGACCTGCTCATTGACACCTATTTTGCCGCTATTGAATATAAGCTGGAGCCCGATTTCATACGAATGCTTGCTATTGAAGTAAAGCGCAGAGGCGTGGATATCGCCGCTCACGCGAATCGCAGACAGCCGGCCTGATCTCCCGGGAATTCTGACTTCCCATGCCGGACATGACAATCATCCAACAGGCCAGCCGGCCACCATGACCTCGCCAAGATGCCCGCAGCTTTCACAGTAGACGATATGGACGCATGTATCTCCAGAGGCATCATAAGGTCTCCCGGTCACGGGACCGGCAGACAGTGGACCGTAAGGCTCGTAAGGTCCTGTCCAATCCGTTAATCTGCCGCATTCTGTAAGCACGCCTCCGCATATATCACATAGTTGTATAGTATCGACAATTCCGTTGCATAACGGACATAACATAAGGGTACCCTCCTCGGACGAAAAGGCAGCAATTGCCCCTCGCACACGTTTCGCGTTCGGACGGCAGATGCCGTACCGCGCTCCCGTATCGCCAAGTTTAGGATACCCTTAACCTTGTAATGTATGTTGCGCCAAAGTTGGCCGCGCGGGCCAAGCTACAGTTTCATATTGCTGCTATGACCCGGCGAGAGCTTCGCGCTTGGATCGATATATACCTTTGCGTTGTTGATGGCGGTCGGGGCTTCGCCAAAGCCGACGGCAATGAGCTTAAGCTTGCCGGGGTAGGTCGTAATATCGCCTGCCGCGAAGAGGCCTGCAATGTTCGTCTCCATCCGCGTATCGACGACGATAGAGCCGCCTTGAATGTTGATGCCCCATTCTGCGATTGGTCCCAGAGACGAGACAAAGCCGAAGTTGACGATGACGGCATCTACATCGAGATCGGAGGTTTCGTTCGATTTGACGTCTGTGAGCGTGACCTTCGTAATGAGATCCTCACCGTGCAAAGCCGTAATTTCTTTGGGCGTAACGACGTTTACGCTGGAGTTCATCAAGTTCTCCACGCTGTGCTCGTGGGCGCGGAATTTGTCGCGGCGATGAATGAGTGTGACGCTTTTTGCGATCGGCTCCAGCATGAGAGACCAGTCCACGGCGGAATCTCCGCCACCGCTGATCAGAACGCGCTTGTCCTTGAAGCGCTGCAAGTCCCCTACAAAGTAATGGAGGTTCCTGCCCTCGAACCTGGCCGCTTCCGGAAGATCCAACCGACGAGGCTCGAATGCGCCTACGCCAGCCGTAATAATAACCGCTTTGGCATAATGGACGGTCCGATCCGTCGTCACCTCGAATAAACGTTCATCTTTTTTTACTACGGCTACGACTTTTTCTTCCAAACATATCTCGGGTTTGAACAGATCGATTTGCTCCTTTAGCCGATCGACGAGCTCTTGTGCAGTCACTTTAGGGAACCCTGCTACATCGTATATATATTTTTCAGGATAAAGAGCGGCTAGCTGACCGCCTAGCTGAGGCATGCTTTCGATTATTTTTACGGATGCCTGGCGCATGCCGCCATAGAACGCGGCGAACATCCCCGCAGGTCCTCCTCCGATAATGAGAATATCAACCACAGCGTTTTCATTTACTTGCTCCGACAACTGTCTGCACCTCCGTAAATTGAGTGTTACGGTTATCATTATAAGCCTTTGCCTGAGAGTATGATATATATAACTTTACTGCAGTTATAAAATTTGTGAGATCGAGGCCGGGAGTCAAATTATACGATCGGCTAAGAACATTATTTTAGAAGGGATTTTTCATTTGTACAGTGTTCTAAACATTTTCGTATAAAATACCCTTGAAACTTTGTTCAAAAGTCTGTAATATGTCTGATGTATATGTGAGATGGTCTAAGGAGAAAAACGGCAAACGCCGTCGAAATTTCCAAAAACGTTTTTGGCTCCTTTGCATGATAATGGTTATGAGGACACAAACTACTGAAAGTTATCTTACTTTTTCGATTATGTTTGTGTAATTTTTCACAAGATTATCTAAATTGAAAAGAAAAAAACGAATGGATGGGATCCCACAATGAGCAACATACCGAAAATTGTAATTCTTGGCGCTGGCTACGGAGGCGTGCTGACTGCGCTTCGTCTGCAAAAAGAGCTGAATTATAATGAAGCCGACGTCACACTGGTCAACAAACACGATTATCACTATATCACGACGCATCTGCACATGCCTGCAGCCGGCACGGACAATCCGGAAAACGCGCGCGTCAGCATCTCCAAGCTGATCGATGAATTTAAGATCGACTTCGTTAAATCGACAGTCGTCCAAATTCGTCCGCAAGACAAAAAGGTTATACTGGAAGACGGAACACTGTCTTACGATTATCTTGTAATCGGTCTTGGCGGCGAACCGGAAACTTTCGGTATCCCTGGCTTGGGCGAACATGCCATGAACATTCGCAGCATTAACTCCGTTCGCTTGATCCGCGAACATATCGAATATCAATTCGCGCGTTACAAGCGCGAGCCGCATCGCACCGATTACCTGACTTTCGTTGTCGGCGGAGCGGGCTTTACCGGCATCGAGTTTATCGGAGAGCTCTCCGACCGTATTCCAGAGCTGTGCAAACAATTCGACGTCGATCCAACGCTTGTCAAGATCTACAACGTTGAAGCCGCTCCTACGGCTCTTCCAGGCTTCGATCCGGAGCTGGTAGAATATGCGATGGACGTTCTGACGAAGAAGGGCGTTACATTCCGCATCGGCACGGCCATCAAAGAATGCTCGCCGGATGGCGTTATCGTTGGCGAAGGCGAAGAAATCAAGTCGCAGACGGTTATCTGGACCGGCGGCATCCGCGGCAACCGCTTGATCGAAGAAGCGGGCTTCGAGACGATGCGCGGACGCGTCAAGGTCGACGAATTCCTGCGCAGCCCGGGCTCCGAGAACGTCTATATCGTTGGCGACAACTCGCTGATGTTCAACCCTGAAGGCCGTCCATATCCGCCGACTGCACAGATCGCTATGCAGCAAGGCGTTATTTGCGCCAACAACCTGGTAGCTTCCATTCGCAATCAGCCGCTTAAGACGTTCTCGTTCTCCAATAAAGGAACGGTTGCATCCTTGGGCAAAGGCGAAGCGATTGGCATCGCGTTCGGCAAGAAATACAAAGGCCGCGTAGCTGCTTGGCTGAAAAAGGCAATCGACCTTCGTTACCTGTTCATTATCGGCGGCATTCCGCTTGTCCTGCGTAAAGGCAAATTCCTGTAATGCGCCACTGCAGCGTACAAGTCCGCGGCTTGTTAACGAGAGACGAGCTCGATCGTTATAACGCCTTGATCGAGGTTGGCTCCTATCTGGAGTCGCAGACCCGTTACGATCTGGCTTATACGGTGCAGAAGGAGATCGACATTCTGATCCTTCCGGCCATCGAGCGCCTTAAGGAGAAGAGCCGTGCACGCGATCGCGCTACCCAGGAATACCTGGAAGCGAAGGAACGCGGCGAATCGTTGTCGGATGACGAGGACGAGGATTAACGTTCGCTAGACCGCATGACCATACTGCTAACCAAAAGCTTCGGACGGCCTGATTGGGCTGTTCGGGGCTTTTTTTTGTAAAGGAACTAGTCGTCGATGGGACCGACTTGGAACTTGGAAAGTGGCTGCAGTGGAGTGTTTGAGCTTCTGGGGGCAAATTTCCAATTATGAAGACTTGTGTTTTTTCCAGATTGGCTTGTGTTGATTCCAGCAATATGGAAAACGTAGTGTTCGTCTAGAAAATAGATAGTGAGGATTACGAGCCGCTGACCCCCAATCTAACAAATTGATAGTATCGTTACGGAGGCCCATCCGTTACCATAAACCCCGTCAACCAAAACTTGGCATGGGCGAAAGGGGAACTGGGGATGAGAAGCAAGGGAAGCCGAACTACCCGTATATGGCGGAGGAAAGGGACCGCAGCGATATTGTCGCTTGCACTGCTGGCAAGTATCGCAGCGCCGGTTCATGCGCACGAGGTCGACGCGGAAGCTGCAACAAGTCAAGCAGGATCGGAGGCTCCGAGTTACGGAGTCGGCACAGAGGTGCCTGTACTTGGCACGCTCGTTACAGATGTTCAAGAGAACGTCATATTGATCCCGACGGATGACTCGTTCATCGAAGGACAAGACGAGGCGCGAAGAGACAAGATCAACGGAGCAAGCACCTCCGTTCAGGTTGCCTCGAACAACGCTAACGAACGGATTATTTACCTGAAATTCGACTTGGAGGACGAAGAGGTCGCCGATATCGGATCTGCAACGCTTCGCTTGTTCAACAACGATACGCGGTATAACCGGGTCGTATCGGCCCATGAGCTGAGCGACACGTCATGGAGTGAATCTACGTTGACCTGGAACAATGCGCCAGCTATTGGAGGGGGGATCCGGCGGAACGGCAGTCCCGTAACGTTCTCTACCGCGGCAACCGGCAATGCGGATGACCGGCTGCTTGGCGCCAAATATTACGAGCTGGATGTAACGGAATACGTGAAGGCCGCGGCTGGCCAGACAGAGCTTGGCCTTGTCGTGCAAAGCGATGGCTTCACTTCGTTCGCCAGCAAAGAATACGAGGGAGGCGCCTATCCGCCGCAGCTCGTATTAAGCGCAGACGAGCTTGAGCCGCCTGCGGATCCTGTCTATAAGGAGCTGGGGGAGAACGGGCGCAGCAGCTTGTACCCAGAGGATTGGTATCCCGGCTATAAGGACGGGGAAGGTCGATTTTTGCACGACTTCTCGTTTGCAGGGTATCGCAAAGGGCTGGAACCTATTCCGGATGTTGTGCCTGGAGATATCGTAGATGTCACGGAGTCTCCGTATAACGCCGACAGGACGGGAACGACGGATGCAACGGCTGCGATTCAAGCTGCGATTGACGATATAGGCGAAGCCGGGGGAGGTGTCGTATTCTTGCCTGCCGGCACCTATAAGATAAAGCCGCAAGGCACAAACAACCAATCGCTGAAGCTGAACCGAAGCGGCGTCGTTCTTCGGGGAGCCGGCCCGGAGGAAACATTTCTGTTCAACGACGAGCCGGTCATGAGGGGCAAAGATATTATTACCGTCATCTCGGAAGGCGCTGGCTTCCAGGCGGTACCTGGAACGGAGACGAATATTCGTACCGATCTGCCGGAGCCGACGGTCACGATTCCCGTTCAGGATTCATCGGCTTATCGGACAGGCGATTGGGTGACGATAAGCAATCGGTATACGGCCGATTTTATCGCGGAGCATGATATGGCAGACTGGTGGGCGACGTATATCGGCAACGAAGGGATTACGTTTTATCGTCAAGTCGTGGCGATTGATGCCGAGACGCATACGCTGACGATCGATATCCCGACGCGATATCCGCTTAAGGTGCGGGACTCCGCGAGAGTGTATAAGCTGAATCCGCCCGTCACGGACGTCGGAGTCGAGCATCTGTCCATCGGCAATGTGCAGAACCTGACGCCAGGCATCGGAGAGAGCGACGATACGAAGGAAGGAACGGCCGGTTTCCAAGTGGCGGGCACCAATGCGGTCAACTTCGTGAGAGTTGCCGATGCTTGGGCGCGGAACGTACATTCCTACAGACCGGCTACCAACGATGAGGATTATGACTACCATCTGCTGTCCAGCGGCATTCATACGTCGAATACGCGCAACGTGACGATTGTGGATTGCGTCATGCAGAAGCCGTTGTTCCGCGGCGCTGGCGGCAATGGCTATCTCTTCGAGCTGGTCGGCAACGACAATCTCATTCTGAATGCCAAAGCGGTGGAAGGACGCCACAACTACACGTTCTCCCATATGCGGACGAATGGCAACGTCATACGAAATTCCATATCGGTCGAACCGACGCATGTCATCGACTTTCATCAATATTTGAGCGCTTCCAACCTGCTTGACGGCATGCAGCTGTACGGAGACCGGATCGAAGCCAGCGTAAGGCCATATCCATCCTCGCAGCCCAATTACAAGCACGGTCATACGACTTCGCAGACGGTCATCTGGAATACGCTAGGATATAAAGCGATGGACGGCACCGGCATCATCGTCGACTCCAGGCAGCACGGCTACGGATACATCATCGGAACAAGCGGCAACGATGCCGAAATCCGCATAACCCCGGATATTCATTCCGGTAAAATAACGGCGCCAATCGATTTCGCCGAAGGCATCGGGCAAGGCGACCGGCTGTTTCCTTCCTCGTTGTACGAGGACCAGCTTGCCAGACGCATGGAACGAATGCCGACGGAGCTGCAGTCGATCAAGCTAGGCGGCAATCCGCTTACAGGCTTTCAGCCTGGCAAACGCGTCTACGACATAGAACTGCCTTTTGGCACTGTAAAAGTACCCGCGATCCAGGCAACGACTTCCGTGGCAGGGGCTGCAGTAGAGCTCGCGCTTCCGGATTCGCTTCCCGGAACGGCGAACCTACAAGTCACTTCGGCGGACGGAGCAGCTACGGCGCTGTATGCCCTGCATCTCCGAGCAGCGGATTCGCCGGCCGTATTGGCAGAAATCGCGCTTCAGCCGGACAGGACGAGACCAGGCTGGAAAAGCGGCTTAAAGCTGGATGCAGGCACGGACGCCTTTTTGTCCGTTACGGGGCTGATGTCTGACGGGACAGAAGCGGATATGGATGGAGCGGCGATTTCGTACTCGTCTTCCCAGCCAGAAGTTCTCACGGCAGGAGTGGACGGATCCTTAGAAGCGATCACTCCCGGAACGGCCAATGTGACGGTCAGCGTCACGCTTGGAGACGTTACACTGACAAAAACGATCGCGGTTGTGTCGGCGGTGCCGGTCCATACGGATGAGGAGGTACTGCCCGTCTCCCTGGTCAGTTCAAGCGGTGACGATGGCAACGTCGTGGAGAACGTGCTCGACGGCGACTACGATACACGCTGGTCTGCCAGCGGCGAAGGGCAATGGATGATGGCAGACCTGGGCGCTGTTCATCATGTAGGAGCAGTCAGTATCGCGTTCTACAACGGGCATATTCGCAAATCGAAGTTTGAGCTGGCTTTCTCTCTGGACGGAATGCAATGGACGACCGGTTACTCTCTCAATCCGGCCGGCAATTCCAGCGGAACGACAAGCACGTTCGAATTGTTCGAGCTTGCAGCGCCAATGAACGCAAGATACGTGAAGTATGTCGGTTATGGAAACTCGGCGAATGCATGGAACAGCATAAGCGAGATTCGGTTCCATCCTGCTGACGTGCCGGGGCCAACAGCTTCTCCGACGCCAACATCGCCGTCCACGATCATACAGCCGACGCCAACTCCAAAGGCTACGATAAGTCCGCCTCCCACGCCTGTTGCAGCTGCGGTCGAAGCCTCCTTTGACGGGACGAACAATCCGGTAATAATTATGACGGAGGTGGCGAGCATTGAAGCTGCAGGAGATATGTTTGCCGGCGGCGAGCTCGGCGAGAGCGGGAAGGCGACATTTCGGTTCGAGCTGTTGGAGGCGGAACATGTGAATGGACTGAGTAATGAGGCTCGTGGCGCTATCGGCGATCGTCCAATCCTGGGTTTAAAGGTGCTTTCGGACGGCCAGACGCTGAAATGGAGCAATCCGGATTCTCCCGTTACTGTTAAGTTGCCATACAAACCAAGCGCCGCGGAGCTATCCGATCCTGGACTGCTGGAGAAGCTGACGATCTGGCATCTGGATGAGTCGGGGGTCACGCAGCCGATTCCCAATGCCTATTATGACCCGGAGCTCGCTGCCATCGTCTTCCGGACGACGCATATCGGCCGGTATGCGGTCGTTCTGAGAGAGCATGTTTTCCGGGATTTAAACGGCTACAGCTGGGCTAGCGACGAGATTGGAGTTCTGGCAGCCAGAGGAATAATCAAGGGGACGACGGCGTCAACCTTCCAGCCATCCGCGAGCGTGAAGAGGGCCGACTTCGTCACAATGATCGTCCGAGCGCTGGGACTGTCGGCTAAAGGGGGAACATCGTTCTCTGACATCAGCGACAAAGCCTATTATTACGACGAAGTCGGCATCGCGGAACGCCTTGGCATCGTACAAGGCATGCCCGGCGGCAGCTTCCGTCCCGAATCTGCCATCACCCGCGAGGAAATGATAGTGATAGCGGCAAGAGCTATGAAGGCGGCGAGAATAGAAGCTGAAACTTCCGCTGCGGGCAATCTCGCCGGGTTCGCGGACGCAGCGGAAGTATCCGACTATGCGAAGGAGAGCATCATCGCATTGACGGGGCTAGGGCTGGTGAACGGCAACGGCGGCAAGCTGAAGCCGAAGGCGGCGGCTACGCGAGCCGAAGCGGCAGCGCCGGTCTACC
>NZ_BDQX01000281.1:254068-289356 GCF_003112455.1 Paenibacillus agaridevorans
AAGCCAGATAAAAAATCCCCCCATAACCAGGCTACTCACTGGTCGAGCTCCATTTTTTGGAGAACATTAAAAAAACGTGAGTTGAAGCTGGCGTCGGTACACTACCGACGTCAGCCTTTTTTATTGTTAGGAAATTATGCGACTCCGCTACGCCCGCTCCGCCTGCCGGTATTCCGAGGGCGTCATGCCGGAAAACTTTTTGAAGCTCCGCATGAAACTTGTGACGTTGGTATAGCCTACCTGTTCCGCAATCTGGTTAACGGTGGAAGGGCCTTCTAATAGCAGCCTTTGAGCCTCCTGCATCCGTATGGCAATCACATAGTCCACAAAATTGATGCCGGTGCTTTGCTTGAATATTTTGCTCAGATGGTTGGAACTGATGGCAAATTCCTCGGACAGCAGGTTCAGAGACAGCCCGCTTTGACCGTAATGCAGGGAAATATAAGCCGTAATCCGGGCTATCAGCTCATCCGCTTTGGTTTTGGAGTTGCGCTTTTCGACCAAGGCTTCTACCATATACTCCATCAGCTCAAGCAAATACTCCCGCATGTCGGAGAGGCTCCCGGTTCGGGCCAGCCGCCCCTCGATTTCCATATGGCCGGACTGGAGGCGTTCCAAAAGAGCCGGGTCGGCTACTTTTTTGCCTGTTCGGTATATGAGCTGGAGGGCGAACTGCACCATGGTTTTGTCGGCGAAGCGGCATTGTGCGGCCATAACGAATATGGCGGACAGCAGCTCCGCCACCTTATCCGGATTGGTCTGCCAAACCGCTTCCTGCAATTGGTCGGCCAGATCGAACAACTCCATCAAACCCGCCCCGTCCAGCGCGGATATGTCATTTCCGGTAATAATCGTGCCCGGTCCGGCCACCAGCTTGTAATGGATGCATTCCTGGGCTGCCTGGTACGAGTCTTTGATGTCTGCGAAGCGGCGGCTGTAGCTGCCGATGCCGATGCTTACGGAATGTTTGATGTACTTCTGGACAGCGTCCAGCAGCGACTGGGCGAATGTCACGGCCTGCTCCATGTTCGCAACGGCATCCTCCTCCAGGAAGCTGATCAAAATCACCGCCTGATACTCGTTGATTTGCACAGCCCCGCCTTTAAGCGCCTCGCCTCTTTCCTTCATCAACTCTTCCGCAACATTGCAGACTGCGTAGAGATACGGGTTCAGGTCGGATATTTTCTCCAGAAGGACCTTGTTGTCCAATTCGGCAATCATTACTATGTAATGACCGAGGTACAGCTCCAGGCCGATATGGTCAAAGTAGGGCTTGGCCAGATCATATCGGGTCCGATGGCCCGTAACGATATCAAACAAAATCTGAAGTTTCAGAGCAGGTTTGCTCTCCTGAAGCTGCCGCACCGCATCGGAATAACCGGTCAACACATCACGGATTGTGCCCTCCAGGCGGTTGAAATCCCGCCGCAAACTGCCTGCCCCTGTCGCCGTCCCCCCGTCGCGCTTGCTGAACAAGCTCTCCACCTTATTGATGAACCGCTCCATGGGAGTAAACCAGGTCTTGTTGACCAGCACAACGGATCCCACCGACAACAGCACCATTATGCCCGCTAAAGCCAGGAGAATATTGCGGATAGCGAGGAACAGACCGCTCATTTGGCCTTGAGACACCACATAAACCAGCTTCCACCCCGTATAGGCGGAAGAGGAATAGAATACCCACTCCGAAGCCTTGCCGTTCTTGTGCCTAGTGAAGCCGCTGTCTTTTTCGAACAACACCTGCCCGCCCAGCTTGTATTCGGCGATATTTCGGCCGATCCGGGATTTGTCCGCGTGGGACAGGATGGTCCCCTGCTCGTCCGTGATCAGCACATTGCCGCTATTGCCGAACTGCAAATCGGAGAACATGTCCGACAGAATGGTTTCGGGCAGGTTGACGGCGATAACGCCCTTGCGGTTCTTGGGCTTATCCGCCATGGGATAAAATCGGATTAGCGTAACCGTGTGGCGATTTACGTTTTTCTCCATAAAGAGAGGATTTGCCGTCCATTTGTAATAAAAGTTTTCCGTATAAAACGTACTGATCCAATGTTTATCCGTTTCCTCGGAAGTGGGGTTATACAGCTCTTCGGACAGCAGCATTTCGTTGGCCCGGGAATACAGATACATGGACTGGATGACAGGGTAGGAGCGCTTGAGCCCGCTGATCTGGGATTGGATGCCGTCCAGCCGGATCAGATACTCGGGGTCGCCTGTGCGGGGGGTATTAAAGAAAAATGCCGCGTCCCCCGTTTGCAGCATCTGGATGATCGCCCGGTCGATCTCCTCAAGGGTGCTCTCCATTCGTTTATTGATCTGGTTCAGCATCTGCAAGTTGGAATCGATGACCTCGCGCTCCAGGCGCTCCGTTCCGCTTATATATGAAATCAGCACCGTGCTCGCAATAATCAGGATGAAGAGGGAAGCGTAAATCATCTGGATCTTGTATGCCATATTCCGCTTCACCCGCTGTCGCCTCCCTTGGTTGTAATCGCTCCATCCATCATAATTTGCGAGCCTGAACAAGGCAACTTGCATTTTACGCCAGGGCTTGCATTTTTGATGCTTCACGGCAAATCCAACATCCGGCAAGCTTTGACAACAAACTGCGACTACTCGGTTCCAACGGGTTGCCCTACATTGAGTACTGGGGGAATTGTTCGCATTCGTTCTTCCCTCGGAGGTGTTATCCATCGCAATAGGAAAGGGGGCTTCGGCATTCTTGTAAACAGGGTTCAATCATAATCAACTCGGGAGGGCGAAAAAATGGGTAAAAAAACAATGATATGGTTCTTGGCCCTAGTGCTACTGATGGGGACGGCAGGTCAAGCGGGGCAATGGGCCGCCGCCGTTGTCCACGCTAATACTCAAGCAGACACAAGCCGTATAATTCCGGCATGGTCCTTCGCCTATAAGGGACTGCCGGCTGCAAGCTTCGGGCTGGATTCTATGGAAGCCCATGAGGGAGATCACTCGCTGCGGATAGCATACAACTCGGCAAAAGCTGCCGAGGTCTATCTCAACATGACCCAGACGGTGGCGGTCAAGCCCGGTACTGTCTACGAATTGAGCTTATGGGGCAAAGGCGCCGGGGTCAAAGGCGTCAGCATGATGGTGAACTGGGGAGCGAGGACCAGCCTGGGTACGGGAACTTTCGACTGGAAGCATGTCTCGCAAACCTACACTACAGGACCCAACGAAACTACGCTTACGGTCCGCCTTATTGTGGACGACAAATCGACCGTTTGGCTTGATGAAATCTCCTTGAAGGAAACGAACGCAGACGCTAATCTTCTCCAAAACGGAGACTTCGACAGCATCGAGGAAATTATGCCCCTCGACGGTTTTGAAGAGCTGTCGGCATGGACGCCTGCAGGTATGACGGCAGCCGAAACGGTTAATGATGCCAGAACGGAGGGAGCGCTGTCCGCCAAGCTTACTTTCACCAATGATGGGGGTCAAACTACCCAAGCGAGCATGGTATTGAACCTAACTCAACCTTTGGATTTGACAAAAATGACAACGGTTACAATGGATGTTTATCCTTTATCCCAAACGGTTTCGGGCAATGAGCCCCTCTTTTTGAAGCTGACGGATGTCTCCGGCTCGGTGCACGAGGTGCAACTGCCCAAGCTGCTGGCCGGGCAGTGGAACGGAGTGAAGCTGGAATTTGCGGCATCCGCTACAAGAAGCGGGATTGTGCAGATTGCCCTCTATGCCAAAACCGGAGCGGGCATTGCCGGGTGGGACGGACGGGCATCAATTGATTATCTGGCGGATCAAATAAACGTCGTCCGAATGAAGCAGAAGGAGGAAGGCACGGGCGAAGAAGGCGAACTCATGGAGGAGCGGAGCCTTTTCCTCGGGCGGCTGGGAGCGGGAGCCCATGCCCCCTTGTTTCAGGCCGAGGGGATTGTCGTTGACGGCAGCCTGGAAGAATGGGACAGCAACATCGGAATCGCGCTGCCAAATTCAGGTACCACCCAGAACCAGGTGGCCGGATGGAGCGGAGCGGAGGATCTGTCCGCCAATGTAAAATTTGCATATGATCAGGATTACTTTTATTTGTCCGCAAAGGTAAGGGACAATACCCATTTTGCCGCAGCCGGCATTGATATGTGGAGCGGAGACAGCATACAATTTGCCTTCGGGGAGAATGGAGTGTACGGCGCGGAATACGGTATTAACCTGATAGACGGGCAAACGCAGGTGTGGCGCTGGAGGAACGGCAGCGCTTCCTTTGGCAAGGAAACGGTTGTCGCCAATACGGTCAGGACAGGCAATGACACGTATTATGAAGCCCGGCTTCCCTGGCAGGCGATCTTTGCGTCCGGCATGCCGTCGGAAGGGCCGGTCGCATTCTCCATTCTGATTAATGACAACGACGGCGGCGGCCGCAGGGGCTGGCTGGAATGGACCAGCGGGATCGGTAAGGTAAAGGACGGAAAGCTCCTGGGAAACCTGTATCCGATACCTGTCGGGGACCCCTGGAGCTTTTGGGTGGAAACCCCAGCCGAGGGGCAAACCGGCAGTCTAATTCCCTACAAGCTTCATATCGTCAATTACAGCGGCGAGCCGCGGAACGTTTCGATTTACTCCCAGTTGCTTGATCTTGACCGGGATGTGACGATTCCCGCAGGTATGGCATTTACCAAAGAAGGCACGTATGTTGTTCCTGTCCAAGGCGCGTATTGGGCGGAGACCACGGTGACGGACCGGGATACGGGTATGGAGAGAATAAGCAGGAAGAAGATGGTGGTGGTAACCAGCGAAGCCGAACTGACCGTTCGTCTGAACGCATTGTCGGCCAGATTGCCGCAACTGCTGGCTTTACTCGAGCAGGCAGAGGCTCAGGGTCTGTCCACGGATTACGAGCGGGTCATCTATGCGACTTTGCAGGATTTTGTTGTATATGGCAAGGAGGATGCCGTCAAAGGCAGGCTGACCCGCTCCCTTTATGTGGCGGAAACGCTGGAGGCGCTGTATCTGGAGGCGGAGACCCAATTGCAGGGTTATCTGGACGGAACCAAAACTCCCCAGGCGGCGCCCCGCTATGTCACGGGCCCGCTGGAGCAAACCGGGCATGGCTTTGCAGGGACGGCTCAAGTGCGCAGCACCGGGGAGACCGGAGAACAGCCGATTTTCTTGAATGGGTACCTGGGATTTAACCAAGCCAGGCTGGATATTGGCAAGCTTCAGGACTACGGCGCAAACGTGATTCAGGTGGAAACCGGTCCGCGGCATATGATTTTTCCAAAGGAAGGTTATATCCCCGAGTTCGCAACAAGCGGCAGCGCCCAGGGGAGCATCGCCCTGGATGAATCGATCAGCCACAGTGGGAACCAGTCCCTCAGGATGGTAAACGAGTCTCCGAAGCAATCCAATATTTATCTTATGGCCAGCCAAACTATTCCAGTCAAGCCTAATACGACATACGAGTTTAAGGTTTGGGTCAAAGGGGCGAATGTAAAAAATGCCTGGTTCCCGGGAGGTCCGGGATGGGCGCTGAGGAAAGCCATGCCCACGGGAACTTATGACTGGCAGGAAGTCGCCTACACCTATAAGACCGGCCCGTCGGAGTTATCCTTCAACCTGATGCTGGTTTCCGAAAACGAGCAGACCCTTTGGCTGGACGACCTGCGTGTTACGGAGCAAGGAAGCGTAGAGAATCTGGTGCGCAATCCGGGGTTTGAGCAATCTCAAGAGGTGCCTGGAGCGGACCCGGACAAGGATTACGTGGTGTCTGTCTCCAATGTGGCAAACGATATTGGCAGAGTGCTCGAGAACGCCCGGGACAACCATATTGCCGTCAATTTGCTCTTGTCTCCCCATTATTTTCCCGATTGGGTGCTTAAGAAGCATCCGGAAACGGCGGCCACCCATACTGGTTTCCTTAAGTTTAATATTGACCAGCCGCTGTCCAGGCAGATTATCGAAGATTATTTGCGAGCCTTGATTCCCCTGGTAAAGGACTACAGCTCCTTGCACAGTATAACGCTGACCAACGAGCCTGTGTACCAGTCCAATCGCAATCCGTATTATCTGCCGCTCTGGCAAGCCTATCTGGAGGAGTTGTACGATGGCAGCATAGAGGAGCTTAATCGGATCTACGATACTGCCTATGCTTCCTTTGGAGAAGTGCTGATGCCGTCCGCCATCGCGCCGTCCCCAGCCGTGTATGACTGGGTGACGTTTAATAACCGGTTGTTTGCCGATTGGCACCAATGGATGGCGGATATCATCCATGACATGGCTCCCGATCTTCCGGTACAGGCCAAGGTGATGGCCAATCTGGAGTCCAGTCTAAACTGGGGTGTAGACTACGAGCAGTTCTCCGAGCTAAGCGATATTAACGGCAACGATGCCTACAATCTCATCGGAGATGGGCCGGAGGGCTTCATGAAAGAGCTGAGCTTCTATGATCTGCAGCGTTCCTTTAAGAGAGCGCCGATTTTTAACTCGGAGCATCATTTTATCAAAGACGGGGACGACCAGTACATGCCAGATCAAGCCAAACGGGTAAGGGCTGTGCTGTGGCAGGGAGCGGTCCACGGCAGAAGCGCATCCACCGGATGGGTATGGGAGCGAACCTATGATTCCACAAGCGATTTCGAGGGGAGTCTCCTTCACAGACCGGATGTGGTAGTGGATATCGGCAGGACCAACCACGACCTCAACCGTTTGGCTAAAGAAGTAACGGCCCTGCAGAATGTGGTCCCGCGGACGGCCATCTTGTATTCCCTCGCCTCGGGGGTGTACGACACCCATTACGATGAAACACTCCGCCGGGCTTATCAGGCGTTGGCCTACAGCGGCCAACGAATCGGCTTTGTAACGGAGAAGCAGGCTGCCGCCGGCAAGCTGACCGATTATGAGCTGCTGGTGGTGCCGGCAGCCGCTCATGTCAGCGCAGCGACACTGACCGCCGTAGAAAGCTTTAGCCGGGCGGGAGGCAAGGTGGTGCTTATCGGTGGAGAGTCTTTGACGAAGGATGAGCATAACCAGCCCCTGGACATGAACTTGCACGGGCAACTTGCCAGCCGCTCCGTCATCTTGTCCGCCTCGGCCGGAAGCGGCGATATCCGCACGGCACTGCTACCGTTGCTGGGACAAATGAACGCTTTGCCGGTTGCATTAACGGATCTTTCTACGGGCCAACTGGTGTGGGATGCGGGTTGGCAGATCGCGGAACATGATGGAAGGCTTTTGCTAAATGTGGTTAACTACTCAGGGGAGGCCAAGCAGATTCAGACGGTTTATAACGGGCAGGCCGCCGGAAGCGTCAACGAACTGATTACGGGAGCGGCAGTTGATGCCTCTCATCTGGAGCTGGCGCCTTACGGAATTTATTTGTTCGATCTGGGAGCTCTGCCTCTGGAAGAAGAACCCCCGGGCAGCTCATTGCCTCCCTCAACCCCACCTGTGACTGACGGGCAGTCCCTTGCCGCCGAGGGGAACGGCGAGACCGAAAGCGCCGAAGAGCCTTCGCCCCCCGCTCTCGGGCAGGAAGTCTTCCGATTGAGCGATATCCAGGGCCACTGGGCGGAGGACAGCATCCATAAAGCTGTAGCGGAGGGCCTGGTGCGCGGATATGAAGACTTTACCTTTCGCCCTGACCGCCCCGTAACCCGGGAGGAGTTTTTGGTTTTGCTGGCGCGGGCTGTACAACCGGAGCAATCGGATGAGGCCGCTGCGTTTGCCGATGCATACGAGATCAGCGAATGGGCGAAGCAGGCTGTGACCCTGGCGGCGCAGGCGGGTTGGGTGAAAGGATACAAGGACGGGACGATCCGGCCTCGGGACTTGATGACCCGGACGGAATTGGCGGTGCTGCTTACGCGACTACCTCGCAAAACGGCATCTGCAGAAAGTCGTGCAGACTCTCGCACCTTCGCCGACGACAGCCTGATTGCCGCCTGGGCAAAACCTGCGGTTTACAAAGCTGTGCAAGATCAGCTTTTGGAGGGTGGCTCCGGGAACCGGTTTGAACCGATAAGAGCCGTCACCAGGGCGGAAGCGGTGGTTGTTCTGCTGCGACTCACTAATGCCCGTACGCTTGCCGATTAGCCGAAAGCTTGCACATTTACGTTTTGGGAGGAAAACTCTAATACTGCAAGCTGATCAACAATCATGTAACTACCCCTCCGCAGTGGTCTGCAGTACGATTATGCCGTAGGGAACAAACATTATTTAAGGGAGGCACACGAGTTTGAGAACAAAGCACGCCGAATCACATTCAAAAGCAATTCGCGCCAAAGCAACGGCTGTTCTGATGCTGAGCGGCATCTTGCTGATTGCGGGCTGCGGAAGCAACAAGGAAGGGGAGCCAGCAGCAAGCGGCAGCCCCAATCCCAATGCCAACAACCTGCCTATGGCCATCACCGCGTCCATCTATGACAGGGGGACAGTTCCGGCAGAGGAAGGCACCTACGAAAGCAACCGCTGGACCAAATGGATGAACGAGCAATCAGGAGTAGAGGTCAAATGGACCCCCGTCCCCCGCAATCAGGAGGCGGACAAGTTTAATGTGCTGGTGGCATCCGGGCAGGCGCCGGAGTTGATTACCTCCTACGACCGTAACCTGTTGTCGCGTTTTGTCAGCCAGGGAGTAGCACAGCCCATCGACGAGTATATTGAGAAGTACAGCACTAGTTATAAGGAATATATCCAGAAGCATCCGGAATTGAAGCCCTTCGTTACCTTTAACGGCCAAACTTACGCCATTGCCAGCATGCGGAACACCCAGGCCGCGACGATGATTTGGATTCGTCAGGACTGGCTTGACAAGCTGGGGCTTAAGCAGCCCGCCACGGTGGATGAACTGGTGGAGGTAGCCAAGGCATTCCGGGACGGAGACCCCGACGGCAACGGCCAAAAGGACACGACCGCGATCGCCATGTCCAATGCCTACTCCGCTGTATTGGACGACCTGTTCATGGCCCGGGGCGGAGATTGGTTCATTGAAGACGGCAAAGCCACGATGTCCTTTTTTACCGACCGCTATAAGGAAGCCTTGACGCTGCGCAAAACACTGTACTCCGAAGGACTGGTGGACAAGGAGTACGTGACGGATAAAAACTGGGCCCGTCAAAAACAACTTTGGATTACCGGCAAGGCGGGCATTTTGTTCGATACCTATAACGGCGGGCCAACAGCGGACTTCTACAAGAGCCAGCCGGATGCCAAACTGACTCCCCTTCCTCCCCTGTCCACAAAATTCGGGAAGAACGGCTATCAAAAGGAAGTTCCCAATTACTTGCTCACCATTTTTAACAAGGACATAAAAAATCCCCAGGCGGCCATGCAGTTCGTGGACTGGATGCTGGATGAGGGCTGGTACGACCTGAGCTACGGTACGGAGGGCACCCATTATCAGTTAAAGGACAATATTCCCGTGACTCTGGATGCGGATAAGCTGAAAAAGGAAGTAAGCTATGCCAGTGAATATCGGATTGTCCACCAGCAGACTCTGACTCCGGAATTCCTGCTGGCCCGGGCTGGCAGCGATCCCAATGACCAAAAGGTGCAAAAGGCTATCGGGGAAGCCATAACCGTGGCGCGAAGCGTCGAATTCCGGAAGGACTTGCCTTACACGCCGGCGGTGGATGAATTTACGGATATATCCGGCCAATTCCAAAAGAAATGGGATGAGATTATCACCAAAGTTACCATGACCGCCGACCTGGATGCCGAGTGGGGCGTAAGCCAAATCAGGAGCGAGTGGCAAAAGCTAAACGGCGAAGACATCGAAGCCAAGGTACAGGAATGGTACGAAAGCAACAAGGCGGATTTTAAATAAACCAATTTCCGGCTACGGCAGGATGGGGAGGAGGCACGGCCGGAACCGGCTGTCCCTCTATCCCGATTCGCCGAATAGACAATAAGGACAGGAGAGAGAGAAGTGGAGCACAACCTGCTGAACGAGGATGCTGTATTGCTGGAATTGATGGAACGGCATTGGCGAAAGATCAAGCACAGCCAGGTACGGGATTCGTCCAGTTACTGGTATGGCGCCTTCACCGAGAACGGAAACAGCAAGCCGTTTGAAGGGCTGACAAGCAGCGACGCTATGCTGAACTTGACCGTGCCGCTGTATGCGCATCCCGAGTCCCGTTATTACCGGAGCTCCAGCATGCTGGAAACGATCCGCCAGCAAATTCGCTTTTTATTGAGAGTCCAACTACCCTCCGGCTGTATTTCCCTGCATAACTGCAATATCGACTCGCCCCCGGATACGGGATTCGCCGTCCATTTCACTACATTGTGTTACCACATATTAGATAAAATGGATGGTGACGAACCGGCGCAATTGTGCCAAGAACTGCGGCTATTTCTGAGACAAACGATTCCCGGCCTTCTGGCCGGAGGTATCCATACTCCCAATCATCGATGGGTACTGTGCGGAGCCCTTGCTCTCCTGTATGAGCTGTTCGAAGATGAACGGTTGCGGGCGCGTGTCGACCAATTTCTGGCCGAAGGGCTGGATATCAACCCGGACGGGGAATGGACGGAACGAAGCAATGCCATTTATAACGCTGTTTGCTCCATCTTTCTGTATCAAACGGCTCGGGTGTTCGGATATACACATCTGTATGAACCCATTACCCGAAATTTGCGAATGATGCAGTACATGCTCCACCCCCGTTCGGAAATTGCCACGGAATATTCCAGCCGTCAGGACCGGGGCGAGATCATGAAGCTGAATGCCGGCTATTATGTCGCATTCCGCCTTATGGCTGACCGGAATGCTGATCCGCTGTTCCATAGCTTTGCCCGGGAGGCGCTTTTATCTCTTCGCACAGGAGGAGAAGCTCTGCTGTACCGGATGTTTCTCCGAAACGAAATGAGTGCCGAGCTGCCTCTTCAACCGCTGCCCGACCGGTACGAAGTGTTCCTGAACCGGGAGCGAATTGCGCCTGTGGCGGGAACCATCCCTTACCAGCGAACGGCTTTCCATGCCGGATCCCCGCTAATCCGCTTCAGGCAAGGCGAACTGAGCGTAACGGTGATCGCCGGGCAACCGGAATTTTTGTATCTGCAATTCGGGCAAGCGCGACTGCTTGGCGTTCGGCTAGCCTTGGGCTGGTTTGGCGTGGCAGGGACTCCCTTTGCCGCCATCCGTCAAACCGGAGACCATGAATATGAACTGTCCATGGATCTGGAGGGCAGCTACCGGGACGCCCTTGACGGGAATGCGGTCGTCCGGACAGATCCCCTGCACTTTGCCGAGACCATTCCGTCGCGCGCCAAAACCAATGTGACCGTCCTGCCTGTCCGTGTAGGCATCCGCCTTGATCCGGCGGGCATCGATCTTCATTATCGGGTAGACGCCAGCGCTCCGCCCCTCTTTGCCCAAACGGTATACTCCTTCGCTCCGGAAGGCTCGCTGGAAGGAACGGCTCTGGAACCAATAAACGCCCATGCGTCGTGGCTGAAATCCGGGCAATTGATTTACCGCTGCGGAGAGGACTGGATTACCGTCGACGGAGGCGCCTTCCAGCACGGCTTCGAGGCTCTTCGCAATGATCGGCTGGACCCCGGCGTCAAAAGCGCAGTAGCCAACTATTTGACCCCTGTGGAGACAAAAGTCAGCATTCGCTGCGGTAAAGCGGAAGGCTGCACAGCATAAACTAACGGCTGCCGCGATGGCAGCCCGACAAAGGATGATGGATCATGTTGAATCTGCAAATCTCAACCGCGAAGGAGCAATTGGCCAAGCTGGCCCGGTACACCATGCGTCCGCAGGAGCGGGACAGCGCCCATATGAAGGTGTGGCAATGGGGCCAGGGGGTGGCGCTGTACGGCCTGGGCAAATCATACGACGCTTTGGGAGATACCCATTATCTCGACTATATGGAGGAATGGCTGGACAGCTTTCTGCCGGGAAATCCTCCCGGCAAAAGCATTAATACGACGGCGCCGCTCCTGGGAGCCGTAAAGCTGATCAAAGAGCGGCGCACGGACAAATACACCGCTGTTTGCTCTGAATTCGCCGACTGGTGTCTTCACGAAGCGCCGCGCACTGTGGACGGGGCATTCGAGCATTCTTGTACGGAGAACCGCTATCCGGGAGAAATATGGGCGGATACCTTGTTTATGGGCTGCCTGTTCCTGGCCGAATGGGGTACCCTTACCGGCGAGAGACGTTATATTGATGAAGCTGTCAGACAGTTTGCGCTTCATTACAAATTTTTGCGCGATCCAGCTACAGGGCTGATTGTGCATGGTTACAACGGAAACACCCATTCCCAGATGGGAGTACTCTGGGGCAGAGGCAACGGCTGGTTTGCGGCCGCTTCTGCCGATATGCTGGAGCTGGTCCAGGGCTCTGTCGCCGTTTCCTCCATCGCCGAAGACTTCCTTAGCCATATGGCAGGCGTGCTCTCTACCCAGGAGCGAGGGGGAATGTGGCATACGGTAATGGATCATCCCGTGTCCTATCCGGAAGCTTCCTGCACCGCCGCTTTTGCCTATGCCTTTCTGAAGGGGAATTCCACGGGAGTACTTGCCGGGTCATATCGGGCCAATGCCTTCCAAGCCGTATCTGCCCTGCTCCACAGGATCGACACGTTTGGTCGACTTGCAGAAGGCTCCGGCGGCACCTGTGTCATGCCTGCGGCTGCCGATTACAATGCCATCGGCTATGCCTATTCCCCGTTCACCCAGGGGCTTGGCATGATGGCGCTTTCCGGAGCGATATTATATGGAGAAGAGGGGTAATATGGAAGACCTTGCAGTTGTGGAGACGGTTGCCGGGGGGAGAGTCCCCTCCAGTAAGAAAAGAAACCGTCTGCTGTATTATCTCGGTCGGGACCGGTATTTGTACCTGTTTCTGCTGCCGGCGCTGGTCTTTTATCTCGTTTTCAAATATTCTCCCCTTTACGGGGAACTGATCGCATTCAAGGACTTTCAAATCATGAAGGGAATCTGGAACAGTCCCTGGGTGGGTCTGAAACATTTCAATGACCTGCTGTCCAGCCAGGATTTCTGGCAGGTATTCCGCAATACGATGCTGTTGAATGTGTACAAGCTTGTATTTGTATTTCCGGCGCCTATCATTTTGGCGTTAATGCTTAATGAGGTTCGGTTCAACGGCTTTAAACGATTGATCCAAAATCTGCTGTACTTGCCCCACTTCATCTCCTGGGTTGTGCTGGGCGGTGTCATCGTGGCCGTCTTGTCTCCCAGCACTGGAATTATCAACACCTTGTTGGAGAAGGGGTTCGGCATAGAACCCGTTTACTTTATGGCCCATTCCGGCTGGTGGCCGGTGGTGTTCACCTTCTCTTCCATCTGGCAGAGCGCCGGCTGGGGAACTATATTGTATCTGGCGGCCATGGCCACCATTGATCCCCAATTATATGAAGCCGCCAAAATAGACGGTGCCTCCAAGCTCCGTCAGATTTGGCATGTGACTTTGCCGGGCATCCGTCCCACCATCGCGATTCTGCTGATTCTACAGATGGGCCAAATCACGGATGTCGGTTTCGAACAGGTATACAATTTGCAAAACGAAGCGGTATTCGGCGTATCCGACGTCATCAGCACCTATGTATACCGGATGGGCTTGCAAGCCGCACAATACAGCTATTCCACGGCTGTGGGGCTGTTTCAGGGGGTTATTGCCCTTATTCTAATGTTTGCCGTCAATAAGATCACCAAGGCGATGGGAGAGAATGGATTATGGTAACCAAATGTCTGCGGAGTCTAAACGGGCTGTTTCTCATCCTGTGCGCCGCTGCCACCACCTTCCCTCTGCTGAATGTGCTGGCTACCTCTTTTAGCGGAAGCACGGCTATTTTGTCCGGCGAGGTCTTTCTTTGGCCTGTGGATTGGACCATGACTGCCTTCTCCAACCTGTTCAAGGACGGGCAGTTGATGAATGCCATGAAAAATACCGTGATCATTACGGTTGCCGGAACAATCATGCAGATGACGGCCACCACGCTGGCCGCTTATTCCTTGTCCAAAACCCGGCTTAAGGGCAGGCGAATAGCACTGCTGCTGATTTTGTTCACCATGATGTTCGGCAGCGGTCTGATCCCGATGTTTCTGCTGTTAAAAAACTTGCATATTCTCAATACCTTCTGGGCGATCTGGCTGCCGGGATTGATCAGCGCCTACAACCTCTTTGTCATGAAGTCATCCTTCGAGGGGCTGCCCGGCGAGTTGGAGGAATCGGCCACCATTGACGGCGCCAGCGACCTGACCATCTTTACCCGGATTGTCATCCCGCTGTCAAAGCCGGTGCTTGCCGCCATTTCCCTCTTTTATGCGGTGGGACTGTGGAATGTGTACGCGCCAGCCCTGTACTTTATTACGGATTCCTCCAAAATGCCGCTTACCGTAAAGCTCTATCAGATGATCCAACTGCCGGACAGCAATCTTCTGGACAGTTCCGATCTGAGCTTTGTGCCTCCGGAAGGTATGAAGGCTGCTGCCATTATCATTACTGTCCTGCCGATTTTGTGCCTGTATCCTTTTCTGCAGAAATATTTTGTCAAAGGAGTATTGCTGGGCTCCATCAAGGGCTGAAGCGGAATTGTCAAGAGCTCGCATGTCTGCGAGCTCTTTTCTCATAAATAGCTATGATTTTAATAGAAAGGGATTATGATGGGAGGCGCTGCTTCCAGAACCTCCATGACGGTGAAGTTTAAGCGTTTCATCTAATGTTTCGTCAATTTCCTCTCCCAGCAAGTATTGCCCTTGTGCCAGAAGCATGGCACGCACCTGTTTGACATTAACTTGACGATTTATAGCGCCCTCGGCAGCCGCAAGCGCCGCTGCCGTTCCAGCGCCTTGTCCGATGCCCATTGCGGTAGCCATGACGCGTACGGAGCCGAACGCGTGGTGGCTTGCCGAGATGCATCGCCCGGCCGCCCACGCATTATCGAGCCCTTGCGGCAGCAAGCTGCGGTAAGGGATTTCGTAGACCGCTTTGCCTGAACCGGTAAATACTTGTTGTTCCCCTTCGGGCGGATGAATATCGATCGCGAAGGTACCGCAGGCAATGCCATCCTCGAACTTGCAACTGTTCAGGACATCTTCTTCGGTCATCGTATAATCGCCGATGATATGCCGCGTTTCCCGAACGCCTACTTGTACGCCGGTATCCAGCACATACGAGTCTTCGAATCCGCCAACCCGGTTTTTCAAAAATTCCGCAACCTTCCATGCTTGACGGCGCGTTTCTGTCTCGGCCCTGGTCAAATCACGTACATCCGTACCGTCGATGCCTTGCAACCGGGTGCAGTTCACTGCGAATTGGCCTTCTCGCGGCAGTTCATACATCAGGATGCGCGGTGCTGCATCTTGCGGATATTCGCCCTTTTCCATCGCATCTTTAATCACTTCTTTCATGCCCAGAAACGCTAATGCGCTTTGTTCATCAATCTCTGCATCGGTAGGGGAATCCTTGAGCAAATGGCGGTTCGCCTTCATCCACGCTTTCAACCCCGGAATATCTATGCCTCCGATCCGATAAAAAAGGGTTACCGGCTGCATCGCTCCGTCCGTTTCCCGGCCCTTAACAAACGGTGCACCGGCGCGTGCAATGACATCGGCATCCGCCGAGCAGTCTATCACATACTTCGGGCAAATCGCCTGACGGCCGCTTTTGCTCTCGACCAGTACAGTCGTGATCCTGCCGTTCTCTTTCAGCACGTCGGAGAAAGCGCAGTGCAGAAGCAACTCGACTCCGGCTTCATCCAGCATGTCAAGCAAGATCAGTTTCATCCCTTCAGGGTCAAACGGGGTCATGGAGGCATTGTCAAATGTAAGATCGGTGACATGACCGGGCGATGCGGTTAATTTCACCAAACGATCTACCACTTCGCCGGCCACGCCGCGAATGACTTGCTTGCCGTGGACATCATGGAATGTAAACATGGGGTTGACCATTGCGATCGTCAGGTTTCCCCCGACAAAGCCGTAACGCTCGATCAGCATGGTTCTGGCTCCCGATCTGGCCGCAGCAACCGCTGCTCCGATTCCTGCTGGACCGCCTCCTACGATCAGCACATCCGGCTCGGCAATGACCGGTATTTCTCTTGATGCTTCAACAACTGTTTTCATAGACAACAATCTCCTCCATCTTACGGATTGGGTACGATCAGATGCGGCTACGATGACTTCATTTTTGTGAATTTGCACAATTTTACTATCGTTTCAGCCACAGTTTTTTCTTGACATTACATATATATCTTAGCAAAATCAGGTATATTGCCGTTAGGTGAGAGATAACGATATACTTGTGAATAGTAACGATAAAGTGGAGGTGACACCATGGCGGACAAGCTGCACTTCAGCTCGATCGATCATTTGCGATTTTATTTGAAATGGGGCTACGAATGGAAGATGCCCCCGGACTGGCGGTTTGAACGCATAAACCGGTATCCTTTCTTCTGGCTTGTCACAGAAGGGACGATGGACGTGATCTATGACAATCGCGCGTATCGGCTCGAAGCCGGCAGCTTATTCTGCGCAGAAGCTTATTTGCCGCTTCAGGTGCAAGGCTCAAGCGAGCGGCCCATCGCTTTTCTGTCTATCGGCTATGAAGCCGACGTGCTCGGCACTTCACTGGCCTCCTGGCTGCAGCTTCCGATTCATCATACGCTGGCTGATTCCGCAAACCTGCAGCAAATCTGGCGCAAGCTGATTCGTCAGCTCGACTACCTGCTGTCTCTGGAACCCGGCGACGCCGTAGTTCCGGAGCAGTTGCAAGTATTGTCCCAGCAGTATGCCTGGCTAAACCAATTACTAAGCCAGCTGCCCATACGGCTGTCAACAGCTTCATCAATATATGACGCCAAAGTCGATGAAGCTTGCCGCTTTATAGAAGCTCATTTTCACGAGGACTTGTCTACCGCCTCCATCGCTGCATCCGTCCATCTTTCACCCAATTATTTGAGAACGTTGTTCCAGCGTGATCTGAGCTTATCGCCGGTTGATTATGTCAGGCACAGAAGGCTTCGCAAAGCGCAGGAGTTGTTGTTATCCGGTACGGCTCCGATAAGCGTTGTCGGCGAACAAGCAGGCTACAAAGATCCTGCGGAATTTAGCCGCATATTCAAAAAACATTTCCATCTCAGTCCGCAGAAGTATCGACAAAAATGGAAATCATCCGAGATGGGTTGCTAAATCACGAGAGGTATGTAAGCCACAGCGGGGTGGGGGATTCCCCCCTCATACCTAAAAAAAACACAAGGCCTGCCAATGATACGACAAATGCGACAATCGAATTCCATGTAATATGTAAGAGAAGGAAAAAACAACCGATAGCCGTCCTTAAAAGTTGAAAGCGCATTCTTCAGTGGATGCGGGAGGGAGAAAACCATGATCCAAAAATGGCGTTCCGGAAAAGAAGGGGAAACGTTCCGTCGATCCGTATTCTTCAAGCTGCTGCTGTCGTTCATGGCGATTCTGATGATACCGTTCGTGATCGGAGCGCTGCTGTACGGCCGGATGGAGCAGGCGCTGATCGAAAACGCCTACGATTCCAACCAAACGCTGCTTCAGCAGACGCGGCTCGCTGTAGACAGCCGGATGAACGAGGTGGATCAGCTGGCAGCCCAGATTGCCTTCGACCCCATGCTCCAGCTGTTCCTGTACGAGGAGAACAACCGCGCGAGCATTAACGATTACACCTATATCGAACTGATCCGCAATCTAAAACGTTACCGCACCTTATCCCCTTTCATCGACGATTATTATGTCTACTTCAAGCAATCCGACCGAATTGTCACAACGACGATTCGCACGGATACGGATACCTTTTATCGTTATATCAACGAATATCAGAACCGCAGTCTCGATGAAATCAAATCGCTTCTTAACAGCTATCATCTGAGAACCTATCTGCCGGCCGAACCCATCCAATACGATCAAAAGCAACGAAGTATGATTACGACGATTTCCTCGCTTCCCATGGGCGACAATACCGAGGTGAGAGGTTCTCTTGTCGTCACAATCGACGAGACCCAACTGCTCGGGCAACTGCGCAAATCCGATCATCGCGAGACCGATTATTACATCTTCGGCGCGGACGGACAGGTGATCAGTACGACGTCGGACCGTTCCGGCGCGCTGGAAGATCTGAGAAGCAGCATGGGCCATGGCTATGGCAATCTCGCGGCAACCATAGGCGGTACGGACATGCTTATCTCCTATACGACCTCCAGTCAAAATAATTGGACCTATGTTTCCGTCATTCCCAAGACGATAATTCTGTCCAAAGTAAACGAAACGAAGTCTCTTGCGCTGCTGCTTGTTCTGTTATGCATGGCAGGAGGCTTCGCGGTGTCGTATTATCTCGCATACAAAAACCATCGGCCGATTCGGGAGCTGATTCATACCATCCTGCAAGGCAAAAATATGAGCGGAGTCGCTATCCGCAACGAATTTGCTTTTATCCGCAATGAGCTGCTGTCCTCCATCGTCGAAGAGAAGCAGATGCGAGGCGTGCTGTCGCAGCAAAAGCCTGTTATTCAGGCAGACTTTATCTCCCGTCTCATGAAGGGATTCGTGGATACGTCCAGTCTGAAGGAAAGCGACTATTCCTTCATGAACGTGTCGCTTCCACATCCCTATTATGGCGTTGTATTACTGCAAATCGACGATTGCAGACGGTTCGTGCAAGAAGAGTCGGAGCGGGAATGGACTCTGGTCCGCTTTATTCTCATTAATCTGAGCAATGAGCTGCTGGCCGGCAATGGATATGCCATCGAGCTTGATCGTGACCGCGTCGGCATCCTGCTTAATTCGACCGAGTCGATCGCGGAGAAAGGCAACGAGTTGGACAGGCTGCTGCAGAGCATCAAGTCGCAGATGGAGGGGAAATTCCGTACGTCGGTCACGATTGCCGTAAGCAACATGAAATCGGGCATACACGGCATTGCCGTCGCATACGGCGAAGCGGTGACGGCTATGGAGCACAAGTCGATGCAGGAGCAGGGGAGCGTCATCTATTACGATACGATACGAGGCGTGGAGCGGCATTACTTCTATTATTCGCTCGAGATGGAAGCGCAACTGATGAACTACGCCAAGAGCGGTGATTACAGCAACGTCGAGAAGGTGCTCGATCAATTGTTCGAGATCAACTTCCAATCGCGGTCGATTTCCCCCGAGATGGCCAAATATTTGTCCTCGGAGCTTATGAGCACGGTGATCAAGCTGCTAAGCGCGCTGAATATCGACGATGAAACGTTTTTCGGAGGCGAAGGCGAGTCGTTTAAATATTTGGCCAAGATCGGCACGGCAGAGGAGATGAGCGCGACGCTCAAGCGGCTGTACCTTGCGATCTGCGAGAAGGTGACAGGCGACAGAAGCGATCACAGCGATCTGCTGGCTTCCCGGATCAGATGTTATATTGAAAGCCATTACGACAGCAACGAACTAAGCTTGACGACGATTGCCGACCATGTCGGCCTTAACCCTTCGTATCTGTCGACCTTCTACAAGAAGCAGATGGGCCATAACGTGACGGAATACATCACTTCGCTGCGGATGAAAGAAGCGAAGACGCTGCTCGCGGAGACGGAGCTCACTGTCGCGGCCATCGCAATCAAGGTCGGCTTCGCAAACGATATTGGATTGATCCGCCTGTTCAAGAAGACGGAGGGCATAACACCCGGCAAATACCGTGAAATCGCAGGCGGGAGCGGGCCTGACAACGAGGCTGTTCTATAAGAATCGAGGTCCATCTAGAAAGAAGATAATGCGTGATCTGAACATTGAATAGCGATTCTAACAGATTGACCGTATTCGTAATCACCTCTCCAGAACTACGATGAATTCAGCAGCAGGAGTTGCTGCGGCAATAGGATTGCAAGATTCATTCATTACATTCGAGAGGGGATTGAATCGCTTATGTTAAGAAGAAACAAATGGTTGACCTTGTTCATGGCCGTTTTGGCTGCGGCCGTCATGCTGGCGGGATGCTCGGGCGGCAACAACGGCGAGGGAGGCAAGACCGGCGCTACGAACAAGCCGGACTCAACCAAAGCGCCTGGGGAGGCTGCTGCAGTCGAGTATCCGGAGGGACTCTCCTATTGGATTCATATGAATCCCAACGCGACTGCGACAATGGCAACTCTCGGCGACAGTAAAATTTATCAGCAATTGGAAAAGGTAACGGGCACAAAGGTGACCTGGACGCATCCATCCGGAGAAGGCGCACAGATCGAGGAGCAATTCAATCTGATGTTGGCTTCCAAAAAGCTGCCGGACGTCATCGAACGCAACTGGTTGACCGTCTCCCGTGGACCGGATGATGCCATCAAATCCGGAACGATTTTGAGACTGAACGAACTTATCGAAGAACATGCGCCGAATTTGACGGCTTATCTTAATGAACATCCAGAAATTAAAAAAATGATTATGACCGACGAAGGCAATATTTATTCCTTCCCGTTTATTCGCGGCCATGAGAAGCTGATGGTGTTTTTTGGTCCTATCATCCGCAAGGATCTCCTGGACAAGACCGGTCTGGCCATTCCCGAGACGATCGACGAGTGGGAGACCGTGCTGGAAGCGATCAAGGAACAGACGGGCGGCGAAGCTCAATTTTTGCAGCGCATCTCCGACATCAAAGTTGGTCATGGATTTATCGGAGCTTTCGGCATACCGCTAGAATTTTACAACGATAACGGTACGGTCAAATACGGTTCGATGCAGCCGGAATACAAAGAGTTTTTGACCGTGATGAATCGCTGGTACAAAAAAGGGCTGCTGGATCCCGACTTTGCCGCCATGGATACAAAGCTGATGGACTCCAAGATAACGACCGGCAAGACCTCGGCATTTGTCGGCTATACCGGCAGCGGCATCGGCAAGTATATGGGACTCATGAAGGATGATCCAACCTTCGAGCTCGTATCGACTCCTTATCCGACGCTCAACAAAGGCGAAAACGCCGTATGGGGACAGCGCGACTTCGCCTACACGGGCATTGGAGCGGCTATTACGACTGCGGCCAAAAATCCGGAGCAAATCGTGAAGTGGCTGGATTATGCTTATGGTCCGGACGGCCACAACCTGTTCAACTTCGGCATTGAAGGCGAAAGCTTTACCATGGTGGACGGCAAACAAAAATATACGGACGTCATTATGAAAAATCCCGACGATCTGCCGATTACGCAGGCGATGGCGCAATACTTCCGTGCGAGCTACAACGGTCCATTTGTGCAGGACCCCGGTTACATCGAACAATATTTGGAGCTGCCTTCCCAGCAGGAAGCGCTTGTGAACTGGGAGAAAGCAACGACGAAAATGCAGATGCCGCTTACGACGCTTACAGCCGAGGAAGGGCGCCAGAAGGCTTCCGTCATGACCGACCTCAATGTATATCACGAGGAAATGATGCTGAAATTCATCATGGGCACGGAACCGCTTGAGAAGTTCGAGGAATATGTGGAGACGCTTAAAGCGATGGGCATCGAAGAAGTCATCAAGCTGGAGCAGGCGGCGCTGGAGCGGTTCTTGAAGAGATAGCAGGCAGTCCGTGCCTGGAGAGTTTGTCTTGTCCATTCTTCAGGCACGGACGATTTAGCGGGGGATAGGGAGGAGCAACGTTATGGCGGTCATAGAGAAATCCAATGGATCATCGGCTGGGATCGGCGGATCCGGCTCCCGTATAAGCTTCGGACAACGTGTCCGGAAGGATTTTGCGAAAAACAAGTTGATTTATTTGATGTTAAGTCCGGCGGTCGCGTATTTCCTGTTGTTTCATTATGGTCCCATGTACGGCATGCAAATCGCGTTTAAGGATTTTGCGATCAAACTGGGCATTAACGGAAGTCCGTGGACGGGCTTCGATAACTTCGTCGATTTTTTTTCCAGCTTTTATTTCGGAAGAATACTCGTGAATACGATTCTGCTCAGCTTATATAGTCTGATCTTCGCGTTCCCGGCAGGGATCGTGCTTGCCCTGCTGCTGAACGAAGTGCGCAAAAGCTGGTTCAAGCGGACCGTTCAGACGATTACGTATATGCCGCATTTCATCTCGCTCGTCGTCGTAGTCGGCATTATGTTCGATTTCCTGGCGCGGGACGGGCTGGTTAACAATATGCTGAATTCGCTGCTTGGCATCGAACCGATCGCTTTCATGAGGGAAGCGGACTGGTTCCGAACGTTGTATATCGGCTCCGGGATCTGGCAGAACGTCGGATGGAGCTCCATCATATTCCTGGCGGCGATCGCTACGATCGATCCTTCCATCTACGAAGCCGCCCGAATCGACGGCGCCAGCCGCTGGAAGCAGACGCTGCACGTGACGCTTCCCGGCATCGCTCCGACGATCATTATTTTGCTTATTCTCAATATTGGTCAATTGCTCGCGGTCGGCAGCGAAAAAATACTGCTCATGTACAACCCGATTACGTATTCGACGGCCGACGTTATCGGCACCTATACGTACCGGAAAGGCATCTTGGAGACGAACTACAGCTATGCCGCCGCAGTCGGCATGTTCAATGCGATTATCAGCTTCACGCTGCTCATCATCGCCAACGCCGTCTCTCGCAAGACGAGCGAGACCAAACTATGGTAAGGAGTGTGTAAGATGAGGGCGACGACTGGCGAGAAGGTATTCGGAGTATTTAATATCACCTTTTTATTCGGGCTTTCCTTGGCTGCTCTGTATCCGCTCATATTCGTATTGTTCGCGTCGTTTAGCGATCCCGGTCAGCTGGTTCAGACGAGAGGGCTTCTTTTGTTTCCCAAAGGTTTTACGTTTGACGCCTACCGGATGGTATTTATGAATCCGTCGATCGGCACGGCTTATCTTAACACGCTGTTCTACGTGATCGCGGGTACGGCGCTTAATATTTTCCTCTCGTCCATGGCGGCTTACGGTTTATCGAGACGGGACGTGTTATGGAAAAATCCCATTATGTTTATGATTACGTTTACGATGTTTTTCGAGGGCGGTCTGATTCCGACGTTTTTGCTCATTAACGAGCTGGGGCTGCTGGATACGCGAATGGCCATCATCATCCCGACGGCGATCAGCGCATTTAATCTCATTATTATGAGAACGGCCTTTCAGGCGGTGCCGGTCGAGCTGGAGGAGTCCGCACGGCTGGACGGGGCGAGTGATTTTCGCATCTGCTGGTCGGTCGTCTTCCCGCTGTCGATGCCGGTTATCGCGGTTATGCTGCTATTTTATGGCGTGTCGCATTGGAACTCCTGGTTCTCGGCGATGATTTACTTGCAGGATCGGGCTTTGTTCCCGCTGCAGCTCATCTTGCGCGAAATACTGATCGTCAACGATACGAGCAGCATGATGACCGATATTAGCTCGGGAGACCAAATGCCGATCGGCGAAACGATCAAATACGCGACGATCATCGTGGCCACGCTGCCGATTCTGTGCGCGTATCCGTTCTTGCAAAAGTATTTTGTTAAAGGCGTCATGATCGGGGCTGTAAAGGGGTAGCGTGTTATCGGCTATCGTTTCGCTAGAGGGAATAAGGATTCTATAAAGGCTGGCGCGGAGAGGTTATCTGTCTCTCGGCTCTGGCCTTTTGTGTATGCCAAATAAAGGCCGTTTAATCGGAAAAACAGCCTTTGCGATATGCAGTAGGACTAATCCCGTAAGCCGATTTGAACACGCGGCTGAAGTAGAAGGCACTCGAAAACCCGGCACGGTCGGCAATTTCTTTGATCGACAGATCGGTATGCTTCAATAAGTCTTCCGCTTTGTATAGCCGGATTTCCGTCATACGCTCGATAATGGTTCGGCCTGTGTGACGCTTAAATTCCCGAGCAATATGAGCATAGCTGTGATGCAACGAGGCTGCGAGGCTTTTTACATCCAGCTCCCTATCTTGCAGGTCTCCCAAAAAGATATCGACTTTGCGGACAAGCCTATTCGTCGGTTTGACAGGAGAAAAGGCAAGGGCGGCAGCAGGAAGCGATTCGGTTAAGCGCAGCAAAAGCCGTACAAAAGACATCTGCAAAAAGATAGCTTGCTCGCCAGCTTCCGATTGCGCAAGCAGGGTTTCGAGATATTTTCCGATGCCGAACTCGTCTGGCTTGGGAGGCGTTACTCCAATGGTTAAACGCATCAATTTGTCATAGATGGCGATCGCATCTAATTTCGATGCTGTATCCGCATCCGCCGTCCTTTGAAACATCCGCCATCTTAGGCATAAACCTTCGTGAGGAGAGGATAATTCGTAACGATGGGAATGTACGAAACCCGGCGGGATGAGCACAAATGTACCTTGATCCATCCGATGCATGATTCCGTCCTCCAGGGCGGTATGCATGGTCCCTTGCACGACATAGTTGAATTCGTACCAATCATGGGAATGGGGAGCGCAGTATGAAACTCCGGAAGAATCCTCAAATAAAATGTCGATCCATTCGATGACGACATCATTTAAGGTTATGGTTCGACATGCGTGATGGGTCAAAAATTGCGTTTGCGACTTTCGTTCGAGTATCCCCATTGGATGAAATCCCCCTATCGTATTGGAAGAGTTCGCGACGAAAGCTTCGGACTCCTGCTAGCCGCATCATTTTAGTGCAAATCGAAGTCATTTCTCGCAATTCTCACAGCATGTTTGGCTGTGACACAATAGGGGGAGTCAAACAAGAGAGGATGACTTGTACAAATGAAAAAATTGCATTTGCTCAGCAACGCGCACCTGGATCCCGTCTGGCAATGGCAGTGGGAAGAAGGCGCCGCCGCAGCGGTGTCCACTTTCCGCGCAGCGGCCGACTTCTGCGAACAATTTGAAGGTTATGTCTTCAATCATAATGAAGCGATACTGTACCAATGGATCGAAGAATATGAACCAGAGTTGTTCGAGCGGATTCGCAAACTGGTTGCCTCCGGCAAGTGGCACATCATGGGGGGATGGTATCTGCAACCGGATTGCAATATGCCTTCCGGCGAATCGATGGTGCGTCAAATTCTCGCAGGGCGTACCTATTTCCGTGAAAAATTCGGAGAAGGGCATGATCCGACGACGGCGATCAACTTCGATCCGTTTGGCCATTCCCAAGGTCTTGTACAAATATTGAATTTAGCCGGTTTCGATTCTTATATCTTCATGCGGCCGGACGAGATGACATTACCTGCACAAGATTTTATTTGGAAAGGCTTTAATGGAAGCTCGGTCATGGCGCATAAGGTCTGGGGGGGATATAATTCCCAACTGGGCAAATCGGTTGATAAAATCGTTAGATGGATGGATGAGAATGGGGATGCGCCGATTGGTCTCGTCTTATGGGGTGTCGGCAACCATGGCGGCGGACCATCGAGAGTTGACCTGAATCTGATAGCAGAGCTGCAGGGAGCGAGGGAGGATTTCGAGATCGTGCACTCCACGCCTGAAACTTATTTTGCGGAGCTCGCTCAAGTCAAAGATTTGCCAGCGTTCGAAGGGGATTTGAATCCACGATTCGTAGGCTGCTACACCTCGCAAATTCGGATCAAGCAAAAACATCGGAAGCTCGAGAACGAATTATATATGACGGAAAAAATGCTGTCGATGGCCGCATTGGAAGCAGGGCTTTCCTATCCTTATGATGATCTTCAAGCCGCGCTTCAGGATTTGCTTACGAGCGAGTTTCACGACATTTTGCCGGGCTCGTCGGTACAAAGTGTCGAGGAAACTTCGCTAAGAGGGCTTGATCACGGTCTGGAGATCCTAAGCAAACTGAAGGCGCGCGCCTTCTTTGCGCTCGCTGCCGGGCAGCCGGCCGCTGAACAAGGAGAATATCCTATCCTTGTTTATAATCCTCATCCGTATCCGGTTCGCGGCGTATGGGAGTGTGAATTCATGCTCGAAGATCAGAACTGGAATGAAGAATATTCTATGCCGATCGTCTTTAAGGACGGGGTGCGCGTTCCTTCCCAACCGGAGAAGGAGGATAGCAACCTTAATCTGGATTGGAGAAAAAAAGTCGTTTTCGAAGCCGAGCTGCCGCCGATGTCTATGAACCGATTCGAATGCCGAATGGAGCTGCTTGCCAAGAAGCCGAGTCCTGCGCTCACAGCGGATCAAGGGAAGTTTGTATTCCAGACCAATGATCTGCACGTCGTCATTAATGCTTTGACAGGACTGATCGACGAGTATGCTGTAGATGGTAAAAATAGAATAGCCCCGGGAGCTTGCGTCCCCCTTGTTGTTAACGATAACGGAGACCCGTGGAGAATGGACGTCAATGCGTTTAGAGATGTTCTTGGGCGTTTTCAGTTGATGCCTCCAGGTCAAGGAACGGATTTCTCGGGGGTGGACAAAGGGCTGCTTCCATCGGTTCGTGTAATCGAGGATGGAGAGGCGCGTACGGTCATCGAAACATTGTTCTTCTATCGGGATTCTCACATTGTGCAAACTTACAAACTACCGAAACAAGGAAGCGAAATCGAGATCCACGTCAGAGTTTTCTGGAACGAAAAGGATAAATTACTGAAGTGGTCGATTCCAACCACGATCGGTGACCATGCTGCATATCGCGGACAGACGATGTTCGGAGTGGCTGAATTGCCGAATGATGGTCATGAAGCGGTCGCTCAGAAATGGGTTGCAGCGGTGGACGGTCATTCGGCTTTTACGGTAATTAATGACGGTGTGTATGGTTCGGATTTCAAGGACGGGGAAATCAGGATGACGTTGTTGCGGTCCCCTGCTTATTGCGCGCATCCTATTTTGGATAGACCGCTTGTCGTTCAGGATCGTTTTTTGCCGCGTATGGATCAAGGAGAACGCCAATTCACGTTCTGGCTGAATGCAGGGAACAAGAAGGAACGGCTGGAGGCCGTCGATCGCGAAGCGCTTGCACATGGAGAGAAACCATTCGTATTATCATTTTTCCCGTCAGGCCTTGGCGAGTTGCCGGGTTGTCCGTTCGAGCTTGAAGATGAAGTCGTGCAATTAACGACATTTAAACGCGAAGAGCGTGGCGATGGGTACATCTTGCGTCTCTTTGAACCTACGGGACAAGCTCGCGAAACGGCGATCATCCTGGGGAGAAGCGGGAGAAGCGGGAAGTCCATTCCCGTATCGTTATCTGGCTTTGAAGTGAAAACGTTGCGACTGGATCCAATCGAAGGTACGATTTCCGAGGTGGCTTTGTTGGAACAATAATGAACGAGAGAGGTCGTTTAGTCCAAAGAATCGAATCGGATGAGCGCTACCGGTTGCCGTCTTACCAGGACGTCCATAGTTCCCCGCATGCTCTTTCGGCATTCCGCTGAGGGCATGCTTTTTCATTGATAAAACCATTTGCAAGCGACGTCAACAAACCCTTACGTAATTACGAATTAACCTGCTAAAATAAAATTAGTTCAGACATGAGAACATCGATAGAAAGGAGAAACCAATTGCGAATCCATCCAATATCACTTTTTCGTACGGTATGGCGGAAAATTAATTCCAAACTATTCTATAAAATGGTCATTCTATATTCGCTGCTTACTGTTATACCGCTTGCGCTTGTCAGCACGACCTTTTACCTGCGTTCCAAGAGCATATTTGAAACAAGGCTTCTCGAATCGAGAAGCCATACGCTCGTGGAAACCTCGGATAAAATCGACTTTATTTTGAAAGCGGTTGCAGAAAATTTGGAAGGTTATGCAGACGACAGAGTCATGATCAGTGTTCTGAAAAATGATAGGGTCCCATCGACAGGAGAGATTAATCTTGCAGAGCGAAAGTCTCTAGAAAGCAATTTAATTGCATTTCTAAACTTCGTGCTAACGAACACCGATCTTGGCATTAATTATATCGACGCAATCTACTTATATAACGAAGCGGGGAAAATCTATAAGACAGAGAATGCAACGGATCCCGAATTCCATTTGGCGCTGACCGTTCTTCCGTTCTCTCAACGGGATAAACCGGAATGGGCATTTTTTGTTGATCATTCCCGCCTTGTCTGTTCCATTCAAATTATCGATTATACAACGAATACGAAGCTGGGATATCTCTCTGTCATGCTCAAGCCTGAAGCCATAAAGGAATTATATGCTTCTTATCCGGAGGGCTCCTTTTTCATTACCAACAACAGAAATGTTATTTTGTCGGCGGGCAATCCCGAATCCGTCGGAGAGTTATTCCAGGCTCGTACGTCCAAACAGATTGTTGTAAACAAACGAGTTTCCCTTTACTCCGGTTTTGTGTACTTCAACGTAGTGAGTCGATCTGAACTGTATCATGAAATCATTCAATTGGGCAGGTTTGCAGCCTGGACAACCATTGCTTCGCTCGGAGTGGTATTGCTGCTTACCTTTGTCCTGCTCAAGCGTGTAACAGGGCCACTTCGCAAGCTGACGATGCTGATGCGCAAGGCGGAAAAAGAGGTTTTTGTGCCGATTAAAGGCATTAGATCGTACGATGAAATCGGAATACTAAGCGAAAGCTTTAATAGTCTGATTGCAGAGGTCAGAGACTTAATTGATAAGGTTTATAAAGCGGAGCTCTATAAAAAAGATGCTGAGATTAAAGCCATAAAAATGTATATGTCCCCACATTTTTTATACAACACGCTGGAAATCGTCGGAATCATTGCCAAGAGCCCCGAAGGAATTAAAGTAGTGCCCGAAATGGTGCAAACCCTATCTCGCATACTTCGTTTTTCAATAACGCCAGGCAATGACTTTATTTCGTTGAAAACGGAAGTGCAATTTGTGCAGTGGTATATGCAACTGCATCAATATCGACTCGGAGAGAGGTTAACCTTTACTGTACAAGTTCCTGAAGAACTGTTGTCCGTTAAAGTGCCTAAGCTCATTTTGCAGCCTTTGGTGGAAAATGCTGTTATCCATGGCATCAGTCAAATCATGACTACGGGCCATATTGAGGTATTGGCCTATGAATTGGACTACGATTTGATTCTTGAAGTGCGCGATAACGGAGGCGGCGTTACAAGACAAGAAGAACCGGGATCGATTGTGGAAACAAAAGATTTCACTCAAACAGAAGCAATAAATGAGAAAAAGGGATTAGGAACAGGACTCAATCAATTGGAAACCAGAATTAAACTGCTATACGGAGCAAGATATGGACTGGAAATAATAGATACAGCAGGAGAAGGAGCAGTTATCCGTATCTTGCTGCCAATGACATTTACGGAGGGCTGATGAACACCATGAGAATCATGATTGTAGAAGACGAGGATATGCTGCGGAATCATCTGGCAGGACTTGACGAATGGGAGGATATGGGCTGTGAAATTGTGGGTACGGCACATAACGGATATGAGGCATTAAATCGGGTAGCGGAGTTGAAGCCGGAACTGATTATTACGGACATTAGAATGCCGGTTATGGATGGTATTGAATTTACAGAGAAGTTGAAGGAGACCAACCCCAATCTTCCGGTTATTTTTTTGTCTGCCTACAATGATTTTATATATGCGAAGCAGGCGTTTAAGCTTGGCGTAATCGATTTCATCACTAAACCGGTTCATCTGGAAGAATTGTTCAGTGTGGTAGAAATGGTCATGCAGGATGCACGACATAATGATCAGACGGATTCGCTGGAACAGGAGAATACCATTAATGTCATGCTGTCGGAGGAGATGAATCTTGATCGTAAAAGAGAATGGCTCGATCGGGAAGATCGAACTACTCGCAGACTTGTCGTTCTCTCTGTGGAAATCGATAATGTGGACTTATTGCATACGATGGGTAAGCCGCTATCGCAGCTTTCCTTGAGGGAGGTTATATCCTGTGCGGTTCGGAAATATCCTTATCACTTTTGGACGTACATGGATCATCGTGGGCTGTTTGTCCTTTTGTTCGAACCGTTGGACGGGGAGTGGGAATTAATCGGAGACAGCATGAAGATTGCGAAGGAAGTATTGGAAGCGTCACGCCAGGCTTTCGAGTTCAGCGTATCCATCGGGATTAGTGGTCTGCTGCCGTCGCTGCTTCATCTTCCGCAAGGGTGGGAAGAGGTGCGGAAATGTTTTGATTATCGCATGTTACTGGGGAAACAATCCATTATCTCTTACAGCGCGATTGCCTCGCTGAGCAATGACACAATGGATTGGGATCAGGAAAGGCTGGCCGGCCTTGAAGAACTGATTCGGCGGGCTGACAAGAATGCGATTGCTCCTCAAATGCGTGAAGTCTATAGAGAGCTGTTGTCCAAACAATTAAACAAAGCATTCATTCAGCATTACATGATGGAAATTATAAGTCGTGCAGAGAAGGTGCTAAGCGAGTTATCGGTTAAGGATCATTATCCGGACTTTAACAGTATCCGCAGGAAGCTCCTTGCATTCGATGTTTTGGCTGATCTCATGAAGTTTTTGGAATCCTTCCTGCTCGAGGTGACGGATTTGATCAGAGCCTCAGGTCAAGATAACGGAAGCATCGTCATTCGCAAGATGAAGCAGTATATAGCAGATCATTATACGGACGAGATTTCTCTCAATACATTGGCAGATTATCTGTATTTGAATCCCTCTTATCTCAGTCGGCTAATTAGGCGAGTAACCGGACAAACCTTCAGCGACGTTCTATGGAGTTACAGAATCGATAGAGCCAAAATAAAATTGTTAGCAAGTGATGTCAAGATGAGCGAGGTGGCATACAGTACAGGCTTTAAAGATGCAGCACATTTTAGCCATTTGTTCAAAAAGACAGTGGGCGTCAGTCCCAAAGAGTATCGGATGTCCGGAATAAATAAGGAGTGAACGACTAGTTGGTCATATACACGAAAATTCAAGTCATCTGTACGCAATGAAAAGCCTAACCTCCAAATCTATAATGAAAACAGACACATAAAGGAGGTTTCATAGAATGGCTAAACAAAAGAGGCTGCTCATTTCGCTGATGCTGATTGTCGCAGTGATTATGGCAGGATGTTCGAGTAACAACAATAACGGTGCTGGCAACGCAACGGAAACAAGTCAGGCTACGAGCAAAGCCGAGCCTACGGTGAAAGCCACTGGGGGAAGCGATGAAGCATTTACGATTCGATTAGGCGGATGGTTCATCGATGATCGTACATTTATGCAGGAATTTAAAGCAAATGTCGAAAAGAAGTACAAAGAAAAATATCCAAATGCGACAATTCAATGGGATATCTTGCTGGGTGCTACCTACTTCGATCGTTTGAAGGCTGAGTTAGCTTCCAATACGGCTCCGGATGTATTCTTCCATCAGAATACAGTAAATCAATATGCAGAAGTTGATTATTTAGTAGATTTATCGGACCAACCTTGGGTCAGCCAGTTATCCCCGGGAACAAGACCGGCGACTACGGTTAACGGCAAAATATTTGGGGGCACTTTAGGTCTTAGTGGTGCAGGAGTATGGTACAACAAACAGATTTTTAATGATCTTGGACTGGCTGCTCCTGCAACGTATGCTGAATTTCTGGCCCTTTGCGAACAAATTAAAGCGGCAGACAAGACGCCAATCGTACTCGGCTTTAAGGATACTTGGACAGTCGGGTTGTTTATGTCCAATTTCTTCTCAAGCGTATTAAACGGTATTGATCCTACTTTCAACAAACAATTGTACGATGGTGAAAAGAGTCTGGAAGGGGAGGAAATTCAAGCTCTCTTGAACAAAGTGCAGAACTTGACGGAAAAAGGTTATTTTAACAAAACAGCGCTTAGCATCGACTGGCCGCAATCGTCCGACGAGTTCACTAGCGGGAATGCCGCGATGATTGTTCAGGGAGCGTGGCTGCCGGGCGCGGCAGAGGAGAATTTCACGAAAAAAGGTCATTCCAGGTTTGATATCGGATACTTTGAATTCCCTGACGACAATGGATTTTACAGCATCAACTTATCACCAAGCGAGACTTTATCGCTTAATGCAAAGTCCAAGCTGCAACAACAAGGCAAGGATCTCATCGCTATCATTATGAATGAAGATATTTTGGGTCCGTATAGCGTAGGTAATGGATCATTGCCGCCTCTGGAAGGTATGAACGTAACCTATTCGAATACGGCAATGAACGAGTTTCTAGCAGCTGTTAACAAGGGGAAAACAATGTACGGGTTTGAGGCCTTTATTAGTTCTTCTGCAGAAACCTCTTTAATGGAGACCATGACCAAGATCGTGTCGGGCGCTAAATATAGCCCTGCTGATTTGAAAGATGCTCAAACCAAACATGAGAAAGACAAAGCAACACGCGTCTTGCCTCCAGAATAAATGACAATTACATTCAGGGATAACCTTCACACGCTATAAGTGGGGGGTTATCCCTTATCTATAAGGTTAGAAGGGAAGTGCCACGCATTTGGAAAGAAAATGGATAGGGACGGCCGCTTTGTTCGTGCTTCCTGCTCTGCTGTTATTCATTACGTTCACCTATTATCCATTTATCCGAAGCCTCTATTACTCGTTTACAACATGGGATTCTATACGTAAGCCGGTATTTATCGGATTGGACAATTATGCATTTCTCTTTGAAGATCGTAAGATGATTGCCGCCGCCATGAATACATTCAAGATGGCTTTGTTCGGTTTGTTGATTCAGAATCCGTTAGCGATCTGGATTGCAGTATTGCTTAATCGCAAGTTTGTGACCGGTTACTTCTTGCGAGCAGCTGTTTTTTTTCCTGTTATTATGAGCCTGGTCGTGTTATCGGTTGTGTGGAGCCAAATTCTTAGCTATGAGGGTACGTTGAACCTCGTGCTGAACCAGCTTGGCCTCAGTGGTTGGGTCAGAGATTGGCTTGGCGAGACGAATACGGTGTTTATTACTATCATCTTGTTGACGCAATGGCAAGGGCTAGGTTATTGCGTTATCTTCTATCTGGCCGGGCTGCAATCCATCCCGGCGGATCTTTATGAGGCTTCGCGTATAGATGGGGCAGGAGCAATCCAGCGATTTCTGAAAATCACCGTTCCACTGCTCATGCCGACGATTACGATCGTGACCTTTCTCATTATCGTCGGAGGACTCAAACTCTTTGATATTCCCTACATCTTAACTTCGGGAGGACCGGGAACCGCATCTTATACATTGGCGCTGGCTATCTATAATGCGGCCTTCAGAGAAAACAACGCCGGGTATTCCATTGCGGCAGGCGTCGTGCTCATGCTCATTATAATGGTCATTACTTTCATACAATTGCAGATTACGAGACGCAGGGAGGTAGAGATGTAATGGTCAGGAAACGCCGGAACCCCACAGATATTGCCATTGAAGTCGGCCTGTTCCTGTTCGCCTGCGTATTGTTGTATCCCATTTACTTTTTATATGTAGGGAGCTTTAAGTCGCCGGCTATCTTCTATGATCCTTTCGCTTTTCCCAAAGAGTTATATTGGGGCAGCTTTGCGATTGTGTTTGAGAAGGTTAAGCTGCTTGACGGCTTCTTTAATACAATTGTCATCATGTCTTTCTCGCTCGTTAGCATTGTGGTCATATGTTCAATGGCGGGATATGCCATCGCCAGGGTCAAGAATCGCTGGTTTCAAGCCATCTATTATTTATTCTTATCCGGGATGATTGTGCCGCTTCAGACAACAATGGTGACCATTTTTAAAATGGGTGTAAGTATTCAATTAATTGATACCCGCACCTTTATGGTATTGCTCTATGCCGCAGGCGCAATTCCGATCGCGACGTTTATTTATGTAGGTTTTATGAAGTCGATCCCTAAGGAAATCGAGGAATCGGCTTTCATTGACGGATGCGGGCCCATGCAATCTTTTGCCCGTATCGTGCTGCCCCTGTTATTGCCTGCCACGGGGACGATCTTAATTACCAATGTGACTGCCATATATAACGACTTTATGGGTCCATTGCTGTATTTGAAGTCGGAGTCGAAGATGACGTTGATGCCGCAGATCGTACAATTTTATGCCAATAAACAATCGATGGACTATGGCCCTGTATTCGCTCTGTCGGCCTTGGCGGTATTACCGCTCATACTCCTGTTTATATTCACACAGAAATACATGATCAAAGGGCTTATTGTTGGTTCTTTGAAAGGTTGAGTTTTAATTGGCACAACCATGGGAGGATGAACCAGTTATGTTAACGCTTACGGATGTTATTCAAGTAAGTTTTTTCAAACGATCGTTCATTTGGCTTCTTGGCTTCGCCCTGCTTATGTCGACTGCACCACTGGTTATTACATCTGCAGATGGGTCGAAACGATATGCGGAGGCTCCTCCAGGCTCATTAATTGTATCGCAAGGGGCACCCGTTACCCCCTACAACGGTATGGTCATTCATGATGGCGTGCAAAGCAACCTGACCGATGGCGATCTTGGTACGCTCTCGGGAGCGTCGACAGGATTTATAGACCTGTATCTGGATTTGGGACGAAAAAAAACGTTGGACTATGTAGCGATCCATTACGCCCGGCATTGGAACAAAACAAATAAGGTGTACGTCTCCGACGATGCCGTGAATTGGACAGAGGTGGTCTCCGGAGACGGCGGAATAGGCAAGTATGAGTATTTGCTGAATACGACGACAACCAACATCCTGGATCACAATGTATTCGGAGCAATGCTCCCGGCGAATACAAAGGGTCGTTATGTCAGAATCAGTGCAGATCAGGTTTATGTCAACATTTATGAAATTCAGGTTTACTCCTCTTTCATAGAGGTGGAGCAATTCAATATGACAGGTGGAGTAACAATGGAGGTTCTGCCGGGTTTCTCTGTGCAAATGAAAGCTGAGGCACAACCAAGCAATGCGACGAATCAGTCCGTAACGTGGAGTGTCGAGCCGAAACCGGGTTCTTCGGGAATGGCGGTAATCGATGCCGCTACAGGTTTCCTGACAGCGATTACAGCAGGAACCGTTACCGTAACGGCCGAGGCATTGGACGGCTCGGGGGTTGCAGCAACAACAGACATCGTCATACGTGAATCGATTGAGCAGTGGCGTAGCATGGAGCTGTCCTTGATGAGCTCGAAAACGTACAATGATCCCTTCGCAGATGTGGATGTCGTTGCAACCTTTACGGGACCGGGCGGCATTCAAATCACTCGCCCCGCATTTTGGGACGGGGGGCGCATATGGAAGGTTAGATTTGCTCCTACTGTTACGGGAACATGGAGTATGACGGTAGAAGCTGATCCATCTGCTGATGACACTGGACTTAACAGGAGCAGTGCCATATCTTTTCAGGCTACGCCTTATTCTGGTGTACTGGATTTGTATAAGCGCGGATTTCTACAAATTGGAGACAATGATCGCCACTTTAATTACAACGATGGAACTCCGTTTTTTTATCTTGGCGATACTCATTGGTTCATGCCTTCCGAGCGTTTTGAAGGATCGAGCGTAGAAGGAATCGATTCGCAATTCAAATATGCTGTCGATCATCGTGTCAGTCAAGGATTTACA
>NZ_BDQX01000282.1 GCF_003112455.1 Paenibacillus agaridevorans
AGGGGATTCGAACCCCTGTTACCTCCGTGAAAGGGAGGTGTCTTAACCCCTTGACCAACGGGCCTTACTGGCAGAGAGGAAGGGATTCGAACCCTCGATACGTTGCCGTATACACGATTTCCAATCGTGCTCCTTCGACCACTCGGACACCTCTCTG
>NZ_BDQX01000283.1:0-686 GCF_003112455.1 Paenibacillus agaridevorans
AGATTCGAACTCCTGACCTTTTGATTCGTAGTCAAACGCTCTATCCAGCTGAGCTAAGGCCGCACATTATGGTATTGTGGAGGCGCCACCCAGACTCGAACTGGGGGTAGAGCTTTTGCAGAGCTCTGCCTTACCACTTGGCTATGGCGCCAGAATAAAATGATGGAGCGGAAGACGGGAATCGAACCCGCGACCCTCGCCTTGGCAAGGCGATGCTCTACCGCTGAGCCACTTCCGCATTGATGGCTGGGGATCTAGGGATCGAACCTAGGAATGACGGAGTCAAAGTCCGTTGCCTTACCGCTTGGCTAATCCCCAACACTAGATACTTCGTTTGTGTGTGAGTTATGGGGCGATCGAGGGGAATTGAACCCCCGAATGTCGGATCCACAAACCGATGCGTTAACCACTTCGCCACGACCGCCACGCTACACACTAGATTAAATCTGGCAGGGGCAGCAGGAATTGAACCCACACCAAAGGTTTTGGAGACCTTTGTTCTACCTTTAAACTATGCCCCTACAAACTGGTGGAGGATGATGGATTCGAACCACCGAACCCGAAGGAAGAGATTTACAGTCTCCCGCGTTTGGCCACTTCGCTAATCCTCCAAAAAAAAAACAATGGTGCCGTCGAGAGGACTTGAACCCCCAACCTACTGATTACAAGTCAGTTGCTCTACCAGT
>NZ_BDQX01000283.1:857-1044 GCF_003112455.1 Paenibacillus agaridevorans
TGATGCCATAAATGGCGGAGCTGACGGGATTCGAACCCGCGGTCTCCTGCGTGACAGGCAGGCATGTTAGGCCTCTACACCACAGCTCCAGATCATTAATCTCGGATATATCTCCGAAGGTAATTGGTTGCGGGGGCAGGATTTGAACCTGCGGCCTTCGGGTTATGAGCCCGACGAGCTACCGAGC
>NZ_BDQX01000283.1:1054-1129 GCF_003112455.1 Paenibacillus agaridevorans
TATTATGTTACATGGTGGCTCGGGACGGAATCGAACCGCCGACACGAGGATTTTCAGTCCTCTGCTCTACCGACT
>NZ_BDQX01000284.1 GCF_003112455.1 Paenibacillus agaridevorans
CATGGTGAGTGTCGCACCCGCTGCGTAATCGGTACCGCCACCGTCAGACGCTGTGTTCCAGCCCACGAATGTGTGGCTTGCTTTCACCAAAGTGCCTTTTTCCAGCACGCTGACTGTCTCGCCTGCTTCGTATGCTTCGCTGTCCACCGGCACCGAACCGCCTGTGCTTCCGTTTCCGTTATAAGTCATCGTGTACGTTGGGTTCTCTGTCCACTGTGCATAAAGCGTGACGTTCGCTGCTCCCATGTTTAGCGTTGCACCCACTGCGTAATCGGTACCGCCACCGTCAGACGCTGTGTTCCAGCCCGCGAATGTGTGGCCTTCTTT
>NZ_BDQX01000285.1 GCF_003112455.1 Paenibacillus agaridevorans
CCCTCCGCAGAAATAGCCGAAGTACATGAGCAGGTTCGTTATGGCTACAATCGCGAGATTGGGGGACTGCATACTTCGCTCCGCTCCGCTAATTTCAATGATTAACATTTCGATAGGATAACCCAGAAG
>NZ_BDQX01000286.1 GCF_003112455.1 Paenibacillus agaridevorans
CGCCCCCAGCGCGGCAATCGCTTCTTGCATAATGTCCGTCGCGAGCGGGTCTCCGGCTTGCCATTACAATCGATTGGACGGCCATTTCTCAAAAGGTGTATACGAAAGTAAACAGTAGTATATGGCTGGCGCGCTGGGTCCTTTCTATACTGAAAACAGGGACGACAAGCCGCGCTGCAGGGCGGCGGATGGATCCATATCAAGACCAGACGGAGGGGTAGTAGCATGAAGAAGAGATACAAAATGTTGACCATTGCAGCAACGCTAGCGTGCCTGACATTGTCCGCTTGCAGCAACGGAGGAAACGAGCCGGCCGCATCGCCGAGTCCAAGCGCGGAAGCGGGGCAAGAACAGCCGCCCGAGACGAATGAAGTGATCGAGGTGACGACGGTATCGCCAAGCGATCCGTACCTGAAGTTCGACGAAGGCGAAAGCTTCGATAAAAACGCCGTGTACGACGCTTACGAGAAGGACATCGGCGTCCGGATCAAAAACAATTGGATCGCCGACGTCAGCCAGTTCAAGGAAAAGGTGAAAATCACAATCGCTTCCGACGATCTGCCCGACTTCCTGCTGGTGAACGCAACGCAGCTCAAGGAGCTGACCGAAGCGGACATGATTATGGATATTACGGAAGTGTACGACCAGCACGCCACGGAAGAGACGAAAAAGTTCCTGACGATGGATGGCGGCATGCAACTCAAGACGGCAACGTTCGACGGCAAGCTGATGGGCATTCCGAGTTCGTACAATCCATATCAGTATCAATATTTATACGTGCGCACGGATTGGCTGAAGGAGCTGAACCTGCCGGAGCCTAAGACGATGGACGACATCATGGCGATCGCGGAAGCTTTCAAAACCAAAAATCCGGGCGGAACCAAAACGCCGTACGGTCTCGCGGTCAGCAAAAACCCGTTCAGCATGGATACGGGCGTGACCGGTCTTCGCGCTTTCTTAAACGGTTACCACGCATACGAGAATATCTGGATCGAGGACGGCAACGGGGGTCTCGTAAACAGCGACATCCAGCCGGAAGTGAAGCAGGCGCTAGCCGCGCTGCAGGATATGTTCAAGAAAGGGCTGATCGATCCGGAGTTCGCGGTCAAGGATACGGAGAAAGCGGCCGAGCTTCTCTACGATAACAGCGTCGGCATCGTATACGGCGCATCGTGGACGCCTGCCCAGCTTGCGAAGGGCGCGGTGAAGGACGGCAAGGTCGTGCAGGAGTGGGGCGTGTTCCCGATCCCGACGGCGGACGACAAGCCGGCGCTGTCGCAGATCGGCCTTGGCGTAGACGAATATTACGTCATCTCCAAGAAAGCGAAACATCCGGAAGGCGTCATCAAGCTGCTCAACCATTGGATCGCGGTCGACAACCATCCGACCGACGAGCAGAAGGTATACGAGTTCGGCAAGGATCTCAAGGAGAAAGGCAACAACTATTGGCTGCTCAGCCCGCTCAGAGTCGGCAAGCAGAAGGACAACAACGGCGAAATTCTGCCGAAAGCGATCGAGAACAAAGATCCGAGCATCCTGGAGACGAAGGATCACCGGACGCGGTACGAACGCGCGATGAAATACGTCGACGGCGATACGAGCATGTGGTGGGAATATTTGATCTCCGGTCCGAAAGGCGCATTCTCGCTGGTGCCTGCCATTCAGGATAACAAACAATATTTACAGAACAAGTTCTATGGAGCGCCGACGCCGGCAATGGCGGAGCGCCAGGAAATTTTGCTCAAGAAGCGGGACGAGGTTTATTTCAAAATCATCATGAACCAGGTGCCGGTCGACGCGTTCGACGATTTCGTGCAGGAGTGGAAGAAGCTTGGCGGCGACGAAATTACGAAAGAAGTGAACGAGTGGTACGCCACCCATCAATAATCGATAGCACGAAGGAGTCGGGGGATGGGGGCATTGCTCTCACCCCCGTATTGCTTGCGGAGGACTGTCGATTTAGTGAAACAGCGAGGTGATCGGCTTGAACGGAATAACAAGGCTGTGGAAGAGGGAATGGCCTCTGCACATGATGCTGCTGCCCGCCATCGTATTGGTCGTCATATTCAGCTACGTGCCGATGGCCGGCATCGTCATGGCGTTCCAGAAATACGTGCCGAACAAAGGCCTGTTCGGCTCCCCGTTTATCGGTTGGCGGAATTTCCGGCTGCTGATGGATTATCCCGATATCGGGCGCATTTTTTTTAATACGATCTACATTGCGGTGATGAAAATCGTTGCGGGACTTTTTGTCCCGATTACCATCGCGATCCTGCTGAACGAGCTGCGCCGCGAATGGGTAAAGCGCACGTTCCAGACGCTTGTGTATTTGCCGCACTTCATGTCTTGGGTGCTGCTCAGCGGCATTTTGGTCGACGTTCTGTCGCCCACGTCGGGCGTGGTGAATCAGCTGCTTGGGTATTTCGGCGCGAAGCCGATCTTTTTTCTCGGCAGCAATGACTGGTTTCCTTACGCGATGGTCATCTCCGACGTATGGAAGGAATTCGGCTTCGGCACCATCGTGTATTTGGCCGCGCTGACGGGCATAAATCCGTCGCTGTACGAAGCGGCAGAGATCGACGGGGCGGGGCGACTAAAGCAAACGTTCCACGTAACTCTGCCGGGCATGATGCCGATTATCGTACTGATGCTGACGCTCAATATCGGAAACGTGCTGAACGCGGGCTTCGAGCAAATCTTCAACCTGTATAGTCCGCCCGTCTACGAAAGCGCGGACATTATCGATACGTTCGTCTACCGGATGGGCGTGCAGCAAGCGCAGTTCGGCTTCGCAACGGCGGTGGGACTGCTCAAGTCGATCGTATCGTTCCTGTTTATTTCGTTTTCTTATTTCTTGGCTTACCGATTGGCGAACTACCGGATCTTCTGACCCGTCGCCAATTCTACGGAAGGGAGCATCATCATGACGAACTATCGCACTTGGGGCAGAACGGTTTTCGCGGGGTGCAATTACGCATTCCTGCTGCTTATCTCCTTGCTCTGTCTCATGCCCATCGTGCACATTCTGGCGATGTCTTTCAGCTCCGGGGCTGCGGCGGCCGCGGGACAAGTGGCGCTGTGGCCGGTCGATTTTACGACGGCCGCTTACGATAACGTCTTCGGCAAGCCGGAGTACCTGCGCGCGTTCTGGGTATCCGTCCAGCGCGTCGCGCTCGGCACGTCGCTCAGCATGGTGCTTATGATCATCACGGCGTACCCGCTCTCCAAGGATCACCGCCAGCTTAGGCTGCGCACCTTCTATGCCTGGCTGTTCGTCTTCACGATTCTGTTTAGCGGAGGGCTGATTCCGTCCTATCTGACCGTCAAGTCTCTTGGCATGATCGATACGATGTGGGCGCTTGTACTGCCGACCGCGATTCCGGTGTTCAATATTATTCTTCTGCTGAACTTTTACCGCAACTTGCCAAAGGAGCTGGAGGAATCGGCGCGTATCGACGGAGCAGGCCACTTCCGCACGCTGTGGCAGATTTACGTGCCGCTGTCGCTGCCCGCGCTAGCGACGACGGGGCTGTTCACGATGGTGGGGCACTGGAACAGCTGGTTTGACGGCATGCTGTACATGAATCATACTGAGAATTATCCGCTCCAGACGTTCCTGCAGACGGTCATTATCAAGCTCGACTTCCGCTTCATCAAGGCGGAAAATGCCGAGCTGCTGCTGAAGCTGTCCGACCGGACGAGCCGCGCGGCCCAAATATTCGTGGCGGCGTTTCCGATATTGATCGTATATCCGTTTCTTCAACGGTTTTTCATCAAGGGCATCGTCATGGGCAGCGTGAAGGAATAGGAGTTGACTCAATCAATCGGGGGGACGAGAGATGAAGAGCTTATTGTTCCTGCGTGACTCCTCCATTTTCAAGAAAATGCTGGTTGCCTTTCTGGCCGCCCTGCTGCCGCTGCTGGCGATCACGTGGATGATCGTCGAGCAGGGCTCGAACCGTATTCGCGGAGAAATATCCGAATCCGTGCTGAATACGGCGCGGTACTATATGGATTCGCTTGATAAGGAAGCGGATCGAATCGAACGATATTTGCCCAACTACGTCATGGACCAGGATCTCATGGAGATCGCCGCGACGGGGGATCATATGAGCTCCTACGAGAGGTCAAGCAGCATTCTGGATATTCAGAAGCGGCTTGACCTGATGCGCAATTCCAGCCCGTTCATCCGGGAGACCAAAGCCTATATTCCCGTCATCGACCGGACGGTGCTCTCCCACAGCTTCGAGACGTTCCTCGACCTGGAGGAATACGCGGCCATGCGGCAAAGCGGGAAGCTGTACGAAGAGCCGTTTATTATCTGGCGCGACCGGCTGTTCATGTCCATGCAATATCCGACCGGCACGACCTCGAAGCCGTTGTATATCGTCGCCGTGGAGTTATCCGTACCGGAAATAAGAGGGACTCTCGCGCAAATTCGCGGTTCCCGCGGCGGGGGGAGCGCCATGATCAATTTGGATCGGGGATGGAGCGTGGAGAGCGGCGCGGATGCCGACATGGCGAGCCATATGCAGGAGTTCTCGCGCCAAAAGAGCGCTGCCGGCGCTCGTCAAGGCAGCGAGACGATTGCGTATAACGGAGCGCGATATGTGGCGATCTATACGTATTCCGCCGTCTGGAACGCGTATGCCGTTACGTACGTGCCCGAAGCCGAAGTGTTGGGCTCGCTTGAGGTGTACCGGACGTTATTTTGGTGGGCGTGCGGGCTTGCGGTCGTCATCGTGCTGTTCTTCACTTATTTCCTGCTTCGGATTATTTACCGCCCGCTGATGAAGCTGGTGCATTCCTTCCGCCGCGTGCAGATGAACCGGCTGGAGACGATCGCCGTCGATCGCGGAGCCGACGAATTCGGTTATTTGTACGAGGCGTTTAACGACACGGTGTTGCATTTGAAAACGTTGATCGAAGAAAACTACGAGGGGCAAATCCGCAATCAGCGCTCGGAGCTGAAGCGGCTGCAATCGCAGATCAATCCCCACTTTCTATATAATTGCTTCTTCGTGTTATGCAGGCTGATCAAGTCCGGCAACCAGCAGGAGAAGGCCTATCGCTTCTGCTTGCATATCGGACAATATTTCCAGTTCATCACGCGCAACGACGAAGACGATATCCCGCTCAAGCTGGAGGCGGAGCATTCCCGCACGTACGTCGAGATGCAGTCGATCTGCTACGGAGACCGGATACAGGTTGCGTTTGACGGCCAGGATCGGCTGCCGGACATCCTTGTTCCGAGGCTCATTCTCCAACCCGTCATCGAAAACGCGTATAAACATGCGTTTGATCGTATGCCTGGCCCCGGGGAATTATGGCTGCGCGGCGAGCCGGACGAAGGTTCGTTCGTCTTCTATGTCGAGGATAATTGCGACCGGATCACGGACGAGGAGATTGAAGCGCTCAGGAAGAAGCTGCGTTATTCCGCAAACCGGATCGAGGAGACGACGGGTCTCCTGAACGTGCATCGCCGAATTCAACTGCGTTATGGCGAGGAGTACGGTCTGGCGGTCGCGCGTTCCGAGCTGGGCGGGCTGCAGGTGCGGATCCGGTTAAGCGCTGGCTAGGGCGTGTCTGAATACTCCGAGGGGAGCAGATTTTGCCGAATTTTCGTTCCATGCAAGGAACTTTTGTGAAGGTGTACCGGGGGTACATCAAGCAAAAGTGACGAAGCAGGGGGCGGAAAGGCGGTGAAAGATGCCCCCGAGCGGGTTTTCAGACACGCCCTAAAGGATAACGAACGGGGGAGGAGACATATGTACAGACTGCTTATCGTTGACGATCTGCCGATTATTGTGGACGGCTTGCTGGAATTGTTCCAAGGGCAGGAACGGCTGGAGCTTGAAGTTTTGATCGCTTATTCGGGAGAAGAGGCGCTGGAGCTGCTGAACCGGCACCGCGTCGATATCGTGCTCTCCGACATCAAGATGCCCGGCATCGAAGGCATTCAGCTGCTGAAGGAGATCGGGGCCCGATGGCCGTCCTGCAAGGTCATCTTCCTGACGGGGTACAACGACTTCCAGTACGCGCGCGATGCGGTAACTTACGGCGGATTCGATTATATTCTAAAGGTGGAGAGCGACAACAAGATTATCGACGCGGTGGAGCGGGCCATGGCCAAGCTGGACGAGGAGCTGGACCGGGAACGAATCGTCACGAAGGCGCAGAGCAGCATGAGACGGGCGCTCCCATCGCTGCAGAAAGAATATATGCTGGGGCTTCTGCAAGGGAGGACGGCAACGCGAAGCGGGTTGGAGCGGCTGTTCCGCGAGATGGACATCCCGCTTGACCCGGAGGAGCCGGTCTATCTGTTAATCGGCCGCGTCGACGGCTGGAAGGAGATGATGTCCGCCCCCGACAAGGCGCTCCTGACGTCGGCTTTCCAGAACATCGGCGACGAATATTTGGCGAGGGGCGCGCGTTATTACTCCGCCCCGTTCGAGTTCGCCAAGATCGTCTGGCTGATCCAGCCGCTGGTCGAGACTGCTGGTGTCGATGACGACTCAGCCGCTAATGGCTCTGGCGGGAAGATCAGCTGTCTCGGTCACGCTGCCGGCGTGCTGGAGTCCATTCAGGCAACCTGCAAGGAGCTGCTCGGCATGTCGGTGTCGTTCGCGCTAGGCGCCGAACCTGTGGAGTGGGACGGCGTTGCGGAGCGGTTTTATGCGGTGAAGTACGAGCTGGCGCAGGGGCAGGGCTTGCTGCATGAAGCCATTCTGATCGAGCGGGAGGGTTCCGTGCCTGCCGAAGGGTTCGTGGGGAAAACGGCGGATGTCAGCGACGGATTTTACCATGCCCGGGTGCAGATGCTTGCAGGCTGTCTGGAGAATAGTCAGCGGGAGCCTTTTTATAAGCTGTATGCCGAATTGACTTCCATCTGGAACGAGTCCGGCGCGTCGAACGAGAGGAAGACGGAGCTGTACCATTCTTTGTCCGCCGTCTTTTTGTTCCATTTGCAGCGCAACCGGGACGTATGCGACTATGCCAATACGCAGCTCGATCTGGCTCCGCTCTTCGGCCGCGGAGATGCGCTGCCGTGGCCGGAACTGATTCTGTATTACAGGCAATTGGCCGATTGCTGCTTCGAGTGGAACGAGCTTAACGGCGCGGTCATTCCTTCCGAAGTGGTAAGCAAAGTCCATCAATACATCGAGAAGCATATTGCGACCGACATTTCGTTGAACGCGCTGGCGGATTGCGTCGGGCTCAATCCGTCGTATTTGTCCCGGCTGTACAAGCAGAATACGGGCATCGGCCTGTCCAAGTACATTAACGATTACCGGAACATGACGGCTCGGGACATGCTGCTTAACACGTCGATGAAGGTCAACGAAATCGCGGGCGCGCTGGGCTACAACTCGGCGCTTGCGTTTATTCGGTTTTTCAAGAAGCAGAACGGCGCCACGCCGCTCGAATTCCGTTCGTCGCGAAGCCAGCCGTCCGGACATGGTCAATAACTGTATACGGAAAGTAATCAACGATCTCTTTCTCGGGTCCCCCGGCGATTCTACAATGAAACTACAGACGAGGGTTTGCGAGGAGGAGAACAGAACAGATGAAACCATTAACAGCCGTCCTGCTCGGCGCGGGCAGCAGGGGAAGATACATTTACGGGCCATACGCGGAGAAATATCCGCACGAACTCCGGATCGTTGCCGTGGCCGAGCCGGACGCGGAACGCAGAAGCTCATTTGCCGCGCTTCACGGTATTGCTCCCGAGCGAACGTACACGAGCTGGGAGCGCGCGTTCGACGAGGGGCGAATCGCGGACGTGATGATCATATGCACGCTGGACCGAATGCATTACGAGCCGGCCATGAAGGCCATGGAGCTGGGGTACCACGTCATGCTCGAGAAGCCGATGTCGCCCTCCATGGAGGAGTGCATTCGGCTGGAGGAGGCCTCGCTTCGCTTGCGGCGGCTGCTCGCCGTGACGCATGTGCTGCGATATTCGCCTTTCTGGTCGGGCATCAAGAGGTGCATCGACGAGGGGGAGCTCGGCACGGTGGGAACGATCCAACTGACGGAGAATGTCGGCTACCGCCATATGACGCACAGCTACGTGCGGGGCAACTGGCGCAAGGCGGAGGAGACGAGCCCGATGATTCTGGCGAAGTCGTGCCATGATCTCGATCTCGTCTCGTGGATGATGGGACAGCCATGCACGAATGTCAGCTCCTACGGCTCTTTGTTGCACTTCAGGCCGGAGAATGCGCCGGCGGGCTCGACGGAACGCTGCATGGACGGCTGCGCGGTAGAGCGGGATTGCCCGTTCTCGGCGGTTAAGCTGTACTTGCGGCAGCCGTCGCACGAATGGGCTCGTTATATGACGGATGACCCTACTCAGGAAGGAATCATTGCGGCGTTGAAGGATGGGCCGTTCGGGCGTTGCGTTTATCGCTGCGACAACAACGTCGTGGACCATCAGGTCGTCAATATGGCCTTCGAGAACGGGGCGAACGCGTCGTTTATTATGTCCGGGCTTACCGAGAGCGGAACTCGCCGCGTACAGATCATGGGCACGGCAGGCGAGATTATCGGCGACATGGACAAGGGCTCGTTCGTTTTATATCGCTACGCGACGGACGAACGCATCGAACATCGCTGCAGCGTCGAAGGCGACGGGCATGGCGGCGGCGACGAGCGGATGGTAGCCGCGTTTCTGCGAGACGTGCGGAGCTTCGACCGCAATCCGTCGCAGGGACTAACGTCTGCAACCGCGTCGCTCCAGAGCCATCTCATCGCTTTTGCGGCGGAACACTCCCGCCTTCGCGACGGCGATCCCGTCCGCCTTGCCGAGTTCCGGGAGCAGGGAGCGGCGAGCGGGCGCGCACACAAGTGATAGGCTGCATATTCCGCTTGCAGGATATTCAGTAACTTACTGTAAGGACGAAACAATAAACCTCATTTAATATTTACGGCATAAAAGGGCCGGGTTCGCCTCAATAGCGGGAAAGTAAAATATAGAAAAAAGACGTAGGGCCGACGGCTCAACGTCTTTTTTTGTTTAGGAAACTATTCATCTGCCAGAATTGTGAACAAAAAAGTGGACGGCAGCGCAGTTAAGTAAAAGGCTGATCGTAACGGACACCACAGTCGCTATTTCGCAAAAATGGGGCCTGTTCAAATTGTAACGGACACAGACGACCTTACTTCCTTCAAAACCGCATCGAATGGGCGGAAATGCAGCAAATAGCGTCATCTGAGTCCGTTAGATTTTCAATATCGCGAAAATGCTGCAATTAGAGGCTCTGAGGTCCGTTAGCGAAAGCAGAACGTTTCAGCTTCGTTACTCACAATGAATCGACAGCCTCATTTTGTCCGTTAGGCCGTAACTCTTCCCTTGTACATGACGAAAATTGTGTCGGATTAGACCAGAAATAAAAGGATCGTCCGCTACTCGCCCCCCGTCCTCAGCCTCTACAATAAGGATCAAGACAGAGAAAAGTAGGTGGAGAACATGAGCAAACCTCGCGGAGGAGAAGGTGTTTCGCTGGGGACCGGGAGACGGCGCCTGAAGCTGATCCGCGGCAATATGGATATGTATATGCTGCTCATACCGGGTTTGATTTTTTTATTCTTGTTCAAATACGCGCCGATGTACGGCATCATCATCGCCTTCCAGGACTTCAACATCTTCGGCGGCATATCCGGCAGCGAATGGGTCGGGATGGCTCAATTCGAGAGGCTGCTGCAATCCGACGAATTCATGCAAGTACTGACCAACACGCTGCTTATCAGCTTGTACAAAATTACCATTCTGTTTCCGATCCCGATCGTCATCGCGCTTATGCTGAACGAAGTGCGGCGCATGTTCTTTAAGCGGACGATCCAGACGATCATCTATTTGCCGCATTTCCTCTCCTGGGTCATTATCTCGGGGTTATTTATCAACATCCTGTCGCCGTCGGGCGGCATCGTCAACGAAATCATTCGATCCTTCGGCGGAGAGCCGATCTCGTTTTTTACGAGCAACAGCTTGTTCCGCAGCTTGGTCGTGTTTACCGCAGGCTGGAAGGAGATGGGCTGGAATGCCATCGTCTTTATCGCCGCCCTCGCGGGCATCGAGCAAGAGCAATACGAAGCCGCAGCCATCGACGGAGCGGGGCGCATCAGACAGATGTGGTCGATCTCGCTGCCGGGCATGCTGCCCACGATCGTCCTGATGTTCATCCTGCGAATCGGCAGCCTCCTGGAGGCAGGCACGGAGCAGATTTTGACGATGTACAATCCGCTCGTCTACGAGACGGGGGACGTCATCGGCACCTTCGTGTACCGGATGGGTCTCGGCCAGCAGGACTACAGCTTCAGCACGGCGGTCGGTCTGTTCAACTCCGCGGTAGGATTTCTGCTGATCATAATCGGCAACATGCTCAGCCGCAAATTTATAGGTCGCAGTATTTGGTAAGGAGGGACGTTCATGTACAGAAAAACAGCAAAAGACTATATGCTCGACGGCACCATCTACATCGTGCTGATCGCGATGGGATTGATCACGCTGCTCCCCTTCGTTAATGTCTTCTCCAAGTCGGTCAGCGAGGAATGGGCGATTATGTCGGGCCAGGTGGGAATCTTCCCCGTCGGGTTCCAGCTCGACACGATGAAATTCGTCGTCACGAGCTCCCAGTTTTTGAATTCGCTCTGGATCTCCGTGATCATCACAGTGGCAGGCACGCTCGGCTCGCTGCTTATCACGGCATTGACGGCATACCCGCTGTCGAAGCGGGAGCTGCCCGGCATGGGCTTCATCATCGTCCTGTTCATCTTTACCATGATGTTCAACGGCGGCATTATTCCGAACTACTTGCTCGTCCGCGAACTGGGCCTGATCAACAATTTGGGCTCGCTGATTTTGCCCGCTCTGATTAGCGTATTCAACATGCTGGTGATCAAGAGCTACTTCGAAAATTTGCCCGCCAGCCTGGAGGAGTCCGCCAAGCTCGAAGGAGCCCGCAACCTGACGATCCTGTTCCGAATCATATTGCCGCTCAGCGGTCCCGTGCTCGCGACAATCGGACTTTTCTACGCCGTGTACTACTGGAACGATTATTTCCACCCGATGCTGTACATCAACAGCACGTCGCTCAAGCCGCTGCAGTTGTACCTGCAAGACATCGTCATGAACGCGGACACATCCTCGGCGCTCGACAAGACGGCCGACGATCTCATGAACGTGCCGGCGGAAGGCGTTAGGTCGGCTACCGTCATCGCGTCGACCATTCCGATTTTGCTGGTCTATCCTTTCTTGCAGAAATATTTTATCAAAGGCGTGCTCATCGGCTCCGTCAAGGGTTGATGGAAAACCTTGCATTAACTTTTCTCACGGGCAGGCTCGCGCCGAACGCAAGCGAATCCAGGTACCGGAGCGCGGCGATGCGGCGGCGGGCGGGCTTCTGTGGAAAATTAATGATATAGATTACAATACAAGCAGGAGGGTCTCACTATGACAAAACCATTTAAGCTGATTTCGACAATCGCCATGTCTGCGCTGCTGGTCTCGGTAATGGCGGCATGCTCTGGAAATAACGGTACCGCCAACAACGAGTCCGGTTCCACGAATGCCCCAAAAACCGGCAGCGAAGCGACAGCCAAACCGGATGCGCCGAAGCCGGCTCTAAAACGTCTGAACGTCTGGGCGGGCGAGGATTACAACGTTTATCCGGTAGCGAAGCTGCTGGAGGAGAACACGGGTTATAAAATGCAAACAGATATGCTCCCGCAGGACAAATGGGCGGAGAAGCTTAACCTTATTATGTCTTCGGGAGAGGCTTACGACATCGTAACGTCCTACAGCGATATGGCGCTGTATTCCGACTATGCCCAGAAAGGCGCGCTTGTCGATCTGGGTCCGCTCATCGAGGAATTCGGGCCCAATATCAAGGCGGCGCTGAAGCCCGAGTCCATCGAAGCGTTGAAGGTAAATGGCAAGCTGTACGCCATTCCGACAACCGTCACTTACGAAATCAACAGCTCCATTTTGATCCGGACGGACTGGCTCGAGAAGCTGGACCTGTCGATGCCGACGACAACCGATGAGCTGACGAACGTGCTGACGCAATTCAAGGAAAAGGATCCCGGCGGCAACGGCGATCGCAACGTACCACTCACGATCAAAGGCGATCAATCCATCATCGACAATATCGTAGGCGCATTCGGGATGCCGAATGCATGGAACGATGTCGACGGGCAGCTCGTACCTCGCGTGCTTGACCCTTCGTACAAGGACTATGTAGCCTATACCGGCAGCTTGTACAAAAACGGATTGATCGACCGCGAATTCGTCGCGAACAAGGATGCCACGGCCAAGGAGAAATTCGCGAGCGGCGTAGCCGGCGCGATCGTCGTACATTGGGCGGATATTCCCGCGTTGTCCGAATCCTTGGCGAAAACAAAGCCCGAAGCGACATTTGCTTTTGTTCCACCGCTCAAAGGGCCGAACGGCGAATTCGGATTCGCGGCAAATGCCGGTTTCGACCGACTTTCTTACATTCCGAAGTCCTCCAAGCATCCGGAGGAAGCTATTAAGTGGATCAATGCCAGCCTGGAGCCGGAGACGTTCAAGAACATGGCGATCGGCGTAGAGGGCACGCACTACAAGGTTGTGGACGGCGCTTACGAGCCGATCCAACCGATCTTTACGGACGAGCGCAATCTGGCGAACAACTTCATGGCGGGCACGGACGAGACGAATTATCCGCAGTACTGGCAAGCTCGCGTTCGCAAGAACCCTGTTATGTTCGAGGCGTTTGACTTCTTGAACAACCAGCAGCCGGCCGAAGCGAAGGTAACGAATTTGCTGGGATTGGCGCCATACATGCAGCAATATGCCAAAAACAACCAGCAGCTCAACACGATGATCGGCGACTATACGGTCAAGCTGATCGCAGGCGCGGAATCCATTGACGGCCTCGAGGATTTCCAGAAAAAATATATGGCGGCAGGCGGAGAAGCCAGCTCCAAGGAAGTTAACGAATGGTACGCAACATTAGCAAAATAGTGGTGCAATGAAAGTAGAAGCGACGGCGGTCATGCAAGATCGTCAGTCGCTTCCTTCTATCTAAGGAAGATTATAGGCGCGAAGCAGCGACATATCCGGTTACGCCGATATGGCCACGGGGATGTTATTATTAAGGGACATTCAGCATGCAGATAAGGAGGGCGCGGCGATGTATTCCTTGCTCATTGTAGACGACGAGCCGACGGTCAGGGCGGGCTTGAGGATGTATTTCGATTGGACAGCTTACGGCATAGAAGTGGTGGGAGAAGCGGACGACGGCGACGTCGCGCTGGAGATGATCGCCCGCCAGACTCCCGATCTTATTTTGACGGATGTCCGGATGCCGAATTTGGACGGCATCACGATGTCGCAGCGCATATCTGCGGAATATCCGGATGTCAAAATCGTGTTCGTCAGCGGTCATGACGACGCCGATTATTTAAAGTCGGCGATGAAGGTAAGCGCCGTCGACTATATCTTTAAGCCGGTTAATCTGCAGGAGCTGAGCGCGGTCATCAAGCGCGTCGTGACAGACTTGGACGCGGAACGCATCGAGCGTCGTAATAAAGAGGAACTGCTGGTCAAGCTCAAGGAGGGCATGCCGCTTCTTCGCGAGAAGTTCCTGCTCTCCCTCATCGAGGAAGGCGCGCCCAAGACGGAATTGGAGGAGCGAATTTCCTTCCTCGGGCTGGAGCTGCCCGTGGAGTCTCCCTATTGGATCATGGTCGTCTCCGTCGACGATCTTGCCGACGTCATGGCCAGCCGATCCGAGAGGGACCGCCAATTGTTGTGGTATTCTGTGCTAAACATCTATCAGGAGCTGCTGGGGACGTATATGCGGGGCTACGCCTTCGAACGCCGGGGAGGCGAGTTTATCGGCGTGCTGCGCCCCGAGCATGGCGGCAACTCGATGTCGGACACCGCTGAGGCGTTGTTCGCGCTGGCCGGCGATCTTCGCTCCAATCTGGAGCGTTGGCTTAAAATCGGCGTCACGATCGGCATCGGAGATATGGCAGCCGGCTTGAGCGGCCTGGCTTTGGCCTACAAGCAGGCCCGCGAAGCCGCCGACTACAAGTGGTATCTTGGCAAAAATAGAATCATTACGATGGATAGTTTGGAGAGTGCAGGGCAGGGGGACGGCTCCTCCTTGCCCAAATACGATTACGAGTTAAATGAAAAGCTGATCTCCGCGCTTAAGGCCGATGATGCGGAGAAGCTGAGCGAAGCCGTTAAGCGAATTTTTGCCAGCATGTCCCATGGACGTCCGGACGGACTTAAGTATGGACGCAATTTGTGTCTGCAGCTCGTGCTTGCGGTCGGGCAGCACGTTATGGAGCTTGGAGCGGCGGATCCCGAGCTGGAGGCGATGGAGACAGAGCTGACGGAAGCGTTGTACGCGAAGGAGACGCTCGGGGATATGCACCAATTAATAGAAGAGTATTTGTTCGCTGCGCTGGGCCGAATCCGCGAAAAAAGATTGGGCAAGACGGCGAATGTCGTGGAGCGCGTGCGGGCGTACATCGATCAGCATTATGCGGAAGTTGGCCTAACCGTAGCCGACATCGGCAAGGCGGTCTACTTGTCCTCGACCTATGTCAGCCTCCTGTTCAAGCAAGAGACCGGCGGTACGATCGGCGAATATTTGACGCAGGTGCGCGTGGATAAAGCGAAGGAGCTGCTGCGGGATCCGCAGTATAAGTTCTACGATATATGTCACGCCATCGGCTACACCGACCCCAGCTACTTCACGAAGCTGTTCAAGAAGGTGACGGGCGTCACGCCGAGCGCCTACAGGGATGGCCATGCGTAAAGCGGTTAACGCCGTTAAACGACTGCTTGCGCCGCTGGAAAGATCGATCTCCTTTCGCCGATTCTCGATCCCGCGGCCTTGGCTAGTCGCGTACTTGCTGCTTATCGTGCTTCCGGCGGGCGTGTTCCTGTACGGCTATTACGAACGTTCCGCCACCATATTGAAGAACGAGGTCGTTCGTACGATGGGTCAGGCGCTTAACCAGGCGGGCAGCAACCTTTCTTATCGGCTGGAACGCATCGAAGATATTAGCAACGCTGCGCTCATGAACGCGAACTTGCACTCTTATTTGTCCATCAGCTCGGACGACGAGTCGATTGGCACTCAGATTAAGGTCATCGAGGATCTGCGTTATTTGGTGGAGACGGTGCAATCCAACTCCGACGTGTTCCGGGTTCGTTTGTTTGTGGACAAGTCCAAGCTGTACGCGGGCGAACGGGTCAACTTCTTTGCGCTGGACAGCTTGATGGGCAGGCCCTGGTTCGACACCATTATTGCGGGCAACGGCGGCATCGTCTGGACGGGCGTCTACCAGGAAGCTTTTCTCGGGGAGGATGACGAGACCATACTGTCGGCAGCGCGCATGCTGCGGGATCCCGGTGATTATGATAAGGTGTCCGGCGTGCTTATGATCGATGTCAAGCAGAGTTTGGTGTCCAACATTCTGTCCGAGCTGCAATTCTCCCCTGGCACAGAGGTATACCTCGTCGCGCCCGATGGCTCCGTCGTATATCATTCCGATCCGTTGCGGATCGGAACGCAGGTAGATCCGGCGGTACAGGACGTTATTGGCGCGGGTTCGGAAGGAACGGCGTCGATCCGGCTGGACAACGAGAGGCATGACGTGCTGTACACGACTCTGCCGCCGACGGGCTGGAAGCTGGTGGCCCAGGGCTCGGAGTCCCAGTTGTCGCCTGCTACCGTCAAACTGACAAGGCAGTCCGAACGTCGTTCGCTTATCGAATACGTCGCCTTGTTCCTTATTCTGCCGTTCGTGTTGCTGGCCATCATCGTGCGAGGCATGAATCGGCGGGTCAATCAAGTGATAACGGTCATTCGGAAGGAAGAGAAGGAAGGCAAGGAGAGCGTAGAGGGTTTGCATGAGCTGCCGGCGGTTAGCGGTGATTTTCATATGCTGGAGCGAAGCGTCGATCATCTCATCCTTCGGGTGCGCACGCTTGTCGAAGAAAAATATTCCGCCGAGCTGCGCGAGCGCGAAGCTCAGCTACAGGCACTGCAGGCGCAGATCAATCCTCATTTCTTGTACAACACGCTGGATACGATCAACTGGATTGCCATCGGCAAGGGAGCGACGGATATCAGCGGGATGATCGACAGTCTGGCGAAATATTTCAGGCTCAGCTTAAACAAGGGCAAGAGCGTCGTCAGCGCGACGGACGAGCTGAGGCTCGCCGAGGTGTATCTTGAAATTCAGCAAAGCCGTTTCCTCGGCTCGTTTGACTTCGAGGTGGACGCGGGCAAGGGGCTGGAAGAGTATCGGATGCCCAAGCTCATCCTGCAGCCGATCGTTGAAAATGCGCTGCTGCACGGCATCCGCAAGGCAAAGGATCGCAAAGGTCGTATTAACATTACGGCACGGGCGGAAGGGGAGGATCTCGTCTTTGCCGTTTCGGACAACGGCATCGGCATGGAAGAGGAGCTGACGCGCCGTCTTTTGACGGAAGAACGGACGGGGACCGGCGATCCTGCCGGCAACGGAAGCTCCTACGGCTTGTACAACGTCAACGAGCGGATCAAGCTGTACGCCGGCGAGGGGTACGGACTCGCGATTTCCTCCCGCCTTGGAGCGGGAACGACCGTCTCCGTTCGGCTGCGCGCAGAGTTTGCGGATTCTCGGGATTCGGGTAATCAAGGAGGTTAGCGGCTGCCCGGCCGGCGGTGAAAATTAATATTGAATATTGTCGCGTTTTCCTTCAATATGTAAGGTGGAACTTAGAGGGCAACGGGGCAGGTTGATGACGCTAGATGGACAGAAAATGGATTTATTATGTGGGTCTTGGTTTAGTTTCGATTATTTGGGGAGCCAACTTCGGCGTTTCGCGCTCGGCGATGGAGACGTTCGATCCGATATTGTTTACGTTTATCCGGTTCGGAGGCGCGATTCCCTTCTTTTTCTTGCTTCTAAAGCTCAGGGAGGGCAGCGTCGGCATTACGTGGAAATCGGCGCTAAAGCTCGCAGTGATCGGACTTATCGGAGTTACGGTGCTTGAGATTGCCGTCATGTATTCGATTAAGTACACAACGCTGGCCAATGCGTCGCTGCTCAATGTAGCGCCTTGGCCGATTTTCGCGGCGCTGCTCGCGCCTCTGTTTGTGAAAGAAAAAATTACGAGCAGGCTGGCGGTCGGGGGAGCGGCCGCGGCCGTCGGCGTCGTGCTCATCATTACGGGCGGAGGAGACGGCCTCGATCTGTCTTCGGAGCATATGATTGGCAATTTGCTCGCCCTGGGAGTCAGCATAATCGGCGCGCTGTTTAATCTTGCCTGCATGCCGCTGATGAAACAGTATTCCGCGTTGCGCGTAAGCGCGTGGTTTATCCTGTTCGGGGCTTTGTTTATGTTCCCGCTGACGCTTGGGAGCTGGGGCAAGGTGGAGTGGGCAAGCCTCGGCGCGGGACATTACGCGGCGATCGGTTATAATATTCTGATTTGCACGCTGTTCGCCTTCGTCGTCTGGAACGCCTGCATGTTCAAGATCGGCGCCGCTCGCGCGAACTTCTTCCGATACATCGTTCCTGCATCCGCCGTCGTTGTCGGCTATATTATGTTTAATGAGCAGGTGACGATGCTGCAACTCGGCGGCGGCATTTGCATCGCGCTCGGCCTGGTGTGGATCGGCATGGAGCGTCAGCAGAAGCCTGGGATCTAATACCAAGGCATAACAGCGAGGCATAACACCAATGCAAAACACCAATGCAAAACACCAAGGCATAACACCGAGATATTACGCCACCTCAAGGCTCCTGCCTGATTTAAATAGCAGCTCATCGTCATTTATTACGATACAGCTGGAATAAAGGAAATAAGAAGGCCCATGCAATCGCGCATGGGCCTATTTGTTCTTGCAAAAGAAATGATGCGACGCCAAGACTTGCGAACAAAAGGTTGAAAAATCTAACAGACACCACAGTCGCTATTTCGCAAAAATGAGGCCTGTTCAAATTGTAACGGACACTCACGACCTTACTTCCGTCAAAACCGTATAGAATGGGAGGAATTGTACCAAATAGCGTTATCTGAGTCCGTTAGATTTTCAATATCGTAAAAATGCTGCACATAGAGGCACTGAGGTCCGTTAGCGAAAGCAGAACGTTTCAGCCCAGTTACACACAATGAATCGACGGCCTCAGAAAAAGACTGTTGAGTCGTAACGCAGCCGATTCGCCTTGGTTGTTCCCGAGTTTTCTGCACATATCTTCGAGAACGTGTAAAAAAACTGCACAAGCAAATCAAAATAACGCACAATAAAGCCCGATTGCAAAAGATATGATTGGAATCATAGAGATTCTCCAGGCAGTGTCCGGTCCGGAGACTTTGGTTATTTTCAACAAGGGAGGGGGGATTGTAAGTGGGTATGCGCAGGGTGAAGCTCAACATGCACCCTTATCTAAAAGTCGGACTATCCATTGTTATGATCGGAACGATACTATTGATTTTTGGCATTGCCCAGATGGCAAACGGAAAGGACGAAGCTCCTGGACCGGCACTGCTGTCGGTTGATGGCATTCCCGTAGATCAAGAGGAGTTCGAGCTGTTCCTTCAGGATGAAAAGGCGGCGACGGCGAGCTATTTTGCCAGACAGTACAGCGCGGAGTATAGCGGCGACTTTTGGGAAACGGCCTACGGCGATGAGGTGCCGATAGAGGTTGCCCGCAGCAATGCGCTTGACAAGCTTGTACGGATCAAGGCGGAGCAGCAAGTGGCCGCCGGGTATCGTCTGATCAAAAGCGCCGAATTCCAGGATGTGCAGCAGGCGATGCGCAAAGCGGAAAAAAGTATATACGGAGCGGAGAGCCTGAGCCCGCTTCAGGAATACATGCTGTTTCACGGCAAGCTGGTGCTGGAGGCCAAAAATCAATTTAAGGAAAAATTGAAGGCGGTTCCAGAAGAAGTATTGCTCGAGCGTTATGAGGCGAATAGACAGCTGTTCCAAGCGCCCGACGAGTTAACGGCATGGCAGGTGAGCTGGACGGGCGACAATACGGAAGAGGAACAGGAAGCGGCCTACAAGCTGGCAGAGGACATTCGAAACGGCATTCCCGCCGGACAGCTTTTACCAAAATACAAGCGCTTACACTCGTTGCGAATCCAGGAAAAACAGTATGGAAAACAGGAAGGAAAAGATGAGAATTCATCGGATTTGGGGATGATGCTGAAGGAGCAAGCGTATCAATTAAGCCCCAATCAAACGAGTGAAGTGATGTCATACGGCAACCAGCACTTTGTTGTACTTTGTACGGAAAGGAGCCGGGGAGAAGGCGGGACGTTCGATGAAGTCAAGCTGTTGATCGAGGATGCGGTCAAGGAGGAACGATTCGAGCAGCAGATCGACCAGGCGGTGAGCCAAGCGGCCATCGTCAAAGATGAAGCGAAGTGGAATGAGTTGCAAATGAAGTAGGTCCAAGTGCAGATGCAAGGATGCAAGAGATAAAAATAATGATGATGATGAAGGGATGATTGGGTTGAAGAAGATGCGAAAACCATTACTCCTTGCGTTAATCGCAATGCTCGTTTTCCAGATTTTTTCTTCCATGCAAGCTCCGCAGGCATTTGCCGATGAACTGCCGGAAGGCGAGGCTGCCGTGAGCGAGCCAATTCGCGTTGATTCCGCGTATGGCGCGGCGGTGCGCGGCGGCGACTATGCAAACTTAACGGTTAGCGGAGGAGCGAGCAGCAAAGAAAGGCTCGAAGTGAAATGGTCCGCCAACGACAGCGCCAGCCGCAGAAGCCATCTGCAATTTAATATGCCGGGCCCGGACGCTGTAAATTGGGCCGATGTGGAGAAGGTCATGCTCGTTCTGTATGTGGCGGATCGTTTCGGAACCCGCAATCAGGACACGATCAACGTGTTCAGCACCGATAATCCAGGCATTAGCGAAGAAAACTGGACATGGAATAACACGGATCCTTTAATGGGCGACAGCAAGGTTTTGTTGGGCGGGCAGAGCTTTGGCGGCTCGCTTAACGGCACTTGGGTCGAAATCGATATTACGAATGTAAAAGATCGATTTATCGACGGAAACGCCGCATCGGAGCTGTTTCTTGCTCTTTATTCCGGAGCCGTGGACGATCAGGCCGGGATGGTCTTTGCGTCGCAGTACCGCGAGAATGCAAAATATACGCCGCATCTTATGATTTACGAACAATATGTGGACAAGCTTCCGCCGAACGTAACCGTGACCGGCTTAACGAACGGCCAGCAGGTGACAAGCGAGCAACTGACATTTACTATTAACGCGATTGACAATGTGGACGCGAATCCGGCAATTTCGTTGATCGTTAACGGGGGAGATCCGATTCCTGCCCTTCGAGGCGCCAATACGGTTTCGTTGCTCGCCGGGCGCAATGTGATCGAGGTCAGCGCAGTAGACGCCGCCGGCAATCGATCCGCTTCGCAAGTGTTTGTGGTGGAATATGAGAGAGTGACCGCCTATCCGGTCGTTGCCGACGTGTATACGGATATCAGGTACCCGAATACGAACTATAACAGCTCCGCCGAAAAAGGCGGATTGCACTTAAAAACGGCGGCATCGGGGACTCCTACTACCCGTAAAGTGTATCTATCCTTCGACTTGTCCGCCAATACCAAGCCTTATGCCAAAAAAGCGGTCATTCAGCTTTTTGCAAAGGAATTGATGGGTACGGACCGGACAAGCGACGTCATTGGCATTTACGAAGTGCCGGCGTTTAACGAACAGACCTTGACTTCCGGCAACGCCCCGGCAAATGGCGATAAGGCCACCGATGCGACTTACGAAAGAAAGGGTCACAACCAGCCGATCTATTTGGATATTTCGCAATACATCAATCGCAAGCTGGCTGCGTTGGCTCCCGGGCAGCAACTGGGAACTATAAACCTTGTCCTGCAGATGGACAACGGGCATGACCAGAAGGGCATTTTTATGGCCAGCAAAGAAAACGATCTTGCAAATGCGGCCAAACTATTGATTACCGAGGGCGTGCCGGCGCCTGTTTTAACTGTAAACGGAATCGAGAACCAAAACATTTATTTTACCGATGTTTTGTCCAATGTAGAAATTAAGGCGGAGTCGGTAAGCGAAAGTGTCGATGTAACGTTGGCGGTATCGGTCAATGGGCAAACCGTAACCTCGACGGGCAACGATCTGTACGACATTTCGCTGCGCACAGGCACAAATAAAATTACGATCGTAGCCACGGATTCCGAAAGAAATGAAACAAGAGCGGAATATACGCTCACCAGGCTTGTTGATACGCCGGTCGGCACTTATTATGTAGACAGCGCAGCCGGTAATGACAATAACGACGGCACAAGCGAAGCAACGCCGTGGAAGTCGCTGGAGAAATTAAATGCGGCCGAATTTAAGGCGGGCAGCACGATTTTGTTCAAACGCGGCTCGATCTGGAACGGCCAGTTCAGACCGCATGGCTCGGGTACGGCGGAAGCGCCGATCGTCGTAGATGCTTACGGCGAAGCTTCGGCCGGCAAACCGATCATTAACGGCAACGGCATCTCTCATCTGGATACCGGCAACATGATTGCGGAAGGCGCCGTACATTTGTACAACCTGTCCGGCTGGGAGCTGCGCAACCTGGAAGTGACGAATACGGGGCCAGCAATTAACAATGCCCTGCGCGCCGGCATTATGGTTGTCGCAGGCGGAGCGGGCGATGTCAATGATATTACGATCAGCAATGTGTACGTCCATGACGTCAATTCCGGCACGGGCGCAGCGAAGTTCTCGGGCGGCATTTTGTTTAAGGGCGACACGGTGGACGAAAAAGGCAAGGTGACGAATATCCCGTCCGGCTTTAATCGTATTCTGGTAGAAAATTCGCATGTAAAGGACGTAGCAATCGAAGGTCTGCGGACCAAAATCCATCGCAACGGCCAGGATACCACGAATATAAAAGGTACGGACATTGTGTTTAGAAACAACTTGATCGAAGAGGTGTACGGTGACGGAATCGTGATGGCCGAAGTATCGTCCGGAGGTCTGATCGAAAAAAATATCGTCAGAAAACATAGCAAAAATCCGTCTTCTACCAACTATGCGGGCCTCTGGTTGTATGAGACGAACGCGGTAGTCATCCAATACAACGAAGTGTATGATGGCGTTCACGGCTACAATGACGGCGAAGCATTTGATTTCGACATTAACGTAACCAACAATATTTATCAGTACAACTACAGCCATCATAATCGCGGCGGATTTTTGCTGACGATGACAAGCGCGGGAGCGGGCAATATTTTCCGCTACAATATTAGTAAAAATGACGGTCAAGGCACGGAAATCTTTTTCTGTATGCAACCGAATACCGCCATTTATAACAATACGATCTATATTGGCGAAGGTTATACGGTCAAATATTTGGTCAATGAAGGCAATCAGGGACGCGTCAGCAACATGATCTTTAAAAATAATATCGTACAGGTGGACGGCACGCTGGAAAAATATTCGCCGCTCACTGCGGGGTACGATGCGCCTAACGTGTCTCATAATCTGTTCTATCCCGCCTCAATAGCCAGCTTGCCGGGCAGTCCGAAAGCCTATGCAAGCCTCGTTACGGGCAATCCTATGCTGACGAACCCAGCGGCGGCGGATGAGGTCATGGATACATGGGATCAGAAAATTTGGGATCGCAACATTGCCAAGTTCAAGCTGCAGCCAGGCTCTCCGGCCATTGATGCAGGAACGCCTATTGCAAATCCGGGCGAGCATGATATATACGGTACGCCGCTTTATTACGGAGACGCGCCTGACATCGGCGCGCATGAACTCGGTCCAGTGGACAAAACGGATCTAAATCTTGCGATCGAGATGGCAGAAGAACTCCTTGCCGATGCGGCCGCAACGCCAGGCAAATACTTGCAAGCCGCAATTGAAGCACTGGACGCTGCGCTCCTAGCTGCAAATGAGACTGCGGGCAATGAAGCCGCGACGCAAACAGCAGTGGATGAAGCATGGGATGATCTGACGGCAGCGATTGAAGCATTCAAGGATTCCGAAATTCCTGCACCTGCAGTCGATGAGTTGGCTCCAACTTGGCCAAACAACAGCGCGGCAACCGTGTCGGGTATTACGCAAACTAGCCTGACTGTGTCCTGGACGGCGGCAGAAGACAACGTAGGCGTTACGAAATATGTCGTATCGTGGGCAGGCGGAAGCAAGGAAGCTGCAGGCGATGCCAGAAGCGTCCAAGTAACCGGATTGTCGGTAGGCACAAGCTATACGTTTAAGGTGGAGGCATTGGACGCAGCCGGCAACCGGAGCGCCAATGGCCCGAGCGTTAGGGCAACCACAAATGGCAGCGATCCGATCATCATTCCGGAGAAGCCGACTACACCTGTCGAAGAACCGGAGAAACCTGTTGAAGAGCCGGAACAACCTGTCGAGGAAGAAGAACAGGAAGAACCGGGCGAAGAGACGCCTAAGGTAGAATTCAAGGATGTGGCAGGCCACTGGGCAGAAGCTGTTATCAAACGCGCAGCGGAACTGGCCATTGTAAAGGGGCATCCGGACCAAGTATTTAAGCCCGATGCCGCAACTACCCGTGCGGAATTTATCACGATGTTGGCTAACCTGTTCAAGTGGGAGGCAGCGGAATCGTCGCCTGCATTCGCGGATAGCGGACAGATCGGCTCGTGGGCCGCGGGAGCGGTTGCGCAAGGCATTGAGAGAGGGATTATCCAAGGATACACCGACGGCACCTTCCGTCCGAATCAGCAAATTACGCGGGCCGAGATGGCCGTCATGCTGGCTAGAGCGCTTGGGCTGAATACGACAAACGTCGATAGCAGCAGCTTTGCAGACGATACCAGCATACCGCAATGGGCTAAGGCTGCTATTGAAGAGTTGCGCAATGCGGGCCTGCTTACAGGCCGGGGCAATAACACGTTTGCGCCAAACGCTCAGGCAACAAGGGCGGAAGCGGTAGTGGTGCTCTTGCGTATATTGGAAAAACAATAATTTAGTTTTTGGTATAAAGGCACAATAGGAGGGCGTCAGCTCCCTATTGTGCCTTTGTTTTTGGCTTGTCAGCGATACGCGGGCACGAGCGTCAGGAAGACGGGGGCGGCGTTTTGCAGGTACGTTAAGGTCAAAAAAGTGCACATTGTAGTATAAATCGTCAGCATTTTGGCTGCCGTAGGCGTACTATAATGGGGTCATAATCATACAACAACAGAATGAGGGGAGAACAATATGCAAGGGAATTCTCAATCCCGAATCTCGCTGCCCAAATCGGAATCATTGAAAAAAAAATATTGGACGGGTTCTCGGAAAGAAACGTTGCTAGGGTGGCTATTTATTGCTCCCGAGACGATCGGTATTGTTGTACTGGGAGCTTTTCCTTTGCTTTTTTCGCTTTATCTAAGCTTCACCGACTGGGATCTGGTTTCAGGGCTTAAAGGCATTAACTATGTCGGCTTTGACAACTATATTCAATTGTTTCAGGAATCGAAATTTTATATTACGCTGAAAAACAATTTATTGTATACGGCAGCGACCGTGCCTCTCAGTATTATAATCGCCTTGGTTATTGCGGTCGTGATTCATTCGGTTCTTTACTTCAAAGGATACTTTAAAGTGGTTTTCTTTATCCCTTATATCGCGACGACAGTTGCGGTAGCGGCTGTATTCTCCGTCCTGTTCCACCCGTCGCAAGGCGTTATCAACAACCTGCTGATGTCTTTCGGGATTATGGACCCGCCCAAATGGCTGGGAAGCACGGATTTCGCGTTGTGGAGCATTATCATTATTGCGGTATGGCAGGTCATTGGCTACAATGTCGTTATTTACTTGGCGGGCCTGACCGCTATTCCGGATGATCTGTACGAGGCCGCGGAAATCGACGGGGCCAACAAATGGAAGCAGTTTACCCGCATTACCGTCCCGATGCTGGGAACGACGACGTTTTTCCTGACGATCACCTCGGTCATCAATTCATTTAAAGTGTTTGACCTGGTTGCCTTCCTGACTGGCGGCGGACCGCGAAATGCGACGAATGTATTGGTCTATTATCTCTATGAAGAAGGGTTCCAGAAGTTTCGCATGGGATACGCGGCTACGTTATCCTGGGTGCTGTTTATCGTGATTGGCATTATAACCTTGTTGACGGTCAGAATGCAGCGCAATCAATATTAAGGAAAGGTGTTGTCCATGGCGCAGTTAAAAATATCAAAAATTATCGTTACATTGTTGATGGGGCTCCTCTCCTTGGTGTTCCTTTCTCCGCTGCTCTGGATGCTGTCGGCAGCCTCCAAAATCGAAAAGGATGTTATGAAGTTTCCCGTCCAATGGATACCTACCGACTGGAACCTGATCAATAACTTTCAAACCGTATGGTACGGAAAAGTTCCGTTCGGACATTATTACATGAATTCCATTAAGATCGCTTTGATTACAACCGCTCTTACGCTGGTTTTCTCGTCGATGGCCGGTTTCTCGTTCGCCAAAATGAAGTTCCGTTACAAAAACATCGTGTTTTTTATGCTGCTGACCTTTTTTATGATTCCTGCGGAATCGACATTGGTGCCTCGTTACGTGCTGATTAAATGGCTGGGATTATACAATACGCATGCGGCTCTTATTGTCATGACCGCATTCTCGATCCCGTTGACCTTCCTGATGAGGCAGTTCATGTTAGGCATCAACCAGGAATTTATCGAAGCAGGCAAAATAGACGGAGCGGGCCTGTTCCGGATTTACTGGCAGATTGTCCTGCCCATGGCCAAGCCCATTTTGGCCACCGCCGGCATTCTGAAGTTTATGTGGTCCTGGAACGACTATCAGAATCCGCTGATCTTCCTGGTAGACAGCAAACTGTACACGGTCCCGCTAGGCATTCAATCGTTCCAGGGAATGTACAGCACCAGCTACGCGGCGATCATGATGGCTGCCGTCTCGGCTATTTTGCCATTGCTGCTGGTCTTTATCATTTTGCAGAAACAAGTCATTAAAGGAATTGCGGTAGGCGGAGTAAAGGGATAAGGTCAAATAAGTGCACGTAAATGCAAAGATTGTACACGGTGTCCGGGTAAACGGCATTGTAAGATACTAATGAAGAACGACTGGTATACAAAAAGGGAGGAAATAAAAATGAAAACGGTAAAAGTGTTGGCGACCGCCATGCTCAGCCTGGCACTGGTAGCAGGATGCAGCTCGCCAAACAATAACGGAAACTCAGCTACGGAAACGCCTAAGCAAACGGCTTCGAACGAGCAGGGCGGCAAGGAAACCGAAAAGAAGGAAGACGTTACGATTAAGTATTATAGCTGGGAAGATGGAACGGCCGAAGAAAATACGATGAAAAAAATCGCCAACTTCGAGAAAGCGAATCCTAACGTCAAAGTGGAATACGTAAAGCTGGTTACGAATGCAAGCAGCACGGATTTTTACCAGAAGCTTGACATTATGGCAGGTACGGGCGATGCCATCGACGTTGTCGCTTTCTCGCATGTCGATTTCTTGATTGAACGCGCAGCTCGCGGCATATTGGCTCCGATCGACGAATATTTGGGCGCTGACGGCATTAAACCGGAGAACGAGTTCTTTATCAATCCGATCTATGACGGCAAGGTATACGGCATTCAGGATTTGGCGCAGCCGTGGCTTGTAGCGATTAACAAACAAGCTCTGGATGCGGCTGGGCTCGAGGCTCCGACTTGGGGTTGGACATGGGATGACTTCAGCGAGTATGCGCAAAAGATGACCAAGGACGCGCAATACGGCACCTATTTCCACACATGGGGCGAATATGCAAACTTCCCGGCTTATAACGAATTGCCGCATCCTTACCTGAAAGAAGACGAAACGCCGGTATTTGACGAAAAAGTGTTTGCAGACTTCTTCGATATGCGCCGTGCGCTGGAAGACAGCAAATCAGTTAAGCCATTCTCGGATGTCGTTGCATCCAAGCTGCATTATGCATCCGAGTACCTGAACGGCGAGGCTGCCATGGTTCCGGCGGGCTCCTTCCTGGTTGGCATGATCAAGGACAAGGAAAAATATCCGCATGATTTCCAAACGGTGTTTGCGCCGTTGCCGCGTTCTTCGGAAAGCGTAGAAATCGGTTCTTCCTATGTAGGCGGCCATTACAATGCGATCGGAGCCAACTCCAAGCACAAGAAGGAATCGTATGACTTTATCAAATTCCTGGCGCAACAAACGGACGTTATTACCGACTTCCCAGGTTCCAAAAGCGTAGATGCGGAACTCGTCATCTCCAGCATGGCAGGCGGCTTTGAGGACCTGATCGATGTGGAATCCCTCAAAAATACGGTATACGACAGCCGTGTCCATATCCCTTACGATCCGACTTTCTCCACGGCTTATTCCAGCCAATTAAAGAAAGTGTTGGAGGACGGCCTGAGCATGTTCTTGCTGGATAAAACATCGGCTGCGGACGCGCAAGCATGGATGGTAGAGGAAGCCAACAAAATTATCAAACAATCCAAGTGATAAAGATTGCTTATAGAAAATGTATAATAAGGTAACCTTTGAAGGTTGCCTTATTATGTGTTTTAAGGGTATCATGTCGTCACATTATAATGAGCGTAAATTGGAGGAGCAGGGCATGATGAAGTGGTTTCATAAATATTCGTTTTATTTGCGCATCCAGTTATCATTTCTTTTATTCATCCTGCTCCCCCTTTTCAGCGCGAGCTTGCTTGCCTACATCGTTATCAAAGATATTACGTTGGATAAGGTAAAGGCCTCCCAGCATAATGTGATCAATATGATTGCCCACGATTTGTCCAAATCGGTCGAGGATGTTATTTACTCCAACAATCTGGTCAGCTTTAACAAAAGCTCGGCCTTTCTGGAATCTCTGAAAAATTTCAAGGATGTATCGGTTCTGCAATCCTTAAAGGATTACGAAAGTTTGATGGCGATTTCGGAATATATCGATCTGGTATTTTCCAAAACGACGGGGATGAACGCCTCTATTTTTTATCTGAATCAGCAGGGTTATATTGTTTATGGAAACAATAATGAGCTTGATTTTCGCTCGCTCAAAACATGGGTGGCCGAGAAAGAGGTTTCCGACTGGATTACCAACGCGAATCCCAACCGTTTGCAATGGATGATGGCCGACGATCTTAAGGTAAGCAACTGGCGGAAATCGGATACCTTTTATATGGCCATGCGTCCCGTCAATCATTTATATACGGGCGAGCGGCTGGGAACCCTGTTTATCGGCATTCCGAACCATTATTTCCAGGAAGTGATGTCAACCGTCAATTTTGGGCAAATCGAACTGGTCAATGAGAACGGGGCAAAGGTTTTCTCCCATGTTATGGAGGGAACGGCCGCGATTGCGCAAAACAATCAGGTAGAGCTTCGGTCTAAAGTGCCTATTACGGGGTGGGAGCTGATTTATCGGTTCTCTTACAAAGAAATTACCAAGGAACTGACTTACGTTTTCCGTATCCATATTCTATTAATCATCGTTTGCTTGATTCTATTTTTATTCATCTCCATCTTTATCGGGAGGCAGCTCTATCGCCCGCTGGACAAGCTTCGCCGGGTGGCCGAGAATTTCGGCGAGGGCGATCGCGTCGTCCGTTTCCCGGTAAAAGGCAGGGACGAGCTGTCCGTTCTCGGGATCGCTTTCAATAATATGCTGGACAGAATCAATCGTCTGCTCTTGAACATCGAGCAGGAACAGGAAGAAAAAAGAGTGATCGAACTGCAGGCCTTGTTCGCGCAAATTCATCCGCATTTCCTGCTTAATACTTTAAATTCAGTCAAGTGCAACCTTGCGCTGGGCGGGGATCGGATTCATAGCGGGCAGATTGGCTCATTAATGAGCTTACTGGGCGCTTATATGAGAGTCAATGAAATGAGCACGCTGGAAGACGAGTGCAGGCTGCTGGTCGATTACACCCAGATCATGAAGATGCGTACCGAAATGGACTTTCAGTTTCACATTAACATTCCCGATGAATGGAAAGGGTTCATGGTGCCCAGACTGATGTTGCAGCCGATGGTAGAAAATGCAATTATTCACGGCTTCTCGAAACTTCCCGATTTCCCTGCGGATCCGATGATCCGGGTAGAGGTCTATGCTTCGGGAGATGACCTTGTGATCGATGTTGCAGATAATGGAAAAGGAATACCTGCGTCTGCGCTGGCAAACTTGCACTCCACGCTGGAAAAGGACAAGGAACCGACCGCTTCCAACCAACGTATCGGATTGCCTAATGTGTTGCGCAGGCTGCAACTGACTTTCGGCGAATCTTCTTCCATTCGGGTCTATGAAAATGCGGATAAAGGTTTGACGGTTTCCATGCGTATTCCATTGCAAGATGGCGAAAAGGGGGGATTCGAATGAGAAAAGTGATGATTATAGACGATGATGTGCCGATGCTTCGTTATTTGGAACGGATGATCGATTGGGAGTCCTTGCATTTGCAGGTTGTGGCAACCGCTTTCTCCAGCGTCAAGGCGCTGGAGTTATTTCGCGAGAAGGACCCCGATATCGTCATTACGGATATCGGGATGCCGCAAATAGACGGAATCGAGCTGGCCACTCGTGTCCGCGAGATCAACCCCGCTGTAAGGCTTATCTTTGTCACATGCCATGAGGATTTTGGTTATGCCAGAAGCGCCATGCACCTGCAAGCGGATGATTATTTGATCAAGTATGAATTAACGACAGAGAAATTAATGGGCAGCTTGCAGAAAGCATCCAAATTGGCCGACGAATCGCGGGAGCGTATCGATCAGTTGTCCTTCAGGGAAGAACTGGAACACCATAAGGACCAAATCAAAAAACAATTGTGGCGTCTGCTCAGCGGCAAGCTCGATGAACAGAAGGTGTCGCAATTATTGCAGAAGATTGGAATGCGCTGGGAACAGCCGCGTTTTATGCTGGCTGCGGCAACGGTAGATTACGCCTCTCTGCTGGAACATTATCACTATGAGGATCTGGATCTGATCCACTATGCCTTCTACAACATTGCGGAAGAGACGGCTGCCGATTGGGCGCCGGTCCTTATTATTCCGCAGGAGCAAGCAGGCAAGTTCGTATTTATTTTGAACTATAGGCCCAACCTGGCCGTTAACATCCGTAAGGAATTTGAAGCTTATTTGGAGAAGCTCCGCGAAAAAATCAAAAGTTATCTAAAGATTGAGATGAGAGGCATCATTAGCGGCGAGCTAAATGGACTCGGCGCAATCAAGACGGTTCATGAACAATTAATGGAAGCCCAACAGGCGCTTTATTACAAACCATGGACCATATCCCACTTGTCCGATGATGCTCCCTCTATATGGACAGTCAACGATCAAGAGTTTAAAAGGTATAAGGATGAACTGCTGCAGGCCAATGAAAAGCAGGATCTGAGTTCGTTAGAAGCGGTATTGGAGCGAATGGAGAACTATGCCCGGACGGTCATGCTGAAGCCGCAATTATATGTGTATCATCTGTCCCAAATGCTGCGGTCGTTGGACTACGAATGGAATATCCAACACGAAAAGGAGCATCTGCATGCGCTGTTGCCGCATATTATTTCTTCTCGGGAGGCACTCCAGCTTGCGAAGCAGCATGTAGGCAAATTGGGCGGCATGCAAGATCGCGGGGAGACCATGAAGGAGCCAAGACTGCACGAAATCAATGAATATATCAGCACCCATTTGGCCGAGAACGTGTCTTCGGTTTCCGTGGCCAACCATCTGTATCTGAATCCGAGCTACTTTTCGCGTTATTTCAAGAAGATTGCAGGCATTAACTTTACCGAATATGTGCATAGGTACAAGATGGATATTGCCAAGCAATTGTTTGAACAGGGCGAGTCGGTGGAGATGGTCGCCATAAAGCTGGGATACTCGGATCGGACGTACTTTTCCAAGGTGTTCAAAAAATATATCGGAATTAGCCCGCTAGACTACAAATCAAATAAATAAACGCGACAAGGAACCCGATTTTCACTTTAAAGTGGAAGAGGGGTTCCTTTTTTTTTTTTTGCGGCTCTAAGACTTGTGAACAACAGGTTGAAAAATTTAACAGACACCAGCGACGCTATTTGTCCGATTTTAACCTCAAACAAAATCTAACGGACGGGAAAAACACTATTGGGTAGTAATGGAGCCGATTTGCACGGTGATGATGCCAATAATGTCGTACATGTCCTTTAGATTTTCGAAAGTCTAAAAAATCGAAGAATAACGTTATTTATGTCCGTTAGGCAGTGAGTGACTGGATGTTTTTGTTTTTTTTGAAACAACTTCAGGCGATTTTGTGCTTTTCGGAGCCATGGCGTGACGAACAGAACTTGTTCAGCGTTTGTTCAGAGGGCAATGGTACTATTTTAGTAGATATTGTCGAAATTCGCTGTCAGATGAGCATGCAATCCTATTAGATGTTACCTACGAGAGGGAGGCTCTATGACGAAATAACATAATTCATAGTCTATTTTACTCGTGTCGAAAGATACTCGATTAGCGAATGTTTGGAAAAAACTTATATGTTTATGGATCAGCAGTTTAACTAGATGCCAGGGAGGAAGGTATGCATGCTAAGCTTGAAAAGATTTCAATTATCGTTGTTGGCGTTGCTATTAATCATTCAGGTGGCAATTCCAGGAGTCGGAAGCAGCGTCTATGCGGCGGATGACAATTTTATTACGTTTAAGTACGATTCTTTCAGCGATGACGACAGATTGAAAACGAATGGCGTTACGAGCTACAATAATGGCCGATTAAGATTGACGCCCGCAGCTGAACAAAAATGGGGAACAGCCTTTAATATGGAGCGCGTGTCGTTGAAAAACAATCGTTCCTTCAGTTCTTATTTTACGTTTGAATTGTCTGGTGGCGGGGGAGTTTCTCCGGGCTGGGCTGACGGTATCGTGTTTACGGTACAAACCTTCTCGAACGCCGCGGGAGCGGCTGGCGGGGGAATGGGCTACCAAGGCATTCAGCAAAGCGTAGGCATCGAATTCGATACGTGGAACAATGGAACGGGTCTGGGAGATCCCAGCAGCAACCATATTGGAATCAATTACAACGGCGTGCTGGGGGGAAGTAACGTACAGTCGCTGTCAACTTCGACATTGGACATGAAATCCGGCACGATTCACGCCTGGGTTGATTATGATGGCCTCAATAAGAAAATCGAAGTGCGGGTCAACAAAAATTCCGATACAAGGCCGACAGCGGCGAATCTTACTCAGACAAATGTAAATTTGACATCGATTTTGAATTCCAGCGACGTTTATGTAGGTTTTACGGCCGCAACGGGCGGCGCTTATCAGAATCACGATATTACCAAATGGTATTTCACCAACGATTTTGCCCCGATCGATGTCCGCAATAATACGTATGTGCAAGCGCCGACAAGATACACGATCGCAAAGACGGAGCAAGAGGACGGCAGATGGAAGCTGGATATTACAGCGGTGGGCGGCACGAGGCAAAATGAAATTCCGATTACGGTGACGGCTACGAACGATGCAATCGTCGAACCGTCGTCGGTTGTAACGGATGCTGACGGCAAAGCCGTGGTATACATTTCGTCTTCCGGGACGTCGGGTCCCTCTACGGTGAAGGCGGAAGGTCCAAGCGGCATATTTACAACTACTGAAGTAACACTGGTGGGCAAGTCTACTGCGCCTTTGGCGCAAGATATTGTCGCCAATGCGACGGATCAGCAATTAACGCTGAGCAAAGTGCCTGCAGGAGCGGTAATTTCGATCTACCGGAGCGAAAGCGACAGTGAGCCGCTGCAAATCACGTCAGTGACCGGCGGAACCGTCGAGCTCATAGCGGAGGATCTGTCATTCTCCTTAAGCAGCGAAGAAAATATCTACATTACGTATCAAACCGGAATCCGGCTTGAGAGCGACAAAACGGCGATAAGGCCGAAGGTGCGCAGCGGAGCGCTCGCAGTTGGGCGGATTGTATCCAACGGGACGAAGGACACGGTCTATGTAGCGGATGTGCCAGCAGGAGCAACGGTTCGTATCTATGATCCTGCTTCCGGTGAGTTAATCGGCGAAGCCGCTGCGGCTGCCGACCCGAACCCTCTGGCTGTCACGATTGCGGACGGACTGCTGGACTTGCAGCAAGTAGAAGCGACGATTCAGAACCATGACGAAATCGAGAGCCATCGAACTTCGGCAACGACCCGTCTGGAAACAAGCGATCAGCCGGTCCATGTTACGGCGAATAGCGCGACAAACATCATTACGGTCGAGGATGTGCCGAGCGGTGCAAAGGTCATCGTGTATGACAAGGATGGCGATGAGATCGCCTCGATTTATAACCGGACAGCCAATACGCGCGACATGGTCATCGACATGTTCCCTCCGGGAATCGAACTCGGCGATCATTATGAGGTTTCTATTATTGAAGTAAAAAAATACGAGAGCGATAAAGTCGGCGTCGACGGCAAAGTGCCGAGCCAATCGCTAGCGGCGGATCAGCTTGCCGCCAATGCGACGACGGATACCGTCACGGCGGCGGACATTGCTCCAGGAACGATCGTTCGCGTCTACGATGCGAATGGCGTTCTGCTAGGCCAAGCGGTTAACGAAGGCGGCACGGCAGGCGATGTTGTTGTTGCAATCGACACGAATCTTGCCAATAAACAACAACTGTTCGTCACGCAGCAAGTAGCGGGCGAGCTCGAAAGCGCGAAGACGAGCGTTATTGCGCATTTCGATCAAAGCGCTGCGCCAATCTACGTTGCGGCGAATGCGACGGATGACACCGTAACGGTGACGAACGTTCCGGCAGGCGCGACGGTGACGGTGTATGATGAAGATGACGAGGTCATTGGCACGGCGACAAACAACGGCGCTGCGGCGGGAACGGTTATCGTAGAGATCGAAAACGGCCTTAACGATAAGACTAACGTAAAAGTAACGATCACGGAGCCGAACAAGTCCGAAAGCGAGCTGACTACAGCAGTGGTTCTGGTTCAATCGGAATGGCCGAATGATACCAGCATCGTAGCAAAGGGCACCGAAGGCACGGTAACGGTGAGCGATGTTCCGGCTGAAGCGACGATCATTGTATACGACAAGGACGGCAAGGAATTGGGCCGCCTTAAGCAAGGCGAAAAAGCGGGGCCGTTGACGCTGGAAAACTTGCAAGACATGGGCGAGGAGATTTATGTCAGTATCTTGATCGATGGGCAGTTGGAGAGCAATAAAGCTTCTCAGTTGGTAACTTATGAGCAGAGCGAACCGCTAACGGCGGATCAGGTGTCTGCGAACGTGACCAACAATACGGTTGAGGTAACGAATCTGGCTCCGGGCACGACGATTATCATCTATGACGATCAACCCAAAGTAATTGGAACTGCGACAAATACAGGCAATGCCTCTGGCACGGTTATTGTCGAGCTTTCTATCGATCTTGCGGATGGAGACAGTGTATTCGTATCGAAGAAAGACAGCGACAAATCGGCAAGCGAGCCGATTGCGGTAATCGCTGCGTATACGCAGAGCGCCAAGCCGGTCACTGTCGTTGCCAATGCCTCGACGGATACTGTAACGGTGACGAACGTTCCGCCAGGTGCAACGGTGACGGTGTACGATGACAAGGGCGACGAAATCGGCAAAGCGACAAACAATGGCGAAACAGCGGGAACGGTAATCGTCACGATCGGTGGCGGCCTTAACGACGGGACTATCGTAAAAGTAACCATTACGGAGCCGAACATGTCCGAGAGCGAGGAAACCGAAGCTGCGACGCAAACGAAGTCGGTATGGCCAAACGATTCCAGTATCGTGGCGGACGGAACCGAAGGCACGGTAACGGTGAGCGATGTTCCGGCTGAAGCTACGATCATTGTATACGATAAGGACGGCAAGGAGTTGGGCCGCCTTAAGCAAGGCGAAACAGCGGGACCGTTGACGCTGGAAAACTTGCAAGGCATGGGCGATCAGATTCAAGTCAGCATCGTAATTGCAGGACAGTTGGAGAGCGCGCCGCAGCAAGCGAACGTGGTCTACACGCAAAGCGCTGCCCTTCTGGATTCAGCGATAACCGCCAATGCCACGAACGACACCGTGACGGTGACGAACGTACCGGCGGGCGCTGTAATCAAGGTATACGATGAGGATGGCGAGTTGATCGGCACGGCAGCGAACGAAGAGGATGAAGCGGGTTCGGTCGTTGTAACGATTCCGTTGCCCGGTGGTCTGACGGACGGGCAAGCGGTTGATGTCACGATTACGGAGCCGGACAAGACGGAAAGCGAAAAAACAAACGTTACGTCAACCACTGATCAAAGCGTTCCGCCGCTGTTGGAATCGTCCATTACGGCGAATGCGACGGACAATACGGTGACGGTAACGAATGTTCCGCCAGGAGCGACGGTGACGGTGTACGATGAAGAAGGCGAAATCGGCACTGCTACTAATAACGGTAATACAGCTGGACCGGTAACCGTCACAATCAGCGGAGAGTATGACGAGTCGGACTCCGTCTATGTAACAATTACGGAGCCGAATAAGCTGGAGAGCGAGAAGGTCAAAGCGGAGATGCAAATCGAGGCGGTATGGCCAAGCGAATCCAGCATCGAGGCGGATGGCATGGAAGGCACGGTAACGGTGACGAAGGTGCCGTCTGGCGCGACGATCATCGTATACGATAAGGACGGCAAGGAGTTGGGCCGTCTTACGCAAGGCGAAACAGCGGGACCGTTGACGCTGGAGAACCTGGAAGGTCTGGGCGATAAGATTCAAGTCAGCATCGTCATCGACGGGTATCTGGAGAGCTCGCCGCAGCAAGCGGTTGTGGACTACCTGCCAAGCGTTGCGCTTGATGGACCGGCAATAACCGCCAACGCGACGGACGACACGGTGACAGTAACGAACGTTCCGGCAGGGGCTGTAATCAAGGTGTATGCTGCAAATGGCGATCCGATCGGCACGGCAATGAACGAAGAAGACGAGGCGGGTCCGGTCGTCGTAACGATTCCGTTGCCCGGCGGTCTGAGCGACAAGCAAAAGGTTGATGTTACGATTACGGAACGAAACAGAGGGGAAAGCCCGAAAACAACCGTAGAGGCAGCCGCCAAACAAAGCGCTGAGCCAGTCTACGTTGCGGCGAATGCGACGAACAATACCGTAACGGTGACGAACGTTCCGCCGGGTGCAACGGTGACGGTGTACGATGACAAAGGCGAAATCGGCACGGCGACAAACAACAGCGATACAGCGGGAACGGTAACCGTCACGATTATCGACGGATTTGGCGAAGCGGAAGTGGTTCATGTAACGATTACGGAGCCGAACAAGCTCGAAAGTCTGGCTGTTCAGGTAGACATTCTGGTGATGTCCGACCCGTTGACGGTTGATCGTATTACGACCAATGCGACGAAGGATACGGTCCAAGTTGCTTCGGTCCCCGCAGGCGCAACGATTTATATTTATAATGCCGGCAATCAATTGATCGGCACGATAACCAACGATAGCCTTGATTCCGCGGACTTGACGATTGCGATCCTAGCACCGGGCATAGCCGGCGGCGATACGGTGAAGGTGTCCGTTAAGGAGAAGGACAAACTGGAGAGCAGCACTGTATCGGTCATTGCCGGATTGGAGCAGACAACTGCTCTTGGAGAGGAACAGGCAATCGTTAACGCCAGCAAGGATGTTATTACCGTTAAGGATGTTGCCCCTGGAGCAACCGTCAGAGTGTACGACTCGACGGGCAAGCTGCTTATTTCCAGGAAGAACACAACATCCGGAAGTACAAATCTGGTTATTGCAATGAATCCGGGCTTTGATGCGGGAGTACAATATTTGATCAGCGTCACGGAGCCGAATAAGCTGGAAAGCGAGAAAAACAGCTTTATTGCGCGCGATCAATCCTCCAGACCAACGAACGAACAGATTGAAAGTATCAGCGTTCAACAGGATACGATCGTCGTCAAGGATGTTCCGAACGGCGCGACGGTCGTCGTCTACGATGCCGAGGGCAAAGAAGCAGGCAGAGCGACGAACACTTCGGGTTCGAACGGAGAGGTTACGGTCAAGGGACCGATTAAGACAAACGAGCTGCAAATTACGATCATTGAGTCAGGCAAGCTGGAAAGCGATAAGCTGATCGTGGATTTGCTGTTGACGACCGAGGAGCAGATTAACAATGCATTGCGCCGCCTGTCAGTAGAGTACCAGGGTCAGGATACTTGGGAAAGCGTGACGAACAACGTATTCGTTCTAACGGTAGGAGCGCATGATACGCAGGTACAATGGCAATCCGCCAAACCGAACGTTATAGCGATCAACTCGCCATTAAACAACCGGATTGAAGCGACGGTTGCCCGTCAAGCTAACGATGTCAGTGTCATTCTGACCGCCGAAATTTCCAAGAACGGCATGACGAAGAGCAGAACCTTCCTGCTGATCGTCAAATCCGAAAGCCTGGACAAAATAAGCGAGTCCGTTGGACGCCAAGTCGATATCAAGGGCGGAGAACAACAAGAGCAAGAGCAGCAAGTCGACGTTAACCGTATTACAATGTCCGACGGATCCAAGATCGATAAGGCGATATTCGATGCAGCCAGCGCGGGTACGTTTGCCGGCAATCCATTGACCGCCGACAACCCGGCGGTTATATACGTCAATGAAGATACAGATCCGGCTGATGAATACGCGATCGAAATTCCGCAGCAGTCTATGTCCTTGTTGGCGGATCACGGGAATTCGCTTGAAATTCAAACCGACTTTGCGCATCTGAGCATGGGCAACGATATGCTGGCGCAAATGAATGAAAGCTTCCTGGATCTGTTCTTCCGTATTGTACCGGTTAAAAATGCAGACAAACAGAAAGCAATCAACGATGCAATTCCGAATGAATCTGTCGTTCGGACTGCGGCAGGCGGTCGTCAAGTTGAGGTGCTCGGCTCCTCGCTGGAGATCGAGACTAACTACAGCAACTACAATACAAAGCTGTTTATTCCTTTCGCCAAGAACGGTATTGTAGTGCCGACTGGCAATGCAGCAAGCTTCCTTGATTCGCTGCGGATTTACATTGAACACAGCGATGGGGAAAAGGTTGTTCAGCAAGGCACTGTCGTCTACAAGGATGGCGTGCCGGTCGGACTGGAAATCGAAATCAACAAGTTCAGTACATTTACGATTATTCAGTTAAAGAGCGCTCCAGTCATTATTTTCCCTGTCAATCCAGTTGACGAGGAAGAAGAGGCTGAAGAGGAGACACCGGAGTCCGCTCATCATTCCGCCTATATGAAAGGATATACGGACGGCACTTTCAGACCGAATGCATCCGTTAAGCGCTCGGAGATGGCATCTATCCTGTTTAGAGTGAATGAGCTTGAAGCGGAGGCTTCGTTTAAGCAGCTGTATCCGGATGTAAATGCAGGCCACTGGGCGTCGCTCAACATTGAACGGCTCAATGGGCTTGGGTGGATGATTGGCGATACGTTAGGGAACTTCCGTCCGGAGTCTGGCATTACGAGAGCGGAGATGGCAATGATTCTTGCCAGATGGCTGGAGCTCGAATTGCCGTCGGAACCGCAATCCGGCTTCGATGACGTAGGCGCGGGACATTGGGCAAATCAAGCAATCTCAGCCGTGTCGAATGCGGGATACATGATCGGTTACGAAGAGGGCGACTTCAAGCCGAATCGTTATTTGACCAGAGCGGAGGCCGTAACGATCATTAATCGGGTTCTTAATCGCGGACCGCTGACTCACGTTCCTGCTCCTTCCTGGAAGGATGTCGATCACAAACATTGGGCATATGGCGCGATTGAGGAAGCTTCCCGCAATCATTTTTATACGAAGCTTGAAGGCGAAAGCGGAGAACAGTACAAAGATTCCAAATAAACGATCCTGATCGGCGAGGCTGTCCATCTACGGGGCAGCCTCGCTTTTTGTGCGATTCTTTTAATCGGAATTGCAAACTGTTACAATAAATAGATGTCGATCCTTCTATTTATTATCATTATTTTGATGGCTTCCATATTGCAAACCAGCACGGGGTTTGGCTTTTCTATTCTAGCCACGCCATTTCTTCTTCTTTTGTTCGAACCAATGGAAGCGATTCAAATCAATTTGATTTTATCGCTCATTATATCGTTGGCCCTAATAACTAAAATAAAAAAGGATATAGATTTTGGCATTTTAAAGAGGTTAATAGCGGGGAGTGTTATTGGTCTACCATTGGGGATCGTTACCTTTCTGTTTTTAGACATTAATAAATTGAAAATGGGTATAAGCATCATTATCTTGTTGTTAACCATGTTATTAATACTTAAGTTTCGTATCAAACAAAATAAGGGCAAGGATTTGTTTGTCGGAGGATTATCAGGTTCCCTGACAGCAAGCATAGGCATGCCCGGACCGCCCGTTTTGCTGTATTTTTCGGGAACAGATACTTCAAAAGAAAAGCTGAGAGGCACGACGCTGGCCTTTTATTTGTTTATCTATTTAATGAGTTTATTTATCCAAATCATTTTTGCCGGAACAAGTAAAACCGTCTGGCTATCAAGCGGTCTGGCTCTACCTCTTGTAGGGTTAGGTCTGTATCTGGGTCAACTTTTATTTAACAGGGTTAATCAGAGGTTTTTTCGGATATTCACCTATGTCATTTTGTTGTTTACAGGCATTTATTTGTTAATTGACAGTTGGAAACCATAGGGTCTTGATCGGAAAGGCCCACCGTCTGGCGTCCGGACGCCCATAGAACTCGACAAGCCCGTCAGGACAATTCCTGACGGGCTTGAAGCGTTGACTTGCTATTCCAAAGATCAACGGCTATAGCTGCTTAATCAAATACGATCTCCTTGCCAGTTACCCTCTTTCTGCTGAAACGAATGGTGGTTGAAAAGAATACGTCGGCCTGATCATCAGCGCGTGCGCACCACTTCGATGGCGTTGACGGCTGCCGCATCGGCTAGAGCGCTGAAGTCGATGTCCAGCACTCCGTCCGTTACGGTAATGTTGCCGAAGCCGTACCTGCGTGCCTTGTCATGTCCGAGCGCTCCCGTATAGTTGTCGTAGCCCGACAGCATGTTTGCGCCTTCGATGTCGACGTCGAATATCCTTATACCGGCGGCATTGTAGTAGATCTCCGCGAAGTCGAGCTTTACTTTATAAGTGCCGTTCGGAACGTTGAACTTGTAAGCGAACGCGTTGCCTCCGCTACCGAAACGCTGAGTGCGGTACAGCGCCTGGTCGCTCGTTCCCGATATCGTATCCGTCGTTGTGGTAACGGATGTCGTGGTTGTCGTATAACCCCATGTATTGGCGCCCGTGTAAGACTGATCGGCAGCCCAGACGAGTCCGGCAGTATCACTGTAGGCCGTAGATGCCCCTACGTTTACTCGTTGCTCGTAAGCGTCGACCACGTTGATGGTCCAGGTCTTGACGGTGCCGAAGGTCGCGACTCCGTCCTGAATCATGCCTGCGCTGAAGGTGTAGGTACCTGGTGTTGCCGGCGCCTGGATGCTGAATGTAAAGCTCTTGCGCTGGCTGGTTGCGATCGTCTCCGAGCCGGGCACAAAGGCGCGCTGATTGGTCGCGCTCAGGCTGTATCCGCCGCTGACAAAGTCGCTCCAGCCGAATTGATTGGTTGGACCGGCATAAAGCCTGTACATATTCGCTTCCGTCCACTCGTTCGCCCCGGCATTCTGAACATCGATGCTCACACCGGCCTTGCTGCCGGCCGCCATAACGGTCGGCACTTCCCACCCCGCGAACTTCGCATCCCTTGGGTCGGCGACGCGAATGGTGAAGGTCTTCGCGGTGCCGAAGCCTGCGCTGCCGTTGTTTAACTGCATCGAAAGCGTGTAGTTGCCCGGCGTGCTCGGCGCGGTCACGAAGAAGGAGAAGGTCTTCGCCTGTTCGGTCTTAATACGCTCCGACGAGCTCATGTATACGCTCTGATTGCTTGCGCTGACGCTCGTGCCGCCGTAAGGGAAGCGGCTCCAGGTCAATTGATTGGTACTGGCGCTCTTTAGCGTGTAGTTGCCCGCGCGGGTCCAGTCGTTCGTTCCCGTGTTCCTGAAGCTGACGGAGACGGGGACGACGTCGCCTGGCGCCACGTATTCGGGGATATTGTCATGGAAGCTAACCGCATCGTTGGCGGAAGCGCCGCCCGGCGTGACACGGATGTCGTATACCCCCGTATCGCCGAAGAGAGCGGTGCCGTCCTTGATCATCTGGACCGCGAAGCTGTAGACGCCTCTCGTTCGCGGCGCCGCGATGGAGAAGCTGAACGTCTTGCTCCCGCCTGGCGCGATGCTGTCCGCGGCGCCTAGGTAAACGCGCTGATTATTGACGCCGCTGCTGTATCCGCCGCCGCTGCCGAACCCGCTCCACAGCACCTGGTTGCTGTCCGGAATAGCGGCAAGTCTGAAGTTGTTGGCGGCCGTCCATGTGCTGGTGCCGATGTTTTTTACCGTGACGGACACCGCGGATACTTGCTCCTCGTTCATGACTGACGGTACGGTGACGGCTGTGATGCGCGCCGCATTGGCCGGAACCGGGATGACCTGAACCGTCTTCTTGCGGTTGTCGCCGAAAGCGGCCACGCCATCTCGAATCATCGAAGTGCCGAACAGGTAGCTGCCGGGCGTTGTCGGCGCCTGCACCTGAAAGGTGAACGTCTTGGTCTGCTGCGGCGCGACGCTGTCCGACGATGCCAAAAAGACACGCTGATTGCCGGCAGCCAAGGAATAGCCGCCGTCAGGAAAGTCGCTCCAGACGAGCGCATTGTCCGCGGTTGCGGATAATCTGAACAGGTTAGCCTCCGTCCATGCGGCGCTGCCGACATTGCGGACGGTGACGGATGCCGTATACTTCTGGCCGGCGATCATCTGATCCGGAAGCTGGAGATCCAGGATAATGGCGTCATTGGACACATTGCCCTTGACCTTCTGTCTGATCAGCGAAGCATAGGTATACGGATCAACCGCTTCGTAGTTATACTCCGGATGTTCGGCCTTGATCTTCTTCATGACCTGACTGATATATTCGGTTGAGGTGAAAGCGGGCTTGATGTACAGGAAGTTGGGCGTCGTTCCCGGGCTTGTCAACGCTGCCGTCGCGCTGTAAATTTGGGCGGCCTGCGCATTGACGTTGTTGGTGGCAATCGGCACGTTATCGCCCATCACGACCATGTTCGTGCTTCGTACATCCGGCTTGGGCGAGCTGAGATTGGGATTGTAGACCAGGGACAGGTCGTTCGAGAACCAGCGGTATACCTCCTCCGAGGACGGAGAGACGACCCCGGCGTTGCCGTTCAGGACGAATCCGGACATCGTATAGCCCGTCGAGCGGTAGATTTGCTCGTTCCAACCCTTCCAGACGGAGACATCCTTAATGAAGTCCGGATTGGCATACCCGCCCGCACCGGCGCCCGCAACCAGGTAGTCGCCCGGCGTTGCCGTATCGTAGAGGAATTGCATGATGTCCCCGGCGTTTCGGGTGGCAGGCACGATATTCCACGCAATCGGCGTCTTGCCCCTGGCAGGGTCCGCATTCCACACGTAAGGGAATTGATAATGGACGGTCGAGGAGTCGTGATCGCCCATTCCCCACAGGATATAGGTTTTGTTGGCGAGAATAGGACGGCTGCCGGCCTCGTTCGCCGGCTTTAAATTCGTCGCGACGGGCGACCACCAATGAACGGACATATTGGAGTCGCCCATCGTATCGAGGATGCTGACGATGGCTGCGTTGTACTTGGAGAGCAGCTCGACCGTCTTCCATTCGCCCTCGAACTCCGTATGGGACCCTTTGCCGCCGTAAGTCGAATATTTGTCCCACCATGGGAAAAATCCGTAAACCTCGATCATGGTTTTGTTCCCATGCAAGGCGTACGCCGACTGAAGGATGGCGAGGAAGGTTTCCAGATCCTTGCCAAGCGTCTGATTGGGGGCATCGAAAGGCCGTTCGTCGCCCCAAGGGCTCAGGTCGAATACGAAGCCCTTGCGCATGACGAGTATGTCTCTTGCGGATACGTATTCCTGCGAGTGAGTGGCGGGCAGCATCGCGTACGCGTCTTCGATGTAGCCAAGCACGCCTGCATTCGCAAGTCCCGTATCCAAATATTGCTGCTTTGCCCACACATAGGCGTCCGTCTTGGCATTGGCGCCGCTGAATTGTCCGGCCAGATTGCGCGCGACGGTCAGGCCGTTCGGCGCGGAGGTCAAGCGGGTGTAGAGGCGCCCGCCTCCCATGACGGCCGGCGTCCGCTCGATGCCGGCGATGGTCGTTGCCACGTTGGCCGTGGCATGGACTTTGGGATCCCAGACGACAAGTCCGCCCAGGTCGGCCCGGAACGTATCGACCAGCGCTTCGAGCGTGGCAATCGGGCTTACCGTATATTCGCTCAACCACTGTCCCGGCTTGCGAAAGGTTTCCAGCCACTTCTCGTCGATCTGCAGCGATTGCACGGACGTGATGGACGGGGTCTGTACGTAAAAGGAATTGTAGACGTACAGCCGCGGCCCCTTTTGGTTGACAATCCCTTGCAGCGTGGTGACAAAAAGCTTGATATCGTAAGATTCGGCCGTGTTGAACGAGCCCGAGATCTGCCGCAGATCGAACGTGTAGATGACCGGGTAGGCAGCGGCGTCGGCCTGCTTGGACTGGTAGGTCATCAAGCCGGTTATAACGAGCGCAAATATTAGGAACAGCTTAAGCAATCGGTTCATTGTCATTGTCATAAAGCACCCTCCGATACGATCGAATGTAAGGCTTTATCTAACGGATTCCAATTGACCCGAATGACTGGATCTGCGCGCCAGCAAGACGGCTCTTGCCGACGCGATGCAGTCCGCGGCGGATAGAACCTGCGGCTGCTCGCCGCGGATTCTGCGAACGAAGTCCAGACATACGCTGTCGTACTCTTGCACCTCTTCCATCACATTGCGGTGATTCCGGTCATGCGTGCATAAGATCACCTCGCCGGTCTTGATCAGCACTTCGATCGTGCCGTCCGTACCGACGACGAACATTCTGCAATCCCATGACGTATTGCGCGGCGTCAGCCAATCCGCCTCAATATGAACCGTGGCGCCTCCCTCCAGGACGAACAGCGCCTGAGCGAAGTCGATGTAATCCGGCTTGTCCGCGAAAAAACGGGTATGCAGCGAACGGGCCATCACTTCGCGTACCTCGCCGCGGCTCATCCACAAGGCCAGGTCGATGTCGTGGATCATCAGATCCACGATCAGGCCGCCGTTGCGGGCGTTCTCGTACATCCAGGGCTCCTCGCGCTGAGCCGTCGATTCATGCGGACGCATCATGATGCAGCCCGCGATATCGCCGATCGCTCCTTGATCGATCAATTCCTTGGCCTTCACGTACAGCGGATTGAACCGCTCGGTCAGTAGAACCGAAAACTCGGCGTCCGAGACCGCAATCTGCCGCTCCAGCAGCTCCAGCTCCTCTTCGGTGATCGAGACGGGTTTGTCCGAGATGACATGTTTGCCGCGCTTCAGACATTCGATGACGGCATCGGTCTTGAGATCGTTGGGCAAGCAGACGATCGCCGTATTGCAGTCCACCTCGTCCAGCATCAGCGAATAATCCTGGTAGAACGGCACCCCATACCGATCCGCAACGGTCTGCCAGCGTTCCTCCGTCTCCATGACGGCGACCAGTCGGACATTGTCGGCTTTCAGTATTTCTTGAATCGCGTACTCTCCATGAATGCGGAGACCGATTGCTACGACTTTTAATTCCATGAAATTCCTCCTTTCCGAGTCAATGCTGATTTTTTAAAGATGAACTTGATAGACCCTAGTATAAAAGGAGAGCGACAGCTGCGAAATTCAGAATTCTACGCACACGTTTCAAAATTCTACGCAGTTTGTATCCGCTTGCAACAAAGTTCGCGGAACTTGCAATGAATTGCGTTTCCTTAAGGAATGAAAGCGTTGCCGTAGGATAATGAAAGGTTTGTGTAGGATAATCAATGTCTAATTGCGGACGATCATCCTACAATAAAGATGCCCATAAGGGCTGCCGTTTCCAAACGGCAAGGAATCAACGAGGAGGATCGCGATGTACCATTTTCAGGCCTCGGCTTATATCCATTCCTTCACCGGTCCCGAAAACAGCAAGCTGAGATACGACTTATTGAAAGCTGTTTCCGCCTTGCAGGGGTTGGTTAATCGGGATTGCTGCAGGTTATATATGACGTTCATGGATGAGACGGACGAATACTGGCTGAAGCATTACCGATCCGCGGATGGGTTTCTGTCAGAAGAGGACTGGCACGAGCTGAAAGACTGGTATGAATTGTTGGATGCCTTCGAGCCTTGGTTGAAGGGCGTCGTGCTGTGGGATGACGAGGTGCCGGCCACATCGAATGTAGCCGCTACGATTTGCGGCGTCGAAGGGCTGCTGCCGGTACGATACGATCCGTCGCCGGGATCGTTCTACAGTCAATTTATTGCCGGGGATCGACGTCTTCCCGTCAAACGCAGCCTGGTCGGTCTATTCTCTGGAACCGGCACGATTCCGGGCAGCGGGTCGCCTAGCACGGGCAGCGCCAAGTGCGACGCCTACCTTTGGGCCAAGGAGAACTACCTGGACGCCGGATTGTGCGACCCGACGCTGCTTGCCTTTTATCTGGACGGCCATCGATGGATTCCGGACGGGGAATGGTATCCGGATTTGAACAATACGATGCTTTCCAATCACGACTATTATATCGCTCGCAAAGCCTTCTTCTTTGATCTCAGCCCATGGGACGACGAGACGCCCGGCGATGATCCCGACCAGCCGCCAGGCGCCGACCTGCGAACGATGAAGGACATTTTGCTGAGCCAATACCGCAACAGTGGCGGGAACGTCATCTTCACAGTCGGCGGCTTCACCCCCTGGTATGTCAAATATACGGAGTCCAGCCTTTGGCCCGGCAAGCACGGCGCGATCGAGACGGAGTGGCGGCATGCGGAAATCCTATCTTGCTACAATGCGATCATGGACGCGGACGCTTACGGTTTGTCCGGCATGGCGAACGCTTCGATCCACCGCCATTATCCGCTCAGGGAAAGGTATGAGCAATCAAGATCGGCCTTGGCGGCACGAAAGCCTGAGCGGGGAAAGGTTTACGTCATGTTCTATATGGGGGATTACGATTCGGCGGCATGGCTGAACGCCCATGTCGGCGTCCTGTGGGACGACCCGCGAAGAGGGGAGCTTCCGCTTGCTTGGGGCTTCAATCCCAACCTGTCGGAGCGGGTTCCGCAAGTTTTCGATTACGTCTACCGGACGAAATCGGACCGGGATGTATTTGTATCCGGCGATTCCGGGGCGGGTTACTTAAATCCGACCCACTTGTTGGAGCCGAGAATTCATTCGGGTCTGCCTTCGGGCATGGATGCCTGGATCGCGCATAACCGGCGGTATTACGAGCGGTTCGACCTCACGATAACGGGCTTTTTGCTTAATGGCTACGATTCCATCAACACGGAAGTCCAGAGGGCCTACGCCGAATTTTCGCCGGATGGCGTCGTTACGCAGGAGTACCAAGGACCGGGAGAGATGGACGGAACGCCGTTCCAGCAGCTCTTTCACAACATTGGACCCTATGGAACGATACGCGAAGCCGCGGATGTCGTCTACGGCAGCCTGGCGGCCACGGAAGAGCCGCAATTTATCGTCTATCGCACGGTGCTGGCATCTCCGTCGTTTCTGGTCGAGCTGCTGGAGACGATTGCGGCGGAACGGCCGGAAATTTCGCTGGAGCCTCTGGATCCTTATACGTTCTTCGGCATGAAAAAACAATATCAATCGGAGGAGCAACGATGATAAACGTACACATTGTCCCGCATACGCATTGGGACCGGGAATGGTATCTGCCTTACCAGGAGTTCCGCATTCGCCTTACCCGGCTGGTCGGCAAGCTGCTGGCGATTCTGGAGCGGGACCCCGAATACGCGAGCTTCCATCTGGATGGGCAAAGCAGCGTGCTGGACGACTATCTGGAAATTCATCCGGAAGACCGGGAAAAGTTGAAGCGTTATATAACGGAGGGCAGGATCAAGCTGGGCCCCTGGTATGTGCAGCCTGACGAATCGCTTGTCAGCGGCGAATCGCTTATTCGGAATTTTCAATTGGGCATTCGGATCGCCGAGGAGATGGGAGGCAGCCAGCGCTTTGGCTACTTGCCCGATATGTTCGGCCATATCTCGCAATTGCCGCAAATTCTGGACGGTTTCGGCATGAAGGAGGCCGTGTTCTGGCGAGGGCTCGGAGAGGTCGTCCCGGAGTCGGGCACAGAGCTGAAGTGGAAGGGCGCGGACGGAACGACGCTGTTTGCTTACCGGTTTCCGAATGCGCTCGGTTATAACAGCGTTTTCCGCCTGCACGCCGACATAGACAAAGCCGAACGACAGCTGCGGGAGCTGTTTGAGGGGCATCTGCTGCCTCCGACAAAAGCTTCGTCGGTTCTTGTCATGGTGGGCGTGGACCATATGGAGCCGCAGGACGATTTGAGCGAAATCATAAACAAGCTGGCGCCGCGCTTTCCGGGATACAAGCTGATCCACAGCACGATGGAGCAGTTTCTGGCCTCCGCGAAGGCGGAGACGGAAAGCATAGCGGATGGGTTGTATACGGCCGTCGGCGAGTTGAGGGATACCAATCGCTCCGTGGACGGCTCGATCAACTTTCTGTTGGCCAATGTGTTATCCTCCAGAATGCCCCTCAAGCAGTTCAACGCGAAGGTGCAGTTTGAGCTGGAACGATGGGCGGAGCCGTTCTCGGCTATATGGCACGGCATGGGAGGCGCTTATCCGGATAAGCTGCTCGCGCAGTCCTGGAAATACCTGCTCCAGAACCATCCCCACGACTCCATATGCGGATGCAGTCGCGACGAAGTGCATCGGCAGATGATGACCCGCTTCGAATGGGCCCAGGAAATCGCGGGGCAGCTGACGGATGAATCCCTCCGTTATATCGCGTCGGAAATCGATACGTCAGCCTTGCCGGACGAGGCGATTGTGTTCCATGTATTTAACCCGCTGGAGCGCGGCCGCAAGGATACGGTGACCGTGGAGCTGATGCTTCCGGATGCCGACGCGGATATTCGTTTTTTCGAAATCCGCGACAGCGAAGGCCGCGTGCTGCCTTCGCAATGGGTGGATATGAAGCGGGAGCTGATTGCCGGCAATCATCCCGACGACGAGGTCCGGGATCTCGGCTTGCTGGAAGCCGCCGTAGCGCCGGAGGAGAAGGGCATTCTGGTCGGCCTGGCGTTCGTTCGCAAGGCGACTGTGCGCTTTGTCCCCCATGAGCTGCCGGCTCTCGGTTACGGGACCTTTACCGCGACGCCTGTTCGGATGGCCTCCCTGGATGAACGCACGTTAGTGGATGGACATGCGCTCGAGAATGAGTGGCTTCGGGTAGAGGTCGGCCAGAACGGAAGCGTTCGGCTTCTTGACAAGATAAGCGGACGGCAGTACGACAATGTGCTCGTATACGAGGATGGAGGCGATATCGGCGACGGTTATACCTTCTCGCCGCCTTTGTTCGACGAGCGCTTCTCTACGGCGGGCCTGCAGGCTTCCATCTCCGTGACGGAAGACGGTCCGGCAAGGGGGGCTCTCCGTATCGCGCAAAGCTGGCAGCTGCCTGTCGGACTGGAGAGCGACCGCAAGCGGCGTTTATCGACCAGACGTGAATGTCTCCTGACGACGGAGCTCAGCCTTGGCAAACACGACCGCTGGGTGGGCGTGACGGCGCGCTTCGACAATCAGGTCGGCGATCATCGCCTGCGCGTGAAGATTGCGACCGGCATTGGGGCCGCGCAATCATGGGCATCCTCTGCCTTCGATATGGTTAGACGGTCAACGAAGGTTGCTCAGCCCTCCGATGATCGCTGGATTGAGGATGCCGTCGGCGTCCATCCAAACCAAGGTCTGGCGGGAGTCACGAGTCCGTGCGGATCGTATGGCTTTGCGGTTGCTCCTTACGGTCTTCCCGAATACGAGGTGACGCCTAGCGGCGATATTCTCGTCACGCTTGTCCGTTCCGTCGGTTATCTGGGTTCTCCGGACCTGCGAACCATCCGCGGCGGAGCAGGTCCGATGTTCAAGACGCCGGAGGCGCAATGCCAGGGAGAGCTGACGTACCGGCTGGCGCTTATCCCGCATGCGGGGGACGGCGCGCAAAGCGGGGAAGCTTGGCAGCGATCCGCCGAGCATCATCTGCCGGCGCGCGCGGTTCAGATGCGCAAGCATGCCGGAACGATGCCGCTTGTTCACTCTTTTGTCAGCCTCGATACGCCGGAAAACCCGATTGTGCTGTCCGCGCTTAAGAGGACGGAAGGACGCGACGGAACGCTTCTTCGTGGCTTTAACCCGTCGGAATCCGAGCATTCTGTGACATTTCAGCTCGATCGTCCTGTCAAAGAAGCCTATGTACTGGATTTGGAGGAAAACCGCAAGGAACCCGTTCAGATTGGTGCGTCGGACGGCAGAGGCGCGACCTTGCATTTTAAGCCCAAACAGATCATTACAATTGAAGCGGTTCATTAATTCGGAGTTTCCGAACCATGGAGGACAGTGGCATGACACGGAAAAAAACCTATCATTTCATCGCGCATACGCATTGGGACCGCGAATGGTACATGACGTTCGAACAATTCCGATATCGTTTGGTCCAGTTGATCGACAAGCTGCTCGACCTGCTCGACCGCGATCCCGAATTCAAGTCGTTCCATCTCGACGGGCAGACGATCGTGCTGGAAGATTACTACGCGCTGCGTCCGCATCAGAAGCCGCGTATGGAACGGTTGATTCGGGAAGGCCGAATTCTGATCGGTCCCTGGTATCAACAGAACGATTTGTATTTGACGAGCGCGGAGTCTACCATCCGCAGTCTGATGGAAGGGATCAGCGCATCGCGCAGGCTGGGCGGAGAGATGAAGGTCGGTTATTTGCCGGATCACTTCGGGTTGATCGGTCAGATGCCGCAACTGTTCAAGGACATAGGCATCGACAACTGCGTGTTCGGCCGCGCCTACGATGCCGGCAAGCACGGCAGCCCGTTCTTTCGATGGCAGTCCCCTGACGGCTCGGAGGTAACGGCGCTTCAGCTTTATTATTGGTATAACAGCGCGCAGCGTTTGCCTAGCGATCCGGATCAGCTGCAAGCCGTCTTCGACATGATCAGGGAACGCGAAGAGAAAATCAATCCGACATCGCATTATCCCATGATGAACGGAGTCGATCATCTGGAGGCGCAGGAAAATCTCCCCGAGGTTTTAAAGCGGCTGCGCAGCTTGTACGGCGACGATATTGATGTCTTGCATAGCACGCTGCCGGATTATGTAGAGAGCGTACAGCGGGAAATGGGAGAGCAGCCGGAAGGGACTTATCCCGTCCTGCAAGGCGAGCTTCGGGAAGCGCCCGAATACAATATCCTTGCCGGCACGTTATCGAGCCGAATTTATATCAAGCAAGCGAATCTGGAATGTCATGATTTAATCGAGAAGTGGCTGGAGCCGCTGTCGACATGGTGCGCCATGCTGGACCTGGATTCTTACGATAAGGAAGCCATCCGTTACGTCTGGAAATTATACATGGAGAACCACCCGCACGACAGTATATGCGGCTGCAGCCAAGACGCCGTGCACGATCAAATGATGGACCGGTTCCGGCGCGTAAAGGAGCTGACGGAAACCATCATCGACCGCAAGCTAGGGATCATCGCGAGGCAGGTTGATGGCAACGCGTACGAACGGGACGACCAGAAGCTGCTCGTCGTCAATACGTCGCAGTTGGAAGCCACGAGGGTCATCCGAACGCCCGTTTATTTCCTGGAAGACGAGAAGGTGGAGTCCTTCTCCATCGAGGACGAGAACGGACAGCGAATTCCCTATAGGTTGGTATCGGAAGCGCCAAGCCGCGTGCAAGTAATTAGTCCCATTAATTTGCCCGGCGTTATCGGCGTAAAGCGCTGCGAAATCGAATGGCAGCCGCACGTGCCGGCGCTAGGGTATGCGACGTATCGCGTGCGCCAGCATCGGGAAGGGGCAGTTCTGCAGGATGCCACGGATCGGCGGCAGTCGAATCAAGAGGCGGCAAGGCTGCAGGATGCCCCGAATCCGCTGCCTTCGATTCTGGAGAACGACCAGCTCAGGGTCGAGCTGCAAGACAATGGCACGTTCCATGTGCTGCACAAGAAGTCGGGGCGCCGGCTCAGCAATCAAGGGCAAATACAGAACGTCGGCGACCGCGGGGACTTGTACGTGTTTAAAAAGGTGCAAGACGGCGAAGGCGATCGGATTTGGGACGGACCCGTCGAGTGGGTATCCAGAACCGACAATTCACTTTATCAGGAAGCCGTCTACCGATTCGTCTGGCAGTTGCCTATCGGGCTGGATGCCTCGAAGGAGAGCATGTCGGAGGAGACGGCGCCTAGCGTCTTCGAAGTGACGCTGAGGCTTGACGCGGCTTCCGAACGATTGGACATACGGGTGCAGGTAGACAACGGAGTCAAGGATCATCGTCTGCGAATGCTGTTCCCGTCGGAGGATGCGGCGCTGCACGTGCTGGCGGGCGGACAGCTCGATGTCGTGAAGAGAAGCTGGGACTGCGGAAAGGAATGGGAGCGGGATGCGAATTCGCAGCCGTTTTGGAAGTGGTTTGCCCCTGTGTACAACAGCGGCGGTTCGGCGATTTTTGCTAAAGGCCTGCATGATTATGAGATGCTGAACGAGGGCAGAACGGCTGGAGTAACGCTGCTTCGCAGTGTAGAAACAATCCATCTGAGAGAGACCGTGTACATGGAGCAGGATTATCAGCCGAAAGCCCAGTGCATCGGACTACATAGGTTGGAGCTTGCATTGAGGCCTTTTGCGGAGGAATCCGCTACCCGGCTTTATCAAGAGGCGGAGCTCTATCATCAAGGGTTATTGACGAAGCTGCTCCCGATCGATGAGGACAAATGGAACAAGGGAAGGTCCTGGGTGCAGGATACATCGCATGGCGGACTGTTTAAGCTGCCGGATCCCAACGTGTCGAAGTCCCGTCTCCCTACCAAGGACAGCCTGATCAAGCTGGCGGGCGACGTCATGTTATCCGCTCAGAAATGGTCGGAGGACGGCAATCAACCTATTATTCGGTTATACAATGTGGAGTCTCAAACTTCGGAAGTCATCCTGTCTGCACCGATACCCATCAAGGGTGCGATAATCACCAATATCATTGAGGAGCAACAGGGGGCGGTTGATGCGGCGGACAATCGGATTACATGTTCAATCGCCGCAAAGAAGTTTGTTACTTATAAGTTGGTGTAGACCAAAGAGCCTTCCGGATGCTGGAGCCGGAAGGCTTTTCATTGTTAGTATAACATTTATAAAATATCAGGTTTAACGGATGATAATACGAGTGCAAGTGCAAGTGCAAGTGCAAGTGCAAGTGCGAGTACGAGGAGAGGCCAATCGTATACCGCAGAGCAAAATAGAGGGAAAAGCTCCCTATAATCGGGGGGGAATCAGGCTAATGGCCCGGATTAGAGGGAAAAGTGCCCTTTAATCGGGGTGAGACTACCCCGAGTCCGGCGATTGGGGCTGATTAGAGGGAGGATTTCCACTAGCGTTGCATCAAAGCTTACACTTCAAATATAGTTTCATAAATTAGCTAAATTTGTAATTTTATGTTCGTTTTTCATGGACGGGACATAAATAAAACTCCATTGTAGTGAGGTAGGATACCAATCCATACACCCATACAAAGGAGTAGCCGTAATGAGTGTAGCGGATAAACAGGTCGTTCGTCAATGTCTTTCTCTTTTACCTTTGCAAGATTTTGTTGCCCCTTTTCTGGATTATCGGAAACAGCTCAAAACGGTTCATCTGCTCAAACTTTTTATCACCGCGCAATTGCTGAACTGGGACTCCCTTCGTACCATAGAGAGTGCCATTCGCTCGGATGAAGAGTTTCAGGCCGAGTTTCAAGTGCAAAGCATCAGCAAGTCGCAGCTTTCACGTCGCATGAATAGCTTACCCGTCGAGATCACACAAGC
>NZ_BDQX01000287.1 GCF_003112455.1 Paenibacillus agaridevorans
TTTTAACGACTACAGTTGCTCGTCACCTACTTTTTGGAGCCATAAGCGTTACTAACGCCTATGGCTGCTAATCAGAGTTACTATCCGGTCCATTGGCGTTTTTAACGACTACAGTTGCTCGTCACCTACTTTTTGGAGCCATAAGCGTTACTAACGCCTATGG
>NZ_BDQX01000288.1 GCF_003112455.1 Paenibacillus agaridevorans
GAATAATAAGAACAAATAATATGAAAGAATGAATACACATTTGATTGCAATTCAGGGGGAGTCGTCAACATCCCATAACACCATATTCACGCATCGGGCATTCGCCCTCGGTCCCTGAAGCAGCTTCGGAGAAGCAGTTGCTGTGGACACATCCGACTACGTCGGACGACGTGAATATATGAAACGTTATCAGAAATTACCCATGATACAAGAAAGTGAGCTAACTAAATTGAAGAAAATACATTTTATTATAATCATTATTGTACTTTTAATTACCGGTTGTAAATCAGGATCACAAGATATTGTAACAATCAAAGATAGTATATTAGTTTACTTTGCTAAAGGTGAAACTTGGGCAGCCACATACACTATTTTCGATGGAGGAGAGAGTACTTTTGATTCTTTATATATTCAACATATTGGTAATAGAGAAGAGGAACAAGAACCAATTGAATATATACTTGAAGGCGAAGGGATCAAGATGGCAAGCCAGTATCCTTTAAAACTACAAGGAGTAAGAAGCTTACAAGTCTCTACAGAATATAATAAAGAATTAATGAATTTAGAAGAGCATAATAAAGAACTTAAGTTAATTATCAAACAAAATGAAGAATCAGAAGAGCTATTATTAAGATTAGTCAATGAAGAAGGGTAACTTCGGATAACACCATATTCACGCATCGGGCTATTGCCCTCGGTCCGGACAGATGATATTGGCAGGGAAGCTGAATCAGCCGGACACACCCGTCTACGTCGGGCGTCGTGAATATAAGAAACGTTAGACGAAATTAGCGAGTTCAGATCAATGAAAAACGAACAATTGTTCTTCACCAATTTGGAACAAGATGGTACAATAGGAAAGACAATTGAATCTTGGGTGGGCATGGCTTCCCTTCGAAAGGAGGTGAGGCCATGGAGGTTAAGGATGCCATAACGATCATGTTTCTGTTCGGATCATTTATCCTTGCACTACTAACATACATCAATTCTAACAACAAGAGAAAGTAAAAACCCACCCCAAGGTTGACCGCCGAAGGTGGGTTTTGTTTCTGAACAACTCAGAAGGGAAATCCCATCCAAGCCAATTGTTGAGCCGAGTGTTTGCCGCACTCGGCTTCTTTATAGGTATGATAACACAATTGGAAAAAGAAGTGAA
>NZ_BDQX01000289.1:0-694 GCF_003112455.1 Paenibacillus agaridevorans
GCTGGGAGAGCATCTGCCTTACAAGCAGAGGGTCGGCGGTTCGATCCCGTCATCCTCCACCATAGGATTTCCTTAATGACGCGGGGTGGAGCAGCTCGGTAGCTCGTCGGGCTCATAACCCGAAGGCCGCAGGTTCAAATCCTGCCCCCGCAACCAAATTACCTTGGTTGTATTCTGATAAACATAATGTGGAGCTGTGGTGTAGAGGCCTAACATGCCTGCCTGTCACGCAGGAGACCGCGGGTTCGAATCCCGTCAGCTCCGCCACTCATCTTGGCTCGGTAGCTCAGTCGGTAGAGCAGAGGACTGAAAATCCTCGTGTCGGCGGTTCGATTCCGTCCCGAGCCACCATATAACATGAATATGCCGCTGTAGCTCAACTGGTAGAGCAACTGACTTGTAATCAGTAGGTTGGGGGTTCAAGTCCTCTCGGCGGCACCACATATGGCGGTCGTGGCGAAGTGGTTAACGCATCGGTTTGTGGATCCGACATTCGGGGGTTCAATTCCCCTCGATCGCCCCATATGAACACCTATAACGAAATATTTAGTGTTGGGGATTAGCCAAGCGGTAAGGCAACGGACTTTGACTCCGTCATTCTCAGGTTCGATCCCTGAATCCCCAGCCATCTTATTAAGAGCCATTAGCTCAGTTGGTAGAGCACCTGACTTTTAATCAGGGTGTCGAAGGTTCG
>NZ_BDQX01000289.1:704-8004 GCF_003112455.1 Paenibacillus agaridevorans
ATATGCGGTTGTGGTGGAATGGCAGACACGCTATCTTGAGGGGGTAGTGGGCGTACGCCCGTGGAGGTTCGAGTCCTCTCAACCGCACCATACAAATCCATATGCGGTCATGGCGGAATTGGCAGACGCGCTAGATTCAGGTTCTAGTGTCAGCAATGACGTGGAGGTTCGAGTCCTCTTGACCGCACCATGATTTGCGGAAGTGGCTCAGCGGTAGAGCATCGCCTTGCCAAGGCGAGGGTCGCGGGTTCGATTCCCGTCTTCCGCTCCATTTTTTCTATTTGCGGCCTTAGCTCAGCTGGATAGAGCGTTTGACTACGAATCAAAAGGTCAGGAGTTCGAATCTCTTAGGCCGCGCCATTTTTACGGGATGTAGCTCAGCTTGGTAGAGCACCTGGTTTGGGACCAGGGGGTCGCATGTTCAAATCGTGTCATCCCGATACCAGCAACAAGCGCGTTATCCAAATTGGATAACGCGCTTGTTTTTTGATCACACAGGAATTGATAAGTTTCCGAGCTTGTCGATCCAGAGACTCGTTTATTAGAAAGGATGGTGCAGATGTCAGAGCAGCGAATTTACGTTCGTTTCCCGGAAGAAGCGGACGCTGCGGAACTAGCCGAAATGAATAAGCGCAACCGGACGTTCTTTGAACAGTTTTCCCCGAGTACCCCTGAAGCTTTTTATACAGAGGAGCATCAGCTTCAGTTGGTAATAAAGAGCAAGACAGACAGGATGGAAGATCGGCGATATTCTTTCGTGATTTGCCATAAGGATGATGATCGAATTATTGGAAGCATAACGTTATCCTTCGTAGCCCGAGGACCGCTTCAGAGCTGCATGATCGGCTATAGTCTGGACCAGGCTAATAACGGCAAAGGCTATATGACGGACGCAGTAAAGCTGGTCGTGAAGTATGCTTTTGAAGAACTGAAGTTCCATCGGATCGTAGGTGAGGTTTCGCCTAACAATCCCGGGTCAATCCGGGTGCTTGAGAAGGCCGGCTTCCATAAGGAAGGGATTGCGCGAAGCAACTTATTGGTTAACGGGAAGTGGGAGGATCATCAAGTGCTGGCGATTATTAATCCGGCGGAAGAGGGTTAGCTGCTCGCACATATGCAGGTTAATATACGGGACGGACGGAGGCCAAGCAGGCCTCTTTTTTATATAAAGCCATTTCTTAAATTAGATAATTTGTAAGCTGATCAAAGCGTTCTTTCATGCGAAACAGCGTATAGCCGCCTGCCCGAGATACACATAATAGTGGCATTAATGTAATTGGAGGTCCTCAATGGAAGCGAATCCTACAGATAATGACACGAAAATCGGCCTTTCGATTTTTGCGTTGGGCGGCGTATTCGAAATCGGCAAAAACATGTACGTCGTTGAATACGGCGACGATCTTGTGGTCATCGACTGTGGCTCGAAATTCCCGGATGAAAGCCTGCTCGGCATTGATTTGATTACCCCGGATATCGGCTATCTGCTGCAAAACAAAGATAAAGTACGGGCCCTCGTCATTACGCACGGACATGAAGATCATATCGGCGGCGTCCCTTATTTTCTCAAGCAGCTTCGCGTCCCGGTGTATGCGACCCGTCTCACGCTTGGCCTTATCGAGTTGAAGTTGAAGGAGCATCGCCTGAAGAAAACCGAACTTCACGAAATTACGGCGGCTTCCGAGCTTGCGTTAGGCAAATTGACGCTAAGCTTCTTCAGAACCAACCACAGCATCCCCGATTGCCTTGGCATTGTGCTCGATACGCCGGTCGGCCGGGTCGTCCATACGGGGGACTTCAAGTTTGATCTTTCTCCGGCGAATGGGCAATATCCCGAGATTCATAAAATGGCTCGAATTGGCGAAGAAGGAGTTCTTGTGCTTCTATCGGAAAGCACGAATGCCGAGCGACCGGGGTTCACGCCTTCCGAGAGCTTGGTCGGAGACAAGATCATGGAGGCGTTCCAGAAGGCCAGGCATCGCGTATTCCTGTCAACGTTCGCCTCTAACGTGAGTCGCCTGCAGCAGGTGGTCGACGCGGCGATCCGTACGGAGCGCAAGCTTGCTTTGATGGGACGAAGTATGGTTAATGTCGTGAACGTCGCGCTGGATTATGGTTATTTGACGATGCCCGAGGGCATGCTTATCGATGTTAAGGTTGCGAGCGAGCTCCCAAGGGACAAGGTTGCCATTCTGTGCACGGGAAGTCAAGGGGAGCCCATGGCGGCACTATCGCGACTAGCCAACGGCAATTACGCCCAAATGGATCTGCTGCCTGAGGACACGGTCATCTTCGCGTCATCGCCCATTCCAGGCAACGAACGCAGCGTAGCTGCCGTTCTGGATCAATTGTATCTGCGAGGCGCCTACGTGATTCATGGCTCAGGATCATCGACGGGGATGCATGTATCCGGTCATGGCAGTCAGGAAGAGCTTAAGCTGATGCTTACTTTAATGAAGCCAGCCTATTTTGTGCCCATTCACGGAGAGTATCGAATGTTGTCCCGGCATAAGGAGCTGGCTCAATCCGTAGGCATGGATGGCAATGACGTATTCCTTATGCGCAATGGCGACGTGCTGGACGTTACCCGGCATGGTGCTGAACAGAACCGCAAGGTGACCGCGGGCAATACGCTGATCGATGGTCTGGGCATCGGCGATGTCGGAAACGTCGTATTGCGGGACCGCAAACATTTGGCGGAGGATGGCATTTTGATTGTCGTGGTGACGCTCAGCAGCGATGAGGGTACCTTGTTATCCAGACCGGAGATTATTACACGGGGGTTCGTGCACGTCAAGGAATCAGAGGCGTTGCTGGCTGAGTTGAATCAGAGAGTAACAGCGGACGTTTCGGAGCTGCTGGCGGGCGAGAATCGCAAGTGGTCGGTGCTGAAGCATGTCATCCGCAAAAGCTGCGGCAGTCTCATCTTGGAGCGAACGCGCAGACGTCCGATGATTCTGCCCGTCATTATTGAGGTGTAAGCCTTATATCGAATGGGGACCAGACGCGCGATGGAGAAGAAAAAATGGGATTTGGCTGCACTGGCGAGCATCCCTTTGATTATGACATTGGCTAATTCGATGCTGATACCCGTACTGCCGCTCATGCAGAAAAAAATGGCCATTACCGTCATACAAACAAGCCTTATTATTACGGTATACGCTGCTATCTCAATCCTGTGTATTCCCATTGCGGGATACTTATCCGATAAGCATGGCAGGAAGAAGATCATCCTGATCGGCTTGTCCATAACGGCCATCGGCGGCGCGATCTCCGGGCTAGGGGCCTGGTTGCTCAGTACCGGCGCTTATTGGACGATTCTGGCGGGGAGATTCGTTCAGGGGATCGGAGCGGCAGGAGCTTTCCCGATCGTCTTGCCGATTGTAGGCGATATGTTCAAAAGCGATGATGAGGTAAGCAATTCGCTTGGCATTATCGAAACGTCCAATACATTCGGCAAGGTGGTCAGTCCGGTGCTGGGGTCCGCCCTGGCGATGGTCGTGTGGTATCTTCCGCTGGCCGTCATTCCGTTCCTGTCGATCCTGTCCATAGCGGCGGTCGCCACCCTGGTGAAAACGCCGAAGCAGCAAGAAAGCGAAGCCCCGGGATTCCGCGAATTTCTTCGCGGCCTCAAAGACACGTTAGCCAGGAACGGGCTTTGGCTTTACGCTATTTTCCTGATCGGATGCATGGCCATGTTTATCATGTTCGGGTTCCTCTATTATCTCTCCAACACGCTGGAAGACGAATACAGCATCAAGAATATTCAGAAGGGGCTTGTGCTTGCCATTCCGTTATTCGCCATATGTTCGTCATCGTTTGCGGCGGGAAAGATCATCGGCAAGAAAAAAAACGTCATGAAGTGGTTCACGGTCATCGGACTGGCGGTTTTGTCCGCCACGATGATTGTCTGCGGGCTTCATCGCTCGGACACTCTTGTTTGGCTGATCGTTCTGCTATTTCTGGGGGGAGTGGGGATCGGAATGTCGTTGCCAAGTCTGGATGCCTTAATAACCGAGGGAATCGAGAAGGAAAAGAGGGGTACCATTACATCGCTGTACAGCAGCGCGAGATTTATCGGAGTGGCCGGGGGCCCGCTAGTTGCGTCAACGCTGATGAAACAGGAAAGGTGGCTGTTCTACTTGTTTGCGGCGATCGGAATCGTCTGCTGTCTGGTCGTCTTGTTCGCTCTCAAACCGAAGAAGGGTAACGAATGAAAAGGGCTGGGAAACGAAAATCGTTTCTCAGCTTTTTTGCTTGACGGCCGGCGCCTTTAAGAGTTAAGTATAGGAGAGCAATTACTTTAATGCGGGTAAGGGGAAGAGTCACATGGGAGAAAGCTTAACGGTGTTGTTTCAAGGCGACTCCATCACGGATGGAGGACGCGGGCGCAACGAGGATCTTAATCATATTATGGGGCACAGCTATCCGTATCTGATTGCCAGCAAGCTGGGGCATCAACATGCGGAAGCGCGTCCTCGTTTCATCAATCGCGGAGTCAGCGGAAATCGTGTATCGGACTTGTATGCCAGGTGGAACGAGGACGCCATTAGTCTGAAGCCGGATGTCCTCAGCATCCTGATCGGCGTCAACGACGCCTCGCGTATCGTAAATGGACTGCCGAGCGGAGTGACCGATCGGTTCGAGCGGGCATACAGGCATTTGCTTGAGGAGACCAGGGAGGTACTGCCGGATACGAAGCTTGTGTTGTGCGAGCCGTTTATCCTGGAGGCAGGCACACTGGCTGACAACTGGGGAAGCTGGTCACGCAAGCTGAGCGAGTATCGCGAAGTCGTACGGCAATTAAGCGGCGAATTCGGCACCGTGCACGTGCCGCTGCAGGACGCGTTCGACCAAGCCGCATCGCGAACGGACGCGGCATATTGGCTCTGGGACGGCGTTCACCCGACGGCGGCCGGCCACGCGTTGATCGCCGGGGAGTGGTTGGCGGCGGTGAAGCTGTTCTAAAACTGCCAGACTTGTGAACAAAAGATTGAAAAATCTAACAGACACCAGCGACGCTATTTGGCCGATTTTAACCTCAAACAAAATCTAGCGGACAGAAATGACACTATTGAATCATAATGGAGCCAATATGCGCTATGATGATGCCAATAAGGTCGTGTAAGTCCGTTAGATTTTCGAAAACCTAAAAATCGAAGAATAACGTCTTTTATGTCCGTTAGCAGTGAGTGAGACTGGACGTTTTGGTTTTTTGAATCACCTTTAGTAGATTTGTTCATCGGTTTCAAGCACCTCTAATAGCAAATCATTGGAAGATGTTTAGCCAATGAAGCCGTGGAGGTGCTTTTTGTTGTGCGTTAAGAATGACGTGGGCAGGGACAGGGTTGTTCCCCCGTAATCGAGTCTATCGCGAGGAGCTTTCAGATTTCTTTTAAGTCTCTCTGTTATACTTGGTCAGGATTACTTTAATAGAAGCGGAATGGAGAGAGTATAGGATGAGAAAGCAGCTGGCTTTATTGTTGGTGTTCCTGCTTGCCGCGATGCCGGTTAACGGTCTATGGACGCAGAAAGTGAAAGCAGCCTATGATTACGAAGGAAGAGGGGATGGCAGCGAGGCTAATCCCTATATAATTCTGACGGCGGCGGATCTGAATGGCGTCCGGGAGAACTTGACCGCGAGTTACAAGCTGGGAGCGGATATTGATTTGTCTGCGTTTGGCAACTGGGAACCGATTGGGGAATATGGCGCCCCTTTTAAAGGGACTTTTGATGGCGATTATCACACGGTACGGGGGTTGACCATCAACTCTGGAGCGATGTACCTTGGTTTGTTCGGAGAAGTGAATGGTCAGACTTTCATTCCTCCTACACCGGTAAGGATAAAGAACGTGCGGCTGGAGAATGTGGATATTACCGCTACTGACCCGAGCTCTCAGGCAGGCGGTTTAGCGGGAGTTATAGCGGATCACGCGAGGAGCGAAGGCATCTACGTCAGCGGAACGATTAGAGGCAGCGGATACTCAGCCGGAGGGATTGCCGCGAGTATAAGAAATGGAATGTCGTATAGCGAGGCGCATGTAGAGATCGAAGGTTCGTTCAGGTATGCAGGCGGTTTGATCGGCATAGCTGGAGGTGGAGCTGTAATTGAACAAAGTTATGCAACCGGCGATGTTCATACGAACGGAGAAATGGCTGGAGGGTTGGTCGGTTGGGCATCAAGTATACAAGCGATAAACAGCTATGCAGCCGGCAATGTGACATTGCTGGACGGCGGTGTTCCATGGTCTTACGCCGGTGCGGGCGGCCTGCTAGGACAGGCATCTAATACAGTTACGTTAACCAATAGCTATGCTAGCGGGAACGTGACTGCCGACATCGGCAGAGCAGGGGGATTGATAGGTAACAGGACAAGCCCTCCTCCAACCATACATTTGAATTATTCCTACTGGAAAGCTACGGTTCCGCCATTGGCCGCGGTCGGAGGAGGAACGGATTATGACGGCGCCGTTAGCGAATCCGACATGATGAACGGGAACACCTACGATGGCTGGGATACGGCAATCTGGGGGATTCAGGATGGAGAAAGCCTGCCGTATCTGAAGAGATTCGCGCCGGAGGTCCGGGTCGCCCAGTTGGAGTCGGATTATGGCACGAGTGCGCCGGGCAACGAGCTTGGGGTGAATGTGACGGTCCGTGACGGGAGTATCGGAGAACCGCTTAAGATACGGTTGGCGCTTAATAATGCACAAGATGCCATGGTGGCGGAAAGGGAGTACACCTTGAATGCAAGTGGCCTGAGTCAGCCGCTTGCAGAATGGACGGTTGCCTTTGACGAGGTCCAATATCCGGCGGGAACTTATCATCTGATTGTAACCGTCGAGGATATGGTCGGTGCTCACGAATGGGAGCGGACATTATTTTTTGACATAAACGATACGACTGCCCCGGCCGCGCCGATGTTGACAGGTCCGACTGACGGAGCCAGCGTGAACGACGCCACGCCGACGATTAGCGGCACAGCAGAGCCGGGCAGCACGGTGACGATTATCTTGGACGGCATCGATGCCGTGACGGTGTCGGTTGGAGCGGGCGGCACTTGGACGTGGACGCCGCCAACCGCGCTTGGCGAAGGCGACCATAGCGTAGTGGTGCGTGCAGAAGATGCGGCAGGCAATGGCGGACCAGACTCCGCCGCACGTACGTTCACGGTGGATACGACAGCCCCGGCCGCGCCGGTGCTGACGGTTCCGACTGAAGGAGCCAGTCTGAACGACACCACGCCGACGATTAGCGGCACAGCAGAGCCGGGCAGCACGGTGACGATTATCTTGGACGGCAT
>NZ_BDQX01000289.1:8014-20336 GCF_003112455.1 Paenibacillus agaridevorans
CCTGAAAGACACAACGCCGACGATCAGCGGCACAGCAGAGCCAGGAAGTACGGTGACGATCATCCTGGATGGAAGTGATGCCGAGTCTGTGCCGGTCGGAGCGGGCGGCACTTGGACGTGGACACCGCCGACCGCGCTTGGCGAAGGCGACCATACGGTACAAGTGCGTGCGACAGATGGGGCAGGCAATGGCGGACCAGATTCGGATACGAACACGTTCACGGTAGACGTGACCGCACCGGTCATTACGCTTCAGGGCAGCGCAACGATGTCGATTCTGACGGGAGATGTCTTTGTCGACCCGGGCGCAACGGCCGAAGACGCCTTGGAAGGCGCTGTGCTCGTGACGGTCACAGGCCACGTTGACCACCTGACTCCCGGCGACTACGAATTGACATATAGAGCGCAAGACAGCGCCGGCAATCTGGCCGCAGAGGTGACGCGTACCGTTCGCGTAAATGCACCGAGCATCCCGGTGTATTATTCGAACAATGCCGATCTTAAACAACTGACGATAACTGCAGATGGAGCGGAACAACAACTGACGCCGTTATTTGCTCCGGAGACCACCAGCTACAAGCTGGAAACGACTGCAGAGCAGGTAGACATTGGGGCTGTCAAGGCGCACAGCGGGGCGACTGTCACGTTGAAGGAGGAGCGGCTACCCGCTTCGGGAATCTGGACGCTTGATCTTGCCGAAGGAGACAACCTGTTCGACATCAAGGTGATGGCGGAGAGCGGAACGGTGAAAACATACCGCCTGACGATTGTTCGCCTTGCCGATCAGGAACAGCCTGAACCGACAGCTTGCGCGTTCCGCGATATTGCGGGTCATTGGGCGGAAGATCCGATATGCGAAGCGGCTGCTCTAGGAGTTGTTCAAGGCGATAACGCGGGAATGTTTCATCCGCAGCGGCAGGTCACGCGGATAGAGTTTGCGGCAATGTTGTTGCGTGCTCTCGAGATTTCTGCCGAGGGGGAGAGCCGTGCACTTACGTTCGCCGACGCCGACCGGATTCCGGATTGGGCGAAGGATGTCGCAAGCGCCGCGGTTAACGCAGGCGTACTGAAAGGGTATCTGGACGGTACGCTGAGGCCGCTGCAAACGGTGAGCCGTTTGGAAATGGCAGCTATGATGACGAGAGCGTTGGAACGGAGCCTCAGCGAAGGCGAAGGCGGAGAGGCAAGCGCAAGCGGAGAAACGGCTGCTTCATTCGCCGATGACGCGGATATTCCGGATTGGGCGCGAGCGTACATCTACACGGCGGCTCAACACGGCTTGCTCTTAGGGCGAGGCGACAATCTATTCGTTCCGAACGGCTTGGCGACCAGAGCGGAAGCAACGGTTACGATTCTCCGCTTGTGGCAGATTATTCAGTAAAGCAGCCCCATTGTCGGGGTTGGACGGCGCTGACGTTTGGCGTGTAACCTTCAGTTACGGTATACAGAACAACAATTGTGCGAAAATACACAAATATAGCGTAGTATGGGCTAATTATTGGTGTATTTGTGCAAATATACACAAAATTAGGCTTGGAAAGCCTCTAGTACCGATGCTATGCGAAAAATTGTGTATATTCGTACGATTTTCAGTCCTGAGGGTGGTTTTTCTTAACGATTTGAGCAAAAATGCACAATTAAGCAACCTCTCATAACTATAGCTGGGCTGAAGGGGGAAGAACCGACACGGCGGGGATCAGTGATGGGGCGATTTTCGGAAATCGTCCCGTTTCTTGTCAGGCATGAGGGTGCGTTTTATAATGAAGGGAAACTTTAATCTACTACAAGAGGTTGTTCAAAAAGTCCGCTTCCCATCACGAAGTATGCCAAGAAGCGTATTCGACATCGAATCTTGAATTCAGGCGAAACTAAGCGGATGCTTTCGAAGTATGTTTCCTCCGGAAACATTGCAGGTGCTCACGTAGCTTCCACTACGCTCCGCTCCTCAGTTTCTACCTTTATCCAATCTTCTACAGCGTTTTGAAAAAAACGCAGCATCGGAAGCATACGCTCATGTGCTGAAAACCGAACTTTTTGAACACGAACTATAAATTGGACCAAAGGACCCTCCTATATGAGCGCAACAATAGAGCTTCTCTTTATGATTGCTTCTCTCATCATGATCGGCATTATTTTCATCTCGGTTTACAGCTTTCGAAGACAGCGAGGCATACGATACTTGCTAGGCTTGATCGTATGCCGATTTGTGTACGCCAGCGGCGTTATTCTTGCGAATAGCGTGCACGCTTTAACCGAGAAGCTGTTCTTCCACAATGTTTTCCAAACTGCTCTTAACCTAATGGTACCGTTCTTTATCCTGTTCGTCCTGGAATGGATATATCCGGACAAGCCTATAAAGACAAGATGGAAGATAGGCCTGCTCGCTGGTTTCGCGTTGTGGTCGGCGCAGATGTGGCTCGATCCCAAGCTGCACTGGATCTATCGATCGATTGAGCTCGTAGACGGGCAATTGGCAATTACGCGGACTGCCTACTCTATGTCTTTCACGTTGCTTTGTTTTCTTGTATTGGCCGCCAGCCTATATGCCCTGTTTCAATATATGAGGAATATTCGCAGCGATTTGCGCAAGCCGGGAATGTGGGTGTTGTTCCTATCCTCTTTTTCGTTCGTGTTGGAAATTGTAAAATTCGCTAATCCGCAATGGTCCTTTTGGCTGCTTCCGTTAACGGTATATTGCGGATTTCTCGGCTCGCTTATGTTAATTATTATTTTGCGGTCCAAGTTTTTTTCTCTTGTTCCTTTTGCCAGAAATCTTGTGCTGGATACGTTGCAAGAAAGCATCGTGGTTGCCAATGCTTCCGGCAAGGTAATCGACAGCAACAAGCAGTCTTCCTTATGGTTTGACCAGCTTGGTTACTCCTCTATTGCCGAACGGAACATCTCGGACTTGCTGGCGTTCTGGCCGGATTGGCTTGCGCTGTGCAAGGCGATGAAGCAAGGGAGCGTCGAGATCGAAGCCGTGGTGGATGGAGAGCGGAAGAGGTACCGCGTCAACGTGTATCCGCTCCATACCTTGCGAATGCAAGGACAAGGCAGTATTTCGCTTATTGTCGATATTACGGAGAAGCAGCGGGATCTGGAGCAGATCGCGCAATTGAATCAACTGAAGGATCAGCTTATTGCCATTGTATCTCATGATATTCGCGGTCCGCTCGCGCTGCAGTTTCAATTAATTGAATTGCTGGAGGAGGATCGTGACGGCTTCCAGGCCGATCATCAGGAAATCATAGCACAGTTGGGCGGTCAGATTCGTAATACGCTCGGCATGTCCACGAACCTGCTGGAGTGGTTCCGCAGCCAGCGCGAAGATATGGCGCTTCGCCCGCGAGAACTGGAGCTGATCGAGGTTGTCGAGGACTGTATTCACTTGCTTCATATTTATAGCGGGGCGAAACAAATCGACGTGACGCATTCGGTTGATTCGGACATACGGGTGTATGCAGACCGGGAAGCACTAGGATTGATCCTGCGGAATTTGCTGTCCAATGCCATCAAATTCACCGGATCAGGCGGCGCGGTTCATGTTGACGCGGAACAATCGGGCGGGACGGTTATCGTATCCGTCCGCGATAACGGAATAGGTATGAGTCAAGAGCAGGTTCGGCGATTGTTGGAGGATAAGCAGCTTGGATCATTAGAAGGCACCTCCGGCGAGACAGGGGCCGGACTGGGATTGCTTGTTACGCGACAATTCATATTGCGCAGCGAAGGGAACTTGACGGTAGAAAGCAGTGCAGGCGAAGGAAGCTTGTTTAAATTTACAATGAGAGGCGGCACTCCATTATGAAGGTTCTCCTGGTCGACGATGAGCATGCCATGTTGCTCGCCATGCGATTACTGCTGGCAAAGATCGAAGGCGTGGAGCTTGTCGGAGCTTTCCAGAGCGCCGCGGAGGCGCTGGACTTTGTACATCGCACCGAAGTGGACTTGGCCTTTCTGGACATCCAGCTTGCCGAGGACAGCGGCTTGGATCTGGCCCGCCGCTTGCGTTCGCTGAATGCCGGTCTGGACATCGTGTTTACGACTTCCCATACGGGTTTCGCCATGCAGGCTTATGATGTATACCCGCTCGACTATATGGTCAAGCCCATATCGAGGAAACGATTGGCTCAGACCATCTCCAGAGCTGCGGCCGGCCGAGCCGTCCCCGAAGCGCAGGCGCAGACAAGAGATTCGGCGGCCAGCCGACTAGAAGTACGCGGATTGGGCTGCTTCGAAGCAAGCGGCCAGCAGACGGGTAATGTGAGATGGATATCCCGCAAAAGCATGGAGTTGTTCGCTTACCTGGTCAATCATCGAGGACGCAGCGTGGCCAAGGCGCGGGTTATAGAGGAGCTGTTCCCGGACATGCCGTTCAAGAATGCGGAACGGTATCTCTATACAGCGGTATACCAGCTTAGGAAAGCATTATCGGAGCATGGATGCAAGGAAATGGTCGTGTCCGCCCAAGAGAAATATCGGGTCGATCTCGATTGCGCGGATGTCGACTTTATCCGGTTCGAAGAGGATTTGCAGCAATGTCTTGAGATCAACGAGAGCAATGCGGCCGCCGCGATCAGGTTGGAAAGCCGGTACACGGGCGAACTGTTCGAGGGCAACGCCTTTGATTGGGCCGACGCCGAGCGGGAACGATTGACCATCCAGTACGAGTCATTTGCCAGACGACTGGCCGGCTGGCTCCTCGCTCAGAAGCAATACAGGGAAGTAACCCGGATCGCCGGCCGAATTGCGGCTCGCAATGCGTTTGACGAAGAGGCGCGTATGCTGCTGCTGCAAGCTTACGGAGCAATGGGAGACCGGCAATCGCTTCGGGATTGTTACGGCTCCTACAAGCAGTTGTTGCACGAGGAGCTTGGCGTGGGGCCTGCCCCTCATGTGGAACAGCTGTACGAGCAGTATCGGTAGACGTTGCCGCGATAAGGCGCCTCAATCCGGAATCTTTAGCCGGACGACGGTACCTAGCCCTTGTTTGCTAAGTATCTGCAACCCTTCATCCGTGCCGTAAGCCAGCCGGATTCTTCGATTGGTGTTGGCTAGGCCGATGTGGTCTGCATCGCCCGTATCCCCCGCATCCCCCGTATTTCCGTAGTCATCCTCCAAATGCATGGCGACCGAACGGCGTACTTCTTTCAGCCGTTCTTTTGACATGCCAACCCCGTTATCGATGACGGAGATAGCCGTCCACCCGGAATAACGAACAAGCTTGATTTTGATCCCCCCGTTGCCGGCCATCTCCTTAATGCCGTGATAAAGACTGTTCTCGATCAGTGGCTGCAGGACGAGCTTGACGGTGCTGTATGGTTGGATATCGTCGGGATCGTAAGCCCAGACGCACCGGAACTTATCGCCGTATCTAATCTGCTGAATCGCGACGTAATGTTTCGTATAGTCGATTTCCTTCATTAACGGAACGATCCGGCCCGGCTTGTCCAGCGTATACCGCAACAGCTCCGACAGATGCTCCAGCATGTCGTTGACTTCGTTCGGCCTGCCGGTCAACGCCATTGCCTTCCAGTTCAGCGTCTCCAACGTGTTGAACAGGAAATGGGGGTTGATTTGCGATTGCAGCGCGAGCAGCTCCGCCGCCTGAAGTCTAAACTTCTTCTCGGATAGCTGGACGCCCAGATAGTTGGACTGTATAAAGTTGCGCGTCATCGTCTGAATGATATAGCCGTATTCGTCCTCGCCCTTGCCGGCGCTGGAGATTTCGGGCAAAGGGAGTCCTTTCTCGGCCGATTTGATAATCGAGATCATACGGTGGATATGTCTAAGCGATCGTCTGGTCAGCAGGTAAGTCAGCGCCAGGCCAAGCAGGAACGAAAGCGCGACGACATAAATGGTGGACTGGCTCAGTCGGAACGATATTCGGTTGAGCTCGTCTTTGGGCACTAGCGAAATATAGCGCCAACCGTCGTGCATGCCGGACATAAGCTGCGTGCCGGCGAACGTTTGTTTATCCAGCTCCACGTCGAAGCTCCTGGTATCAGGCGACAGCGACGACAGCTTTTCTTGCACCGAATCGGGAAGGATCGAGGTTTGATTCCGGAACAGGATCCCCCCGGCTTCGTCCAAAATGATCAGATGCTGACCGTCCATGCTCGCGAACGATTGGAGCCATCGATCCAGGTAGTCTGTATAGATATTAACCGCGATGACGCCGATGGCTCCTCCCGTAAGCAGGGAGGTCAGCGGCTTGTACAGCGTGGTTACCGCAATCGGATCTTCGAAGCTGTAACGCTGAATTTGGCGTTGCTCGAGCAGGATGCCGACCGGGTTTTCCCTGGCGCGAAAACGCTCCAGCCAGTCGGAGTCGGGATAACGATCGAGCGTCGAGAGTCCCGTTCCGCTGGCGAGAAACTGATTGTAGGGATTGTTTACGTGGACGTAGATGGATTGGATAAACGGCTTGGCGTTCGCCGGGCTGTCGATCAGATTGCGCATCATTCCCAAGAGCCGCTGGTTATCGAACGTTACGTATTGAGTACGCAATATTTCTTCCAGCTGGTATAGCACTTCGGGCGTGCCCATGCTGATGCCAAGCGTCTCGATATCTTGGAAGACAAGCTCCATGTTGCGATCGATTTGATGCATCAGCTGCAGATTGTCGCGTGCGGTCTCTCCTTCCCGGTTTTGCTTCGTAATGACGATCGACAGCGTTCCGAGCACGATGGTCGGAATAAGCAATGGAATAAGGAAAAGCAGCATGTTTTTGACGAAAAATCGTTTTCTCATGTCGGCCCCGTTACTCGTTCAACCCGGACAGCTGGCGGAATTCGCGCGGACTCATGCCATGGTAACGCTTGAAGGTCCGCGTGAAGTTTTTGGCGTAGCTGTAGCCCACCATCTCGCTCACCTGATAAGTTTTGTACCGAATGTCCTTCAGCAACTCCGCCGCCTTGTTCATCCGAACCGACACCACGTAATCGGAGAAGTTTTCGCCCGTCTTTTCCTTAAAATATTTACTGACGTAATGCGGGTTCATATGGACCAGACCTGCAGCTTCCTCCAGCGTTGCATGCGCGTAATTAGCGGCGACGTAATCGCGAATGATTCTGACGACCTTCTCGTTAAAGGAGGCGTCCGCGCCGCCCGCACCGCGCTCCTCGTCGAGTTCCATCTTGAGCGAGGTGAACACCTCGAACAGCTCTTGGTATTTGGTCGGTTTGACGATATAGCTTTTGACATCGTATACGATCGCCTGCTTGGCGTATTCGAAATCCTTGTAGCCGCTCAGGAACAGAACCTTGACTCGGCTCTTTGCCTCATGCAGCATGCGGGCGACGTCCAGCCCCGACATAATCGGCATGCGGATGTCGCACAGCAGCGCGTCTACCTCGCGATTTGCTATGAATTCCAAAGCCTCCTTGCCGTCCCCGCATTGTCCTATCAGCTCAAAGCCGACCTCGTTCCAAGGAAAATATTGCGACAATCCGTTGCGAATTTCGGCTTCGTCGTCCGCAAGCAACAGCTTGTATTTCATTGCGATCCGATCCTTTCATCCGCGGAATACTTGCAAACGATTTCATGGTTAACAGCATAAATGAAATGTTTCCGTTTGTACAGACACACCTTTAGCGGAGCGCTAGGGAATATCCTTTAAGTGCGTGTTCCTTCGTAATGGGAAGCGGACTTTTTGAACAACCTCTTCCATGTTGCCAACTGTTCTCCGATATGGACGACATGTCAATTTCGGATACCTTTTGTCCCAAATGGAGCAAAAAGGGATACCATTCGTCATCTTGCGTGCCTGTTTTCAATGGCATAATAGCGATATAGTAAAAGCGTAATCATAATGGGCGAGGGGGAATAGAGAATGAAAAATAGAAATTGGAGGAAAGCGGTCGCTTTGCCGCTCGTCGCCATGCTTGCGACGGCGTTGACGGCCTGCGGGTCAGACGAGAGCGGCGGCAAGGCGCCGGAAGGAAAGACGGACGGCGAGAAGGTTACGCTGCGGTTCTCGTGGTGGGGCTCCGAGGTGCGCCACAAAGCATTGCTGGAAGCGATCGACATCTATACCGAAGCCAATCCGAACGTGGTCATCGAACCGGAGTACGGCGGGTTCGAAGGCTATTATCAGAAGCTGGTCACGCAATTTGCGGGTGGAACGGCGCCTGATTTGACGCCGCTTTCCGTAGACTGGATCGACGAAATCGCGGTTAAAGGCGATCTGGTTCTCGATTTGAACACGCTTAAGGATTACCTCAATCTGGATGCGTTCGACAAGGAGTTTCTGGACAGCTACGCGGTATACGACGGCAAGCTTGTCGGGCTTCCGATGGGTGCCAATGGCATGATTACGTTATATAACAAGGAGTTTTTCGACCGATTCGACATTGCCCATGATACGGTATGGGATTGGGAGACGATTCATACCATCGGCAAGCAGGTCCACGAGAAGGACGCCAACGCTTATTTGCTCGGCATGTTCGATTACCGGATCTTCCTGCAGCCGTTCGTAAATCAGCTCACCGGCAATCAGTGGATTCAAAACGATAAAACGGTTGGTTTCGCCGAAGAGGACGTAACCAAAGCATTTTCCTATTATCAGCAACTGATCGCGGACGGCGTGATCCAGCCCGTGGCGGAGAGCAGTCTTTACCCGGATATGGCGGACAACCTGCAATGGCAGAACGGCAACATCGGCATGATGTTCACACTGGCCTCCACGATCGCTAAAGTAAAGACGTACACGCCTGGAGTGGATGTTGCCATGTTCCCGGTGCCGAGCGATGCCAAGACGTCGGCCGTGCTTGTCAATCCGAGCAATCCGCTCGCGATCAACAAGAAGTCGAAGCATCCGGAAGAAGCCGCGAAATTCGCCAGCTGGCTGCTGACGTCGGAAGAAGCTTCGCTCGTCCTGAAGGATGTATTCAGCGTGCCGGTCGTCAAGGCCAACGCCGACAAGCTGGTAGAGGAAGGACTGATCGATCCGACCGTGGCCAAGGCGGTTGATCTTGCGCTTTCGAATCCCGGCGAGCCGGTAAACGGGCTCAGCAGCAATCAGGAGCTTAACCAGATCGCACAAGACATTTTGGAGCGGGTTGCCTTCGGCAAGGTTGCGCCGGATGCCGCAGCAAGCGAGCTGACGGAGCGTCTGAAGGACAAGCTGGCCTTAATCAAGTAAGGCGAAAAGGAAGGGACGAAGGGTTATGACACATCAATCGGCGCAGGCGGCGGGGGGACAGACTCCCGGCTCTGAGGGCAAGCGAAGGAAGCGGAAGCCCGGGAGCTTGGTCGCATATTTATACATCAGTCCGTGGCTGATCGGATTTATCGTGCTCACGCTCGTTCCGTTCGTTGCCTCGTTTATTTATTCGTTTACCGACTATAACATGGTTCGCAAGCAAACGTTTGTCGGACTCGCGAACTATATCGAAATCTTTACGAAAGACCCGGTATTCGTTCAGTCGCTGCGGGTGACGCTGCTATACGTAGTCATCGCCGTGCCGCTCAAGCTGATCGTCGCCTTGCTGGTGGCGATGCTGCTGAACGTCAAAATGCGAGGGATTTCCATCTACCGCACCATCTATTATCTGCCGTCAATATTAGGCGGCAGCGTCGCGGTATCGGTTTTGTGGAGGTTTATGTTCATGAGAGAAGGACTCGTGAACGAGATGCTCTCCTATTTCTCTTTGCCGCCTGTGAACTGGCTGGGAGATCCCAACCTGGCTCTGTTTACGATTACGCTGCTTCCCGTCTGGGAGTTCGGATCGTCGATGGTGCTATTCCTCGCGGGTCTAAAGCAGGTTCCGGCGGAGCTCTACGAGGCATCGAAGGTGGACGGGGCTTCGCGCGTAAGAACGTTTTTCTCCGTCACGCTGCCCCTGTTGACGCCGATCGTGCTGTTTAATCTGATCATGCAGATGATCAATGCCTTCCAGCAGTTCACGGCGGCGTTTGTCATAACGGACGGCGGGCCCATGAAGTCTACCTATCTGTACGGAATGATGCTGTACGACAACGCGTTCCAGTTCTTTAAGATGGGGTACGCATCCGCGCAATCCTGGATCTTGTTCCTGATCATTCTGGTCTTCACGTTCGTGCTGTTCAAGACCTCCAACCGCTGGGCGCATTACGAAGACGGAGGTGACGGCAAGTGAGGAGACGCAAGCTATGGACGGTTATCGTCTTGTCGGTGTTCTCTATCCTGTTTTTATATCCGTTGCTATGGCTGATCTCGTCTTCGTTCAAACCAAACGCCGATATTTTTTCCAGCATCAGCTTATGGCCCCGCGAATTTGTGTGGGATGCTTATGCTCGAGGCTGGCAGGGGGTAGGGCGGACGAACTTCAGCACCTTCTTCGGCAATACGCTGCTGTTGGTTATTCCGGTGGTCGTACTCACGGCTGCTTCCAGCCTGCTCGTCGCTTATGGCTTCGCCCGTTTTAAATTCCGAGGCAAAGGTCTGTTGTTTACGCTTATGATCTCGACGCTGATGCTGCCGGATGCGGTTATCATGATCCCGCGTTATCTGCTGTTCAAGGAATTCAACTGGCTGAATACGTATTTGCCGTTTTATGTGCCCGCTCTTTTGGCGGTTAACGCCTTCTTCGTGTTTTTGCTCGTACAGTTTCTGCGCGGCATTCCGCGCGATCTCGACGAGGCCGCGGTCATCGACGGATGCAATTCGTTCGGCATTCTGGTACGCGTGCTGATTCCTCTAGCGGCCCCGGCGCTCGTCTCGGTATGCATCTTCCAGTTCATCTGGACGTGGAACGAGTTCTTTACGGCGTTGATCTATATTAACAGCGTTTCGAAGTATACGGTGGCGCTTGGTCTGAGGATGGTGCTCGACAACGAGGGAGCGGTCAATTGGAATCAAGTCATGGCGATGTCGGTCGTTACGATTTTGCCTTGCATCGCGGTATTTTTTATGGCTCAAAAATATTTCGTGGAGGGTATCGCCACGACCGGGTTGAAGGGCTGAGGAGGAGGGAATCTTTATGTCATTAACGATAGACAATGCCGAGCGCGTCGGACGTCCCGTCTCTGGCAAACGGCCAAACGTAATCGTCTTTTTTACCGACCAGCAGCGCTGGGACACAACGGGGGTGCACGGCAATCCGCTTGGTCTGACCCCCAACTTCGACCGGCTTGCGGCTCGCGGGACTCATCTGGAATACGCCTTCACTCCCCAGCCCGTGTGCGGGCCGGCGAGAGCTTGCCTCCAGACAGGAGTATACGCCACGACGAACGGCTGTTATACGAACGGAATACCTCTGTCCACAGAATGGCCGACTCTTGCGCATTATTTTAACGAAGCGGGGTATGAGACGGGGTATATCGGAAAGTGGCATCTGGCCGTTACCCGCGACAGTCCGGTACCAGAGGAGTTGCGCGGCGGCTACAAGAGCTGGCTTGCGGCTGATGCTTTGGAGCATACATCCGATGCGTACCGGACGTTGCTTTACGATGAACGGAATCAACCTGTCAGGCTGCCGGGGTACCGGGTAGACGCTCTGGCAGACGCGGCGATCCGCTATGTCGACACGCATAAGAACGATCCGTTTTTCCTGTTCCTGTCCTTTTTGGAGCCGCATCATCAGAATCACAGGGACGACTATCCAGCTCCGGAATCCGAGGTCGGGAAGTACGTATCGGCATGGACGCCGCCCGACCTTGCATCGCTTGTCGGCACGGCGCCGCAGCACTTGCCCGGCTATTACGGGATGGTAAAGCGGCTTGACGAAGCGCTTGGCCGCGTTATGGACGCCTTGCGCAGTTTGTCGCTGGAGGAAGAGACGATCATCGTGTTTACCTCTGATCACGGCTCGCACTTCAAGACGCGCAACAACGAATACAAGCGCTCCTGCCACGACAGCTCGATCCGGGTGCCGGCCGCAATCGGAGGCGGCCCGTTCTCCCGAGGCGGGCGCATCCCCGAGCTTGTCAGCCTCGTCGACTTGCCGCCGACGCTGCTTGACGCGTGCGGCCTCGGCGTGCCTGCGCATATGCAAGGCCGCTCGGTCATGCCGCTGCTGAGAGGGGGAGGGGCGGCGAACTGGCCGAGCGAAGTGTTCGTGCAGATCAGCGAATCCCAGGTGGGGCGCGCCATCCGCACGCATCGCTGGAAATACGCAGTCACCGCTCCGCAGGCTCATCCGCAACGCGACGAGGGAGCGGGGCGTTATCTGGAGACGGAACTCTACGATTTATACGCGGATCCCTACGAGCTGAACAACCTGGCGGGGTTAGAATCGCACCGCGGCGTGGCGGACCGGCTGCGGGAAACGCTGCTCCGCCGCATGGCGGAGGCCGGCGAGACGCTGCCGCATATCGAGCCCGCCGCGCCGCCGCCCTC
>NZ_BDQX01000289.1:20411-53170 GCF_003112455.1 Paenibacillus agaridevorans
AACGCTTCGCGAAGCAGGGGGACGGCCCGGTAGGGTGGAATTAAATAGTCGCTGCATAAATCAATAGAACCTTTATCGCGTGCATGGCAAGGTAACCAATGCACACGGTAAAGGTTTTTTTGCTATCCTATATTACCCTTAGCAGAGTATAGTGGCGAATGGGATTCACTTTCGTCTTACCCAGATATAGAACCTCTTTATAGATTTCCAAGACCTCCTGTGTACGAAAAATCGCACAAACCGACCAGCTTCCCTTCGTGCTCCAGCCGGCAGTCCGCCAGCATCTATCTGGGACAAGTATGTACGATTCGGATATTGGGGAAATCATTTACCGAACAGGAGGAATGTGACAATTTGATGATTTCTTAATGGAATTAACAATATCCTCTAGTTTCTACTATTGATATCCGATCGGTTTAGTAGTAGAATGTTCCTATTCATTGTAAAAGTTTACTAAATTATTTGGGCACATTGTACAACTATATACCTGCAAATCCGTCGAAAGGCGCGAGACGCAAAGCTATAGGGACTACTTCTCACGGGGAAATGTCAGCCAGTTGCACAGTTTTAACGGAGGCATGCCTATGGTCACATAGAGGCATGCCTCTTTTTGCCTATAGAAAACATAGAGAAAAACATTGGAGAGAGGTAGAGAGAATGGAGAACTTGAATATTCGTGCCTTATTTCCCAGCGACGACGGCAACCTGCAGCAAAGAGATTATTTCATAGAGCTGGTCAAGCAGATCGTGGAAGGAGTGGATGCGTTAAAGGATCCCGAAGCCGTTAATTTGAAAGGAACAAAAGAGAGGGGGCAGCATTTCTATCGCGAGCTGACGGCGTCAAGCCGCATCCCGGACGGCGGCCGTCCGCTGGACCAGGTAAATGTCGAACTGCTTAAGCTGCTGCATGGACATCCGTATCATACCAAATATTTTTTGACCAATATTTTGCCAATGGCGAGCACGCCGGGCATCCTTGGCATGTTAACCGCGTTTATGGTAAACGGCAATAACCTGTGGGATGTATACGGCCCTGCCGGCGCGGAGGCCGAGGTTAGAGTTGTCGCAATGATGTCGGATCTAATCGGTTACAATCCGTCGGAGAGCGGCGGTTATACGACTTGGGGCGGTCAAGGAGCGATCTTTACGGGGCTGCGAATCGCCGTCAACAAACATGATGCTTCCATTAAGAAGGCAGGCGTGCCTCACAATTTGTTTGCTTTTTGCTCCGAGGCGGCGCACTACAGCTTGTTTAAGTCGATGGAAGCGACAGGACTCGGCACGAACAACCTTATTAAAGTACGCACGCGCGAGGACAGCTCCATGGACGTGGGGGATCTCGAAGCGAAGATGGAGCAAGTCATCCTTCGCGGCGGCGTTCCGGTCTACATCGTGGCGACGACGGCCACGACGGATGCCATGGGCATCGATAACATCGAAGAGATTGCCGCCGCGTCGGAGGCGCTGACGGCAAAGTACGGCATGCGAAGGCCGCATATTCATGCGGATTCGGCGCTTGGCGGATTCTTCGCGTTCTTTAACGACTACGACTTTGCGGGCAACCCGCTGCAATTCGAAGAGGAGACGTTGGCCGCGCTTGCGGCGATCCGAGAGCGGATGCAGCACTTGCGCTTGGCGGATTCGCTCTGCTTCGACTTTCAGAAACTTGGCCAGACGCCATACTCGACCAGCTTGTTTCTGGTCAAACAGGCCTCCGATTTGAAGCTGGTCGATCTGGAGCCGGACGAGACTCCGTATGTAGGGCATCGCGGCTACGGCGACTACCATACGAGCTACACGCTGGAATGCTCCAGAATGGGCAGCTCCATCAGCATCTTGAGCGCCTTGCTGGCTTTCGGAGCCGAAGGCTACCGGAAGCTGCTTGCCCAGTTCGTCGAAGTCAACATCGCCTTCCGCAAGACGCTTTCCGCGGAGGTGCCGGAGGCGGTCATCGTCAACCCGAATAACCCCGGCTTGATTACTTTGTTCCGCCTCTATACCGACCGCAAAAACGGTTACGCGGCAGAGTGCGAGGGATTGCGGACCAAGCGGGAGATCGAACGCGAGAACCGGCTCAACGAGATGCTGTTCGAGATTCTCGGCAGGGACCGCGAGAAGATGTTTTTCGGCGATACGAAAAAACATCTATACGTACCGACGGCGGAACGCAACGGCGACGTCGCGTTATATGCGTCCAAGCTGTTCGTCATCTCGCCTTACACGCAAACATCGGACGTAGCTGCCATCGTCGATTTCTTGAAGCAAAAGATCACGGAAACGTATGCGGCCTATGAAAGGTTAGCCATGAAGGAGAAAGAGCATGAGAAAATCCTTGTTTAATTTCAATTGGTATAGAGAACATCTCTCGGTCAAAATCGCGATCAGCATTCTGAGCCTGCTAATCGTTACCTGCGCGGCGTTCGCCGTCTCCGGCTACCTGTCGCAGCGCAATCTGTCGGAGAAGCTGCTGGAGCAGTTCGACATGCGGCTGCAGACGGATATCAAGATTGTCTACAACGCGCTCACGGCAATACCGGGAAGCGATGTCGAGCTTGCCAGCGCGGATGATCCCCTTTATTCCGTAATTAAAGAAACGCTGGAGAAGCTTCAGGCGGAGCATCATTTGGAGAACGTCTATATTTTGTCGAACTCGCAGGGCGTGGAACGGATTCTGATCCTGTCGGGCGTTCCCGACGATTATGGTACGCCGTATCCATTTACGGAAGAGATGCGTGAGGCGATTGCCGAGAATCAAACGAAGATCAGCCCGATCTACGAGGACGAATACGGCACGCATAAATCCATCTTCATGCCGCTCACGGACAATACGGGCGGCGCGTATGGCATTCTCGGCATCGACTTGTCCGCTTCAGTCGTGCCCGAGACAGCTGCCAGCTCTAACCTGACGACGGTCATCATCTCCGTCATCGTGCTCGTAGTCGGCAGCGCGATTGCCGTCTTGATCAGCCGGATCATTACGAACCCGCTGCGCAGGCTGATGACGGCTGCCGAACGAGTGGCGGCCGGCGACATGCAGAGCCAGTTCTCGATCGACAGCAAGGACGAGATCGGCAAGTTGGGGGTCGCCTTCGGGGTTATGATTAACAGCCTGAAGATGCTGATCCAGCAGGTCATTGCATCGTCAACGCTAATTGCGGACACAAGCAAACATTTGCGCCAGTCCGTGGATGAATCCACTCAGAGCGCGCAACAAGTTGCCGCATCGACGGACCGGATGTCGCAAGGCATCACGGATATCGTGCACAGCGTAACGGGCAGCCAGACGGGCATCCACAGTATCGACGCGGATATTAAGAACGTGTCGGCCGGCATGAGGGATATCCAAGGGATTGCCACGGAAGTGCATTCCCAGTCCGAACAAGGACAAGAGCTCGTTGACCGTACTCTCCGCCAGATGGAAGAGATCAAGCATGCCATGCTGCAATCGCAGCATGCGGCTGATGCGCTCGAGACACGCTCCAGCGAAATCGGCGAGATTATCGGCATCATTACGGAGATCTCGACGCAGACGAACCTGCTCGCGCTAAACGCGTCCATCGAAGCGGCGCGGGTCGGCGAGCTAGGCCGCGGATTCGCGGTCGTTGCCGATGAAGTGAAGAAGCTGGCGACGCAGTCCGCGCAAGCGGCGCAGTCGGTCAACGAATTGATCTCCAGCACGCAAGCGAACAGCCATCTCGTGAAGCAAAGCATCGAAGAAGGGACCAAAGCGGTCGAGCTTGGCCATACGTGGATCAACGGCACGCACGAGAACTTCAAGCACATCTATTCGGGCGTATCGCAATTCACCGCCCATACGAACGAGATGTCCGGCTCGCTGGAGAAGGTAGAGAACGCCTTTACGGACATTACCGGAGCCATGCAGCAGATTGGCGGCATTACGCAGGAGCAGGCGGCAGGCACGCAAGAGGTGGCGGCTTCGGCGGAGCAGCAAAGCGCGTCAATGCAGGAAATTTCGGCTGCGATCCAGCAGTTGACGGCGTTATCGGTGGATCTGAACGAATCCGTTAAGCCGTTTAAGCTGTAGAAGTTTGGTCTAATCAATCGTATACGTACGCCATGAGAGAAGACGGCAGCCGCCTCGGTTGCCGTCTTTATTGGCATTTCCGGACGATTCCCCACCTTTTCGGGATGTCGCCCCAAGCGCATGCCTGCATCGAATGTTAGGATAGTGGCATCAGCATACGAAAGGCGTGAATAGATGATGGAGAACTTGAAAGCGATAGCAGGCAAAGTATGGGGGCACATGAAAAAGGATCATTCCGGCAACTGGGGGATGGATATCGACAAGTGGGACTGGGTACCCGGCGTCGGCGTCATCGCGCTTCTCGAATACGGGGAAAAGACGGATGAGGCGGAGGTCCGTTCGTATTTGCTGGAATGGGTGAATCGCAACAGGGATCAGGCTGCGCCGGAGCCCGTCATTAACGCGGTGGCTCCTTACGCGATTTTTCCGGTTCTGTATAAGCGGACAGGGGAGGAATGGCTGAAGGAAGAGGCGGCGCGCGTGGCAAAATGGATCGTGGAGAAGGCGCCGCGTACGCGTGAACAGGCATTCGAGCATACCGTGACGGAAAACGCGAATTTTCCCGAGCAGGTATGGGCGGACACTGTTTTTATGGCGGTCTTGTTCCTAGCGCGCACGGCAACGCTTATTGGCGACAAGGCTTATGCGGAAGAGGCACAGCGGCAGGTATTGCTGCATCTGCGTCTGTTGGAGGACGCGGAGACGGGCGTGTTGTTCCATGGCTGGAATTGCGCGGCAGGAGATCATATGTCCGCGGCACGGTGGACGCGGGCTAACGCCTGGATCGCGGTCGGCGTACCTATGATTGTCAAGGAGATCGAGCAGCTTGTGCCGATCGAAGCAGAGCTGCGCGAGCGTTACCGGCGGCTGATGGATGGATTGGTCGGCTTCCAGCAGCCGGACGGCCTGTGGAGCACCGTTCTCGATCGGCCGGATTATTACAGGGAAATATCGGGCAGCGCGGGGATCGCTTGCGGTCTATGGCTTGCCGCAGAGTCGGGCTTGCTGCCGGACGAAGAGAAGTATGCGGCAGCCGCGAGGAAGGCGCTTCATGCGATATTGCCTCATATCGACGATCGGGGCGAAGTAGGCGGCGTCTCCAGCGGGACGCCGGTCATGGAATCGATCGAGGCGTACAACGCCATTCCGATTCATCCGACGTTGTACGGACAAGGGTTGACGCTCATGCTGCTGTCGGAGGCCATCCGGAGAGGAGAAGCCGGAGATGAATAGAGAGAGGCTTCAAGAGCTTATTATTCAAAAGGCTCAAACCTTCGACGAAACCGTTCAGTTGCTTCGCACCCCGCTCACCGCCACCTACCATACGGCGCTGAAACGCGAGACGACGCCGGAGGTGTACGGTCTGCTTGTCTCCGAAGAATATGCCTATTATTTGCTGGAGGCAGGCGAGCCGGAGGACGTCACGCGGGCGAATCGCATCCTGAAAGCCGTCTTGCCTCTGCAGGACCGCAATCCGGAATCGGAGACGTACGGCATCTGGCCGTACTTCTACGAGGAGCCGCTGGCGGAGATGGATCGGCCGGACTGGAATATGGCGGATTTTCACGGCAAACGGCTCATCGTCACGCTAGTCAGACATGAGGAGAAGCTGTCGCCCGAATTGGCGACATCGGTGCGCGAGGCGATCGGGCATGCGTGCAGAGCGATCATCCGACGTAATGTCGGCCCGCATTACACGAACATTGCAATCATGGGCGCTTTCGTTACGCTGGTCGGCGGCGAACTGCTCGAGAACGCCGAGTTCCGCGACTATGGCCTTTCCCGCATCAAGAGGTTCTATGATTTCACGTTCGGCATCGGTACCTTCTCGGAATACAACAGCCCTTGTTATACGCCGATTGCGATCAAGGAATTGCACAGCATAACCGCCTATTCCGCGAATGCTGAAGCCGTTGGGTATGCCGACGAGCTGATAAATCTGGCGTGGAGGATGGCCGGAGAACATTATCATGCGGGCACCGGGCAGTGGAGCGGACCGCACAGCCGTACTTATAGCACGTGGCTGCGCCCAGACGAGCGGGCTTTTCTGGAGGAGGCGCTGCTGGACGAAATCTTCGAATTCGGCGAAAATATCCGCTGTCCCAAGGAGCATCGTCCGCTGTTCCAGTCTCTTGCGACGCGTAGTCTGACAGAGCCGACGCTGCTGGAGGAACAGGCGGGTTACCAGGTCTACGCGACGTTGTACCGCAATGACAAGCTGTCGCTTGGCACCTTCAGCAAGGGCGTCATGTGGAACCAGCGGCGCAATCTGGTTGCCTACTTGCTTGAGGGAGAGTGCACGTCCTACGTGCAGCTGCAGTTCCTGAAGGACGGGGCGGACTTCTGCTCGGCGATGTTCGCGGGAGCGCAGACGGGACCGCATGCGTTGTTCGGCTTTAATTTGCTGACCGACAACGGCGCTTGGCACTCCGATCTGGACATCATCAACGGTCGGTTCCGGAGCAGCGATCTGCGCATTCGCTTTAAAGTCGGCGGAGCGCGGGAGGGGCTCGAGCCGCTGGTCGACGAAGATGGCCACCGGGTACAGCTCCGTTTCGGCGAGTATACGTTAGCCGTCCGGCTTCTGCAGGAACGTTGCGATTATGGCGGACTTCAGTTGTCGCTGGGGATCGGAGCGGACTCCGCTCATCCGGAAGCCGACGGTGTGCCGGAAGCGGATAATAGGGCGTTGTATCTGGATTACGTTCTGTATGCCGGAGAAGAGCGGGATTTTGATTTTCATGAGGTTAAGGAAGCGGCGTGGATGTTCCAGCTTGGTTTGCTCGGAGAGGGCGAAGAACTGCCGGTAGCTTCCGCCGACCGAATAGCTGATTCCGTAGGAGCATCGTTGGAAGCGGGCGGCGAAACCATCTCCGTCGCGCTGCCGGTTGCGCCGGGCGGGACGAAGGAGCGGTATTTGAGCAATCGGGTAGTATTGCCGCAACAGAGAATAAAGATGCAATAGTGACCGAATAAGGGGAGACGGCTATGCGCGAATCGATGCGCTTGGCCGTCTCCTTTTGTTTTCTCGACGAGACAGGCGATGTGTACAACGGCGCCGGGCTCAGAAGTTGGTTAACTTGCCCTTTCAACATCCCACACGAGAGGGCTTATTACTCGCTTGAGTGATGCCGTTTCGCATGCTCCCTTACGAACGCGACGATCGGCGCCGGATCCTCCAAGCTGTGCGGATGATGGCCGACGCCTTCCTTTACGATATCGATGATGGTTCCGCCCAGACCGCGGTATCGCGGAACGAGCAAAGCGCCATTCTCCGAGTACGGCACAAGCTCGTCGGCATCGCCGGCCACGAGCAGGATGGGAATGCCTGCCGCCGCAACCGCTTCGATCTTGTTCAGCGGAGAGACCTCGGCATAGACGCTTTCTTCCTCCGACAGCCCATATGCGGCCAGACATTCCCGCCACTCGCGTTCTGCGCCCGGACCGACGCCTTTGCCGCCAGGCCAGCTTCGAATGTCGAGCACGGGAGCGTCCAGATACAGCAGCTCTACCTGATCCGGGTAAGTCGCCGCGTAGTTAAAGGCATACAACCCGCCGCGACTGAAGCCGAACAGAATCGTTTTCTCCGACAAGCCGAACACACGAGTAACGAAGGTCTGGAACCTGCGCATCCCCTCCACGGCGTCCGGGCAACCGTACATATCGTTCTGTCTGTAGTAAGCTCGGGCATATCCTTGTTCCAGCAAAGCCATGTCCGCATGGTCGAAATCGCCGAAAAACTCGGCCCTCCACACCCAAGGCCTGCCTTGCGCAAACGTATGGGGCAACACGACAAGACCTTCCTTGCCATCTAATTCGAACTCGATCCTCTCATAGCCGTTCCATTCGGTTATTCGCATGTTAGAATCCCCTTTTTCAATTGTAGGATAATTTTGTGGCGGAGCCATACGGAAAACATGTGCCGAAGCCAAGTGTCGTAACGAACGCCAATCATTTCTTATTCATCTTGAACAGCCTCTTTTCCTGCCTATTTAATGGGATCAATTACGGAATGAAACCCGCTGCGCTGCCAAAAGATGGCGTGGCCGTTTCACCTTGGACGGCGGATGATGGCCTCCTATTCGGAAAGCCAACTGGAGCCCGGCGGAATCGCGAGAGTGGAGACGGAAACGGTCGCTTGTGCGCCCACGGATTAAAAGCCGTTGAATATGTAACAGACACCAGCGACGCTATTTGTCCGATTTTTAACCAAAACCAAATCTAACAGACAGGAAAAACGCTATTGGGTCGTAATGGAGCCAATATGCGCGATGATGGTGCAAAATAAGGTCGCGTGTGTCTGTTAGATTTTTGAAAACCTTAAATATCGAAGAATAACGTCGCACCTGTCCGTTACGCGGCAGCCTCGCAATTTGCGACTTCCAATCAGCTGCGTACTTGAGACTTTGCGCCGGAGACGCCTGCCGGGTTCTGTGATTTACCTAACAGTCTATCGCGAGCGTAAAGATTATAATGGGGCTAATTTCTCGATATAGATAAATACGTGAAAATAATCACGAAGTTAGTGGAGGAGAATGCCCATGCTTTCCGTTTCTTTTATCGGTATTTTGCTGAGGTTTATTCTTGGCGGCACCGCCGTTGCAGTCGCCTCGTTGATCGCCAAGCGGGTCGGAGGCGTATTCGGAGGGATTTTTGCGGCATTTCCGGTCGTTTTTTTGGCGGCGCTGCTGACAATTCGATGGGATCATTCCGGCTACGATCTGATTCGGCAATCGATTGTTTTGTCGCAAGGAGCATTGATTGGGATGGCAATCAATATCGTCTGCGCGCTTGCAGCAGGTGTTTTGGTCGCAAGGCAGGGATGGAAGAGGGGACTGACCCTGTCGGTGCTCGGTTGGTTCCTTGTTTCGTTTTCGATTTCATATATGGTTTTTATAGTATAAGAGGTTGTTCAAAGAACATGAACTTTAAGAGGTGATACGAGATGAGTATAAAGGATTTTTTGCTCCGATTTCTGATCGGCGGAATTGCCGTAGCGCTTAGTTATATCGCGTCCGCTCTGCTGCCATGGGAAACGCTCGGAGGAATATTCGCCGCGTTTCCCGCCGTTATGGTCGTTGCGGTACTTATGGTCGGAATCAGCCAGGGTTCCGGGAAGGCATCGGAAATTGCGAAAGGTTCTGTATTCGGCATGACGGGTTGTGCCATATGCGTGGTCACCGTGCTGTATGCCTTGCAGCTTACAGGCTCTTGGTGGTTAAGCCTGCTATTGGGTCTGATGAGTTGGTTTATTGGCGCACTCACGATTTTTGAACTTCGCAAACGGGTGCAAATCAAATTCGGCAAAAGAAGTAAAGGATAATTTGACCTATGGCGCCTGCATAATCCGAAAGTCATTCGACCAGCCGGTAATCCTTGTTTGTTAATTTGAACCGCCCTGCGAGACCGGAGGTTACGATGACATCCTTGTTCTCCGTAATAAAGATGGCTTCGGCATCTTCGAGAGATTCGATAAATGTTTTGCCCTCCTCGGCCCCCATCGCGAAGGCCGTCGTTGACAGGGCATCCGCATCGATGGACAAATTCGTCACAAGCGTTACGCTGAGCAGGCCATTTTGAACGGGGAAGCCGGTGCTTGTATCCAGAATATGATGATAAAGCCGACCGTCTTTTTTGAAAAATCGTTCATAGACGCCGGAAGTGACAACGGTCTGGTTGCTGACTTTGATGGAGCCTACCTGTTGACCGCGCTGCTCGTCAGGCTCTTGTATACCGATATTCCACTGGCTCCCGTTCGGTTTGTTGCCCAAGGCCATAATATTGCCGCCGAGATCAATAATCGCGCTGTTAAAGCCCTCGCTCTTTAAATAATCGGCAATCGCATCAGCGGCGTATCCCTTTGCGATGCCGCCCAAATCCAACGCCATTCCGGCTCTATTCAAGCGAACAGTCCGATTGGCTTCATCTATAACGACATCTTTAAAATCTATAAGCTCAAGCTTCTCGTTAAGCAACTTCTGTTTGGGGACAGAGGCCCCTTCGTTGCCGATTCCCCATAAATCGACAAGCGGGCCGATTGCCGGATTAAATTTGCCTTCTGACAAATGCGCATATACCATTGCCGCTTGAATCACCTGCATCGTCTCTTCCGAGACCGTTACAGCTGATTTCCCTGCTTTAGCATTCACTTCCGCAAGCTCGCTGTCTTCTCGTTGACGATTCATCTCCCGATCAATACGCTCTAATATTTCGTTGACTTCCTCAAAGTGTTGGCTCGTCATCCGATCATCATACACGCGCAGAGTAACGACCGTGTCAAAAATATAATAAGTATGAGATTGCGGTTCCGACCTCTTCGCATTCGACTCGTCGCCCGAGTCGCTGCCGCAGCCCGCTGCGAACAGCAGCATAATAAGAGCGGGCAGAACGGCTACGGCAACTTTTCGCTGTATCGTTTTCATATGCGGCCTCTTCTCATTCGTTATTTGTTCTAACCGTATCAGATCGTCCGTGACGAGAAAGTGAGAAATATCATAGTTCCCGTATAAGGAAAAAATCATAATGAAAGTATGTACAAAGGAACGGAGCGATGGATTATGAAAAAAGGAGATATTTGGATTGGAGTGGTGCTGCTCGGCGTATTGGCGTGGTTCATCGTACCGTTCCTTGCGAACGAAGAAACTTCCGGCGCGTCGGCTTCGGCTGTCATTACGGTAAATGGAGAGCATTACCGCACGGTTGAATTAACGGAGTCTGCCCATGAGATTGAAATCGAAACAAGCCGCGGCTACAACCTGCTTCGGATATCCGATAACGGAATTGAAATGATCGAAGCGGATTGTCCCGACCAGTTATGTCTGGGTTTTGGGCATGTCCATCGTAAAGGAGGCACCATTGTTTGTTTGCCGAACCGAATATTCGTTGAAATAATCGGTGCGGACGGAAACGGAGATGATGTCGATGCGGTTGTATTCTGAACGGGATGAGCTTCGCAGAACAGTGGTCATATCCATATTCGCTTCCGTTGCGGTTGTACTCGGTATTGTGGAATCGCTCATTCCTTTTGCCGTTGCGGTGCCGGGAGCGAAGCTCGGCCTTGGAAATATTATGGTGTTAACCTGCCTGTACTTATTTACGGTCAAAGACGCGCTGTCGCTTATTCTGTTAAAGACGCTTCTCACTTCGTTTATATTGGGCAGCTTCTCGACCTTTCTGTTCAGTGTACTCGGGGCGCTTGGAAGCTTTCTGATCATGTACCTGATGCTGAAACTCGGGCGCAACAGCTTTAGCCTGCTCGGGGTTAGCGTCATGGGCGGCATCGCTCATAATCTGGGGCAGCTTGCGGCGGCTGCCATTGTACTGAATACAACCAAAATTTTTTATTATTTGCCTTTTCTATTGGTGTCGGGCATCATTACCGGCCTATTTGTCGGATTGGTATCGGGGAAGCTGATCGCCTCCATGAATCGAATCGAGTGGTTCCGCATGCCGCAGTCGCAAATTAAAGGGGGAGGACGATGAGAGACATTAAGCGTGTGGAACCGTTAGCCGTCCTTCTGTCCCGTGTAACGATCGGTCTTCCGTTCTCGGGTGCGCCCGTATTATCCGACATCTCGCTCGAAATTCCGGCAGGACAATGGCTTGGCATTACCGGGATGAACGGCTCCGGCAAGTCGACTCTGCTGAGGCTGATAAGCGGTCTGTTGCTTGCCGATGAAGGCTCCGTCACGATCAATGGTTTAACCCTTGCGGAGGATACTGTCTGGGAAATCAGGAAGGGCATCGGCTTCGTATTCGCGAGCCCCGATAATCAATTTGTGGGGCAGACGGTAGCGGAGGATATCGCGTTTGGGATGGCCAATCGATGTTTGGAGCCGGAAGCGATCCGCAGCCGCATCCATCAATACGCGGAGCTGCTGAGCATAACTGACCTTCTTGGGCGTCATCCCTCCTCCCTGTCGGGCGGTCAGAAGCAGCGCGTCGCCATTGCCTCCGTGCTTGCGATGGAGCCGCGAATTATCCTGTTCGACGAGGCTACGTCGATGCTTGACGAGGGCTCGAGGCGCGAAGTGCTGGGCATTATGAAACAGCTGCACGCGGTAAACCGATATACGTTGATCACGGTCACTCACGACACGGACGAACTGCTGGAAGCGGAGCGTATCATTATGCTCGCGGACGGCAGCGTGATCGGCGACGGAAGCCCGGAGGAACTTCTGATCCGCGACGAATGGCGCAGCAAATGCAGGCTGCAAACGCCCTATATGCTGCAGCTGTGCAGAGAGCTGCAGCGCCAGGGGATCGGGATCAGCGAGCGCTTTACCGAGGAGGAGGTGCAGAAGGAGCTATGGGCATTCATTTCGAAAACGTCACTTACAAATACGAGGATGGCAAGTTGTTCTCGCGGTTAGGACTAAGCGATCTCACTGTTACGTTGAAGGAAAAGTCGTTTACGGCCATTATAGGCGCTTCCGGCTCGGGCAAATCAACCATGCTGCAGCATTTAAACGGACTATTGCAGCCTGCGGAAGGATCGCTTGCGATTTTGAATTTTCATCTGGGGCCAAATACCGGGAAGAACGGACGTTCCGAGCGTAAATTGCGGGCCAGGACATTAGCCGGATTACGTAAGAGAGTGGGGCTTGTCTTTCAATTCCCGGAGCAGCAGCTATTTGAAGCTACGGTACAAGACGATCTTCAATTTGGGCCGCTCAACTTCGGTTACTCGAAGCAGGAGGCTGCCGAGTTGGCGCGAAAGGCTGCAGCATTGCTTGGCCTGGACGACTCGTTATTGCAGCGAAGTCCTTTTGAGCTAAGCGGGGGGCAGATGAGAAAGGCGGCAATCGCTGCCGTGCTGGCGGCTGATCCGGATATCATTGTGCTGGATGAGCCAACCTCCGGGCTGGACCAGGAAAGTCGGAAGGAACTCCTGGAGCTGCTGCATAACCTCTCTCGGCTGCAGGGCAAAACGATCATAATCGTGACGCACCGTCTGGAAGAGGTGTTGCCGTACGCCGATCAATACGTTGTCATTCATCATGGCAAGGCGGTTGTTCAAGGAAATTCGGGCTTATTGTTGAGACAGCCGGAGCTGCTCGCAGAAGCGGGCATAGTATTGCCCCCATCCATTCGGCTGATGCTGGCTTTATCCGAGCAATTTCACGCGCCGCTCCCGGAGGAATACCTCAATCCGGAGAAGGCGGCTGCCTGGATCAAGGGACTGCTGCTAAATAACGCAGCCATGAGTGGAGGGGATCTATATGCGTACAAGAATGGTGTTCGGGCGATACATCGATAGAGATTCGTGGATACATCGGCTGGATCCCCGATCCAAGATGACCGCCATGCTGCTTTTTATGTGCGCCATATTTTTAACGGACTCTTATGCGGCTGTCCTCGTTATGTTAACCTTTTCGCTCTTCATGATAAAGAGTACGAATATTCCTCTATCGTATTTTGCCCGGGCGGTAAAGCCCCTTCTCTTTATTATTTTATTTATAGTTATTTTCCATCTGGCCTTCGAGCGGGGAGGTGCGCGGTTTATTGATGTAGGCCCATTTGCCATCTACGCAGGGGGGCTGGAAAAAGGGTTGATATCCGCAGCGAGGATGGTGATTTTTGTTGCATTGGCCGCAATGATCTCGTTTACCACAGAGCCTGATCGGTTGACGCAGGGACTTGGCAGCATGATGAAGCCATTGCGGGCGGTCGGGTTTCATCCGGAGAAGGCTGCGCTTATGGTCGGCATTGCTCTTCGATTTATTCCGACGATATTCGAAGAAGCGGAGCGTATCTGGAAGGCCCAGCTATCCAGAGGGCTGGACTTGACGGGCAAGCCGCTCAAGCAGCGGGCGAGACTGATTCTCTCCTTGATGGTGCCTGTCATGGCGGGAGCCTTCCGCCGGGCGATCGAACTGGCCGACTCCATGGAAGCGCGCGGCTATCGGTTAGGCGCCCCGAGATCGGCTATTCATACCTTGAGCTGGAAGGCTCGAGACACCGTGTTCCTGCTGTTGTTCCTTGTACCTCTGGCATCCGTGGTGGTTATATCAATTAATTAAATGGGGGAGAGGCATATGTCTGCTGAACTCAAAAGATTATGGAGCGGCTTCTGGCAGCTGGCCGACCCGAAAATCTGGATTGCATCGACCGTGCCGATGCTAGTGGGCGGCGCCCTGGCTTACGCTCATACCGGAACGGTTCACTTAGGGTGGTTCGGCCTTGCGCTGATCGGGATCTATCTGATCGAAATCGGCAAAAACGCCGTGAATGAATTTGTGGATTTTTTAACAGGAGTAGACCAGTATGTTACGCCCGACAACCGCAATCCGTTTAGCGGCGGCAAAAAGACGATTGTTGATGGCAAGCTGTCGATTATCGAAACGGCGATCATTGCTTTTCTGACACTGGCAGCGGCGTTTTGGATCGGAGTATCCATCGCTGTCTTTCGGGAACCGACTGTCTTCTGGATCGGTATGGCAGGCGGGATATTAGCCGTATTTTACAGCTTGCCGCCGTTTAAGCTAAACTACAACGGATTAGGCGAGATTGCCGTCGGCCTAACCTTTGGCCCGCTAATCGTTGGCGGCATGTATGTCATGCTTACGGGCAGTCTGGACTGGCAGGTCATGCTCACGGGTGTTCCTCTGGCATTTCTGATTACCAATGTGCTGTGGATTAATCAGTACCCGGATTACGAGGCGGATATGAAGGGGGAGAAACGCAATTGGCTCGTACGGATCGGCAAAGAAGCCGGCATTAAACTGTATGCGATCTTGTACGCAAGCGCTTATGCAAGTCTGATTGTCCTTGTGATCGTACAACGCAATCCGTATTGGCTGCTTGGCTTCGCTTCGCTCCCGCTTGCCATTGGATCCGTAAGGACGGCAGCGGCAAATCTGAACAACTTATCGAGGTTTATAAAAGCCAACGCAGCAACGGTTATGATTTATCAAATAGTCGGAGGAACGATGATCGTTGCGGCGTTAATGGTCTAATAAAAGAATCCATGCGGAAAGAGATCGCCGGTTAAAGGGCGATCCCTTTTTTGCGGGGATTTTGTTAAACATTATTGCGTCCGTACCCCTGCCAACGACGCATTGTGCTCGGTTTTTCATACACAAATGCCTCCGTACCCCCGCCAGCTTCGCATTGTGCTCGGTTTATCATACACAAATGCCTCCGTCCCCCGCCAGCGTCGCATTGTGCTCGGTTTTTCATACACAAATCCCTCCGTACCACCGCTAGCGCCACATTGTGGTCGGTTTTTCATACACAATTGCCTTCGTGCCCTCACCAGCGTCGCATTGTGCTCGGTTTTTCATACACATTTGCTCGCCCACGTCTGTCTGCGCCCGATTGTAGTCGCTTTTTCATACACAATGCCTCCGTACCCCCGCCAGCGTTGCATTGTGCTCGGTTTTTCATACACAAATGCTCGCCCAAGTCTGTCTGCGCCCCATTGTAGTCGCTTTTTCATACACAAATGCCTCCGTACCCCCCAGCGTCGCATTGTGGTCGGTTTTTCATACACAAATGCCTCCGTACCCCAGCCAGCGTCGCATTGTGCTCGGTTTACACCGATAAAGCGGATTTCTCCGCTATAAAAGTCGGTTCGCCCCCAGCGCAGCCCAATAAAGCGGATATCTCCGCTATAAAAGTCGGTTCGCTCCCCCGCTCGAGGGGTGGTGTTAACCGGAGAGTAAGCGCCTCTACCGTCAATCATAGGTCAGCAGGAGAGGTATACTCGAGGATATCAACTTCCGACCACCCGTTAAGGTAATTTTGTTAAGCGGTGAAATAATCGGTCAAGCGGAGCAAGTCTTGGCTGGCGGGATAGTCGCGCAGGCATACAGCCAGTTCGCGGGCTTGAAGCGTAAAGGTATCGGCGATCGACGAAGCGCGATCGACCGCTCCGCTTTCCTTAATAAGCTGGATAACCTCATCCATGTCGCTCTCCGAGGATTGTTGCGATAAAAGGAGCAGTTTACTGGCGAGATTCGGATCCTCCATCGCATACAGCACCGGGAGAGTGATAATACCATTTCGCAAATCCGCACCTGTCGGCTTCCCTATGGCCAGGTTTGATTCGGCAAAATCGAGCACATCGTCGCGGATTTGAAAAGCCATGCCTAAAGCTTCTCCAAAGGCAAACAGCTTATCGCCTATATAAGGATTGGCGTACGTGGCTTCGGCGCCCGCGCGCAAGCAGTGGGCCATCAACAGCGCGGTCTTGCGTCTGGTCTTGTCCATATATGCTTCGATAGACAGCTTGAAGTTAAATCGGTCGCGGAGCTGTCCATACTCTCCAAGACAAAGCTCGGTTACAATGGAAGCAAGAGCGGGGATACGGGTCGCAGCCATCTCGGATTGGTCTTCGTCACTTGCATCTGCCGAAGCCCATTCGATTGCGCGTGCCATCATATAATTAGCGGTAAAGACGGCGGAGCGGACGTCTGTTGCGGCATGGAGCGTCGGTACGCCGCGCCGCAACTCCGATTGATCGATAATATCGTCATGGATAAGCGACGCGGTGTGCACATATTCAAGCAATGCGGCAGCCCGCAGAACGGAATTTTTGTAATGGGGGCCGGGCTTTCCAAAGCGGCTTCCAACGATAACCATCATGGGCCGCAATCGTTTGCCGCCGGCGGCTATGAGCCTCAGCACGTGTTTGCGTATGTCGGAATCATGGGATAACGAAGGATCGCTTTCGACGATCGTTCGCAGCGTATGATCGATTTCTCCCAAATCAATATGAAGCGCCTCATCCAGTTTCATAGTATTGTCCCCTTTAAGCGCAGTGCTTCTCCAAATAGGTGTGGAGTTCTTCCCTAAGCTCGGTCAGCATCGGCTGCAACGGTTTATCCTCGTGAAGCGAAATTTGCATTTTTTTATAAAATGGGGCTAAATGATAAAGCAATTTCCACTCTTTGCGTTGTACGCCGAAACGATAATAAAGACCGAATAAGTAATCGCCTTCCAATATGCTGCGAGTGAGCGCGGCGTTATCATGCAGGGCAAGCTCCCGATGTTTTCGGACGGCAAGCCGCAACAGAACATAACAGCCCAGAAGAGTCATCTTGCGGGAAGCCGTTATATTGTACATATGAAGAAGCTTGATCATATCCTTCATCCATTCGTCGGCATCTTCCGCATCGAGAGTAATTGCCGTATCGGATTCGATATGATGCCGAAGCATGCTGATCGTGTCGTACAGAAGCTTCATATCTGTTGCCATAGTACCCTCTCCCGTTTCATGTAGTCTCAGATAAAGAGAGAGTAATATGTCTCCAGACACATTACTCTCCGAGATGCCTTAGTCTGTATAGATATACCAGCGTCTCACGATCGGGAGTTTCTTCCACAGCGACTTCAAGCGCGGAAGCACATAATAATCCAGACCGAGCGTGCTGCCCGAGCCGCCGATCAAAGCAATGCCTGCGGCCAGATACCATAACATTTCCGTCGGAGCCGTACCCGATACCCAAACCATAATACCCATTGCCACCGATACGACTGCAGCCGGTGCGCTAAACAATCCGGCAATAAGAAGCAGCCCGACAATGATTTCCGCGCCTACCATCGAGGCCTGGAATACATAAGCAAGCCAGGTGAACCCGCCGTCCGCATTATAAAACATGAGATCCATCGACCAATCCACCATCGATTTCATAAAATCGGGGACCGGAAGGGCGGTAACAGCAGCTTGCGCGGAGCCCGCGGCTTCATCCGCTACGACGCTTGCGCCCGATGTTCCGTCCGCCCACTTGGAAGGCAACAGGAAGATGTGATTCGGGTCGTCCATCATTTTAAGCATCTTGTCCCCGCCTTGCAGGAACCACATAACGCCTGTGAAAACGCGAAGCGGGAAGAGCCAGAAATTCGGCGAGCGTTTGGCGAAATGTCCGCCAACAAAGCTTCGATTATTCCGTACATGGATAAATTCATGAAGAACGTAATGATACACTTTGTTGAAGCCGCACACCTGGAACAGATAAACCATGTTGATCAAGTGTTTGACAGCCATGGCGGGAAGACCGCTCAAGCGGAACATTTTGTCCGGCAGGCCGACATTGGCGACGCCGTAACGGCTGCCGATACAAACCATCGTGCCGTGGAAAGTCGGCTTGTATGCCTTCATCGGTTTATGTTTAATGTCGGCAACGATGTTATGCGCGATAATCGGGGCGGCCAGCTCCGCATTTTCCACCATTTGCGGAACGGGCGCCGCGGCGCCTTCAGGGATATAAAAAATGTTGTCGCCGACGACGTAAACATTGTTATGCGTCGGTACTTGCAGCTTTTCATTCGTTAAAATCCGTTTGCGACCCTTTTGCTCGACATCGAGATTGCCTGCGAGATCGGAGCCTTCGACGCCGGCGGTCCAAATGACGGTGCGGGATTTTAGCTCCTGCTCGCCTACACGAACGCCGTGTTCGGTCACTTCCGTAATTTTGGAGCCTGTAATGATATTGACGCCCATTTTGCGAAGCCGCTTCTCGGCTTTGCGAATGAGCTGCTCGGGAAGGATCGGAAGTATTTTATCGACCATATCGACGACGTGCAAAGTCACGTCCGCCGGATCGATGTAAAACTCTTTGCACAGCTCAACCGTAAATTCGGCCAGCTCGCCGATCATTTCAACGCCGGTGAAACCTCCGCCGACGACAACAAAAGTGAGCATTTCCTTCCGCGCTTCCGGATTCCGTTCTTTGGCCGCCTTGCGGAACATTTGCTGAGTATGCTCCTTCAAACGAACCGCATCTTCATAGGACCAGAGCGTAAGGGCATGTTGATCGGCGCCGGCAATTCCGAAGAAGGTAGGTTTGCTGCCTGTGCCGATGACGAGGTAATCGTAGGCGTAAGCCCGTTCCCCTTGCAACGTTTGGTTATCGAAGTTAATGCCGTTAATTTCATCGAGAACGACTTTGACATTGCGGAAACCCGAGAAAATTTTTTTCAGGTCTATCTTAATCGAATCTTCTTCCACCCGGTTTGCCGCAACCTCATGAAGCTCCGTCAACAGGGTGTGGTAAGGTTTTCTGTCGATAAGCGTAATCTGAACGTCTTTATGCTTGCGTAGTTGATTGGCCAGCTTTTTGGCAGTTAATACACCGCCATAGCCGCCGCCGAGTACGATAATCTGTTTCATGTCGATCTCCCCTTGTGGGTTAGTCAAGCGACCGGATGTCACTTGTTTGGACATATATCCTTCGTTGAGTTTAATACTAGCGAAAGCTGTTCGATCTGTACGTGATTAAAATCACAAACTTTTAAACGATTCCGCGGACCTCTTGCAAAGAGGAGATACCTTCCTGTTTCATCAGCGTTTGCAGCTCATCCGCCAAAGACGCGCCAGCCATAATGTTCATGAAATTATAAGTGCCAATTTGAACAGCGGCGGCGCCAGCCATAATAAATTCCAAGATGTCGGAGGCCGAGCTGATGCCGCCCATCCCTACGACCGGGATCGTAACGGCCTTCGTTACCTGATGCACCATTCGCAGCGCGATCGGCTTGATGGCCGGACCGGACAAGCCGGCATAGCCATGCCGGAATACGCTTTTCCTTGCATGGATATCGATCGCCATCGCTTGAAATGTGTTGACTAATGAAACGCCGTCAGCGCCTTCCGTCTCGCACATTTCCGCTATCCGCACCAAATCCTGCGCGTTCGGGGAAAGCTTGACCAGCAGCGGCAAACTCGTAGTTTGGCGTACGACTCGAACGACTTCACGGGCTTGTCCTGCCGTCAATCCGAATAACATCCCGCCTTCTTTCACATTCGGGCATGAGATGTTTAGCTCCAGCAAATCCGCGCTTCTTTTCCCATCCGACTTCCGCTGTTTGCAGGCTTCTTCAATCATGGCTGCGCCTTTCTCATATTCCTGGATGGAGCTGCCGCCCAAGTTGATGATGATGTTCGTATCCAGCCTTGTCATTTCATCCAATTCGGAGGACAGGAAACGAGGAATTCCCGGATTTTCCAATCCGATGCTGTTCATAAGCCCGGAAGGCGTTTCGCATAGCCGTGTTCCCTTGTTGCCGCTTCTGGGTGTTGCAGTTAGCCCTTTCGTGACAACTCCGCCAAGTTTATCTAGCGGATACAACTTCGCGACAGGGGTGGCGAAACCAAAAGTTCCGGATGCCATTAAAATGGGATTGCGAAGCTTTACTCCGGCTAATTCAGAGCTCAAGCAGTTCATCGAAGTCCACCTCCTCGGCTGGAAAGACGGGTCCGACCGTGCACGCCTTGTGATTGCCGGTTCCTACATTAATCGTACAGCCATTGCAGATGCCGATGCCGCAGGCCATCCTTTTTTCAATGGACACGTAGAGCTGGGCAGCTGTTTCTGCGGTCCGGCGCCTGAGTTCCGCCATCATCGGGAGAGGACCGCATGCATAGATCTTGTCGAAGCTGTTCAAGTCGATCGCATCGAGAATCGTTCCGCCGCTTTGGAAGACAACATCCCCATGAAGCGCTTGATAAGAAGCAACGGCAAACGGCTCGCCGGAAAAACCAAGAAATACTTTTGAAAAGGGAAACCTCTTGGCGCTAAATAATAATGGAGCAATTCCCATGCCGCCGCCTACAAGGGCAACGTTCCCGCCAGGCTTCGGAAAACCGTTTCCGTAAGGGCCATATAGGGTCACCTGGTCGCCAGAAGTTAATCGGGATAAAAGACGGGTGCCTTCGCCATGTAAGCGAATTAAAAAGGTAATTGCTGTTGAAGTAAGATCATGGATACTGATCGGTCTGGACAGAAGAGGGGATTTATCCCAGGAGCGGAGCATATAAAATTGACCGGGTTCACCATGAAAGCTGCCTTCGATTGCAAGCCGGAATACAGAAGCCGTCAGACGTTCGTTGGATAACACAGTTGCCATAAGCGTCAGCACGCCCTTTACTTGTAAATATCAAAAACGATTCCATAAAAATATCATAGTTGTCCCTATAAACCTGTGATATTGGTCATATTTGAACGCACAAATTGCTGCTACACTTTGAGCAGAGACAGTGAATTCAGTGAGGGAGGGGAACAAATGAAAACAATGGTTATCATTGCGCACCCGCAGCTTCATCATGGATCGGGCGTGAACAAACGGCTTGCCGAGGCGCTGCAAGACGTCGGCCATGCGACCGTACATGAGCTGTATTCGGCGTATCCGAACGGTGTTATTGATGTGGCGCATGAACAAAAGTTAGTGATGCAGCATGAACGCATTATTTTGCAATTTCCGTTTTGGTGGTACAGCTCGCCGCCTTTATTAAAGCAATGGCTCGATGAGGTGCTGACCTTCGGCTGGGCGTACGGGCCAGGGGGAGACAAGCTCCACGGCAAGGAACTGGGGCTGGCGATTTCAACGGGAAGTGACAAAGAAGCTTACACGCCAGAAGGTTACAATCGCTTCACGATGGAAGAACTGACACGACCTTATGCAGCGACCAGCCATCTGATTGGCATGACCTTTCTTCCAATATTCGTCGTTCACGGGGCTATGCAAATCGAGGACGCTCAGCTTGAAAATGCGGCTGAAAAATATGTTAAGTATGTAAGCTCGAACGCTGCCGAAGCGGTAATGAATTAAAGAAGATCGGCTAACGGAAAGCAAGTGTGTTGCGGAAGGCAGCAATCAAGAGTGCTGAGACTGCCAATGTATGTGAAAAATTTCACCAAAAAAAGACCACTTGAACGATCATGCCATGGAGGAACCCTTGTTGACATCATGAGTGGGGGTGATGGGGAAGGATGGGCTTTAAAAAGTCGGAGGAAATCGCGGAGGCGGCTATGCATGCAGGCTGTAAAAAAGCCGATATGCGAGTCTCCGAGCAAATACCGCTTGGCTTTGCCGCAGGCGCGTTTATAGCGATAGGTTATTTGCTCGCCATACGCCTGACCGCCGGATTGCCCGCTGATCTGGAATGGCTGAGTCCATTGCTAAGCGGTGCGGTGTTTCCGATCGGATTAATACTATGCCTTATTGCGGGGGGAGAGCTCTTAACCGGGAATATGATGAGTTTGTCGATGGCCTGTTTCAAAGGGCGGGCGTCGATCCGCAAGCTTGCTGGCAATTGGTTTATTATAACGGTCGGCAATTTTGCGGGCGCGATTTTTATTGCTTACGTATTTGGCCATCTGGGCGGAATGACGGAGCAAGCGCCGTATATGGACAAAATCATTGCGCTTACGCAATCCAAGCTTGATGAGTCGTTTATGCATGCGTTTATTTCCGGCATAGGATGCAACTGGCTTGTGTCGAGCGCGGTCTGGATGTCTTATGGCGCAAAGGACGGCGCCGGCAAAATATTGGCGATCTGGTTCCCGACGATGGCGTTTGTCGCGCTTGGCTTCCAGCATATTGTAGCGAACATGTTTTTAATTCCTGCCGCAATCTTTATTGGCGCAGCAACTTGGTCCGATTATTTCGCCAATTTCTTGCCTGTTTATTTGGGCAACTCGGTTGGAGGTGGTCTATTCGTCGCCGGAATTTATTATTTAGCTTACAGCAAAAGAAGTTCGTCCGTACATGATAAAAAATAAGGGAGAGAATCGAAATGAAAAAAATGATCAGTTTAGCTTTGATTGCGGTCTTGACGGCAGGGTTGTTGTCCGGATGCGGAAACAACAATGAACCTGCGCCGGCTGCCACGCCTTCTCCTTCGGCTTCAGCGAATAATGCGGGGGGAGAAAACACGACTCCGCCGGAAGAAACAACAGACGCGATCACAACGGCTTCCATCGTCAACGATCCCGAAGCGTTCCTGAAGGCCATCAGCAAGGACGGCACATGGATTATCGCGGCGCTTAACGATCTTACATTCGATCAAGAGCTTGTGCTGGAAGGCGAGTTTAAAAACAAAGACGTTGTTGACCGTAAAATCGCCCTGTACACGCAAGACGAAAATCGCAAAATTACGGCATCGTTTAAGCTGACGGCTCCTAAATTAACGATCAAGAGCCCGAACGCGCGGTTGCAAGGCGGCACCTTTGTCGGCGATGTATATGTTGAAACTAACAAATTCATCCTGAAGGATGCGACGGTAGAAGGCAACGTATATTTTGCAACGGAAGAAGCGCTGAATACGTTCGACTCATCCGGCAACGGCAAAGTGACGGGCGTAACGGAAGTGAAAAAATAAATAAACAGGACCAAGAAGAGAAGGCTGAACAGGGATGCCATCCTGTTTAGCCTTTTATTTGCCTGCGTGATTCATTTCACTGTTGCAACGCCCTGTTTATGGTGTAATGAAATTATTCATTACACTTACTAAGCAGAGGGAGTGATCCAAATGCTGTCTGGCGTTATTCTTGCAGGCGGTCATCATCGGAGGATGAAGGGAGAAAATCGGGCTTTCCTCTTGTTGGAAGGCAGGACGCTGCTGGAGAGGCAAATTAGTGCAATGCGCACTTGTTGCAATGAAATTACGATTGTGGCCAATGATCCGCAGCCGTTCCTTAGAGCGGTTGACCGGGACATACGAATTATTACGGATTATTATACGGACAAAGGCGTGTTAAGCGGCATGCATGCCGGCCTGGCGCTGGCGCAGAATCAAAATGTATGGGTAGTCGGATGTCACATGCCGTTTCCGTCGGCTGATGCGGCCATGCTGTTGCAGGCTTATAAAACGGATCATGTGGATGCGGTTATTCCCTGGGTAGACAAAGGCGCATTCCCGCTGCACGGCATTTATGATCGTTCCTGCGCACGACGAATCGGCGAGCAGTTAAATGAGGGAGACTCGTATCTATCAAGATTTTTAAATAGACTCAATTGGATCGAACTGAGCGAAACGGCCTTTCTCGAAAAGGGTGTCGGTTGTCATTTTACAAAGACGATACATTCGCCGGAGGATTATTATAGCTTGACCAACTCCTTTCTCCAGCATGAGTTCGAGTTGCTCTACGGTGGAGAAGATACAAGAAATATCGGTCTATGACGGGAGGAAAATCAAATCATGGAACAGAGTAAAGCAGGGCATACGGAGACGGGATCGGCGGTTTCGACCGTGTTGTCCGTCTTGGTCGACCGGCTGAAAGAGGAACATATCGAGTTGAAAAAAAGCATTTCCGACTTGGCGGTTAGGGCCAAGGCTGTCAAATCCGAGCAAGATTTAGGCACAGCTAGTCACGAGTTGTTTCAGTTGAGGTTACACGCCATGTCCTTCCGCGAAAAGCTGGAGCAGCATTCCGCATGGGAAGAGGAAATTTTGTTTCCTTTCTTAAGCAGCTATTTCGATCAATCCATCAAGCCTAGTCTGCTGGGTTCCTTGTGGACGCTTGAGAAAGATCATGAGCTTGGAGATGACTACCTTCACTCTTTCTTGCGGACTGCAGATGAAATAAAGACCGTAACAGACAGAAAGCGGATGCATGCTGCCGCAGACGAGCTCATTCAGGCCTGTTGCATTTTGGGCAAGCATCTGGAGAGCGAGGAGCAAATTGTATTCCCGCTGACAGAGACGGTATTGGTAGACATGGAACTCTTATTCTGCACATAAGGCAACCATTCCCGTATCGATGGAACTGCCGATTAACAGGATAAGAGGAGTGTCGCATGGATGATCAATGATATTTGCAAGATTCAGGAAGTGAACACGCGTCTGATGAAATTATACGAAGATATAACCTTTCAAGATGCTGCGGATAGCGATATGAAGCGCGAGAATGCCAATATAGACGGCAATACCTCCATGGGGATGATGTTGAAATACGGTTCGGAGGGCGCCAAACAATTTAACGAGCTGTTTCTTCTCAAGCCAGAGCATGCCGACGCTCATAAAAACGGGGATATCCATATTCACGATCTGGACTTCCTTTCCCTAACGACAACCTGTTGCCAGATTGATATTCGGCAATTGTTTGATGGAGGCTTCGGCACCGGGCATGGCCGTGTCAGGGAACCCAAAGATATAAGGAGTTATGCGGCACTTGCGTGTATCGCGATTCAATCGAATCAGAACGATCAGCATGGAGGACAGAGTATTCCGAACTTTGATTACGGAATGGCGGGGGGCGTTGGCAAAACGTATGTCCGTCATTACAGGGATAATCTGCTGAAAATGTTGAAATGGAAATTCGGCTTGGGAGATGACGGGGAAAAGGCAGTGCTGCATCTATTCGATGAATTGAACGGTGCAGGACTGCTGCCTCGCATAAGCCGGAATCCGTATGAGAAGGAGCGGGAGAAAGAGCTGCTTGGCCAAGTGCTGAGCGATCCAATCGATATAAATGAAGCACAGCAGATCGCGGAAGCCCATGCACTTGCGGAAACGGAGAAAAGCACTTATCAAGCTATGGAAGCGTTGATCCATAACCTCAATACGATGCATAGCCGGGCCGGGGCGCAAATTCCGTTCAGCTCCATTAATTACGGGACGGATACAAGCCCGGAGGGCAGGATGATTATACGGAGTATCCTTTTGGCTACGGAGAAGGGACTTGGCAACGGGGAAACGCCTATTTTCCCTATTCAAATTTTTCGTGTGAAGGAAGGAATCAACTATAACCCGGGCGACCCGAATTATGATTTATTACAACTCGCCTTCCGGGTAAGCGCCAAACGATTATTCCCCAATTTTTCGTTCCAGGATGCGCCGTTTAACGCCCAATATTATACGGCGGGAAAACCGGAGACGGAAATTGCTTATATGGGCTGCAGAACAAGAGTGATCGGAAATGTATACGACGATTCTCGTGAAATTACATTCGGAAGAGGGAATTTAAGCTTTACGACAATCAATTTGCCGAGGTTGGCTCTATTAAATAGAGGGAACATCACTATGTTCCTCTATGAGCTTGATCGAATGATGGATATCGTGATTCGGCAGCTTCTGGATCGGTTTGAAATTCAGGCCCGCAAAAAGGTAAAAAATTTCCCGTTTTTGATGGGACAAGGGATATGGATCGATTCTGGATTACTGAAGCCGGATGACGAAATTCGAGAGGTTATTAAGCATGGCAGCTTATCGGCAGGATTTATCGGACTGGCGGAATGCTTGAAAGCGCTCATCGGAAGCCATCATGGCGAATCCGAGGAGGCGAGACAGTTGGGACTTCGAATAATCGGGAAAATGAGAGGGAAAATGGATGCGGCAGCCAAGGAGCATCAATTAAACTTTTCGTTGCTGGCTACACCGGCGGAAGGGCTGTCCGGCCGTTTTGTGCAGATGGACAGAACGAGATTCGGCGTCATACCGGATATTACGGATCGGGAATATTATACGAACAGCTTTCATCTTCCCGTCTATTATGCAACGACGGCCTATAAGAAAATAAGGATCGAAGCTCCCTATCACGCGTTGACGAACGCCGGGCATATCACATACGTCGAACTTGACGGCGATCCGTTAAACAACCTGCAAGTCTTTGAAAAAATGATCCGCGCCATGAAGGAGAACGGCATCGGCTACGGTTCTATCAACCATCCCGTTGACCGCGACTCCGTTTGCGGCTACACGGGCCTTATAAACGACAGTTGTCCATCCTGCGGCCGAACGGAAGAAGACGGGCCGGCTTTTGAGCGAATTCGAAGGATTACAGGGTATTTGGTCGGTACAATCGATCGTTTTAATGACGCGAAAAGGGCGGAGGAACGTGAACGAATCAAACATTCCTGACCATAAGGAGCCGGAATTGCGCATCGCCGGATTGGTACAAGAATCCATTGTGGATGGACCGGGTTTAAGACTTGTTGTATTTGCCCAAGGCTGTCCTCATCGCTGCCGGGGTTGCCACAATCCGCATACCCACTCGTATGAAGGCGGCATAACCGTCAGTATCGACGCGATTACGAATGCCATTATTCAAAATCCGCTGCTTGATGGAGTGACCTTAAGCGGAGGCGAACCTTTTCTTCAAGCAGAGGGGTTCGCAGAGCTGGCCGCCAGAGTGAAGGCCATGGGCTTGCACGTGATGACATACACCGGATATATCTATGAAACGATCGTAGCCGGTTTAAACAGACATGACGGATGGCGCAGTTTGCTGGACAATACCGACGTTCTGGTGGACGGGCCGTTTGTGCTCAAGCAACGCAGCCTCTCTTTGCGGTACCGGGGCTCAAGCAATCAGCGGTTGATCGACGTGAAACAATCCGGACGGGCAGGCCAAGCAATCTGTATTTTCTAAGTGAAGAGAACTAGGCGAATTAGAGGAGGTTGACGATGAAATATTATCACCTTGTTGATCGGGATGCGTTGGAGGACCCTTCCCGCAAAACCATGTTTGTGCATAGCGCCAGACGGTTGAAGGATAAGCACTTCTATATGAGGAGAAAAATGGACACGATCTATGAGATGAGTTTACGTATTTCCTCCGCTTCAACCGCCGACCATTTACGCGAGTCTCTTACGGAACTTAGAGTGAAGACGCTGGTACTGTTAAATGCCTTGACCTGCCATGCGGAATGGGAGTCACGTGAATTTTTTGCGAGCCTGCGCGCGCTCGTCTATTTCCAAAACGATCCGAAGCTGCGCTCTTCCCTGGCATTGCTGGAGCATGATCAAGTGATCGCGCTGGACTACTTCAGAACATTTTTGAAGAGAAGCGATGCCGCGCTTCATATTTTGCACAGCGGAGCCCTGCCTCATAACTTGGCGTTATATGAACGGCTGAAGCAGACGGCGCATCCCGTTACCCAGGCATGTCTGATACTTAAGTGTCATTTTGATATGGAAGAAACATGTATCATCCCGCTGACTGATGAAATTTTGCGGGCGATGAAGGCAGGTTAAGCTGCTTCCGTAGCCAAGAAGCCATACGGACACAGTCTGAGCGGAATTTCCAATATATGCCCCATCATTCCGATGGCTCTCCGCAAAGAGGAGATCGCGCGGCCGTTATCGAATACTATACCTCTCAAGTCCAACTAAGCTCGGTCAAGGTGAAACGGCTACGCCGTCCTTTGGAGGCGCGGCGCGTTTCATTCCGAGAAATATAGAGAAAGTATGGCGAAACTATGTACTTTCCTATATTTCAAAGATCGCCAGGGCGACATGACGGTATTCGGGGACGGGATTGCATGCTCTATTACTTCTTTGCGCTACTTGCCGCTGCCATCGTGCTGCTGGTCAACGACATTAGGAACGCCGCGAACAGGTGGGCGGCGTTCTTTCTGGTATTCGCCGCCATCGGCGGATTAGCCGACACGGCTGCGGATACGGGATTGTCCATCGCGGCACGAGGCATCGAACTTCTTAATTTAACGGTGACTCCGTATGGCGTACTTATGTTCGCGATGACGTATTCCGGACTTCCGGATCGCCGTCGCAAGCCATATTCCCTTTTGCGATGGCTGCTCTTATTGCCGGTGTTTGCCATGCTTGCGGCAGGGCTCGCGATGCCGGGGCTGCCCATACGATACGGGTGGCTCCTGCTATGGAGCGGACCTTATTATGTAATATCCTGTATTCTGCTGGTCTTGGCGTTATGGCGGGAGAAGGATACCCGCAAGAGAAGGCAGCGGCTCGTGACGACGCTTCTCTTTGTGCCGACTCTGCTGGCCGTGCTCATGTTCATCTACGTGGCCAGAACGTTCGCGCCGGACTTTCCTTTCTTCGGCTATGTGGCCGCCTTCATTTCCTATTCGCTGGCGGCGGGGCTGCTTCTCGCGTTCGCCTATGGCGTGCTCGGCGTAAGGCTGCGCTTCGAACGTGATCCTCTGGAGAGTGCCATGAAGGCGGCGAGCTCCGGGACGAATCTGCTCAATCATACGATTAAGAACGAGATCGGCAAAATCGCCATTAGCGCGGACAATGCGCGCCGTTCGCTGCCGCCCGGCGTCGACGAAGAGGTACAGCAGCATCTGGCGATTATCGAGCGATCTTCGGAGCATATGCGTGCCATGGTGGAACGGCTCCATGGCCGCACGAAGGCCATCGAGCTTCGGGAGGAGCCGGTTCGGCTCGACTTGCTGGCGAGCTCGGTCACGGAGGACTACCGCGAACGCGCCGAGCGGGCCCAAGTCCTTGTAGAAATTCATTGTAGGTGCGCTCCGACCGTAGTCTGCGACCCTGTGCATGTGAGAGAAGCGCTCGGCAATCTGCTGGCGAATGCGATAGAAGCGTCTCCTTCACCCGGAGGGAGAGTGGAGGTCGCTCTGAACGCGGGCAAACGAAATGTCACGCTGTCGGTTGGCGACAATGGTCCCGGCATGACGCGATCGCAAACGGCAAGGGCGTTCGAACCGTTTTATAGCACCAAAAATGGAGCGAATAATTACGGTCTGGGTCTCTCGTACGTCTATAATGTGATGCATGCGCACGGCGGATCGGCGGAGCTCTCGGGCAAAGAATCGGGCGGAGTGGCGGCATCTCTCGTGTTCCCGCGTAAGAAGGTCTTGCGGCAGAATGGAGGCGGGTAAAATGGAGTGGAAGACGGACGGCGGGAGCGGTCCCATTCGAATATTGATTGTGGAGGATGATCTTGACTGGATCAAAGCTATCTCTGCTTTTTTGAATAACGAATCCGACATGCTCGTGGTCGGCGCCGCAACGACAACGGATGAAGCGCTGCAACTGGCGGATACGCTGCCGTTTGACGTTGCGCTGGTGGACATCCAGCTGACGGCAGGCGGACACGAGGGGATCTACGCCGCCCTTGAGCTGCATCAGTCGCATGCCGCCAAAATCATCATGCTGACATCCGTAACCGATGAAGCCGTCATGACGCAGGCTTTTACCGCCGGGGCCGTCAATTACATCGAGAAGTCGCGCTACAGAGATCTTCCGGCAGCGATTCGAACCGCTTACCGCCATCCGGCGGCGATGGAGGCCTTACTGAAGGAGTTCGCCAGGCTGAAGCGCGAGGAGCAGCTCGGGGCGTTGACGCCGGCAGAGCGCGAGGTTTTCGAACTTATCGAGCAAGGGCATACGCAGTCGGAAATCGAGAAGAAGCTGTACAAGGCGGAGAGCACGCTTAAAAATCAGGTCAACAAAGTGTTGAAGAAGCTTGGCGTTCGGAGCAGCAAGGAAGCCGTGGAATTGGTACGCCGCAAGGGATTGTTCCGAAGGGGAGACAAGCGTTAGTCTTCTGCGGGTTGCCGCCATTAGGCTGACAAGCGCAATGGAGCGCGGCAGGAAGGTCGGAGTCATCCAAGATACACCAGATGCATCTTGCCCTGGAACGACCATTCGTTCGGCAAACTTCTTGATCTGTTCCGACCAAATCTATTTTCGGCTGGATTTTTTCCAGCCGATTTTTTTTATATATTAGGGTCAAGAGATGCGAAGCTCTTGGCCTGATCATTGCCGGCAGTGGTTCAAGGTGACAAATTTATACGTTAATGGGGGGATGGAGCGGGCTTGGCTTTATAGACTTGATCATGTTCATGTAGTTGCTTGACACTAGAATTGTAACCGCTTTCTAAGGTTTGCCGCCAACAACGGCTAAGATTTGAAGGGAGGAAGGCTAACGATGCGCAACAAGCGATTGTGGATCAAGCTTCTGGCTGCGGCTTTTTGTCTGATTGCTCTGCACGGAGCGTCAGGTGTCGTTTCCGCAGAAGAAGATGCTAACCATTATTATATCACCCCGTATAATTTCAAATCATTTGGTTCATGGACGCTCAGCGGAGATTTTCTTCAAGGGCGGGTGACAGCCCCCTCGATTGGGGAAGCGAACGGTTCCGGTGGCGTGCCGGCCGTTGCTGAAGTGAATATCACCAATGCGGGTGAGTACCGTCTATGGGTGCGCGATCGCGATTTTGCCACCAACTCGCCAGGCATCCGCACATTCCACGTTGGTGTCGACGGCGCACTGGCTAATAGAATGTTCGGCAACCATGGGCAGGAAGGTTTCCGCTGGACGGAGGTCGGAATCTATGAGTTGGAGCAGGGCGTGCACGAATTGGAGCTGCATGACACCTCCGGGTTTTACGCGCGCAGCGAAGGGTTCTTCCTGAGCGACGATCTCGATCTGGTTCCGCCGGAGGACAAGGAAGAACTACTGGAGATTGTTCAGCCTTACAATCCGTTAGATGAGCTGCCTTCCGCGGAATTCCCGGCGTGGGCCAAAGGGGCGTTTACGCCAACGAAGACGGCCGCCATCGAAAATGATTCCGTTAAAGTCGTCTTCTATCAGGGGCAGGGCAGCGAAGGCGCGCTTGTACAGAATGAAATCTATGTCAAGGATAATGGCCAGTGGCTGCTCGTCAAGGAGAGGAACGAGGAATTCGGCGTTTTGATGATGGCGGCTCTTCATAGCAAGATGGGCGGCATTACGGACGAATATGCCAATGTCATTCAGCGGGTCCTCATTAACGGGTCCGAGGTGACGGGGCTGACTAGCGATTTTTTTCGCACCGGCCAGCCGATCTGGTTCATTCCTTCCGACTTTGCCGTGCTGGGCGCGGACAAGATTGAACTGAGCTTCCCGAGCGCCGAGGCCGAACTGAAGCTGCTGTTCGAGCTGGACGACCTAACGGACGATCCGAAGGTGACCGTGCAGGCTGAATTTGCCGAAGACGGCGCCTATTCCTTCTTGCTGTTCAGCGGCGACGGCGTGGCGTATGAGGATTACGAGACGGTGACGGCGCCGCTGCTCTACGTCAAGAAGACCGTGCCCGATCGGCCGGTGATGATACCGGAAAGTTTCCTGTTCACGCCGATGGCTACCTTGCATTACACGGGCAGCCAATCCAGGGTGCCGGGCAAGGCGCTGACCTCCGGCGTGGTGATGGACCCCGAGAGCGTGCCTCAGGACTACGCCTACCCGGATACATCGCATTTCGGCCTCGTGCTGCGAGACCAGGACGGCGATGTTCGGCCGCAGCTTGTCGCGCCGATGTTCGGCAATGCGGACAGCCTGTTTGAAGCGGGCGACAGCTACGAGGTTTCTTTTCGCATTATTAATCGTTTCGCGTCCTGGTACGACACGTTCAAGCATGTGACCGGGGAGATGTACAACTTCACGGATTTGCGCACCAATTATTTTCATTCCGTCAACGAAGCGATCTATAATGCCACCGATCTGATGATGGATGACGATTACGGAGGCTGGGACCCGGTCAATATGGCGCATTACAATATGGAAGAGCGGGATATGACCACGGTTGCCAATGCCATGACGGCGGTGCAGCGGTACTTGCTGACGGAGGACGAGGACATTCTCGACAAGCGGGCCGTGCCGACTTTGGCGTTCATGCTTAGCAGGCTGAATTATCATTTCAAAACGACGGGCAGCCAGGGCGGATCCACCTATGCGCCGTCGCCGGCGCCGATCGGCGGGCCGGTTGCCAATTATTCCGCCGCAGTGTTCGGCGGGTTGTATGAGATGACGCAGGGGCGTATGCCGTCCCTGCTGGATACGGCCGTACGCACGGACGCGCAGACGGTCAGTCTCAAGGGAATCACCGATCAGATGGCGATGTACAAGTATACCGGCGACCCCGAGCATCTACTTCGCACGAAGGCGCTGGCGGACAGATATCTGGCCTCGTATCCGAATGTGGGCGCGAACCGCGAGGTCCGCTTTGTGAACAGCTTTGTATACGGCGATTATATTCCGATGGTGGCCGCCTTCCTGGCTGCCTACGAGGCGACGGGCGAACAGAAGTATCTCAATGCGGCGGAGGACAGCGGGCGCTTGCTGGCAACGGGTATCTGGACGACGGGTTATCATTCCGATTATGCGACTACGAACTATACGCTGATCCCAGAGACGGCTTCTGTACGGCCATTGTTCGCCGAGCGCTTCAATTATTGGTGGCACGGCGATCGGCAATGGCGGCTGGGGAACGTCGACGGGGG
>NZ_BDQX01000289.1:53312-61315 GCF_003112455.1 Paenibacillus agaridevorans
TCTGGGAACGGAGCATCCGCGCACGCCGGGACACGGCAATGTGATCTCCATGAACAATTGGGCGGGCATGCTCGTCAAGCTGTCAGAGTACACGGGAGACTCATACTTCGAAACGATGGCTCGCAACGCTATTGTCGGACGTTATGGGAATTATCCCGGTTATTATCAGGATAGGTATCTGTTTCACACGATGAAGGCTAATTATCCATATACAGGACCGGATTATACATCGATTTATTGGCATCATATTCCGGTGTTTATTTCGATGCTGGAGGATTTTCTCATCAATAGCGCCTGGGCAAAGTCGGAGCGCAGCATAGAGTTTCCATCCCTGAACCAATCGGGATATGCCTATTTTGCTTCCAATCAATATGGGCATGCTCCTGGCGTGTTTTACGAGGAAGAAGAGATGTGGCTGTGGCTGGATCGGGGCATTATCGAGCCCGATTCCGTGGAAATCGATTATTTGGCTGCGCGCAAAGATGGCAAGCTTGGTCTTGCGCTGTTGAATGAAGGCAACCTGCCGCGTGAGACGGTGATTGAACTGGGCGAGAAAGTGCCGGGAGGAGCGACGTATTCCGGTACGGCAACCGTCTATGAAGCAGACGGCACCGAATCGTCGGTGGCTGTAGTAGATGGGCAGTTCACGCTGGAGATTCCCGCCAAGGGGATTCGTTCGGTCGTGCTGAGCATTCCGGGCATGCAGGCGCCGGGCTACGCGAGGACTGATGTCGAGTATTCCAACAACCTGCGCCAGACGGTAAGCGAGCATACTCGCGGCAAGGGGCATGTCATTCAACTCGAGCCGGATAGCTACTACGCGTACGTGTATGTATCGGATATGAACGACAAGTCCGACAAAGTGAGCATCAGCTATCAGGTGGGCAATACGACAAGCAACGCCGAGAAGGTCGGATACCCCTATGAATTTCTTATCAAGGTGGAAGACCCTAATGCCGTCTTTACATACGAACTGACGGCGGAGAAGGGGGGACAGAACGAGTCGCTGGGCGGCGGCACGCTGCATCCGACAGACTTCGCGAGTCCCGGCGTATCAATTCCGGAAGAGGGGCAATTCGAGCCGATCGAGCTATCGGTGATCACCTCGGGGACGGGAAGCGGACGTCTGCGGTTTGTCGTCGATCTTGATGCTTTCCCGTTCGCGGTCAGCGAGAATCTGCTGAAAGACTTGCGCGTCACCGGGACATTGACGCCTGCCAGCGGGCCGGCGCTGGAGCTGGACAGCACCATAATCGGCAATGAAGTGCGCCCTAACGGCACGACCGTGCTGGTGGTTCGACCGACGGACGAGGTGCCGCTGGTCAACTATCAGAACTACGCCATTACGCTGACTATTCATCCCCGGCCTAAGCCCGGAAACTTTGAGCCGTTCGCCCTGTCGGTCATCAGCGCCGGACGGGCGTCAGGCCATAACCGCATGGTTGTTTCCGCCGCCGATTTTCCTTTCGCCATTGCGGGCAACACGTTGAGCGGGTACCGGGTGACCGGCGTGCTGAAGCATAAGACGAACGGCTCGGCTCTGGTGCTGGACAGTGTCATCAGCGGCAATGAGATGCGGGCCAACAATCAGACGATCCTGGTGATCGCGCCGACCCTCGAGGTGCCGTACCGGGATTACAACGACTATGAGATCGAGTTGGCCATTCATCCGTTCGCGCCCGATGCGGCGCCAGTCCCCGCGAGTGCCGAGCTCTCCCACAATCAGGGAACAGGCGGCATGGCGGACGGCTTCTACGATGTGACGATGAATTTGTGGTATGGCAACAACGCCGGCTTATATCAGCTTTATGAAAATGGGGTTCTGATCGATACGCAGTGGCTAACCGTGAACTCGCCAGCGGCTCAGACGGCGGTTACGCCTGTGACCTACAGGGAGAACGGAACTTACCGCTACCATGCTCGTCTGGCCAATGCATTCGGCGAGACCGTGACCCCAACTGTAATTGTCGAGGTGACGGAGGCATCGCCCGCGCCTTTCGTTCTCTCCCACGACAACTGGGCGGGGAGCGGCGAATATACCGTTACCATGAATATGTGGTGGGGACGCAACGGAACGACGTACCGTCTCTTTGAGAACGGCGTTCTGATCGATACGCAGGCGCTGCCCGATCAATCACCGATGGGGCAGTCGGTTGTGACGGAGCTGCACGGCCGCTCTCCGGGCGTGTATGCCTATCGGGCGGAGCTCGCTAACTATGCCGGCACGGTCACAAGCGAAGCGGAGACTGTGGTAGTAGACGGAGCTCCATTGGGCGAATAGTAGCACACAGCGAGCCGCGGTTCAATCCGACGGCCGAGACTGATTGATACAACCGATGCCGAACCAGCCGGTATTGGCATATGGATCTAAAATCTATACAAAAGTGGCTGTCTCAAAATTAAGATTGTTCGCTTGTTGAAATAGCTCACTTGATGAATGAAACGTCAAAAATGAAGAAATGGCGGTGCTAGGGCGTTATCCCTTCACCGCCATTTCTGGCTTTTGGTCTATTGCCGCCTTCTTGAGCAGGTGATTTTGTTCAAATAAAGGAAAGTATCAGTAAGTTTTTCTACTTGGCCTCTAGTTCTCGGAATGAAACTTTCTGCGCCGCCAAAGGACGGCGACAGCCGTTTCACCTTGAACGGGATGATTCTTGTTAGTTATACTTCGCCATTAACCAATCGCAGTTCCATTCCGCATGATCATATCCGGTTTCAATAGAATGACATCCCCTTCTTCCGGGACTCCTCCGAGCACCAATACTTCGGACTTGAACCCTGCTATGCGCCGGGCGGGAAAGTTAACCACGCATATGACTTGTTTCCCGACGATTTCCTCGGCTGTATACCGTTTTGTAATCTGCGCGCTGGAGGCTTTTATTCCAATTTCAGGCCCGAAATCAATTTCGAGCTTAATAGCAGGCGTTCTCGCTTCCGCAAAAAACTCCGCCTTCGCAATCGTTCCGACACGAATATCGAGCTTCATAAAATCTTCAATGACTGCCAACTTTTATTCCCCTCACTTTTAATGATTTAGACCAAAAATACAACCCCATGCCCAGTAATGTCAATAATCCGCCTAAAAACTGAAAGAACGATATGGTTTCTCCCAATAGCAGGTAAGCAAGAAAAATGGCAAGGATCGGTTCACCGATAATGCCGACCGAGATCGTAGTCGCCCCGATCGAATTCAACAGGAGATTAAAAATATATTGTCCGAAAATAGTGGGGATAACGGCAAGCATTAAAAAGTAAGTCCAATCGGACGAGTCGTATCCCGTCAAAGAAACTTGATTCGCCAAATTGTACGCGAGCATGACGGTGCCGCCGATCAGAAACACGATGACACTGTACGCATTGGCAGGGATTTTGCGGCTGACTTGCTGCCCGGCGAGCAGATAGGCCGACACAAAGAGCGTTCCTAGCAAAGATAATCCATCTCCAATCAAAGCTGCTCTCGAAATCCCGATGTCCCCCCAAGCTATTGCGATCGAACCCAAAAGCGCAACGATCAGGCAAATCACGGTAAGCAGACGAGCCCGTTCTTTGAACCATACATACGAGCCGATCATGACGAATAACGGCTGCAGGGATAAGATTACCATAGAACTTGCAACAGAGGTATAGACCAGCGATTCCATCCAGAATAAGAAGTGCAAGCCAAGCAGGACGCCGGCAAGAATTACGATGCTCCAGTCTTTTTTATTCAAGTTCAAGGTGCGAAACGATCTCCAGGGCACAAAAGCAAGCATGATGAACACGGAAATAAACAATCTGTACATTCCGGCCACAGATGTGGGCGTATCCGAAAACTTGATCATGATGGAAGAGAAAGAGACGGACAAGATGCTGACGAACAACAAAATAAACGAACGGGACGAAGAAAGTTTATTGCATGCAAACACGGTTCCTCCCAGATGCTAGAACAATTTCCTGTGCACGGAATTGTTAAGGTATGCTTAAGCTGAATATAATAATATCATCACGGGCTTTGATTTCGTGCAATAATATCTTTAATTAGTATAGAAATATCGTCAATAAAGGAGTTGCGGCCGCGTGGGGAAACCACTGCACGAAACCATACAATATCCAGACGAAGCTTTTCCGTACATTATGTACACGCATACGAACGAAAGATCGATTCCCGATGGCAGGGGAATCAACGATCTGCATTGGCATGAAGAATTGCAGATGACCCTGGTGACCAAAGGAAAGATGACCATACAAATTAACGGCATCGATTATCGTCTGTCGACCGGAGAAGCCATATTTATCAATAAAAGCGTGCTGCATATCGTTTCCCGTCTAACCCATGGCGGCGAATACGTCAGCTTTAACTTCCCGGAGAAGCTGCTCGCCTTCTACCCGGACAGCGCTATGGAGCAACTTTACGTGCATCCGGTTACTCATTCTTCTTTACTGTCATTGATAATCAGGGGGGATTCGGAGTGGCATAATCAGATTCTGAACATGCTGTGGGATATGAAGCAGGAATTCGAGAAGCAAAAAGCCTGGGGATGGCAATACGAGATCTCCATTCGAACGGTACAGTTATGGATGATTCTTGTCTCAAATATGACATTGCCTGCGGAGGAGGCCTCCAAACATAACAGGCTTCAACAAGAAAGACTGCAAGTAATGCTTAGCTTTATTCACCAAAACTATACGGACAATATAACCTTGAAGGAAATAGCCGAGGCCTCGCATCTGAGCGTGTCGGAGTGCACTCGCGGTTTTAAGAAAAGCATTCACATGACGCCATACTTCTACTTGGTTAAGTACCGCATCCGAAAAAGCCGCGAGCTGTTGGATTCCACGGATCATTCCGTAACCGAGATCGCCAGGAGAGTTGGTTTTAATCACGTCAATCATTTTATCCAGTCTTTCAAAAAACATTGCGATATGACTCCTAAGGAATTCCGTAAGATTAAAAACGAGCAGAAGGAGGCTGGTCGAGCTTGATAGCATAAAGCAGGGTACTACGCCGCGTAGTACCCTTTTCGTTGGGGACCCACAATAGTTGGAACTGCCGCGTTCGGCCAACTGGCGTTACAATTAGCGCAACAACCCGTGTGAAGGGAAGAACAGGGGAGAGCGCATATGAGAACGACGCCGATCTACGTAGAACTGGATATCGCTGCCGATATGGATGCTTTATGGTGTCACACTCAGGAGCCGAACTTGCACCAGCAATGGGATTTACGTTTTACCGATATTACGTATCTTCCGAAAGAAGGAGAGAACTCTCCGCAACGGTTTCTCTACCGTACTCGTATCGGCTTCGGGATTGCAATCGCGGGCACTGGCGAGTCAAGGAGCTCCAGATCAACCGCAACCGGAGGCGCGATCTCCACGCTCGTATTCGAATCCGAGCAGCCGATTTCGCTTATACGACGGGGCGGCGGCTACTGGCGGTACAAGCCAAACGGCGATCGAGTAACCTTTAGCACGAAGTTCAATTATACGACGCGGTTCGGGTTTGTCGGCCGGTTGTTGGACCGTCTGGCGTTCCGTCCGCTGTTCGGCTATGCGACCGCCTGGAGCTTTGATATGCTGCGGATCTGGTTAGAGCGCGGCATTGCGCCTGCCATTACGATTCAGAGAGCGGTCATTCATTATGCGTGCGTAGCGGTATTGTCTCTCCTGTGGCTGTACGAGGGGCTTGTGCCGAAGCTGCTCAGTCCGGAGAGCGGGGAGCTTCAAATCTATCGGGCGACCGGCTTGTTCCCGGATTGGGAGCATGTGTTGCTGCCTTTGTTGGGAGTGGCGGAGATCGGCATGGGCATTGCGGCAGCGATATGGCATCGACGAAGAGCGGCTTATGTCGGCCAATCTATCTTGCTCGTCCTGCTAGGGGGCACGGCGATTGCCGGAACGCCGGAGCTGCTGTTATCGCCATTTAATCCCCTCGTGTTGACTGTTCCCATGCTGGCATTGGCGATCATTGCCGCTATGACGGCGTCTGGCGTACCGATGGCCGGCCGTTGCCGTCGGAGGAACGAGGATGAGGTCAGCGCGGAGAAAGGAGGCGGCAGTCATGAAGTCTATCTATGAGAAGGCGCTGGGCGCCGACTTCTCCAAGCTGCACCCGCGCATAAGAGAGCGCTTCGGCTTTAGCAGCTCAGACCGGGTTAAGTCCGTTGGCCGAGGAACGATGGAGCGAATCCGTTACGCCAAGCTGGCGGCACTGCCTCTTTATGCAGGAACGAAGCGGCATATCATGTTTCCTCAGGGAGGGCACGACATCCCCTTTACAATCGAGAATTACGCTTATGTGGACGGTTATGGGAGAGAGACGGTGACATGGATTCGTTCCTTCAAGTTTCCGAACGCCATCCGCCGTTTCGACGCGACGATGATCTATAGCGATAGTCGCGGGAGGATCGTCGATTATTTGGGCACCAAGCAGCATCTCGCGGTCGACCTGCAAATATCGGCAGCTCCCAACGGGGGCATTCGCATTCGCTCGGGAGAGCAGCGCTTCTACGAAGGACTGCTGCAATTCCGATTCCCTGCAAGTCTGACCGGCATTGCCGACGTGTGCGAATGGTACGATGATCGGGCAGACTGTTACCGGATTTCGGTCGAAGTAAATAATCCGTTGATCGGCACCGTATTCGAGTACGAAGGTTCGTTCCAGGCGAGACTGGCGGAGACGGAGCAGGGCGAGATTCCGCTCGACGTCAAGCCGCTGCGCGAGGAGCTTCGGGAGTAGTTGAGCGGTCAAGACCCGAATGGAGCGGGGAAGGGGCTGGTTAGCCGCGAACGGACGGAGACAGCCGTTTCACCTTGGTGCCAACGCCTTCTGGCGGTATTGCCTCGGCGTAATGCCGCTCTCTCTTCGAAATACATGGTAAAAGTGGGACAGATCGCCGAAGCCCGATTGAGCGGCAATCTCCGTCATCGGCCAGTCGGTGCCCGCGAGGAGCCGTTTCGCCTGATTAAGCCGATATTCCGTCAGCAATTGCGTCACCGTAAAGCCCGTTGTCGCCTTAAAGAGCTGCAGCAGCTTCGAACGCGATACGGGAAACCGTTCCAGCAAGCCGTCGATCGTAATTTGGTCGCGGTACGACGCGGCCATGCAGGCGACCACCTCCTTAATAAGCCGCTCGTTCGCGCCGCTGGCGAGCTGCTGCTCCGCCGGCGAATGCTGCAGCTCCCCGATCAGCAGCATCACTTCCGTCAGGCGATGCAGCATCGCGAGCTCGCGCAGCGGATCCGGCGAACATAGAAGCTCGGCCAACCCCGCGGCCGCCGAGCGGGCGCGCTCCGATTGCGCCGCCGTCAGAAAGTAGTGGCTGCTTGTCGAGGAGCCCCCTAGCAACTGGCCGAAGGGGCTTATCTTCCATCCGCATAGCTGCCCCATTGTTGCCAGATAGGCTTCGTCTATCGTCAAAATATAGCGGCTAAACGAATCCTCTCCAGAGTAGGGATGATGCACGACGTTGGGGCCGATAATCGTAAGCGTCCCGGCATGGAGCGGGTACAGCTTCTCTTCGACGATATAAGAGCCGCTGCCGCCGAGGCACAAGTAGATTTCGCAGCCTTCGTGAAAATGCAGTCGCTTGCGGGGCAATTTCCCGGTTCGAAACTCGCAATGAACGGGATGCCGTTTCAGAAAGCTGTTCGTGACCTCGTCTTTTTCGTAAAGCTGCCGCGTCTCGTCTAAGGAGCTGGACACTTGTATCTCCTCCTCGCTTTATCTGATTAATGATCAATCAGGCTTTCATTTGATCCCGATAAGCTTTGGGCGTTAACCCCGTTAACTTTCTGAACTGCTCGTAGAAGTGGCGCATGCCCAGGAAGCCGCAAGCCGCTGCGATATCTTCGATGTTGTCGTCCGTCGACAGCAGCAAATCCTTGGCGCGGACAAGCCGCTTGGCGTTTACGTAGTCGGTCACGGTCATGCCGGTCAGCCCCTTGAAGACGCGGGAAAAGTGGCTGGGGCTGACGTCCGCGCGGCCCGCCAGCTCCGCGAGTCCTCCGCAGCCGACGGGATCGCG
>NZ_BDQX01000289.1:61496-64608 GCF_003112455.1 Paenibacillus agaridevorans
TGGAGCCGGATCGCGTGCCGGTAGCCCGCCTCCTGGCTGGCCATCTCTTCCGCCATTGCGCGGAGCAGAAGCTCGATGCCGGTATGATCGGTCTCCGCCGGGGTCAGTTTGTAGCGCTTCTGCCCCCTGGCCATGTTGTAGCATTGGAGCGGCTCGTATCGATCGCCGAGCGAGTCGGCCTCCACGAGTGGAGGCGAGAAGAACAACGCGGTCGAAACGATGGGCTCATCGGCGGACGGAAACGCGCGGTGCACGGTGTTGCCGGGAATGAGAAACAGGTCGCCGGGACCTTTCTCGTAGATGGTGTGGTCGATGAAGAAGGACCCCGTGCCTTCGTGGATGTATACAAGCTCGTAAAGGTCATGCAGATGGTCCGGCCACTCGTTGTCCGAATAGCGGACTCCCTTGTAGACAAGCTCGAACGGAAAGACGGGATCGAGATGGAACGGTTTGCGAACAGGCTGCAAGCGGCATGCCTCCAATCCGGTTATTGCCCTCAATATATCAAAATCGGACATATTATTGCAATGCGGCGACATTTCAATTTCCGATCGGCGTTCGTACAATAGAGGGAGAAGAGAGGAGTGATTGCGGCATGCGCATTGATGCCCATCAGCATTACTGGACGATGTCCCGGGACGATTACGGATGGATCACGCAGGAGCTGCCGGTTCTGTACAGGGATTTCCTGCCTCGGGACCTGGAGCCGGAGCTTGCCAGGCATGGGCTGGACGGCACCATCGTCGTTCAAGCGGCACCTACCCTTGAGGAGACGGAATATTTGTTGTCTCTGGCGGACGTTTCGGATAACATTCTTGGCGTAGTGGGCTGGCTGGATCTATTCGATCCCGCTCACAAGGAGCATTACGAGCGGTTCCGGCAGTATCCCAAATTCGTCGGCTTCCGCATCATGATTCAAGATATGCCGGATGCCAGGCGCATACTGGAGCCTCCCTTCTTGGAAGCGCTGCGCTTTTACTCCGAGCTGGACGTACCCGTCGATCTATTGGTGACAGCCGATCAATTGGACCCTCTGCTAGAACTGCTGGATGCCGTTCCGAACCTGCGGGGCGTCATCGACCATATCGCCAAACCACATATTGCGGCGGGGACGTTGCAGCCGTGGACGGAGCAGATGGAGCGGGCGGCGTCTCATCCCCGGTTGTACTGCAAGCTGTCGGGCATGGTGACAGAGGCCGATCATCGAAATTGGAGGCCGGAGCACTTCGAGGCGTATATCCGCCACGTTCTGGCCGTCTTTGGCGAGGATCGAGTGATGTTCGGTACGGACTGGCCGGTGTGTCTGCTTGCGGCAAGCTACGGCGAGGTCGTCGCTCTGCTGGAGGGAGCTTTGCCGAAAGACTGGGGAGAGCGGTCGAGGTCCAAGCTGTTCGGCGAGAACGCAAGACGATTCTACAAGCTGCAAGAGACGGAGGGATCGCGATGAAATATCGTTTGCTCGGCAAGACCGGCCTCGAAGTGTCGCGGCTTAGTTTCGGCGCTTCTTCCCTGGGCTCCGTGTTCCGTCAGACGGATGACGCGGAAGGAATTCGCGCGGTGCATGCGGCATTGGACGCCGGCATTAATCTGATCGACGTATCGCCGTATTATGGAGCGACGAAGGCCGAGACCGTGCTGGGCCAGGCTATTGCGCAGACTTCGCGGGACCGCTTTTACTTGTCCACGAAAGCAGGCAGGTACGGCGAGAAGGCGTTCGACTTCTCGGCAGCGCGGATCGAGTCGAGCCTGGAGGAAAGCCTGCGGCGCCTGAATACGGATTACGTCGATATGCTGTTCCTGCATGATATCGAGTTCGTGGAACCGGACATCATCGTGGGCGAAGCCATTCCTGCCTTGCAACGACTGAAGAAGGAAGGCAAAATCCGGTTCGCGGGCATTTGCGGACTTCCGCTGGCTTTATTCGAGCAAATGCTGCCGCAGGCCGACGTGGATGTCATCATCTCGTATTGCCATTATTCGCTGAACGATACTTCGCTGCTGGGCTTGCTGCCGCTGCTGGAGGAGCGCGGCGTCGGATTGGTTAACGCTTCGCCGATCTCAATGGGGCTTTTGAGCACGAGAGGCACTCCGGACTGGCATCCGGCAAGCGCCGAGCTCAAGGAGACATGCCTGAGAGCGGCACGGCTCGTGGAGGAACGGGGCGAGGACATCGCGAAGCTGGCGATTCAGTTCTCGACAGCGGAGGAGCGTATCCCTACAACGCTTGTCAGTACGGCCAACCCGGCTAATATCGCGAGAAACGCGGCATGGACGGACGAGCCGATGGATCCGGAGCTGCTCTCCGAGGTGCTTGATGTGCTGAAGCCGGTGCATAACGAGACTTGGAACAGCGGTCTGCCGCGCTACAACGAATCGACGGGATCGTTTATGACAGAGGGAAAGTAGGGACATAGATGAAGGGAATCGTATGCGAGGAAATGGAGTCGTTCCGCATGAGGGACGATCTGCCCGAGCCGGAGCTGACGGAAGGACATGCCATCGTCGCCATTCGGAGGATCGGCATCTGCGGCACGGATTATCATGCGTTCAAGGGGCAACAGCCCTTCTTCCAATACCCGCGTATATTGGGTCACGAGCTGTCCGGCGTTATTACAGCGATCGGTGGAAACGACCGCGGATTGTCGGCAGGCGATCGCGTGGCGATCATTCCGTACTTGCATTGCGGCAAGTGCCGGGCTTGCCGAATCGGTCAGACGAATTGCTGCGCGGAGATGCGCGTCATCGGCGTACATCAGGATGGCGGAATGAGGGAACGCATTTCCGTGCCGGTGTCCCATCTGCTTAACGTGAATTCTTTGTCGCTGGACGAAGCGGCTCTAGTAGAGCCGCTAGCCATAGGAGCGCACGCGGTCAGACGAGGCGGCGTCAGGCCGTCCGACACGGTGCTCGTTATCGGCTCCGGCCCCATTGGGCTGGGCGTCATGGCTTTCGCCAAACATGCAGGCGCCCGCGTCATCGCGATGGACATCTCGCGGGAGCGGCTGGACTTCTGCGCCTCGTGGGCGGGGGCCGACGATCGGATCGACGCGTTGGCGCCGAACGCGAAGGAGCGGCTAGCCGTGCTTACGGACGGCGAATATCCCGCCCTTGT
>NZ_BDQX01000290.1 GCF_003112455.1 Paenibacillus agaridevorans
TGGTCCTGCCGGATTCCGACGGGGTTTCACGTGTCCCGCCGTACTCAGGATACACCTCGGAGAGAATGGACTTTTGGTTACAGGGCTTTTACCTGCTATGGCGGGCCTTTCCAGACCTCTTCGCCTAATCCATTCCTTTGTAACTCCATGTGAGATGTCCTACAACCCCAAGGAGCAAGCTCCTTGGTTTGGGCTAAT
>NZ_BDQX01000291.1:0-18744 GCF_003112455.1 Paenibacillus agaridevorans
AGGTCCGTGTCCGGGTCCCCAAGGTCCGTGCCCTGGTCCCCAAGGTCCGTGTCCGGGCCCCCAAGGTCCTGGTCCGGGTCCCCAAGGTCCGTGTCCGGGTCCCCAAGGTCCTGGTCCGGGTCCCCAAGGTCCTGATCCGGGTCCCCAAGGACCTGAACCTCCCAGTCCCAGTCCAGGCAATAGAAGGGGCAGCAAGCTTCGTTCGCTGCTGCGAATGCTGCCCCCGCAGCCACAACCTCTGGTTGCTGCGTATCGTACGCTCATTTTATTATGTTGATCCTTGGTGTTGATGCTTGAGCTTATGTCTGTCATGTTGACCTCCGATCTCGATCTGAACGAATTAGGCGAATATCATAAAGTATCATATGCACTTTCGCCTATTCCGTGCGAATTCCGGAGATTGGTCCGTAGCTCCATCCTCTATATAACGCGGGCATCGTCAGCGGTACTGGCGGCAATCAGTTCAAGCCTGATGATAAAGCCAGCCGTAATGAGGCGGTGGCGATAATTGTTCGGATGCTGAACAAAATCTTTGACTACAAAGCATCCCCGCCGTCCATAAGGCGCGAAGACATACTTGCATGTTCAGACGATTTGAAGTCAGCCATTCTCGATATTTTTCGATAACTCAGTGGGCTCAATCCTGCCTCCCGCTTGAACAATGTACAGAACTGCGCGGTGGTCGAGAAGCCGCAGCCGGCGGCAATAGAGGATACCGTAACTTCGGTCTGCTCCAACTGTTTTTTCGCCAAGTCGATTCGTCGCTCCAATACATAATTCAACGGGGATACACCGTAGGCCAACTTGAACAGATGACGGAATCTATCGTAGCTATAGCCCGACATGCGCGCCAAGCTGGCGATATCGATCCGCTCTTGATAATGCTCGTCCATATAGTTGCGGGCAAAATAGAGCGGCCGATCCTGCTTGTCCCGTTCGGCTACGCCCCAAAGACGAAAGTGGGCAACGAGAAGCTCGCTTATACAGAGATTAAGCCGAATCGCATAAAGCGGCGGCTTGGCTGTGATTTCGTGCTGCATCGCGAGCAGCAGCTTGCCAATTGTGCAGTCGTCATCATCGTGATATAACCCTTCCCGAACGGAAGACGGAAACTCGGAATCGATCAGCCGGAAGCCGGCGCACAGCACTTCCGTAGCCTCGCGGCGAATCTCGTCGTGAAGCGTGTCGGGAGGTACGACAGCGTAGCTTCCGGGCTCATAGACGTATTCAGCCCGGCCGATGCGGGTTGACCCTCGTCCTTGCCGGTAATAAACAATTTCATAACAGCGATGCCGGTGCATGGAAACCGATGTTCCGGCCTCGTGCCAAGCTTGAAAGATGAAGTCTGTGCGAGCGCTCAACTCATTCGTCCTCTCCTTGGAATATAGCCGAATCATAAAATAAATTAGCCGGATGGTGTAACCATCATTCCTTAATTTTCTGTACAATTGGGTTGAAAATAAAATCATTAAACCAAATCATATAATTTTAGGGAGGTCCGGTCAATGATCAACAAGAAGGCGGCGCATATTATGTATCCAGAGCTTGATGAGAACTTTCGGATGGAACGCTTGAAACCCCGCGACGGAATAATTCGCATGGTGCTCGACACCGACACTTTCAACGAGATTGACGACCAGTTCGCACTTTCCCATGCGCTTCTGTCCCCGGAACGACTACGGCTGGAGGCGGTCTATGCCGCTCCTTTCTTTAACGATCTATCCAACGGACCCAAAGACGGGATGGAAAAAAGCTATGACGAAATCGTACACATTTTAACCAGGCTGCAGCGTATGAGAGAGGGGATCGTATTTCGCGGCTCGGAAAGCTATTTGCCCGGCGCGCATACGCCCGTCGACAGCCCGGCGGCGCGCGATCTCGTTGCCAAAGCGCTCGCGATGCCCGATGACGAACCGCTCTACGTCGCCGCGATCGGCGCAATCACGAATGTTGCGTCGGCGATTTTGCTGGAACCTTCCATTATTCGCAAAATCGTTGTCATTTGGCTCGGTGGTCACGCGCTCTCATGGAGGGATACGAAAGAATTCAATTTGGTTCAAGATATACATGCGGCGCGGGTCATTCTGGACAGCGGCGTACCGTCCGTCCTCATTCCATGCGCCGGCGTTGCTTCTCATCTGATTACAAGTTTGCCGGAGATCGAGCGTTATGTGCGAGGCAGAGGGGAAATTGGTGATTTTCTGGCGGAACGCTATGAAGGCTGCAGCAGCGATCATTTTGGATATTCCCGGGTTATTTGGGATTTGTCAGCTGTCGCGTACTTGCTGGATCCTTCGTATGTCCCGACCGATTTTGTGCATAGTCCGTTGCTGACGGATCAGGTGACCTGGAGCGTGGATCACGGCCGTCATTTCATTCGCTGCGCCAATGGGGTCAATCGGGATGCGATTTTCAAGGATTTGTTCCACAAGCTGGAGGAGCATGCGCAAGGCACACGTTAAAGTTTTCGACAGCGGCATATGGCCAAAAAGGAGTTGGCGTGTTCGCTGTTTAGTTGGGTGGGCGCTTTTACATGCTGCTTAGTGTGAATATTTATACCTGGCTTCAATGTGCAGATCGGTACAGAAAACCAGTTCACTCAAGAAAGCATCAATGGATCAAAAGGCAGAAATGGCGGTGCAGGGATTGAACCCGAGCACCGCCATTTCTTTGTTTTTGCTGTTTCTTTCATGAAGTGAGCTGTCTCATCAAGCGAATAAAACTGCTTTTGGGACTGCCTTTTCTCCGCTGAGGATATTCTTATTTGTTCTCACTTAGAAGGCTGCTTGTTAAGATTCGGCGTAGTACCAGTTCGTATCGAGACCTGTAATGGGACAGTAAGGGAACTTGTCGCCTTCTTTCAGCGTAAGACGGCGTCCCGCCTCACAGATGTAATCGCCTTCCCGTTCCGCGTATTCACCTGTTCGGTAAGAAGTATTCGTTGTACTCATTTCGAAAGCACCTCTTTCCATAGATTTGCAGCGTCGATGGGAGTTGCTACCGACTGTGCGGCTAGGTGATCGGCTGCTTGTTTATTCAATAACCTTGTTTGTCAAATTTGAAACATAACGTGGAGATGAATCTAATTCTGTTTAACGAAGCCGAGGTGTTTGCCGCATTCACACCCCGGGAGCCAGAAATCGAGAAGGTCATGTATAGCTGTAAGAAGAGCGCTGGTTTAACATGGAAATATATACCTGAGGGAATGTGTATAATAAGATGCGTAAGTCTATTTGTAAAAAGTTCAAAGGAGGATAACATGAATAAAAAAATCTGCACGTTTCTAATTGCTTTGAGTGTAATTTTAGTAGGATGTGGCAAAGAAAAGATAGAATATTTCGATACTTCTATCTCCAAAATTGATGATGAAAAGTTTTATATGAGTTGTCCGATTGATGATGGACCAGGTGACGATATAGGATACTATTGTGCGATAAAAATCGATAGTGAAATTATGTTCAAAGATATACAAGGGAATGAATTAAAACATGATGATTACAAGATAGGAGACAGTGTAAGAGTGGTTTTGACTGAACCACAAATTCTCAGCAAAAAGGATGTAATTCTTGATGTTCGTGAGATTAAACGCATCGCAGCCAGTGATTAGGTAATCTTCAGTGAAATTATGACGGGCGAGAACGAGCAAATGTGTATGAAAAAGCGAGTACAATGGGGCGCAGGCGGGCATGGACGAGCGAATGTGTATGAAAAAGCGAGTATAATGGGCCGCAGGCGGGCATGGACGAGCGAAAGTGTATGAAAAAGCGAGTACAATGGGCCGCAGGCGGGCATGGACGAGCGAATGTGTATGAAAAAGCGAGTACAATGGGGCGTTGGCGGGCATGGACGTGCGAATGTGTATGAAAAAACGAGTACAATGGGGCGCTGAGGGGCGAGAACGAGCAAATGTGTATGAAAAAGCGAGTACAATGGGGAGCTGGCGGGCGAGAACGAGCAAATGTGTATGAAAAAGCGAGTACAATGGGGCTTGGCAGGCGTGGGCGCCCACAAAAAAACGTCAACCGCCGGTGATCCGGAAGGTTGACGTTTTTTATATAGCCAAAGCGGATATTACTTAACCGCTGCTTCGTAACGTTTGCCCACTTCGTCCCAGTTCACAACGTTCCAGAACGCTGCGATGTAGTCAGGGCGTTTGTTTTGGTAGTTCAGGTAGTAAGCGTGCTCCCAAACGTCCAGGCCGAGGATTGGCGTTTCGCCTTCCATGATCGGGCTGTCTTGGTTAGGCAGGCTGTATACTTTCAGCTTGCCGTTAGCTACTGCCAGGAACGCCCAGCCGCTGCCGAAACGAGTAGCTGCAGCTTTAGCGAAGTCAGCTTTGAACGTGTCGAAGCCGCCCAGCTCGCTCTCGATAGCCGCTGCAAGTGCACCAGAAGGAGCGCCGCCCGCGTTCGGTCCGATTGTTTCCCAGAACAGGCTGTGGTTAGCATGTCCACCGCCATTGTTGCGGACAGCCGTACGGATCGACTCAGGTACGCTTGCAAGATCAGCGATCAAATCTTCGATCGATTTCTCTTGCAGCTCGGGAGCGGACTCCAGTGCAGCGTTCAGGTTCGTTACATAAGCGTTATGGTGACGTCCGTGATGGATTTCCATTGTCGTTGCGTCAATGTGCGGTTCCAAAGCGTTGTGCGCGTAAGGCAAAGCAGGAAGTTGATGTGCCATTGATAAGGTCCTCCTAAATGGTATGTAGTGTGTAATCATTCCCATTATCCTCTATCGGAATGAATAAATCAACATCGTTGTTGAAAAAGTCAAATGCTTGAACGCGACTTTCCCGCCGACATCAACCTGTAGATTTCCCATAGCTTCCTTGATTTATGCAAAAGAAGCGCATAATTATGGAAAAAATGAAAATTGCATAAGCAATAAATCGTGTAAGCGCTTAATATTAAGCGTTTTCAGTAGAAAATGGGCGATTTATATAGATTTTTTTAAGAATTTTAAATTTTTTAGTGTGATTTTGGCGGAATTCGTCGTATGATAGACAAGTACTCGACTATGACAAGGTATAGAAGGTGTTAAGGTATGAACGTTCGTTCCTTCCAATTATCCGATTACAAACCACTTACTGCATTGCTTGAGGAAGTGCTTACCGAGGAATGTTATGAGCAAACGATGGAAGCATTTGCTCGCCAATTGTCATGGGATAGCGAATTAGTGCTTGTCGCTGTCAAAGAATCAGAGATCGTGGGCATGATTATCGGCACGATCGACAATAACAAAGGGTATTATTATCGCATCGCAGTTTCCCCCGAGCATCAACGGATCGGCATCGGCAAGGCCCTTGTAACGGGCTTGCGCGGACGATTCGAACAGCGTGGCGTCAGCAAGATCCTTATTACGGCTGACGAACATAATGAGCCTGTACTGCCTCTGTATGAATCGATGGGGTACGAAACGTCGGATTTCTTCCATGCGTTCCAGAAGCTTAGCATTGTTGCCGGGTAAATAGAGAGTTAGTCCTTCAAGGACGGTATATTAGGGGCATATCCAGCATCGCCGTTGCAATTGGCGCTCGGATATGCTTTTCTTATTACTATATATGCGCGTTCGAACTACCATTAGCAAGGAGCATGGACAGCATGGAAAGATATGAACGATGCGTGATCAAAAGCTTCAAACACAATGGTCAAATCCATCGGCTCTGGCAGCAGAATTGGCTTGTGCCGAACGATGCGCTCGCACCCGGGCATCGGGCCGAATCGATGATCGTGCTCATTAACAGGCAGACTCCCATCCAGGAATCCGACGGCAAGCAGTGGATCAGCAGAGTACCGGCCGTGTCCTTCTTCATCCCCGGCGAGTGGTTTAATGTCGTTGCGCTGCTGGAAACAAGCGGGGTGCGCTATTATTGCAACGTGGCATCCCCTCCTTATTTGCAGGGCGGCGTATTGACGTACATCGACTATGATCTTGATGTCATTAGAACGGCCGACGGAAGCCGTTATATCGTCGATCAGGACGAATACGAACAGCACAAGCAGTTGTACCATTATCCAAGACAAGTCGAGGATAAGGTGCGGGAAGGGCTGAATGCTCTGTTGTCGCGGATTGAAAGCAGTCGTGAGCCGTTTCAGGACGACGTGGTGATACGTTACTACGAGGAATGGCTGACGAGGTTCGGAGAAGCCGAACAATGAAGACACTGCGACGCGAGTTGATGGATTGGCTAAAGACGATACTTTTATCATTAGGACTTGTATTGTTATTACATTATTTCGTATTTAACCTCTCCACCGTGGATGGCCGCTCCATGGAGCCTACGCTGGCACAAGACGAGTGGCTGTTCGTTAACAAAATCGGCTATTTGCTGGGGAGTCCTGGCCGGGGCGATGTCATCGTGCTGAAGGATCCGTCGGGATCGGAGGGCAAGTTGCGATATCTCGTAAAGCGAATCGTCGGCATGCCGGGCGACCGGGTCGAGATAGCGGGGCAGCAGTTGTATATTAACGGCGAGCTGGTGGACGAGCCATATACGGATTCGCCTATCGAAGGTATGAACTACGGACCTGAAGTTATACAGCAAGGGCATTTTTTCGTTATGGGAGACAATCGGCGTGAGCGGGCGAGCCTGGATAGCCGAACGTTTCATGCCGTACCGAGAGAACTAATCATAGGCCGTGCGGAAGCGATAGTATGGCCAATCCCGCAGTTGAGGCTGTTGTAAAAGTCAGGATATATCAAGATCTATGCTAGAAAGAATGGGGGGGTACCAATGAAAGATGTCATGATCTATACAGACGGAGCCTGCTCGGGCAATCCGGGCCCCGGCGGCTGGGGAGCCGTATTGTTTTACGGTGCGCACAAAAAGGAGATTTCCGGCGGGGAGAAGGCGACGACGAATAACCGGATGGAAATCCAGGCCGTGATCGAAGGGCTCGCGCTGCTTAAGGAGCCTTGCACGGTCAAAGTGTACAGCGATTCTGCCTATGTCGTTAATTGCTTCCAAAAGGGCTGGATTCATGGCTGGCTGCGCAACGGCTGGAAGAACAGCAAGAAGGAGCCCGTGGAGAATCAGGATCTGTGGAAGCAGCTGTGGGAGCTGATGGGCAAGCACAAGGTGGAGTATGTAAAGGTGAAAGGCCATAGCGACAATGAATGGAACAATCGCTGCGACGAGTTGGCGCGCGAAGCGATCAAACGGTTATAAGCCGATGGCGATGACAGACGAGTGGCAAGCGTTGAAAGACGAGATGAAAGAGGCTGCGCAAAGTTTGGGAATCGATGCGATTGGCGTCGCATCGTCGGACCCATTCGTAACGCTCAAGCAACGCCTCATTCGGCATCGCGAGCTCGGCTATGAATCCGGCTTCGAGGAGCAAGATATCGAGAAACGCACGAACCCGTCGCTGATTTTCGACCGACCCCAAAGCATTATAGCGATAGCGGTTGCGTACCCATCCAAGCTCATCGACCCGCCGAAGTCGGAACCCGGCGCCAGGAGAGGCATCATGTCCAGGTCCGCATGGGGCGAGGACTACCACAAAATATTGCGCGACCGTCTGGCGAGGCTCGAGCAATGGCTGAGGGAGCGCGTTCCGAACGTGCGAGTCGAAAGCATGGTGGATACAGGAGAGCTGTCGGATCGGGCAGTTGCCGAGCGGGCAGGTCTTGGCTGGAGCGCCAAAAACTGCTCGATTATCTCCCCCGAACTGGGCTCCTGGATTTATCTGGGCGAGATGATTACCAATCTTCCGCTCCCCCCCGACGAGCCCGTAACGGAAGGCTGCGGCTCTTGCACGAAGTGTATCGACGCTTGTCCCACCGGGGCGATCGTCGCTCCGGGCCAACTGAACGCTCAGCGCTGCATCTCTTACGTGACCCAGACGAAGGGAATGGTGACGGACGAATTTATGCGCAAGATCGGGAATCGACTTTACGGCTGCGATACATGCCAGATCGTATGTCCCGTCAACCGGGGCAAAAACTGGACCAATCAGCCCGAGCTGCAGCCGGATAACGAGCTCGCCAAGCCGCTTCTCATTCCTCTGTTGACGATGGGGAACAAGGAGTTCAAGGAGCGTTATGGTCATACCTCCTCCGCTTGGCGCGGACGGAAGCCGATTCAGCGCAACGCGGTCATCGCGCTTGGCAACTTTAAGGAAGCAAGTGCCGTACCGGACCTTATTCGTGTACTCCACGATGATCCCAGGCCGGTGCTGCGCGGGACGGCTGCCTGGTCGCTTGGCCGGATCGGCGGCGAGGCCGCGGCAAAAGCTCTGGAACAGGCTTCGATGAGGGAACGGGACGAGGAAGCCATTGCTTCGATCGAAGCGGCAATAGGGGCGATTCGGGAGCGAGAACGCGCGTAATTCGCCTAATTATACGCGCTGGGCTGCCAGGGGACTATACAACCGTTTTACCTTGCGCGAATTCATTGCGCCGCAGGGCTTGGACATGCTATGATACATGGATGTCAGCTTTGTAAGTGTTATCGAAATATGGAAAGGTGCAGGTGAACGGCATGGAATGGTACAATATCGTAATCCCGATCGTTACTTTGATTCTCGGAGCGGTTGGCGGATTTCTTATCGGCGTTTTCTATCTTCGCAGACAGATCGAGCGTATGCAAAACGATCCTGCGATGATTCAGAAGATGGCGAAGCAAATGGGCTACAATCTAAACAAACAACAAATGTCGAAAGCTCAAAATATGATGAAAAATCAAAAGTTTCCCCGCAAATAACGGGGGACCGGCAGTGAGCGGAAGGAGCGGTGGCGAATGGCGGGACGGAAGGATTACGTCAATTCGAAAGTGGCAAGCAACCGGGAGCAAATCGAACATCATGTGAAGGAAATTCTAAAGCTGATCGGCGAGGATGTCGAGCGAGAAGGACTTCTCGAAACGCCGGCGCGGGTTACACGGATGTATGAGGAAATTTTCGCGGGCTACGATGTCGATCCCCGCGAAGTGCTCGGCGTGTCATTCGACGAGCAGCACGAAGAGCTGGTCATCGTCAGAGACATCGTCTATTACAGCCTATGCGAGCATCATATGGCGCCTTTCTTCGGGAAGGCTCATATCGGCTATATTCCCAGCGGCAAGATCGCGGGACTTAGCAAGCTGGCGCGTCTGGTCGATGCGATTACGCGAAAGCTTCAAGTGCAGGAGCGAGTTACGACGCAGATCGCGGATATTCTGGAGCAAGAACTTTCTCCCCATGGCGTGATGGTCGTCGTGGAGGGGGAGCATCTCTGCATGTGCTCCAGAGGCGTTAAGAAGCCTGGCAGCAAGACGGTAACTTCTGCCGTTCGAGGCGAATTCAGAACAAGCTCGCCGCTGCGCTCGGAATTTCTGGCATTGCTGAAGCAATAACCTTTTAGAAGGAACGCAAGAAAGGAGCAAGGAAGCTGCCCGCATTTATCAGGGCATTCTCCTTGCTCCTTTTCTATTGTTCAACAGCCGCGACTTGGACGGCGGGCTCGCCTTCATGCTCCGCCGCGATGACAGAATCGACCTGGCTGAGGAACATCGCGGCTCGGCCGATGTATTCTGTAGGATGCTTCCGGAAGATCATTTCGTGTTGTCCATCCTCCACAATCCAGGAGCGGGACATCGCATTTTTTTGGTTTGCAGAGATCGCTTGCGCCGTCTCGTAAGACGCCTTGGCGTCCTTTGTCCCGTGTATGATGTAGATGGGCATATCGTAGGGATGCGCTACAACTTCCTCCGCCGGAATGGATCCGAAGTCCGTACCGGTCCAGAGCGGAATCATCGTCTCGATGAGAGGGAGCGACGGGAATCTCGGAAGCTCCACGAACTGGTTCAAATTATCGAACAGCGCTTCCGAGCTCGGGACGAACAGACTATCCAGAATCATCGCGTCGATTTCGTCCGTTACGAGCGCCGTCTGGAGCGCCGTGCCCGCACCCATGGAGAATCCCCATACGACGATATCCTCCGCGCCGCGGGAACGCGCGTAGTTGACGGAAGCCAGCAGTTGCTGCGATTCCTCTCGGCCTCCTGTAGCGGGAGCCTTGTATTGTTTGGAGGCATAGCCGTAATCGAATAACAGGACATTGTAGCTTAGATCGTGGAGCAGCTTGGCGAGATCGTACATGGGCACCCAGCTCTCCTCGCGGTTCGCGCCGTATCCGTGACTAAAGACGACGGTACGTTTCGAAAAATCGCTAGAACCATCTACTGCCGGAGCGGGAAGATACCAGCCGCTGACGGTCGTCTCGCCGCTATGGCTCGGGTATATAACTTCCTCGTAATCGATGCCGATCGCTTCCTTGGGATTGGAGGCAAGCGGGGCAACATAAGGATAAGCCAGCATCCACGCTACATAACCATGGAAAATGACTATCGCGATAAAAAACATGGCAATTATAGCTGCAATCGTTGCAATCCATTTATGCTTGCGCCGCTGGGCTACAGCAAGACTGGTTTTTAGAAAGGGTGGAAGGGGCAAGGCTTGAGGGACGGCGCTTAGTCCAACGCTCTCAAGCGGCTGCGGAGTTCCGATCGTTGCGTTCATCGTCATGCCCTCCTTCTGCAAAAAGCGATTATGTTATGAAGACGATGTAAGCGCTATTAATTGTATAGTACTTTAATCGTAGTCCTATACGGGCGGCCTGTCAATTCATGTCGAGGCATTGTTAGGGGGATGTTAATAGACTGTAATCATTTTGTAATGATTCAATGATCTTTACGTCCATGGAGCGATTCATGTATACTAATGAGAATAGATTTCAATCATTATGGAATTCGGTTTCATTCATTGAAACTTAATGGGGATATATATATTATAAATAGAGGAGGTGCGTGTTCGTGGAGGATGGGAAATCGACCGTGCGAGCCGTTGACCGCGCGTTGGATATATTGTTGTGCTTTACGCATCGAACCGATTGGGCAATGACGGAGATTGCGGAACATGTCGGCTTGCACAAAAGTACCGTGCATCGGATGCTCGCTACCCTCGAAGAGAAGGGTTTTATCGAGCGCGACCGTTCGACGGACCGCTACCATCTGGGATTGCGGATGTGGGAGCTGTCGGCCAACTTGTCGGGCTCCGACGACCAGGCAACAATCTGGCTGCCGGAAATGGTGCGTCTGCGCGATCAGTTGGGCGAGACTGTCAGTATCTACGTACGGGACGGCTCGGAGCGGATTCGCATACAAGCAGTACAGAGCAACCAGGCTGTGCGCCGCGTGGCGCCGATTGGCGTCAGGCTGCCGCTCTATGCCGGCGCGTCAAGCAAGGTGCTGATTGCCTTTTCCGAGGAGTCGGTAAGGAACAGTATCCTCGAATCGCTGGAGTGGCCGGATTCTTTTGATAAGGAGCAGTACTCGAGGAATCTGACAGAGGTGACGGAGCTGGGTTATGCGACAAGCTTCGAGGAACGCGAAGCCGGCGCCGCGGCGCTATCGGCTCCCATCTTTGATCGATCCGGCAATCTGTCTGCGGCGTTATCCGTTTCCGGGCCCTCCAGCCGCATGACGCTAAAGACGATGCGCGGATATGCCCCGGTCATTCAAGAATCGGCAAAGCGGATGGGGACGATGAGCAAGTAAGCGCGGGATGAAAAAAGAACCCCACACACCAAAATAGTGTAGTGAGGTTCTTTTTGTTTAATCACTATTTCTTAGTTCATGTTCGCGATCATTTGGCGAAGCACCGTTTGGAGGATGCCTCCGTTACGGTAGTAGTCCACGTCCACAAGGGAGTCCAGACGAACGATCGCTGGGAATTCGAACGTAGTGCCGTCTTCGCGGGTAGCTTTAACGGTTACGGTTTCGCCAGGCTTAACATCGTTGGACAAGCCGACGATGTCGAACGTTTCGCGACCCGTAATGCCAAGCGTACTCCAGCCATTGCCTTCCTGGAATTGCAGCGGGAGAACGCCCATGCCGACCAGGTTGGAGCGGTGAATCCGCTCGAAGCTTTCAGCGATGACTGCTTTCACGCCCAGGAGGTAAGTGCCTTTGGCTGCCCAGTCGCGGGAGCTGCCCGTTCCGTATTCCTTGCCTGCGATAACGACAAGGTTTTTGCCTTCGGCTTGATACTTCATGGATGCATCGTAGATCGACATGACTTCGCCGGTCGGCAGGTAAGTCGTTACGCCGCCCTCTGTGCCCGGAGCCACTTGGTTACGAATCCGGATGTTGGCGAACGTGCCGCGCATCATGACTTCATGGTTGCCGCGACGGGAGCCGTAGGAGTTGAAGTCCTTGCGCTCTACGCCGTTGTCGATCAAATATTTGCCGCCCGGGCTGTTAACCGTAATGTTGCCCGCAGGGGAGATATGGTCCGTCGTAACGGAATCGCCCATGAGCGCAAGCACGCTTGCCGAAGGGATATCGGAGATATCGGAAAGTTCGGAGCCCAGGTTCTCGAAGAACGGCGGGTTCTGGATGTAAGTCGACTTCGCATCCCACTCGTAGCTTTCGCCTTCCGGCACGTCGATGGCGTTCCAACGCTCGTTCTGCGTAAATACGTTCTCGTATTTGTCGTTGAACATTTGCGGATTCAGCGCCGTTGCGACAGCGTCTTTGATCTCGGCGTTCGTTGGCCAGATGTCCTTGAGGTACACCGGCTGGCCATCTTGGTCGTGACCGATCGGATCGTTCGTAAGATCGATATTAACCGTGCCTGCAAGCGCGTAAGCAACGACAAGCGGCGGCGAAGCCAGGTAATTGGCTTTTACTTGCGCATGGACGCGGCCTTCGAAGTTACGGTTGCCAGACAATACGGCAGCTACCGTCATATCGTTGTCGGCAATAGCCTTGCTTACTTCGTCAGGAAGCGGGCCGGAGTTGCCGATGCAAGTCGCGCAGCCGTAGCCGGCAACGTGGAAGCCAAGCGCTTCGAGCGAGTCAAGCAGATTGGCTTTTTTCAGGTACTCCGTTACAACCAGAGAGCCTGGAGTCAGGGAGCTCTTTACATAGGCAGGTTTCGTAAGGCCGCGCTCGACGGCTTTTTTCGCGACGAGACCCGCGCCGAGCATAACGCTAGGGTTGGATGTATTCGTACAGCTTGTGATCGCGGCGATCACGACCGCGCCAGTGCCCATTTTGGATTGAACGCCATCATTGTGCTGTACCGGAACCTGCTCAGCGATCTTTTCGTCGGACAGGCCGTAGCCGCCTTTATCGATCGGAGTACGGATAATATCATTGAAAGCTTCCTTCATCGACGTCAGCTCGACGCGGTCCTGAGGACGCTTCGGTCCAGCAAGGGAAGGAACGATCGAAGACAGATCCAGCTCGATTACGTCGGTGAACACAGGGTCGGGAGTCTCGTCCGTACGGAACATGTCCTGTGCTTTGTAGTAAGCTTCTACCAACGCGATTTGCTCTTCCTTGCGGCCTGTTTGGCGCATGAAGTCCAGCGTCTCGCCATCGACAGGGAAGAAGCCGATCGTAGCGCCGTATTCCGGAGCCATGTTGGCAACGGTAGCGCGGTCCGCCAGGCTGATGTTGGAGAGGCCGGGTCCGAAGAACTCGACGAACTTGCCGACAACGCCTTTTTTGCGGAGGATCTGGGTAACGGTGAGAGCAAGGTCGGTAGCCGTGGAACCTTCCGCCAGGCTGCCCGTCAGCTTAAAGCCGATAACCTCCGGCATAACGAAGTACAGCGGTTGACCCAGCATGCCGGCTTCCGCCTCGATGCCGCCAACGCCCCAGCCCACAACGCCAAGACCATTGATCATTGTCGTATGGGAATCCGTGCCGACCAGGGAATCCGGATAAACGACCGTCTCGCCGTCAACCGTCTTTGTAGCCGCTACGGAAGCCAGGTATTCCAGGTTAACCTGGTGAACGATGCCCGTGCCCGGAGGAACGGCGCGGAAGTTATCGAATGCCGTCTGCGCCCAGCGCAGGAAGCGGTAACGCTCTTCGTTGCGTTCGAATTCGACTTTCGTGTTGTACTCAAGCGCTTGAGGGCTGCCGAAGGCGTCTACCATGATGGAGTGGTCGATTACGAGATCGACCGGCACGAGCGGGTTAATGTTTTTCGGATCTCCGCCGGCTTTTTTGACGGTGTCGCGCATTGCCGCAAGGTCGACGACGACCGGTACGCCCGTGAAGTCCTGAAGAACGATGCGGGCGGGAATGAAAGGAATTTCCTTGTCTTCGCGACCGTTTGCCCAGTTGGCCAATTGCTTAACATGTTCGGGAGTAATGCCGCGGCCGTCGAATTGACGAACGGCTGCCTCCAGCAAAACTTTGATGGAAAACGGAAGCTTGGAAATGTCGCCCAGGCCTTGCTCTTCCAGACCGCCGAGACGGTAGTAGGCATAAGATTTGCCGCCCGATTCCAGTGTCGTGCGAACAGAATATTGATTTTGTTTGGACATCATTATTCTCCTCTTCTAAAAAAATGATCGTTGTTTCATTCTGTGAAACACGATTTCAAAAACCTTATGCCTCTAGTATAGCTTTAAAACAGGGCATCGTAAAGTCCAATTATGACCACAATTCACATGATTTCGCGGGCTCCGTCATATAATGAACCAGTTGTTCTATGCGCGTCTCGCAAGGACGGTGACTCCCTTCTTGCAAGCGCGTTCGGTGTCGGAACGAAACGCGCTGCACCTTCAAAGGACGGCGACAGCCGTTTCACCTTGTTCATGGATATTGATTGATAGCCAGGAGGGATTACGATGTCCAAATCAAGCAGTCGAATCGGGGCCGCCGGCGGGCGGCAGAAGCGCGCCGCGAAAACGTTGCCGACAGCCGGAACTCCGAATCGGCGGCCGCGCTTCGAGCCGGCGCCCGAGCGGATGACCAATGCCTCGGAGAAGGAAGCGAAGCTCAGCTCGCTTTTGCAGTCCTCCGGACTTGTCTCTCAGCCGCATGAGGGAAAGAAGGACTGGAAGGCGGCGATTCAGCGTTATGTCCGCTTGTACAATCAAGCGGAGACGGATCAGCATGCGCGGGTCCTGACGGATTACGTACTTGATCCCGTTCACGGCGAACGATTCGGCAAACGGCTGCAGAGGCTTCGCGAGCGGGATTTGTTCCGCGGCGTTCTTCCCGCGGGGAGCGAGACGAAAGCCGAGTTGATCCGAGTGAACGAGTCTGCCGGCGAAGTGTCCGTCCTGCTGCGCCTGCACGTAAAGCGCAGAATGGAACAGTCGGGATTATTCTACATGGAAGAGCGTTATGAAATCGAACGACTCTGGCTAAGGCTTGCGGACGGGGGATGGCAAGTCATGCAGATCGAACCCGTCATTGCCGAACGTCGTCCCAAGTACGGGGCATCCGTTCATGAATGGCAAGAGGAGCAGGAATCAGCTCCTGACGCCGCGGCGATCGCGCCGTCAATGCCTTACTTAAATTATGACCTAATGCCGGGTTTCAAACTCCGGTCTGCAGCTATTCGTTACAGGAGGGATTTGGCTGCCGCCTATGCTGATCGTTGGTGGAACGAAGGCAACCCGGCTTATGAGCTGTTCGAGGTGAATTGCACGAATTACGTTTCCCAATGTCTCTTTGCAGGCAATGCAACGATGGACTATACTGGTAGAAGGGGCAGCGGATGGTGGTACAAGGGCCGCAACAAAGGCCAGGAGTGGTGGAGCTACAGCTGGGCAGTCGCCAATTCCATGACGGCGTTTTTGAGCGCCGCCCGCAAATCCGGACTTCGCGCCACTATGGTGCAATCGGCGGGCGAGCTCGGGCTCGGCGACGTCATTACTTATGATTGGAATGGCGACGGGAGATTCCAGCACAGCACCATCGTCACCGCCTTCGATTCCGCAGGCCAGCCGCTCGTGAACGCCAATACGGTCGCCAGCAGGCACCGTTACTGGGATTATCGCGATTCTTATGCTTGGACGCCTGCGACAAGATATCGTTTCTTCCATATCTCCGATATGATCTGATGTTGATTCGGCATGGCAGCGCAGGCGACCTGAGCGCAAATATATAAACGTACCGGAGGATTGCCATGGGGAGCAAAGTTAGAGTAGGTCTTGTATACGGGGGGAAATCCGGAGAGCACGAGGTGTCTCTGCAGACGGCATTCGCCGTAATGGGCGAGTTCGATTACGGACAATACGAAATCAAACCTTTTTATATTACAAAGCAAGGCGAATGGAAGAGCGGTCCCGTTTTGCTGTCTCCGCCGGAGTCGGCGGAGGCGCTGAGATTCCAATCCAGCGAAAACGGCTCGTCCGGCTCGCTGGCGCCGCTGTTTGCTGCGCTTGACAACGGTTCGGGACAAGTTGGCCATACGGCAATCGTTCCCGGCGGCGAGGCGCATATTAGCGGACAGACTGACGTTATCGCGATTAGCGGCGATACGCCGGCCGAGGCGCCGATCGACGTCATGTTCCCGCTCTTGCACGGCACGTTCGGAGAAGACGGCACGATCCAGGGTTTGTTCGAGATGGCGAATATCCCTTATGTAGGCGCCGGCGTTCTCGCCTCTGCCGTAGGGATGGACAAGATCATGATGAAGAAGGTATTCGCGCAGGAGGGACTGCCGCAATGCGTCTTCCGGTATTTCAACCGCACGCAATGGGAGAAGGACGCTTCCTTTTTCATTATGGAATGCGAAGTGTCGCTCGGCTATCCTTGTTTCGTAAAGCCGGCCAATCTGGGCTCCAGCGTAGGCGTGTCCAAGGCTCGCAACAGGGAAGAACTGATCGAGGCGGTTAATTATGCGCTGCGCTTCGACCGCAAGGTCATCGTCGAGGAGTTTGTAGACGCGCGCGAGATCGAGGTTAGCGTCCTCGGCAACGACGAACCGAAGGCATCCGTGCCCGGCGAAATTGCGCCTTCTAATGAATTTTACGATTATAAGGCAAAATATATCGATGGCAAGTCCAGCATGATCATTCCGGCAGAGCTGCCGGAAGGGATCGCGGAGCAAGTACGCGAGCTGGCCGTGCGGGCATTTCTGGCGATCGACGGCTCGGGACTATCGCGCGTGGATTTCTTCCTGCGCAAGGAAGACAACAAGCTGTTCATTAACGAGGTCAATACGCTGCCGGGCTTTACGCCATTTAGCATGTATCCGCTCATGTGGCGCGAATCCGGACTGCCCTATAAAAAGTTGCTTACCAGCTTGATCGATCTGGCTGTCGAACGCCATGCTGCCAAGCAACGTATCGATTACACGGGAGAAAGCGTGCAATAAATGCGAGTTCAAAAAGCAGGAAGGGACTTTCGGCAGCGGCCGGGGCGCGCAAGAAGCGTCTCGGCTGTACCCGTCCATATAGGGCAATTATGATTGCAGCTAATCGATATACAAGGGAGGCATACATATGGGATTCGAGACGGAGTTTAACTCGGTATGCAAGTTTAAGTCGGAGCAGGAGTTATATGAATTGTTGGAGTACGGCAAGGGCAAGATGGTAAAAAGCGGTTTCCGCGTTTTCCCGACAGGGCAAAAGGTCATCGCCTATACGCCAGGCAACCAGGCAATTGCCATCGTACGCATACTGGCGTCGATCGCGGAGATCAATTTCCAGGGAGAAGAAGTCACCCAAGTGGAGATGGAGCTTGTGCGCAAGCTGACGGAAGAAGAATCAAGGGTGCAGACAGCGCTTGCGTACGAAATGTTTTTCGGAGAGCGGGAATAAACCATGATTGTAAGGTTCGGATTCGTCGCCATGAGTCTGGTCGTCCAGAACGCCTCGCCTTCCCGTACGCAGACTTATGCCAACTTCTCGAAGCTGGGCGATCGCGATGCGGCGCTCAGAAGGCTGGAGAGGCTGGCAGAAGAGAACTTGGGGAACACGCTGCGGATTCTGAAACATTGTATGGCGCACGATATTCGAATGTATCGGTTCTCCTCCAAGCTGATTCCGCTCGCCACTCATGATGCATTGTTAGACTGGGACCCGTTCCAGGCGTTGCAAGAGGCCTTTCGCGAGGTGGGCGATTATGCACGGAAGCAAGGCATACGTGTCTCCTTCCATCCCGATCACTTCTGCGTATTCAGTACGCCGCGTCCCGAAGTGCTGCAGAGCTCCATCAGGGATATGGAGTACCATGTAAGGATGCTTGAAGCAATGGGGCTGGACGAGCGCAGCAAAAATAACATCCATATGGGCGGCGCTTATGGAGACAAGCCTGCTTCGGCCGAACGTTTCGTTCGCCAATTCGGAGAGCTGGAAGATCGAATAAAGCGGCGTGTGACGCTCGAGAACGATGATAAGACGTTTAACGTAAAGGAGACGCTGGCAGCGGCGGAGGAGGCAGGCGTGCCCATGGTGCTCGACATCCATCATCACGCCGTTAATCCAGGCGACATTCCGGAGGACGAGCTTACAGAAGCGCTTTGGCCCCGCATCTCGGAAACCTGGCGAATAGAGCGGGACAGACTGGGACTCGGCACTGAGCAGGAGTTGCCTCCCAAGATTCATGTCTCCAGTCCCAAGAGCCTTTCCGATCCGCGCGGCCATGCCGATCTGGTTGCTGCGGAGCCCGTGCTGGCCTTCTTGCGGCAAGCGGCGCGAACGACGTCGGCGCTTGATTGTATGCTGGAGGCAAAGCACAAGGACGCAGCGCTATTCCGGCTGATGGAGGATCTGAAGGAGCTGGAGCGGAGAGGCGAAGGGGTAAAGGTGCTGGACGGCGGCTGTGTGGAGATTGAACCGAACGGATAATAATGGCATGGTTCTACGATTGAGAATTTTGTCAAGCGATTCGGAATAGATAAGGTGGCTTTCAAAGAATGGAATGGATTTTGTTAATGCTGCTGGGCGTTGTGGCTGCCGCTTTCGGCAGTCTCGTCGGGGTGGGCGGGGGGGTCATCATCGTTC
>NZ_BDQX01000291.1:18799-21197 GCF_003112455.1 Paenibacillus agaridevorans
TCCCGGCCTGCTCTTATTCGCCCCGACGCTGATCGGCGAACCGATCGAACACGCGACGGCAGTCGGTATTTCGCTTACGGTATTGATCGTGACGGCGCTTGCTTCAACATTAAGCTACACCAAGAGGGGAATTGTGGACTTCAGAAGCGGCCTGCTTTTCTTTATTACGAGCGGACCTGCTTCCATTTTGGGGGCGGCGCTGACCGGCCTTATGCAGGCGGGCGTGTTCCAGCTCTTGTTCGGTTCGCTGATGCTGCTTCTGGCAGGTCTATTGATCGGACGGGACTATATGAAACCGTTTGCGAAGGAGTGGCCTATCCAGCGTTCGATCACAGATGCGCAAGGAAACGTTCATACGTATGGATACGGTCTATGGTCGGCTCTGGCTATTGGATTTTGCGTCGGCTTGATCTCCGGATTGTTCGGCATAGGCGGAGGTTCCTTGTTCGTACCTATGATGGTGCTTCTCTACCGCTTCCCGCCGCATGTAGCGACCGCTACGTCCATGTTCGTCATCTTCCTCTCTGCCATTTTGGGGAGCGGCATGCATGTAGCTTTAGGCGAGATTGACTGGCTGTTAGTGGCTGCGCTCGTTCCGGGAGCCTGGATTGGAGGACGGATCGGCGCGCGAATCGCAGTAAAGCTGAGCGGCAACAAGCTGCTGTGGCTGCTTCGAATTACGCTGCTGGCGCTTGCGATCCAGCTCATATTCGAGGGTGTATCATCCGTCTGACGGATAGCAGGCATTCGATGGATTACGATGAAACCAGTCACGGGCAACGGACGTATTATAATAAGATGAGTAGATATGAACGGAAAAAGATGAATTCGAAATGGACAACTACCTCTATAGCTGGGAGAGTGATAGACTTGAACGAAAGCAGTAACGGCTCGATCATTGGCGGCAAGAGCTTTACCGCGGTTGCCATCAACTGCGCCGCCAAGGCGGGCGAATGGATTATGACCAAGCTGGGCGGCTACTCCAAGCTGGAGCTCAAATATTCGGCTCACGACCTTGTGACCGAGGTGGACAAGGGCTCGGAGCGGCTGATCCGCAACTTGATCGGAACGCACTTCCCCCATCATTCTTTCTTGGGCGAAGAAGGCGTAGAGCCTGGACCGGAAGCGTCGTCGAGAGCGCTTGCAGAGATGAGCGACGCGGAATACTTATGGATCGTCGATCCTATCGACGGCACGACTAATTTCGTGCACGGCTTCCCATTCTTCTGTGTTTCTATTGCGCTAGCCTATCAGGGTGAAGTCATCGTAGGCGTCATCTATGATCCGTGCAAGGACGAATTGTTTGTGGCGGAGAAGGGGAAAGGCGCTTACGTGCATGGCAAAAAAATGAGCGTCTCCGGAGAAGAGACGCTGCGCGGCAGTCTGATTGCGACCGGACTGCCGGCGGATCATCATTATGCGCTGCCGCTTAACTTAAAGGGGATCCAGAGCGTGGCGCCGGAGGTACGCAATCTTCGGATCGCAGGATCCGCGGCGATACATCTTGCATATGTCGCAGCCGGCAGGCTCAGCGGCTTCTGGGAGATCGGCCTCAGCAGCTGGGATATTGCGGCAGGAGCGCTGCTCGTACAGGAATCCGGCGGGTTGGTAACGGACACGCATGGCCGTCCCTATAATCTTGCGGTTCGGAATATAGCCGCAACGAACGGGCTTGTGCATGCTGAACTGCTAGACAAGCTGGCCGGGGCGGAAGCGGTAGGATAATGGCATATAGCTGATGAAGCTAATTATGCTCGGAGGATAGGACAACAGAGACGCCAAGGCGCTATGTTGTCCTTGTTTGTTTCAAGTAACTCTCAGGAGGGATGTTGTGATGTCCAGAACGAAGATAGCTACCTTGGCATGGATGCTCAGCCTTGCTATTTTAGCAGGCTGCAGCGGGGCGGATAATGAAGAGAGAGGATCGTCTACGTCTCCCTCTGCGTCGCCGATGGAGACGATCGTACCGAGTCTGGCGCCCACAGAGAAGCCAGGCAATAGCGAGGAACCCGCTCAGAGCGATGACGGAGAACCGTACGCCGTTCTGGCCGAGAAGCTCCGAATTCCTTGGGCCATTGCGATTTATGGATCCGAGTTCTATGTGACTGAGCGCGAGGGGAATATCGTCGTCATCGCCGACGGGCAGATGAAACGTCAGAACGTAAGGCTTACGAAGGCCGTGCTGCATCGAGGTGAGGGAGGCATGCTGGGCCTCCTGCTGGCGCCGGACTTTGACCAGTCCCAGCTCGCGTATGTATATCATACATACGAGGAAGGAGGCAAGGCGTTGAACCGCATCGTGCAGCTTAAACAGGAAGGCGCCGAGTGGTCCGAACAGAAGGCGCTTCTGGAAGGCATTCCCGGCAGCGGCAACCATAACGGCGGCAGGCTCGCCATC
>NZ_BDQX01000291.1:21295-21932 GCF_003112455.1 Paenibacillus agaridevorans
CGGGCGATGCGGAAAATCGAAGCGAAGCGCAGAACCGGGACAGTCTGGCCGGCAAAATATTGCGGATGACGCTGGACGGGGATATCCCGACCGACAATCCGTTCCCGAACTCATACGTATATTCGTACGGACACCGCAATCCGCAAGGGCTGGCGTGGACGAAGGACGGCAGCATGTACAGCACAGAGCATGGCCCGTCGGGCAATCCTGGCGGACATGACGAGATTAACGTCATCCAGCCTGGCGCCAATTACGGCTGGCCGACCGTCTATGGAGACGATAAGAAGGAAGGACTGACGCCTCCGGTATACCATACGGGAAACCCTGCGATCGCGCCATCCGGTACGGTTATCGACGACGAGGGAAGGCTGGTCATCGCGACGCTCCGAGGCGAGGCGATCTACCGATATACGCCTTCTACAGGCGAGATGGCGGTTATTCACAAGGATGAAGGACGGATCCGGAACGTCAAGCTGGTCGGCGACAAGCTCTATTTCATCACCAACAACACCGACGGTCGCGGGGGAATCTCCTCGGAGGCGGAAGATCGGCTGGTTGTTATGGATTATCCGTCTTGACGAGGATGGGGGAGAACTCACCTTATAAGGCGGCGTGGGATTATGGCTACACGGGGGTG
>NZ_BDQX01000291.1:22114-36236 GCF_003112455.1 Paenibacillus agaridevorans
CGATGCTTCCAACGTGTAGCGGAACAGCTCCATCAACTCGATCCGCTGAAGCTCCTCCAGCAGGACTCGGGTATCCTCGGTGGCTTTGCCGGATTCCTGCAAGGTGATGATGTCGACGAAGTCGTCCGTATTCCAGCCGTCGACGTCCCGGAATCGTTTAAGGGCGTTAACAATGGGATTGGCGGGAAAAGAGTCTAATCCGGGCTGCGTCGACAACCACTCCGCAATAGCAGATCGTGTGCGCTCCTTAACGGAATGGCGGCCCGCTTGGCGGAACCAATACTTGCTGTTCCAGAAATCTTGCTCCATCCGATGCATGATCGCATGCCAGTAGCTTCCCGTTGCGTCGTCTTCGATCTGCTGGGCGTAAGAGTGGGAACGATCCAGACTGTCGTTGCGAAGATGCAGGCCGGCCATCAGGGCGATGTCCTGCTTGTTCGCGGGCGGATGCTTCTTCCCGAGCTTTACGATATCCTCGTCAAGGCTTTCGTCCCATACTTGGGCAGGCGATAACGGCGCCGTCTCGCGGCGTTCGTCCAAACGTTTCACAATAGTCAGCAACTCTTCCTTCATCCTCCAAGCAGCTCCTCTCCCGAATGGAATGTTTCTTTTGGTAATGGGTCGTGACTCCCGTACCGCCTCACCGCGCGTTGGGATTTGCACGCGATGCAGAAATTACAGCTTCGCCATAGCTTTTTTGGCGGCTTCGATCGTTGCGTCGATATCGGCATCCGTGTGCGCGGTCGTCAAGAACCAGGCTTCATACTTCGACGGCGCAAGATTGATGCCCTGATCCAGCATGGCGCGGAAAAAAGCGCCAAAGCGTTCGCCGTCCGTATCCTGCGCCTCGTCGTAGTTCGTGACGGGATGATCGCAGAAGTGGGCGGAGAACGAGCCGCGGATCTGGTTAACCGTCAGCGGAATTCCGTTCGCGGCCGCAGCTTCCCTCATTCCGTCAGCCAGCTTGGCGGCCAGACGATCCATCCGGTCATAGATGCCCGGCTCCTGCAGCACTTCCAGGCAGGCGATGCCGGCGGAGATGGAAGCCGGGTTGCCTGCCATCGTTCCCGCTTGATAAGCGGGGCCGAGCGGCGCGACCTGCTCCATAATTTCGCGGCGTCCGCCGTAAGCTCCAATAGGGAGGCCGCCCCCGATGATTTTGCCCAGCGCGGTGAGATCCGGTTCGATCTCCTTGTGATCAGGGAAGGCATGATAGGTTTGCGACGATCCGTAGTGAAAGCGGAATGCGCTAATCACTTCGTCATAGATCACAAGCGCTCCTGCATCGCGCGTCAGCTTGCAGAGACCCTCCAGATAGCCTTCATGCGGCATCACCATGCCAAAATTGCCGACAATCGGCTCCACCATAACGGCGGCTGTATCGTCGCCCCAGCGCTCCAGCGCTTCCTTAAGCGCGTCCAGATCGTTGAACGGAACGGTGATAACCTCATGGGCTATGCTTGTCGGAATACCCGCGCTGTCCGGGATGCCCAGCGTGGATGGACCCGAACCGGCCGCGACGAGGACAAGATCGGAATGGCCATGGTAGCAGCCGGCGAATTTTATGATTTTGTTCCGCTTCGTATAGGCTCTAGCTACTCGGATCGTCGTCATGACGGACTCCGTGCCGGAATTGACGAACCTCACCTTGTCCATGGAAGGGATTGCTTCCTTGAGCATTCGGGCCAGCTTGATTTCGAGCTCGGTCGGCGTGCCGTACAGCGTGCCGTTGCGCACGGACTCGATAATGGCCTCCGTAATATGCGGATGGGCATGTCCCGTAATGATGGGGCCGTAAGCGGCCAGATAGTCGATATATCGATTGTCGTCGACATCCCAGAAGTAGGCGCCTTCGGCGCGTTTCATAAAGACGGGCGCGCCGCCGCCGACGGCTTTGTAAGAGCGGGAAGGGCTGTTGACTCCGCCGACGATATGCTGGAGCGCTTCTTGATAAAGTCGATCCGAGGTTGGACGATGAATGGTCATGAGTAGGAGAACCCCTTTCGAGTGGAGATGAATAGTTAATAAGGTTAAAAGCTGGAGCTCGCGAGCGCTGAAATTGGTGGGAGCGTATAGGCGTTTATAACGCCTATGTAGCACGCAAGCGCCGAAAATGGGGCGCATAGGCGTTAATAACGCTCATGGAGCTCGCAAGCGCCGAAAGTAGGGCATGTAGGCGTTTAAAACGCCTATGGAGCTCGCGAGCGCCGAAATTGGTGCGTATAGACGTTAATAACGCCTATGTAGCCTGCGAGCGCCGAAAGTAGGGCGTGTAGGCGTTTAAAACGCCTATGGAGCTCGAGAGCGCTGAAAATAGGGCGTATAGGCGTTTATAACGCCTATGGAGCTCGCAAGCGCCGAAAGTGGTGCGTATAGGCGTTAATAACGCCTATGTAGCTTGCAAGCGCCGAAAATGGTTCGTATAGGCGTTTATAACGCTCATGGAGCTCGCAAGCGCCGGAAATGGGGCGTATAAGCGTTTATAACGCCTACAACTTAGCCGGAACAAGGAAATAGAGCACATAGGTGCTCTATTCATTTTGCGCGATATAGGTTTGCAGGGCCCGACGCCGATCTTAGGCAGATGATCTTGAGGGGCGGCTGGTCTTGCGCCTCGTTAGCGGGCGGAAGAACTCGAGCCGGAGCGGTTTGAAGTTCCGGTAGATCCGGAGCCGCTATTCGTACCGCCACCATCGCCCTCCGATGATCCGTCCGCTGTGGGCGATTCCGAAGGCACCGGGATTGTCTCGTCCGTCGACAGGATTTCCTGCACGAATCCGATCAGCGCGTCTTCGTCGCGAATGCCGATGACGGACGCGCCGCCTACATGCTCTTCGCTGACAAGCTCCATCGGAGGGATCTGAGCCGTACCGCCGACATGACTCTCTACGCCTAGCTGTCCAAGCTTCAGCATATCTCCCACGGTCAAGTTCGTCTCGATATAAGGCGAAACGCTCTCCAGAATTTCTTTCATTCGGATCAGGTTCCAGCCGGACTGCAGCTCGGAGGCAACAGCCTTAAGGAAATTACGCTGACGCTCCGTCCGCGTATAATCGCTCATGGCGTCGTGACGGAAGCGTACGTACTGAAGCGCCTTGTCGCCGTCCAGCAGCTGGTAGCCTTGCTTCAGATCGATGTCGTAGCGATTGCCGTCCGCGTTGTCCGTATAGCGCATATCTTTCTCAACGTCGAAGTAGATGCCGCCGATCGTGTCGATAAGCGATTTAAACCCTTCGAAGTCGGTGTAGACGAAATACTGGATTTCGAGGCCAAGCAGGTCGCCAACCGTCTTCATGGCGAGGTTAGGTCCTCCCATTGTAATGGCGGAGTTGATGCGCCCCTTGCCGTGGTCTTCGATTCTCGCATAAGTATCTCGAAGCACGGAGAAAAGATGGGCCTTCTTCGTGACGGGATCGAACGAAGCGACCATCATGGAGTCGGACCGCGCGATTCCGTTCTCGTCCGCGTCGCGGGCGTCGCCGCCCAGCAGCAGAATGTTCACGCGCTCCTTGCCTTCCCACTTGGGAACCTCGACGGGCTTCTCGGGAGTGACGTCGGTGAACCGGGACTTTTCCGGCTCCTTCTTAAAATCATCTAGCGCGCTGTAGACGCCGACTCCCCAATAGACGAGGGCCGCGACTACGGCAACGATGATGATCGATAAAGTAATGATAAGCCACTTCCAACGTGACTGTTTTTTAGGGGTTTCTGACCGCGTACGCATTGCGTTTAATAGGTCTCCTTTCGAATAGACGCCAAGTGGATTCAGATCATGGTTTTGCCGCTGCTATAGATTAAGGCTGCATAGGACTTCCCTGTAACCTTCCGTTTACGACCCACGATAACTGAGGTATGATTACATATCATAAAATTATAAAGCTCAGGCGCATATAGTTGCAAGTTTTATCATTTGGGGTACAATATAATCGCTATTTCCCAGGAAATGTCGAGCGAGAGGGGCTGCTACAACGCAATGTTAGCTATTGATGTCAAAGATTTGCGCAAGGACTTCCGCGTGCAAAAGAATAGAGAAGGACTCTCCGGCGCCTTCAAGGATCTGTTCAAGCGAGAGTATCGGGAGGTCCGTGCGGTAAAAGATATTTCGTTCCGGATTCCGCAGGGCGAGATTTGTGGATACATAGGAGAGAATGGCGCCGGCAAGTCGACTACGATCAAAATGCTGACGGGCATTCTTGTGCCCACAGCCGGTCAATTAAAGGTGAACGGGTACGTCCCGTTCAAGGATCGCGAGAAGTTCGTGAACGGAATCGGAGTCGTCTTCGGCCAACGTTCCCAGCTTTGGTGGGATATCGGCGTTATCGAATCGTTCCAGCTGCTTCGCAAGGTGTATCGGGTGTCAGAACCCGACTTCCGCAAGCGGCTCGACAATCTCGTCGAAAGGCTGCAACTGGGCGATCTCCTGAACCGCCCCGTCCGCAAGCTGAGTCTCGGTCAGCGGATGCGCTGCGAGTTGGTGGCGTCGCTGCTGCATAATCCGTCGATCCTGTTTCTCGACGAACCAACGATCGGCCTCGATATCGTCGTCAAGACGGAAATACGCGACTTCCTTATGCAGATGAACAAGGAAGAAGGAACGACGATTTTGCTGACGACGCACGATCTGCAGGACATCGAGGCGTTATGCTCGCGAGTTATTATGCTCGATGACGGGCAGATCATCTACGATGGAGGTTTGGAGGATCTTAAAGCCAGGTGGAGCAAAGGGCGCGAGATCCAGTTCCAATTCGCCGCCCATACGCCGATTGCCAGGCTGAGCGGATTGACCGAAGGGCTGGATGTGTCATGGAGCGTCGAAAACGACGTGACTGCCAAGCTGTTCGTGCCGCATTCCGTCAGCGTATCCGACGCGATGGCAAGAGTCGTCGGGGGAGCGGATATTCGCGACATTAAAATTTTCGAGACGAACACGGACGAGATCGTCCGCGCGATCTACCAATCCGGCTCAGCAGAGGCGGCAGCGGCGAAAAAGGAGATCGCTTCGTCATGACGAGCGCCTATCTGGATTTTATTCGCATCCGGTTCCTGATGATGCTTGCTTATCGCGTTAATTATTACAGCGGCATCGTCATTTATGCCATTAATATCGGGGCGTATTACTTTCTGTGGCTGGCTATCTACGGAAGTCAGGAGTCGCTGGCGGGGTTCACCGTTCCCCAGATGACGACTTACATCGCGGTATCTTGGATGGCTCGGGCGTTTTACTTCAACAATCTGGATCGGGAAATCGCGAACGAGATTCGCGACGGCAGCGTATCCGTGCAGCTTATTCGGCCTTATTCTTACTTGCTGGTTAAGATGATGCAGGGCTTCGGGGAAGGGTTGTTCCGCTTCATGCTGTTTATGATTCCGGGGCTGGCGATCGTATGCCTGCTGTTCCCGGTAAAGCTTCCGACCGATCCTGTCGTTTGGCTCGTGTATCTGGTCATGCTGTTCTTCAGCTTCCTGATTAATTCGCAGATTAATATTTTGACGGGACTGTTCGCCTTTTTCGTCGAAAACAACGAGGGCATGATGCGGATGAAGCGGGTCATGGTCGATTTGTTCTCGGGCGTCGTCGTGCCGATCGCCTTTTTCCCGGGCTGGTTGTCGGGGATAATGCAGTGGCTTCCGTTCCAGGCCATCACGTATTTGCCGAGCTCGGTCTTTACGGGGCGGACCCCCATCGGCGAAGCCGCGGGAGTGTTCGGACTTCAAACGTTCTGGTTCTTGCTGCTGCTCGTTCCGATCGGGCTGACATGGCGTGCGGCTCGCAAGCGGCTGTTCGTGCAAGGGGGTTAAGACATGATTCGATATATGGCTTTATTTTGGGAGTATATCAAAAACTATGCCAAAACAAGGCTCACCTACCGCGCCGACTTCTGGATCGAGGTCATCTCCGATCTATTGTTCCAAGGGATGAACCTTATCTTTATCCTCGTCGTGTTCCAGCATACGCCAACGCTCGGCGGCTGGTCGGAGGCGGAGGTTGTTTTCGTATATGGCTTCTTCATGATTCCGTACGGCGTGTTCAGCACGTTTTTCGGCATTTGGAACTTCAGCGAACGTTATATTGTCAAAGGCGAGATGGACCGCGTTCTGACGCGTCCCGCGCATAGTCTGTTCCAGGTGCTGATTGAGAATGTTGATCCGCCATCGCTGATCGGCTCCTTGGTCGGAGCTATCATTATGGGGATTTGTTGGGCGGAGCTCGGCTTGCCGTTCGGCGTAATTGATGTGCTGGTGCTGCTGCTGCTCGTCCTTGGCGCGGTGCTGATCTATGCGGGGATGTATACGGCGCTGAGCGCGATATCCTTTTACTCCGACGCCCCGACGGGCATCGTGCCGCTGATCTACAACATTCAGAACTACGGGCGTTACCCCGTGAACATTTATAACAAAATCATCCGCTTTTTCCTCACCTGGCTGCTGCCGTTCGCGTTCGTGGGGGTTATCCCGGCATCGTTCTTCCTGGAGAAAAAAGCGGATGACTTGTCGCAGCTCGCTTTGCTGACGCCGGTCATGGGACTGATCGTATTCGGACTCGGCCTTGCTCTATGGAATCACGGCGTGAAGCGGTATCGCGGGGCGGGATCTTAGATTGCGGATGGGCTGAGAGAGGAGAGAGAAAAGATGACGCTGGAAATAGGCAAAAAAGCACCTAAATTCAAGCTGCCTGCTTCGACTGGCGAGACGCTGTCGCTTATGGATTTGCGGGGGAAGCAGGTGGTTCTGTTCTTTTACCCGAAGGATATGACGCCGACCTGCACGGAGCAGGCTTGCGATATGAGGGACAACTATGGCGAGTTCGAGAACCACAATACGGTGGTGCTCGGCATCAGCACGGACAGCGTGAAGTCGCACTTGAACTTTATAGCGAAGAAGGAGCTGCCGTACGTACTGCTGGCGGACGAGGCGCACAAGGTATGCGAGCAGTACGGCGTTTGGCAGATGAAGAAGCTGTATGGCCGAGAGTACATGGGCATCGTGCGTTCGACATTCCTGATCGATGCGAAGGGCAATCTGGTCCGCGAATGGCGCAAGGTCAAGGTGAAGGGCCACGCAGCCGAAGTACTGGAGGCCGCCAAGACGCTGAACGCGAGAGCCAAGCGGAAGTAGCCGCTTAAGCGTTGCGATGCGAGCGGAGAGCAGGTTAGCTGGCCGGTGGCGGCGCTGAGGCGAGCGAGATTGTCGGCGGGACCGACTTAAACTTGCGTCTGCGCTCGGTTGGCTGCCTTTAAGTCGGCTAGACCGACTTAAACTTGCGGATACGCACGGTTGGTGGCCTTTAAGTCGGTATGGCCGACTTGAACTAGCGTCTGCGCTCGGTTGGCGGCATTTAAGTCGGCGAGATCGACTTAAACTAGCGGCTGCGGTCTATTGGCGGGCTTTAAGTCGGCGAGACCGGCTTAAACTTGCGGTTACGCACGGTGGGTGGCTTTTAAGTCGTCGAGACCGACAGACTAATATATACAAAAAGACGCTTTCCGAACCTACTTCGGAGGGCGTTTTTGCATGGTATAGATAATGCGAGAAAAGCCGCAAGATTACAGGCATCAGGCGGAATGCTGATTCATATACTCTATCAATTCGGTAATAAGAAGGAAGACGATAGAGGATGGTGCATTCAGATGAGACGAATAGTACAAGCTTCTTTATGCGTGACGATATTGTGGTTCGGCGTTATGCAAGTGGACGGTGGACTGGGCTGGCAGGGGAAAGCGGCGGGTGCGGCGAGCAACATTGGGGATCTGCGGACAGTTACTTATCAGTACGAGGCGAAGTCGCTGCTTGCAAAGCCGGACGGCAAAGCGGGACAAGCTCCTTCGCCTAATGATAGAGATGGCCATACAGCGGAAACGACTAATTTGGAGAAGGTTAAAGCGGGAGCAGTAGGAGGAGGAAACAATGAGATTCAACCCGAGATGGAAGGAATCAGTACCGTTGCAAGCGGGGAGAGTGTCGACCGTACAACTGTTGACGGGGCAAACCGAGGAGGCGCTGATAACGCAAAGTCTGCTGACGGCGGAGCGAATGGAGGCAAGGGTACAGCAGAGTCGACCAGCGACGGAACGAGTAGCGACAAGGGCACAATAAAGTCGACCAACGATGGAGCGAATGGCGGCAAAGGTACAGCAGAGTCGACCAACGATGGAGCGAATGGCGACAAGGTTACAGTAGAGTCGAACAACGGCGGAGCGAATGGCGCCAAGGGTACAGCAGAGTCGACCAGCGACGGAGCGAATGGCGGCAAGGGCACAGTAGCGTCGACCAGCGACGGAGCGAATAGCGGAGTAGAGACTGTAAAGTCGGCCAACGATGGATCGGTCGGGGCTGCGGAGTCTGGCCAAACATCCCGAGGCACGAAGTCGGATGGCAAGGGAACGGTCGCTGCCCAGGATGTTCCGGCTTCCAAGCAGCCGGAGAAAGTCGTCTACTTGACGTTCGACGACGGCCCGAGCAAGCATACTCCTGAGGTGCTGAGCATTTTGAAGCGTGAGGGTGTGACCGCGACGTTCTTTCTGCTGGGGCAGCAGGTGGAGCGCCAGCCCGAGCTGGTGAAGCAGATCGTTGCCGAAGGTCATGCCATCGGCAACCATACATACAATCATGTCTACAGGGAGCTGTATGGCGGCTTCCGGAACTTCGCGGACCAAATTATGCGGACGGATGACGCGATTTTCCAGGCAGCGGGCATCCGAACGACGCTCGTCCGGGCGCCGGGCGGCACGTATGCCAACTTCGACCAAGGATACTTCGACGCGATGAAGGCGGCGGGCTACAAGGTGCATGACTGGAACGTAGACAGCGGCGATTCCAAGCGTGTTGGCGTGCCAGCCTCGGAAATAATCGCGAACATACGCGCATCCAAAATCGCAAACACGCTTAACGTGCTTATGCACGACAGCAGCGGTCACGCTGAGACGGTGAAGGCGCTGCCTTCTATCATTGCCTACTATAAGCAATTGGGTTATTCTTTTGCCGCTCTGAGCGACGGGGTTGATCCTATGCAGTTCAAGGTTGCGAGTCAATCGAAGTGGAGCAGGGGGAGCGTCACCGAGTCGGACAAGCAAGCGCTGGCAGCGTTCGCTTCCAGGTTGGATCGGAAGGGGGGCATCGCGAAGCAGGCTGAACCGGCGCTTATCATTCATCGCGGAGAAAAAAGTCTGGAGCTCCAGGCTTTCGAATATACGCTGCAGAACGGCACCATTCGCGTTCCGCTCGACAAGCTGAGCGAATGGCTCGGCGGCAAGGCCGAGCTCGACGAGAAGGAAGGCGTCATCGAAGTGACGTTGGACGGCAGACAATGGTTCTGGCTGACGGACCAGGCATCATCGGGACAGGGAAACGAGGTGAAGCTGGATGTGCCAATCCGGGCGACGCTGGCTCAGTTCGGGATGGAAATTGAGAATTATGTATTGACGAAGGAGCGGAGAGAGATTTGGATCGGGCAGTAGAGGAAATGCGAGATTAACGATAGTCGGGGAATGCGGTGCAGAGTAAGACCGGCAAGGAAATCTAGCAGGTCTAAACAGGGACGATACTGGCGACACTGAAAAATAGATAGATTTATTTTTCGGGAGGCGACAGTACGATGATAACCCCTCAATTTATAGGAAATGATTACGAGCAAGTAGAGACGACGGGTAGTCCCGGCCATTCCTGGGCGGAGCCGCCGCAGGCGCTGCTTCACAGACTTCAGGGCAAGGTGGAGCAAGTGTTGGTCGGCAAGGGAGCCCTTATAAAACAAATGTTAATCAGCATGCTGGCAGGCGGACATGTGCTGCTGGAGGATATTCCCGGCGTAGGCAAAACGATGCTGGCAGGAGCGATCGCCCGAACGGTGGGCGGCGAGTTCAAGCGTATTCAATTTACCTCCGATATGCTCCCTGCGGATGTGACGGGCGGTCTCGTCCTGGACGGACGGTCGGGCGAGCTGCAATTCCGTCCCGGACCGATTATGGCGAATGTCGTGTTGGCCGACGAAATCAATCGGACGTCGCCGCGCACGCAATCCGCGCTGCTGGAGGCGATGGAGGAGCGGAGAGTGACGGTAGAGGGGAAAACGAGACGGCTTCCCGTACCCTTTATGCTGATCGCGACGCAGAACCCGCTAGACTTCGAAGGGACGAACGCGCTGCCGGAGGCGCAGATGGACCGGTTTATGATGCGATTGTCGATCGGATACCCGGGCATTGCCGACGAGAAACGTATTCTGGAGCAATATGCGCTGGGAAGACGCATGGAGCCTGAACGCATCAGACCTGTCATGGCTCCGCAGGAATGGCTGCAGATGCAAGCCGAAGCCCGGCAGGCTCATGTCCATTCCTCGCTGCTGGAGTATATGGTCGCGGTGGCGGACGCTACACGCAGGTCGCCTGACATAGCACTCGGACTGAGTCCGCGCGCGCTCAGGGATTGGCTGCGCGCTGCGCAGGCCGCCGCATATATCGAGGGAAGAGGTTATGTCATTCCCGACGATTTGCTGGGTACCGCCGATTCTGTGCTGTCGCATAGACTTGCGCTCAGGGGAAGAGCGGGAGCCGGCGGCAGAGACGCAAGCGGACTAATGGCCTCTATCGTTCGGTCGACGCCTTTCCCGCCGGAAGCGGGAGCCGTCTACAACAGCAGGGGGCGCCGATGATGCCGGGAGGAGCGAGCAAACAAAATCCGGGGGAAGCCGGTCGTGACGGAAGGAAGCAGGATAGACAGCGAGCGAAGCAAGATGTAAATAAGCGGGATAGACAGCGAGCGAAGGAAGACGGAAGGAAGTCGAATGCGGCAGGCGGGTGGCCCGAGGCTGACAAGCCCTATTACCGCACGCGCCGGGTTGCCTGGTGCGTCATTATTTTGGCGCTGGCGGGCTGCGGCGGCGCGGCTGTGGTACGCGGCGGCGCGCTTGAATGGTACGCTTTTGCCGTTTTGCTCGGCGTGGCTTTGTTTAGCGGCGTGCTGCCACTTGCGGCATCCAGAGGTTTAAAGATCGTTCGGACGCTGCCTGGCGAGGGGGAAAAAGCCGCGGGGGAAGAAGCCGTCATTACCGTGGAGATCGGAAGGCGCTGGCGGTTTCCTTTTGTCTGGTTCGCCGTGGAAGATGATATTTGCAATGGATCGCTGATGTCTCCGTCCACGATGACTTGCCGCAATGTGGCGATTCCGGGTTCGGAGGCTTGCAGCGTCGTGACGTATGTGCTTCCTCTTCGACACAGAGGCGTATACGCATTTAGAAATATAACGGTTACCGTCGGCGATTGGCTGGGATTGACGGCTATTCGGGCATCGCTGAACATACGCGATGAACTGAAGGTATGGCCGTCCTTGCCGGAGGGAGCCGGATTATCGATGCCGCCAGTAACAGGGGCAATCGGCGACGAACCAGCCTATGGTTCGGAGGCTTCCGCGGAATGGGGCGGCAGGATTGACGACCGCGACATGGGCAAAAGAGCCGTTCCCGGTTCCGGGCCGGACAGCAGGCCTTACCGCGAGGGAGACTCTATTCGCCATCTTGACTACCGGGCCGCTGCCAGGGGCAGAGGGCTGCGCGTCAAATCGGCCATGCTGGAGCAGTATCCGTCCTCGACCATGTACATTGATACGTTGGCGGAGTCTTATGGAGGTCAAGATGCCAGATTCGAGTCTTGTCTCTCTTGGGCTGCCTTCGAAGCCAAAACGTTTTTCGACGCCGGAGCGCATGTCAGGATCGTAACGCCCGGCTGGACGTTCGAAATGGATGGGACTTCCGCCAATACGAACCAACTGCAGGAGTTGTTTGGCTTGCTGGCAGGCTTGCGGGCCGAGACGGAAGGAAGCGGGCGGGATTGGCTCGGCCATGCTTCGCTGCCGGCGAGAGGGGCCGTGCATGTGTTCAGCGGCAATTGGAAGGAAGCTCATCGATGGCTGCCTCTGCCGATCGATTCCGCCGAGCAAGCCGGAAGACCGGCACTCCATCTGGTTATGGAGGGCACTGATGTGACGAGCGAGATGCGGAGCAGCCAGAGGGAACTGGAGAAGCTTGGCGTACGTGTCCGCTGGCTTCCTCCGGCAGAAGCCGGAGCGGCATGGCTCAAGGCCGGAAAGGGGGCGTATCGTTATGCCCTCGGATAATGTTCATGATCGGCATTCGGAAGGAACGCTGATGTACAGGCTGTTGACCAGCCTCCTGCTTTTCGGTCTGCTGGCGGAATGGTTGTTGCCTTGGACGGGGGCAAGCGAATGGGCGGTCATCTATCATCCCATGCCTCTGTTGGCTATTATAGGCTGCATGCTCGCCGCGGGGCTTATCCGCATGCCATGGATGATATCCGTGCTGCTGCATGCTTGTATATGCCTTTTTTGCATCATGTGGTTGTACAAGGGACAGGATCAAAGCCCGGCGGAATGGTTCCTGGCTTTCCCTGGACTGATCGGAGAAAATATCGGGCTAATGGCACAAGGCGGGCTCTGGGCCATGTCGGGCGAGCTCCGGACGCTTATGCTCTTCGCGGGCTGGGCCATGCTGGCGCCGGCGCTGCAGGCGCTTGTCTGGGTCAGGCAGGCGGCGCTTGGCATTGCGGCGGCAACGCTGCTGTACCTGGGCATTTTGCACATCTGGCTCGGCATGGACGTTCTTGCCGGTTTTTTGCGCACGACGGCGGAAGGACTGCTGCTGGCCGCGATCGTGGCTGTGCCGAGAGTTCGGCGCGTGCTGGACATCGGCGAGAAGCGACTGAAGGATATCGACAAAAGCTGGCTTGCCGGCGCGCTCTTTGTCACGCTGGTTATCGCAGGCGGCGCGCTTCTGGCGACCGTGGACAGGGAGAGCGAGCTGGCGCCCGCGAAGTGGACGACCGCCATGACGGACCGGCTGCAGCAGAGCTTTCAATCCATCGGAGGCGACGGCAAAGCCGTGGCGACGATGAGAAGCTGGAACGGCGGACAGCTTGGCAGAGCGTTGACCGGGTACGGTTTTGACGACGGCGAGTTAGGCATGCCGCTCAGCAGCGACGATAGCATCATGTTTAAAGGATTATCGCCCGTACGCGCGTATTGGCGCGGCGAATCCAAATCCACGTACGACGGCAGGGGTTGGATCAGCGATGACAGGGCGCTTACCCTGAAGCCTGTTTTGGGGACGGGCAAAGGCACGGAGTCGGCAGGAACGGCGAGCAACGGAAGTGGAGGCGGTGCCGGCGTCTTGCTTGGCCGGCCCATTCGCCAAACGTTAGTGTGGGAAAACCCGGCGGCGGAGATGCCGATCATTGCGTCTGGCGTGAACGGGAAAGTGACGGAGCTCATCGCGGCCGATCCAAGGCGCAAGCTGGGCAGCTATTTGGTTAACGAGGCGGCGGACGCGCTGTACGCGGCTTCCGAGACGGCGAAGCTGGAGCGTTATTCCGTCACAAGTTATATGCCGGTGACGGAAGAGAAGGCGTTGCGTTCGCTGGGGAGCGGCGGCCCCGTCCAAGCAATCGATGATGGCGGCAGGCCAGGCGAAAAATCGCGGGAGACAAACACGGCCCTTTCAAGCGGCGCGCTGACGGAGGCGGAGCTTAAGCCGTACCTCCAGTTGCCGGCATCGCTGCCAGGCCGGGTGTCCGCGCTGGCGGCCGAGGTGGCTGGAGCGGGCATGACATCCCTCTACGACCGCGTGAAGGCGGTGGAGCTCTACCTGGAGACCACGTATGGCTACACCAAGTCGGGCAGCGAGCTGCCGCCGGAGGGAAGCGACTTCGTCGACCACTTTCTGTTCGAGCAGCGTCAAGGTTACTGCGTCCATTTCTCCACGGCAATGGTCGTCATGCTGCGTTCGCAAGGTATTCCGGCGCGTTGGGTCAAGGGTTTCACGCCAGGCGATGCGACGGGCGAGATCGCGTTGACGGGCAGCGGAGGGAGCGCGGGAGCGGCGGCCGAGCGCGTCTATGAAGTGCGCGGATCGGATGCGCATGCCTGGGTTGAGGTTTATTTTCCCGGGGCGGGATGGGTGCCGTTCGACCCGACCCCCGGCTATGGCGGCACAACGGAGATCGCTTCGGCAACCACAGGCGATGGTACGGGAGCGTCGGCGGACGCGGACGGCTCTGTGCCGGCCGGGCTAGCCGGAGGCGCGACCGGCCTTGCGAGGTTCGAGGCGGCGGCTGAGGAGGCC
>NZ_BDQX01000291.1:36552-36759 GCF_003112455.1 Paenibacillus agaridevorans
TGCAGCAGGCAACAGCGTGCCGGCTTCGATCGTCGAACGTTCGAGTAGCTCGCCCGGGGCGACGCGCGAAGAATTAAGACGCACGAACACCCAAGCGGAGCTGCCGCGTCGAGAAAATTCGGGCATCGGGGATCCCGAGCAGGATCGCGCTGTCGAATGGAAGCCGCGCAGTCGCAGCTTGGCGGCTGCCGAAGCCGCCGCTTCAGC
>NZ_BDQX01000291.1:36857-42691 GCF_003112455.1 Paenibacillus agaridevorans
GAGCCGGGTTGATCCAGGCGGCGGAGACTGTCATCAAGCTGCTTCGGAGCCGGGCGATCAAGCATGGCCGTGCTGCGCAGCAGTCGACCGCATTAACATTGCGCGAAACCGCCGATCTGTTAGGCGAGACGATGGAACAAAGCGGGCGCGATCGTCTCTCTCGATTGGTGAATTGGCTGGAGGCTTCCTATTATGAGCCGCCTGGAGCATTGCGCGATGCGCCGACAGCAGAAGAGCTGCGCAGTTTGTGCCGCATATTGTTGAAACACTCGCAAAGAAGCGGAAGCAAGATGCGAGCTGCTTCCAATAAAATGCAAGCGAAGGATCAGACGCGGGCAACTTAACGTCTTTTTTGGACGCATGGATAGAGAAAAAGCGTTTAACGACGAAACATCCTTTCTCGAATAGATGCGAGAGGGATGTTTTTTGTCGAAGGAAGCACCCAAGAACGCGCTTCGCACCTTGACTCTATTTGAGCGGCTTATGTATAATTACTGCATCAATTGAGGGAGGCTCGGTCATGACGAAGCAAAATGAAATTATCGTTGTTCTCGATTTCGGAGGACAATACAACCAGCTGATTGCGCGCCGCATTCGGGATTTGGGCGTGTACAGCGAACTGCTGCCATATAACACGCCGGTGGAACGGATCCGCGAATTGGCGCCGAAAGGCATCGTATTCTCGGGAGGACCGGCTAGCGTATACGAAGAAAATTCGCCGCTTGTAGATCCTGCGATCTACGACTTGAACGTGCCGATCTTCGGCATCTGCTACGGGATGCAACTGATGTCCCACCAGCTAAACGGCAAAGTCGAACGCGCGGGCAAACGCGAATACGGCAAAGCGCAAGTGGAATTCGCGGAGGGCGGCCACATTGCGCACGGACTTGACCGCGTGCAGACGGTATGGATGAGCCACAGCGACCTCGTCATCGAACCTCCAGCAGGCTTCAAAGTCGATGCAAGCACGGAGCACGCGCCAATCGCCGGCATGAGCAACGAGGAACGCAAGCTGTACGCGGTTCAGTTCCACCCGGAGGTGCGCCACTCGGAGTTCGGCAACGAGATGATCCGCAACTTCCTGTACAACATTTGCGATTGCGACGGCAATTGGTCGATGGAAACGTTCATTGACGATACGATTCGCGAAATTCGCGACCAAGTCGGCGACAAAAAAGTGCTTTGCGCATTGTCCGGCGGCGTTGATTCGTCCGTAGTGGCTATTCTGCTTCACAAGGCGATCGGCGATCAACTGACTTGTATGTTTATCGACCATAACCTGCTGCGCAAGGGCGAAGCGGAAGGCGTTATGGAAACATTCGTCGGCAAATTCGATATGAAAGTACTGAAGATCGACGCGCGCGACCGCTTTATGGACAAGCTGAAAGGCGTTGACGATCCCGAGCAAAAACGTAAAATCATCGGCAACGAATTTATCTATGTATTCCAGGAGGAATCGGGCAAGCTGGACGATTTCGAATTCCTGGCGCAAGGCACGTTGTATACGGATATCGTAGAGAGCGGCACGGCTACCGCGCAAACGATCAAGTCCCATCATAACGTTGGCGGCTTGCCGGAGGACATCAAGTTCAAGCTCGTCGAGCCGCTTAAAGCGTTGTTCAAAGACGAAGTGCGCAAAGTCGGCGAAGAGTGCGGCTTGCCGGATGCCATCGTATGGCGCCAACCGTTCCCGGGTCCTGGCCTTGCGATTCGCGTCCTTGGCGAGGTAACGGAAGAGAAGCTGCACATCGTTCGAGAGTCCGATGCTATTCTTCGCGACGAGATCGCGAAAGCGGGTCTTGACCGCGAAATCTGGCAATACTTCACGGCGCTCCCGAACATGAAGAGCGTAGGCGTCATGGGCGACGCACGCACGTACTCCTATACGGTAGGCATCCGCGCCGTAACGTCCATCGACGGCATGACGGCCGACTGGGCGCGTATCCCTTGGGACGTGCTGGAGAAAATCTCCGTTCGTATCGTCAACGAGGTCGACAATGTCAACCGTATCGTATACGACGTGACGTCGAAGCCGCCGGCGACGATCGAGTGGGAATAAACGAAATGCAATTAACAGGCTTGGAAATCTCTTTCACTAAGAGATTGTCCAAGCTTTTTGTTTGGGTTCGTGATCGGGATTACGCTACAAATATGCCGGGGACCAGAACGTTCCAGGTGGAGATCGACGGGCATCGGGTTCGGCACCCATGGACAAGAAGGCTTCCGCTGGACGGAAGCGGGAACCTTCAAGCTGGACGAGGAAGTTGTGGAGCTGTCGCTTGTGGATAGAACGATGTCTCTACAAATTGGTAAGCAGATAGGGCAGCGAATGAAGTTTTTATTAGGTATCAATGGTCCAGATATTTATGCTTTCGAGGTAAACTATCGATTGTTTTTAAAGATTGGAACATTATGCGGTTTCAAATGCCTATATGTTCTTGTCCTCTGACATCTTATCGGATGTCAAGAATGCGTTCGTATAAATGACAAGAATGCCGATCAATGATGATCGGCATTTGGCAACAACTTCATTGGCTAATGCTTAAAATATCTCTTGGCGGATTGCCCGTACGACGAATCTCGTTAATCTGAGAATTCGTCAGTCTGCGTCCTACGAGAACGAGGGAAGAAGTTACATCGTTAAAATCTGGGAGACTCGCTACGTTCTGACTGCCTCGGAATATACGCACAGAGCCTCGGAAATTAATATCTGAGAATAGTACAAGCGTGACTTGTCTTCTATTTACAACATTGCGCAATCTAAAGCTAGAGAGCACATCATTGAAACGAAATGCATTTAAGTCTCTGATAGCTACTCCACCGCGTCTAAATAAAATCCTTCTTCCAGAAAAGTTATTATCCATAAACAGGGACAATCTAACATCTCGATTTGCCAATTTTATCACCCTCCATATCAGTGTAAGATAGATTATGAAATTTCACTTTAAAATGATAGGGATAAGAATCCTAAGTAAAATGCCTGTTTCGCAAAATAGAATTCTGCCAAAAAGCCGAATTTTATCGAAAATGGAAGCCGGAAAATAATAAGAGCGGAAGCTCCATATAAATACTCCCTTCTATCTGCGTTGTTCGGCAAATAGAAGGGAGTATTTTCTTATGACCAAGGAGATTAGGAGGAGTATCGGAAGCTGTCCAGTTCTAGGAATTGTCATACGAAGTTGCAAGTTTTCGGCATGCCGTCCCCGCTCTAAGGCATGTTACAATAAAAAGGATGAATTGGAGACATGACTATATCGGCGGGGAGTGAGTCGGAGATGGCGCGGAAATGGCGGAAGTGGCTTCCGAACACGTTAAAATACAGACTTTTTACGGCTTATATTCTTCTTTTAATGCTTCCTTTGTGCATCGCCATTTTTTGGTTATTCCAGCATTTCGAATCCATCCGGCAGCAGGATATGATGGAGCGCATGTCCGAGCGCATGCAGCAGGTTCATACCTCTCTCACCGATATGATGGCGTTTGCCTATAAAGCCAATACCATGCTGAGTCAGGACGAAAGCCTGATTCAGATTATGCATGACCCGGACAACTACGATCCTCTCCACAGAAAAAAAGTGATCGAGAGCAAAATGTTCGGCATAAACAACAGCTTCTTTTTCCATCAAACGGAGCTTTATTTTCGGTTTATTGACCGCAAAGGCCATGTATATACATCGTACGCCCCCAACGCGCAGCTAACCAATGATCTGGCGGAATTGCAAGCTTGGCAGGACAGACTGCAGGTTGGCGCACGTCCTTACCGCTGGGTAGCCGATGACTGGAATGATATAAAGGACAGCCAAGGGGACAAGCTGCTCAGCCTGTACACGCTGCTCGATGACCAGCTCAGGGGGAAATACGGGCTGGCGCGCATCAGCATCAACATACAGGAATGGTTCCGCAGCACGCTAAAGGACAGCCCGGCCAGCCGCGATCTGACTATCTTTACCGGCGAGGGGGAAAGCGTGCTGCAGAACGCGGATACCTCCTTTGGCCCGAGCAATATGGACAGAATGATCTCAGCCCGGGAGAAGGAAGGACACTACACGGATTCAAAAGCTTTGACGATGGTCCATTACAGCTATGTGGAAGAGCTGGACTGGTATGTGGTCAGCCAAATGCCCTTAAGCGAGCTGCAACAGGAGGTTCAGCGGCTCCGATTAATCGTTTATTTGTTTTTGGGCGTGCTGGTGGTCGTTTTTGTGCTGGTTACATTCTTTTTGGCAACGCGTATGACAAAGCCGCTCAATGTTCTGAAGCGCAGTATGGAGGAAGCGTCGGACAAAAAGCTGAATGTAAAAATATCCGTCGGCACGGGAGCGACTGACGAGGTACGTTCGCTTGGCGAAAGCTTTAACCGGATGATAGACGATGTCATCGAGCTTATTGACAGGCTGAAACAGGAGGAGCGGCAAAAGCAGGTTGTCCGCTTCCAGATGCTACTGTTTCAGATGAACCCGCATTTTCTGCTGAATACCTTGAACACGGTTAAATGGATGGCAAGAAAAGAAAAGCAGAGCGCTATTGCCGGCATCTGCACCTCGCTGGGGTCCATTCTGGAGGCCTGTCTCAATTCAGATATTGAGTTGATTGCATTGAAGGAAGAAATCAAGCTGCTGCGTTCGTACGAATCGATTCAGGTATTACGCTTTCGGGAGCAATTTACAATGGTGTACGAGGCGGAGGAGGCAGTGCAATACGCGCTCGTCCCCAAACTCAGCTTGCAGCCGCTTGTTGAGAATTGCATCGTCCATGGTTTCGACGCCTCCGAAGGTCGCGGCATCATTCGGGTCAGGGCCCGCGAGGAGGGAAACGAGCTTGTGCTGGAAGTGGCGGATAACGGCATTGGCATAGAGAAAGCGGCTGCAAGGCCCGGCAGGCGCAGCGGTCACGGGATCGGGCTGAGCAATTTGAGGGAGCGGCTGCAACTGCTGTTCAAGCGGGAGGGCAATCTCGAGATTATTTCCGGGGAGCAAGGAACGACGGTCAGGATCCGATTGCCATTACTGATTGCCGCGCCTTATTCAGAGAAGGGGGATAGTGGCCATGTGGACGGTTTTGCTGGTGGAAGATGAAGGTTATGTCCGCGAGGCGATTCGGGAAACGCTGGACTGGGAAAGCCACGGCTTCTGCGTTGCGGGCGAGGCGGGGACCGGCAAGGAGGCTCTGGAAGCCATTTTGGAGTGGAAGCCGGATGTGGTCATTGCCGATATTGTCATGCCGGGCATGGACGGGATTGAATTGCTTAAGGAAACGCGGAAGGCCGGAATCCGCAGCCGGTTTATTATGTTGACGGCCATGAACCAATTTGATTATGCGCGCGACGCGCTTCAATACGGAGCCTTTAATTATTTGCTGAAGCTATCGCTGAGTGATGAGGTTCTATTGGAGAATCTGGCCAGGATCAGGGAGGAATTGCTGGGGGAGCTGAAGGAAGCGGGGGAGGCGCTGTATCCGCTGTATCATAGAATCTGGGCGGAAATCAGCGGAAATCGCGTGCCTGCGCATGCAGCGCCGATCGCACTGCCCGCAGCCGCCGGCAAATTTCATAGTCTGAGGCTTAGTATTGCAGCAGTATTGAGCGGAGCCGATCCCGCGCTTCCCCATCAGGCGGGAATCCGGACGGAGAAGTATCTGCTGGTGCAATCCTTTTGCGACGGCGGGCAGACGACCTTCTTCTGCTGGAGCTTCCCCGACAAGGCTGGCCAGGCTTGCGACAGCGGGTTCTGCCGTCCCGGCGAGCCGGCAGCGGACGGCGGTCTGGAACAATTCGCCCGGGAGTGGCGGCGAGTGCTCAACCAATTGAACGGCAGCTGGTATGGCATCATGGAGCT
>NZ_BDQX01000291.1:42764-140896 GCF_003112455.1 Paenibacillus agaridevorans
AGGAGACGGCGCTGCCGCCAATCGGCGAGCTGGAGGCAGCGCTGGTGCGCGCATTCGAGGAACGTAATGCAGCCAAATGCGCCGAGACGGCTGCCTTGATCTGGGAGAGCATGAAGCGGATGTCGTTCTCGCATATCGACGTGAAGCAACTGGCTGTCCGCTTGCTGCATGTATTGGAAATGTTAGCCGGAAGGAATGCGGAGGAAGGCGCGGATTTGTACAAGGACGTGGCGTACGTCAACGCCGCGATGAGCCACGAATCGCTGCTCGCACAAGTGCAACAGACGATACAGGAGCACATAAGGCGGAAGCAGGAGGAGAAAGTAAGCTATACGGACCATCCGGAGGTTAACCGGGTTATTCAATATATGCTGGAACACTACAGGGAAAATATGAAGGTGACTGACTTGGCCAAGCTGGTCGCTATCAACGTGGACTATCTAAGCACCATATTCGGCAAAAAAACAGGGCTCACTCCTATCGCTTATTTGAGAAATATCCGGATCGAGCAAGCCAAACGCCTTTTGCTTTACTCCAAATTGAGCGTGGAAGAAATCGCAAGCCAGACGGGTTTTGCCGACGATGCCTACTTCATCAAAACATTTAAGCGTATGACCGGACAAACGCCCAGCTCTTTCAGGAGAGACAATAATAAGTAAGTTTTGTACGGTTAATCGGCAAGTTTCGTCCCTTATTGGCCCGGGAGCCAATTGATATAGTTGGGATGTAACAAACATCTCATTAGGGAGGTTGCAAGAACAATGAAAAACAGAAAGTGGTTGGCCGCAGGCGTGGCATGGTCTGTAGTGGCGTCTCTCATGCTTGTCGGCTGCAGCGGAAACGGAAACGGGAATGGAAACGGTGGAACGGAGGGGCCGGCATCATCCCCTAGCGCCAAACCCGGCGCGACGGCAAACGCTGATCCAATCAAGCTCACCTTTTGGGGAGCTGTGCCAGTGGAGAACGGGCCTCAGACAGTCGTCGACAACTGGAACAAAGAAAATCCGGATATCCAGGTGGAGTATGTGCGGTTCGTCAACGACGAAGCCGGCAATCTGAAGCTGGATACGGCGCTCGTTTCGAGTCAACCCGTGGACATGTATGTCAGCTATGATTACAGCCTCTACGAGAAGCGGGTCAAAGCGGGCAACGCGCTTGATGTAGGTGAATTCACCGATTTCGGCGTGGAAGAAAAAATGGGCGAAGGAGCCGCTTTGTGGAAGGTGGACGACAAATATTACGGCGTACCTACCTCGAAGGGGCCGTCCTTTGTCTGGCTTAACAAGGATATGCTCGATGCCAAAGGACTGCCGGTTCCGACGGAATGGGGACTGGACGAGTTTCGGGAATATGCAGCCAAGCTGAAGGATGACAACGTTTGGGGATTGGCGCAAAGCGATTACTACTTCAATGTGCCTATCAACGGTTCTATGTTGAAAAAGAGCCTGACCTTAACCAACCCGGACGGCACCTCGGCTTTCGATAATCCGCTGACGGTCAAAACGCTGCAGGTGTATACGGACATGATGTTTACGGACAAAAGTTTGATGCCCCATACCGAGCAGATAACGTCCAAGCCCGCATTGGACCAGATGTTTGTGAAAGGCGAAACGGCCATGCTGTTTTCCACAAACCAGGTTTTCCGCACGACGAACAATATGGCGGAATATCCACGGACGTTTAAGGTGGCGGCAGCGCCGGCTCCCAGAGTGAACAAGGATCAATCCGATTACATTAACGCCGGCGGTCTGGGCGACGTGATCTCGATCAACCCCCGTACCAAACATCCGGAAGCTGCGCAGAAGTTTATCAAATGGTACGCGGATAGCGGCATGCTGCCGATGGCGGCTGGCGGAAGAGTGCCTGCATCCAAGGATTTCCCTGTCGATGAGGCTGTTGCTCTCATGTTTAAAGGCGTAGAGGATACCTATGATTTGGATTCGATCAAGCGGGTTATGTTCGGGGACCTTCCGCTGGGCTTAAGCCGTCTGGATCGGAAGACGGGAAGCGAACAGCAGGCCATCTACGACAATGTGTTTTCCCGAAAGCTGACTCCGGAGGAAGGCGCCAAGGAATTGGCGCGGGTTCATAACGCAAATTTGAAAACGTCATCGCAATAACGGCAATGCTCGGGAGAAGCGCGGACTAGAAACCTGCGTTTCTTCCAACTTATAGAGAAAGGCGGTGACCGATCGTGAACTGGATGAAGCGGCAGAGGCTGATTGGTTATGTATTTATTGGTCCCAATCTGATCGGAATGACGGTGTTTATGCTCATTCCGGCCCTGTTCTCCTTTTACTTGATGTTTACGGATTGGGTATTTGCTAGCGGGCAACCCCCGCGTTTTATCGGATTGGATAATTTCAGGATGATGGTGAGAGACGATTTATTTGCTGTATCGGTCAAAAATACCCTGTTGGTGTTGATCCCCGTACCGATTTCGATCATGCTCGGTTTTTTGATCGCGGTCATGCTTAACAACAGGACTTACTTCCAGAAGACGCTGCGTGCCTTTTTCTTCGCTCCGTATTTTACGAGCGGCATTGCCATTGCCTTCGTCTGGATGGTGCTGTTCCAGCCCACCAACGGCCCGATTAACGCATTTCTTCGTTCCGTGGGCATATCCGAGCCGCCGCTGTGGTTCGCTTCGCCGGATACGGCGATGTATGCGGTGCTGGTCATGATGACCGCAGGCGGCATCGGGTACAACATGATTATTTATTTGGCTGCGCTGCAGGAGTTGTCTTCGGAGCAGCTGGAGGCCGCGAGGATAGACGGAGCGACGTTCGGGCAACTGCTGCGCCAGATCATTTTTCCTTTGGTCAGTCCGACGACGTTATTTCTGACGATTACCGGCTTTATCGGCTCCATCAAAGGTTTTGGCATGATCTACGCCATCACTCAGGGAGGCCCTGCCAATAGTACGACGGTTTTCTCCATTTTCGCATATAAGAAAGCGTTCAGCTTCTACGAAATGGGGTATGCGTCAGCCGTCTCATGGACCATGTTCCTGATTATCTTGTTTATTACATTGATTCAGTGGGCAGGCCAGAAAAAGTGGGTCCATTACTAACGGAGGGGAATTCGCAACATGGATGCTATTAAAGACAGAAAAATCAGAAAAGTCAGAGAACAATTGACCAAATCTTTTAACACGATCTTGATGGCGTTAGCCAGCCTGCTGCTGCTGTCGCCCATGATCTGGATGATCAGCACTTCCTTCAAGAAAGCGATCGACGTGTTCACTTACCCGATTCAGTGGATTCCGACCGATCCGGTCTGGACCAATCACATCAAGGTCTGGACGACCGGAGACGGATTTGCGATGTTTTATTTGAACTCCCTGAAGATCTCCCTGGTTCTGATGATTGGGGCGCCTTTGCTGGCCGCATTTGCCGCATACGGCTTCAGCCGCATTCCGTTCAAGGGCAGGGATGCCGTTTTTCTCCTCTATCTATGTCTGATGATGATTCCGCAGCAAGTGCTGTTCGTCCCGAAATTTATTATGTTTGATTGGATGAATATTTACAACACCCATTGGGCTCTCATTCTCCCAGGCTTGTTTACGGTATTTGGCGTCTTCATGATCCGGCAGTTTTTTATGAGCATTCCCCATGAAATATCCGAAGCGGCTTTTATTGACGGCGCAGGCCATTTCCGGATTTTCTTTCAGCTGTTTTTGCCGCTTTCCAAACCGGTCCTGGCGACCTTCGCCATTATTGATTTCACATGGACATGGAACGATTATGAAAACGCCCTGATTTTCCTGTTGGACAAAAGGCTGTTCACGGTGCCGCTTGGCATGCAGAACTTTATGCTGGAAGCGGGCGTGGACTACAACATGATGATGGCCGCCGCCACCGCAGGTGTCGTACCGCTGCTCATCGTCTTCTTTCTGGGCCAGAAGTATATTATTCAAGGGTTTTCAAGCTCGGCTGTTAAAGGGTGAACGACTCTTTAACAAACCAAATGTCTAATAGTAAGTGTTCTGCTGTTGGTTTACTCCGGCAATACGAATGTTCTTGCCGGAGCAACAGAAGGAGAAATGTATTCGATGCCGGAAAGTGAAAGCGCTTAACCGAAAGCTTTGAATGATCCGTAAATGAATTGAAAAGAGGGATAAGATGACTCGAGTAAAGTTTAGAAGATGGATACTTGCAGTAAGTTTGATTGTATCGTTGCTAGCAACGAACCTGTTCCATGTCAGTGTTTATGCTGCGGACAGCGCACCGGAGAAAGTCGATTACTGGAAGTTTGAAGGAGTGTCCGCCGGCAGTTATGAGCTGGTCGGCGAGCCTGACGTTCATCAAGGCAAATATGCGTTGCAGTTCGAGTTTAATGCGGATAGTGTGCCGAATAAATATTATTTTGCCAAACAAAGCATTCCTGTGGAAGCAGATACAAACTACTCCATCAGCCTGTGGGCGAAGGGGGACTCCGTAGGGAGAGCCTGGTTTGGCGGGGGACCAGGCTGGGCGCTTCGGAGCAACTTGACAGGAACATACGACTGGAAGGAATTCAGCATCAATTATAAAACCGGATCAAACCAAACCTCCTTTGACTTTATGATTTTGCTGGAGGGGCGGACCACGAATTTATGGGTAGATGAAGTGAGAATGGTTAAGCAGGGAACCGACGGCAATCTGATTCGAAATGGAAGTTTCGAGGGCAAGTCGATTGTACTTTCAGCCAATCCTCCCGCAGGAGAAGTAAAGAGAGGGACGAAGCTTTCCTTGGCTGCAGAAGGACAGGAAGCAACCATTTATTATACGACTGACGGAAGCGATCCAAATCATTCTGCGACGGCGAAAGCGTATGAACAGCCCATAATGATTGATAAGGCGGTTCAGATTAAAGCTTACGCGCGAACAAGTGATGGAGGGGAAATAGAGCCGATTGCGTTCAACTATACGATTGCTGCTGAAGCGGAAGGAGAGGAGTTGCTGGATTTTGAAGCTTACATAGCAGCCGCCGGAAAAGGACGGAAGGTCCCGATTAGAAAAACGGCGCCGCTGGAGGTTGACGGCAACTGGGACAAATGGCATTCGTCCACCGGTATTTTATTGCCTGATGATAAAGAACGGCAAGTATTGATGTCGGATTGGAAGGGCCCGGAGGATTTGTCGGCAGAGGCCAAGTTTGCTTACGACGATGATGCGTTGTACATTGCGATCAAGGTTGAAGATAACATCCATCACGGAGTGGCAGACGGCGACATGTGGCTAGGGGACAGTTTGCAACTTGCGTTTACGCCTGATACAGAGTTGTATGGGCCCGAGTATGGCTTCAACGTACTTAACGACGGGCGAAAGCAAATTTGGAGATGGAGTGATGGAGAGGCAAAGCTGCCCAAGGAGGCGGTGGAATATCATGTCAGCAGAAACGGTACCACGACAAATTATGAAGCCAAGCTGCCCTGGGAGGCCATTTTGGCAGATAAACCCGACAGCAAAGTATCAATGACTTTGCTCATCAATGATAATGATGGTAACGCCAGAAGGGGCTGGATTGAATGGACGGGAGCGATCGGCAGAGGGAAAAACCCGAAGGATATGGCTGAATTGCTTCTGCTCCAGGAAGACGAAACATGGACAGTCGTACTGGATGGACCTACTGAGTTCGCTGCCGGTTTCAATCAACAATACGATCTAGCCATTCCTAACTTTGGCGAGGAAACCATTACACTGGCCGTTACCTCTGAAATATTAGGGCTTCAAAACTATGAGGCAGTGATACCGGGCGGAAAAGTGTGGAAAAAGGAGCTTCCGCTTACTATGAGGGAGCAGGGCAGTTACACACTCTCTGTATCTGCACAGTCACTAACAGGTAATCTGGTAAAGCAGGATCAGTTGGCGATTAATGTGTTGGCCAATCCGCAGGATCTGGCAGTGGAATTTGAGCAATTGCGTTTAAAGTTGCCGGCGCTCGCAGCATTGTTGACGACGGCTGAAACAGCCGGGCTTGCCGTTGATTATGAGCGGGTAAATTATACGATTATCGATCAGTTTATTGCTTATGGACTAGAGGATATTGATCGGCAATATTATGATCGGGCTTCCTATGTAATTAAAGAGCTTGAGAAGCTGTATGAGGAGGCTGCCGGCAATGTGCAGGCGTATTTAAGCGGAGAGAAGATACCGTTTGTGGTGGATCGATATGTCACAGGTTCTATTGATATCGACAAAACGGCTTTTATTGCAGACACTCGTTCCTCGAAAAGTGATGAAATTGTGCGTAAACCCGTGCTGTTCACGGGATATGGCCATTTCGCACAGGCGAAAAAAGATATTCCTTTATTTAAGGAATACGGGGCTAATGCGATCCAAATAGAGATTGGGCCTAATTCGGTGATTAAGCCCAAGGAAAACTTTACGGATTGGAATATCGATAAATCAAGCGTATCCGCTCAAGCAGTGCGTGATTTGATGATCGGTCATGGCGATAGCGGCGGGTCGCTTCGCATTAGCAATCAGACTCCTAAAAGCCCTGGGAAATATATAAATGTTTGGCAGGAAGTAAATATTGAACCGGACACGACCTATGAAATCAAAGTGTGGGCCAAAGGAGAAGGGGTAAACAATGCATGGTTTCCGGGAGGCCCGGGCTGGGTACATCGTTCCTCGTTCCCGCAAGGCACCTTTGATTGGCAGGAGTTCACTTATGAGTATAAGAGCGGGCAAAATGATCGCAAGTTTCGATTAATGTTTGCTTCTGAAAATGTGACCCAAAATCTATGGATTGACGATGTGCGCATGTATGTCAAAAATGGATCCGGCGAGAATCTGGTGGTCAATGGAAGTTTTGATGCCAATAAATTCGTTGAGTTAGGCAACGACGATTATGTTGGGGATATTGTTCCTATTCAAAAAAACGTCATTGAACCTCTGAAAGCAGCTGAGGAAAACGATGTTGCGGTTACGCTTCTGCTGTCGCCGCATTATTTTCCTGCATGGGCTTTAGAGAAGTGGCCTGAGCTTCGCAGCAACAGTTTAGGGATCAAATTCGCGATTGACAACCCGCGGGCGCGACAATTAATGGAGGATTATTTGCGGCTGGTCATTCCTTTAGTCAAGGATTACAAATCGCTGCATAGTATTACGCTATCTAATGAAAGCGTTCACCATTCCAATATGGACGAAGCGAATACACCAGCATGGCAGGAATATTTGGAGGAGAAATATGAGGGTGATATTGCAGCGCTTAATGCCTTGCATCGCACAAACTATACGAGTTTTTCCGATGTGGCGCTGCCGGACAGAGTAACCCGTACACCGGCATTCTATGATTATGTGAAATTCAATAATAAATTTTTCTCTGATTGGCATAAGTGGATGGGGGATATCATCCATGAAATGGCGCCTGATCTTCCACTGCATGCAAAAATAATGAACCGTGCGCTAGATGAGATTGGCAATTTGACATGGGGAGTAGATCCGGAGGAATTTAGCCAGCTATCCCAAATTAACGGCAATGATAACTACAATATCTATGGCAGCCCAACCAGAAACTTTACAAGCGAATTGAAGTTTTATGATTTGCAGACTTCGATGAAGCAGGCTCCGATCTTCAATTCAGAGCATCATATGATCGTGGACGGCGAGGAGCGCTATATTCCAGAGTTTGCGCCGCATGTGCGTTCCGTGTTGTGGCAAGGAGGCATTCATGGTCTGAGCGCGGCAACGATCTGGGTCTGGGAAAGAACCTATGATCAGAACAGCGATTTCAAAGGCAGTATTTTGCATCGTCCTGATGTCATCGCAGCTGTAGGCCGGACGCATCTTGATTTGAACCGGCTTGCCGATCAGGTAACGGCTTTTCAACAGGATAAAGCCGAGGTGGCTATTCTCTATTCGATACCGGCTGTCATGTATGACGTTGACCATCCGGCTGCAAGCAATATTGCTTATGAGGCGATCAGTTACAGCGGACTGAAGGTCGGATTTGTATCTGAAAATCAGATTGCGAGCGGGGCGCTTGCGAACATCAAAACGCTCTTTATCCCGAATGCGAAACATGTGCAGGCAAGTACCTTCGATGCATTGAAACCATTTGTGGACAATGGAGGGAAGCTAGTCATTATCGGTGATCAATCATTATCTTTCGATGAGTATGATCGTCCATTGCCGACTGTGGAGCGCGATGTTCTGCTACAGCACGAAGATACGCTAATATTCCCTGCCGCTGCTTCATCACTCGCGTTGCGCAATGCCATGACAAGCGAGTTTGAGGAGCAGGGTTTGATAAATGTGCAATTAATGGATACCGATAGCAATGAGCTGGTATTCGAGACGGAGTGGCGTTCCGTGCAGCATGACGGCAAATTGCTGATCAATGCGACGAACTACACATGGAGCGATAAAACAGTGCGCGTTGTCGTTAACGGCGAGACTGTGACCAATTGGAAAAATCTTATCACCGGCGAGACACATTCGGAAGGCGAATCCCTGCTGCTAGTCGCTCATGAACCGGTATTGCTGGAACTACCATTGACGGGGGAGGAAGTGGAGCCGATTGCCCATAATAGCAGTTTTGCCCTTAATCTTGAAGCAGGCACAACAGATCAACATTTAAATGGTACTTTGCAAGCTGAGGGCGTGTCGAATTTAAGGTATGAAATTGTTGCAAACGGTAAACTGGGGACGGTGGAACTCCGTAATGAGGCGACAGGGGAATTCGTGTATACGCCGCATGGTTATGCAACTGGAGAAGACTCGTTCACATTCCGGGTTCACGATGGCAATCGTTACTCGAACACGGCGACTGTGACCATTACAATAGCGGCATCGCCAGTCGTCAATCCGCCTGTCTATCCGGGAGCGACGGAATCTGCTTCGGGACAGCTATACTTGCCAGCCGGAGGGGCTGGGGAGGTCAGCCTTGACCGGCAAATGAAGCTGACAATCCCGGCTGGAGCTACAGATACGAGCAGGCAGTTTGCAATTGCCAGGCTAGAAGAGCAAAAGCTGCAGGATTTGCAAGCGGAAAATCGGATTAGCCCGGTATTCGAGTTAAGTCAGGATCCGGCAGGCGCATTCAAAAAGAAAGTTATCCTTCGCATCGCATTCGATGCAGGCAAATCAGGGGAAGAGCAAAAACCGACTCTTATGCGTTATGATGTTAAACAAAAAATGTGGATTAAAGTAGAGGGCAAAGTGGACGGCGACAGCTTTATTGCCGAAGTTGATCAATTGGGGATTTATGCCGTCATGGTATTGAAGGATGAGGCGGCCGGCCCGCAGCCAACGAAAGAACTGAACGATATCGCCGGCCACTGGGGGCAATCCTGGATTGAAAAAGCAGTGCAAGCGGGTATTGTTACGGGTTATGCCGATCAAACTTACCGTCCCGATCAGGCTGTGACCCGTCAGGAACTGATCGTGATGTTGGCACGGACTCTGACGCCGCAAGCTGGCACTGGGCAAGCCCCAAGTTTCACTGATAAAGAAACGATCGGTAAATGGGCCGCTGATGCAGTAACGTCTGCTGTGGAAGCAGGCTGGATTGCGGGGTACGACGACGGCAGCTTCCGTCCGGAGAAAGGCCTGACACGGGTTGAGCTGGCCGCAGTGCTGGCGCGTGTCATAGCCGGAACGGATCATGTTGGAGGCGATGCAGGGCTGAGCCAGTTTCGCGATGCGGAGCAAATACCTTTGTGGGCGCAATCGTATGTAGCTCAAGTTGCAGCCAGCGGGTTGATGGAAGGCACGGGAGCAGGGCTGTTTAAGCCAGCCGGCATCGTTACCCGCGCGGAAGCTGCGGCTATCGTTGTAAGATTAAAGGAGCAATCAGCAAAATAAACGAATGAGTCCATGTAACCTCCTTCGCTTTCGGTTCAAACCGATTGATCGAAGGAGGTTTTCTCACGTTAGCGAATTTCATTTTTATGCGACTTGAAATAGGAACAGATGTTCGTGTATAATGGACTTACTATCAAGTACTTGACGAGGTGGGCTCTATGGAAGAATACGTCGGCAAGACCGTTCAACTCATCTATAATGACCGGAACGGCAACGTTTCAATTCGCAACATAAGGGTTATTTCAATAGTAAAAGATGTCATGAAAGCGTACTGTTACTCAGCTCAGTCTATCCGTTTATTTTACCTTGAACGTATTGTAGACGTGGAGGTGATTCGGAATGTTGGACGAGACAGCGCGTAAGTTGTTCCGGATGTTTTACGCTTTATACCGGTTTGAATCGGCACATATCGATATGGATCGGTTGGCGCGATTGACCGGTCGATCGAAGTTGCGAATTGCAACGGCTATTCGGGCTCTGGAGGAGAAACAATACATAACGTGGAATGAACGTGCAGGAGTCATTCGAATAGTGACGCAGGCGGAACGTCATTTAAAAGAAGCGAATTGAAGCGCATTTGCAAAAAAACTCTCTTCCATTGGCTAGGGAAGAGAGTTTTTGCAAGTCTATATACACTATCCGACCTTAACATTGTCCTCGCACTCCGCGGAACAGAAACCATTGTGCGAGGTTTCGCAGTCTGGGCAAACGATGTGCTGGCGGTGGCAAGTATCGTCGGCGCAGTTAATGTACATCTCGGCAGGAGTTCCGCAATGGTAGCATTTGCCGACTACGACGCTTTCGTCCGTGCGGTTGATGGGAACGGAGATTCGTTCGTCGAACACATAACACTTGCCGTCGAACAGTCTGCCCTTAACCTCTTCGTCCTTGCCGTAAGTGACGATGCCGCCGTCTAGCTGATAGACGTCCGTGAAGCCCTCGCTCAGCATGACGCCGGTCAGCTTCTCGCAGCGGATGCCTCCGGTGCAGTAGGTCAGGATCGGCTTGTCCTTCAGGTCCGCCATATTCTCGCGAAGCCATTCCGGGAATTCCTTGAAGGTCTTGAGATCGGGCCGGATCGCTCCGCGGAAATGACCGAGATCATATTCATAGTCGCTGCGTCCATCCAAGACGATAACATCTTCTCTTTGCAAATATTCGTGGAACTCCTTGGGGGACAGATGCGTGCCTGTGAGCGTATTGGGATCGAGCGGCTTCTCGTAACGGAGCGTTACAAGTTCCTTCTTGTAGCGAACGAATATTTTGCGGAAGGCATGTCCTTCTGCTTCGTCAACCTTGAACACCATATCGGCGAACAGCGGATTGGCGTGCATATCCCGCATATACTGCTCGGTCTGCTCGACGGTTCCGGAAACCGTCCCGTTGATGCCTTCGTCCGCGATCAGGATGCGGCCTTTCACATTCAGTTCCTTGCAGTAGGCCAGATGTTCGGCAGCGAACTGCTCCGCATCGGGCACCGGAACGAATTTATAATACAACAAGATTTGATATTTGGATTGTTCGGTCATGGAGAAAGTCCTTTCTTTAACTAAGTAAGTATTGTTTCCATTGTAATGGACTCGGGGCGCGATCTCAACAGCAAAGACTGCCAGCATGGTGTAGCCGCCTTTGGATCAGGCGACATGATTCGTTTAACTCTGCTATACTTTCCTATAAAGCATTAGGAAGGAGAGGAGAGGGACGATGAAACCGAATCCGTCGATCATCCGGGATCGGATCGAGATGCCGGAGCGCTTTCCTTTGCTTGTGTCGCAGACGGAGGGCGTAAGCCCGCTCTTCCAGCGGCTTCACTGGCACGATGCGCTGGAAATCAACCACATTGTGAGCGGCGTCGGCTACATCCTCATCAACGGCAACCGGTACGAGCTGATGCAAGGCGACATCGTCCTCATCCACTCGGGCGATCTGCATCGCGCATTCGATACGGGCGGGCTGGTAATTGGCGTTATCATGTTCGATCCGGCCTATCTCTCGCTGGAACAGCGGTATGATACGGAGCTGCTGCTGCCGTTCCGGGGAACCGGCAGAACGTTCGATCACGTGCTTGACCGGGACAATCCGGAGCTGCCCAGGCTGAGAGCGCTGCTGGAGGAGATGAAGGACGAATACGGTCGCAAAGAGCCTCACTTCGAGGCCGTTGTAAGGTCGCAGCTCGTAAGGTTTCTAGCTTACGCAAACCGATATTTTGTCAACAAATCCAGGGAAAAGGCAGCCCTTGCCAGAGGGACGGAGACGATCCGACGGGTGCTGCGCGCCATGGAAGGCGATATAGCGCAGGGCTGGACGCTTGGCGAGCTCGCGAAGCTGGCCCATCTCAGCCCGTCGCGGTTCAGCGCCTTGTTCGCAAGCATCGTCGGCACGTCGCCGATGGACTACCTGATCCAGCTCAGGCTGTCGCGGGCGGTCGATCTGATCGAGACGACGGAGCTCAAAATGATCGATATTGCGGCGGAATGCGGATTCCGCAATCTGTCGAACTTCAACCGCTTGTTCAAGAGCCATATCGGCAAGCTGCCCTCCGAGCTGAGGGCTTGATTCAAATTCTCGATTTCGCGCAAAAACAGTAAGATCGTATCAGAACATCGTTCCTTTAGCGTAGAGGGACGGTGTTTTTCTTTATTATAGTAGAGCTAAGACATGAGTAATCTCTACCTATACCCCATGAACGAGGAGCGTGAAGGTTATCCTATACTTAGGCATAGATGCGGGAGGAACAAAAACGCATGCCCTGCTGGTAAACGAACGGGGCGAGGCGCTGGGTCGCGGACATAGCGGCAACGGCAACCATCAAACGGCGTTCCAAGAGGCAAAAACCCATATCGAGGAGGCTTGCGACGCGGCGCTGGCCGAAGCGGGAGTATCGAAGCGGGAAGTGACGTTCGCGTACTTCGGGCTGGCCGGAGCCGATAGAGAGCCGGATTACGAAATTCTTCGGCCGATGATCGCTTCGCTCGGTTATGAGCGGTACGCAATCGCCTGCGACACGATGATCGGCATGCGCGCGGGCACGCATCAGTCCTACGGAGCAGTGATCATCAGCGGAACGGGCTTTAACGCGGCAGCACGCAACGTTGCGGGAGACGAGCTGCAATATGGCGGCTTCGGCTATTTGTTCGGGGACGGTCAAGGGTCCGGCACCGATCTCGGGATTCATGCGTTCCGCACGGCGATCCGGTCCTGGGAAGGGCGCGAGAAACCGTCCGTGCTGTCGGAGACCGTCCCGGCCAAGCTTGGTTATCCGTCCGTGGAGGCGATGTACGACGACGCGCTCTACAACGGCTTGCGTCCGCCGGCCGGGCTGGCGAGACTCGTATTCGAGGCGGCAGTCGGAGGAGACGATGTGGCGATCCGCATTCTGGAGGAAACGGGCCGCGAGCATGCCAATGCCGTGCTGGCGCTTATTCGAAGGCTGGGCATGCAGGACGATACGTTCGACGTCGTGCTGACGGGCAGCGTCATGATGCGGGGCAGTTCGCCGCATATGGTCGACGCCATCCGGGAGGCCATCCGCGTCGAGGCGCCGGGCGCTTCCGTTGTCAAGCTTACGATCGACCCCGTGATCGGCGCGGTTATGAGCGCGATGGACAGCGCGGGATTGTCGATAGACGAAGAGACGGACGCAAGATTGCGAAAAATCACTTTATAGGAGGGTATTGCTATGAACAAACAACCGCTCAAAGTCGCCGTGATCGGCGGAGGTTCCTCATATACGCCGGAGATTGTCGAAGGATTTATTAAACGGTACGACGAAATGCCGATTCGCGAGCTGTGGCTCGTCGACATCGAACAAGGCAAACATAAGCTCGACATCGTCGGCGCGCTGGCCAAAAGGATGGTGGAGCAATCAGGCTTGCCGATCGAGGTTCATCTGACGCTGGACCGCCGAGAAGCGATCAAAGGCGCGGATTTCGTGACGACTCAGATGCGGGTCGGCCTGCTCGAGGCGCGCCGCCGCGACGAGCATATTCCCATCAGCCACGGCGTCATCGGCCAAGAAACGACGGGGCCCGGAGGCATGTTCAAGGCGCTGCGCACCGTTCCGGTCATTCTCGACATCTGCAAGGATATCGAGGAGCTCGCTCCGAACGCCTGGCTGCTCAACTTCACCAATCCGGCTGGCATCGTAACGGAAGCCGTTCTTAAACATACGAAGGTCAAGTCGGTGGGGCTCTGCAATTCGCCGATCAACTTCTATAAGTTTCTGGCCAAGGAATACGGCGTGACCGAACGCGAGGTGCTGCCGGAATTTGTAGGCATTAATCATCTGCATTGGGTAACCGCGGCGTACGTAAACGGCGAAGACAAGCTGCCGGAGCTGATCGGCAAAGGCCGGGAGTATACGGCTTCCAATGTGACCGCGCTAGATTGGGACGCGGACTTCCTGAGCTCGCTCGGCGCGATCCCGACGTATTATTTGCGTTATTTCTACATGACGGACAAGATGCTGGCGGACATGACGGCGTCGATGGAAAAGGACGGCACGCGCGCCGACATCGTGAGCCGCGTCGAGACGGAATTATTCGAATTGTACAAGGACGTCAATTTAAAGGAGAAGCCAAAGCAGCTGGAGCAGCGCGGCGGCGCTTATTATTCCGAAGCGGCCGTAAACCTGATGCATTCGCTGTATACGGACAAGCGCGACATTCAGACGCTGAACGTGAAGAACGGCAACATCATTCCGTTTTTGCCGCAGGATGCCAGCATCGAGGTCAACTGCGTCGTGACGGCGCAAGGTCCGACCCCGATACCGCTGCGCATCATTCCGGAACATGTGACGGGACTGCTTCATGCGGTCAAGACGTACGAGTCGCTGACGATCCAAGCGGCGATCACCGGCGATCGCGGCATCGCGCTGCAGGCGCTCGTCCATCATCCGCTGGTGCCGAGCGTGACGGTTGCGAAGGCGTTGCTGGAAGAGATGCTGGAAGCGAATCGCGCCTATTTGCCGAATTTTTTCAAAAACGAATAACGTACGTGCGTTGCTTAACGTTCGGTTCGCCGAGGTCCTCATAACCTCCACGAGCCGGGCGTTTTTTATTGGTCATCATTGGCCCAAAAGTATCTTCGGAACTTGTTTGTCTATTGCAAACATTTAATGTTATCTGTTATAGTTGATATATAACAACTAATCGATGTATTTTCGGAGGTGAAGCCATTGCTGTTGGAAATCGATCTGCAATCGGAGGTGCCGCTGTATACGCAGCTCGTTAATGCCATTGTGGAGGGCATTGCAAGGAAACGGCTGCGTCCCGGCGAGCCGCTGCCATCGGTTCGAAGTCTCGCGTCGGATTTGGGCATCAACCTTCACACCGTGAACAAGGCGTACCAAATTTTGAAGCAGGAGGGGTACGTGCAGATTAACCGGAAGCAAGGCGTCGTCGTACATCCGGACACGATGCCCCCCGCCGACGAATCTTACCATCAACGACTGAATGAACAACTGAAGCCGCTGATCGCGGATGCGATCTGTCGGGGATTGACGAAGGAGCAGTTCGGCGCATTATGCCACGAAGTGTTCGAAGACATGAGGAGAGAGGAGAATACGAATGGCTAATAATTGGATGTTGCTGCTGGTACTTGTTATTATGATTCCCGTCGTGCTGACGACAACCGTCATTCCGCTGCTGACGAGGAGGATCGAAAGCTTCGGCGTGACGATTCCGGAGGAAGGGCAGAACCACCCGGACATCAGAGCGCTGCGCAAAAGCTACTTGTGGTGGAACGGGGGGCTCGGCGCGTTGCTGACGGCTTCGCTGATGATTATTACGTTCCGGATCTCCAGCGACAACGCCTGGGGAATCGCGCTCGCCGCCCATACCGTATTGTATATAATCGTTTCCTTTGGCATCTATTACAAGATTCATCGAGCCGTAAAGGCCATCAAAGAAAAAGAGCAATGGCTTAAAGACGCGCCTCAGCGCATTATGGTCAGCACGGCCTTCCGCACGGAAAAGCTTACCCAGCCTCATTACTGGTTTATCCCGCATTTGCTGCTTATTATGGGGACGATACTCGTCTGCGTGCTCGGTTACGACCGGTTCCCGGAGCTCATGCCGATGAAATACGATTTTAACGGAGAAGTGACACGCAGCGTGGCAAAAAGCTACACTTCCGTCCTTTGGCCCGTATTCGTGCAAGCCTTCCTTCTGATTGTTTTCGTCTTTACGAATGTCGTCATCGGGCGCAGCAAACAAGTCGCGGAAGCATCCGATCCGGAAGGATCGCTGCATCGCAACCTGAGGTTCCGCCGCATCTGGTCCGCTTATTTGATCATCTTCGGTTTTATGATTATGGCAGCCATCGGCATGATACCTGTGGGGATGTTGCTCGACTGGTCCGGCAATGTTTCTGCGTTAGCCACGATCTTGGTGGTGGGACTGATGGTGGTATCCTCCATAGCGCTGTCCGTCAAAACGGGACAAGGCGGAAGCCGGCTCAAGTCGGAGAGCGGAGGCAAGCCGCAAACAACGGTTGCGTCGGCCGCAGATCACGATCGCCATTGGAAGCTGGGAGTTATCTATTTTAACCCGAATGACCCGGCTCTGTTTGTGGAAAAGCGGTTCGGCATCGGATGGACGATGAATATGGCAAGACCGGTCGTGTGGATCATTGTTGTTCTCATCATTTTGGTCGCCGTAGGGCTGCCTTTGATCATCGAGTAGGCAGTTCCGATCAATTGGCAACTGGAATTTAAATGAAAACGTTCCATTTACGAATAATGGAATAAATTTCGAGTCGAATATTCGTGAAAAATGTTGACAAAACGTTTGCTCTCTCATTAGAATTAAAGTCGGAAGACAACAACCGCATAGGAACTTTTCGTATAATCTCAAGAATCGGCTTGAGAGTCTCTACTCGGTCACCGTAAATGATCAGGCTACGAAAAGGGTGAAGAAAGCAAGTTCGCTGCGGTCCGGCGAATGTTTTCTTCCCTTTTTGCAGAGCCTAGAAGAAATGCCATTATGCATTTTTTACTAGGCTTCTTTGTTTGTTCCAACACAATTTTGGGAGGGTTATTCAAAATGGAACGTTTCTTTCGTTTGAAGGAACTAGGAACAAATGTCAGAACTGAAGTCATGGCGGGACTGACGACTTTCATGACGATGGCTTACATACTGGCCGTCAACCCGGCAATCTTGTCGCCGACGGGTCTGGATTGGACGGCTGTCTTCCTGGCTACGGCACTGGCAGCAGGTATCTTCACGATCGCGATGGGTTTGTTCGTGAACTTCCCGGTTGCTCTCGCGCCGGGCATGGGGCTTAACGCATACTTTGCATCGGTTATTCTCGCTTCGGCCGCAACGGACACTCCGATATCCCCGGCCATGGGTCTTACGGCGGTATTTATCTCAGGTATTATCTTTATTATCCTGACGGTCACGCAGATCCGCCAGATGCTCATTACCGCCGTGCCGGACAGCCTGAAGCACGCAATTACGGTCGGCATTGGCTTGTTTATCGCCGTAATCGGTCTTAAGAACAGCGGCCTGATGACGATTATCGCCTTCGAGGACGGGGGTACGCTTATCTCCCTCGGAAGCTTCCACAATGAAAATGTGGTGTTTACCGTCATTGCAATCGCTCTGATCGCGATTCTGATGGTCTTGCGAGTGCCGGGAGCTATTCTTTTCGGCATCCTGGGTACAACGGTTATCGCACTGATTTCCGGTCATGTTAATATTAGCGAAGCGCTTGAAGGAAAAACCTGGATTCCCGACTTCTCCACGATGAACGTATGGCATTTCGACTTCGCGGGCGTTATGGAAGTGGGCTTGATTACAGTTATTCTGACCTTCACGTTCGTCGAGCTGTTCGATACGTTCGGTACGCTTGTCGGCACGGCTAACCGCGCCGGCGTCATGAAGGACCCCGAAAAAGGGAAAAAAGTTGTGGGCAAAGCGATGATGGTCGACGCGATCGGCGTTGGCGGCGGCGCTGTCCTTGGAACGAGCACGGTAACGGCTTTCGTCGAGAGCTCCGCGGGCATCGCGCAAGGCGGACGTTCCGGCTTGACGGCGGTAACGACGGGCATCTGCTTCTTGCTGGCGATCTTCCTCTCGCCGCTCGTAGCGCTCGTGCCTGGAACGGCGACTGCGGCGGCACTGATTATTGTCGGCGTGCTGATGATGCAATCCGTTAAAGAGATCGACTTCTCCGATATGGTCTATGCGATTCCGGCATTCCTGACGCTTGCGATGATGCCTTTCACTTACAGCATCGCGAACGGCATCTCCTTCGGTATCGTATCCTACGTCTTGCTCGCATCCGTTGCCAATATAGCTGGCAAAGGCAAATACAAAGTACATTGGCTCATGTGGATACTCGCGGTACTGATCATCTGCCGTTACGTATTTATGGGCGGCGAATAATCAAATGGAAAGCAGCAGCGCTGGACCGGCGCTGTTGTTTTTTTTTTGCCGTTTAGCAAATTATGCGACATACCGGACTGTGAATAATGAGAGCGGATGTAGGCGTTATAAACGCGGATGGACCGGAAAGTAACTCTGAATAGCATTCATAGGCGTTAGTAACGCTTATGGCTCCAAAAAGTAGGCGATCGAGCGGCTGTAGGCGTTAAAAACGCCGATTGATCGTAAAGTAACTCTGATTAGCGTCCATAGGCGTTAGTAACGCTTATGGCTAAGAAAAGTAGGCGAGCGAGCCGTTGTAGGCGTTAAAAACGCCGATGGACCGGAAAGTAACTCTGATTAGCGCCCATAGGCGTTACTAACGCCTATGGCTCTAAAAAGTAGGCGAACGAGCAGCTGTAGGCGTTAAAAACGCCGATGGACCGGCAAGTAACTCTGATCAGTGTCCATGGCGAAAAGGATAGTGTCTATAGAGGGACGCTTCAGTCATGCAGAGAATTAAGGGAAAACCTCCCTCTATTCTCGCCACTTAATGGGATATTTCGGATTTAAGAGGAAATCCTCCCTCTAATCCCCATCACATTGGCGTTTCCAGTCATTCTACTTGGATTAGAGGGCGAATTTCCCTCTAACACATCGAAGAAACGAAAAGGCGGCCAACTAAAGGGAGCTTTTCCCCTTATTAAATGTGTAGAGTATATATGTTTGTCCCCACATTCTATATACGTTTCACCAAAACGATATCGTCTGATGAGATGACGTAGTAAGGCGTTTCGCCGAAACGATAGCGTCCGAAAAGGGGATCCCGTCAGGCGTTTCACCGTGCTAAAAGCTACAAAAAATATTTTTAAATCTAAAAAGGAATTTGTAAATGAACAGCGAATATGTATTAATGTTAAGTGGTCTATACGTCTTTACAAATTAGCAAAAAAAAGAAAGTTGGTTATTGATTATGAAGTATCAGCTCAACAAGAACATTCCCATACCGCTTTACTTTCAATTGAAGCAGCATATGATCGAACAAATCGAAAGAGAGGAGTTAAAGCCCGGAGACAGCATATTGTCCGAGCGGGAGCTGAGCGAGATGTTCAGTATCAGCCGAATGACGGTCAGGCAAGCGCTCCTGGAATTGGTTAACGAAGGGAAGCTGATCAGGGAGCAAGGCAGAGGGACCTTTGTAGCCCAGCCCAAAATCGATCAAGGCTTGTACAAATTAACGAGCTTTAGCGAAGACATGGCTAGCCGAGGATTGAAGCCAGGGGCATATGTTGTCGATGTGGATGTGACGACGCCACCGTCAAGCGTTGGGCAAGTTCTAGGACTCGAGGAAAAGTCGAAGACGGTCATTCTTACCCGTGTCCGGCTTGCAGACGAGAAACCGATGGCGCTTGAGACGACCCATCTTCCAGTGGATCGCTTCCCGGAATTGGCGCACGAATCATTCGAAGGCGTGTCGTTATACCGTCTGTTGTCCGAGCGGTACGGCGTTGCGCCTGCGAGAGCAAGTCAGACCATCGAGGTCGGGATGCCGACGGCGCGTGAAATAAATCTGCTTCAGGTGAGAGCGGACATTCCTATGATGTTAATTAAGCGAGTTACATTCGACGGCGACGGCCATCCCTTCGAATATGTCAAATCCGTTTATCCGGGCGACCGTTACAAATTCCATTCGGAGCTGGCGAGATAGATCAAAGATAACTTGCAACCGCAGGCGCTACGGGAGGAGTTGAGGCATGACTAAGAGAATCGCGGTTCAAGATTTACAATCGAAAGACGGCTTGCGGCGGAAGCCCGCGCTTTATGCCTGGCGCTTCCGCACAATATGAAGTTATCGTTAAAGTGGTCTATACATATGGATGTATAGATTCATATGGAGTAAGATGAAATAGACTCGAATCCGCATCGCGGATTAAGAGAGGGAGAGAAGAAAAGATGGGAGAGCGACATTCTAAATCAGAGGTGTCCGAACAGATAAATGACCGTTCTTCGGACATGGATGCCATGAATAGCTTGGAGATTCTGCAACTAATGAATGACGAAGATCATGCCATCATGCCGGCGCTTAAGAAGGCGCTTCCAGACATTGCGCAGGCAGTAGACATTATCGTCGACCGATTCCGCATAGGCGGCAGATTGATTTATGTCGGCGCAGGTACAAGCGGCAGGCTGGCTGCTATTGATGCGCTAGAATGTCCCCCGACATTCGGCACTTCTCCCGAGCAGGTATCGTTCCTGCTTGCAGGCGGTCCGGAGGCATTTCTTGCACCGATTGAAGGCGCGGAGGACGACGAAGAAGCGGCAGCTCGCGAGTTGCTCGCCCTCGAATTGACAAGCAACGACTGTGTCGTAGCTTTGAGCGCAAGCGGGAGCACGCCTTATTGCATAGGCGCTTTGAAATATGCAGCCGGCTTGGGAGCTGCGACAATCTCGGTTTCTTGCAACCAGGAGACGGTCATGGGAAAGCTTTCCGATCTGTCCATCGAGGTTATCGTGGGTCCTGAACTGCTTGCGGGCTCGACGCGCTTGAAGGCGGGGACCGCGCAAAAAATCGTTCTGAACATGTTGAGTACGGCCAGCATGATTCGTACGGGCCACGTGTATCGCAATATGATGGTCGATATGCAGCCCTCCAACTCGAAGCTGAAGAGACGCGCCGTTCAAATTGTCAGGGAAGCAACCGGTGCCGGACAAGAGGAGTCGGAGCTTGCGCTCCAGAGCGCAGACTGGCGCATTAAGACGGCCGTCGTAAGCCTGCTTGCGAACGTAACGCCGGAGGAGGCGGAAGAGCTTCTGCATCGATCGGATGGATTTGTTCGTCTTGCCGTCCGTACGGATATGCAAAAGTAGAAAAATGATGACTCATTACGAGAGGAGAGGTTGCTTGCATGCAGCACACAGCTTCCGAACGCGCGAAGCGGCCGAGGGTGTTACGAAGACAACGATGGGGCGACAATGAAACTTTAATGGGTTGGCTGTTCATCCTGCCCGTTCTTGCTGGAGTTGCGGTATTTACTTACGGAGCGCTGGTGTATTCCTTTTTTATTTCCTTGACGGATTGGGATCTGCTGACTCCAGCCAAGTGGACGGGATTTAGCAATTACGGCATGCTTTTGCGCGACGAAGAGTTTTACCAAACGTTTGGCAATACGTTGTTTTTTGTAGTCACGATGGTGCCGATCGGGATTGTAAGCGCCATGACGCTGGCCATCTTGATCCACAGGCCGCTAAAAGGGGCGGGATTTTTTAGAGCGTCCTATTACTTGCCTCACATCACGTCAACGATTGCGATTGGAGTCGTTTGGCTCTGGATCTTCAATCCGGATATCGGCAGCATCAACACCGTATTGTCGTATATCGGCATCGATAATCCGCCTCGCTGGCTGGAAAGCACATTTTGGGCGAAGCCCGCGCTTGTGTTGATGCGCATTTGGCAGATTAGCGGCTATTACATGATCCTTTACCTCGCGGGACTTCAGACGATTCCGGACGAGCTGTACGAGGCGGCTTCCATAGACGGAGCCAGCCCTTGGCAGAAGACGAGATACATAACCGTGCCGCTGCTGGCAAACACGACATTTATCGTCACTGTTCTGCTCATGATCGAATCGTTTAATATTTTCGAAGCCATTCTGGCAATGACGAAAGGCGGTCCCGGCGGTACAACCAATTCGCTGCTCTACTACATTTATACGGAGGCATTTCAGTCTTATCGAATGGGTTATGCGTCCGCGCTGGCCTGGGTGCTGTTTTTTATCTTGTTCGTATTGACGCTGATCCAGTTCTGGCATCGAAGAAAAAGCGAAGGCGCTCGTATGTAAGTCACCAGAGGAAGGAGACAAGTGGATGAAGCTTCGTGGAACGATATCCCGGATCATTCTCTACGCGGGATTAACGGCTATTGCCGTACTCATGATTTACCCGTTCGTTTGGGCGATTACGGCCTCCTTTAAGACGAACGCCCAGATCTTTAATGGAAATCCGTTCGATCTGCTGCCCAGACCGTTCACGTTCGATAATTATGTTCAAGTATGGACGGTATTGCCGTTCTACCGATTTTTGCTAAATTCGTTGATGCTGTCTATTATCGTGCCTTTTTGTAATATCGCACTGAGCTCGCTTGCCGCTTATTCGTTCGCGCGGCTGCGGTTCAAAGGGCGGGATGCTGTATTTCTGATCTTATTGGGCGTGATGATGATGCCTGGTCACATTACGCTGATTCCAAATTATTCGCTTATGCGAATGCTCGGATGGATTAACGAATATCAGGCGCTCATCGTTCCGTCGATATTTGGCGCATCGCTGGTTTTTAATATATTTTTTATGCGTCAATATTATCTTGCGATACCGAGAGATTTGGACGAAGCCGCGATTATGGACGGCTGCAGCCGATTCGGCATATGGCGTCGAATCATTTTGCCTAATGCGAAGCCGGCACTGGCAACCATTGCAATCTTGTCGTTCGTGGGCGAATGGAATTCCTTCTTATGGCCGTTAGTCGTTATGAACGATTATTGGAAGATGCCGATTCAAGTCGGGATCACCTATTTGCAAAGCAATACCAACAACGACTGGGGCATGCTGATGGCTGCCGCCTCCATGTCGATCCTTCCGCTGATTATCATCTTTTTGGTATTCCAGCGCCACTTCATCAAGAGCATGCTGACCTCCGGACTCAGCGGCAAGTAATCGGCTTGGGCTACTTATTCGTTAGAGGCCTCGAACTGGCTTGAGAGGATGTGATGCGAACGGAACAGACAGGATTATGGGATGGGTTGTTGGTTTGGAGGATATAAAAAGATGGGTTGAGCATGATCCGGAAGTATTCCATTTGATCAATCGAGGAGGTTTTTGGCCATGAAAGCAACGAAATTATCCTTAGTGGCATTGATAACGGCATTGATGGTGATTGTAACGGCATGTTCCGGCAATAACGGAGGAAATACCCCGCCGAGTCCCAGCAACTCTGCAGGACCGGGGGAGAGTGCAGCGACGCAGAAGCCCGAGCCGCCGAAGGAAAGAACCAAAGTCGAGGTTCTGTCGTGGTGGGACTTCACCCAGTCGGAGCCGCTCAAGCAACTGAAGGCCAAGTTCGAAGAGTTGAATCCGGATCTGGAGATGGAATATATTCAGATCGGCTCGGGTTATGCAGACAAGGTTCTGACGATGATCGCGGGCGGCGGCGAGATGCCTGAGGTGATGATGCTGGCTATGGACAGAATTCCGGTATACGCGGAGAAAGGAGCGATTCTTTCCCTGGAAAGCTACGTTTCGGACGAATATCTCTCAAGCGCGTATCCAGTCGTCTCCAACGCGTTGTCATTTGAAGGCAAGCCGTTTGCCGTAGCGAGGGATATTACGAGCAAAGTCATGTTTTTAAACAAAAAGATGTTCGATGACGCCGGCGTGGCCTATCCCAAGGAAGACTGGACATGGGAGGACTTCAGAGCGATTTCGAAGCAGTTGTCGGGCGACAGCCAATGGGGCTTTTATTTCCCGAAATACGCGGACGGTTATACGTCTTGGCTCATGCAAAATAACGGCGGGCTCGTGACGCAGGACGGCCAGTCGATGCTGGGCAAGCCGGAGAGCGTGGAAGCGCTTCAGTTCCTGCACGATCTCGTGCATGTCGATAAGTCGGCGCCTACGGAAAGCCAGGCTCAGCAATTCGGCTCCAACGACGTATCGACGTTTGTGGCGGGCAAGGTTGCCATGATCGCGGGAGGCTTGTCCTATACGGCTACGTTCGAGAAAGAAGGGGTCGAATATTTGATTCGTCCGCTGCCGCAAGGGAAGCAGAAGCTCAGCACATCCTTCGTTAATGCATGGGTCATTCCGAAGGGGGCTGATAACCCGGATTTGTCGTGGCGCGTGCTTGAGTTTTTGAGCGGGAAGGAAGCCCAGCAAATCGCCCTGGATACGGGGATGGGCTTGCCGGCGGTGCAAGGCGTCGATATGAAGTCGTTCCTGGAGAAGCATCCCGATAACCGCTATTTGATCGAAGCGCTGTCGTACAGCGTTCCGTTCCCGACGCCGGTGCACGGAGCAGCGTTTAACACGGAAGTTGCCAAGCAATTCGATCTGATGTGGCTGGGCCAGAAGTCGGTGCAGGAGGCAGTCGACGCGGTCGAGAAAAACGCGGCTTCTGTACTGTCGGGCGGCAAGTGACGATGGTTAACGATTTTGGCGAGTCTATGCTGTTCCTTGCCATCGATGGCGGAGGTACGAAGACGGAGGCGGTCGTCGCGGACAGGGGCGGCCGCTGCCTCGGCAGAGCCGTCTTCGGCGGCTCGAATCCGAATTTTGTAAGCTTCGAAGCGGCGGCGCATGCGGTTGCGGCAGCCGTCCGCAGCGCGCTGGAGGCGGCTTCGGCTTCCCCGGGCCGTATAGCGAAGGCAGCCTGCTGCATCCCCGGGATGAAAAAGCATAGGGAAGAGCTGTCGCGGCTGCTGGAGGATGAGCTGGGCTTGGCGTCGGTCTTATACGATAGCGACATGGATAGCACGCTGTTTGGCGCGCTTGGCGCCAAGGAAGGGATCGCGGTGCTTGCGGGCACCGGTTCGTTCGCAATGGGCGTTAATGAGCATGGCGATAATTTCGTGGTCGGGGGATGGGGGCCCATCATCGGCGATCCCGGAAGCGGCTATGCTGTGTCGGCAAGCGCCTTGCGAGCCGCCGCGCTCGCCCATGAAGGCAGAGGACCGAACACGTTGATCAGCGACAAGCTGAAGCGGCATTATGGCGTCACGGATATCGCGCAGCTTAAGTCCGTCATATCGGCGGACAACACAGGCAGTCTGACCTATCTCGTGCGCGAGGCTGCATGCGAAGGCGACGGCGTTGCGAAGAAGCTGGTCTTCGAGGCAGGTGAGCAGTTGGCCGAGCTGGCACAGGCCGTTATCAAGCGACTGGATATGGACGATGCCCGTTACAAGGTTGTTTTGACCGGCGGGATGACGGTATTCGGAGATCCTTTATTATCCGCCTTCACCGCGTCATTGCGCAGAGAATGTCCAAGCATTACAATCGGGACGCCGTTCGGTCCCCCGTCAGCAGGCGCGTTGATGTTGGCTTATCGCGCTGCCGGCGTGCCCTGGAGCGACGATCTGCTGAGCAGTCTAAAGATGACCTTGCTTTGACCTGAGAATTGGCATATAGAATTCAATCGAGAGGCGGAATTGGATGTTACCCCTTACCTACTTTCAGAACATGAGGAGCGTGCTCGACAAAATCGAGTCCACGCAACTAAATGCAATTGATCAAGCCGCGCGCGCGATTGCCGGCAGCCTGGAGAACGGCGGCATCTGGCATCTGCTGGACACCGGCCATATGCTGATGTACGAAGGCGTGGGGAGAACGGGCGGCATGATGGCGGTGCGTCCGGTGCGGGTTACAGTCGATGTTTCCAATCCGACGCGTTACCGCGAAGCGGACGTCACGCGGACGCGCAAGAAGGCTTTTATGGATGAGATCGAAGGATTGCCCGCATTCATAGTAAACAAAAGCAATATGCTCGCCGGCGATATATTGATGATCGGGTCGGTGTCGGGCATCAATGTATTGCCCGTGGAGTTGGCTCTGTATGCCAGAGAACTCGGACTGACCGTCATTGCGATTACCGCCGTCGAATATTCGAGCTTCCTGACTTCGGCGCATAAGAGCGGCAAACGGTTGTTCGAAGCCGCCGACATCGTCGTGGACAATTGCTCCAATGTCGGAGATACGGTGCTCCATGTGGACGAATTGGATATTGGCTTATGTCCTTCCTCCGGCATCGCGGCTTCGTATTTGTTCTGGGCGATCGAAGCGCGAGTGGTGGAGCTGCTCGTAGCGGCAGGGAAGAAGCCGAGCATCTATAAGAGCAATCATATGCCTGGCGCGGGCACGCATAACAGCGAAGCATGGGCCACTTACGAAAAGGAAGGGTACTGACGCCATGCAACACAAGCTGGAGAACGATTTTATCGCCGTAACTTTCGACGAAAGCAGTCTCGGCATTGTATCGCTGCTTAACAAAGAGACTGGCGATGACTGCGTCAAGCACGAACAGGTTCGGCCTTTGTTGGCGCTCTGGACGTCAAAACGCGGAGAAACCGGGCGTCCCGCAGGTCCTTTGGAGGGCATAAGGCTGTTGTCCTGCCAATCCGCAGCTACAGCGGACGGCTCCAAGATGTTGGAGCTGACGTTCGAAGCCGGTCCGGGCGGCATCCGGAGCAGCGAGCTTGGAGGAGCGGTGAGCAACGAACTTGACGGGGGCGGTGGCAACGTACTTAACGTGCCGGGGAGGAATGCGGCGATCGGCGCGGTTGTCCGAATTCGTCTTGCTCCGGCCAGCGGAGAATGTTATTGGAGTCTCGAGATCCGCAACGAAGATGCGGACTATGACGTGACGGAGGTGTTATTCCCGTATCTCGGCGGTATGCAGCTAGGCTCGAACAGAAGCGAGAACCAACTCGTGTACCCGCATCATGCCGGGGAGAAGATTGGCGATCCCGTTCTGCATTACGCTTCGGACAAATACATGAATTTCTGGCGGGCGCAGTCCTTCCATTCGGATGACTGCTATTATCGGGAAATCAATTATTGCGGACTTGCCTCCATGACATGGATGTATTTGCACGACCGGAAGCAAGGCCTGTATTTCTCTTCGCATGACGAGCGGTTTCCGCTGACGGGCTTGCGAGTCGAGACAGGAGGACCCGAGGAGCCATGGCTGGGCCTGTCGTTCCGTAAATTCCCGCAAGTCGGTACGGGGGAGAAGTGGCATTCCGGCGAATATTGCCTTGCGCTCACGAATTGCGATTGGCACTGGGGAGCCAAACGGTACAGACAGTGGATCGATGGCCATATCGCGATGCCTGAGCACCCTTCCTTCCTTCAAGATGAATATGTTCTTCATCAGTGCTACAACTTCAAGAGGCAGGAGAACATCGACAAGCGGTTTGCCGATATTCCCGCGATGTACGATCAAGGCAAGTCGGCATTCGATATGAGACATATGCTGCTCGCTTCCTGGAACCGCAAGGGCTTCGACCGGGATTATCCCGAATTTCAGCCCGACATGGAGCTGGGCACGCCATGGGAGCTGTACGAAGGTTGCAGCTACGTGAAGGAACAGAACGGCTTCGTCACGTTCTACATCAATGCCAGAATCTTCGACGTGGATTCGGATTTTTTCCCGACGCTGGGCCGGCGATGGGCGATCAAGGATCAGGAAGGCGGGATGATGCACGAAGAGTACGGCCCGAACCGCTTCGTCGCGCTATGTCCCTCTCACGACGAATGGCAAAATTATTTGCTCGACATGTCGCGATGGATGGTGCGCAGCTACGGCGCAACCGGCATCTATCTCGATCAACTGGGCTCCGCCGACCCGTATCCGTGTTACGATTCCGGACATTCCCACGTTCGACCGGACGAATTTAATACCGGTTATTTGCGGGTATTGAGGAAGCTGCTGCCCGAAATGCGGAAGATGAACCCGGACAGCTTTCTCATGATCGAGAATTGCGGCGACATCTACGGCAGCCACGTGTGGGGGAATTTGACCTGGAACGGCGAGAAGTACGACGAATTTTTTAATTTGTACAAATATACCTTCCCCGAATATGTCCAAATCAACATGGTCAATCCCAGGCGAGGGCTGTCCGGCAGCGAGCGGTACGAGCAGCTTCGGAGAGATACGGCTAGGGCGATGCTCTTAGGGGCGGTATTCTGGATCGGGATGGATAAGTTCAAGGACGCGGATGATATCACGCTCCGCTTTATGGAACAGGCGGTAAAGCTGCGCGGCAAGCTGCAGCCGTTCGTCCGCCAAGGCGTCTATGTCGACGATGACGGAATCGCGTTCATCCGCGCTTCGGGGGCCGTTAAGGTCAGCCATTGGATCCTGCAGGACGGCGGACATCTGTACGTGATCGACAATCTGAGCAAGGCGACGGGGTATTTCGAGGTCGAGGCGGCGAGCGTCGGAGCTGTCGGGGAGAGCGCAGACGACGGCGGGCTGCAACTATGGACGGCGGAGCTGGGAGGCGATGAAGGAGAGGTTTCCTGGCAATGGCTCGACGGCAGGCTGAGAATGGCGTTGCCGGAATCGGAGCTGAGCTGCATCGTGGTGAACGCGCGATGAAGCTGACCGTTCTGGGGAACAACGGCACGTTTCCGAGGCCGGGTGGCGCATGCTCCGGGTATTTGCTGGAGCATGGCGGACGTTTCGTTCTGCTGGAGTGCGGCAACGGCGTGATGAGCAGATTGCAGACATTGTGTCCGATCGATCGGCTGGAAGGCATCGTCGTGTCGCATCTTCACGATGATCATTGCGGGGATCTGCGCATATTGAAGTATGCCGTGGAGACGAAGCGGGCGCTGGGCGCAATGGAGCGGATTATTCCCGTCTATATGCCGGCTTCGCCGGGAGCGGAAGCGGGTCAACTGCATTATCCCGAAGCATTTGACACGGGTACGATCAACGAGAATACTCGGCTTGCTATCGGCGATCTGCACTTCCGATTTGCCCGGATGATGCATTCTGTCGAAACCTATGCAGTGGAAGTTTCTTGGGGATGCGGCAACAGGCTGGTTTATTCCTCCGATACGACGCTGCACGAAGGTTTGATCGAATTTGCCAAGGGAGCGGATGTGCTGCTATGCGAGGCGACAACGGCGCGGAGAGGCGCCGTTGCTCTGCCGCACATGACGGCGGGGGAAGCCGGTTATGCCGCACGGACAGCCGGCGTCGGCCAGCTTATTTTGACGCATTTTTGGTGCGATGAGAAGGAAGAGGAGTGCCTCCAAGAGGCGCAGGCCTATTTCGACAACACGGAGACGGCAGAGGAGATGAAGCAATACGAGTGGTAATCGAGCCCAATTAGAAACGGGTACGGGGAGGAATGAATGACTATGAACGTTCTACGAAAGTTGGGAAGAAGGAGCCAAAGCTGGACCGCGCCGCTTGCAACGGTCCTATTGGCCGCGATGTTGTACGTGTTGCCGCTGACGACTGCGGATGCGGCCGAGCTTGCCGCCAATCCGCTGGTGACGGGATCGCTTGCTCCTGGCGCCATTACCGTGCATGACGGGACGGTGACGGGCGGCAGCCACCAGTCTTTGCGGAACAACGATCAGAACTATTACGTCATACAAGCGGGTGCTGCCGGCGCGGGCTACGAAGTCGATTATTCGTTCTCGGCGACGCTTGGAGCGGAGAAAAGCCGGCTTCGAAGTCTCTTTATTCCGATCGATGGCAAATCATCGCTAGCCGGTGTATCCCGGGAAACGCTGCTATGGAACTTCGGCACGTCTAATTGGGATGTGGTCGCTAGTTCGACAACCGGCATTACCGACAGCGAGCTTCTCTATTCGTCCAATGTCCCGACCGCATTTGCCCCTTACGTGTCCCCGTCATCCGAAGTGCGGGTTCGGCATACATTGACATCCGTCGCATCCTTCACCGCTTCTTCGGATTATATGAATATCCTCTATGAATACAGTGATGCAGCGAACCTGCTGGCAGCTTCTTATGATGCGGACACCGTTCGTCTGGCGGAAGGAACGGTCTCGGCCAATGACGCATCCAAGCTAGCCGATCGGGACGGCATTGCTTATTCCGTGTCCTCTGCGGCCAACAAGGCTGACTGGCAAACGCAATTCACCTTGGAGCAAGCCGCCAACCAGATCCGGACGTTAGTTGTCGAATACGACGGAAGCTATTCCTCCGAAGCTAATACGCAGTGGCTGTCGCTCTGGAACTACGAGACCGGCAACTGGGAGGTCGTGTACGATACGCCGGCGCGGCCGGAAGGATCCGCGGCAAGATGGGCGGTATCGGACGCGGTCGCGATCGGGCGCTACGTTTCCGCTAACAACGATATCCGCGTGCGTCTCTACAATTCGGGATCCGGCGCGTTCGTACGGCATTCCGACTACTTAAACGTTACCGTCTATTATGAGCCGACCCTCGGCTACAAGACGTTTTCTCCCGACGCGGCGACTGTCGAATTCGGCACCGCGACCGGCGGCAACGCGGCGAGTCTTGCGCAACGCGACTTGAACAAGCTCGTAATCGCAAGCGATGCGAGCAAGCGAATCGCCTGGATAAGCGAAGCGGGGTTGACCGGCGTTGATAAGCGCAAGGTGACTTCGCTCACCGTGTCGATGACGATGAACAGCAGTACAAGCGCAACAAATCCCATGTATTTATCCCTCTGGAACTTCGATACCGGCTCCTGGCAAGTGCAGAAAACGATGAAGACGCGGACAGAAGAGGAGACGATCCGCTTTACAATAACCGATCCTTTGCACCTGGAGAGCTATATCTCCGACGCTTCGGAGGTTCGGGCGAGGGTATACAATTCTGCGGTGTCGGCTACGCCGGCCTATACGAGGGCAACCGATTTGCTCCATTTCGCAGTGGAGTACGGGGAAGTGACCGCATTCGAATTCGCGATGATCAGCGACGTTCACGAGTTCGTTGGACATAACAACTTCCTGTCCGTCATTGATGATCTAAATACCGTCGTCCAGCCGGCATTTATCGTAAATACGGGCGACGTGACCGATCATGGCGTCCCGGCCGAATTCGACCAATATGCGATCGACAGAGCGTTGATTGAATTTCCTCTGTACGAGGTGCCGGGCAACCACGATGTGCGCTGGTGGAATTCCAACGGCAAAAAAGATTACGAGCAGAAGGTTGGACCGCTTTATCAATCCTTCGACTACGGAGGCGTGCATTTCGTCTTGCTGGACTCCACGGTAACGTTGGAGAACGACGGCAAGCTGTCGCCCAAGCTGCTGAATTGGGTGGCGTCGGATCTGGCAAACGTGTCCCAGGATACGCCGATCATTTTTTTCGCCCATCATCCATTCGAAATTTTGCGCAACGTGACGGCCAAACAAGAATTGCTCGATCGATTCCGGAATTATAACATCGTGGCTTATTTGAGCGGGCATATGCACCGCTGGGACGAGTCGGTGGAGAACGGCGTTCCATGGGTGTTTATCGGTCAACTGAAGGAGTACCAGGAGTACATTCGGGTAAAAATCACGCCCAACAAGTTTTATATTACGCGCAGAGACGCGGCAACGGGCAATGAAACAGCGTACCTCCAGGGAGACATGCGCAATAAGCGCAAGCCTTCGTGGGAAATAACAACCGCTTCGGCCCTGTCGAACGGAAACGTGAACGTGGCCGTTCAAATGAACGACTTGCCGGACGGCATCGTATCGGTTCAAGCCAACATAGACAATTACGGCGGATGGACGACGTTGAACAGGCTGGGAAGCACCCAAACGTGGACAGGGACAATCGACATCTCCGCCTATTCGCCGGAAATACCGTATGGCAAGCACTTTGTTGCTGTACGAATGACCGACTTGAACGGTGAAGTTTGGAAAACGTATAAGGAATACGAGTGGGGCGGAGGCGCTGTTGCGACCAAGTGGACGTACAAGACGGGCGGCATGATTCAAGCGCCGCCGACGTATCACGAAGGCCGCGTATACGCGGGTTCCGAGGACGGCAAGGTATATGCGATCAACGACAGCGACGGCAGTCTCGCATGGTCGTACCAGACGGGCGGAGACATCCTCTCATCGCCGGCGGTCTACGAACGGGCAGCGCCGCAGTCCGACCTTATTTTGATCGGCTCCCATGACAAGAAGCTATACGCGTTGAATGCGGACACCGGAGTGCCCGAGTGGACGTACACGACAGGCGGCAGCGTGATCTCCAATCCGCTTGTTGAGGGCGGCGTCGTTTATTTCGGCTCCGGCGATTTGTACATTTATGCTCTTGATGCGGATGACGGAACCCTGATGTGGCGCTACTTGACCGAAGGGCTGCTGCGACAGACGCCAATTCTGGAAGGCGGCAAGCTTTATGCCAACGTACGCGACAAACATGTGTGGTATGCGCTTAATGCAAGCGACGGCAGCTTGTACTGGCGAGGCAACGCCAACACTGACGATTCGTTATTCGTCATCGCCGACGTGGAGCCGCTGTATGCAGGCGGACAGCTATGGGTCATCAATCCTATGCCGGGCAAGATCAGCAGACTTAATCCCGCCACAGGAGCGGTCTCCTGGTCCGATTCCACAGGGAAGAGCTTCTCTTCGCGCGGCGGTGCGACGGACGGTACGAATGTATTTTATGCGACGCATCACGGACGAATCATATACGCATTTGATGCAATGACGGGAACGGTCGATTGGATCAAGGATTTGCGGGCTGGCGCTACCGATTCGGACCTGCAGCAATATTCGGTCAACAGCGGACTCGTCTATGCCGACGGCATCCTCTTCCAGGTAGCCGAACGCGGCCGGGTCATCGGGATGGATCCCGCCAACGGCAATATTCTGTTCAAGTACGATGCCGTGGGGTATCCGGAGCGCGTGCTGTGGTCGACGCCATCCGTCGCCAACGGGACGGTTTATATGGGCGGTATAGACGGAGTGGTTTACGCGATCCGTTATAACGGCATTTAAGGTTTTTACGAGGGGCTGCCTTTGGGCAGCCTTTTTTGTCGTTAAAAGTTTAGGATAATATGCGACTAAAAGCAGACGAAAAGAGCGGCTGTATGCGTTAAACAGTAGGCGAGCGTGCTGATGTAGGCGAGCAATAGCTGTAGGCGTTAAAAACGCCGATGGATCGGAAAGTAACTTTGATTAGCGTCCATAGGCTTTAGGAACGCTTATGGCATCAGAAAGAAGGCGAACGAGCAGCTGTTGACGTTAAAAACGCCGATGGGCCGGAAAGTAACTCTGATTAGTGTCCATAGTCGTTAGTAACGCTTATGGCATCTTGAAAGAAGGCGAGCGAGCAGCTGTATGCGTTAAAAACGCCGATGGGCCGGAAAGTAACTCTGATTAGCGTCCATAGGCGTTAGTAACGCCTATGGGGCCAAAAAGTGGGCGATCGAGCAGCTGTAGGCGTTAAAAACGCCGATGGATCGGAAAGTAACTTTGATTAGCGTCCATGGCGTTATTAACGCTTATGGCTTCAGAAAGAAGGCGAACGAGCAGCTGTAGACGTTAAAAACGCCGATGGACTGGAAAGTAACTCTGATTAGCGTCCAAAGGCGTTAAAAACGCTTATGGGCCGGAAAGTAACTCTGATTAGTGTCCATAGTCGTTATTAACGCCTATGGATCCAAAAAGTGGGCGAGCGAGCAGTTTTAGGCGTTAGTAACTCTTATGGCTCCAAAAAGTTGTTGTCCGCGGCTGCTTTCCTTTAATGCCTGTTTCTCATCGCTCATGTTGGGGTAAGCCTATGTAAGAGAATGCAACATATTTCTTGTACATGGAGGGTGATCCATATGATTAAGCTTGGAGTAACGGTATTGGCGGGGGCGCTGTTCCTTACGGGGTGTTCGGACGAAACAGGAGCGGGCAACGTCCAGGATCAGCCGCAGGAGGAGCAGCACCAAGAACAACGGGCAACGGAAACGGCTCCATCTAACGAAGAGTGGGATTACAAGCAAGGGCGAGTCGTTGCCATTGATGTGCCCAAGCTGCTAGTCGTGCAGAGTGCGGACATTACCGATCTGGAGCTGGCGCCGACGAAGGAAGCGCTCGAAGAGCTGCTCGACGTCGTGAAGCCGGATGCCGTATGGGTGACCGTATCGGACGAGTCGCTGTTGGAAGGTATTGAAGTAGGAGATGAGGTCAACGTCGAGATTGCGGGAGAACTTACCAATACATATCCTGCAGAAGGAACCGCGACGGATGTGAGGGAAGTCATTGAAGTATCTTAATGAGTTGACGATTCTCGTACCCGTACAATGGATGGATCCATGAGAAAGCGGCAGCCAAGGACAAGAAATCATGTCTATCAGCGTTCGCCGAGAGGACTCCCACTTCTTCAAGTGGCGAGGTGAATCGGCGACATCTTGCATTCGCGCACAAAATGTTCTTCCTTTTTTCCTCTTGAAGCGATACAATATACGGGAACAAATGTTCCTATACAAAGTGAGGGAGGAGGTGAAGTTATGGCAGATGCAAAAGCCGCATACAGAACTTATCAAGTTTGGGTTAAGCCGGGCCATCGACTGTTTGGCTACCTGGATGAAGCATGCCAGAGAGCCAAAAATCTGTACAATACCACGAATTTTTATATTCGTCAGGTGTTTACGGCATGGGGGCGTCAGGAGGATCTTCAGCCTCTACAACAACAAGTCATGGACACGCTGGCCACGCAGATTGGTGCAATGAATGAACGACGGAGCGAGAAAAATCGTTTACACGCATTTGAGCTGCCGTCACCGGAAAAGCCTTTTGTATCGTATGCCTTCCTGGACGCCTTATTCAAAGTGATGGAGCAAACGGATTATCGCGCACTCCCTGCACAGAGCAGTCAAGGAATCATGAAAGTGGTGTTCCAGAATTGGAAGGCTTTCTTCGCCAGCATGAAGGATTACCGAAAGCATCCAGAGAAGTACACGGGCAAACCTAACATCCCGGGGTATGCTCGGGGCACAGCTAAGGAAGTTGTGTTTTCTAATCAGGATTGTATCGTTAAAGGCGGGAGATTTCTTAAGCTTCCCAAGACCAAACTGCAGCTTAACATCGGCAAGCTGGGCCGTACCGAGGGACAGCTGATGCAGGTGCGCGTAGTTCCAAGCAATGGACGTTACGTCGTCGAACTAGTCTTCACTCGTCCGGTGAAGAAGGAAGAGGAAGTAAATCATTCTGATATACTAATGGACGCAAATGCTCCGCAATTACTAATGGCCGTTGATTTGGGAGTGGACAATCTTGCAACCATTGTCACGACATCCGGCTCGAAGCCGATGATCGTGAAGGGCAGGATCGTCAAAGCGATCAATCAATATTACAACAAAATGAAGGCGCACTACACCGGTATCCTTCGTCAAGGCAAGGAACCGCGAGAAGGAATGCATACGTCTAAACGGCTGGAACGCTTGCATCTGAAGCGACATCGCCGGATCAAAGACCTGTTCCACAAAGTGAGCCATCACATCATCAAACTGGCTGTGGAACAACGCATTGGCACCATCGTAATTGGTCATAACGATGGATGGAAACAAGAAACTGCCATGGGACGTCGCAACAATCAATCGTTTTGTCATATTCCGCATCAGATGTTGATAGACATGATCCAGTATAAAGCGGAAGAACAAGGGATAACGGTCATCCTGATCGAGGAGGCTTACACATCAAAGGCGAGCTTCTTGGACCAGGATTCGCTACCATGTTATGACGAAGGGAGAACCGTTACATTCACCGGCAGACGAATCTGTCGCGGACTGTACCGGAGTCTGAAAGGTTGGATTCATGCCGATGTCAACGGCGCGGCGAACATTATGCGCAAAGTATTCCCAAACGTCACTCCACAAGGAGCGAATGGGATAGAGGGGTTGGATGGTAACCAGACCATCAACGTGTCAACTCCGCTGGTGTTAAGCATCCTGAACAAGTCAGGTTGAGACATCAGAAACCTCCACTTCAACCGAAGCGTTAGCAACGGTAAGTGGTGGGAGTATTCATGGTGCCGCTTTTTTGCTGTGAAACGATGATTAATCCTCCGTTCTGTATTCCAGCAGATCTCCGGGCTGGCAGTCCAACGCCCTGCAGATCGACTCCAATGTCGACGTGCTGCTCGCGGATCGCCAGACGACAGGCGGCTACCCCCGCATCGCGCATGTCGCGACCGTCGACATCCCGGATGTTCGCTCAGCTGCGGCCGGGCACGGAGGTTTGTTTCGAGCGCATCACACATGCAGAAGCCGAGAGTTTGCTGTTGGCATCGGAGAAGGACTACCGCATGCTAAAAACGGCGATCGCGCTCAAATTCCGATAGCGCGACCGCCGTTTTTCCGGGGCAGTTTTATTTTTTTATTTGAAAAACAAAAAATGAGTAGGCAGCTTGCGCAACGATCCGTCCGACGGCTTGTTAATAAGCTTGCCGTTAAAGACAAGCGATGAGGACCCGCCTCCGTCCAGATTATAAGCGTCTATCGCGCCATAACCCTTTAGCAAGTCCTGGAGTTCCCCGAGCGTCGCGCCGGAGCTCCCTGCTTCATTGTACCCGTCCGTAACGAGAATGAGCAGTTGATCGTCCTTGTAGTTCGCGATGACGGTACGCGGCGCACGGCGAGGACTGACCTGCCACTTGAGCGGAATGCTCTGGGCGGCTCCCCCGCGCAGCAAGACGGGGACGAAGGAAGCGCCGTATTTTGGCTTCAGGGCGTCCAACTTGTCCTTGCTGGCGAATTTGCCGCCGATCAATTTGTTTTTATCGTTCATCCCGACAAAAAACAAATCCGAATAAGAAGCTTCGAAGCCGGTCACATATTTGCCGTCCACGATCGTGTTGCTCAGCGGGTAACGTTTGCCGCCGCCGTCGGCGAAGCCGCCCGCATTGACGCCGACCGCCGCCTTATGCGACTGGACGGCTTGCATCGTAGTCTGGGCTTGTCCGATCTCTGAGCCGCCGAGCACCATCTTCATGGCATCGCCTGACTTCAGCTTGATCTTGACCGCGTAACTCTTAAACGAATCGTTGCTCAGATAGAACAGCTGAGCGCGAAGCTTGTCCGTATCGATCGTGGCGGAAGGCTTGCCGAGCTTCGACGTAATCTTCGCGTCGTAGATAGCGAGCGGCCTTGCCGCTTGCGTGGCGGCAAGCTTGGAAATTGCGGTCATCTCCGCGTTGGTTCTATTGTACAAATCGAGCTGTTTCTTGATGGACTCTCCGGTTCCTATAGCCGTTTCGCGAGCGGCATCCAGTCCGCCGTAAGCTTCCGATAACAGAGCCTCCGGTCTGGCGAGCGGTTCGGAGGAGGCAAACTCCGCTCCGTCAAGTCCCGAGAGCTGGACGGCCATTCCACTGGCGATAAGCCAAATCAAGATGCCGACGAAGGGCGACAAGGCGAGAAGCGCCGTGCGATTCAACGTTTTGGCCGTGATGTTCATTTAAGCACGTCCAAGCTTTTTTTCAATTCGTCCAGTTGCTTCTTGACCTCGTTAAGCTGAGTATATAGCTTGTTGCTATTATCGGTCTTGGTATCGGCGTTATCCTTGGTAAACGTAAGCAGTTCATTTAAAGCGTCGATCTTGCCTTTAAGCTCCGTCATTTCGGCCGCATAGCCGGCATCCAGATCCGCAAGCTTGGCGTCGTACGCCTGCTGCATCACCTGGAGTTGAGCGGAGGTTTGCCGTTCGATATCCGCCGTAATATCCTGTTGCATCCGATCCGTGTACCACTTCGCCATATAGAAGCCGCCGCCGATGAGCACCGCCCATACGGATACGAACACGACGAGCGACACTACGCTTCTTCGCCTGCGCGTCGCATGCTCCTGACGGCTTGCAAGGTTGCTTTCCAAACTTACTTCATTCATCTATTCATTCACCTCTCAAGCCTGAATTATGTGTCGCCGCGGATGAACGAACCGTTGTGTGCAATATTGCCCCTGTCCCTTTTTGCCTACCAGTAAGGACGCTTTTTATGCCGAAAGGTTGCGAATGTCATCTTATTGTAACAAAGAGGGGCGCGGCGTCCTTGGTTTTCGAAAGTGCAAATGTTGGTTTATAATAGAGACATGTTAGCAGAAAGGTGAGGTGGCAACCATGGCAGAACAACAATCGAACCAGTACGAGAAGGTCGCATTCGCGGGCGGATGCTTCTGGTGCATGGTGACGCCGTTCGAGGAAATGCCGGGCATCGTCTCGGTCGTATCCGGTTATATAGGCGGTCATACCGTCAACCCGACGTACGAGGAGGTTTGCTCCGAAACGACTGGACATGCGGAAGCCGTGCTGATCACTTATGATCCGGCGGTATTCCCGTTCCGGAAGTTGCTCGGCATCTTCTGGCAGCAGATCGATCCGACCGATGCAGGCGGCCAGTTCCACGACCGCGGCGAATCATATCGCACGGGTATCTTCTATTACACGGAGGAGCAGCGGCAGGAGGCAGAGGCTTCCAAGGCCGAGCTTGCAAGCAGCGGACGCTTCGACAAGCCGATCGTGACGGAGATTACGGAGGCGGAAGTCTTTTACCCTGCAGAGGAGTACCATCAGGATTATCACAACAAGAATCCGTTCCGTTACAAAATGTACCGCAGAGGCTCCGGCCGCGACGCCTTTATCGCGGAGCATTGGTCGGCAAAGAAGGACCAGCAGGAACTGAAGCGAAAGCTGACCCCCATTCAATACAACGTGACGCAGGAGAACGGGACGGAACGTCCGTTCACTGGCGAATACTGGGATCATACGGAGGACGGCATCTACGTCGACATCGTGTCGGGCGAGCCGTTGTTCAGCTCCAAGGACAAGTACGACGCGGGCTGCGGCTGGCCGAGCTTTACGAAGCCGCTTCAGAAAGCCGCGGTGACGGAGCATACGGATTCGAGCCACTTCATGGTTCGCGTCGAGGTGCGGAGCAGGGAAGGCGACTCCCATCTCGGCCATGTCTTCGAAGATGGTCCGCAACCGACTGGGCTGCGGTACTGCATTAATTCGGCTTCCCTCCGGTTCGTGCCGAAGGAAAAGCTTGCCGAAGAAGGATATGGCGAATACGCTTATTTGTTCAACTAAGCCAGACCAATATCAGAGTAACAGCTGTATTTTTTTGAGGGTTAACCAAACATGGGCACAGAAGGAGACTGGAGCAATGAGCATGGAAACACCCGCAACGAATGCGCCTGTAGAGCGCAAGTCTATGGACGTCTTGGAGGCCATACGCACGCGCCGTTCCATCGGCAGAGTGAAAAGCGATCCGGTGGATCGCGCGGTCATCGAGGAACTGCTGGAAGCGGCAAGTTGGGCGCCCAGCCACTTCAACACGCAGCCTTGGCGCTTCATCGTCATGACGGGCGACGGAAGAGCGGCGCTTGGCGAAGGGTACGCCAATGTGGCCAAGTCGGGCTGGCCCGAGATGAGTGCCGAGGAGTTAGAGGCGAAGCTGCAGAAGGAGCGGGCCAAAGCGTACCGTTCGCCCGTTGTCATCGCGGCTGTTTACTCCAAGTCGGAGGACTCGCGCGCCGTATATTCGGAAGAATTGGCGGCTGCCCAGGCTGCCGTTCAGAACCTGCTGCTTGCAGCACACGCCCATGGCTTGGGAGCGATTTGGCGCTCTGGCGAGCCGATGTACAATCCGTTGATGCGCAGCGCGCTTGGATTAACGGAAGGCAAGGAAGAGCTGACCGGCCTCATCTACTTAGGTTATCCGGATATGGCGCCTCCTGCGCAAAAGCGCGCGCCGATCTCGGAGAAGACGGTGTGGCTGGAAGCTTGATCGATTGGTGAATTTGCATTGGAATTCCCTACTCCCGCCTGATGGCGGGGTAGGGCTTTTTGCGGTTTAGCGACGCTCCTGTTTACCATTTCCGCTCTATCAAATATGGAAAAGATTTGATAGAATAGGAGGTACCTTGGTTCGAATGAGACCAAAGACCTATTAAATAGATAGAGGAGAGAGCCGGCAGATGAAACGTTTTACGGCATTTATCGCAGCACTATTACTATCTTTAAGCTTGGCCACCGGCGCATCGGCGGCCACGCCAACGCCTCCCTCCATCTGGATTGACGGACAGCCGGTCAAGTTCGGCGAACAGAAGCCGTTTATCGAGAATGGCGTTACTTTCGTCCCGGTTCGCATGCTGCTGGAGGAGCTGGCTTTCGAGCTGGATTGGAACGAAAAGCTGAGAGTCGTTACGGCGACCGGCGAGAAGGCAACCATCATCCTGGAGATCGACCGCAAGACGGCGTATGTCAATTCCAAGCCGCAAGAGCTGGACGCTGCGCCCAAGATCCTCAACAAGACTACATACGTGCCGCTGCGATTTATCATTAGCGCATCCGGCTACGAGATCGAATGGCTGGAGGACATTCGCGCGGTGCTCATTGACACGATCCAAGAGAGCCGCGGCTTTATGTACAAGGTGGAGAACGGCGAAAACGTCGTTTACCTGCTTGGTTCCATCCACGTCGGCAACGATGCGATGTATCCTCTTCGCGACGAAATCACGGATGCCTTCCAGGAAGCGGACTTCTTGTCAGTGGAAGTGAACGGAGAATCGGATGAGGTTGATTATGAGAAGCTGCTAGGTAATCTCGGTTACTATAAGGACGGTACGACGCTTCGCAATCATTTGTCTACGGAAGGGTACGAAGCAGTCGTGCAACTCTTGACGGATCTGGAGCTGGAAACCAACACGCTTGATACGCTCAAACCTTGGTTCGCATCGTTTGTTCTGGACAGCTGGCTTCAAGAGGATTCGGAATTCGAAGCGGAGCTTGGCATCGATCAATATTTTATGGATCAAGCTATCAAGAAGGAAATTCCGATTTTGGAGCTGGAGTCGGCGGAGCTGCAATACAGAATGTTCGATAATTTCTCGGCCGAGCTGCAGGAAGGGATGCTCATGGGTTCCGTCTATGGCTTCTATAACGAAAGCGACAGCGTGCAGGATTTGTCTTCCATGTGGGTGGACGGGGATATCGAGATGCTGACCGAGCTCGCGGAAGATTCGAAGTCGAACGAGGAATATTACAACGCTGTCCTGAGGGACCGCAACGTGGGAATGGCAGAAGGTATCGACGGCTACTTGAACAACAAGGAAGCTTCAACGTTCTTTGTCGTCGTAGGTGCTCTGCACCTGCCCGGCGAGGACGGAGTAGTCGCGCTTCTGGAAGAGATGGGCTACACCGTTACCCGCATCTGATTGTTTCAACCTCGAAATGGCAACAAACAAGGCTGTCCCTTAGGTTAAAGACCTCATGGGACAGCCTTGTTTGTCTTTATCTTCGCTTACTAATTACCGGACATATTTTTTGATCGTAAAGTTCTCGCCTAGGACGAACCAGTTCTGCGGGAAAGAGACGCCAAGCACCCAATAGCTCACTCCGCGCAGCCCAAGCCGCTTTACGACGTCGAACTTCGCCTGGACGCTGCGCGCATCCTCGAACCAGACGACATGCTGGGCGCCCTGCTCGTCATAATAATAGAAGAACGGCGACTGAGACTCTTCGTCGTACTCAATTTCTGCGCCGTATTTCGCCGCTCGCTCCACGGCCGCGAAAGGGCTGACCGTCGGCGCCCATCGGCCGCCCGAGACGTATGGAAGCGTCCAGTCATAGCCGTACAGCGGCATGCCCATGACGACCTTGTTAGCCGGGATGACGCTAAGCGCGTAATTGACGACCTTTAGCACTTCGTTTAGAGGAGCGACGGCTCTCGGAGGTCCGCCGGACCAGCCCCATTCGTAGGTCATCAGAATGACAAAGTCGAGAATGCGCCCGTGTGCTTCGTAATCATGCGCCTCGTACAACGTGCCCGTTTGCGTGGCGGACAGCTTGGGCGCAAGCGCGGAGGAGACGAGATAGCCTTGCGGGCGCAGCGTGTCGACAAGCTTTTGCAGGAAAGCGTTATACAACTCTTTGTCGGCAGGCGGTACATATTCGAAGTCTACGTTCAGCGCCATATAGCCGTTCTGCGCCATAACGGCGACGATACCCGCGATGACGCGATTTTGAACCGCCTCATCGGCTACGACGGCATGGGCGATATCGGGACTGAAGTTGCCGTCCACGAAATTCGTGATCACCATCATGGGAGCGGCCCGCTTTGCGTATGCCGCGGCGATGATCGCCGTATCGTCCAGCGGCCTGAGACTTCCATCGGGCTGAACCCGATAGCTGAACGGGCTCAGAAAGGTCAAATATTCTCCGATTTCGTTCACGATGGCCACGCCGTTCTGCTCCAGCTTCTCGGTATAGGCATTGACTTCGATAACCGGCTTGGCCGTGGTCGGAATTTTCAGCATCTGGCCGGGGTAAATAAGAGCGGGATTCCGAATGCCGTTGGCGGATGCGAGCTCCTGGAGCGTGACTCCGTATCGTTGGCCAATCTGCCATAACGATTCGCCTGCGAGCACCTTGTGAGAAGCGGGAGACGGCTCCGTCGGCACGATGACAGCCTGCCCGATGACCAATATGCTTTGCTCAGACAAGCCGTTTGCGACGAGAATATGCGACAAAGGAACGCCGTAGTTTTGAGACAGCTTCCATAGCGAGTCCCCGTTCTTGACGGTATGAATGATCAAGACAATGACCTCCTTGTATATTCGGTACGTCCCGTTAAACCTTATCTCTATATGTATTCAGAAGAACATGTACCTAGACGAAGGATGGAAGAAATGGGGATTCGAGCCCCAAAGAAGAGGCGATTGACGGGGCTATTGAGCAATATTGAGAAAAAAACGAACTTTAAAATATATAAGCTTCATAATGTTCGTATTTTGTTGACAGTGGAAGAACGATTGTTTAAACTAGAGAAGGCTTGGGACGAAAGGCTGTCCCTCCTAATACACGTTCAAAAAGTACCTCTTCAAGGAATAACTCGTATATTTTCGGGATTGGCCCGAATGTTTCTACCTGGAAACCTTAATTTCTGGACTACGAGCTAGATGAATCGGAAATTCGGCAAGTTCATAGGAACGATAGACGGAACATTGACGCAACGCCCTTGCCAAGGGGCTGCATGACAGGTTGCTCCCGCATGGGGCAGCCTTATGCTGTCTTTAGGCTGGTGGATTGCGCGGTCCTGCCCGGATTCATCGAAAAAGAACGATATCGCCCTCCATGGCGGACGTTCTCGGCTATGGTCCTGCGGCAGATCGGCAACCGATCTCTCTGGGGCTTTTTTCTATTTCCTGGAACGAATGCATTCTATAAAAGATGAAAGTGGGTTTGGACCAATGTCTGCTAAGGTAGGCGTCATCATGGGCAGTAAGTCGGATTGGGACACAATGAAATTGGCTTGCGACATCCTGGAGGAGCTCGAAATTCCGTACGAGAAGAAGGTCGTGTCAGCGCACCGCACGCCGGATTTGATGTTCGAATACGCGGAAAGCGCCGCGGAGCGCGGCCTTAAGGTCATTATCGCGGGAGCGGGGGGCGCCGCGCATCTGCCCGGCATGGTCGCCGCGAAGACGACTTTGCCGGTTATTGGCGTTCCCGTCAAATCCTCGAATTTGAGCGGCCTCGATTCGCTGCTCTCCATCGTGCAGATGCCGGGCGGCATCCCGGTGGCGACGGTCGCGATCGGCAACGCCGGAGGCACGAACGCCGGTTTGCTGGCAGCCCAGATGCTGGGAGCGTTCGAGCCCGACATCGCGGCACGAGTGCAAGCCAGGCGCGACCGCGTGAAGCAGGAAGTGCTGGAAAGCAGCGAGACGTTATGACGCGCGCAACGACTGGATCGGATGGCGCCAAGACGATTCTGCCTGGCGGAACGATCGGAATTCTAGGAGGCGGACAGCTCGGGCGAATGCTTGCTAATGCAGGCAGCGCAATGGGCTACCGGTTCGTCGCACTGGATCCCACGCCGGATTCTCCGATGGGACAAGTATCCCGGCAGATCGTGGCGGCGTACGACGATATGGACGCGGCTCTGGCGCTTGCGGAAGCGTCGGACGTCATTACGTACGAATTCGAAAACGTTGATGCAGACGTCGCCGCAAAGCTGATGGAGCGGTCCTATGTGCCGCAAGGCAGCGAGCTGCTGTACACGACGCAGCATCGTCTCCGCGAGAAACGGGCGATCGAAGCGGCAGGCGTCCGCGTGGCACCGTATCGCGAGATCACTAGCGAGGATAGTCTGCGGGATGCGGTATCCGCATTCGGAACGCCTTGCGTGCTCAAAACGGCGACAGGGGGCTACGACGGCAAGGGACAATGGGTCATCCGCGGCGAGGATGAAATTCCGGAAGCCTACGAGACGTTATCCCGTGCGGGCACTCAGCTTGTGCTGGAACAGTTCATCAGGTTCAAACAAGAAATATCGGTCATTGCGGCAAGAAGCTCCAAAGGAGAAATAAAAGCGTTCCCTCCTGCGGAAAATATTCATGTCGATAATATATTGCATCTTTCTATCGTGCCGGCTCGCGTCGGCGAAGACGTGATTGCGGAAGCAGAGCGGCTAGCTGTACGGATCGCGGAAGGACTGAACGTCGTCGGACTCATCGCGGTGGAACTGTTCGTGACGGAGGACGGCGGGCTGTACGTCAACGAGCTCGCGCCGCGTCCGCATAACAGCGGGCATTACACGATGGAGGCTTGCCGCACGTCGCAGTTCGAACAGCATGTCCGCGCCATCTGCGGCTTGCCGTTGGGCGATACGTCGCTGATGAGCTCCGTCGTCATGGTCAACGTGCTGGGGCAGCATGTGGAGCCGCTGCTGGAAAGGCTGGCGGAAGGCGACGATGCGGCGACTCATGCCGGCATTGCTCCGAAGGTGCATTTGTACGGGAAAAAGGACGCCGTATTCAAGCGGAAGATGGGTCATGTGAACGTGCTGGCCCCTAACGTGGAGGCGGCATTGCAATGGATAGAAGAAACTACGATTTGGAAGGTGTGATGCCATCATGTTAGAACGTTATAGCAGACCCGAGATGAGAGCCATCTGGACGGAAGAGAATAAATTCAAAGCTTGGCTGGAGGTTGAACTGTGCGCATGCGAGGCTTGGTCCGAGCTTGGCATTATTCCACAGGAAGACGTTAAAGCGCTGCGAGCTTCGGCCAGCTTCGACATCGACCGGATCTACGAGATCGAGCAGGAGACTCGCCACGACGTGATCGCGTTCACCCGGGCCGTATCCGAGACGGTAGGACCGGAGCGCAAGTGGGTGCATTACGGCCTGACTTCCACGGACGTCGTCGATACGGCGATGGGCTACTTGCTCCGGCAAGCTAACGAAATCCTGCTTAAGGATATCGAAAGATTTATCGGCATTCTTCGCGAGAAAGCCATTCAGTACAAGGACACTCCGATGATGGGGCGCACGCACGGCGTGCATGCCGAGCCGACGACGTTCGGTCTCAAGATGGCGCTGTGGTACGAAGAGATGAAACGCAACCTGGAGCGGTTCCAGCACGCGGCGCACAACGTTCAATTCGGCAAAATGTCCGGCGCCGTCGGCACGTACGCTAACATTGATCCGTTCGTTGAGCAATTCGTCTGCGACAAGCTAGGCATCACGGCCGCTCCGATCTCCACGCAGACGCTGCAGCGTGACCGTCACGCCGAGTATGTAGGCGTTCTGGCTCTGATCGCGACGTCGATGGACAAGTTCGCCACGGAAATCCGCGCGCTTCAGAAGAGCGAATTCCGCGAGGTGGAGGAGCCGTTTGCCAAAGGCCAGAAGGGCTCGTCGGCGATGCCGCACAAACGCAATCCGATCGGCTGCGAGAACATGTCCGGCCTGTCCCGCGTCATTCGCGGCCATATGCTGACGGCATTCGAGAACGTGCCGCTCTGGCATGAGCGCGACATCAGCCACTCTTCGGCGGAGCGCGTCATCCTGCCTGATTCGACGATGCTGCTTAACTATATGCTTAACAGACTGGGCAACATTATTCAGAACCTGACGGTGTTCCCGGAAAATATGAAACGCAACATGAGCGCGACCTACGGCGTTCCGTTCTCCGGCCGCGTCATGACGAAGCTGATCGACAAAGGTTTCAGCCGCGAGCAAGCGTACGACACGGTGCAGCCGCGTGCGATGCAGGCTTGGGAAGAGCAGCGCCAATTCCGCTCCATCGTGGAAGAAACGACGGAAATTACGGCGGTGCTGTCTTCGGAGGAGATCGACGACTGCTTCAACCCTGCTTGGCATCTCAAGCATGTAGATACGATTTTCGCAAGACTGGGCTTGAACTAGGCGAGGAACGAGGGGATGAATGGAATGAGCGCAAGCGCAAGACCGCAGGCATTATCTACGGCTGTCGATTACGTAAAGGCGCCGCTGGTGTACAAGGGCAAGGTGCGGGAGCTGTACGATCTCGGGGAGCACTTCCTGATCGTCGTGACCGACCGGATCTCGGCGTTCGACTACGTGCTGGACCCGGCTGTTCCCGATAAGGGCAATGTACTGAATCGGCTGTCGGCTTTCTGGTTCGAGGTAACGAAGGAGCTGCAGGAAAATCATGTGGTGCATACCGACGTGGCGTTGCTGGGCGATATCGTGACGGAGCCGGAGCTGCTTAAGAACCGCATCATGGTGACCCGCAAAGCCGAACGCATCGATATCGAATGCGTCGTGCGCGGCTACATTACGGGCGGCGGCTGGAGACAGTATACGAGCACGGGCGAGATCAACGGCATCAAGCTGCCGGAGGGCATGCGGAAGAACGAACATTTTGCTGAGCCGATCTTTACGCCGGCCGCAAAAAATGACGTCGGCCATGACGAAGACGTCCCGTTCGAGCGGATGGCGGAGCTGGTAGGCGAAGCTCTGGCCGAGGAGCTGCGCGACCGCAGCCTGACTCTGTATCGCTTCGCGCATGACTATTGCCAGGAGCGCGGCATCATTCTCGCGGATTGCAAGTTCGAATTCGGTCTGATCGACGGCAAGGTCATCCTGATCGACGAAATTTTCACGCCGGACTCGTCGCGCTTCTGGTCGGAAGGCAGCTACGCCTACGACGTGGAGATCGATAGCATGGACAAGGAGCCGGTCCGAACTTACCTGCTGGGCTCGGACTGGGATCGCGACAGCATGCCGGATCCGCTGCCGGCGGTTGTCGTTGCGGCCACGACGGCGCGCTACCGCGAGATTTACCGTCGCTTGACGGGGCAGGAGCTGTCGTAGGAAGCGGACATAGAAACACCAAACGAGCATCACACAGTAACAGCAACAACTATCCAACAAGCATGTTCAACGAATTACCATTATAAACACACATTCAGGAGGCTATTATGAAGGCAACCGTCTACGTTACGATTAAGGAAAACGTTTTGGATCCGCAAGGAACGGCCGTGCAAGGCGCGCTCCATTCCATGGGGTTCGCGGAAGTTGGCAAAGTGCGCATCGGCAAATATCTCGAGGTGGAGCTTGACACAAACGATCGCGCGGAAGCGGAAGCCCGCCTGAAAGTGATGTGCGAGAAGCTGCTCGCGAACACAGTGGTCGAAGACTACCGCTTCGAGCTGGAGGGTTAAGATCATGAAATTTGCGGTTCTCGTATTTCCCGGCTCCAACTGCGACATCGATTGCTACAAGGCAGTTGAAGCGATCGGCGAGCAGGTCGACTACGTCTGGCATACCGCTACGGACCTGTCCGGCTACGACGCTATCCTCGTGCCAGGCGGCTTCTCCTACGGCGATTACTTGCGCTGCGGCGCTATCGCGCAATTCGCGAACGTCATGAACGAAGTGAAGAAAGCGGCAGACGAAGGCAAATATATTCTTGGCATCTGCAACGGCTTCCAGATCCTTACGGAAGCAAATCTTCTCCCTGGCGCGCTTATCCGCAACACGGGCCTGAAATTCCGTTGCCATGGTACGCCTCTTGAAGTGGTGAACAGCAATACGGCTTTCACGAATCAATATTCGCAAGGCGAGATTATCGATATTCCGATCGCTCACGGCGAAGGCAACTACTTCTGCGACGAAGAAACGCTGGCCGAGCTCAAAGCGAACAATCAAATCGTATTCCGTTACGCGGGCGAAACAAATCCAAACGGCTCCGTCGACAACATCGCGGGCATTAGCAACAAAGCGGGCAACGTCGTCGGCATGATGCCGCATCCGGAGCGCGCGGTAAGCCAGATTCTGGGCTCGGAAGACGGACTGAGAATGTTTACATCGATTTTGAATGCATGGAGGGAACAACATGGCGCAGCAATTAACAGCTAAGGAGCCGACTGCGGAGCAAATCGCGGATCAGCGCATTTACACGCAATTCGGCGTTACGGATTACGAATACGAACTGATTTGCGGATTCCTGGGCCGCAAGCCCAACTACACGGAGATCGGCGTATTCAGCGTCATGTGGTCGGAGCATTGCTCCTACAAGAACTCCAAGCCTATTCTGAAAAAATTCCCGATCACCGGACCTCGCGTCCTGATGGGGCCGGGCGAAGGCGCGGGCATCGTCGACATCGGCGACAACCAGGCTGTCGTGTTTAAGATCGAATCCCATAACCATCCGTCTGCTGTCGAGCCTTACCAAGGCGCGGCGACGGGTGTCGGCGGCATTCTTCGCGATATTTTCTCGATGGGCGCGCGTCCTGTAGCCATACTAAACAGCTTGCGCTTTGGCAACTTGAACAATGAACGCGTTAAATACTTGTTCGAAAATGTCGTCAGCGGCATCGCCGGCTACGGCAACTGTATCGGTGTTCCAACGGTTGGCGGCGAAGTGATGTTCGACGAAAGCTACGAAGGCAATCCGCTCGTCAACGCGATGTGCGTCGGGCTGATCGACCATGACAAAATCCAGCGCGGCGTCGCCAAAGGCGTAGGAAACCCTGTTTTCTACGTTGGCCCGGCAACGGGGCGCGATGGCATTCATGGCGCGACATTCGCATCCGTCGAGCTCTCCGAGGAGTCCGAGGAGAAACGTACGGCGGTCCAAGTCGGCGATCCGTTTATGGAAAAGCTGGTTATGGAAGCAACGCTCGAGCTGATCAACTCCGGCATCGTTCTGGGCATTCAGGATATGGGCGCGGCCGGCCTCACTTGCTCCAGCGCGGAGATGGCTTCCAAGGCAGGCAACGGTCTTGAGCTGTACCTCGACGAGGTGCCGCAGCGCGAGACGGGCATGACGCCTTACGAGATGATGTTGTCCGAGTCGCAAGAGCGTATGCTCTTTGTTGTCGAGCCTCAGCATGAGGCGCAAGCGAAGGAAATTTTCGATCGTTGGGGCATTATTTGCGCAAAAGTGGGCAAAGTGACGGATGACGGACGTCTCCGGTTGTTCCACCAGGGCGAAGAAGTAGCCGACATGCCGGTCAAAGCTCTTGTCGACGAGTGTCCAGTGTACAACAAACCGTCCAGCGAGCCTGCTTCGTTCCGCGAGAGCGCAGCGATCGACACGGCTGCTTTTGACGAAATTACGGATCTGAACGGCGCCCTCGAGAAAGTTCTGGCTTCCCCGACGGTTGCGAGCAAAGAGTGGGTATATAACCAATATGACTACATGGTTCGTACGGCTACGGCCGTGCGCCCGGGCTCCGATGCAGCGGTTGTTCTCGTTGACGGTACGCGCAAAGCGCTGGCGATGACGACGGATTGCAACGGACGTTACGTGCATCTGGACCCCGAGATGGGCGGACGGATCGCGGTCGCGGAAGCGGCGCGCAACATCGTATGCTCCGGCGCGGAGCCGCTGGCCATTACGGACAACCTTAACTTCGGCAACCCGGAGAAGCCGGAAATCTTCTGGCAGCTTGAAAAATCGGCGGATGGCATGTCCGAAGCTTGCGTGAAGCTGGATACGCCGGTCATCGGCGGCAACGTCAGCTTGTACAACGAGAATGCCAAAGGCGCGATCTACCCGACGCCGGTCATCGGCATGGTCGGCCTGGTGCATGACGTCGACCACATCATGACGCAAGGCTTCAAGTCCGAAGGCGACGTCATCGTGCTCCTCGGCGACACGAAAGCGGAGTTTGGCGGCAGCGAGCTGCAATACGTGCTGAGCGGCGCTCCTGCGGGACGTCCTCCGGTCATCGATCTCGACGTGGAGAAGCAAGTTCAAGATGCCGTCCTTGGCGCTATTCAGCAAGGGCTCGTCGCTTCTGCGCACGACTTGTCGGAAGGCGGCATCGCGGTAGCGCTGGCGGAGTCCTGTATCAGCGGCGGCGTTGGCGCGGAAGTATCGCTGACCAGCGACCTTCGTCCGGACCACCTGCTGTTCAGTGAATCGCAATCCCGCATTCTGCTGTCGGCGAAGCCGGAGCAGGCGGACGCATTGACAGCTCTTTTGAGCGAGCAAGGCGTTCAATTTGCGGTCATCGGTAAAGTATCGGGTAGCAGCCTCACCATTAACGTCAATGGCAAATCCGGCATCGCAGCGCCGGTACAACAACTGGAGAAGGTTTGGAAGGATGCGATTCCATGTCTCATGAAGTAATCGACCGTTCTGCGCAAGCGAGCGCTGTGCCTAATCGCACGGCTCTCGGCGGCCAGGTACGCGACGGTGCAACATTAGATGGCCAGGTGCTTTGGACCGGCGATCATTACAATGAGGGTATTGGCCGGGACGATATTTTTGACAAGTTGCGCGAGGAGTGCGGAGTCTTTGGCGTGTTCGGTCATCCCGACGCCGCAGGACTATCTTATTACGGCCTCCATGCGCTGCAGCATCGCGGAGAAGAGAGCTCCGGGATTTGTACGGTTGATACAGACAATGGCAATGCGTTTAACTACCATCGCGGCATGGGGTTAGTCAAGGAAGTGTTCGACAAGGACAAGCTGGACATGCTGAAGGGCGATCGCTCTATCGGCCATGTCCGCTACTCCACATCGGGCTCGAGCCAACTCGGCAACGCGCAGCCGCTTATTTTCAGATACCGTGATGGTGACCTAGGCGTTGCGACAAACGGCAATATTGTGAATGCGCCCGAGATTAGACACGAGCTCGAGATGAGCGGCTCCATCTTCCAGACATCCAGCGACACGGAAGTGATCGCGCACTTGATCGCCCGTTCCTCGAAGGACTTCGAGACGGCGGCCAAGGAAGCGTTGCAGCGTATCGTCGGCGGCTTTGCTTTCCTCATCATGACCAATGAGAAGATGATCGTCGCTTCCGATCCCAACGGACTTCGTCCGCTGGCGATGGCGCGTCTGGGCGATGCGTACGTGTTCTCTTCCGAGACTTGCGCGTTCGAGACAATCGGCGCGGAGTACGTTCGCGACGTTCAGCCGGGCGAGCTCCTGGTGTTGGATGCGAACGGCATACGCACGGATCGTTACGCGAAGATCGAACGCCGCGCGACCTGCGCGATGGAATATATTTATTTTGCGAGACCGGACAGCGACATTAACGGCATCAATATCCACTCCGCGCGCAAACGGATGGGACGTCAGCTGGCTACCGAGGCGTTCGTCGACGCGGATGTCGTAACAGGCGTACCGGACTCCAGTATTTCGGCAGCGATCGGATTCGCGGAGCAGACGGGCATTCCGTACGAGCTGGGGCTTATCAAAAACAAGTATACGGGCCGGACGTTCATCCAGCCTTCGCAGGAATTGCGCGAGAAGGGCGTCAAAATGAAGCTGTCCGCGGTTCGCAAGGTCGTCGAAGGTAAACGCGTCGTCATGATCGACGACTCCATCGTGCGCGGCACAACGTCGCGCCGGATCGTCAACTTGCTGCGCGAAGCGGGAGCTACGGAGGTGCACGTGCGAATTACGTCGCCGCCGTTCAAGAACCCTTGCTACTACGGCATCGACACGCCGGATCGCAAGGAGCTCATCGCTTCGTACCGCACAGTCGAAGAAATCCGTCAAGAAATCAATGCGGACTCCTTATCCTTCCTGAGCAATGACGGATTCGTCGACTCCGTGGGCGGCAACGACGGTGCGTACAACCGCGGCATGTGCCTTGCCTGCTTCGACAACGATTACCCGACTCCGGTTAATGAGGAGTCGGACAAAAGCTGCAGCTGCTAGGACAGCCGCGACCAGCGCTCCGTGCGGCGGAGTGGCGGCTGCGCGGAGCGAATAAGTCGGCGAGACCGACTTAATCCCGCGCCAAGCTGCTGCGTGGAGCGAATAAGTCGGCGCAGCCGGCTTAATATCGCGCCAAGCGGCTGCACGGAGCAAATAAGTCGGTGTAACCGACTTAATCTCCCGCAAAGCGGCTGCGTAGAGCAAATAAGTCGGCGAGACCGACTTAATCCCGCGCAAAGCCACTACGCGAAGCAAATAAGTCGGCGACACCGATTTAATCCAGCGCCAAGCAGCTTCGCGGAGCAAATAAGTCGGTGTAACCGACTTAATCCAGCGCCAAGCTGCTGCGTGGAGCGAATAAGTCGGTGTAGCCGACCTAATCTCACGCCAAGCCGCTACGCTGAGTAAATAAGTCGGCGAGACCGACTTAATCCCGCGCCAAGCGGCTGAGCGCGGCAAATTAGTCGGCGCAGTCGACCTATTTACGAGACGAAAGTTAGTCTGCCAAACCTGCGAGTTTGCTCACTTGAGTTGCATTTGCGGGATAAGATACTTTTCTGAGAACGAAATAAGGAGTGGAACCTTTTGTCAGAAGCATATAAAAAGGCTGGAGTCGACATCGCCGCGGGCAACGAAGCGGTCGAACGGATGAAAAAACACGTGAAGCGCACTTACCGTCCGGAGGTTCTGGCGGAGCTGGGCGGCTTCGGCGGCCTGTTCGGACTGGACAAGGACAAATACGAGGAGCCCGTGCTCGTATCCGGAACGGACGGCGTCGGCACGAAGCTGAAGCTGGCGTTCGCAATGGACAAGCATGACACGATCGGAATCGATGCGGTAGCGATGTGCGTGAACGATATTATCGTGCAAGGCGCAGAGCCGCTCTTCTTCCTCGACTATCTGGCATGCGGCAAAGTTGTTCCCGAGAAGATCGAAGCGATTGTCAAAGGGATCTCCGAAGGCTGCGTCCAATCCGGCTGCGCACTGATCGGCGGCGAGACTGCAGAGATGCCTGGCATGTACTCCGAAGAAGAATACGACATCGCCGGTTTCACGGTCGGCATCGTCGACAAGAAAAAAATGATCGATGGCTCCACGATCGCTCCCGGCGATGCGGTGCTTGGCTTCGCTTCCAGCGGCATCCACAGCAACGGTTTCTCGCTCGTTCGCCGTCTGCTGCTCGAAGAAGCAGGCTACTCGCTGGATCAACAGCTGGACGAGCTGGACGGCGCCAAGCTGGGCGACGTGCTGCTCGAGCCGACTCGCATTTACGTGAAGCAAGCCCTTAAGCTGATCGAGGAAGTGCAAGTGAAAGGCATGGCGCACATTACAGGCGGCGGTTTCATCGAGAACATCCCGCGCGTGCTGCCTGACGGCGTGAACGTAGACATCGCTTATGGCTCGTGGCCGATCCTGCCGATCTTCGGCTTGATGCAAGACAAGGGCGCGATCTCGAACCGCGACATGTTCACGACGTTCAACATGGGCATCGGTCTGGTTATCGTTGTGCCAGCCGACCAAGCAGAGAAGTCGATTAAAATCTCCGAAGAGCTTGGCGAGAAGGCTTACCGAATCGGCACGGTTACGGAAGGCAACCGCGTCGTAACGTTCACGGGAGCGGAAGTATAATGGCGCCGCTGCGCATTGCGGTATTCGCTTCGGGACAAGGGACGAACTTCCAGGCGATTGCGGATGCGGTGCGGGAGGGGAAGCTCGATGTGACCATCGAGCTTCTTGTTTGTGACAAGCCGTCTGCGCCGGTCGTCGAACGGGCGAGCCGGGCAGGCGTAGACGCCTTCGTATTCAAACCCAAGGATTACCCGAACCGCGAAGCTTACGAAACGGAAATCGTCGCCGAACTCACGAAGCGCGGCGTGGAGCTCATCGTGCTTGCTGGCTACATGCGCATTCTCACTCCTACAATCGTTGAGCCTTATTATGGCCGGATGATCAACGTGCATCCGTCGCTGCTGCCGGCATTCCCCGGCGTAAATGCAATGGGGCAGGCGCTGGACTACGGCGTAAAGGTGACCGGCGTTACCGTGCACTATGTCGACGGCGGGCTAGACAGCGGTCCGATTATCGCGCAAGTCGTCGTACCAATCTCGGATGGCGAGGGCATCGACACGTTGTCAGAACGAATTCAAGCAGTGGAACGGGAGCTGCTGCCTAACGTGGTCGGCGCAATCGCTGCAGGTCGAGTCAAGCTCGACGGGCGGCAAGTGACCGTATCATAGTCGTAGTTTAACCAGAAGCAGAACGTAGCGATATAAACACCCGGCAGGTGAATGACAGCCTATCGTCATAAATGCGTGAGATGTCCCGCTTAACGGACAAGAAAGACGCTAATTTTCGATTTTGATAGGTTTCTAAAATCTAACGGACACAGGCGACCCTATTTGCACGATCTGGGCAATATTAACCTTGATTATGTTCAATTAACGTTTCTCCTGTCCGTTAAAGTTAAAAAACGGAAGAAAACGCGCAAATAGCTTCGCTGTTGTCCGTTAGAAATCATAACGTTATTGACTCAATCCAATTCAACCAATCCAAGGAGGACGTTAAAAGTGGCTATTCGCAGAGCGTTGATCAGCGTGTCCGACAAGACGGGCATCGTTGAGTTTTCGAGAGCACTCGCAGAGCAAGGCGTGCAAATTATTTCGACCGGGGGGACGTTCAACCTGCTTCAGAAGGAAGGCGTTCCCGTCATTGGCATCTCCGATGTAACAGGGTTCCCCGAGATTATGGACGGACGCGTCAAGACGCTGCACCCGGCCGTACACAGCGGCCTGCTGGCGGTTCGCGACAACGAAGAACATCAGAAAGCGATGAAAGAGCTGGGACTCGAGTATATCGACCTGGTAGTCGTTAACTTGTATCCGTTTAAAGAAACAATCGCCAAGCCTGACGTGACCTACGAGGACGCGATCGAAAATATCGACATCGGCGGCCCGACCATGCTTCGTTCCGCGGCCAAAAACCATGCGTTCGTTACGGTTGTCGTCGACGCCGGCGACTATGCTGCCGTTGCGGAAGAGTTGAAAGAGGGCGGCGACACGACGCTCGCGACGCGCAAACGTCTGGCCGCGAAAGTATTCCGCCACACGGCGGCTTACGACGCGCTGATCTCGGACTACCTCTCCAAACAAACGGGAGAGCCGCTTCCCGAGACGTACACAATTACTTACGAGAAGGTGCAAGATCTGCGTTACGGCGAGAACCCGCACCAGAAAGCAGCTTTCTACAGCAAGCCGCTGGCGGCGACGGGCAACGTCACAACTGCCGAGCAATTGCACGGCAAGGAGCTGTCCTACAACAACATTAACGACGCGAACGCCGCGCTCTCCATCTTGAAGGAATTCGACGAGCCGGCAGTTGTTGCCGTCAAACATATGAACCCTTGCGGAGTGGGCATCGGAGCAACGATTCACGAAGCGTACCAAAAAGCGTACGAAGCCGATCCGACATCGATCTTCGGCGGCATCGTCGCGGCTAACCGCACGATCGGCGCCGATACGGCCGAACTGCTGGGCGGCATCTTCCTGGAGATCATCATCGCGCCGGATTACACGCCTGAAGCGTTCGACATTCTCGCGAAGAAGAAAAACATCCGTTTGCTCAAGCTCGGCGAACTGACGGCTGCGGCCGAACGCAAATCCGAGTGGGTCGTCACGTCCGTAGACGGCGGCATGCTCGTTCAAGAGAGCGACGTGCACAGCATTACGGAAGCGGATCTGAAGGTCGTCACGGAGCGCCAGCCGACTCCGGAAGAACTCAAACAGCTTCTGTTCGGATGGAAGGTCGTGAAACACGTGAAGTCGAACGCGATTTTGCTCGCGAAGGACGACATGACGGTAGGCGTAGGCGCAGGCCAAATGAACCGAGTCGGCGCGGCGCGCATCGCGATCGAACAAGCAGGCGAGAAAGCTGTCGGCGCGGTACTGGCTTCCGACGCGTTTTTCCCGATGGGCGATACGGTCGAGCTTGCGGCGAAAGCCGGCATCAAGGCGATCATCCAGCCCGGCGGCTCCATCAAGGACGAAGAATCCATCGCTGCGGCGAACGCGAACGGCATAGCAATGGTGTTTACGAGCGTCCGTCACTTCAAACATTAATCCACGTTACAAGAAAAGGGGCTTGCACTCATTATGCGTATTTTAGTCATTGGCAGCGGCGGACGCGAGCATACGATCTGCTGGTCACTTAAGAAAAGCGATAAGGTGAAAGAGCTGTTCTGCGCGCCAGGAAATGCAGGCATTTCGCAAATCGCGGAATGCGTGCCGATTCCGGTATCCCAGTTCGACGAGCTAACCCGTTTCGCCAAGGAAGCGTCGATCGATCTCGTATTCGTCGGTCCCGACGATCCGCTTGCGGAAGGTATCGTGGACGCTTTCGAAGCGGCGGGCATCCCTGCTTTCGGTCCGAACAAGGCGGCCGCGGAGATTGAAGGCAGCAAGATTTTTATGAAAAATCTGCTCAAAAAATACAACATCCCGACAGCCAAGTACGAGACGTTTACCGACTACGAGGCGGCCTCCGCGTACTTGCGCGAGCAGTCCACTCCGATCGTCATCAAAGCGGACGGTCTCGCTGCCGGCAAAGGCGTAACGGTCGCCTACTCCATGGAAGAGGCCGAGAAGGCCCTTCGCGAAGTGATGGTCGACAAGGTGTTCGGCGAAGCGGGCAACCAGATCGTCATCGAGGAATTCCTCGAAGGGCAAGAGATGTCGATCCTGGCGTTCGTGGACGGCGAAACCGTAAAACCAATGGTTCCGGCTCAGGACCACAAGCCGATTTTTGACGGCGACAAAGGACCGAACACGGGAGGCATGGGCACGTACACGCCGCTTCCCCATATCGATCCGGCGATCATCGAGGAGTCTATCACGAACATTATCCTACCGACGGCAAAGGCAATGGTCAGCGAAGGACGTCCGTTCCGCGGCGTATTATTTGCGGGCTTGATGATCACCAAGGACGGTCCCAAGACGATCGAGTTCAACGCCCGCATGGGCGATCCCGAGACGCAGGTCGTGCTTCCGCGGCTGAAGACGGATCTCGTCGACATCGTGCTGGCTGCGATGAACGGACGGCTGGGCGATCTCGACATCGAATGGAGCGACGAAGCGGCGGTATGCGTCGTGGCGGCATCCGAAGGTTATCCGGCTTCCTATCCGAAAGGCCGCGTTATTACGGGCATCGCGGAAGCGGAAGCGCAAGGCGCGCTTGTGTTCCACGCGGGCACTGCGCTCAAGGACGGCCAGTTCGTGACGAACGGCGGACGCGTGCTCGGCATCGTCGGCCGCGGCCGCGACATCGCGGAAGCTCGCGCGCGCGCCTACGAGGCGGTTAGCGTCATCTCCTTCGAGGGGATGCAGAACCGCACGGACATCGCGGCGAAGGCTCTTCGTTAGGAGCTAGCTGCCCTACTGATCGGTTCAAAATAAAAAGACCTCAAACCCTAAGTTAGGGATTGAGGTCTTTTTGCTGTGGGGACAACAACTGCCAATCGGTTTTTGTTATCCGTTAAGAAGATAAATCTTATTTATAATAGGATGTAGTCAAAGGGATAAAGACAGCGGTGTCCTTAGTGGCACTTCCATAGATGTACAGCTCTTCGACGCCTCCGATATCAACCTTGACGGTAACCAGGCCATTTTCGGATTTGATGACATTTTCTGCTTTCAGAATAATGTCGTTTTCCGAGTCTTTAATCGTAAAGTCTGTCAGATCGCCGCCGACAGCTGCAATCTGAAGGTATAACGTTTGATAGTTTTTATCCGGATAGAGCATAAAACTAACATTGCGGTTGCCGGAAGCGTTGTCGTAAAAAGCTTCTTTGTAATCCTTGCCTTTATAGGTCGTTTGGACCGGGTCCTTTGTGTGATACATATCATCGAATCCCTTGGCAATAGAGGTGCCATCAACCTTCTCGCCCAAAATAATCGTTTTGGTAGCCTCGTCATAATCTACCGCTACATCAAGCGCATCGGACACAGCGCGGATAGGAAAATAGTTGGCGCCTTGATAGACGATCGGTGCAATGGCGTTGCCGTTTACGTCACGCAGATCAGCGTAAGTTCCGTCGACCTGTACCTTTATTTCAGGATTTAAAAAGGCTTTAATCTCCTGCAGCTTCGTCGCCGCAAATGCCCCAGTTCCCATACTGGCCAACATGGATACACCGATAATGGCTGCAAATGCTTTTTTCTTCAATACGCTCACACTCCTGGCTGAAAATTATGTAAAATATCAACAATTATTATAAATGAATAATTTTCCATCAACAAGAGTCCTTTGGCATAGTTCTGATCCACTCCGCCGAGCTAATCTTTGGGTTCCTGCAGTAGCCGCCATTGGCTGGGGCTGACACCAAACGTCTTCTTAAAGGCTCGGCTGAAATAATGGATGTTCTGATAGCCCGTCAGCTTCACGATATCCTGAATGGATAGATTATGATTGGACAAGTGGTTAATCGCCGCGTTCATCCGCAGATGGTTTAAGTACTGGATGGGAGTCATGCCCGTTTTTTGTTTAAAGATCCGGATCAGATAAGAAGAATTGAGATGAATCTGGTCCGCCAGGTCCTGCAGTGTAATATCCTCGCGATAATACGATTCCATAAAGTGCATCAGCAGCTCCAGCGCTTCGTCGACGGAATGGGTAGAGGAACTGTCAGAATTTTGTTTGCCTGCTTGCGGAGTGTACAGCGAATAGGCTACGAGATGGCGCACCAGCATGGTAACCTTAAACATCTCCGTTGATACGAGTTGATTGAGTAAGCCTGAATTTTCGGAGAGCTCCGATTCGAAGTGGTTGCGAATCAGATTCATGGTCTGGAATACGCTCGTTAGTCCATAAGAAGGGACAGAAAGCTGACCCTGCATAGCATTCCAGTGAATGATCTCGTTAAGGTTGGGAAACGGATCATGCTCAATATCCACCTCCATGAACAAGAAGCTGTATTGAGTGGAAAGTTTGATGAGCTGATGAGGCGTATTTGGCGTCAGCAGGAACAAAACCGGTCCGGAAGCCTTGTAGACATAGTTTTGCCAGGACAGCTCTACTTCTCCGGATGATATGTATAGTATTTCATGGTGATAGGGATGGATTCCACCACTGGAATACATCTGGGGGGATGACATCGTAATGTTACCGTGTTTACGTATCAGCATGGCTGACCTCCCATTTGAGATATTCCTCATTTTCTTTTTGAAGATAAAACAACAAGCGAATGCAGTCAATCGAATTTGGACTTGAATAGGGGGTGTTCTGCCCATAAGTCAGTTTTGTATAAAACAAATATAAAATACATGTGACAACATCCACTTTTTTGCAGGTAATAATGGTGAAACAACAAAATTTCGTGCAAATACATTATTTGCATCCAAGTGTATAATTAATTTGCTGGAATGTAAAGGCTTACAAAAAGTATTAAAAGAAGGCCGAAAGACAAAGGGGAGAGGAGGTAAGACATCCATGAAAACTGAATTGGTCGCTCATCATCGACCAAAGGCTGCCCGACGAGGGACTCCATGGAGCAGAATCCGAAAAGGCTGGCAATTGTATGTCATGCTGGCTTTGCCAGTTTTATTTATCGTCATTTTTAGTTATGTACCCATGTATGGAGCGCAGATTGCTTTTAAGGATTTTGTAATCAACAAGAGTATATGGGGGAGCGAATGGGTTGGACTTAAGCATTTCAACCGGTTTATACACTCCTACGATTTTTGGAGACTGCTCCGCAACACGATTTCGATTAGTATGTATAGCTTGCTCGCGGGTTTTCCGTTCCCGATCCTGCTGGCTCTCAGTTTGAACTATGTAGGCAAGACCTGGTTCAAGAAGAGCGTACAGATGATTACGTATGCGCCGTACTTTATCTCGGTCGTGGTAATGGTCGGCATCCTGTTCGAGCTGCTTGACCCGCGCAAAGGGATTGTCAACCACGCCATTACTGCGCTTGGTTTCGAACCCATACAGTTTTTGGCGAAGGCCGAATGGTTCCAGTCGATCTATGTATGGTCGGGCGTATGGCAATTGGTCGGATTTAGCTGCATCATCTATTTGGCTGCTCTGGCCAGTATAGATCCCGCGCTGCACGAAGCGGCAGTCATTGACGGCGCGAACAAGATGCGCAGAATCTGGCATGTCGATCTGCCAGGCATTATGCCGGTCGCCGTCATTTTGCTCATCATTAATATGGGGCATATGCTTGATGTCGGTTATGAGAAAATATTGCTGATGCAAAACTCGCTAAATTTGAGCACCTCCGAGGTGATCGACACTTACGTCTACAAGGTGGCCTTAAATTCGCCGGGCATGAATTATTCGTATTCTACGATGATCGGCCTGTTTAAATCAGTTATCAATCTGACCTTGCTGATTGCCGTTAATGGGATCGCGCGCAGATTGAAGCAAAGCAGTCTGTGGTAACGGGGAAGGAGAAATTGAAGTGGATAATCGGACCATCCGGGAATTAGGCGGAGATCGCTGGTTCACCATAACCAACTACATCATATTAAGCTTGTTCCTGCTGTCAGTGCTATATCCGCTGCTGTACGTTTTAAGCGCTTCCTTTAGCAGCTCGCACGCGATTGTTTCCGGCAAGGTATGGATCTATCCGGTTGATTTTACGCTGGATGGCTACAAAGCGGTATTTAATCATCGGCTAATCTGGTCGGGTTTCCGCAATTCCTTGTTCTATATGGCGGTTGGAACTGCAATAAACGTTGCATTAACCGTGCTGGCGGCTTACCCGCTGTCGCGAAAAGATCTATATGGACGAAATGCGGTTATGTTCCTGTTCGTATTTACCACGATGTTTTCGGGAGGATTGATTCCATTTTATTTGCTCGTTCGCAACATGGGGATGCTGGATACGGTTTGGGCGATGCTGCTTCCCGGCGCCCTTGGCGTATGGAACATGGTTATTACGAGGACGTACTTCCAGACCTCTCTTCCGGATGAATTGCTTGAGGCAGCGCAGTTGGATGGATGCAGCGACTTTTCATTTGTAGCGCGCGTGGCGATTCCGCTGTCGATGCCGGTGCTGGCAGTCATTACATTGTTTTATGCAGTGGGACACTGGAATCAATACTTCAACGCGTTTATTTTTCTGAAAAGTGAAAATCTTTACCCGCTACAAATCGTTCTTAGGGAAATCTTGATTCAGAATAACGTTAATGTCGGTATGCTGGCAACGGTGGTGGATGTGCAAAGCGCGGCGGAGCGCGAAGGACTAAGCAATTTGCTTAAATATTCGTTAATCGTGGTGGCAACGCTGCCGCTGATGATTATTTATCCGTTTGTGCAAAAGCACTTTGTTAAAGGGGTTATGATCGGCTCCTTAAAGGGCTGATGATAATAGTAGACAAACTTTGGAGGAGGGTCTGATTTGAACAAAAAATGGTATACGAGAGGGATGTTGGCATTAGCTGCTACGCTTGCGCTCAGTGGCTGTACGGGTAACGGTAATAACGGTAACGGGGGTAGCGGCAACAATGCGGGAGGAGAGGCAGGGGTCAAGGTGAGCGCGCCTGGCGAATTGCCGATTACAGAAGAGAAAACGACAATCCGTATTATGACTCACTCGAATCCGCTTGTCGAAAATTTCGAGACAAATGAATTCACAAAGTTTCTGGAGGAACAAACGAATATTCACATTGAGTGGGAGATTATCCCTGACAAGTCGGCGTCGGAGAAGCTGGGGCTGGTTCTGGCGAGCGGGGAGGATTTGCCGGATGTCATTATGTCCCTGGCGATGTCGCCTACACAGCAGATGATTTACGGCGGGCTTGGATTGTTTACACCGCTCAACGATCTGATTGAGCAATATGGCGTAGAGACCAAAAAAATGTTCGAGGAGCTGCCGTACCTGGAAGATACGATTAAGGCACCGGACGGAAATATCTATGCTATGCCATCGCCGAATGAAGGCTTCCATGCGATGTATATGCAGAAAATGTGGATCTATCAGCCGTGGCTGGATGAGCTCGGCCTTGCGATGCCGACAACGACCGAGGAATTTTACAACGTGCTCCAAGCGTTTAAGACGCAGGATCCAAACCGTAACGGAAAAGCTGATGAGATCCCGTTCTCAGGCTCGCCGACCGGTTACTTGACACAGGTACACAACTTTTTGATGAATGCGTTTACTTATGCGCCGCATTCTTGGATTACGGTGGACAACGGTAAGGTATCGGTTCCGTACAACAAGCCCGAATGGAAGGAAGGGTTAAAATACTTAAATCGTTTATATGCTGATAAACTGATGGACCCGCAGGCGTTGATGCAGGACGGTAATCAGTTGAAGCAGCTTGGAGAAAATCCGGAAATTCCGATTCTTGGAGCCGTTTCAACGTTGCATATGGGGGAATTTACGCAATTTTTCGGCGAGAGCGGCCGGTGGCTGGATTATGTCGCGGTTCCTCCGCTCAAGGGGCCAGCAGGCTATCAGGTGGCGCCTTACGATCCGTATGGCGTACTTAATCTGGGCAGTTACGTCATCACAAAGGATGCCAGTAATCCGGAGGCGGCGTTCCGCTTATTGGATTACATGTATGAATACGAGGTTTCGAAGCGCAGCGCCACTGGTCGCCCCGGGATCGAATGGGATTACGCCTCGGAAGGCGAGGTTGCCATCGACGGCGGCGCAGCAAAGTGGAAGCCGCTGAAGTCATGGGGCAATGTACAGAACGTGCATTGGAACTTGTCTGGCCCGGTGTTTAACTCGGCGGCAAATCGAATGGCCCAAGCGGACAATCCGGATAATCCGCTGGAGAAAATATTGTATGCCGAAACAAAAGAAAAGTACGCGCCTTATCAAGTTCCGCTGGAACAAATTGTGCCGCCGCTGTATATAACCGACGAACAATCGGCGGAGCTCGCGGATCTGCAGCTCGTTTTGCACAACCGTGTTAACGAGACGATGGCTCGCGCCATTACAGGCGATTTTAATCTGGATAAGGATTGGGACAGTTACGTTAAAAGTTTGGACGATATGAATTTGGCACGTTATCTAGAGTTGTACCAGACCGCCTACGATGCCAAGAAGCAATAAACTGCACGGGGCCGCGCTTGTCCGTTAGATAAAACGGCTGCGCGGCCACAAAGAGACGAGAGTATGGATGGGGGAGCTGTACGGGAATGGAAACGATGAAGACATTGATTATTAAGAACAAGGAAGCGGCGGAAATGGCAGAGGTACCGAAACCGAAGCCGGCAGCGGGGCAAGCGCTCATTAAAGTAAGAGCTGTTACAACTTGTCCGCAATGGGATTTGCATATTTATCACGGCAGGCCGATGTTCGAGCATCATGGACCAGTTCCCTTTCCTTATATGCCCGGCCAGCCAGGACACGAAATGACCGGAGTGGTCGATGAGGTGGGAGAGGGCGTTTCGCTAAAGATCGGGGAAACAGTATGCGCGTGGCGCGATCCGGGTCAGGGCAATCCAGGTTGCTACGCCGAATATGTTCTGATGAACGAAGCTGATTTACTGCCAGTGCCTGAGAGGCTTCACTATACGCAGGTCGTTTCGCTGGAGCTTGCGATGTGTATCGCTAGCTCGATCCTGCGGCTGCGAGAGACGGTTGGCATTGTAGGCAAACGATGTGCTGTTAACGGTTTGGGTCCTGCTGGGATCGTGGCGCTTCAGATGCTGCGCGCGGAGGGTGCGGATACCGTCATCGGTATCGATCCTCTGGAGGCGCGGCGTGAATTAGCGCTCGAACTAGGCGCCTCCGAGGTTTATGGAGCAAACTCCGATGCGCTTACGCCGAGGGGGGAGGACGGAGCCATCGACGTATCCATCGACTGTGTTGGTTATCCTTCGGCGGTCCGCTACTTGATGGACCATACGCAGGAAGCGGTAGCCCTGTTTGCGGTACAAAGAGACGATTATGTTTTGCGGCATGATGGACTCAGTGTCATCGGATATCCTGGACATTACCGAGCAGCTGCCGAATATGCACTTGGCCTAATCGAGGGAGGGAAGCTTGATCTGAGGCCGCTCATTACTTGCGAGATGCCGCTTGCCTCTTACGGGGAAGCCGTTGCGATGCTGCGATCACAGGAAGCGATCAAGATTTGTTTGATACCTTAAACGGAAAGAATGTTGGAATTACGGGAGGTTATGAAATAGATGAAAAAAATAATGACGACTATACTGGTGGCGGTGTTCCTGCTATCTACAACATCGGTCCATGCAGCCGAAAATGGCTGGCAACAGCTAAAGGGCGGACAAATAATAGGGAATGGGGACTGGGTGCCGTTTACATTAACCGACACGGAGAAGGGCTTGCGAATTGAAGGCGGAGGCGGCTATCACTTCTCCGGCAATGCGGCGGGTGCAGTTCTAAACGAAGCGCTTGACCAAAAGGAAGTAACAGTGGAGTTCGAGGTGGATCAAGTAAGCGGATTGAGAAGCGAAGGCGCCGATCATTGGTTCACATTTAATGTGCTCAACCGTCCGTCCTTTTTTAATCTGGACAATCCGGCATCGGCCGAAGGCCTTAATGTGTTCCTCCGGCCCCATTCGGCGGGCAAGCTGGATGTCGAGGTGTTTCTGGTAGCCGGCGAAGCAGGCTGGGTAGGGATCGGCTCCGGGCAAGTTGATTGGGAGAAACGAATCAAATTAGAGTACAAGACGGATGAAGGTGGCAGCAGTCTAATCGTTAACGATCAGGTCATCGAAGCGGATCTCGCACAAATAGCGGGCGAATGGTTCCAGGATGGGCAGGCATATTTCTCCACAGGCGGGTCTACAAAGGGAGATGCAAGGTTCGACTATACGATTTTGTCCGTCAACGGCAGAGCCGCGTCGCTTGAAGGATTGGCTCCTGCGCCGGAACCGACGCCTGAGCCAACTCCTGAGCCAACGCCGGAACCAACCGAGGAGCCAACTCCAGAGCCGACTGTGGAACCGACGCCCGAGCCGACTGAAGTTGCGGCGGTAGAAGCAACTGGCGAGTTGGAGACGAACGATTCGGGCGTCGGAGCTGGCGCCATTGTCCTTTACTCTCTTTTAGGAATCTTAGCGATCGGCATCGTCGTATGGGTGATCCGTAAAAAAAGAAGCAAGGCTTGAGTGTAACGTTGGAAACGGGAGGCTGACATGGAGGAAGACAGACAGTGGAAAGCAAGCTGGATCTGGGCGCAGTCTGGCCAATGGGACGACCGTCCGGGCAATCAAATGCTGTATTGGCGCAAAAGGTTTCAATACGAAACAGATGCTGCACCGGAGGGGAGGCTCTCGATATCTGCGGACAGCCGATATGCGCTGTATGTCAACGGCGTGTGCGCGTCGCGAGGGCCGGCGCGCGGTGATCTGCGGACTCATTATTACGAGACGGTAGACATCTCGTCCCTGCTCCGGCAAGGTGACAATGTGTTGGCGGTGCAGGTGCTCCATTATGTCCAGGGGGCGCCGCATCCATCGGCGATCATCAGTGCTCCTACCGGTGCGCTGATAGTGGAGGGATCCGTTCTTTGCAGCAATGGTGTGGAGCATCGGATCGATACGGATGAATCGTGGTTGTACAAGGTGGATTCCGCTGTGGAATTCATAGCGGAGACACATACATGCGTGGGCGGCGGCGAGACAGTAGAAGGTTCGGAAGTGCCGCATGGTTGGCGAGAAACGGATTATGACGATGGAAACTGGACCAGCGCGGCAAAAATCGGTCCGGCCTATCTGGAGTATGACGGCTTTCTGCAGCCCTGGCAGTTGACGCCGCGCACCATCCCGCCGATGTATGAACGGAAACGGAGCTTCGTGCGAGTGATGCGTGCCGAAGGCGGGACTTGGCAGCTTTGTGTAAAAGCAGAGGCGCATGCGCAGGTCCCGCCAGGCGGGAGGTTGATTGTGGAGTTGGATGCGGGTGAGCTGTCAACGGGCTATCTTCGCTTTGAGGTAGCGGGCGGAGCGGGCGCGCGCATCACGTTTCTCTGCTCGGAGAGCTACGAATCCGAAGAGGGCGCCAAGGGTATACGCGATCAATGCGAAGGCCAAGTGCTAAGAGGCTACCGGGAGCAGTACCGAGTCGCGGGGATAGGCCGCTCAGGCCAAGCGGAGGTGTATGAAACCTTTCTGTTCCGGACGTTTCGTTTCGTGAGACTTGAGATTGAAACGGATGCAGCGGCTTTAACCGTTTTATTGGCGGAGTATATAGATACGGGATATCCGCTGAAGGAAAGAGCGAGGTTCGCTTGCTCGGACGAATCGCTTCTTCCGCTGTGGGAAGTCAGCATCCGTTCGCTGCAGCGATGTATGCACGAAGGCTACTACGATTGTCCTTATTATGAGCAATTGCAATACAGCATGGATACACGTCTGCAGGCGCTGTTTACCTATGTGGTCTCGGGCGACGATCGGTTGGCGCGCAAGGCGCTGCATGAGTTTCACAGCTCGATCTTGCCGAGCGGCATGCTGCTCAGCCGTTATCCGTCTACGCAGCCGCAGGTCATTCCGGGTTTCGCCTTGTACTGGATCATGATGGTCTATGACCATTTGCTCCATTACGATGACGTCGAGCTGGCCGCCCGTTACAGGCCTACCATCGACGCGGTGCTCGACTGGTTTGGCAGAAGGGTCAATGGGCAGGGACTTGTCGGGCCGGCACCGCGGGCCTATTGGTCTTATGTCGATTGGGTCAAAGAGTGGGAGGCGACGCGGGGCGTGCCCATGGATGGCCAGCCGCTGACGGTATACAACTTGATGTATGCGTGTGCACTAGAGCAAGCGGCGGCCATTAACTTCCGTACTGGAAGAGTCGAGACGGCGGAGGAATATCGCATCCGGGCAGCAGCGATCCGGTCGGCAGTGAACGTGCAGTGTTGGTCGGAGACGAGCGGTCTGTACAGCGATATTCCGACTTCTGAAATAACTGTACCGTTTAGCCAGCATGCACAGATTTGGGCGATTCTAAGCGGCGCGGCCGTCGGTGAGCGAGCCGTGCGACTGGCGGAGAAGCTGCTTGTGGAGGAGGGGTTGCTAAAAGCCTCTTATTCGATGTCGTTTTTTCTGTTCCGAGCACTCGCGGCAGCGGGATGTTACGACAGCAGCTATTCGCTCTGGGACAGCTGGCGCGATCAGCTCAAGCTTAATCTGACAACCTGGCTGGAGGATCCCGTATCGCAACGCAGCGATTGCCACGCATGGGGAGCTGTGCCGTTGTATGAATTTACGACCGAGCTGCTTGGTGTCAAGCCAGCGGCCATTGGCGTAAATCGTCTCGTCATTGAACCGCAGCTCTGCGGTCTTGAGTGGGCAGAGGGAGAGGTCGCGACACGTTGGGGGATGGTTGGCGTCAACTGGCAGGTGCTAAACGGCGACAGATTCAGCTTGGAAGTGTCGGGAGCAGATGGGGTGGAGCTGGAAGTGAGATTGCCGGACGGGACGGTTCACTGGTTGACCGGCAAACGAAAGAGTAGTTTGGAGTGTGGTCTGGAGAGGGGTGTGTCATGAACAGTAGAGGCAAAAAATCCGCGAAAGGAGTGATTTCAATCATCCTCTTATTCGGAATGTTGGGTAATGTAATCGTCGGATGCGAGAGCGACAACACGAATGACAAGGCTGGAGCGTCTTCTACCACAGCTGCGGACAACTGGATTCAGGATATAGGCTTTGACAATGGCGCGATGGTTTTTAATCCGATTCAGGGAGCGATGAGAGTCAACGGGAAAATAGATTTTGGCAAAAACATCGAAGGCGAAGTGACGGACTGGATCGTTACGCAGTGGAACTCGCGCAGCGATCTGGCGAAGATGGAGGGCAAGCGCGAGGGTGACCGCTATATCTACGCCAACGAATATAAAACGATTGCCGTCGCCGATGACGGTACGGTTACGCTCGGAGTGGACGCAACCAAAGAATATGACGGTCCGAGAGTGCGTCCGACCGATCCCTGGCTGCATTTGTACCTGGAGCAGCGGTATAAGGAGCCGCGCCGCTTGGAAGGAGACAAGCTTCAGGTTCGCTTCGACGTACGGGTGACAGAGAATGTCAATCTGATGACTAACGCCGAATATAATCCCGATCTGCATGCTTCGATCGCCGTCTTCTATCTGATTTTGAGCGATATGAACGGCAGCGGCCAGTTTATTAATTTCTGTGTGCCGATCGTGGACAATCGCAGCGACATCCCGCACGGAGAGTGGCATATCGACAGCGGCGGAGCTGCGGCAGGCAACACCAATCAGTTGATTTATACGCTTGACGGCAACAAGATCTATGACGGCCCGACCGCAAACGGCGAGTGGCATGAGGTTGATATCGACATCAAGCCTTATGCGGAAGAGGCGTTGGCCATCGCGAAGCAAAACGGGTTCCTGAAGGATGAAACGTATGAGGATTTAGGGCTGTCAGCTATTTATATCGGCTGGGAGACGCCGGGCATATTCCGGAGCTCGATGGATATAAAAAATATGATCATTTCCAATTGAAGCGAGGAGGAACGAACATGAAGCGAATGATTGCATGTGCAATGGCATTATGTCTCACTGTTCCACTGTTTCCGGTATCCTCGGCTGTTGCAGCACCGGCCGAAAGTCTATGGACGAAGCTGGATGGCGGCATCTCTAATGAGACGTATGGGAGATTGCCTTTCGTGGCGGAGGACACGGCGGACGGGATTCGTATCGCTGGCGCAGGCAATTATGATCCCACCGGCCACAGCGCAGGGGTTATTTGGAACCAGCCGGTGGATGTAAGAGATTTCAGCGTCGAATTGCAGCTCGAAAAGGCCAGTTTTCGGGCCTACACGATAAGATCGATTAACGGCAACCCCGTCTCGCTCGGGGAGGAAGAGCAAGTTGACGAAGAGTATACGAGCGGCTGGCTGCGGCTCGCCGGTGGCCTATTAAATGAAGTAGAGGAGAGAGCCCCGTACGAAGCGGTCAATACGGAGGACGGGATCCAAATCAGCGGCCAAGGCAATTATATCCATGAAGGACAAGCGGCAGGCCTAGTGCTGAAAACGCCGCTAGAGCGCAGGAACTTTAGCGTGGGGCTCCAGATCGATGAGATTGCGGGACTGCGGGACAACGGTGTCAGCAACTGGTTTAATGTGAATTTGCTGCACGCGCCCAAATATTTTAGTTTGGGCCATCCCGAGCAAGCCAAAGGGCTGAATTTATTTATCTATCCGAAAAGCAATACGCAGATTCAGGTCGAGGTGTACCGAATCTCGGATCCTCGTCCCGGCGACGATACCTATGATTACAGAACGAACATTCCCGGCTGGGTCGGCATCGGAGGAGCGACGCTGGATGTCGCCTGGAACGAACCGATGCTGATCGAATATGCCGTAGACGACAACGGCGTAGGCAGCCTTACATTAAACGATGAGACGATAGCCTATGATGTCTTCTTGGCAAAAATCGAAGACTCGTGGTTCGCGGACGGCAAGGCGTATTTCTCAACCGGCGCGGCATCGTCTACGGATGGGAATTTTGCGTACACGATTACGGAAGTAAACGGCAAAAACGTTGCCTTATTGCCGCAAGCGGTTATGGATGGCATCGAGCTGTCGCAAGGGACGCTGTCTGCCGAATTTTATCCTTTTGTTACGGATTATACGGCGACTGTAGCAAACACGGTTGAGGAGATAGCAATAACCGCTGAAGCGGAATCAAACGAGGGCTTGCAGCTTGCGATTAACGGCGAAGCAGCGACGGTAGGAGAGCCCGTAACGGCGTCCCTGGAGACTGGCGCGAACCGGATCGAAGTGGAGGCGTCAAAAGCAGGGCATGAAAGCACGACCTATGTCATTACCGTGAGAAGAGAAGCTCCGCCTTCTTCGAATCCGGGCACGGGCGGCGGCTCCCCGGTGCTGTCTTCGAATGTGAATCTGCGCGGTTTGACCGTACAAACATCGAGCGGCGCAGCCGTAAGTCTATCTCCGGCATTCGCTGCCGACAAGCTTTCTTATACAGCCAGCACGGCGAGTGCGGCGGTACAAATTGCGGCGCAGCCAGAGCATGCGGGGGCCAAAGTGTCGATATCGGGCAAGGATGGCGCAAAATCGGATGCTTTAAAGGTCGGATCGAACAGCTTCGATATTACGGTGAAAGCGGAAAATGGCGTGACGAAGTCGTATGGTCTGCTGATCGAGCGAACCAAATCCAAGCAACAAGAGGAGGTGAAACCAGGCAATGGAGCTCCGCAACCTGGAGGAACATCCCCGGTTTCATTTACGGATACAAAAGGACATTGGGCCGAACAAGCGATTGCCGAGGCAGTGAAACGCAATATTGTGCAAGGTTATGAGGATGGCAGCTTCCGTCCGGATGCGGTGATTACGCGGGCGCAATTCGCGGTATTGCTGGCACGGGGCCTGGGGTTGTCCGGAGGAGGAGCGGCGGCGGCGAGCTTCCGCGATGTATCGGCAAGCGACTGGTTCGCAGATTTGCTTAGCGCGGTACTGGAAGCGGGGTTGATTCAGGGTCTTGGCGACGGACGATTTGCACCCGGAGGAAGCTTGACCCGGGAGCAGTTGGCAACACTCCTGGTCCGAGCTTATCAATACGGACAAGGCAAGTCGGGCGTGACTATCGCGAGCGCGGATATTGCAGCCGATGAAGCCAACATCTCGCAGTGGGCGCTTGCCGATGTGCGCGAGGCGCTAAGGCTTGGGCTGATGGTTGGCCGCGGCGACGGAAGGTTTGTACCGAATGGAACGGTTACTAGAGCGGAAACTGTGCAAGCGCTGCTGCGTTTATTCGATAAGCTGGATACGGGCGGAGGCAATTCCGGAGAAAAACCGAAAGAGACAATCAGCGACTGGTCGCAGCTTGCCGGCGGCATTTTGAGCTCCACAAATCAGCGTGGGACAATCTCGATGCAGAACTCGAAGGATGGCATTCAGGTAAAAGGCACCGGGAATTATGATTTTGCGGGCAATGCGGCAGGTGCCGTTCTTCATACACCGGTCAGCATAGACAAGTTTGAGACCGTCATCCGGTTGGACAAAGTGGCGGGCTGGGGCAAAGACGGCGTGGACAGCTGGTTTAACTTTAATTTGTTAAACACGCCTCGATACTTCAGTCTTGGCGATCCATCCAGCACCAAAGGCGTGACGATATTTGTTCGTCCGCAAGCGCCGGATCGATTGGGCGTGGAGGTATTCCGCTTGTCGGAACCGCAACCTGGGGACGAGGGCGACTGGGTGCCAGGCTGGAAGGGCATCGGCGGAGGTACGCTAGACATTCCATGGAACAGCGAGTTGAAGGTGGAATATGGCGTGGAGCAGGGTAATGCTTATCTGCGAATCAATGGACAACTCATCGACAGCGATCTGTCGCAGATCAAGAAGGATTGGTTTTCGGATGGCAAGGCGTACTTTTCGATCGGCGCTGCGGTATCGACGGATGCCGAAGCCGCTTATACAATCCGCTCTGTCAATGGTGTAACAGCGGCACTGAAGCAGGAAGGCGATGAAGAGCCAGCAGGAGAAACAAACGGAACAACCAGCTGGCTGCAACAAGCGCTCAAGCCGATCTGGGAAGGCGATACCGCCTTCGAGGAAACGTTGCTGCTCGTTAGAGATAATGGGCGCATCATCGATCCGAAGCTGCTGTTTAAGCCGCTAAAAGTGATGACCGTAACGAACGGTAGGGGAGACGTCCGGTACGAGGAAGGAAAAGACTGGCGTCTGGAAAATGGACGGCTGGTCGTACCAGCCGGCTCGCGCATGCCGGTAAGCGAAGCAGCCGATTTGTATCCGACGGAATACATCGAAGGCCAAGTGTTTACACGGGTTTCGGGCGGCTACATGCTTTATCGGGAAGGTTCGTACTTCCACGATCGTCAGATCAAAGTGACCTATACGCACAAGGAGGGCGAATGGAAGGGACCATTGCCGACGTATGCAGACGGGACTCTCACTCGTACAATAGCCAAGCTTCGCGAGGGAGAGGATCTCAAGCTACTCTTGTACGGGGATAGCATTTCCGAAGGACAAAATGCAAGCGGTTTGACGGGAGTTGCGCCTTATCTGCCGATCTGGGGCAAGCTGGTGGCCGACGAACTGGATCGGGCGACTGACTCTAAAATCACCTTTGTCAACACAGCGGTAGGCGGCAAGGACGCGGCTTGGGGTCAAGCGGAGGCCGAGACACGAGCGGCGGTGCACAAGCCCGATCTCGCGATTATTGCCTTTGGCATGAATGACGGCACATTTAATGTCACGCCGCAAGCGTTTAAGGCACATATCCGTGCCATAATGGAAACGATTCGCGCAGCCAACCCTGCGACGGAGTTTCTGCTGGTGGCGACGACTCTGCCTAATCCGGACACCGAGTTCTACAAGCAACAGCCGAACTACAAGGCAGTACTGGATCAATTGGCGTCTGAAATGGGCGGGACGGCCGTAGCCGACATGACCGGGGTCCATCGCGAATTGCTGAAACATAAACCGTTCGCTGATACGACGGGCAATCATATCAATCATCCCAATGATTATTTGATTCGGTTGCACGCGCAATACGTGCTGGGCATGTTAATCGAGAGGAGCTAACCAAATGGCCTATAGAGGGGCAATTTTGATAGCATTTGTATTTCTGCTGATGGGAGCCGGCTCGGTAATGGCTGCCGGTCAGCCCTGGCAGAAGCTGTCGGGCGGTACGTTTAATGGCCAGATCATGCCGTTTGAAGCGGTGAGCACGTTAGATGGCCTAAGCATAACGGGCAGCGGAAACTACGATTTTGGAGGAGGAGCGGCAGGCGTGCTGCTCAAGAAGTCGGTTGACCGAAAAAAATTTTCCATGACGATGCGCATCGATAAAGTGGCAGGTTGGGGAAAGGACGGCGTGGATAGCTGGATTAATTTTAATTTGCTGCATGAGCCGCGTTACTTCTCGCTTGGCAATCCGGCGGCCGCCAAAGGTTTGACGGTTTTTATCCGGCCTCGTTCCACGGATTCGCTGGACATCGAAATCTACCGATTGTCCGAACCAAAGCCCGGCGACGAAGGGGATTTCGCACCAGGCTGGAAGGGGATTGGCGGCGGTACGATCAAGGCGATCTGGAACAAGGATATCACATTTGAGATTCGGACCGACGAGAAGGCAGCTGGAGATTTATACATCAACGGCACCAAGATGGACAGCGAGATGGAACAGATTGAGGACAAATGGTTTAAAAACGGGCAAGCGTATTTCTCCATAGGCGCGGCGGCGGGCACTGATACACCGTTTGCGTACACGCTCCGCAGCGTGCAAGGAGCCAAGGCGATGCTGGATACGCCGCCACCTACGGGCAAATATCTGGATACGCCAGGACATTGGGCGGAAAAGTCGATTGAGCGGGCTGCGCTGCAAGGTATCGTGTTCGGTAATACGGACTACACGTTCCGGCCAAATCAGTCGATTACACGCGCCGAATTCGCGGTTATGTTAAATCGGGCGTTGAAATTGCCATCCGCTTCGGCGGGACAGCCTTTCCGCGATGTTGCTGCGGCCAGCTGGTATGCAGCGGATATCTCGAACGCATATGCCGCCGGTCTGGTGCAAGGCGTGGACGAAAATCGGTTTGCGCCGAATGCGGGTATTAGCCGTCAGCAGATGGCGGCGTTCCTGGTGCGGTCATACGCCTACAAGGGTGGAGACCCAAATGAGGGAACAATGGACGCGTCCGCTTTGGCGGATGCCAATCAGGTATCGGCATGGGCGCAGGAGGATGTCGAGCGAGCGGTTGAACTGGAGCTTATGCGCGGCAGAAGCAATGGCATGTTCGCTCCGGATGGGCAAGTGCTTCGTTCCGAAGCGGTGCAGGCATTGCTAAATGTACTGGATGCCATAGAAAAAAGGGGAGGCGGCGGAGAGCCGTCCTCTTCTCCTCCTACGGTAAAAGCGCCGTGGGAGATGGCGACGCTTAAACAGGCGCCAGCTTATGAGCGGGATCCTGCACGTGATGTCGGCAACGTACAGGCCATCTGGTTCGAAGGGCAGCCTTATGAAGGACGGCAGACAAAAGTGTTCGCTTATATAGGGCTGCCGGAAGAAGCGAAGTCCGGCAAGGTTCCGGCTGTCGTGCTCGCGCATGGAGGACTCGGAACCGCTTTTGCCGATTGGGTCAAGCTGTGGAACGACAGAGGGTATGCCGCGATCGCGATGGACCTTGAGGGTAATGTTCCACCTTGGAACGCGGCAAAAGGATCGTATGATCGCCATGAATTCAGCGGTCCTGCCAATCAGGCCGTATGGCGCGATCTTAACAAGCCGGTAAAAGATCAGTGGACCTATCACGCAGTTGCCGATATTATCCTGTCTCATTCGCTGTTGCGCTCGATGCCGGCCGTGGACGAATCACGAATCGGACTTGTCGGCATTTCATGGGGCGGAGTATTGACCTCTATCACATCAGGTGTAGACGATCGTTTCAGCTTTGCCGCATCCGTCTACGGAGCCGGCCATGTCTCCGACTCGCCCAGCTATTTTGGCGATACTTATCGCAGCTGGAACAAGGAGACGCAGCAGAAGTTCGATAGCCTGTGGGAGCCTGCCGCGTATTTGGCGAAAGCCTCCATGCCTATGCTGTGGCTAAACGGGGATGCCGACGAACATTTTCCGCTGAGCGTGTTCTCGCAATCGTATGAGACGGTTCCATCGGATTCGGTGCTAAGCATTCATCATGGCATGACGCACGGACAGGAGCAGGGGATGAGTCCGGAAGAACTATTTGCCTTTGCGGACAGCATAGTAGCTGGAGGCACGCCATTGCCGAAAATCGTTCGCTTTGAGCTTAATGGGAGGCAGCTCAGTATCGAGGCTGCATCTTCTTCGATTGCCGATGCGGAGCTTTACTACACAACGAAAGCGGCTAATGAGCTAAAGCCGCAGTGGACAAAAGTGAGTATGGATGCCGGTGCGGACGGCAAAACGTTTGCGGCACAATTGCCTGCGGAAGCAAAAGCTCATTATATCAATTTGATTGACAAGAAGGGTCTTATCTCCAGCACTCCGTTGCAGGACGTTAAGACTTCCGGCGTTCGGATCAGCAGCGCTGTGACATCGGTAGAATGGCAGACTTTAGAAGGTGGTATTTTGAACGGCGCGCGAGCGCCGTTTTCTGTAACTGATGAAGATGACGGCATTGCGATTACAGGCCAGGGAAATTATGATTTTGCAGGCCATGCTGCGGGCATTGTTCGAACGGAGGCTGTAGACCTCGGTCAGTTCGCGGTCGATCTAAGACTGGATCAGGTTGCGGGTTGGGGGAGCGAGGGGACGGACAGCTGGATTAACTTCAATTTGTTGAACCAGCCGACCTATTTTAAGCTGGGCGCGCCATCCGCAAGCAAAGGCTTGACGGTATTTGTTAGACCTTATAGTGCCAATCGTCTGGATATCGAGGTTTATCGTCTGTCGGAGCCGCAGCCTGGAGACGAGAACGATTGGGTGCCAGGCTGGAAAGGGATCGGCGGAGGCAGTCTTGTTGCAAGCTGGAACACACCGCTTCGCTTCGAGGTCCGCACCGACGCTTTGGGAGAGCGTACGCTGTATGCGAACGGAACGCCAATAAGCGCGGATCTGTCTCAAATCGACAACAGCTGGTTTGTAAATGGCGATGCTTATTTTTCTATTGGAGCAGCTGCGTCAGGCGCGAATACTTTTGGTTATAGGCTGTTGAGCGTCGATGACCGTCCTGCGCTGCTGCGCTCTGCCTTTTATAACTGGAGTCGCTTGAAGGGCGGCATGCAAAACGGATTGTGGGCTCCGTTTGAGGCGGAGGAAGCCAGTGAAGGCATAGTGGTCACAGGGCAGGGCAATTACGATTTTACTGGTCATGCGGCGGGACTCGTATTAAATAGGAAGCTTCCGTCCGAACGTTTCGCCGTCGAGGTTATGTTAAGCGAGGTGCCAGGCTGGGGCAGCCAGGGCATAGACAGCTGGCTGAGCTTGAATTGGCTCAGCAGCCCCTCCTTTTTTCGGTTAGGAGATCCAGGCAGCGTCAAAGGATTAAACATATTTATTCGTCCGTATAGCGAGGATCGTCTGGATATCGAGGTATACCGGATTTCGGAGCCGCAAGCGGGAGATGAGCAAGACTGGGTGCCCGGCTGGAAGTGGATCGGCGGAGGCTCGATCAGCGCGAATTGGAATGACCTGCTGCGCTTCGAATACGGCCGTAATGCTGCCGGGACGCGTTTCCTGACGGTTAACGGCCAGCCGATTGCCGCTTCCACGGGGCTGGATCAGATTATGGACAACTGGTTTAGCGGAGGCAAGGCATATTTTTCGATCGGGGCCGCAACAGCTTCCAGCAATCCGTTTCAATATCGATTACTGTCCATCAACGATATCGGAGTCGGCATCGACTCATTGCCGGAGTCGACAAATTGGCTGCTGGATCCGGAGTTTGCCCAAGGAGCACAAGTGTATCATCCCGCACAAGGCGGCGTGCAGGTGACGGGGGTTGTTGATTTCGGCAAGGATATCTACGGCTACACGCCCATATGGAATTTTTCGCAGTGGAATTCAAGGAGCGATCTCGCTTCTATTGCCGGCGTGCGGGCCGGCAGTCGATATCTATACAGCAACGCGTACAAGACGGTTGCGCTCGACGACGACGGCACGCTCGAGCTGTCCGTAGATGCGGGACTTGAATATGACGAGCCGCGAGACAGTGTGTCTGACCCGTGGCTGCATCTCTATCTGGAGCAGCGCATCGGCTCGCCGCGTTCCTTATCGTTAAATCACGATCTCAATGTCAGGTTCGATACAAGGATTACGGAGATGCAGTCGTTGATGAATCCGGTCGATTACAATCCGGCTTATCATGCGGCAATGGCGGTCGTGTATCTTATTTTAAATGACAGCGGAGGCAGCGGCGATTTTATTAATTTCGGGATACCGATCTTTGACAGCCGTTATACATATGTCCCGGCTTCGTGGCATATCGACAGCGGATTTCATCCTTCGGGCGATACTCATCAGTTGATTTATACACTCGGAGCGTCATCGATTTATAACGAACCGACAGGCAATGGCAATTGGCAGTCGGTTGATCTGGATCTCAAGGCATCGATACTGGACGCGCTAACGGTAGCCAAAAATAATGGGTTTTTGACGGATGTCGCCTATGAAGAGCTTGAATTGTCCGCTGTCTACATCGGCTGGGAGGTTCCTGGCATCTACAAGGCAGGCATGCAGATTAAAAATTTATCCATCACGGAAGTTTAACGGATGCAGGGAGAGAGGAACAGGTTATGAAAGGAAAAGCGGTAGTATTCGATGATCGGCTAAAGGTGCAAGTGAGAGAGGTTGAGCTGCCCGAACCGGGACCGCAGGACGTCGTCATCGACGTTAAGGTGTCGTGGATCAGCAACGGAACGGAGTCGTCGTTTTTAAGGGGGGAGCGGCTCGGCGGAGATACTCCGTATGTGACTGGAGCCGCATGGCCATTCCCGATCGTTGCTGGCTATCAAAAGACGGGGAGGGTTCGTTCGGTCGGTGCCGAAGTGACGGATTTTTCTCCCGGAGACCATGTGTTTGCAACGTTAAGCAAGGTAAACGGAATGTTTGATCCGATGGCTGGTCATGTGAGTCCCGCCATTACGCCGGCGGATCAGGTATGGAAACTGCCAGAAGGTGCGGATGGTACGGCGTTTAGCGGCACGGTGCTGGCGCAAGTCGGCTACAATTGCGGGATGCGGCCCGCCGTGTCACCCGGCAATTGCGCGATTGTACTTGGTGACGGGATGGTTGGTCACTGGACTGCACAGACGCTGCTGCACCGCCAGGCAGACGTATTGGTGGCGGGCAAACACGATTATCGGCTGCAGATGCTGGCCAGCGGGTTAAAGGGGAAAAATATTACCGTTAGCCCGCTCAGGACTGCGGCGACGGAGTTTCTAAAGGGCAGGGGGGTAGCCATAATCGTCGATACGGTAGGCGATCTCGGCGCCGTAGACGAGCTGCTGCCTCTGCTCGAACGTAATTCGTATTTTGTATCTGCCGGTTTTTACGGCCGAGCCGGATCCTTTGATATACAGAAGCTGCGAAATCAGGAAATTACGCTCCAGGCACCTTCCGGATGGACGCGCGGAAGGATCAATGAAACGATTGCCGGGATACACGACGGTTGGCTGAATACGCAGTCGCTTGTGACGCATCGTTTTCCAGTTGATCAAGCGGCCGACGCTTGGCGCCTCATAGCGGATCGAACAGAACCACATCTTGGAGTAGTGTTGGACTGGTGAAAAATAAACAAAATAATAAATCCATTGGAGGAAGTAAAATGACCTTTGCAGGATATGCCGTAATATTGTCCAATCTCGGCTCGAGTTCGGACCGTTTCGTCCCGACGGGCTACGGGGATCGTTATACGATCGAGCAGCTATTTGAAAGAGCGGCTCAAATTCCCCAAGTCGGGGCAGTCGAGCTGGTTGGCACTTGGCATGTGACCGAAGGGAACGTAAGGCAGCTAAAGGATTGTCTGGACAGAACCGGGCTCAAGCTGGCCTCCATTATTCCGGATCATTTTGGCCAACCAAAGTGGAAAAAGGGAAGTTTTGCATCCAAGGAGGCGTCCATACGCGCCGAAGCGATTTCGCATACGAAGGAAATGGCCGATGTTGCGGTGGAACTCGGGTGTGATCTGCTTTCGTTATGGCCGGGACAAGACGGTTACGATTATTTATTTCAGTCGGATTATGTGCAGGAGCGGCAATGGTTCGTAGAGGGGATCCGGGAAGCAAGCCAGCATCGCAGCGATGTGCGCTATAGCCTGGAGTACAAAATCAAGGAACCGCGTACGCACGGCCTGCTCAGTACGGCTGCAAACGCTCTGCTGATCGCGCAGCAAGCGGGAGGAGACAATGTGGGCGTAACGATTGACTTTGGTCATTCGCTTAACGCTTACGAGACGCCAGCCGAGGCGGCCGCTTTGCTGCAGCAATACGGCGGCAAGCTGTTCCATGTCCATATGAACGACAACTATCGTCATTGGGACGATGATATGATTGTAGGCAGCGTGCATACGATCGAGACGCTAGAGTTCTTCTATTGGCTGCGGCGCCTGGGCTACCAAGGCTGGTTGTCCATCGACCAGTATCCATATCGCGAGGACGGTCTGGCTGCGGTACGCGAGGGTGTGCTGGCGATGGAGGCTTTTAACCGTCTGCTTGATTCCATACCTTCTGGTGAGCTGGAGGGAATTATAGCAAGGGGCGAGGCTACAGAGTCGACTGTCTATTTGCGAAACTTGCTGCTCCGTCCGATTACTTAGTATTATCTCGTTCGGAGATCATATTAAAAAAGTAGGCCTCTACCTTTACAAAGGAATAGAGGTCTTCTTGCTGTCTAGCTGTCACTATTTCTTGTCACTATTTCTTGTCATTATTTCCCGAATGATGTTACTCTTTTGTAACTCTCTAAATCTATTCTTCCGATAAGATTAAACTATCAGCAGATTAGAAGGTGAGAAGGATGGACAGGACAAAAAAACGTCGTCGTCGGAGATTGGTTCTATTAATGGTTATTGTGGCGGTTTTCTTCTGGGTTGCCGGCTGCGCGGCAGGGAGATCGATGTCGATGGGGATGTCGGCAATCATCCCGTCCGTCGTCAAAGGCGGAGAGACGATCCAAGGCGGAACGGCTTCAGGCTCGGGTAACGGAGGCGGAGGGGCAGCGGATCAGGACGGTACGTTGACCGGCGTCGGAGGCTCCGGAGACCAGGGCGGCTCTGGCGAGCCGCAAAACGGGCATGGAACGGGAAGCGGAAGTCAGAGCGGCTCCTCCGGCAACGGCAGCTCGGGAGGAAGTGCGGGCAACGGTGGCGATAATGCCGGCGGCAACGGAACAGAAGGAGCAAACGGCCAAAACGGCAATGGTGACGGAGGAAAGAATGGCAGCACGGGCACTGGTGCGGGAATCGGAGCAGGTAACGGTAATGGCTCCGTTAACGGAGGGACTGGCTCCGGCAATTCCGGAGGCAAACCTGGCGAAGGCGCCAATGCCGGCGGTCAGCCGGATAAACCGTCCGTTCCGGCAGAGCAAGGAAATAGCGATAATGGCAAGAAGCTGGTGGCACTCACTTTCGACGACGGTCCTGATAAAAAATATACGACGGCGATTTTGGATATTTTGAAGGAAAAAGGGGTCAAAGCGACGTTCTTTGTCGTTGGCCAGCAAGTGAAGTTGTATCCCGAGGTGCTGCAGCGCATTGCGGACGAAGGACATACGATCGGCAATCATTCGCAAAATCATAAAGATCTCAAGAAACAAGAGAAATCGGTCATCCTGGAGCAGATTAATAAAACGGATGAGGCGATCAAGGAAGTGCTCGGCGAGAAGCCGATATGGTTCCGGGCTCCATACGGGTCGATGTCGGATACGGTAAAGCAGATTCTTAAAGCGCAAGACCGGGTGCACACGGGCTGGACGGTGGACACGAGGGATTGGGCGGGTACTTCTCCCGCCGACATGCGTCAGATGATTATTCAAGACACGAAGCCTAATGGTATAATATTAATGCATTCATTCGGAAGCAAGCATATTAAGAATACGGTCGAGGCGCTGCCGGGGATTATCGACGACCTGCATAAGTTGGGTTACACGCTCGTTACGGTGGACGAACTGCCTTGACCCTTGAACAACCTTTAGAAATACGTGTCAACCTCTAGAAATACGTGTCAACCTCTAAAAGAGAAGAAGGAGATCATCAGCTATGCCGCATGCCAGCCAGACTTCTCCAACTGCATACCGCGAGAGCGCTACGAGCAAAGGAGCCGTAAGCATTTCCCGAAAATCCGGCGGCGGCAGCTTGAAGGTATTCATGAGGCTGATGCCTCTGGGAGCGATGTTAAGCTTGCTGATGCTTGCCGGCTGCCAATATACGGCGGCTCCTGCAGATCTGCTGCTGAAGCCGGAAATCGGCGAGGACAAGGAGCAACTGCTCGCAGCTGTGACGAAGGCGTTGCCGGAGTTCAGCATTCTTATGCTGCCGCATAGCAACGATGTCATGGAAGCGGTCCGATTAATCGATCTGGATGGAGACGGCAAAAACGAAGCGGTCGTTACCTACTACAATGAATACAGCTCGCCGGAGATTATGACGCTGCGTCATACGGACAATGGCTGGCGGCAATGGCTGCTCGTCCAGCAGCCTCTTGCTCGCGAGATGACTTGGCTGAGCATCATAGATATGGATGGAGACGGCGTCATGGAGCTCGCGGTAGGCTGGGCAGGCGCGTTCGACAGTCCATCGATGCTGGAGATGTATTCCTTCTCGAACAAGGCGGCGCGCAACGATAAGGGGAAGCTGACGATGGTGCCGGCAGCCTCATTGCCGTTTAGTCTCGCCGATACATCGGATCTTAATCGCGACGGCAAGCAGGTGCTCGCGGTTATAAGCGGAACCTCCTTCTCCGGCACGACGGCGGAGCTCATCATGCCCGTCTTTCAATTGGCCGTCTACACTTGGGAAGACGGAAAGCTAGCATCAAGAGCCAAGACAACGCTGCCGGAAGGCGTCAATCTGTTCGAGCGCATAAAGATGGGGAGCATCTCTCCACGCCATCAAGGGATACTGCTGGAGGGCGGCACTGGCGCGCACAGCATGCTCACTTATATGTATGCCTGGAACGGGCGCGATCTGTCGCTTGTGTTCCCGACGCCCGAGCAGGAAAAGTTGGGCTACGGCTTTGCCGGCAAGCCAACGGTCAGCCGCGATATGAACGGCGATGGTATCATCGAGCTTCAGCGGACATGGGAGGCCCCGGGACAAGAGGGCGTCCCTTATTCCGATTCGTTGTGGATAACGGAGTGGCTGCAATGGGACGGCAGGAACGAGTTCCGGAAGATAGCAGAGCAATATTTAGACGAGAGCTACGGTCTGCTTCTCGACATTCCTGAGGCTTGGCAAGGGAAGTACACGCTGGAGAAACCGCCAAGAGCAAGCTATGGAGTCGTCACGCTGCAATATTACAATCCGGACACGGCGGAGAGGGCCGATCTCGTCTCCATCCATGTCGTACCGAAAAACCAATGGGATGGCGTGGAGCATGTATGGCGGGAAGAGAAGCGGACCTTCCGAACGCTTGGCACGTACGGGGGCAACCTATATGCGGCAGTATTGTACGATGAAACGCTCGGCGACGCGACTTCATTAACTGCGCATTCCAGGGCGGAGGCCGAGGAGATGCTAAAAGAGAAGGAGCAGTTTCTGGAGCGGCTTCGGATCGATTTCTCGGAATAGCAGAGAAAGGGGGGGGAATATCCAATGCGAATCTTGTTGCTGGAGGATGAAGAATCGATACGGGGGTTTGTCCGCATTAATCTCAGGCGCAACGATATGATCGTAACCGAGGCGGAAAACGGCGAACAAGCGCTTGCTTGCGCTGAAAACGACGGACCGTTCGATATCGCGCTGCTTGATGTCATGCTGCCTACAATCAGCGGGTTCGAAGTATGCGAGCAACTCAGAGCGCGATATCCCCGGATGGGTATCATCATGCTGACGGCGAAGTCGCAGGAAGAGGACAAGATCAAGGGATTGGAGCTAGGCGCCGACGATTATGTGCAGAAACCGTTTAGCCCTGGCGAGCTAGTCGCGCGGATCAAGTCGCTCTATCGTCGGATGCATGCGGAACCGCAGCCGGTGACCGCGGTAGATCGAGAAGCCGTTTCTCAGGCGGAATCGGCTGTTGCATCGGAATCAGCAAGCGCCATTGACGGAGCATTGACTCAATCCGACAGTAAGACAATTCCTGAGGAAAGCTTGCCGGTCCGTATCCAAAATATCCTGAGTCCGTCCGATGAGGTCGTCAGCGGTCCGTTCCGCCTGTCGGTATCTCAGCGGCGGTTATGGAAAAACGGCCAGGAGATCGTGCTCACCCCTACCGAGTGGGCGCTGGTAAGGCTGCTTATGGAGAGCGCGGGTAAAAGCGTGAGCAGGGATCATATTTTGACCGAGGTATGGGGTCGATATTATGTTGGCGATCTTAAGGTTGTGGACGTCAATATCCGGCGCATTCGGCAGAAGTTAGAAGAAAGTCCTTCGGAACCGGCGTTCATCGAGACGGTCTGGGGGTTCGGTTATCGCTGGAGACGGGGAGCTGCGGAATGAGAAGCATTAAGGCGAAGATGGTATGGAGCTATCTGCTGCTGATTGCGCTGGTAGTCGCGGTGCTGGGAGCAGCATTCGTCATACTCATCTGGAATTATTATTACGGCAGCGCGCAGAGCTCCGTGAAGCAGCGCGCCGAATCTGCCTTTACGCAGCACAGCCGGTCGCTGACTTCGCTTAGTCTGCATGACCAGGCCGATTATTTGCTTCAAAATATGGCCGACGGCGGTCCCACACGAATCCAGCTGCTCAGCAGCGAGGGCGAACTGCGTATTGACTCGGACGGATTCGCTCCCCGCATTCGCTATTCGTCGGCCGACGTTAGAAGCGCAATGGCGGGACAAACAGGCACTTGGAGCGGCGTGGATCCTTATTACGGCGAGCGGGTGACATCCGTCACGGTTCCGCTGCGCGGGGATACGCGCGTCGTTTCTTTGCTGCGGTATACGTCGTCGCTGGAGCGGGTAGACAGCATGGTGGGGCAGCTGATCCAGATGGCCGTCATCACGGGAATATCCGTTATCCTGTTGTTTCTGGGCTTAAGCCTGTTCCTGGCGCAGCGCATCGTGGGACCGATTCAGGAATTGAAGCGGGCGGCGAGGTATATGGCGGAGGGAGATTGGACGAAACGAGCGATGAAACGCAGCGGGGACGAAATTGGACAGCTGTCCGAGACGTTTAACGTGATGGTGAGCGAGCTGAACAAACGGGAGAAGCTCAAAAATGATTTTATATCGTCGATATCGCATGAACTGCGAACCCCGCTTACCTCCATCAAGGGTTGGAGCGAAACGTTGAAGGAAAGCGAGCCGGACCGCGACGACGAAGAGGTCAAGCTCGGGCTCTCCATCATTAGCAAGGAAACGGAACGGCTCACCGGTCTTGTCGAGGATCTGCTGGACTTCTCCAAGCTGTCCGCAAGCTCTATGGAGCTGCACACCGAGGTGCTGGACTTGAACGGCCCTGTCAAGGAAACGGTCAGACAGTTGGCCGTGCGGGAGGAAGGGACGCGAGTGAAGCTGATGGCGTCTTACGCGGCGGGACCGATTGTCGTCAGCGGCGACGCGAACCGTCTCAAGCAGGTCGTTATTAATCTCATCGACAACGCGTTCAAGTTCACGCCTCCGGGAGGGACGATTCGTGTGGCGACTACAGTATCGGAAGAGTTGCACGTGGCGCGGGTGACGGTTTCGGATACGGGATGCGGGATTGAAGCGGAGGATCTGCCCCATGTTACGGAGAAATTCTACAAAGCCAGCTCCGGTCAAGGCGGATCTGGCCTGGGGCTGGCGATTTGCAAGGAAATCATAGAGCTGCACGGCGGCGAGCTTCGTATCGACAGCGAACGGGGAGCGGGAACGATCGCGACGATTACGATACCTTATAGTTCGTGTTCAAAAAGTTCGGTTCTCAGTGCCGAGAAGATTGAATGAAGCTAGGACCTGAGGAGCGGAGCGTAGTGGAAGCTACGTGAGCACCGGAAGGTTCGGCTGAATTCAATATTCGACGTCGAGTATGCATCTAGAGTTACTTCGTAATGGGAAGCGGACTTTTTGAACAACCTCTTGCACGCGGGAGCAGTCTACTCCTTAAAGAAAAGCAGCTTCCGATTGGCTATGACGTATATGACGGCGATAATAACGCCGGCGCATAACATAATCGACAGCCAGTTGTCGCGAAGCCATGCAATCCACAATGGCATTTCAGACATTTCGTTCACCTCCGATGTTGATATTGTTTTACTGCACGCCAAGCCGAATCTCTTGCGGGAGGATCGGCTTTTTTGTATTAGTGTGCGCTGCAATTGCCAACTCCATGCGGGGTACCCGTTGACAGTCTGCCCGTGGAAATGTTAGGATGAATGCATCTAATTCATAGTTAACTTATAGGAATTATTATATATAGAATTTTGGTATTGGAGGAATGGTCATGGAGAAGCAATTGACTCTTAAGCATGGAGATCTGGATCTGCAAGCTACCCTGCATTATCCAACGAGAGGACATCATCTGGACGAGAAGCGTCAGGCCATCGTCATATGCCATGGATTTATCGGCAGCCGGGTCGGCGTTGACCGTCTATTCGTAAAGGCGGCAAGGGAGCTTGCGGCGCAAGGCTCCTACGTGCTTCGCTTCGATTATGGCGGCTGCGGAGAGAGCAGCGGGGACTACGGAGCGCTCGGCTTCAATGCCATGATCGATCAGACGAGGACGGCCATCGATTATGTGTATGGAATGGATTGCGTGGATCCTTCGCGTATCGTATTGCTGGGACACAGCCTGGGAGGCGCCGTCGCCTTGTTGACCGCGGTGAAGGATAAGCGGGTCAAGCGGCTTATCATGTGGTCAGCCGTCGGATATCCGTTTACCGACATCGTTCGAATTGTCGGGAAGGCCGGCTATGACGAGGCGGTCACGAAAGGCAGAACCGACTATGCCGGTTACTCTCTCCAGACTGTGTTCTTCGAATCCCTGATGGAGCATCAGCCGTTCCAATCGGCGACACGTTTCGGCGGAGAGGTGCTGCTTGTTCATGGCACGAGCGACGAGCTCATTCCCGTCGACTACAGCTTCCTGTATCAGAAGGTCTTCTGGACGAGAAGCGAGGGGCTGTGCGACAAAGAGATTATTTTCCAGGCGGGCCATACCTATTCCTCCAAGCAGCATCAGGAAGAGGCGATTCGCGTGACCGCGGAGTGGCTGTCAGGCCTCGACCGCAAGCAGCAGGATTGGCTTCACTGGTCGATTTGACGGAAAAAAGATAATTTTTGTCGAGACATCTCGCCCTAACCTGTGCTTAAATAGTAGATAGACGGTAAAAGATTCTATGATTACCAACTTTCTAGCAGAGGCGGGTTATTCATGAACAACCGATTGCGGGGAAGTCTCGCAGCTATGCTTGCGGCTACAATCGTGATGACGGCAGCATGCGGCGGCAGTAATGCAGCTCCCGTTAACGTACCGCCGGAGCCGACGGCTTCTCCGACGATGGAAGCAACTCCAATTCCGACTGCTGCGCCGCTTCCCTACACAGCGCCTTTATCCGGCATCGGACTTGCGCAAGAGGCAAAGTTTAGACCGATGGCCGTTATGATCAACAACTTCTCCGCGGCCAGACCGCAGTCCGGCTTGACGGGAGCCGACGTCATCTGGGAAGTGCTCGCCGAAGGCGGCATTACCAGGCTTGTCGCGATCTTCCAAAGCACGGAGTCGCTCTCCGACACGATTGGTCCTATTCGCAGCAACCGCAAATATTTGATCGATATCGCCGACAGCTACGGAGCGGTAATGGCCCATGCGGGCGGTAGTCCCGAAGCTTATGGCATTCTGCAGAAGCAAGGCAAACCTTATCTCGACGAAATCACGAACGCAGGCTCGTACTTCTGGAGAAGCAAGGACCGCAAGGCTCCGCATAATTTGTATTCCTCGCTGGAGAAGCTTCGCGAAGGAGCCGAGAAAAAGAAGTACAGCGATGACAAGCCAGTCCCCGTCTATCAGTTCTCGGAGAACGGGACGGTCGCCGACGCGTCTGGCGCCGAGGATGCGCGCGACATTACGATCAAATTTCTGATGGACAGCTATAAGGTAGGTTATATCTACGATGAGACCTCCGGTCTTTACAGCCGGTCGATCAACGGCGAACCTCATATCGACTTGAACAACAACGCTACGCTTGCCGCGGCCAATCTGATTGTATTCGAGACAACGCACAGGACGCTTGATGATGTCGGAAGACTGTCCGTCGACCTGGTGTCGGGAGGCAAAGCCTACCTGTTCCAGAAAGGAAAGAAGATCGATATCGACTGGGTGTCCGCTCCGGACGACATGATCCGGTTCGCAACGAAGGAAGGTGCCGAGATCTCGCTGGTGCCGGGCAAAACTTATATACATATCGTGCCTAACAAGCCGGCGCTCGCCGAGCATGTGGCATGGGTACAATCCGCCAGCGCTGGATAAGCTAAGGAGGCGGAACGTTAAAAGAGGATTCCGCTGCGGAATCCTCTTTTCCTGTTATTTACCGCATAGGAAGCGTGTACGTTGAGATTTTCTCATCACAAATTACGATGGAACTATTGTGGTACGCGAAAAAATATGTTTAAATTTTTCATGGATGTTTACATTCCCTTAACAATTGTAGTGTAAACTACGTTAGGGCGAGTTACTGTCCGTCAGCGACATACCATTTTCTAGTGGATAAGGGGATTGACATGTTTAAGAAAAAGGACATTTTTTTCACAACGCTCGAAGCGATGGGCGATACTTTGGTTGAAGCCACCGAATATTTCGCTGCAGGCGTTTCGGATCTGTCGAACTTGACGGCATTCGCCAAGCGAATGAAAGAGATGGAAAGCCAGTGCGATCAATTTACGCACACCATCTTGAAAGAACTTAACAAAACCTTCATCACGCCAATCGAACGCGAGGACATCATGGCCCTCACGACCTCGCTGGACGATGTCCTGGACGGAATCGAGGCATGCGCTTCCCGGTTCGAAATGTACAATGTTCGTGAGAAGGACGAATATATTACGTTGTTCGCCGACGTTATCGTACGTTCTACTCATCAGATTCGCAAGGCGATTCAATTGCTCACGCAAAAGAAGCTGCTAGCGATGAGAGAGCATACAATCGCCATTAACGAACTTGAAAATCAAGCCGACGATCTGCTCCGCGTCAGTGTGACAAGTCTGTTCGCTAACGTAAAGGACCCGATCGAGCTTATCAAGCGCAAGGAAATTTACGAGCGTCTTGAGCAGACGACCGACTACTGCGAGGATGTAGCGAATATACTGGAATCGATCATTATGCGTAACAGCTAATCCAGAGGAGCAGGAGTCGTACACATGGAGATATATGTATTATGGATCGTCGTTTTCCTGGCGCTAGCCTTCGACTTTATTAACGGGTTCCACGACACGGCCAATGCGATCGCGACCTCGGTATCGACGCGCGCCATCAAGCCAAAGCTTGCCGTCCTCATGGCGGCAGTCATGAACTTCCTCGGCGCGATTACGTTTACAGGCGTAGCCAAGATGATCGGCAGCGGCGTGGCCAACCCGGCAGACCTGGAGTTCGGCATCGAGATCGTCATTGCCGCCTTGCTGTCTGCTATTGCATGGAACTTGATTACTTGGTGGTTCGGCATTCCGTCCTCGTCCTCGCACGCGCTCATCGGTTCATTGGCCGGAGCGGTAATCGTGGGAGCGGGTATGAGTTCGCTGAATGCCAGCGGATTCATCGATATTCTAAAAGCACTTCTTCTGTCTCCGCTTATCGCGTTCGCAATGGGCTTCCTGCTGATGTGGATTCTTAAGCGCGTGTTCGCGAAAAGCAGCCCGCATACCATCAACAAAGGCTTCCGAGGCGGGCAGGTCATTACGGCGATGTTCCAATCGTTCTCGCACGGTACAAACGACGCGCAGAAGGCGATGGGCATTATCGTATTCGCGCTAGTCGCTGCCGGGGTCCAAGAAAACACGGACCATATTCCGTTTTGGGTGCAGCTCTCCGCTGCAACTGCGATGGCGCTCGGTACCTCAGTCGGCGGCTGGAAGATCATCAAGACGATGGGTACCAAGATATTCAAGATCGAGCCGATTAACGGCTTCGCGGCTGATATCGGATCCGCTGTCGTTATCCTAACGGCAACGTTAATCCACCTTCCCGTCAGCACGACGCATGTCATTACGTCCTCGATTCTCGGCGTAGGCAGCGCGAAACGTTTCTCGGCCGTGCGCTGGGGCGTAGCGGGCAGAATCGTGGTGGCCTGGTTCATTACGATCCCGATTACGGCGGTGCTCGCGATGTTCTTCTTCTGGATCATCAAGGCATTATTTCTGTGAGCCGTACAACACTTCAACACAAACCTGCCTCTAAACGCGGTCGCCCATCTTCGAAAGGCCCCGATTGAGGTTTTCTCAACTAACAAGGGACACTCCCTCATCGTTATCCTCTCCGGACTAGACGATGATCGGAATGTCCCTTGTGTCGTTACAAATTTTTACCTTCTGCGTCTTGGGCGGTTCTGGCGTTTCACTGACGACTTCCGTCCGCTTCCACTGTTAGTGGTGCGGCGTTTGCGAGGTCGCGGACGAGACAGTCCGGAACCTCCGTTGTCGCTTGGTGCAGGCTGGGATTTCTTGCCGAAGGAGCCCATAAACACTTTCATGAGCGGAGCCATTTGGGAGACGCTTCCGACGACCTTCTGCACCTTGGTCACCGTGGAGAGGATGCCGTCCAGTCCGCCCATACGGTCAACAAAACCTTTGATCTCGGTCGGATTCGCGTATTTGAGCAAGTTTGCAAGCGAGAACCCTTTGCCGCCTCCTCCAGAGGCAGGCGGGGCAGGCAGCAAACTGTTCTGCGTCGGCGGCAAGACGGTTGGCAGCAGGTTCGACTGGCCCTCTCGCGGTGATTCCTGGTGGACAATGACGGGATAAGTCGGGTACGATTGCGGCTGATGTTGCCTTGTTGGCATGTCGTCATATTGGAAGCCGCCATGCAAGCCGCTATATGGACGGTTCAGCATGCTTTGGCCTTGTCGATGCGAGAAGCCTTGTTCGCTGACTTGCATGTTCCTTGTATCGTTCCCGTGGCTGTTGCCGCGCCCGCCAGCTCCGGGATTTTGATAAGGATTCACAACGGATCACAACCCTTCTTTTCTACTAGCTTATGGGATAGGCAAACGCTTGGATTGGACGAATGTCCCGATTCCCTAATAAATTTATAGTTATTAGCCCGTACATTCTTCCTAATTACAACGAAGGGGAACGGTTGTGTTTGAACAAACGCCGACAAAAGGATACAATAGAATTTATAGTGACTATGGGAGTGAATGCGCATGCAGCTGAAGAAGCTGAACGATAAAGCAATTGACCAACTATTCGAGGCGGTCCTTACGTTGAAGTCGGTAGAGGAATGTTACGTCTTCTTCGACGATCTTTGTACGGTAAACGAAATCCAATCCTTGTCTCAACGCCTGGAAGTAGCGCGCATGCTGGGCAAAGGGAGTACATACAACCAGATCGAAGCGGAGACGGGCGCAAGCACGGCAACGATCTCTCGCGTAAAGCGTTGCCTCAATTACGGCAACGACGGTTACAAGATGGCATTGGAGCGTCTCGGCAAATAAGGGGGCGCATCGGATGCATACACCCGGCATATTGGTCGTTAGCCACGGCTCGCGCGAGGAGAACTGGATCAAGCTTGTTGACGAAGCGGTGAATGCGGCTGCAATAGATGCCAAAGTCCCCGTCGTTTCGTCGTTCCTGGAGATCGTAGCGGGAAGGTTGATCCAGGATGGCATCGACGAGCTGGAACGGCAAGGCGTGAACGATATTTTTGTTATCCCTTTGTTTGTCTCTTCGGGGAGCACGCATGTGGACGAGATCGGTCAAGCTTTCGGTCTGCCGCCGCTGTCGAAGCTGGAGGGCGATCTGGGGACGTTCCGCGTAAATGCGCGCGTAACCTATGGGAAGCCGATCGACGACGATCCGGAGATCGCCGAGCTGCTGCTGGCGAATATTGCGGAGTTATCTACCGACCCTGCCAGAGAGGCTTTGCTGGTTATCGGACATGGAAGCAAGGAGCCCGTGTTCCACGAGCGCTGGCAAGCGGGGTTGTCCGGACTTGCGGAGCGGCTGCGCCTGCTGGGCGGATTCGGACGCGCTGCTTCTGCCATGCTGCTGCCGGATATGGCGGCCGACGTGCTGAGGATGCTTCAAGCAGAACAACGGGACCGCGAAGTAATCGTCGTGCCGTTGTTTTTGAGCCCCGGATATTTTAGCAATCACGTTATCCCTTCCAGACTGCAAGGGTTGAATTACAGATACAATGGCAGGGCGATGCTGCCCCATCCGGCTATACCCCGATGGTTAAAGGCACAGATGACGGATTGGCTGCGCGACAGCGGATACCTGACATAAGCAGGAGACAATTAAAGAGGAGGAGCGAGGTTTCGATGAAACGGGCAAGACTAATCTATAACCCCACTTCGGGTAGGGAAGAGATGAAGCGCAGGCTTCCCGACATTCTTCAGCGGCTTGACCAGGGCGGTATCGAGGCGACCTGTCATGCGACGATCGGCGAAGGAGATGCGACCCTCGCTGCGGCAGACGCTGCGGATCGCGATTACGATATGATCATCGCGGCGGGCGGAGACGGAACGTTGTACGAGGTCATCAACGGACTGGCGAACAAGCCGAATCGACCGCCTCTTGGCATCCTTCCGGTAGGCACGACAAACGATTTCGCGAGAGCGACCGGCATCCCCAAGCATTGGGAATACGCCTGCGATCTCATCATCGGGCAATATACGAGACCCATCGACGTAGGCAAGGCCAATGACCGCTACTTCATTAACATTGCCGGGGGCGGCTCCTTGACAGAGCTGACCTACGACGTGCCAAGCAAGCTTAAGACGATGATCGGTCAACTGGCCTATTATATGAAGGGTCTGGAGAAAATGACGCGTCTGCGTCCCACGGAGCTGAAGTTCGAGGCGGCCGGCGTCGGCGATTTCCATGACGAGTTCATGATGTTCCTCATCTGCAACAGCAACTCTGTCGGAGGCTTCGAACGTCTTGCGCCGGAATCCAAGCTGGACGACGGGCTGCTGGACGTCCTGCTTATCAAGCGAATGAATCTGGCCGAATTTATCAAGCTGGTCACGCTCGCGCTGCGCGGCGAACATTTGAACGATTCGCATGTTATCCACTTCCGCACGAACGAGCTTAAGGTGAAGACGCCGGATTACGTGCAGATCAATCTCGACGGCGAATACGGCGGGGCGCTGCCGTGCACCTTCTCCGTTCTACCGTCCCATCTTCGGATATTCGCGGATGAAAGCGGAGTGTCGACGTATCAGTAAAACCTCGGAACAGGGATAGACCTCACTACATAAGAACGCCGCGGCCCGTGCCGCGGACCACATAAACCTATCCGGTAGTCGCTGTGTACAGCTAGTCGCGTTCGGCTAGCTGTTTTTCGCTGAGAGGCGCGGCGCGGGTCTGCCGGGCAGGAAGAGAAGGAAGAACGGTGTTATGAAGAAAGTAAAGCAAGGACAGAAGGGCAGAGGCCAGGCAGGGGCTCAAGGAGCGAAGCCGCAGGGCGGCAGAGTGCAGGCGGGAGCCCAGAGTGAGAAGTCGCAAGGCGGCAGATCGCAGGCAGGCGGGAAACGTGGCGGAAGCGGACGGGACAAGCGTGGATCCGAGCAGAGAATGGGCTTAGACAAGCGTGAAGCCCCGGGGAGAAGTGCCGCGGTTTCAGGGACTGCCGTGGCAAACTCGGGAACGGGGCGTCGCGGGAGGGAAGCTTCCGCGAAGGCTCCGACTGGACCTTTTGCGCACCATGCGCCAGTGACGCTGGATGTCAGCGGCATGACTCATGACGGAGAAGGCGTCGGCCGCGTCGACGGTTATACGCTGTTCGTCCCCGGCGCTTTGCCAGGCGAGCGGATCAGCGCGCGCGTTACGAAGCAGAAGAAACAATACGGCTACGCCGAACTGGACGAGCTCCTAACGGCAAGCCCGGATCGGCTGAACCCACCTTGCGATATTTACGAAGAATGCGGCGGCTGCCAGCTTCAGCATTTCGATTACGAGGCCCAGTTGACCTGGAAGAGACAACATGTCATCGACAACCTGACGCGAATCGGCAAGCTAACGGTTGCGGGGGACGGGGAAGATGGCGGCATCGTCGTCCATCCTACGATCGGTATGGAGAACCCATGGCGCTACCGCAACAAGGCTGCCGTGCCCATCGGAACGGCAAGCGCGAGCGGCGAGCTGGTCGGGGGTTTCTACGAACGCGGCACGCACCGCATCATCGACATGGACGACTGCCTCATCCAGCATGATCGGAACGACGAAGCGCTGCGCGTCGTGAAGCGGATCGCGCGTTACCTGCGCGTGAAGCCATACGACGAGACGACGGGAGAAGGCGTGCTGCGCCATGTCATGGTGCGCACCGGCTTCGTCACGGGCGAGATCATGGTCGTCCTTGTCACCAACGGACAGCGTTTGCCACGCCAGCCGGAGTGGATCGAGTCGCTTCGAGCTGAGCTGCCGGGCCTCAAGAGCATCGTGCAGAACGTTAACGAGCGTAACACGAACGTCATCTTCGGCGACGAAACCCGTACGCTGTGGGGCAGCGACGTGATCTATGACGAGTTGGACGGCATTCGTTTCGCCATCTCGGCGCGTTCCTTCTATCAGGTCAACCCGTCCCAGACGATTGCCCTGTACGGCAAAGCCGTGGAGTACGCCGCGCTGACGGGCAACGAGAACGTCATCGATGCCTATTGCGGCATCGGCACGATCAGCTTGTTCCTGGCGCGCAAAGCCGGCCACGTGTACGGCGTGGAGATCGTACCGGAAGCGATCGAGGATGCCAAGCGCAACGCGGCGCTGAACGGCGTGGAGAACGCCACTTTCGAAGCGGGACCGGCCGAGGTCGTCATCCCCCGCTGGCGAAAGGAAGGCGCCACGGCCGACGTCATCGTCGTCGACCCGCCTCGCAAGGGCTGCGACTCCGCGCTGCTGGAGACGATCCTGAAGATGCAGCCGGAACGCGTCGTCTACGTCAGCTGCAACCCCTCCACACTCGCACGCGACCTTCGCGTGCTGGAGGACGGCGGGTACCGCACGGTGGAAGTGACTCCAGTGGATATGTTTCCTTGGACGAGTCATGTGGAGGCAGTGGTGTCCATACATCGAATCAATAAATAAAGGGACGCCTAAGATTTTTGCTTTACAAACATCGATTAGCTGTCTGACCTCCTAATAAGGTCGACTTTGATCACTTAAAGATGAAGTTGATTGATTATCATAATAATGATAAAATATTGTTTAGGAGGTGAGGGCATTGCCGCATATTAGACCTGTATCCGACTTGCGAAATAATTTCGCCGAAATATCAAAGATTGTTCACGAAACTCTTGAACCGGTATTTCTTACGAAAAACGGACATGGGGATATGGTTGTTATGAGTATTGAGCAGTATGAAAATATACAGTACAACAACGAGATTTTTGCAAAGCTGAAAGAGGCTGAAATCGAAGCAAATAACTCAGATGTTCGTTTTAGCCACGATGAAGTGTTTAAGCAATTAAGACAACGTTTACGTAAGGAAGAAAAGGGATGACTATATTAAACTGGAGGCCTTGCCTCCAGTTTGTTTGATTTCCTTGACAGCCAATTTGTTCCATTCTACATTTTAGGTATAGATATACATTTTTTTTAATAAATTAATTAGGTATGCAAATACCTAAGTTTGTAGAAATTCGACGCATTATTTATAGTAAACGAGATTTCGAAAAACTGTTTTGATTGGATCAACCTATGTTGACTCTGCCTACCCCACACATGTGGAGTGTTGCTCACTGTTGGTCAGGAAAGACTAATAGTTGAGGTGTATTGGCAGAAATAAAAAACCAACAGTTATTGATTATGTAATCAATCGCTGTTGGTTTTTATTTATGGAAAAATAATTCTTAGAATTCTTTCGGTTATCTCAAGATACTTATCGTTGGACAGATTTTTTCAGCAGCATAGAAAACCTCGCTGGCTGAGTGAAATTAGAATATAGCCACTGGTTGGAGGAGCAGTAAGCGCTTATTGGCGTTATACCTATGAACGGCTTCGTCTCTTTTGCTATTTCTAGTATTTCGCTTCTCAATGCTAGTAATTTAATGATAATATTTTCTGCAAGAAGTTGAGCAGGGGATGTGCGGCGGATGTATCAAATTTTAATTGTGGATGATGATGCTGAGATCAGATCGTTGATTCGCATACATTTGGAGCAGGCGGGAATGCAGGTTGCAGAAGCGGAGTCAGGAAGGCTGGCGATAGCGCGAATACAAGAGAAGGATTACGATTTAATGATCTTGGATCTAATGATGGATGATGGGAATGGCTATGAGGTGCTTCATTATTTGCATGATCACAACTCCAAGCTTCTCGTCATCTCGCTTAGTGCGAGAAGAGAAATACAGGATAAGATCGATACGCTTGGCTTGGGCGCGGATGATTATGTCACGAAGCCGTTTAGTCCAATGGAGCTGCTTGCCAGAGTACAAGCACAGCTCAGAAGAAATCGCCCCAAGAAAGATGCTCAATCTGAGATCATCAAGCTAAAAGAGCTGTCACTCGATGTCGATAATCTCATTTTGCATCACAAAGGGATACAGCATGATCTAACCTCATATGAATGCGAGCTGCTCTATCTGTTCATGACGAACCCCGACCGCATCCTGACGAAACGAGATATTTATCGGCAGGTATGGAAGCATGACAATTATGATGACAACAATTTAAGTGTGTTCATTAGAAGACTGCGGCATCTGCTTAGCGAAACGGCCGATTCGCCATACCATCTGCAGACCGTTCGCGGCGTCGGGTATCGGTTCTCGGGGGATGGACGATGAGAAGCAGAACGAAGCTATGGTTGGTTATGCTTATAAGTGTCGCGAGCAGTATCATACTGTTCTTAGTGACCATGTTTGTTTCCGGGAGCTTGTGGGACAAGGGCTACAGCTTGAACATTCTGAATACGATCTCTCAGGAGACGAGAGCACTAATATCCGAAGTGCAAGCACCCGGGAAGGAACAGATCCAGCCTATCCTTGATACGGTGCATCAGCAGCATCCTGAGCTCCGTTTGGAGTGGGTAGCTGCGGATGGAACTGTTATTTATGATACCTCGCATGAGCCGGAAAGGCGTTACGATTTCGCGGAGTTGGCGTATCGTGTAGCGAATATGCCTAACAACATGTGGGGAGAGAATGCCCCTATTACTCTTGTATATACGGAGAGTGTCAACGGCAATCCGTTTTACCTTATCCTGAATTTGCACGGCGAAGCGATGAAAATGGGCCAATTTTTCTTTTATGTTCGTACAAACGAAAGTCTGATATTTATTTTTCTGCCATTACTGTGGTTGCTGTTGCTGCCTTACTTGTCCTCTTTATGGTACTTTTCCTCGATTAATCGACGGATTGGCAAGCTGAATCATGCGCTGGCTCAGGTCGGGCTTCGCCAGGAGGTTGTTGTGCTGCACGATAAATCGAAGGATGAGATTGGCGAGCTGGCGAGACATTATAACGCCATGGCGAAGCGCATTCATGATCAGGCTGCAGAGATTGAGCAGTTCGACAGCCGCCGCAGGCTGCTGTTGTCCAATCTGTCTCATGATCTGCGAACGCCACTAACGATGATACTCGGCTATGCGGAGACGATTCGCACCCATTCATATAAGGAGGGGGATGAGCTGCAGAATCATGCCAGAATCATCCTGCAGCGCTCTCGTTATATGGACAGCTTGCTTGATCAGCTATTAGACATTACTAAGCAGGATTCGAATGTGTATGAATTCAAGCCGGTCTCAGTTTCTGTGTCGGAGCTGATAAGGAAGGTCGCGGCAGACTATTTTTTGTTTTTGGACGGGCAAAATATCGAGGTAGACGTTGACGTGCCGGAGGAGTTTGACTCAGTGGCGCTCGTTGATGCTTCGCTGATTGAGCGGGCGCTGCGCAATTTGATCGATAATGCGATTCGTTATGGAAGCGGGGGGCAGTACCTCGGCATTGCGATTGTACGGCATGAGGAATGGATATCTATTTACGTTAAGGATCGGGGCAAGGGGATAGAACCCGAGTATCTGAACCGAATATTCGAGCGTTTCTACCGAGTAGATGATGGACGCCGGGGAGAGGGCCTCGGAATCGGTTTGTCGTTTGTGCGAGACATTATGGAGCTTCATTGCGGGCAGGTGCTGGTGAGCAGCAAGCCTAATAAAGAGACGGTGTTTGAACTGCGGTTTCCCAAGCGAGCATAAGTGGCGTAAAAGGATTGATTTTGTCAAATAATCGGGGCGCTTCCGTCGAGGCGTTTCGATTATTTTTTTATTCAGATTTCATTCAGATAAACAGAAGTAAAGATGCGCTAGAATGGGCTGAATGCTATTGAGGAGGTAGATTGTATTGAATCGACGGGTTTCAATGTACTTATTACTCGTATTGTTTCTATTGATTGAACTGATTCATCCCCTTGCAGCTCACGCAGCATGGTCGAAGCCTGCGGATCAGGTGAATGCAGTGCTGAAAGGGGTAGAGCGTGGGCCAGACCGGTTTGTTGCTGTGGGTCCAAACGGTACCATAATGTATTCAGATAATAGCGGTAGTCAGTTTTCAGGGACTATTGCATCCAATACTAACGTTACACTGAATGATATTGTTTATGGCGGCGGTAAGTATGTGATTGTAGGAGACGGCGGCACAATCATAACCATAAGCTCAGGGAATGTTGCGGAGACCATAGTCGGGGCAACGACGTACGGATTGGGGTCTGTTGCGTATGGCAACGGCAGGTATGTGGCAACTGGGCAATTCTCGACGGTTACTACCTCAACGGATGGACTCAACTGGAGAAGTATAATCCTTCCGGATACAGGAGGCGCATATATATATGGCGTTTCTTACGGAGATAAATTCGTAGCCGTAGGGCAGTATGGGCAAATATGGACTTCACTTGATGGGCTGAACTGGGAGGAACGCGTGTCACCAGCGACGACGAGCTTATATGCAGTTGCCTATAATAACGGACAATACGTGGCGGTAGGGGGCAGCGTTGTTCTTACCTCGCCTGATGGTATAACTTGGACGAAGCAGGCGGATGTAGCGGGGAATTTTCAATCGATCACCTACGGGAATGGAAGGTTCGTTGCAGCAAGCTTTGGCGGCGGGTTGATTGCATCATCTGTGGATGGCGTACAGTGGAAACTGAATGAATCTGGTGTTACAAACAACCTTAATGGTATCGTGTATGGCAACAATACGTTTGTTGTTGTAGGGAATAATGTTAATCTCAGATTCGAAAATTCCTCTGTCCTCTATTTCGGTAATGGACATACAGGGGGGGCTGTGCCTTCGGACAGCAATACGTATGCAATCGGCGCGAGCGCCCTAGTGTTGAATAAGGGCAGTATGGTGAGAGCTGGATACATCTTTACGGGCTGGAATACCGCCGCGAATGGCAGCGGAACGAACTATTCAGCGGGCTCTGCAATCGCAATGGATATGGACAACGTAACCCTATACGCACAGTGGACGCCTAATCCGACGTATACGATAACATATAACGGGAACGGAAACACAGGAGGAACTGCGCCTATCGACAGTGAAGCTTATGAAGCGGGCACAGTGATTGTATTGAAGGATAAAGGGAGCTTAGTGAAGACGGGTCACACATTCGCAGGCTGGAACACGGCAACTAATGGAAACGGTACGAATTACTCGGCTGGTGCATCAACCACAATACTGGCCGATGTTACGCTTTATGCGAAGTGGACGCCTGTTCCGACGTATACGGTGACGTATAGCGGAAACGGAAGCACAGGCGGTACGTTGCCAGTGGACAGCGAAAGGCATGAAGCAGGCGAGGCAGTTATCGTTAAGGCTA
>NZ_BDQX01000292.1:0-28287 GCF_003112455.1 Paenibacillus agaridevorans
TTCCTTGCATGGAACGAAAATTCGGCAAAATCTGCTCCCCTCGGAGTATTCAGACACGCCCTAGTTATGTATCAGGCTTCGTTAACGTTAAGTTAAGCTTAAGCTTTTTTTATGATTTGCTTTCAATCCTTTTAATGATTGAGGTTTATCGTTAGTGGAAGATGTTCCATTCCCTTGAGGAGGCTGCAATGATGAAAATAAATCTGTTCGTGCTGTACGGCGGCAAATCTGTCGAACACGAGGTGTCGCTGAGAACGGCGTTCACGGTATTAAATGCGATTGATCGGGAGACTTACGATGTGTACCCCGTCTATATAACCCGCGAGGGAGTCTGGTGCTGCGACGGCCTGCAGAAGCAGAAGCCGGGCTCCATGGACGAGCTTGCGTCTTTGGGCGGCAACGATAGGGCGGGAAACGCCGCAGCATCCATCGGAGGCGTGTTGCTTCATTATTTCTCCATCCCCGGCAAAAGGGTCGCGCTGCCGCTGCTGCACGGCTCTTACGGCGAAGACGGTACCGTTCAAGGACTGCTGGAGCTGCTGGATATGCCGTACGTCGGCAACGGCGTGCTTGGGGCGGCGGCGACGCTCGACAAGGACGTAGCCAAGCGTCTCCTGGATCAAGCGGGGATCGGTCAGACGCGGTACATCTCCTTTAGTCTGGAAGAGTGGCTGGAGAAAGGTCCGGCGCTGATAGAGAAGGCGGAGCGGGAGCTGGGGCTGCCGTGTTACGTGAAGCCGGCAACGCTTGGCTCCAGCATCGGCATCAGCCGGTGCCAGGATGTCCGGGAGCTTGCGGAGGGCATCGAGGAAGCTTTCCGTTATGACCGTAAGCTTGTCATCGAACGGGAGATAAGGGGGCGCGAAATTCAGGTGGCGGTTATGGGCAACGATCGTCCGATCGTCTCGCTGCCGGGCGAATTCATTCATCGCCATACTTTCTTCGACTTCGAATCGAAATATATGGACAAGGAGCTGGTCATGTCCATCCCTGCTTCGCTGCCGGAAGGCGTGACGGCCCGGATTCGGGAGCTGGCGCTGCAGGCTTATCGGGCGCTGTGCTGCTCCGGTCTTGCGAGAGTGGACTTTTTCCTGGATGCGGACGGAGAGCTTTATTGCAACGAAATTAACGCGCTTCCCGGCTTCACGGGCACCAGCATGTATCCCGTTATGTGGGAGAGGACGGACGGCACGACCTATGCCGAGCTGATCGGGAAGCTGATCGATTACGCGTTCATGAGACATGCGGACAAGGGGACCATTCGTTATACGAGGTGAGGACATGTACAGGGATACGGTTGCGCAAGTGGACTTAAGAGCCATAAGAGACAATATCGGGGACATCAAAGCCTCGCTGCCCGCAGGCGTTAAGTTGATGGCCGTGGTAAAAGCGGGAGGATATGGCCATGGCAGCGCGGAGTCGGCCGCGATGGCCGAACGGGGCGGAGCGGATATGCTGGCGGTCGCTTATTTGGACGAGGCGTTGGAGCTGCGGGTGAAGGGCATCGCCCTTCCCATCCTTATATTGACGCCGATCCATCCTGCCGAAGTGATGTTTGCGCTTGAGCATGAGCTGATGGTTACCGTAACGGAGGCGGACTGGTTCCGACGCATGGCCCCTTATCGCCCCTCCTCCTGCCTCGCCAAGCTTCAGGTCCATGTAAAGGCGGATACCGGACTCGGAAGGATCGGACTCAGAACTCGGGAGGAATGGGAGGCGCTCGTTCCTTGGCTGAAAGCGGAGGACGTGGAGGTCGCAGGGTTTTATACGCATTTCGCCACGGCGGGACAAGCGGATACAGGCTTTCTGGAGCGGCAGTACAGGACGTTCCTGGAGATGAAGGCATGGGTCAAAGCATCCGGCGTCGAGGTGTCGCAATATCACTGCGCGGGCAGCGCGGCCGCGCTGCGGTTCCCCGGGCTCGCCATGGACATGGTGCGGATCGGAGCGGCGATGTTCGGCTTTTACCCGGAGAAGCTGGTGAGGTCGGTATCGCTAAGACCCGCCATGAAGCTTAGGAGCACCTTGCTTCAAGTGAAGCTGCTGCGTAAAGGCGAATGCATCGGATACGACAACTCCTACATCGCCGAAGGGGACGAGTGGATCGGCACAGTGCCGATCGGGTATGCCGACGGCTGGTCCCAAAGTTTGCGGGGCTCGGAGATGCTGGTGGAAGGCAAGCGGGTGCCTGTAGTCGGCAAAATATGCATGGACCAGCTTATGGTCAAGCTCCCCGGGCATTGCGAGCAGGGAGCGGAGGTCATTTTGATCGGGCGGCAAGGGGATGAAGTCATCACCTTCGCGGAGCTTGCCGGTTTCCTCGGGAGCGTTCCGCAGGAAATCTCGACGTCGTTAACCGGGCGAGTAGAACGTATCTATACGCGATTGGAGGAACCTGAACGTGAGGATGCAAAGTTCGAGAACCGAATATATAGAAGAAACGAGAGCGGCAAAGCCTTTGCGGGCGAGTGTGCCGCAGGCGGCGCTTCGGCCAGGCGCGGCGAAGCAAAAGGGAGAAAGGATCAGAAGGCTTGGCAGAGAGGCCGTCTATGGCGGACAGCTGGCGCTCGTCAACCGGGAGCATCCTGTGCGGGACTTCCATAATCCCGTCCTGAAGGACGTCGCAGACACCCCTCTTCATGTGCTTGAAGAGGAAATCGCGTTGGAAATGGAATGTTTGGGCCAACTAGGGAAACTTGTTCGCGCTGCCGGCGCTTTGGATGATATCGTCGTCGTCAGCGGTTACCGAACGATGGAGGAGCAAAAGGCGATCTATAATGGTTCGCTTGCGGAGAACGGGCCTGTGTTCACGGCGAACTATGTGGCTTTGCCAGGTTGCAGCGAGCATCAGACGGGACTGGCCGTAGACGTGGGGGAGAAGACCTCGGGAGAGCTGGATTTCATCGCGCCTTCCTTCCCGGATCATGGCGCCTGCGCCGTCTTTAAGACGTTGGCGGCATCCTATGGTTTTATCCAGCGTTATAAGGAAGGCAAAGAAGAGCTGACGGGCATTGCGTGCGAGCCGTGGCATTTCCGTTATGTCGGCGTTCCTCATGCGGCATGCATGGAGAGTCTAAACATGTGCCTCGAGGAATACATCGCTTATTTGAGAGATTTCTCTTACGCAGGAAAACGGCTCGAGCATGCGGGAGACAGCTGGAGGGCGGAGAGTTATTACGTGGTCGCTCATCGCGATGGAGACACTCCCGTCCCGATTCCGGCCTGCGACGCGTATAGGATATCGGGCAACAATGCCGACGGCTTCATCGTGACGGTCTATTATGGAGACGGCCATGAGATCTAATGCCGCCGGAGGGCGTTACGGGGGCGTCGATGCCGTCAAGCTCGCGGCGGCGTTCCTGGTCGTCGCGATCCATACGGGACCGTTGCTCACTTACGGGGAATACGCTGATTTTCTGGTGACGGGCGTGTTAGGCCGATTGGCGGTTCCGTTATTTTTCCTGGCATCGGGTTTTCTGTTCTTCCGCAAGCTGACAGGCAGACCGCGGAAGGATGAACGGGCGCTGCGCAAATATGGCGGCAAAATCGCGATGCTGTATGCCATTGCCATCGTCATCTACCTGCCGCTTAACGTATACAAAGGCGATTTCGCCGGGAGCGTCACGGCCGGAGGGTTGCTAAGGGATCTGTTGGTCGACGGCACGTTCTATCATCTCTGGTACTTGCCGGCGTTATGGCTGGGCATCCATCTCGTCTATTACCTTCATAAAAAAATGTCGGTTAACGGGGTTCTGGGCGTCACTACCGTGTTCTATGCAATCGGTCTGCTAGGTGACAGCTATTACGGACTGGCTGTTCGGTCAGACGTGCTTGAAGGCGTCTTTGACTGGATGTTTCTATGGTTCGATTACACGCGCAACGGCTTGTTCTTCGCTCCCGTGTTTATAGCGCTTGGGTTATGGGTGGCTAGGCGTCCCGAGCGCACGCCTCGCGGGTCTGTGCTGCTGGCGCTGTTCCTTCTGTCATTGGCCGGCTTATTCGGGGAGGGGATCGCGCTGCGAGCGGCAGACTGGCCGCGGCATGACAGCATGTACATCCTGCTGATTCCAGCGGTGTGCGCGCTTTTTCTGTTGGCGCTTAGATGGAGAATTCGCGTAAGCCCTCTAGCGGGCTCCCTCAGCCAGTGGATCTACCTCCTGCACCCTGCAGCGATCGTCATCGTCCGCGGAATCGCGGGCGCGACGGGGCTTGACGCTTGGCTGGTCAGCCATTCGTTATTGCATTATGCGTCCGTGTGCGCGGTATCCATCGCGGCTGCGCTTGCCGTTTCGCTGCTGACCGAGCGGCGCAAACGAGCGCGTCGGCAGCAAAGTCAACCGGCGATTCCCGCATAAAGAGCGGGCTGTTGCGGATCGACGCGCATCATGTATAACATGGTTACGCAACGAGCATAAATCCTAAACCCGATAATAACAACGAACCGATCAGGCCTGCCGCGAATGGTTTGACTCCCAAACGGCGGAGGGTTTTAATATCAACGTTGAGACCTAAGCCTGCCATAGCCATCGCAATCAGTAAATAGGCTGCAAGCACAACCTGATTTGCGATGCTGGCAGGAATAATGCCGAGTGTGTTAACGCCGCTCATAGCCAGAAATCCAAAGATAAACCAAGGAATCGGAATAGATCTCCAACTTGCTTTTTCTAGTTTCCCTTCTTCTTTGCGTTGCGTCTTGTTAGTCCAAGCACCGATTATGATGGCCACAGGTACGAGCATGGCCACCCGTGTTAATTTGACCATAACGGCTATATCTACTGCCTCGTTGCCGCCAGGGGATGCCGCAGCTATGACATGAGCAACTTCATGCAACGTGGCTCCCGAAAAGATTCCGTATTGTGCATTGGATAATCCAAGAACAGGGTATAACATGGTATACAACAATGTGAAAATCGTACCAAGAATGGCTACAGTAGCTGCGCCAACGGCTGTTTCATCACCATTGGCTTTAATTTGGGGAGATATGGCGACGACGGCCGCAGCGCCGCAAATCGCTGTACCACACGCAGTCAAAATGCCTAGCCGCTTTTCGACCTTAAAGAGCCTGGTGATGCCATACACTGTAAAGAGCGTAAAGGTTATTGCGATAACAGCTATGGTTAGCACTTTGGGACCGGTATGGGCAATATCTGCGAGGTTTAGCCTCATTCCTAACAGAATGAGGCCGTAACGCAGCAGCCTTGTACTGGAGAATTTAATGCCCGTCATTGCCTGTCTCGGTATACCGATTAACGCTCTCCATCCCATACCTAGCAGCAAGGCGATTACCAATTCGCCCATAATGCTTAAAAACGGAAAATGTGATAAATACTTTGCTATTAGCGCAAGTCCTAATGTCATTGCAATACCTGACTTAAAGTCTATGTTGCTTTTCTTTTTCATCAGCGTGGCATATGCTTGATTCATGTTGTCTTCCCCCATATTGTTTCGTCATTGTCATTGTCATCGTCAATGTCTTTGACTTCACTATACGGACTCGGTGATGGGATGGGAAATACGGATCTGCTATCTATATCATGAGAAAAACTAATGATTAGGAGCCTTGTCAATGATCGTAGAGACTCTTCGGGTATTTGTCGCAGTGGCAGAGCAGAGTAATTTCTCTCGAGCGGCCGAGATGTTGAATTTGTCCCAACCGGGCGTCAGTCTACATATTCGGAATTTAGAGAATGAATTCGGGACCAAACTCATGCATCGCTCTCCTAAGCAGGTCAAACTGACTGAAGCAGGGGAGCTTTTATATAAGCGAGCGAAGGCGATACTGGCCTCTTATGAGGCTGCTAAGTTCGACATCCAAAGGCTTCAGGATACGGTGACTGGTTCGTTGTTGATCGGCGCAAGTTTCACGATTGGAGAATATATCGTGCCTCGCTTGTTTGCGGATTTTGCGGAGCAATATCCCCAAGTCGAGATGAGTCTGACGATCGGCAATACGGAAGAAATCATTCGTGCGATTCGGGAGAATAGGATGGATATCGGTCTTGTTGAAGGGCGGGTTCCGACAACCGATCTGCTGGTTACCCCCTTTATGAGGGATGAATTAATTATTGTAGCCGCTGCGGGACATCCGTTGACCCGTTTGCCTAATACAGAGCCCGAATTTTTACACCATCAAACATGGATACTACGCGAGAACGGTTCCGGGACACGAGCTTTCAGCGATCAATTTATTAATGAAAACGAGCTTCATGTCAAGCGTTCTTATGTTTTCAATAGTGGTCAAGGGGTAAAGGAAGCCGTTGCCGCTGGTTTGGGGATTGCGCTCTTATCACGACGGGTTGCTCAGCGAGATTTGGAAGCAGGATACCTTATTGAAATTCCTCTGAATGACATTCATCTTGAACGAAATTTTTCATGGATACGGATGAAGGATTCGATAACGACAATGGCCATTGATGTATTTACGCAAAAACTGCAAGGAATAAGTCGGAAATAAAGATTGACAGAGAACTGAAAATGCAAAAAGAAATGGCGTCGGCCTTCTGTCTGGAACCGCCTCGCCGTCTTCCCCGCTGATGACATTCTGGTTCCGTCTTGCTCAGACTCTTGTATGCTGTCCGCTGCGATAGTCGCTGGGCGTTTGTCCGGTCCAGCTGTGAAAAGCTTTGTAGAAGTTGGCGATATTCGAATATCCGCAATCCAGCGCGATGGCGACCACGGTTAGGTCGGTTTCTTCCAAACGGGAGATGGCGTGCCCGATCCGCTTGTGTTTCAAATATTGAGACGGTCCAATTCCGTTGGCTTTCGTGAATGCCTTAGAGAAGGCGCTGGTATTCATATGCGCGATCGCGGCCAATTCGGCAAGCGTGATTTTACGGTCGTAGGCATGCTCGATGTAGGCAAGGACAGCGCCCATCCAGGGCGGGATGCGAGTAGCCTGGGCCGGCGCTACGGACTCCTTTCGCGCAATATGCGTCAAAAGCTCTGTCACATGGGCCGCAATCATAACCTTGTTATAAGCTCTTCGCGATTGCTCCTCTTGGTCGATTTTCTGCAGCAGCTCCACCAATGTCGAATCGGCATGGATGATGCGATGAGCGTAGCCAAGGCTGCGCTGCGTAAATAAAGCGAGCAGCCCGACGTCGTACAAGTAGCGCGGTTCCAGCTCTATAACCAGAAAAATCAAATCCTCTTTAACGCCGATCTCTTCGAGTCGGCGTTTCTCTTCGTTATTGAGCAATACCACATCGTTCCTCCGGATGGAACTTCGATGTCCTGCGATGTTCCAGACCGCCTCTCCTTGCTGCACCCAAACCGCCTTGAAGCAATGCGAGACATAAGGTTTATTCGACTTGTTAGCATTTTGAAAGGTTTGGCGACGCACCGTTAACGTATGGATATCCACAAGAACGCACCTCCGGGTCTCGAAATTGCAAATTCAAAAAAGGAGAGATATTGAACAAAAAAGGAGAAGAGAATTCCCCTTGATTTGATAAGCTTAGATTAACATGCAATATCGTTTGGCTGCAAAAAAGCATACAGTCAGATGAGGATGAATGGAGGAGTAATGGTGAACTATGATCTTGTTATTCTGGGCGCGACAACGACAGGACTTGGTTTGGCCCAGGCCGTGCAGCGCCGGAAGAAGACGCTGATTGTCAACGCGACGGAGATGGTGGCCTATGATGTTGTAAACAGCTACAAGCAGCCTGGCGTATATACACGGGGAGCCGCCTACAACAAACAGTTTCTTGACTTGCAGGCCGATGTATTGCTGGGCGCCCGCACGATTTCCATTGAGACGGACCATTCAGGTTTTGTGCTGAGGTTGCATGGTTCGGGCGGCTATCAGACGGTCAGGACGGAACGATTGGTGGATACGACGCTGGAGCGAAGCGGGAAGCAGGTCGTCAAGACGCTTAACGCGGTAATCATCCAGCCGCAAGGAGCAGAGCAGCCCGCTGTCCAGTGGAGCGGCATGAAGCTGGTGGCGGAAGAGCAGACGCATGCCTATCGTACGGCTATATTAAAGCTGGAATGCGAACCCTCCTGGACGTTGGACCAGGCACGCCACCGCTTGGTAAATCGCTGGACTCTGCGTCCCGAAGAGCTTGCGTCCTGGCGTATCGCCTCGATCGCGCATGTCTTCGATCAATGGACGGGCGATCGTCCGGCACAATTGGCGGAAGGTTATATGTACTTGCCGGCGGAGGCCTATGCGGAGCCGGAAGAGAGCTTGCAGGCGGGCGTTGAACTGGGAAGGAGCTGGATAACGGAATGAGACATCGATATATGGAGGAAGGATTAGTCAGAGAGGCTGAAGTGGAACAGCCTGCCTTCGCGCGGCATGTTGATGTTCTCGTGGCAGGCGTGGGAACAGCCGGCGCATTGGCGGTCATTGCGGCCTCGGCCCAGGGAGCGAGCGTGCTTGGGATCGATCGATTGCCCGGCATCGGCGGCATGGGGACGATGGGGTATGTATCGGGGTATTACTACGGTTTGCCCGGCGGGTTGCATGTGGACATCGACGAAGCGGCCGGGAAGATGGGCAGGGAGCACTTTCTTGATCGGGTAGAGGCCAAGAAAACGATTATGGAGGACATGATCACCAAACATGGCGCATCGCTTGCGCTAAATACGGTAGTAACAGGCGTATTCATGGAAGGCGATACCGTCAAAGGAGTTTCCTTGTGGTCGGAAGGCAGACAGTGGCTGGTCAGCTGTCAGACGCTCATCGACGCGACGGCGGATGCGGTCGTATCGATGATGGCCGGCAGCGCCACGCGCAGCGGGCGCGAATCCGATGGGAGAACGATGCCCTTTACCAGCGTCAAGGTTTGGCTGACCGCGCATGGTTCGATCAGCCGCACCAACCACGACAGCGGTTACGTCAATCAGTACGACCCGTTCGAATTGTCGCGCGGCATTATGCAGGCCCATGCCAGCCAGCAGCTGGCAGTGTTCGAAGATGCTTCTAAGCGCGTGTTGTTCTTTGCGCCTTTTATCGGAATTCGCGAAGGCAGGATTATCGAGGCCGAACAAATGATCACGATTCAGGATGTCCTGGCCGGTCGCCCCGAAGCGGAAACGCTGTTCTACGGCTATGCGGATTTCGACAAACACGGCAAGGACCATGCTCTCGAAAGTATCGAGCTGCAGGACTTGTATGTGGCAGCCAACCTGAGCACGGCGTGTTTTTCGGTTCCTGTCACGCGGCGCACCATGACGCCAAAAGGAATCAAAGGGCTGCTGGCTGCAGGTCGTCACATAGGTATGGACCACGAAGTTGCCAGTCTGCTTCGGATGCAGCGCGATATGCAGAAATGCGGAGAAAGCGCCGGCGTTCTGGCTGCATTGGCGGCCCGGAGCGGGGTGGATGTCAGTCAGGTGCCTTATGAGGAGGTTCGCGACATCTTGCGGGCGAGCGGCGCATTGACGGACGAACATAACCGGGGCGTCATGTTCGATGATTCCTTCCGACGGGAAACCATAGAGTGGATGAACGATCCGGCCGACATTCGCGAGGCGTTGGCCAGTGAAATGCCGGGCGTAGCTATCTATTCCTGCAAGCTGCTTGGCCGTTCCATTGCTCCGCATCTCATCGCTTGGTTGACAGACCGGGACGTCGAGCTTCGCTATGGCGCCGCGATTGCATTGGCTCTGACAGGAGATCCTGCAGCCGCTCCGGTTCTGCGGGAAATGGTAGAGCGGCGTGATGCATTATACTTCAAGGACTGCCGCCGAACGAATCAATTCCGCAGCGTCATCGCCGTTTATTTGCTGGGACGATTGGCGGACGCGGCAAGCGTGCCTCTATTGTCGCAAATGCTGACGGATGAGGAGGAATACGGGCGCCCGCTTTACCGTGTCATCAAGGAACCGTCCTATAAGCTGAATACGTGCAAGGAATTCAACGAATTGTATTTCCAGCTGATGTCTCATGCGGCTGTCGCGCTCATTCGGATAGCGGAGCAGCACGCAGAGCATGAAGCTTCGATCAAGTCGACGTTGGCGGAAGCGTTTGCCGATGAACGCCATATTCGCCGCACAACCTCTTTGCCTGAAGGGACGTTCGAATACGATACGATGGCCAATATTCGCCATTACGCGTTAAACTTTTGCAGAGGCTAGCAATAGCCGCTTTCGAATAGCAAGCAGCCTGTGCGCAAGCGGCATGGGCCCCATTAAGAAGAGCCGCCTGTCGGGTAACCACCTGCCCGGGCGGCTTTTTTCGTGGCGAGCTTTGGCGGCGACCCTTCCCTCCCATGCAGGTATGGCGGCCTGTGGACCGGGCATGTTTTTTTATTTTTCCGACCTAGATGCAAGGCCCAAAGTACAGTGCTATAATATATGGGATTGTGAGCGTGATAAAGGCGAGGCTTCATTGCCACAATAGAAGGCATAAGGAAATGTAGGAGGAATTATGCTCCATGAGCAAATTGGTAATTTGTGATCACCCCTTGATCCAGCACAAGCTGACTTTCATCCGCAACAAGGAAACGAATACGAAGGACTTCCGGGAGCTTGTCGATGAAGTGGCGACTTTGATGGCCTACGAAATTACGCGCGAAATTCCGCTCGACACCATTAAAGTGCAAACGCCTGTGGCGGAGACGGTGGCGAAGGTCGTATCGGGCCGCATGCTGGGTTTAATTCCGATCCTGAGAGCGGGTCTCGGCATGGTCGACGGCATTCTTAAGCTAATTCCGTCCGCCAAAGTGGGGCATATCGGATTGGCAAGAGACCACGAAACGCTGCAACCAAAGGAATATTATATAAATCTGCCGACAGACGCGCCGAACCGGCTGCTGATTGTCATCGATCCCATGCTGGCTACCGGCGGCTCCGCGATCGCGGCCGTGCAGTCGCTCAAGCAGCGAGGCTGCGACCAGATCAAGCTGATGTGCCTCATCGCCGCGCCTGAAGGCGTCAAGGCGTTCCAGGATGCGCATCCGGACGTTGACGTATACATAGCGGCACTGGACGAACGTCTGGACGAGAAGGGCTACATCGTCCCGGGCCTCGGCGACGCAGGCGACCGCATGTTCGGCACCAATTAAAATAAGGTTGTAATACAAATAGAAGTTCAAAAAATCTGCTTTTCAGCACCGAGAAGGTTGGACGAAGCCGAGGACTGAGGAGCGGAGCATAGCAGAGCTATGTGAGCACCTGCAATGTTTCCGGAGGAAACATACTTCGTAAGCATATGCTTAGTGCCGGCTGAGTTCAAGATTCGACGTCGAGTAAGCTTCATGAGCGGGCTTCGTGATCAAAAGTGGATTTTTTGAACTACCTTTATTGGGAGTGGGATGTATTGTCTAAGATTAAGGTAATGACTATATTTGGAACCAGGCCTGAAGCCGTAAAGATGGCTCCGCTCGTGCTGGAGCTGCAGAAACGGGACCGCGACATCGTCTCGATGGTGTGCGTAACGGCGCAGCACCGCCAGATGCTGGATCAGGTGCTGGAATTTTTCGAGATCGAGCCAAACTACGACCTCAACGTGATGAAGGAGCGCCAGACGCTGACGGAGACGACCGTACGCGTGCTGGAGGGGCTTGAGCCCGTCCTTGCCGAGGCGAAGCCGGATATCGTGCTCGTCCATGGCGACACGCAGACGACGTTTCTGGCCAGCTATGCGGCTTTCCTGAAGCAGATCAAGGTCGGGCACGTCGAGGCGGGCCTCCGGACGTGGAACAAGATGTCGCCGTATCCGGAAGAGATGAACCGGCAGCTCGCCGGCGTTCTGTCCGACATACATTTCGCTCCGACGGATTGGTCGGCGAACAATCTTCGCAAGGAGAACAAGTCGGAAGAGACGATCTATATTACGGGTAACACGGCGACCGATGTATTTCAATACACGGTAGACGATTCCTTTACGCATCCCGTCATCGAGTGGGCCCGGGGCAAACGGATGATTCTGATGACGGCGCACCGGCGCGAATCGCTGGGCGAGCCGCATCGCAACATCTTCCGTGCGGTAAAGCGCATTGCCGACGAGCACGAGGACGTCGCGATCGTCTATGCCGTACACCCGAATCCGGCGGTAAGGGAGCCGGCTCGCGAAATACTCGGCGACCACCCGCGCGTTCGTCTGATCGAGCCGCTTGACGTGTTCGAATTCCATAATATTTATCCTCACGCCTACATGATCATGACGGATTCCGGCGGCATGCAGGAGGAGGCGCCATCCTTCGGAGTCCCTACGCTGGTGCTGCGCGACACGACGGAGCGTCCGGAAGGAATACAGGCCGGCACGCTGGAGTTGGTAGGCACCGACGAAGAGCGCGTATACGAACGTGCGAACGCCTTGCTTAACGACACTTCCCTGTATTGCCGGATGAGCCAATCGGCGAATCCTTACGGCGACGGAAAGGCTTCCGAAAGAATCGTGGATGCGATCCTGCATCATTTTGGGAGAAATCCAAATCGGCCGGATCCGTTCACACAAAGTTCATAGTTGTCATGGCTCCCTGCTCCCGAGTGCGAAATATACAGCATACAGTAGTACTGTACGGTTGCGAGGACGGGGGAACCCACATTCTATAAGGGTTTCTCCAATTCCTTCCGCGCAAAAAACGCCGCTGTTTTCATTGACAAACCTTGCGGCGCTTGGATAAAATAAATGAGGATTGACAGGGGTTGTGGCGATATGAACCAGAATGGCAATCAAGACAATCCATGGAAGGCCGCGGCGATGGTCGGGGCTATTGGCGTGGATGTTGGCGTTTGCTTGTTTTTGGGCTATTGGCTAGGCTCCATGGCTGGGGAACGCTTGGGCGATCCGAAAGCCTGGACGGTCTCCGGACTGTTCGTCGGTCTGGCTGTCGGTATCCTTTCAGCCATTCTGATCGTCAGAAAGGTGATGAAGGGTTTCGATGGATAATATGTTGAAATCGGCATTTCGATGGTTGATCTACCTGCTGTCGACATGTTTGATTGTATGGGCATTCATCCCCTCGGTTAAGCCTATAATGTTAGGCATAGCGGCGGGGCTTTCAGTCAGCGCTATGAATGCGTTTTTTTTGAAGCGCAGAGTAGGAATGATAGCGGATGCAGCATTGCGGGAGGGCAGCAAGCGTAAGGGGATGGGATTCGGCAGCCGAATTGCGATGGTACTGCTCCTGGCTATGTATGCCTTGAAGAATCCCGATGTAATGAACTTGCCGGCAGCACTCGCGGGCAGCATGGTTATGCCGTTCCTGCTACTGGCGGCGGCCATTGCTCAGACGATTAAGGAAAACAGCAGCGGAAAGGGGTGATACAGTACTATGCATTTATTTCCTATCGTGAACGTTTTTGGCATTGATTTCGATTTGGCGGCGATCATTGCAATTCTTGTCTCTTGCGTGATCACCTTCGTTGTAGCAAGACTTGCGGTTCGGAACCTATCGGTGGACAAGCCATCCAAAATGCAAAATTTTATGGAATGGGCCGTCGACTTCATGCACGGCACGATCGCAAGCTCAATGCCGGTTCACAAAGTCAGACCTTATCTGGCGTTAGGCATGACCCTGATCATGTTCATTTTCATCTCTAACTTGTTGGGATTGCCTTTCATGGTGGTTACGGATGCTCATGAACCTATCAAATGGCTAGGGATTGATCAGGCGTATCTCGACAGTCATGGAGGCGCTGCCCACATCGCTTGGTGGAAATCGCCTACGGCCGATCTGGCAGTAACCGCGGGCCTCGCACTTGTTGTGTTCGTGCTCGTCCATTTCCTGGGTCTGAAATTGAATAGAAAGCATTACCTGCACCATTATTTCCACCCGTATCCGGTGTTCTTCCCAGTCAACATTATCGAGACAATCGCCAAGCCGCTTACGTTGGCACTTCGTCTTTACGCCAACATTTATGCAGGCGAGGTTCTTATTTCGACCATCTTGATGATGGGATTCGCGGGTATTCCGTTCATGATCGCTTGGCAAGGCTTCAGTATTTTCGTCGGCGCCATTCAAGCGTTCCTGTTCACGGTTCTTACCATGGTTTATATCTCGCAAGCGACCGTTCATGATGATGATGAGCATGTCGAAGCAGCAGCAGCCAAACATTAACGGCCGCAACAGCAACAAGCTTTGGAATGCGGCAACACATCCGTTCTGTAATCCAAGGTTATATATACATTAACAAATATGATTACTCAAAACGAGGAGGATTTTTCAAATGGAAGTATTGGCAGCAGCAATTGCAGTTGGTTTGGGCGCGATCGGCGCTGGTATTGGTAACGGTATGATCGTAAGTAAAACGGTTGAAGGTATCGCTCGTCAGCCAGAACAAAAAGCGGCGCTTCAAACAACCATGTTTATCGGTGCCGGTATCGTCGAGGTTGTTCCAATCATCGGCGTAGTTATCGGTTTCTTGGCGTTCTTCAGCTAATAAGAATCGTACCCGGCGGGGAAGGCCTAGCCCTCTTCGCCTTTGTTTTGACTACAGAACCTTTATGAAACAGGAAGGAGTGCGGCTATGAGTTTCGAACCTACTAATACAATAATTACGATCGTGGCTTTTCTTATATTGTATTGGGCTTTGAATAAGTGGGCATTCGGTCCGTTGTTTGGGATTATGGAGAAACGCAGACAGCTCATTCTTGAGCAGATGAATTCTGCGGAATCCAGCCGTAAGCAAGCGGAAGCGTCGATGGCTGAGCAAAAGGCTGCACTGGACCAGGCAAGGCAAGAAGCCTATGCGATTCTGGAGCAAGCAAGAACGACAAGCACGAAGCAGGCGGACGATATCGTTCAATCTGCGAAGACTGAAGCTGACAGACTGAAAGATAACGCGCTAAAAGATATCGAAAGCGAGAAAAACAAGGCGATCGCTGCGCTTCGTTCCGAAGTGGGCGGCATCTCCGTGCAAATCGCGTCGAAGATTATCGAGAAGCAGGTTGACGAGAAGTCGCAAGAGCAGATCGTTAACCAATACCTGAAAGAGGTAGGAAGCAAATGAGCCGCGACACGGTCGTAGCGAAGCGCTACGCTAAAGCGTTGTTTGAGCTCGCTTCCGCCGAAGGCGTCGTTTCGGAAGTGGAAGCGCAGCTAAAGCTGATCGCCGACGCTCTGAAGCAGGATGAGCAAATCGGCAAGTTTCTTTCTTTGCCGAGCGTGGATCCCGCAGCCAAACTTGCGGTATTGAAGTCTGCATTTGGCGACCGCATCTCGGTGCTGGTCCTTAATACGCTTCAACTTATGATATCCCGTGGACGCCAGTCCATCATTGCGAACGTACACGAAGCGTTCGTTAAGATCGCGGGCGAAGTGCTCGGACAAGCCCAGGCGACGGTGTATGCCGCTCGCGAGCTGTCCGAGGCGGAGCTTGCCGGTGTCGTGGCCGAATTCGGCTCCATCACGGGCAAAAAGATCATAGCTGAGCAATCGGTCGATCCATCGCTGCTCGGCGGCATCCAGGTTCGTATCGGCGACCGCCTGTACGACGGAAGCCTGTCCGGCAAGCTGGATCGTTTACAAAAAACGTTTAAATTCTAAAGCACTGTAGATAGGGGTGAACGAATTGAGTATCAGACCTGATGAAATCAGCACGCTGATTAAACAACAGATCGAACAATATAAATCCGAGATTCAAGTCGTGGATGTCGGCACGGTCATCAACGTCGGTGACGGTATCGCCCGCGTACACGGCCTTGAGAACGCGATGCAAGGCGAGCTGCTCGAATTCGCGAACGGCGTAGTCGGCATGGCCCTCAACCTGGAGGAGTCCAATGTCGGCGTCGTTATCCTCGGTCCTTACACGGATATCCGCGAAGGCGACCAAGTGAAGCGTACGGGCCGTATCATGGAGGTTCCCGTAGGCGACGAGCTGCTGGGCCGCGTCGTTAACCCGCTGGGTCAACCGCTGGACGGCAAAGGACCTACGAACACGACTCATACACGCGCGATCGAATCCCCTGCACCGGGCGTTATCGACCGCAAATCCGTTCATGAGCCTATGCAAACGGGCATCAAAGCGATCGACGCGATGGTTCCGATCGGCCGCGGCCAACGTGAGCTTATCATCGGCGACCGTCAAACGGGTAAAACGGCGATCGCGATCGACGCGATCATCAACCAAAAGGGCAACGGCGTTAAATGTATCTACGTTGCCATCGGACAAAAACAATCCACTGTTGCAAACGTTGTGGAAACCCTTCGCCGCCACGGCGCTATGGACTACACGATCGTCGTAACGGCGAGCGCTTCCGAGCCTGCTCCGCTTCTGTTCCTGGCTCCTTACGCAGGCGTATCCATGGCCGAGTACTTCATGTACAAAGGCGAGCACGTCCTGATCGTATACGATGACTTGTCGAAGCAAGCAGCGGCATACCGCGAGCTTTCCTTGCTGCTTCGCCGTCCTCCGGGCCGCGAGGCTTATCCGGGCGACGTCTTCTACTTGCATTCCCGCTTGCTGGAACGCGCTGCGAAGCTCAGCGACAAGCTGGGCGGCGGCTCCATCACGGCGCTTCCGTTCATCGAGACCCAAGCTTCCGACGTATCGGCTTACATTCCTACGAACGTAATCTCGATCACCGACGGACAGATCTTCCTGGAGTCCGACCTGTTCTATTCCGGTCAACGTCCAGCGGTTAACGTTGGTATCTCCGTATCCCGCGTAGGTGGATCGGCTCAGATCAAAGCGATGAAAAAGGTTGCCGGTACGCTTCGTCTGGACCTTGCGGCATACCGCGAGCTTCAAGCGTTCGCGCAATTCGGCTCCGACCTCGACAAATCGACGCTTGCCCGTCTAAACCGCGGTGCGCGTACGATGGAGATTCTCAAGCAAGGCGTTAACGTGCCTATGCCGGTCGAAAAACAAGTTATGTCCATCTACACAGCTGTTAAAGGCCATCTGGACGACGTTGCTATCGAAAATATCGGCCGCTTCGAGCGTGAATTCCTGGCATTCCTGGATTCCAATCATCCGGAGATCGGCGCTTCCATCCGCGACACAAAAGACCTTGTCGCGGACAACGAGAAAGCTCTCGTAGCAGCGATCCAAGCCTTCAAGAAAAGCTTTGCTTAAGAGGAAATTCAAAAAGTCCGCTTCCCATAACGAAGTATGCCAAGAGGCATAGTCGACGTCGAATATTGAATGCAGGCGAAACTTCCGGTGCTCACATAGCGCTGCTATGCTCCGCTCCTCATTTTCTACCTGCCTTCAATCTTCTCGGTGCTGGAAACCGAACTTTTTGAACCTCATTATAAGAGGTAGTTAAATAGATCCTCCTGCGCTCGGACTTAGCAATTAGGTCCGGGCGTAGGCCCTTACCACGCTCCGGACCGATTCGGGGCACATGAAGGCGGGTGAAACCTAATGGCAACAAACATGCGCGATATTAAACGCGAGATCAAGAGCAAGCAGAACATGAAGCAGATCACGAAGGCGATGGAGATGGTCGCAGCCTCCAGGCTCAGAAGAGCTCAACAGGCAGCGCTGGCGTCCCGTCCTTACGCGGACAAGCTGAAGGAAGTCGTAGCCAGCATCGCGGCTGGTACGAAGGACGTCAAACACCCGATGCTGGAAACCCGCGAGATTAAGAAGACGGGCTATCTCGTTATCACCTCCGACCGTGGTTTGGCTGGCGGTTACAATGCGAATATCTTGCGTAAAGTGACTCAGACCATTCAACAAAAGCATAAATCCGCGGACGAATATGCGTTGTTCGTCATCGGGCGCAAAGGCCGTGACTACTTCCGCCGCCGCAATATGCCAATCGTTGAAGAGGTAATCGGATTGGCGGATTCCCCGACGTTCGCCGACATCAAGTCGGTATCGTCGTCGGCCGTCAAGATGTTTGCGGATGGGTCGTATGACGAGCTTTACCTGTACTACAATAAATTCGTCAATGCGATCTCCCAGATTCCGACGGAAACGCGCTTGCTTCCTCTCGAGGAGATTAGCGAAGGTACGAAGGTATCGACCTACGAATACGAGCCGTCGCCGGAAGGCGTATTGGAAGTGCTTCTGCCGAAGTACGCCGAGACGTTGATCTACAGCGCCGTGCTTGACGGCAAAGCGTCCGAATTCGGCGCGCGTATGACTGCCATGGGCAGTGCGACGAAAAACGCGACGAAGATGATCAGCCAGTTGACGCTAACGTACAACCGTGCGCGTCAAGCGGCTATCACGCAAGAGATTTCCGAGATCGTTGCGGGAGCTAACGCACAATCTTAATAGATAATTCGCATATACCGAAGGAAGCAGGAGGGAAAGCAATGAGAAAAGGACGCGTTGTATCCGTCATGGGTCCGGTCGTCGACCTTGAGTTCGAACGCGGCAATCTGCCGGAGATTCTGAACGCGGTTAAGATCGACCAGAAAGCAACAAACGGCGGAGTCGACATTAACCTTACACTTGAAGTTGCCGTTCATCTTGGCGACAACATGGTTCGCGCGATCGCGATGAGCACAACGGACGGTTTGGTTCGCGGCATGGAAGCTGTCGATTCCGGCGCACCGATTACAATTCCGGTAGGCGCTCCGACGCTGGGCCGCGTATTTAACGTACTTGGCGAACCGATCGACGAGGCTGGCGACGTAACATCCGACGTCAATCTTCCGATCCACCGCGCAGCTCCAAAATTCGACGAATTGTCCACGCAAGCGGAAATTCTCGAGACGGGCATTAAAGTTATCGACTTGCTTGCTCCTTACACCAAAGGCGGCAAGATCGGCCTGTTCGGCGGCGCCGGCGTAGGCAAGACGGTAACGATCCAAGAGCTGATCAACAACATCGCGCAAGAGCACGGCGGTATCTCCGTATTCGCCGGCGTAGGCGAGCGGACGCGCGAAGGCAACGACTTGTACCACGAGATGAAAGACTCCGGCGTTCTCAGCAAGACGGCGATGGTATTCGGACAAATGAACGAGCCGCCGGGAGCGCGCGCGCGCGTTGCCTTGACGGGTCTGACAATGGCCGAGTTCTTCCGCGACGAAGAAGGCCGCGACGTTCTTCTGTTCGTCGACAACATCTTCCGCTTCACGCAAGCGGGCTCCGAGGTTTCGGCCCTTCTGGGACGTATGCCATCGGCGGTAGGTTACCAGCCAACGCTGGCAACCGAGATGGGTCAACTGCAAGAGCGTATCACATCGACAAAAAAAGGTTCCGTTACATCGATCCAAGCGATCTACGTTCCTGCGGACGATTACACGGATCCGGCTCCTGCCACGGCGTTTGCCCACTTGGACGCAACGACGAACCTGGAGCGTAAAATTTCCGAGATGGGGATCTTCCCCGCGGTTGATCCGCTGGCGTCCTCGTCCCGTATCCTGTCGCCTGAAGTTCTGGGCGAAGAGCACTACAACGTTGCTCAAGGCGTTAAGAAAATTCTTCAGCGCTATAAGGAGCTTCAAGATATCATCGCGATCCTCGGCATGGACGAGTTGAGCGAGGAAGACAAAATCACGGTTGGCCGCGCTCGCCGCATCCAATTGTTCCTGTCCCAGCCGTTCCACGTTGCCGAGCCATTTACGGGTAACAAAGGCATTTACGTTCCTGTTAATGAATCCGTACGCAGCTTCAAGGAAATCCTTGAAGGCAAACATGATTCTCTGCCGGAAGAAGCGTTCCGTTATGTAGGTGTCATTGAAGACGCCGTGAAGAAAGCCGAAACGCTTTAATAGCGGCAGGCGGGAGGAGTCCATATGAGTACCTTTTTGGTAGAAATCGTGACGCCCGAGCGCAAAGTATACGAAGAAACCGCGAACATGGTGAGCGTGAAAGGAGTGGAAGGCGAGTTAGGCATACTGCCTAACCACATTCCGCTCGTGACTCCGCTTCGCATCGCGCCTGTTACAATCAAGCGCGGCGGCGTAGTTGACATCATTGCCGTGAACGGCGGTTTCATCGAAGTGCGCAAAGACAAAGTTGTCATCCTGGCGGAAAGCGCCGAGCTCGCGAGAGACATCGACGTGAGACGTGCCGAAGCCGCTAAGAAGCGCGCCGAGGAACGTTTGGCCAAGCGCGAACAAATCGACTACCACCGAGCGGAATTGGCGCTGCAACGCGCGCTGAACCGTCTGAGCGTGGGCAGATAATACAGGATTGAACGAGAACGAAGCAGGGATTGACTCTGCTTCGTTCTTTTTTTGACCACAATAGAATTTATAAGTTTTCGAGCATTCGAAAACTGAAATTTTATTTGATGCTAGCCGTGAAAACTCTGGAGGCAGAAGTAGGCGCTGGCTTCGCTGGGGGGCTTTTCGTTATAGGCAATTCGATGCGAGACAGGCCCGAAACCTAACATAAATTTAGTTGCATATACCTAATTTGATTAAAACGATAAAATAAAATGACCAACAAACTCAAATATGGTATTTTAAACATCAAAAATAATAGAATTATAATTATTTTGAAGATATTTGTCATTGCCCGATATAAAGTTATCCAAATGTCGATTCTTGTATGTTAATATAGTTAACATCGAAAGAGAAACAGTGGATAAGGATCGGGGGAGTTGCGCATGTTTGACTGGCTTGGAGCAAAGACGGGATTCCCGCTGTGGATTTCGTGGCGACTGAACAAGGATATTAAAGAGGATGTCGAGCAAACGTTCGAAGGTTTCGCAGAGACTCGCAAGGAATTGCTCATGAACTGGGCAGAGGATGAATGGCGCCAGCTGGAGAGACTTGGAGCCTCCATTCAAGAGGTATGGCAAGGGGATATAACGCAGCTGCAAATCAATGAATCTCTGGACAAGGTAAACACGCAGCTTGAAGTCGCATTCGCCCGAGCGATCGATATGACGGAGATCTTCTTGTTGGACGCTGAGCGGAAGGTTGTTGCAACCACGTACAAAGCTCATCTGGGAACGGCATATGGGATAGACAGCCTGATCCATGCCGGACTGGCTTACAGCGCTCAGCCCGGCGGCGTGACGAAAAATTGTTTGTTCGGGCCTTACCATGACGAGTTGACGAAGTCCATCGGACCGCGTTCGTCTTCCTTCCACGATGAGATGACGCTGCTGTTCATGCTGCCGATTACAAGCGGCGGCAAGCTGCTTGGCACTTTATGCGGCCGTGTGCCGAACGACGTCATCGGAGACTTGATTCAGCGGGAATCCGGCCATATCTATCCCGACTCCGGAGACAACTATCTGTTTATGGCGGAGCCAGGTCTGAACAAGCAGATCAAGCCCGGGACTGCGTTGTCGCGAAGCAGGTTCGAGGATCGAACTTTTACGCATGGGGAGAACTTGAAGGATGGTGTAACGACGGAATGGGGCACGGTAACCGTAAGAGAACATACCGAGCTGGAGCTCCTGTTCACCGATCCCGCGACCGGCGAGCTGCATCCAGGGGTATCGAACACGATCCGCAACGGCAGCAATCTATTCGTGGAGTTCCCCGGTTATTCGGACTATCGGCATATTCCCGTAATCGGCAAGGGTGTAACCTTCCAGCTCCCGCATTGTCCGGACAAGTGGGGGATGATGTGCGAAGGCGATCTGGAGGAAGTGTACCGGCTTCGAAGCATCGGGTGGAGGCAGCGCAGACTACATCTGTTCGCAACGGTAGCAGCCAGCTTGTTGACTGCGGCATTAATCTGGATGATCGCGGGCGCAGCCTCTCCTTGGATAATCGCGGCTGCGGCCGGAGGCTTCAATCTGTTGTTCGGTCTCATCGTGATCGGCGCATTCAAGCGCAAAGAGGAGAACCGCGTCGTGCATCATATGCGTTCATTAACGCGATTTATCCGGATGAATGCAGAGGGCAAGGGAGACCTGACCCAGCGGCTGCCGCTTCAAGGATTCGATAACGACGAGCTGAAGGATATCGCGAAGTGGCTGAATAACATGATGGATTCTCTGGAAGGTATCATGCTGCAGGTGAAGCTCGCGGCCTCGGACGTTACGACAAGCCAACGGACGCTTCATGAATCCGCTGCGATTACGACAAGCTCGACCGGACGGGTTAGCAGCCAAGTCTCGAATATGATCGGCAGCATCCGGCTTCAGCTCAAGGACATCGACATGGCAAAGGAATCGGCCGACACGATGAGGGACACGCTCCTCCTCATGGAAGAGGAGGCCGGGCGCCAGATTAAGGTGGCACAGTCCGAGGTCGATCGGATCGGCGACAAGATGAAACATATCTCCGAGAAGGTCGGGGAGACGAACTCAACGATTCATACGTTCATGGATACGGTGCAGGAAATTCAGAATGTGCTGAAGGTAATTGAACAGATTTCGTCCCAGACGAATCTGCTTGCGCTGAACGCCTCCATCGAGGCGGCGAGGGTGGGAGAGCAAGGGCGGGGCTTCGCGGTCGTCGCGAACGAAATCCGGAAGCTGGCTACGATGACCAAAGAATCGACGGAAGAAGTCCACTCCATCACGCACAACATCTACGCCGAGGCGAAGAAGGCTTTCGCGTCCATGGAAGAAGGCACGAGGGTCGTCGAAGAGGGTAATCAGCTCGTGGCTGCAGCAATCGGCACCTTAAACGAGGTCGGGGGCAGGGATGCGCACAAGTCGGCAGTCGTTGAAGAAGTCGTACAGCTGCTGGAGAACATCGCGCTCGTCAGCCGCCAGAACCGGAAGGTGTCTGCCGAGGTGGAAGGGCGCGTGCAGGAGCTGATCGGCGAGATGAACAACGTGCAGCAAACCTCGCAGCACGTTGAATCCATTACGTCGCTGATGCATCAATTGGTCGGGCAGTTCAAGCTGACGGAAACGCGCGTTAGATAAGGGAATTCAGTTATATTCTGGAGATTATAATGGCAAAGCCGCACGGTCGACGCAAACGCGTCTTCCGGGCGGCTTGTTTGCGTTCGCGTACGGCTGATTCTCGGGAGAGGCAGATGATGCCCGAGATACATAGTTTTACCATGGATGAGTCATCCTAATAAATAACACGACCGGAAGAAGGGAGGGGCCCGCCATGTTCGGGATGTATATGTCAAAAAAAGCCGGCAAGGACCAAAAGAAAGAACGGCGTTCGCCGGGCGCGGACAAACACGTGAACGAACAAATGAAAGATTACGAGCACCAGCCCGTTGTTCCGGTACTGACCGAGCTGCTGGACAAGATCAAAAAAGAGATGGGCGAGAGTTCGGATCTGATCATACGAGGTTTGGACTTGACTGATCGTCAAGGCAAGGACGGGGACAAGGATATTGCGCTTGTCTATATTCAAGGACTTATTGAAGATGAACGATTGGACAAGTTCGTGATTCAAACGATTCAACAGGATCCCGAGCTCCCTTCTCAGTTAAAGCAGCTAAAGGAACAAGTTCGGCAGACGAATGCGGACTCGCCCGAAGAGCCTGTTCTTAGCCGAATCAAGAGTCATCTCATCGCCATCGGATTAATTTGTGAAATCAAGACGTTTAAGGATTTGTTTGAGAAGCTGTTTCTAGGATACGCCCTCGTCTTTATCGAAGGCTCCCCCTCTGGTATCGGCTGCAATGTTTACGGAGGACCCAAGCGCTCGGTAGAAGAACCCAAGACAGAGATGATGATCCGCGGTCCCCGGGAAGGGTTTACGGAATCGCTTCGTGTAAATACGATTTTGCTTCGTCGGAAGATTCGCAGTCCGAAGCTTTGGATGGAGCAGATGAAGGTCGGCGAAATTACGCAGACTCCGGTCGCCATCATGTATATCAAGGGGCTGGCTGATGAAAGCGTGATCGAAGACCTCAAGCGTCGAATTAAGGATATTAAGAACGACGGCATTCTGGAATCCAGTTATATCGAAGAGATGATCACCGATCAGAAGTGGACGCCTTTCCCCACCATCATCAGCCATGAGCGGCCGGATGTCATAGCCAGCAATCTGCTGGACGGAAGGGTCGCTATTATCGTCGATGGAACGCCCTTCGTACTGGTGGTTCCGTCGACTCTGAACATGTTTTTTCAGGCTGCGGAGGATTATTATCAGAACTACCAGATGGCGACGTTTCTCCGCATGCTGCGATTCTCCTCGTTTTTTATCGCCCTTCTCATGCCGTCGATCTATGTCGCCATTATCGGCTACCATCAAGAGATGATTCCGACCCAGCTGCTGCTTAAGCTGGCTGCACAGCGGGAGGGCGTGCCTTTCCCCGCCTATCTGGAAGCTTTTATCATGGAGCTGGTGTTCGAGATTTTGCGTGAAGCCGTGCTCCGAATGCCGAGCACCGCGGGCAGCGCAATCTCGATCGTCGGCGGTCTCGTTATCGGGCAATCGATCGTTGAAGCGGGCATCGTGTCGTCGGCAGTCGTTATTGTGGTGGCCTTTACGGCCATCTCCAGCTTTGTCGCGCCGATATACAGCCTGGGCATCGCGGCCAGACTGCTGCGTTTCTTGCTGCTGATCGCCGCATCTACCCTTGGTTTCTATGGTATTGCGCTCGTCATGCTGCTCATTCTGCTGCACATGAGCAACTTGACTTCCTTCGGCATTCCTTATCTGAAGCCATTTGCTCCGTTCAACTGGAAGGACTTTAAGGATACGCTGCTTCGCGTGCCGCTCTGGATGATGAAGGAACGTCCGCAGCAGATAGGTGACCGCGACCAAGTACGAGACAACTCTGCTGCCGAGCCGAGAAGGGAGCCATCGCAATGAAGCGGAGACTTCCCCTGTGGCGAAAACTATGGTCGGGTATGGCGATACGTCTAATCAAACGGCTTGCGCTGACAGTGATTATCGCATCCATCCTAATACCGCTGACTGGCTGCTGGGATATTCGTTACTTGGACAAGCTTGGCGTCGTCATCGCGCTTGGGGTAGATGATGATCCCAGCGGCAAATTCCGCTACGAGTTGACGGTGCAGGTCGTTCTGCCGCAGAACGCGACATCGCGGGACGGGGGCGGGAACGGAAGTCCCGTCATGACATTGACGGAGAAGGGTGACACGGTGTTCGAGGCCATTCGAAAGATGTCTGCGAAGACTTCCCGCAGGCTGTTCTTCTCGCACACCCAGTTGCTGGTCATCCATGAATCCACGGCCAAGAAAGGCATCTTCCCGCTGATGGACCTGATCGATCGCAATGCGGATATTCGAACCGATATCAGCGTCGTTATCGCAAGGGGCGTTAAAGCGGCAAAGCTGCTGCAGATTCGAACTCAGATGGAATCGGTGCCGGCCAATCAGATCAAAGAGACGATTCTGGTGGATCAGAATGCGAAGGGGCAGTTGTACAGCGTCCTCGTCCGCGATATTACCCGAATCTCCAAGTCGGAGGGGCAGCAGATTGCGGTGCCTGCAGTCGGGGTGGAAGGTGACCCGGAGGCGGGCAGTACGAAGGAAATCGTCGACCGCATCAATCCAAAGGTGCTGCCCGAGCTGAAGACGATGGCGGTCTTTGACGGCGGCAGGTTGATCGGCTATTTGCCTCCGAAGCAGTCGCAGGGACTGACATGGTCGCTGAACAAGCTGCAGAACACGGTCTTGAAATTTCCGTGCGCAAACGGCAAGGGGCATTACATAATGGAAGTCATTCGCACGGATACGAAAGTCAAGGCGGAGAAGCCCAAAGGCGAGAGCGAGTGGCCGACGGTCAAGATGGAGATTCGGATGCAATCCAGCGTGCACGAAGTTACTTGTCCGGGCTTGTCCATTAACGATGAGCAAACGCTTCTCGCTCTGGAGGAGAAGCTCAACGCCGTAGTCGAAAAGGAGATCAAATCGACAGTCGATTGGCTGATGGATCGCAAGCTCGACGCGCTGGGGTGGGGAGAGCAAATCTACAGGGACCAACCCGCACTCTGGAAGCAGATGAAGGCGCGCTGGAAGACGATTTTTCCGCAAATCCAGTACGAAATTCATTGCATCAGCCATGTGGAATCCTTGGGGGCAAGAACCGATGCCATAACGGAATGAGGTGAAGACATGCTTCATGTGCTCATCATAGTCGGTTGCGCGATCGCCGTGACGATCTTTATCTGGAGGCGAAACCGGGACAAGGGGCAAATCCGCGAGGCGAGCTGGGCGATCGTTATCCTATGGGGAGCGGCCGCCCTGCAGATCGCCATTGCACGGCATCTGCCGGTCAGTCTTCCGACGGATTGGATCTCGATGCTGCTGGAGCCGATTTACGTGCCGATCGTAGCGTGGTTAAAGGGGGGATAACAATGTCCATGAGGTCTGGCTATGTCAATAACGAAATCACGTCCAGGCAGGTATCCAAGTTGTTATATTTATTTTCGGTGGGAAGCGCAGCGCTCATCGTGCCGACGGCGACGGTCACCATCGCCAAACAGGACGGCTGGATTTCCATGTTATTGATCGTACCGGTTCAATATGCCATCGTGCTCGTCTATCTAGCATTGATGAGACGCTTTCCCCGAATGACGATCGCGCAATATGCGGAGTTTATCGCCGGGAGATGGATCGGGAAGTCTATCGCTCTAACGTTCGTGTTTTTTTTCTTCATCTTGAGCACTTTGGTGCTGCGGAACATGGTCGACTTCATGAGCAAGACGGTGCTGCCGCAAACGCCGACCTGGTTTATCAGCGGAACATTTATGATCGTTATCCTGTACGGCGTGTTTCTCGGCATCGAGACGATCGCCCGCACGGGAGAAATTTTGTACATATGGAGTCTGTTCGTGCTAGTCATCATCACCCTGTCGCTCATGAACCAAGTTCATCTGGAATTTTTTGAGCCCGTGCTTGCAAACGGCTTGATCACTCCGCTTAAGGGCATGTATCCCGTGCTGGGCTTCCCTTTGACGGAATGCGTCTTTTTGACGGCGATTTTACCCATGGTTAAGGAGAGCGAGCGGGAGAAGTTGAACCGGGGAATTTTTGGCGCCGTCGCGGTGACAGGAGCGATCACGACGCTGATCGTATTCCTGCTGATAGCCGTCATGGGATCGGGCGAGACAACTCGAAGCCCGTTTGCGGTATATGAGATGGCGAAGCTCATAAACATAGAAGAGATACTTGTTCGCGTCGAGATCCTGTTCGCCGTCGTCTGGATCGGCACCGTATTCGTAAAATTGTCGCTAAGCGTCTACGTTCTATCGGTGCTGCTGGGGCAAGTGCTTGGGCTGCGAGCCTACCGTCCGCTCGTATTCCCGCTCTGCATGCTCATTGCTCCGCTCTCCTTGATCATCTACCGCAATGGCGTACATTCGACCAACTTCGCCATGAATGTATGGACCGTATACAGTGTCATGCAAGGGCTGCTCGTCCCTCTGCTGCTTCTGCTCGCGGCGCTGCTCATGCGCAAGCGAAGCCGCAAGGACGGCAGATTTCCTAGCAAGGAGCCGAACGCATAGCGGCGCGAGCTAGCCCAACTCCGTCATAGACGGTCGTGGAAGCATTTGTTATAATTGTGAGGAAAAATGGGCGGCAACTTTCCTGGCAAGTCGAACAGATCCCATACCATCCTGTGACGGAGGTGATCCTGTGGAGAATTACGTCAATCACTATGTTGTCGTCGCGATCTTCGTCGTGCTGGGCATTCTGCTCCCCGTCGTCGCATTGCTGCTGGGCAGAGCGCTCCGGCCGCATAAGCCGACGGAACCGAAGAGCTCCACGTACGAGAGCGGCAACGAACCCGTAGGCGAAGGTCAGGTTAGATTCAACATCCGGTATTATATGTTTGCGCTTATGTTTGTCATCTTTGATGTGGAAACCGTTTTCTTATATCCTTGGGCCGTTGCATACAATAAGCTCGGCCTTTTTGTTCTGATCGAAATGGTCATTTTCGCCGGCATGCTGCTCATTGGACTCCTATACGCATGGAAGAAGAGGGTGCTTAAATGGACTTGAGCCTGGAATCGATTAGTCTGGAAGAACGCAAGGAGTTGGAACGCAATGTATTCATGGGCACGCTGGAAAGCCTCAAGGCTTGGGCGCGCAGCAATTCGCTGTGGCCGATGACCTTCGGACTTGCCTGCTGCGCCATTGAAATGATGGGGACGGGAGCCTCTCATTACGATCTTGACCGATTCGGCGTCATGTTCCGCACGTCGCCGCGGCAGTCTGACGTCATGATCGTCTCGGGCACCGTGACAAAGAAGATGGGACCGCTGCTGCGCCGCCTGTACGACCAGATGCCGGAGCCCAAGTGGGTTATCGCGATGGGTTCCTGCGCGACCGCGGGAGGGCCCTACGTGAAGTCCTACGCCGTCATTAAGGGCGTGGACCAGATCGTCCCCGTCGACGTCTATATACCGGGCTGTCCGCCTAATCCGGCGGCGCTGATCTATGGCATCAACAAGCTGCAGGAAAAAATTCGCTACGAAGCCAAAACCGGAAAGCAGGTGACCGGCCGATGAGCGAGGAGGAGAAAAAGGAGCTCGGAGCACAGGGCGAGGCAAGCGAGGCTGACACGGCGGACGCGAAGATGGGATCGCAGGGCAAAGCAAGCGAGGCCGAAGCGGATACGGCGGGGG
>NZ_BDQX01000292.1:28412-28653 GCF_003112455.1 Paenibacillus agaridevorans
AAGCTCGTGCCGCAAGGGCGGCGGCCAAAGCGCAGGCGGAGGCCAATGCGCCGCCCGAAGCCGCCGTCGATCCAGAGCGCGAAGCGAAGCTGAAGGCGGCCGCGGAGGCGCGCGCCGCTAGAGCAGCCGCCAAGGCGCAGGCGGAAGGCGGCACGTCCGCAGGAGGCGGGGAGGGCGACTCCCAGGCGGAGGTGCCCAAGCCGCCGTCGATCCGGCTGCCGGAGCTCGAGCTGCTGCAGGC
>NZ_BDQX01000292.1:28715-38811 GCF_003112455.1 Paenibacillus agaridevorans
TGCGCAGAGAAGTGGCGGACGATGCGCTGGACGAGGCGTATCTAAACGAGCTGAACGACGACATGCCCACGCTTGTGATCAAGAGCGGGCATTGGCCGGCGACGGCTCTGCTGCTCAAGGAGCATGACGAGCTGCGCTTCGATTATTTGCGCAATGTTACCGGCGTCGATTACGAGACGCATCTGGAAGTGGTCTATCATCTGTTATCCCTGGCAAGCAAACGGGTCGTTGCCGTAAAGATCCGAACGGATCGGGACGGAGCGTCGGTGCCTTCCGCAACGCCGGTATGGAGATCGGCCGAATGGAACGAACGCGAAATCTATGACCTGCTGGGTATCGACTTTCCCGGCCATCCCGACATGAGGCGCATCATGATGCCGGACGAATGGGTAGGGCATCCGCTTCGCAAAGACTACGAACCACTGGATTCGGAGGTGTAGCCGCTACCATGATCCGCACAGAGGAACTGCTGCTTAACGTTGGACCCCAGCATCCCAGCACGCACGGCGTCTTCCGGATCGTAGTCAAGCTGGATGGGGAAGTCATCACGGAAGCGACTCCGGTTATGGGTTATCTGCATAGAGGGACAGAGAAGCTCGCGGAAAATTTGAATTATACTCAGATCATTCCTTATACAGACCGGATGGATTACGTATCGGCGATGACCAACAATTATGTCCTCGTCCATACCGTAGAGAAAATGATGGGGCTGGAAGTGCCGCTTCGCGCGGAATTTCTCCGTCTGATCGTCATGGAACTGCAGCGGGTGGCCAGCCACCTCGTCTGGTGGGGCACCTACCTGCTCGACATCGGCGCGATGAGCCCGTTTCTGTACGCTTTCCGGGACCGCGAGATGATTATCAATTTGTTTAACGAGCTGTGCGGCGCACGGTTAACCTACAACTACATGCGCGTAGGCGGCGTCAAATGGGACGCTCCGCCCGGCTGGATGGATAAGGTCGAAGCCTTTATCCCCTATATGGAGAAGAAGCTCGAGGAATATGACAAGCTGGTGTCGGGCAACGAGATCTTTCTGGCGCGCATCCGAGGCGTCGGTCGATATGACGCGGATACGGCCATCAGCTACGGCTTGTCCGGCGCCAACCTGCGCTGCACGGGCGTGAAATGGGATCTTCGCAAGGAGGAGCCGTACAGTCTGTACGACCGGTTCGAATTCGACGTGCCCGTCGGCGAGAGCGGCGACTGCTACGACCGTTACCGCATCAGGTTGGAGGAGATTCGGCAAAGCCTCCGCATTCTAAAGCAGGCGGTCGCGCAATTTCCGAAGGATGGCGAGACGATGGGCAAGGTGCCAAGAGCCATTCGTCCGCCCGCAGGAGAAGCTTATGTGCGCATCGAGTCGCCGCGGGGCGAGATCGGCTGCCATATCGTATCCAAAGGCAAGGCTGAGCCGTACCGGCTCAAATTCAGACGTCCCTCCTTCGTCAACCTGGGTATCCTGCCCAAGCTGCTCGTCGGAGAGACGATGACGAACCTCATTACGATTCTCGGCGGCATCGATATCGTGGTCGGGGAGGTGGATTGCTGATGGGAGCTTGGCTGAACGAAAGCATGACTTGGGGCAACGCGTTCGTGTTGTTCATCTGGGCTGTCGTGTTTCTGCTCATTGTGCTTGGATTCGTCACGTATGCGATCTATTACGAGCGAAAGGTCATCGGTTGGATGCAGCTTCGCGTTGGTCCCAACCGCGTTGGACCGCTGGGACTTCTGCAGACCGTCGCGGATATTCTGAAGCTGCTGATCAAGGAGGATACGATTCCCCGCAAAGCGGACCGGCTGCTCTTTATTCTGGCTCCCGCGCTCGCGTTCGTGCCGGCCTTCGCGGTGCTTGCGGTCATTCCGTATACAGAGAAGCTGTATTTTGCCGATCTCAACGTGGGGCTGCTCTATTACGTGGCGCTGTCCGGCATTACGACGCTGGGGATGGTGCTGGGCGGATGGGCCTCCAACAACAAATATGCGCTTCTGGGCGGCATGCGTTCGGCGGCGCAGATGATCAGCTACGAGGTGCCGCTTGTTATCTCCGTCGTCGGGGTCGTTCTGCTGAGCGGCAGCCTGAACCTGAGGACCATCGTCGCCGCGCAGGGAGATTGGTTCTGGCAGTGGAATTTTCTGCCGCAGATTATCGGCTTCGTCGTCTTTTATATCGCGGCCGTATCGGAGCTAAACCGGACGCCGTTCGACCTGCCGGAGGCGGAATCGGAGCTCGTGGCCGGTTATCACGTCGAATACAGCGGCTTCCGCTTCGCGTTTTTTATGCTTGCCGAATACGTCTACGTCTATGCCATCGCGGCACTGACTACGGTTTTATTTCTGGGAGGATGGCATCCTCCGGCGCCGTTTCTTGATTTCGTGCCGGGTCTCGTCTGGTTCCTGCTCAAGTTCGTCGCCGTCGTCTTTTCGTTCTTCTGGATACGCGCCACCTTCCCGCGCGTGCGCATCGACCAATTGATGGGGCTGGGCTGGAAGGTGCTGCTGCCCGTCGCGCTGCTTAACGTGTTCTTGACGGCCCTGTACCTGGAGCTGTTCGTCAAATAACGATTGGAGGAATCGCCATGCTAAGCGGAATGCTGCAAGGCCTCGGCGTCACGCTGAAGTCGATGACGTCGCCGAAGGTCACGACATCCTATCCCGACGAGCCGATTCATATGCCGGACCGCTTCCGCGGCATCCAGCACTTCATCCCCGAGCTGTGCATCGTCTGCAACCAATGCGCCCGCATTTGCCCGACGGACTGCATTACGCTGACGGGCAAGCCGAACCCGGATCCCGAGAAGCGGGGCAAGGTCATCGACACTTTCGATATCAACTTCGAAATATGCATCCTGTGCGATCTGTGTACGGAGGTGTGCCCGACGGAAGCCATCGTCATGACGAACCACTTCGAGCTCGCGACGTACAGCCGGGACGACTTGTACAAGGACGCCGAGTGGTTGACGGACAACAACACGCTCGTGCGCAAGGATAACAACAACATCGGGGCTCCGGCCAAAGGAGGCGCCAAATAATTGTTTAACGTGGAGGTTAACGGACCATTTGTCGCCTTCTTCGTCTTCGCCGCCATTATGATCGGAGGCGCCGTGCTGATGATCAGCCTGGAGAAGGTCGTCCATATGGTTGTATCCATGGCGGCCGTCTTCCTTGGCCTTGCGGGGATGTACGTGCTGCTGGACGCGGAATTCGCGGCATTTGTCCAGGTGCTGATCTACGCCGGCGCCGTGTCGATCCTGATGGTATTCGGCATCATGATGACGAAACATAACGCGGCGAAGGAGCCCGTGCGCCCGCTGCACGAGACCTTGGCCGCCGTCGGGGCGCTCAGCCTGTTCGGGCTGCTGTTCTACGCGATCCGCCAGACGGACATACCGGAGACGGGGGCAGCCGGGGCAGGCGGGGCGCCCGGTGCAGTAACGGACAACACATTAGCGATCGGCGAGCTGCTCTACACGGGCTATATCGTGCCCTTCGAGTTGTTGTCCGTTCTGCTGACCGTGGCTTTTATCGGAGCCATCTCCCTGGCCAAGAAGGAGGCGGAATAACGATATGCTGCCATCATACCTGACGCTTGCCGCAATTTTGTTCTGTATCGGCCTGTATGGCGCACTCGCCAAGCGCAACGCCATTATTGTCCTGCTATCTCTTGAGCTGATGCTGAACGCGGTCAATCTGAATTTGATTGCCTTCTCGAAGTATGGAGTCGTCCCGTCCTTGACGGGACAGATTTTCTCGGTCTTTACGATTACGGTCGCCGCTGCGGAAGCCGCAGTTGCCGTAGCGGTGCTTATCGCGCTTTTCCGGGCGCGCGGCACCGTGGACGTCGAACATATGAATGCCATGAGGAGGTGAAGCGGGTATGGACTTCTATACGAAATCGGCCTGGGTCATTCCGCTCATCCCGCTTGCCGCGTTTCTGGCGCTCACGGCGCTAGGGCGGAATTACCGCAAGGCCGGCGTCATAATCGGCACATTTGCCGCGCTGGCGTCGTTCGCGATGTCCGTGCTGGTGCTGGTGGAACGGTTCGGGCAGGATGCGGTCGACTACAACTATAGCTTCGACTGGATCCGAATCAGCGGCTATACCCTAGAGATCGGCTTCGAGGTGACTAATCTGACGGCGCTGATGCTTATCGTCGTTACCTTCGTCGCTTTGCTGGTCAACGTGTATTCGGCCGGCTATATGAAAAATGACGAACGAATTACCGTTTTCTACGGTTACATATCCCTGTTTACCTTCTCCATGCTGGGGCTGGTGCTGTCGGACAATATGCTCTCCCTGTACATCTTCTGGGAGCTCGTCGGCGTATGCTCCTTCCTGTTAGTAGGCTTCTGGTATACGAAACCGGCCGCCAAGGCGGCTGCCAAGAAAGCTTTCATCGTGACAAGAATCGGCGATGCCGCGCTCTTGATCGGCATTCTGCTCCTGTTCTGGTACATGCCGGATCATGCGCTTGGCTTTACGATGATAGAAAGCGTCTTCGAGGGGCAAGGAGGCATCATCGCCACCGGCATTACGACCGTTATCGCGCTGCTTATCTTCCTCGGCGCGGTGGGCAAGTCGGGACAATTCCCGCTGCATGTTTGGCTGCCGGACGCGATGGAGGGACCTACGCCGATCAGCGCGCTTATTCACGCCGCGACAATGGTGGCCGCCGGCGTCTACCTGTTGGCGCGTACGTTTCCCATTTTTGAGGCTTCCCTGTTCGCGAGCGATGTCGTCGCTTACGTCGGAGGCTTTACGGCATTGTTCGCCGCAACGATCGCTCTCGCGCAAAACGATCTCAAGCGCGTATTGGCCTATTCTACGATCAGCCAGCTTGGTTACATGTTTATGGCGATCGGGCTTGGTTCCTGGACGGGCGGCATCTTCCATCTCTTTACGCATGCCTTCTTCAAAGCACTATTGTTCCTCGCCGCAGGCAGCGTTATCCATGCCGTCCATACGCAGAATATTCAGGAGATGGGCGGGCTGCACGCCCGCATGCGCATAACGACGGCGACCTTCGCTGTCGGGGCGCTTGCGCTGGCAGGCATTCCTCCGCTGGCGGGCTTCTGGTCGAAGGACGCCATAATGGCGGTCGCGCTGGAGCAAAATCTCTTCCTCTTTGCGGTCGGTCTCGCGGCGGCGTTGTGTACGGCCCTGTACATGACGAGAGTGTTCGTGTTGGTCTTCCTTGGCAAGCCGAAAACGGGCTCGGAGGGCGGATTGGAAAGTCCGACCGTTCGAGCCGGCGGAGCGGGAGGGGCGAAGGAGTCGCCTCGTACGATGACCTTGCCGCTTGTCGTGCTTGCGCTCGCGGCTATCGCCGCGGGTTTCGTCGAAACGCCATGGAACGGTTGGCTTGGCGGCTGGTTGTCCGGCGAAGAAGCGGTTGCGCATGTGAGCCCGGCTGCCATCATAGGGTCAATCGCAGTGGCGGCAGCAGGCATATATCTAGGGTGGCGATTCTACGGATCAGACCGAACTCGTCCCGCCGTCGTCAAGGAAGCCGCGCCTTGGCTCGCAAGGCTGCTGGAGCGTAAATATTACGTAGACGAGGCTTACGAGTTCGTCTTCGTAAGAGGGCTTCGAGCTCTCGGCACCTTGCTGGGCGCCTTCGACACATACATCATTGGCGGCCTTGTTAAGCTGGCGGGTTCGGCAGCCGGCATATCCGGCAAGATGGCTCTAAGGCTGCAGAACGGCAGCATCGGGACCTACAGTCTGGCCGCCGTCATCGGCATGGTCGTGCTTGCGGCCGCGATCATCGGAAGGAGGCTGTTGTCATGAGCATTCTCTCCGACATTCCGGTATTGTCGATTCTGCTGCTGCTTCCAGTGCTTGGATTGCTTGTTCTGTTGCTTATCCCCAAGAATCGTCATCGCGCCATCACCGCCGTTGCCGTCGTCGCGACGCTGCTTCCTATCGTGTTGTCGCTGTGGTTGTACACCGACTTCGACAAGCAGCAAGGGGGAGCGACTTACCGCGAAGACGCGGTCTGGCTGGAAGTGCCCGTTAATCATGAATGGACACAGGAAGCCGACATCATCTTCTCCTTTGACTATTCGCTTGGCATCGACGGTTTGTCTCTGCCGCTCTTGCTGCTGACGACGGTCGTGACGGCGATGGCGGCGCTTGCGGCCATTCACGTCAAAAAGCGGCGCAAGGCGTTTTACGCCTGGTTCCTGCTGCTGGAAGCGGGTATGCTGGGTGTGTTTATGGCACGCGATTTGTTTCTGTTTTTTATCTTTTTCGAAATTACGCTGGTCGCGGCTTACTTCCTGATCGGCATCTGGGGTTATTACAACCGAGAGAGGACGGCGAATCAATTCCTGATCTATAACGGAATAGGTTCCGCGCTCATGCTGATCGCTTTCGTCCTGCTCGTTAATACGGCAGGCTTCCGAATGGAGGAAACGGCCCGCGGCCTGGAGATGATCTACAGCGGAAGCTATGCCGATATTTTACGGAATCTGGCCGATCCCAATGCTTGGGTGAATCTGCCTGGCGCAGCGGCGGGCGGAACCAATCCGTTCGAGATGAGCGGCGGCATGGCCTGGACAATTTTCGTGCTTCTGTTGATCGGTTTCGGCATCAAGCTGCCGATATTCCCGTTCCATACCTGGATGCTGAAGGTGCATGCGGAAGCACCTCCGGCCGTTGTCATGATCCACTCCGGCATCCTGCTTAAGATGGGGGCGTACGGCTTCATCCGCTTCGGCTTGCTGCTCTTTCCCGAGCAGGCGCGCGAATGGGCGGTGGCGCTTGCAACGCTTGGTCTCATCAACTTGCTGTACGGCGCCGTGCTCGCGTTCCGGCAGACGGAATTTAAGCTGGTGCTCGCTTACTCGTCGATCAGCCATATGGGCATCGTGCTGCTGGGACTTGCGGCTTTTAATGAAATCGGGCTGCAAGGGGCGATTGTCCAGCTGGTATCGCATGGCTTTATCTCCGCGCTGCTGTTTCTGATCGTCGGCAGCTTGTATGAGCGGACGGGAACGACGGAGCTTCCCGCGCTTGGCGGCTTGGCGAGATCCATGCCGTTTATGAGCGGAATGCTGCTCGCCGCGGGACTCGCTTCGTTAGGCTTGCCGGGGCTCTCCGGCTTCGTCGGCGAGCTGCTGTCGCTGCTGGGTCTGTTCGAATCCATGCGCTGGGTGACGGCTGCCGCGGTGCTTGGCATTATTTTGACGGCGGCTTATATGCTGCGAAGCGTGCTTGGCATTACGTTCGGCGAGAGGCGGGAGGAGCATGCGGCGCTTAGGGATGCAAGGTTCGTCGAGGCGCTGCCCATGATCGTGCTGCTGGCGTTTATTGTGCTGCTGGGCTGCTACCCTTCCGTACTGACGGATACGGTGGGAGTCAGCGTCGAAGGTTTTATGGATCAATTATTCGCAACCAGGTCAGGGGGTTAGGTCATGCCGGACAATACGGGATTTTTGCCTCTTACTTGGCCCGACATGCTGCTCATGGCTCCTGAATTGCTGCTGGGCGTTGGCTTTATTGCATTGGTCGTGCTGGACTTATTTCTCCCTAGAAGGATAAGCCGCTCCTGGATTGGCGGTTTGACGCTGGCAAGTTTGCTGGGCGCTGCTCTGCTTGTGTGGCTACGCATGAACGAAATGAATGTTGGAGCAGGAGATGCGGGGGTGCTCTCGCTCCTCGGGGACAGCTATCGGATCGACGACTTCGGGAGTTTGATGAAGCTGATCTTCCTGCTCGGCACGGCGCTCGTCGTCTTGCTGGGACTAGGGACGGCTTCGCGCGACGACGCCATTACGGATAAAGGCGAATATTATTACCTCCTGCTGCCAGCCGCGATCGGCGCCATGGCGATGGCTTCTTCCGCCAATCTGGTGACGCTGTACATCGGCCTGGAGCTGATGAGCATGACCAGCTACGTATTGGTCGCCATGCGTCGCAGGAATGATCGATCCGCGGAAGCGGCGTTTAAGTACGTCGTGACGGGAAGCATTTCGTCGGCGTTCATTTTGTTCGGCATGTCGTATTTGTACGGGGTCACCGGCTCGGTGCAGTTGAGCGGAATTGGCCAGGCCCTGCCTATGGCGGTGGAAAATTACGAGGCGTTCGTCTACGTCGGCTTCGGCATGATGCTGGCGGGCTTCGGCGTAAAGGTCGCCGCCGCGCCGTTCCATGCCTGGTCGCTGGACGTCTATCAGGGGGCTCCGACGCCGGTTGCCGCATTTCTAACGGTGGTATCCAAGGGAGCTACGCTTGCCGTCGTGTTGCGCATTTTGTACTCGACGGGATTGTTCGCCGCGATCGACGCGTCGGGCAAGGGAGTCGGCGACGATATGTTCTTCGCGGTGCTGTTGGTTGCAGCAATCGCAATGCTTGTAGGTACGCTCGCCGCGCTGCGGCAATTGAACGTGAAGCGGCTGCTGGCGCTGTCCGGCGTCGCGAACGCGGGTTACTTGCTCGTCCCGATCGGGCTGTCCATTACGATGGTACATAGCAACAACGTGACGGAGCTTATCTTCTATCTCGCGGCTTATCTGCTGATGACGATCGGCGCCTTCGCGGTATTGACGGTTGTAAGCCGCGCGGTCGGCCATGACGAGCTGAGGGGATTCGCGGGCATGTATTATCGGGCTCCGTGGACGGCGGCGGCCATGGTTATCTTTCTGCTGTCGCTGGCGGGACTGCCGATCTCGGGAGGGTTCTTCGGCAAGCTGTTCATCCTGTTGGGGGCGGCGAACGCCAAAGCCTACTGGATCGTGGCGGCGATGGTGCTAAGCAGCGTAATCTCGTATTACTTCTACTTTGGCTTTATTCGCCAGATGTTTATGCGGGGCGGTTCCGAAGAGCGGATCACGATTCCGCCGGCAATCGGCATCGTAATCTGGTTCTGCGCGGCCGGCACGCTGATCCTCGGCGTTTATCCGGAATTGCTGGTGGAGGGGATCGACGCCGTGTTTTCGTTCCAGGGAGATTTGATGAATGTAGAATAGTGCTAGAGTTGAGCAGGTTGGGAAGAGAGCAGGAAGAGAAAAACGGAAGAGTACAGGAAGAAGGAAGAGCACGGGAAAACGGAAGCTGGAAGAGAAACGGAAGAGAACGGGAAGAAGGAAGAGCACAGGAAGAAGGAAGAGCACAGGAAGAGAAACGGTAAATGGTGGGGAAGCCTCCGTGGCGGAGTCGTTATGCATGTCATAATGACTTTGCGAAGCGGGGGCTTTTTTGTTGTTGGCGCGGAATGTACGTTGTAGCCCCGGAATTTGCGGATTGCAGGGCGAGTGGGAGTCTGGAGGAGCTGTAAGCCGATTTTTTCGGATTGCGGGGTGCGAGAGGGAGATTTCCGAGGTATAAGTCGATGCCGCCGACCTAACTGCCCGCGACGCTCGGATTTTGAGGTTTAAGTCGATGTCGGCGACCTAACTGCCCCGCGACGTTCGGATTTTGAGGTTTAAGTCGATGAGGCCGACCTAACTGCCCCGCGACGTTCGGATTTCAGGGTTTAAGTCGATAGCATCGACCTAACTGCCCCGCGACGCTCGAATTTTGAGGTTTAAGTCGATGAGGCCGACCTAACTGCCCCGCGACGTTCGGATTTCGAGGTTTAAGTCGATGGAGCCAACCTAGCCGCGCCTCCGCCACCCATTTCGATGGATCACAGTTGGGGCATTAAACCGAGTTTGTGTGAGTTGCAGCCTGAGTATGAGAGTAACTATTGGCGGATAGGGCTCATGCGAAAGAGGCGTAAGAGAGTGGCTAAATGTGATTTTTCTGCTATGTGTGGGCAGGGATTCCGACGGGAATTCATCTTTCATGGGGGCGAGAGAGCTGGGGCAATGCAGGTCGGTCGACGGAGTTGAAAAAATAAGTGGCGACGGACCGAAACCTCGAGGCTTGTACGAAGGTATAAAGGAGGAGAGTGATTCAGCAGGTTGGCAATGTAGGTCTTTTCGGCTGTTTCCTTTTTTGGTGCTACTAAAAGAAGGGGTTACGTATGGAGGGGTCGAATGACTACTAAAATACGTAAAAAGGCAGAATATTAATGAATACAATACGCAATTGGTTCACGCATAGACAATCGCTTTCGGACGCGCAGCCGCGCCTCGAGCGCCCCACCCCACC
>NZ_BDQX01000292.1:39129-73510 GCF_003112455.1 Paenibacillus agaridevorans
GACGCGGCGGTGGAAGTGGTGCGTCCCGCCGGCGACAGCGGCGAGGACGTAGAGACCTGGCTGCGCCGTCTGCGCGGCGAGCCCGGGGTCGCTTACGTGCACCCTAATGGCGTGGTGCACGTGCTCTCCGGCGCCGGGGCAGACAGCGGGGCCGCCAATGCGGCCGGCACAGAGGGCGAGGCTGCGTCGGCCAGATTTGGCGACGCAGGTACTCTTGATTCGAAGTACGGACGGGCAGCAGTGTCCAAAGCCTCGCCATCGAATCCATCTGCTGGCACTGACGACGTACAGATTGCTCCGTCAAGCAAGTCCGGATCGTTAGATGCAAAGAGCGAGCCGTTCAATCGCGCAACGTCGCCATCCAATCCATCTGCCGACCCTGACAACATGCAGACTGATCCCGCATCATCGCCATCCGCTGCCCAGAGCGAACAGGAGGATCCAACGGCTTTGCCATCCGATGCGCCAATCCAGTCTCCAGCCGCAGACTCTCCGTCGGGGGCGCCGGAGGCGGGACTGGCCGCCGCGAAGCAGCAAGCCGTGAAGGCGAACGATCCGGAGCTGGCGAAGCAGACGCATCTGGGTCTGATTGGCGCCGCCGAGGCTTGGAAGACGGTTAACGGCAATACCGGCATTACGATCGCGCTGGTCGATACCGGCGTGGATCTTGACCATCCCGATCTGAAGGATAATCTGGTGACCGGCGTCAATCTCGTAGAGCGGGGCAAACCGCCGGAGGATGACAACGGTCATGGCACCAGCGTGGCGGGCGTGCTTGCCGCAGCGGGCAATAATGGAGTTGGCGTGGCCGGCGTGATGTGGAATGCCAAACTTATGCCAATTAAGGCGCTTGACCAATGGGGCGACGGCACGGAGGAAGATCTGGGCGAGGCTATCTTGTATGCCATGAAGAACGGCGCCAAGATCGTTGTGCTGTCCGTCGGCCTGCACCGCGAGTCGCCATATATGCAGGACATCGTCAATCAAGCCGAAAAACAAGGGGTGCTGCTGGTCGCTGCCGCGGGCAACGACGGTGTATCCCTGGGCTCCAAGGCGGCGGTGAAATACCCTGCTGCTTATCCGACCGTGCTTGCCGTAGGCGGAGCGCGCGCCGACCGCACGGCCGACACGCGCTCCAATCCCGGCTACGAGCTGGATATTATGGCTCCGTGGCATGTGTACACGACGGCCGTCGGAGGCGGGTACAAGAAGGAAGAAGGCACGTCGATGGCTGCGCCGCAGGTGGCCGCCGTTGCGGCGCTCGTCATGGAACGCAATCCATCTTTTAAACCGTATCAAGTAAGAGAACTGCTTCGTCAGACGGCGAGAGACATGGGGCCGGCGGGCTTCGATTCGACGTCGGGCTACGGTCTGCTGCAAGCCGATCGCGCCATTCTCGGCACGTTGTCCAAGGATGCGCACGAGCCGAACAATTCCAGCGGGACGGCATCGACGTTGCCCCTGCGAGCGAATCTGAACGCCGAGCTGTCGTCTGCCAAGGACGAGGATTGGTACATGGTCGATATTCCTTATGACGGTAAGCTGACGATCGGGTACGAGGGCCGCGTTGCGGCTGGCAGCCCGACGCCTACGGTCCGCTTCGGTTATTACGAGGGCGGCAAGCTCGTGCGCGAGGAAGATACAAAGCTTGCCGGCAAGTCGATTGAATTCGCCGTAAATAAAGGGTCAGGACGAATCAAGGTGCAATTCAGCAATCCTGCTCAGACTCAGGCGCTGTCGTATGCTTTAACGACCTCTTTCACCATTCGCGAGGATGCTTACGAACCCAATGACCGTATAGGGGACGCCTACGCGCTGCAGCCGCGTTCGCAGACGGTGAGCGGCAATTTTCACAAGCAGGCGGACAGGGATTGGTACGTTGTCGATTTCAAGCAGAACGGCCAGCTCAAGCTGTCCCTGAGCACGAATACCGCTAGGATCGATCCCGGCATCTCCGTGCAGCGGGAGGGCCAGACGTTAATCATCTACGACGACCACGGAGAAGGCGCTTCCGAACAAACGCCAGTCATATCCGTCACCGCGGGCAAATATTATATTCGTGTTCACAATGCGATCTCTCTGGATGCAAGTCCAGTCGCAGGTACATATTCGTTGACCATGGATTTCCAGCCGGCGCTGGTCGATCCCAACGAGCCGAACGACAAGTCGTACGAGGCTTTGTTAATGAAGTCGGGCACCGAATACGTAGGAGTAATTGATAAGTCCGGCGATACGGACTGGTTCCAATTCCGGCTGAGCAGCGACAGCGCGGCAGGACTGACCGTGACGGGCGTGCCGCAAGGCGCCACGCTGAAGCTGGAGATCTTCGACAAGCGCATGAAGCTGTCAGGATCGGGGACGACTGATGCGGCTGGCAGCTTGAAAACGAAGGACCAGGTTCTGGAGGCAGGGGTCTATTACGTCAAAATTACGGCGGACCGCGTGTTTCAGAACAATTATTACCGTGTAAAGCTAAGCATAGATGAGCTTGTCGCAGGCTTCCGGGATATATCCGGCCACTGGGCGAAGGATGCCATCGTCAGCTTAAAGGGCAAAGGTATCGTAAACGGCTCAGCGCCTTACCGCTTCGAGCCGGACCGTTCCGTAACCCGGGCGGAAGCCGTGACGATGATCATCAAAGCCTATAAGCCGATTGTTGCGGCGCCGTCTACGGGAATGTTCAAGGATGTTGGATCGCACTGGGCTCAAGATTCCATTGCAAAGGCCGTCGCCAAAGGCTGGGTGAAAGGATATCCGGACGGAACCTTCAAGCCGGATGAGCCGATTACGCGAGCGGAGATGGCTATCATTATCGGCAACGCCGAGGGTTTAAAACCGAGAATACAGACGACGAGACCGTTCAACGATGTTGCGTTGTACGATTGGTACACTCCCATGCTGAGCGCCATGAAGCAGGACGGCAAGCTTAGCGGCGTGGAAGCGAATCTTTTCAAGCCGAATGACACGGCAAGTCGCGCCGCATTCGCGACGTTGCTGTACCGATATGTATAATGCCGTGTCTGCCCTTAGGGGATATGACGGATGAGGAGGACGGTTGGCCAAGATGTCCGAGATATGGAACACAACGGGAATGACGGGGTTATTTTCGATCGTAGTGGAACTGCTCAGTATTTTCTTCGTCTGGATGCTGCTGCAGGAGGTAAAGTGGGAGACCTTCTTCCAATACCCCCGCCGGCCCAAGGCCAGAATGCTGCAGGTGGTGCTTGCGGTCGGGATCGGCCATCTGTTTGCCGGCTTTATATTGCAGTATTGGGGTTACAGCGTCATGCTTCGAGGTTTTGTCGAATAACATGCGCGAAACATGTCAACAATGGGTAATACATAGCTTCACATCTTGACGGCAATTGTCGATAACCATTCTAGGCGCTCCCGAATTGGCAATTGAAGCCCAGGATGTAAATCGCGGAGCGGCGGGGCAAATGAATCTTTCCAGAATAATTTGGGAAAAAAATGTTCTTGTCGATTATTGTTGCCAGATGTTATGATGAAGTTTAGTGAATGCTCGAGGACTGCCAAAAAACGACAGGTTCAAAGGCTATTTGAAACAGAAATTGCAATTCGCGGAGGGACACAAGATGACCAAAATTATCGTCCGCGGAGGCCAGCGCTTATCGGGAACGGTCCGCGTCAGCGGCGCCAAAAATGCAGTGCTCCCCATTCTTGCTGCCTCATTATTAGCGACGGAAGGAGACAGCGTCATCTGTGACGTGCCCCTCCTCGACGACGTTATGACGATCCAGAGCGTGCTTGCTTCATTGGGCGCTCAGCTTACTTATAATAACGAGACGATGCGGATCTCCGCACCGATTATTCATTCTTGCGAAGCTCCTTACGAGCTCATCCGAAAAATGCGCGCTTCCTTCCTGGTTATGGGTCCGCTATTGGCCCGCATCGGCAAGGTGCGCATCTCGCTTCCCGGCGGCTGTGCCATCGGCACTCGTCCGATCGATCAGCATTTAAAGGGATTCGAGGCGATGGGCGCCGAGATTACGCTAGGCCACGGCTTTATCGAGGCAAGCGTTAAGGATCGCCTAAAGGGCGCCAAGATTTATCTGGACGTTGCAAGCGTAGGCGCCACCGAAAACATTATGATGGCCGCCGCGCTGGCGAACGGCACGACTACGATCGAAAACGCGGCGAAGGAACCGGAAATCGTGGACCTCGCCAATTATATTAACGCCATGGGCGGCAAAGTGCGCGGCGCAGGCACCGGCATGATCCGAATCGAGGGTGTTGAGCGCCTGTCTGGTGCAAGACATAATGTGATTCCGGATCGCGTCGAAGCGGGCACCTACATGATCGCGTCCGCCATTACGGGCGGCGACGTGTTCGTCGAAGGCGCCATCGCCGATCACTTGATGCCGGTCATCTCGAAGCTGCAAGAGATGGGCGTCGAGATTGTGGAGAGCGACAACGGCATTCATGTAAAAGGACCTCATTCGCTTAAGGGCGTCGACGTCAAGACGCTGCCGCATCCGGGCTTCCCGACAGATATGCAGTCCCAGATGATGGCTCTGCTGCTTGTGTCCGAAGGCACGAGCGTCGTCACGGAGACGGTCTTCGAGAATCGGTTCATGCATGTCGAAGAGTTCCAAAAGATGAATGCAAACATTAAGGTGGACGGCCGCTCGGCCATCGTAACCGGAGGCGTGCCGCTCTCTGGAGCAAAGGTGACGGCCACGGATCTTCGCGCGGGAGCTGCGCTGATCTGCGCGGCGCTTCGCGCCGACGGAGAGACGGAAGTAACCGGATTGCATCACGTGGATCGTGGTTATGTTGACATTACGGGCAAGCTGGCTGCGCTCGGCGCAGACATTCGCCGTGTCGCGCTGGACGATGAGCCAGTGCTGGCAAGCACATCGGTACAGATCCAGCAGCATGCCGAGTCCGCACAGCCGAATCCGCAAGTCGCAGCAGCGAAGGCTGCAGCGGTTGCCGCATCCAGTGAACCGGTCGTCGCGTTCAAGCGCGACAAGGAAGCGGTTGTACTGAAGGTGCAGCCGACCTGGGCGTAACATTTTCGCGCATCATTCTTATAACGGGAGACGACTTTACAGCCCTGGAGCGAATAGGCTCCGGGCTGGTCAAAGGAGTCTCCTGTTTGTTTTGCAGTAGAGGAAAGGATAGGAATTTGCTCATCCTTTTTCTATACGTTTCGCGGAAACGACGGCGTCTATAGATAGGACGTTGTCAGGCGTTACTTCTTAGATGGAGAGGTAGATTGCGCGGTGATTAGTGAGGGGAAGCAGATAGAGATGTGGATGTAGATGTGGCAGTAGATGTAGATGGCCTGAGATGATGCAGTTAATGGGAAAAACGCCTCTTAATTTTGTCCCTACTCCGGATTTTGCAACTATAAGTGGAAATCCGCCCTCTAATTACTGGATAATTTGCTTCAACGCTGCTTTTCCATCGAATTATAGGGAGCATTTCCATCTATTTTGTCAAAGTAGTCAATAGTCAGTGAAATAAAGGGAGGTTTTCCCTTTGCTTAGATTAGATTACTTAGATTAGCTTTATAAGCAATTGCAAGTCTTGACCCGTATAAGGAGTTGCAATTCTCGAGAATGGAACACGCTGCGCCTCGCTTCTTGGGGGCGGCGACATCCGTTTCACCCGTGGAACTTCAAATGGTTCCTTTGCTCGGACAAGGAAATGGATTTGTTCTGGGAGGTGCAGCCCTCTTCTGCTCAAAAAACTCTCCCTAATTCCGCATAATCATCGCACGTGAAACACGGTTATTCAGGTTATGATAGAGTAGGCAGAGGTATAACCTCCGCACCAACACCGGGACGGAAGCCGAGAATCGCCGTACCCGCCAGATGACCAGGAAAGGGCTGAGCACCCGCGCTTATGCTGACCAAACGGCTGAACAACGTCACGTTCAAAAATCGGATCATCTTTATCTTCCTGATTAGCAGCCTGGGTCCGTTTATTTGCCTCGGCCTGATCTCCTTTTATACGATCGACTCCATTATCGGCAATAAGGTGGAGGGCGCTCTACAGAGCAATCTGAAGCAGGATCTGATGTCGCTGGAGAATACGCTTAACAACCTGAACCATGTATCCCAACAGCTCGCTTACGGCGGCAACACGAATCGTCTGATTGAGCAGCTTGAGACGGAGAAGGAGCCGTACGAGCGGCTTCGTCTCAACAACGAGATTCGGAGAGAGCTTAATAATATCACTTTTTCCAATCCTAATATCGGGCTGCTGATGTATTATGACCCCGATACCGAAGGGTATAAATTTGAGAACTTCCGCGTGCGCGGCGATTTCCATCCCGATAACCTCCCGCTTATGGCGGAGTATCCGGAAATTACGTATTACGGGCCTCACCTCAGCTACAACGGATCTATTAATCAATATGTGTTCAGCATTATGCGCAAAGTGAATCTGCCGGACCAAAATCTGTACCTTTACATTGAGACCGGCCGTAATGCGCTGACAATGTTATTTGCTCCCCAAAATCGGAAGGAAAGCTCGCGCAGGCTGCTTTTGCTCGATAATGAGGGCGAGGTCGCGTTCAGCGAAGTAAATGAGGTGTTCGAGGAGCGGACGCCGTTCCCTAATCGCGAAGCTGCATCCTCATCGGGCACATCGGGAGGTTACTTCTGGAGCAAGGAAGTCAGCAATCAAGGCTGGAGTCTTGTGTCCGTCGTGCCGGAGAACGAGATCAACCAAGAGCGCAATCGCTGGCTGCTGCAGATCGCGGGCTTTTTCCTGCTTTTCCTCGTCCTCGCCGTTTTTGTCGCCTGGCTGCTATGGAAGATGGTTTATCGGCCGCTCGATAAGTTTCACCGCGAGATCAAGTCGCTTACCCAATCGGAGGAGCGTGAGAAGGAGGAGCTGACCCATATTCCGGAATTCGATTTTCTGCTCTATCAGACGCGCAGCATGAAGCGCAAGATCTGGGTGCTCTACGACGAGATCGAGGTCAAGGAGAAGCGCAGAGCGGATCTGGAGGTGGAGAAGCTCTTGTACCAGATTAATCCCCACTTTCTCATGAATACGCTCGACACGGTGCACTGGTTGGCGCTTATGAACGGGCAAAAGGAGATAGACAAGCTGGTGCTGAGCCTGAACAAGCTGCTGTATTACAACTTGGGCAAAATGGGCGAAACATCCACCATCGGCGACGAAATCGAAGCGTTAAAGGAATATTTGCAGCTCCAGCAAATCCGGTACGACTTCCAGTTCGACGTTGATATCGATGTCGACGAGAACAGTCTTGGGCTACCAAGTCCGCGCTTCCTGCTGCAGCCTATGGTGGAGAACGCGCTGTATCACGGTGTCAGCGACGACGGTTACATCTATGTGGGCATTGCCTTGCAGGACGACAGCTTGCAAATTACGATCCAGGACAACGGAGCCGGCATGAGCCGCGAGATGATCGCCCAGCTGCTGGACGAGGATACGGAGGACCATGACAAGGTCGGCATGGGCATCGGGATGAAATATGTGAAGCGGATCTTGCGTGCAAGCTATGGCGACGAAGCCAAGCTGAACATTCGCAGCGAGGTGGGCAAAGGCACGGTCGTTTCCCTCAGACTGCCTGTTACAGAGGAAGCGAAAGCTTCTGCCGCCATGCTGGCGCGGGAGCGCAAAGAAGCCGGGGGGCAGGAGCCTGGCCGCGTGCTTGAACCTGCCGACGCGCACGGGATTGCTGAGGCGGAAGTCGCGCCGAAGCCGCAACAACCGGCAACAGAGGAGGAATAACCACTATGATTTCCGTTTTAATCGTTGACGACGACAAACTGGTGCGCAAAGGTTTGGCTTCCTCCATGCCGTGGGAGACATTCGGAATGGAAATCGCGGGCGAAGCGAACAATGGGGAGAATGCGCTAAAATTCATGGAGTCGCATCCCATCGATTTGCTTATAACGGATCTGTCTATGCCGGTTATGTCCGGCATCGAGTTAATGCGAATCGTGCGGGAGAAGTACCCGGAGGTGCAGATCGTGGTGCTGTCGCTGCATCAGGACTTCGAATACGTGCAGGAAGCGCTTCGCTTAGGCGCAATCGACTATATCGCCAAGATCCAGCTGGAGCAGGAGCAGTTCGAAGAGGTGCTGGGACGCATCGTTCGGTTGATGGAAAGGAAGGACGGCAGCTCGCCGGGAGCCGGAGGCGAACAACGAAAGAAGTCGGCGCTTGGCGGGGACGAGCTGTATGTCTACTATTCGCTCAGTGCGAACCCCGAGGAAGCGCAGCGGCCGGTAGGTCTTCCGGATGTCATCGAGGAAGCCGAACCCGGCATCTGGTATTCGGCCGCCCCGCCAGTCGCGGCGTTGACCGGTGGGGGAAGTATGGCGATTCCCGAAGTCCAAAGTTCGGCGGCAGCCGGGCGGGCTAACGAGGGCAAGGAGGAGTCCGGCGGGGCGAGCCCGCTCACCGTAGCCTGCGTTCGCTTTACGGGCCTCTCCGGGCTGGATCCCAAGTCCGTTTTGGGGCTAATCCGCTCGTATGGCAAACATGATCTGTTCTACGACTATCGCCCGGGCATCGCTTTCGCGGAATTGGACGCTGTCTGGTGCCAGGCTCGTGAGAGTGCGGGTGCTGCACCGATCGACAAAATCAAGGAGCGCTGGGCTGCGGCGGACTGGATATCCGACGATGCAAGGTTCCGCGAGCAGTTAGATGAGCTGAAGGAGCTGCGGATGCCGCCAGTGCGGCTGATCCGCATCTTTTACTCCCTGACCGACGAGTGGAACCGGCTATACCAAGCGCTATTGGCCCAGCCTATCGAGATCGAGGACTTCTTTCCGAGCTGGTCCTTGTTCGGGGACTGGCTGGCGGAGGCGCGCGACCAGATCAAACGCGGGGGGACGAAGCCGCTGTTTTCGCAGGAGATCCAGAGCAGCATCATGAAGGCGATGAGCCTCGCGCAGCAGAATGTCAGTGAGCCCATCTCCTCCGCGGAGATCGCGGCGATGGTCAACATGAGCGGCAGCTACTTCAGCCAGTGTTTCAAGCAATACGTCGGGCGCACGTACACCGACTATGTCCGGGACATTAGAATGGACCGGGCCAAGGATTACCTGCGAAGCACGAACAAAACGATTGGGTGGGTCGCCGAGCAGATCGGCTATCACGACGAGAAATACTTTAGCCGCCTGTTCCGGGAGCATGTCGGCGTCCTGCCAAGCGAGTTCCGGCAGCAGCATTAGCGTTAAGGAGTACGAAACAGACCTCGCAAACAGGCGAGCACGACGGCTGCCAGGCATGAGTATGAATTTCGAGTGCAATAGCTCGACCGAGCGTACAAGTGATGGAGTACGGTGTTTCTAACACATCATTCCCCTTTTAGTGAATAGGGTAGACATTTTTTTGCGGTTTTCCCAGGACGGGGAGAAATCATAAAGATGTCACCCTTTTTTTGTGGCGAAAGCCCTCATGACGAAGCGCGCGGCGAGCGGAAGACGGATTGCATGGGGGGGGGAGGGGCCGGCCCCCCATTCTTCGACAAATGTTCTACCCCGACTCCGTACGGCTCTCTATCTCGGGTCGCGCGGCGGCCGTGCTATAGTGAGATTGTCAATAAGATGACGAAAGAATTTTAAGGGGGATACACATGAAAAAAGCCTTGTTCACCACGCTTGCGATGGTTATGGTCACAGCAAGCCTGGCTGCATGCAGCGGGAACGGCGGCAGCACTACCGAAACAGCCAAGCCGAGCAATAACGTGGGAACGTCCACAAACGCTCCGGCTCCGGAAGAAACCATCGATCCATTCGCAAAATTCGAGCAGGCGACGGAAGTTTCCATCGGCCGCGGCATCGATCCAAACTACAAGTACGACGGCAGCGATACGGCGGAGGACAATGTCTATACGCGCTGGCTCAAGGATAAATACAACATTGTCGTCAAGCATGCCTGGGAAGCCGCCCAAGGCGACGACTATCAGCAAAAGGTCAGCCTGGCCATCTCCAGCAACGATCTTCCCGATGCCATGGTTGTCAACGAAACACAGCTGCGCCAAATGGTAAAGGCCGGTCAACTGGCCGATCTTAACGAAGTGTACAACAAGTATGCAAGCCCCGAACTGAAGGCGGTCTACGACTCCAATCCGGGCTTGCTGGACGGCGTGACGTTCGACGGCAAGCTGTACGCTTTGCCAGAGACGACGCTGCCTTCCGCTTCAATGACCTGGATCCGCAAGGACTGGCTCGACAAGCTCGACCTGAAAGAGCCGAAGTCTCTTGATGATCTCGGCAACATCGCAAAGGCGTTTATCGACAACAAGATGGGAGGCGACAACACGATAGGCATCGTGGGCACGCAGCAGGGCGGCTCGCTCTCCTCCAACTTCTTGGCTTCGACGGATCACTGGTACAACTTCTCGCCATTGTTCTTCGCGAACGACGCTTACCCGGGCATCTGGGTGAAGGATAAGGACGGCAACGCGGTATACGGCTCCACAACGGCAGAGACGAAAACGGCTCTGACGATGATGAGAGACTGGTACGCAAGCGGCATTTTGGACAAAGAGCTCGGCATTCGCAAGTCAACGGCCGAAGTCGTAGCCAGCGGCCAAGCGGGTATTTTCTTCGGCCCTTGGTGGTCGGCGTACAATCTCGGCGATTCCATGGCCAACGATCCGAACGCCAACTGGAGGCCGTACGCGGCTCCGCTAAACGACTCGGGCCAGTTCAATTCCAATCAGGCGACAGGCAGCAGCTACATCGTCGTGAACAAAAACGCAAAACATCCCGAAGCCGTTATCAAGATGACGTCGCTTCATAAGTGGACCAAGGACGAAGAGTACAAAACGTTGACCGCAGGCAAGGAAATGACGTCCCAAGAGGTGCCGTTGTTCCTGATTCTCGGCGCGGGCGATCAGCTCGAGTACGCGGTGGATTCGCTCCGCAAAGTGCTGACCGGCGAAATGAAGCTCGATGATGTCGACGACATCAATTACAGCTGGGCCTACGAGATGGCGACGCATGTTCAAGCGATCAAGAAGGAGCCGTTCGACAACTACGACATTCAATATTTTGACCAGCAATCGGACCCTGGCTTTTTCTCTCACATCTATGCACATCTAAACGGCGGTTCCACGTTCGTCGACGCCGATATCAACTGGACGCGAAGCATCGCGACGGCTCAGACAAAGACGATGGAATCCCGTTGGACGAATCTCAAGAAGCTCGAGGACGAGATTTTCCTCAAGATCATCATGGGCAGCGCAGACCTGAGCGCGTTCGACGAGTTCGTGACGAAGTGGAAGGATCAAGGCGGCGACAAAATTACCGAAGAGGTAGATGCGCTGAAATAGAAAGCAAAGATCAAGACGGGCGGCTCGGCCGCTCGTCTTTGGTCTTCTGGAGGGGAGCGGCGAGAGAGTGATACCTAGAAGCTTTGCCAAACATTTTTACATCATGCTGATTCCGGGGTTGTTGTGGCTCATCTTCTTCAACCTCTATCCCATGTACGGCGTCGTTGCGGCATTTAAGGAGTTCAACCCCGGGCTGGGCCTCTGGCGTTCGCCGTGGATCGGTCTCGAGAACTTCAAGTATATGTTTGAGCTTGACGACAGCAAGATCATCTTCCGCAACACGATCGTCATCGCGTTTTCCAAGATGGTCGGCAATCTGATCGTCCCGCTGGTCTTCGCGCTGATGCTAAATGAAGTAAAGAACCGACTGTTTACTCGGACGGTGCAGACGATCGTCTATCTGCCCCACTTCCTGTCGTGGGTTATCGTCGGCGGCATGATGCTGGATATCTTCGCGTACAACGGTCCGGTCAACTCGCTGTTGTCTGCCATGGGAGTGGAACCGATTTTGTTCTTGGCGAACGCGAACGCATTCCCCGCGCTGATTGTCGGCAGCGACATCTGGAAGGAGTTCGGCTTCAACGCCATCATCTTCTTCGCGGCTCTGACGTCGATCAATCCGGAAATGTACGAGGCGGCGGCCATTGACGGCGCGTCCCAGTGGCAGCGTCTGATGAAAATCACGATACCGAGCATTATGCCCGTAGCGGCGCTTTTGGCGACGCTGAGTCTCGGCAATATTTTGAACGCGGGTTTCGATCAAGTCTTTACGATGTATAATCCATCCGTTTATTCGACTGGAGATATCGTAGACACCTGGGTATACCGCGCCGGTCTTATCGACTTCCAGCACGGACTCGCAACGGCTGTCGGCTTGCTCAAGTCGGTTGTCGGTCTGGTGCTCATCACCGTATCGTACACGCTGGCTTACCGGTTCGCGAATTACAGGATCTTCTAAACATAGAGACAGGAGTGGATCGCCATGATAGCCGAACGAACGGCCGCGTCCCGATTGTTAAACGGACTGAACCTCATCTTGCTTATTATCATCATGTTGCTGTGCCTCGCTCCGGTCTGGTATACCTTGTCCATCTCCTTGAGCGATAAGGCGGCCGCCGCAGGGGGCCAAGTCTTTTTGTGGCCCAAAGGCTTTACGATGGGCTCCTATATGAGAATTATGGAAGACGCGCAGTTTTTCCGCTCCTTTTGGATCTCGGTGCAAAGGGTCGTGCTCGGCGCAGCCATTTCGTTCTTCGTCATTCTTCTCATGTCCTATCCGTTGTCGAAGACGTCGCGGGATTTCAAACCAAGGAACGTCTTCATGTGGCTGCTCGTATTCGCCATGCTGTTTAACGGCGGTCTCGTGCCGTGGTACCTGACGATGCAGTCGCTGGGCATGATCAACAACATTTGGGGACTGGTGCTGGGCGGAGGCCTGCCCGTCTTCAACGTCATTCTCGTCATGAACTATTTGCGCAATATGCCAAAGGAGATGGAGGAGTCGGCGTTGATCGACGGTGCGGGACCTTGGCGCATTCTGTTCAGCATCTGTCTGCCGCTGTCCGTGCCCGTGCTCGCGACGATTCTCGTATTTACGATCGTGTATCATTGGAATGAGTTTTTCCAGGCGCTGGTGCTGATGAACAAGTCGGATATGTATCCGCTGCAATCGTATATCAAGCAGGTGGCGGTCGTCATCGACCCTACAAAGATGGATGCGGAGCAGGTCAAGCGGATGACCGAGCTGTCCAACCAGACGCTGAACGCGGCGAAAATTTTTATCTCGATGCTGCCGCTGCTCGTGATTTATCCGTTTCTTCAAAAATATTTTGTCAAAGGAATAACGTTGGGCTCGGTCAAGGGCTGAGGTCAGCGTGATGTAAGCGCGAAAGATAGGCGTCGCCGTTGTTCCTCTTACGGCAAAGCGGGCAGTGGCATGGCGCTCCGAATAGATGGCAAGCGAAGCAGGAGGAGAGCAAGTCGTCGATTCCCCACGTGAAGCTGGATCTGAACTTACGAAGTTTTTCGCGAGGGCGCCTCCGCAGGCTACTTCTGCCGAAAGGCAAGCGGAGAGACTCGCTTCGAATCACGGTTCGCGCTTCATAAGTTATCTGCTCCAATAAACAGGCAGCGATCCCCCCTCGGGCGAAGATCGTTGCCCTGGGAGCATCACGTTCAAGCGGAAGCAATCGACTTCCTTTTATATGAATGCGGTTACAATCAATCGTTTTTTTAAAGGTGGTGAGGTACATGGCGCAATATCCAAGCAACAGCCTGAGCTTTTCGTGAAATAGTGTTCGGTGAGCTGCTTTTTTACCAATCATCTTTATTTTATCGACAAGGAGAGTGAACATTTCCATGAAACAAACCAATCGACTGAAGCGAAAGCGCTTCCTTAGTTTGCTTCTCACTGTGGGGATGATGGCTTCGGCCGTTACCATGCCGACGGCTGCCCTGGCCGAGCCGGTAACAGCTACGGCCTCCGCAGCGGGCAACGCCACGCCGGAACGAATCCGGGACGGCGTTATTCTGCATGCCTTTGACTGGAACTTAAATGTCATAGAGTCAAATCTGCAGGCGATCGCCGACGCCGGGTACACGGCGATCCAGACTTCGCCTATTATGGGCAGCTCCTCCGGCGGGGAAAACTGGGCTTCTTCCTATACCCCCCGCAACATGATCGCTGGCGGCAACGGCAACAAATTCGGCGACAGGGCCGCATTTGTCAGCCTGACAACCGCCGCCGAAAAACTCGGCATCAAGATCATCGTCGACGTGATTCCTAACCACATAGGCAGCGTCGCCAACTCCGATGCCCCGTGGAACGACAGCACGCATTTCCACAATGTGACCGGCAACGTAGGTTATAATGACCGTTTCCTGCTGACCCAGCCGGAAATGATCCCCGGGCTGAGGGATCTGGACACGCACTCCAAATTTGTTCAGGATTCCTTTATCGCGTACTTAAAGGATATGATCGACGCCGGCGCGAGCGGCTTCCGCTACGACGCCATCAAACACGTCGAGTTGGACGATGACTTGCCTTCCCCGGCGAGCATTGCCGCGGGAGCAACGAATACGAAATATCCCGATGGAAATTTCGCAAGCGATTATGTGAAAAATGTGACTGGCGCCGCCAAGGCTTACCTTGAGGAGAAAGGCAAGGTGAGCTTCCAGTACGGGGAGGTGCTGCAAGGAGGAGACCCTAATAACGACAGGATGTCCGGCTATGCCAAGTATATCGACCTGACCGCTTCGATGTACGGTCATCATGTACGCGGCGTCCTCGAGGTAGGGGACATCGGTCGTGTAGACAAATGGACGGATTACTCCGCCGAGGGACTGAGGGCAGACCAACTGGTACCCTGGGTAGAATCCCACGACACCTACAACAACGAAGGGGAATCCAAGAGCTTTAGCCCGAAGCAAATCAGACAGGGCTGGGCCATGATTGCCGCGCGCAAGGACGCTTCCCCCCTCTTCTTTGCCCGTAATATCAACGCCGACGGGACCCAGAGAACCAATGTGCGGACCGCAGAGTTCGTTGACTATAACCGGCCCCAGTGGAGCCATCCCGAAGTCGTGGCCGTCAACAAGTTCCACAACGCCATGGCGGGACGGGACGAGAATCTGAAAAGTCTCGGCAATAATGCCGTCATGATCGAGCGCGGCACAGTTGCGGACGGCGGCGGAGCGGTGCTGATCAACACCAGTACAACCGCCCGTGTTCTGGGCAGTGTCGAAGTGCAGTTCTTGAAGGATGGATTCTATGTTAACGCGTTAAATGAGGCTGACGTCTTTACCGTGTCGAACGGCAGGATCAGCGGGACCATCCCGGGCAACCCTGCTAAGGCCGGCAACACCGACACCGCCAGCAACCCTGGCCTTGTGGTCCTTATGGAGAAGGAGGAGGCCGACTCCGCCATTTTGGCCGCCTTGCCTAACGATGACGATGTGAGCGCCGGCAACAGCTTTACCGGCAATCAGATCCGGCTCAGAATGTCGTCCGTCAATGTGAGCAATGCCTCTTACGCCATTAATAACGGCGACGCCAAGAGCTTTGCCCATAATGACATCATTACCGTGAGCGCCAACTACAATGATCCGATCACCGTCACGTTGGTAGGGCGGGCGGACGGCGGGAATTGGATGACCAAGGCATTTACCTATACCAGGGTCGAGCCTGCAGGATCGGTCCCTCCACCGGTCTTGGAGCCGACACACGTCAATATTTATCTTTCCATTAACCGAAATGCGAGCTTCCAGGCTTGGGCAAGCTCCGGCGTGTGGGCTTACAGTTTCAACCCCGAGTTGTTTGGCGGATGGCCCGGAGGCGCTATGACGAGGATGAAATACAATGGCGCGGACACCCATTGGTATAAGATCGAAGCGCCAAGGGCTGCCGTTGGCGGGATCATATTTAATAACAACTCCGGGCAACAAACCGGTCAACCGGCGATTACCGCCTCCATGCTTAATAATGAGCAATTATATTTCTACGGCACCGGGGCTTCAAACTTTAACATCAACGGCTCTTCCGATACCGGCAATAACGCCCGGGCCAACTGGGACACGGCTTTTGCCGCAGGCAACAATATCGGCTTCGCAGCCAGCGGCGTATTCCCGCCGGGGCGCAACGGCGTGTTTTTTAACACGTCGGACGGCAGCGCGGTCGCCAATCAATATGTCCGGGATGGGGAAAAAGCGATCAGACCGGCAACAGATCCTACCCGCAGCGGCTATCTCTTCGACGGAAAATGGTACACCGATTCGGCGTTCACGCAGGAGTATAATTTCGACACGCCCGTAGTCAATACTCTTGGCGACAATCATATTTACGCAATGACTTTATACGCCGGATGGATCGAGCTGGAAGCCGGCAAATTCCTGGTCGAGTTCAATACTCTTGGCGGCAGCCCGGTCATGTCCATCCCTAACTTGGTGAGCGGCACCTCTATTACCGCGCCGCAGACACCGGTCAGGAACGGCTATACGTTCGGAGGATGGTTCAAGGATTCGGCCTACACGCAAGCGTGGAATTTTGAATCCGATACCGTGACGGAGGCGACGACACTCTTTGCCAAGTGGGAGCTTGTACCGTACGCCATTACTTATAGGGACGGTGAAGTCGCTGCGGCCATGCCAGGCAGCGTGCCAACCGTCTACACCGTTGAAACGGAGACGTTTAGCCTGAGCGAACCGAGCCCCAAGGAAGGGTTTACCTTTGCTGGCTGGTATACCGATTCGCAATTCCTGTCGAGCTCCAAGCTCAGCAGCATTGCAGTAGGCTCCGTCGGCGATAAGACTCTCTACGCTCGTTTTATGGCGAATACCTACAATATTACGCTGGATCCACAGAGCGGATCAAGCGGTACGGCAAGCGTATCGGTCAACTACGGCGGCATGCTGCCGCTGGGAATTGCCCGTCCTGTAAGAGAAGGCTACGCTTTCCAGGGGTTCTACGCAAACACGGACGGAACCGGACAGCAGTATTACAACAGTGACGGCGTCAGAGTATTTACGGGCAATTGGTCCAATGCGTCCAGCTCCACCCTCTACGCGAATTGGTCAATGGAAACCGGATTTGTACCTGTTACGGAGATCCGACTTAACGGTCAGGATACGATCACGACCAAAGGCGGTTCGCTTTCATTAACGGCAGAGGTGCTGCCGGCAGATGCAACGAACAAAGCGGTAATCTGGTCTGTCGAAAATGGAACAGGAAGCGCAACGATTCAAAATACCGGCCTGTTAACCGCTGTGAACGACGGCACCGTGACGGTAAAAGCGACGGCAGCCGACGGTTCCGGCATCATGGACACGAAGACGATTACGATTAGCGGCCAGACAACAAGCAATCCGGATCCGACCGACGATACCATTAGAATTCTAATGGTGGGCAATAGCTTGACCCGATATAACGATGTGGCAGACAAATTGGAACGGTTGTTTGCTTATGCGGGGAAAGAAGCCATAGTAGATACACGGACCCAGATGGGGGCCTCGTTGCTCGATCAGGCAGAGATACTTGCGGTCAGTACACGAGAGGCTATCTTGAATGGCGATTATGATTATGTCGTGCTTCAGGAAAAGTCCTCCGGATTCACTGAAGCCTTGTTAACGCAGGGGGTCGGCGCGTTTAATCCATGGATTCTGGAGGCAGAATCAAAGCCGCAGCTTGTTTTGTACATGCCTTGGTCCAATGAAGACGTGTTCAAAACCATGCAAACCACTTTCACAAATGCATACGTCAAAGTTGCAAAAAGCTATGGCGCGTTATTGGCGCCTAGCGGAGAAGCTTATTATGACCTGTATTTTAACGAAGGGAAAAGCTGGTACCGCAATGGCGACAATGTCCATGGCAATGATCTTGCTTCCTTGATATCGGCGAGTACGCTTTTCTATACCATGTCCGGACAAGAACAACCCGTTCTCCAGATCAGAGAAACAGATCAGTCCGTAGTAAAGGCGCTGGTGGAAAGCTCTGACTATAGAAATTATCCGGTCAGTTATGATCGCGATTTAGTCAACTTGATCGAACGAAAGGCGCATGCGTTTGCAGATAGCTATCGCGATCTTAATCATGTGCCGGATTTGACGGGACGCGGCATGGATGCAACGGTTAATCTTGCGAAACAGAAACAGGGCAGCGCATCCTCCAATGCAAGGGGCGCTACTCGCGGAATCGGCGCACGTAATGTAGGCAATCTTACGGATGGAAGCACTACCTCCTTTATAGTCTTGCATGAAGAAGATCCGGATCCATGGTTTGCTGTGGACTTGGGAGCGAAGACAGCGTTCAATCAGCTTACTCTGTATTGGGGAGCTGCTGATGAGTATGCGGATTCCTACAGAACAAAGTTTACAATTGAAGGGACCAACGATCCTGAAGCGGGATATGAGACGATTGCGACAGGACAAAGTACAAGCTCAAATAAGCAGGAGATCCGATTTGCCGGTGTTGAATATCGATATGTGCGTGTTCATGTAACAGAGAAAATCGGAGAATATGCCAGCTTGTATGAAATGGAAGTCTATAATCTGCCCGGTCAGGGCGGCGAGGACCCCTCTGCAGACTTCAAGGTAAATGTCGGCGATTATTTGCAGATTCAGGTGGGCGACAGCCTGACGAACATGAGTCTGTATGAGCAGGGCATGTACGAAGCCGAGGCGGCATTTCCTCGGGGAGTCAAGGACTACAAGATTTTGAGAAATGGAGAATTGATCTATAAAGGCGCAATTAAAGAAAGCAACGCCGCTCAAAATGTGATTATCCGTTTATTTGCGGCAGACAGCAAAGTGGTGACAGGACAGGATGTCCATAAGGATGTTAATGGCAATCCGGTGCAGGACATCAAGAAAGTGGCGAACTGGACCGGCAATTTCTTTAATCGCAACGGTATAGAAGAATTCAAAGCGTTTGGCGGCTGGGATCAAGCCAGTCCGTTATCCGCTCTTCCGTACCGTGGAGGCGGAATTTTTGCGAGAGAGTTCACCTATACGGTGCCGGCAGTTGCTGTATCGTATGATTACAAGATCAATTATGACCAGACATGGAATAATGGCGAGATTCCTTCTGCGAATCGGAGAGTTGTGTTCCCGACATCGGATAAGGAAAGGGATACGTTTGTGTTATGGGTGAATTCGCTGAGAGGAGAGCTTTTTGACTCGATCAACGATGGCAGCACTACCTTTAAGACCAAAGACAATAATGAATATGGGAAGGCGATTGGCACAGCCAAGGTTGAGCTGTCGCTGAGCAAAGAAGGAAACGAAACCTTATATCCGATGGTGCAGACCGGCAAAAATGCTTATATGGTTACCGCATTTATAACACCGGGCACCTACACCTGGGCTGACAAGATTGATGATAAGGAGGGTACATTGAGCGGCAGCTTTACTGTGGATAAGAACGCTGCTGTAACCTTCCAATATCGTGTCAATTCAGATGACTATGTCATGCTCAATACCGTGGATCATGCCGAGAGGTTTATGGAGGCTATACCTGTTGAAACGATCCATATTAGCGGTAATGATGCAATCACGACAAAAGGCGGTACGCTTCAATTAACAGCAGAGGCACTGCCGGCAAATGCAACGAACAAAGCGGTGGTCTGGTCTGTCGACAATGGAACAGGGAGCGCAACGATCAGTGCAGCGGGCCTGTTGACGGCTGTGAGCGACGGCACCGTAACGGTGAAAGCGACGGCAGCCGACGGTTCGGGCATCCTGCGGACGAAGTCGATTACGATTAGCGGCCAAACAACAAGCAATCCAGGGCCAACTGATCCTCCTGGCAACTCAGGACCATCGATACCATCGACACCAGCGCCAACAGATGTCATCAAGGTTGGCAACAAGGCGATTGTGGAGTTTGGCAGCGACATCACATCCAAGTCCATTCCTGTACAGGATATCGGCGGACTGTCCCTCCAGGTGAAAGCCGCGAATGCGGTTCTAATCGTTCAGGCGAATGCGCTGAAACAATGGCTGACGCAGGCGGGCAATCCGTCCGGGGCAAGTATTGAAGTAATCGTTGCGCCAGTGACTGCCGGAGATATCGCGAATGCCCCAGCCCAAGGCGGTAGGGCGCGTGTGGAAGTTGCAAGCGTGGTCTACGACATTACGATTAAGCTGAAGTACAACGACGAGCGCATCGACATCAGTCATGTTGAAGGCGGCGTGGAAATCACCCTGCCTTATAACAATGAGGCCGATGAGGACCTGCTGGGCATCTATTATTACAATGAAGAAACCAAAGCGTGGGAATACGTTGGAGGCAGCGTAAATACAGCCAAGCATACCGTGACGGTTACGCTTGAGCATCTGAGTAAATATGCGGTGCTGGAATACGCGAAGTCATTCTCGGATGTTTCTTCGAACCACTGGGTGGCTCGTACGCTGGAGGTGTTAGCGGCGAAACATATCATTAACGGTACAAGCGAAACGCATTTCACGCCAAACGGACAAACGACCCGCGCTGAATTTACCTCCTTGCTGGTGCGGGCGCTTGGCCTGACGCAAGCGGCAAGCTCCGTTCCGTTCGAGGATGTGCAAGCGGATCAATGGTATGCGAAGGAAGTGGCGATCGCTTATAAAGCGGGGCTTGTCTCGGGCGTATCGGAGACCCAATTCGATCCGAACGCGAAGATCACCCGCGAACAGATGGCGGTATTGCTCGTTCGCGCCTACGAGTACAAGAACCGTGCGATTGCAGCGACTGGTCAGGAAACAGCCGGTCTTAAGGATGGCCCAAGCATCTCTGCATGGGCAGCAGAAGAAGTAAATAAAGCCATCGCCGCCGGGCTTCTGCAAGGCAAAGGAAACGGCATCTTCGATCCGGCTTCCGACGCGAGCCGCGCTCAAACCGCGCAGGCTATCTTGAATCTTTTGAACAAGCTATAGGATGTAAAAATAAAGAGCCCGTTAATCCGCTTAAGCGGGTTAACAGGCTCTTTATTTTGTAGAGAACGCCGTCCAGAGTTGGTTTCCAGATGTAGAGACACTGACTTGCAATGGACTGCGATGGTGTTAAAGAGGCTGCTCCGTTATTCCTGAACGGGCAGCCTCACGACAAAGCAAGCTCCCTGCGAGGAGGACGGCTCCCCTTCAGGCCCGCCGTGCTCCGTGACGATCCCGATCGTGCCGCCGTGCAGTTCGACGATCTTGCGCGCGATGGACAGGCCGAGGCCGCTTCCGCCGATGCTTCGATTGCGGGACGGATCGGCCTTGTAGAACCGCTCGAATACCCGCTCTCGTTCCTCAAGGGGAATACCGGGACCCGTGTCGCGAACGGACACGAGGATGACGCCGTCCTCTTCGGCCGCGGCTATAACGATAGCTCCGCCGCTTGGCGTAAACTTGATGCTGTTCGCCAGCAGATTGGTCCAGACGCCGTTCATTAGCTCGGTATCGGCCGTTAAGGCGAGCGGTTCGGCTTGGAGCTCGACGCGCAGCGACTTGCGCTGCCAGACCGGTTCTCCGGCCAAAATAATTTCCCGCAGCTGGCGGTCCAATCGGTAAGGCGCGGGATGGAAGGGATGCTGTTCGGAGTCGAGAGAGGACAGCTTGAGCAGATTGTCGCTTAGCTTGGACAACCGGCTGCTCTCCTGTTGAATGATTCCGACATACCGCTCCTTCTCTTCGATCGTCACGTCATCCGCGCGAAGCGCCTCGGCGAAGCCGTGAATGGATGTTAGAGGCGATTGAATCTCATGCGAGACATTGGCGACGAAATCCTGCCGCATCGACTCGATCCGCGACAAACCCTCCGCCATTGTGTTCATACTGCCCGCGAGCTCGCCAAGTTCGTCACGGCGCTTGACCGGCAGCCGAACGGCGAAGTTGCCCGACGACATGCGAAGCGCGGCATCGTTAATATGTTTGATCGGACGGACGAGGAAGCGCGCGGCGAACAAGATAAGCACGGAACCGATCGCCAGCAGCGCGAGGAGCAAGGTGGCCGTCGTCAGGATAAAGTTGCTGTTGCGCGGATATCGATTATGCTGCAGGAAGATCGACCACTGCTCGCCGTCCAGCGTGACGAGACGGCCGATGGATTCGCCGACCGAAGGCTGGCGTGGGGGCAAGCCGGAGCGATATCCCCATATGCGTGGACTGCCCTCTCCCGTCCATGACTCGGCAGGTACGGCTTTATCTGCCGCATCACCACTATTCGCGGCATCGGCCGGCCGGCTGCTGTCAGCTTCCGCGGCGGTTTCCCGTTGCGAGCGTATGCCTGAGTACTCGTTATCGAAATCCGAGGCGCTGGCCGACTCATCGATTGTTCCCGTTGAGCTGCCTCTCGTTTCGACCTCAATAGAATCGTTGGCAGATACTCCATTTGTTGCTTCTACACCTCGTCTTTCCAACCAGGGCAAAACGCCTGGCGGCCGAAATCCGTTTACTCGCCGCTGGAGTTCCTCCGCAGACTCGCCAACCGAAATGCGTTCGCCCTTGGAGCTGACCGCAAGGATAGTCATGTCCTCGATATCGGCGATTTCTTCGAGGAACCCGGACAGCGAGGATGGTTCGACGACATGATGGAGTTGCCGTATCCGCTCGAAGGCATCGTCGTAGTTCTGGGCAACCGAGCCGCGGGATCCCTTGAACAACTGGTTCGTCAGCAGGAACGCCAGCGCGATGCTTAGCACGACAACCAGCAGGAACGTCGCGACAATGCGGACGTACAGGCTGCGCGTCATCCGGCCGTAGACTCCAGACGATAGCCGAGTCCTCTCACCGTCTCGATGCGGAAGCCGAAGCTCCCTTCGGGGAATCGGGTGCGGAGCCGTTTAATATGGACGTCCACCGTTCTCTCGTCGCCCTCGTAATCGACTCCCCATAGCTGGGTAATGAGGTCCTCCCGAGAGAAGGTTTTGCCGGGATAGCTGGCCAGCCTGAATAACAGTTCGAATTCCTTGGGCGGCAGCGACAAGGTTTCCTCGCCGCAGCAGATGCGGAAGTCGGCATAGTTCATGTTGATGCTGCCCAACTCGATGTTCTGGGAAGCGGTAATCCGGTATCGTCTGAGCAGAGCCTTCACGCGAGCTTGCAGCTCCGGCGGGTCGAATGGCTTGACCAAGTAGTCATCCGCTCCCAGCTCAAGTCCCTTCACTTTGTGTATCGTCTCCCCTTTGGCCGTCAGCAGCAGCAGCGGAATGTCGTAGATTCCGCTCAATTCGGAGCATAACGCCCAGCCATCCATCCGGGGCATCATGATGTCGATGATGGCGAGGTCGGGCTTCACGGACTTCAGCTTCTCCAACGCTTCAATGCCGTCCCCGGCCTCCACGACCTGATGGCCGTCCCTCTTGAGAAATAATCCGATCAGCTCGCGAATGTTGGGATCGTCGTCGACGACAACGATTTTGGGCATGCCGGTGTCCCCCGATCTACACTAATTTCTGTACCCTCAAGCATATATGAACAAGCTTAGACCAAGCTGAACCGAATATGAAAGGAAGCTGAAAATCGTGAACCGGAACGAATGAGGATGCGTGCGATGCAACGTATCACTTCTGGTCCCCCGTTCGCCGGGAGCTGCGTTCGGACAGTAGACAAGGACGTTCATATGCCGTTCATGAACCCATGCTATAGTCCCTCTTGATATCGATAGTCGGAAGGTGGAGTGGACATGAAGAAGTGGATGATCGGCGTCGGTGTAGTGCTGGTAGTAGCGGCAGCAGGCTCCGGCGGCTACTATTATTGGGATGCCCAGCGCCCGTTGGCCGCCGCGGCCGAGGCGACGTCGGTCTCAGCAAGAGCGACGAGAGGGGATATTGTCCTCAAAGTGAGCGGTTCCGGCTCCGTGGCGGCCGAGACGAAGGAATCGGTCAAGGCGGGCCTTAACGGAACAATCGAGGAGCTTGGCTTTAAGGTGGGAGATCATGTGACTGCCGGGCAGGTGCTTGCCGTCTTCGAGAAGGAGGATGTGAGCGGCCAGATCGACCAGAAGGTGCTTAGCATCAAGAAGCAGCAATTGCAATTGGAGCAGTACGAGAAGCAATATAAGGAAACGGCTGTGGCGGAAGAGGCGGATCCAGCCTCACTGGCATCGATTCAGCTTAATATTGAGGTGTTGAAGCTGGAGATGGCGGCTGGCGAGAAGGAACTGGCGGAGCTGAGGGAGCAGCAAGCGGAACGGCTGGAGGTTACAGCTGCGATTGACGGAGTGGTGACGGTCAGCGAGGTCGCTGTCGGAGATACAGTGCAAGCCAATACCATCCTTGCGGATATCGTTGACTACAATGCTCTTACCTTCAACGTTCAGGTGGACGAACTGGATATGCCTCAGATTACCGTAGGCCAGTCAGCGGAAATTCATCTCACCGCCTTCCCCGACAAGACGTTCGAAGGCGAGATTCTGGAGCTCGCCAAGGAGGGCTCGGTATCGGGCGGCGTGGCGGCATACGAGGTTGCCATTGCGCTCAAGGAAGTGGAAGGCGTTCTTGCCGGCATGTCCGGACAAGCGGATATGATTATCGATTCCCGCGAAAATGTAGTCGTCGTCCCTGTGGACGCGGTCGTGGAGCTGATGGGCCGGACTTATGTCCGCGTGCCTGCCGAAGGCGCTTCGGACGCTTCCTCGCCGGAGACGGGGCAGCCCCCGGCAATGCCGGGCGGCGAGCGTACGGGCGGCGAGCGCTGGGGCGACGCCGCAGGAGCAGGAGCGGGAGAAGGAGCGGCAGGTTCGGGCGGCGAGAGCTGGAGTGGCGCCGCAGGCGTAGGAGCGGCTGAAGGCGCGGTAGGTTTGGGAGGCGAGAGCTGGAGTGGCGCCGCAGGCGTAGGAGCGGGTGAAGGCGCGGTAGGTCCGGGCGGCGGCCGTAGATCCGCCGTGCAAGGCGGCGCTGACGGCGAAGCAGTGCCAGAGAGGCGGGCTGCCGGAGCTGGAGGGGCTATGGGTGCTATTCCTGCTATGCCTGCAGACCGACAAATTCCACAAAGGCCATCGTCCGGTCCAGGACGCGCGGAAGGGGAAGTCCCGATGCCGTCCGGTCAAGCTCGTTCCCAGGAGACGACCTTGGCTTCCTCAGCGCCAGGCGACGCAGACGGACAGTCCGCTCCTGCCCAGGCTCCGGGAGCCCAAGCCCCAGGTGTCGGGGGACAGACGGCCCCCGACCTGGCAGGCGATGACCGAATAAGCGCCATGGCGGAGCGAATCGGACTTGGCGGTCAGTTGAAAGAAGTCACGGTAGGCCTTAGCGACGAAACGTATGTGGAGATCGTATCGGGCTTATCCGAGGGCGATACGGTGCTTGTCCCGCTGCCGCAGGGTACGGTTGGAACAGCCCCGTCGTCCGCGGGTACCGAGATGATGTTCCCAGGCGGCATGGGCGGCAGCTTTGGCAATTTCGGCGGCGGAGGCTTCGGCGGAGGAGGCCAGGGATCAGGCGGCATGCGCGGTGGAATGCCGCAAGGCGGCGGTGCCCGATGATGCAGGCGAATATGGAGCCTCTTATCGACATTCGGGAGCTGTCGAAGAGCTACGTAATGGGAAGAGAGAAAGTGCGCGTCTTAAACGAAATATCTTTGCAGGTTATGCCGGGTGAATTTGTTGCGATTGTGGGGCCCTCGGGTTCGGGCAAGTCTACGCTTATGAACGTTATCGGTTGCCTGGACGCGCCGAGCGAAGGAAGCTACAAGCTGGACGGCATAGAGGTGAAGGGGCTGAGCGACAACAAGCTGGCCAATATTCGCAACCGTAAGATCGGCTTTATCTTCCAATCGTTCCACCTGCTTCCGAAGCTGTCCGCGATCGAGAACGTGGAGCTGCCGCTCGTCTACCGGGGCATGTCTTCGAAGGAGCGGCGCGAGCGCTCCACCCGCGCGCTCGCGCAGGTCGGCTTGTCGGAGCGAATGTTCCACAAGCCAAGCGAGCTGTCCGGCGGTCAGCAGCAACGGGTCGCCATCGCTCGCGCGCTCGCCGGGCATCCGCCGATGCTGCTGGCCGACGAGCCGACGGGCGCTCTGGATACAAAGACCGGTCAAGAGGTGCTCGCGCTCATTGAGCAGCTCAATGCGGAGGGCCATACGATTGTGCTCATTACGCATGACCAGGAAGTAGCCCGCCGTGCTTCGCGCATCGTCGTTATGAGAGACGGCTGTATGACCGAGCAGGAGAGGAGGATGGAGCATGAAGTTGTCCCAAGGCTTCCGAATGGCCTTCTCCAGCATCCTGTCCAACAAGCTTAGAACCGTTCTGTCCATGCTGGGCATCCTGATCGGGGTGGCTACGGTCATCGCGCTGGTCGCTATGGGTGAGGGCTCTTCCCGTCAGGTCGAGGAGCAAGTATCCTCTCTCGGAACCAACATGCTCTCGGTAACGATTACCGGTCGCGGCACGGACACGACATTAACGAAGGAAGAGGCGCTCGAGCTTGCCAATATCGAAGGCATAGCCGGCATATCGCCGGTCGTGAGCTCTTCGGCGTCGGTGAAGTACGACAAGACGAGTACAAACGTCACCGTCGACGGCATTACGACGGAGTACGAGCTTGTGCAGGACTTCAGCGTGCAGAGCGGCCGGTATATTACGGCGATGGACGAGCGCAACAAGACGCGGGTCGCGCTGATTGGCGTTACGACGTCAGACGAGTTGTTCGGCAGCGACGATCCGCTGGGCAAGGTCGTACTTGTCAACGGCATGCGCTTTACGATTGTCGGCTTGCTAGAGCCTAAGGGAAGCTCGCTAGCCGGCTCCAACGACGAGAAGCTGCTCATCCCGCTGTCGGTTGCCCAGCGTATCTTCAATAGCGACGGCGTCCGGACGGTGTATATTCAGACAACGGAGATGGATGTCATGGACGCCGTGACGTCGAGGCTGGAGACCGAGCTGACGGGGTTGTTCCGCGGCGATTCGAACAGTTATCGCGTCTTCAATCAGCAGGATGCAATGGACACGCTCAATGCCGTTAACGAGACGATGAACACCATGCTGGTCGGCGTTGCGGCCATCTCTCTGGTGGTCGGAGGCATCGGCATTATGAATATTATGCTCGTCTCCGTGACGGAGCGGACAAGGGAGATCGGCATCCGCAAGTCTCTTGGCGCCAAGCGGCGCGACGTGATGCTGCAATTCCTGATCGAGGCGATGTCGATCAGCACGCTCGGAGGCGCGCTGGGCGTTGCGCTCGGATACGCGGCTTCATTCGTCATCGAGACGGCGATGGATTCGCCGACGGCCGTCTCCTCGGATATGGCGCTGTACGCATTCCTCTTCTCGGCCTGCGTCGGCATCGTCTTCGGTCTCTTCCCGGCTTACAAAGCCGCCGGTCTGAAGCCGGTAGACGCGCTGAGGCACGATTAACGGTCTTGCGGCGATGATTTGATGGTAAGGCATAATTCGCAATTTCATAGCTAGTTTTTCCAACAAACAGGCAATGATCGGCCCTTCCGGCGACGATCGTTGCCTGTTTGGTTTGGCTCTAGACGCCCAAGGATGACAACGCAGTGAAATCAGATAAGAAATAGACGATCAGGAGAACGAAACGAAAAAATGAAGCTTAGAAGTATACTTCATTGACCCCAGCCGCTGCCGAACCTGATTTTGTTCTTCTACCCTACCAATCGGGCTCATAGAATGTAGTACAGGCGGTTAAGAGGAGGTTAAGAGGATCCCTCTCATCCGTGCTGAATGAAAGAGGGGCTGCGCAGCCTGTCAGGGAAGGAGCGTAGGGTAGCATAAGAGCAACAGGATGGTTTGGCAGGTCGAAGGCAATCTATATTCCGGGCAATAAGCAATGGTGGTCTGTCTTCGGGGTCGGAATCGCGCTGGGCTGTGTCGTCTTCGGTATGCGATGGTTTCTGACGGAAGCGGACAATGGGCTCGCGAAGGATGTGTACCCGGCATCCATTCCCTTTGCGATCCGGGCTACAGACGGTGATCAAGGACAAGCAATCGAGGAATCTGGCAGCATACGGGAAGATACGGTGGATTCGAAAACAGTTGACAAGCCGGGCACTCACGCTGGTGCTTTGCCTGTCGTCGAGTCGGAGGATGGGGACAAGCGGCCAACTGATAGTGAAGCCGGTACGCCGGGTATTGAGCCTAAAGGAGCAGATAGCGATGCGATGCCGCCGGCAACATCGCAGCAAGCTCCGGGAGACGTAACCGCGGAGGACGAGTCCGGGACGCAAGCCGAGCCTGCCGTTAAGGGCGCGCTTGAGGGAGTAACCGTCCGAGTCTATCTGACCGGGACAGGCACGGTAGAGAAGGTGCCGATCGAGACCTACGTAATGGGCGTGCTGGCGGGGGAGATGCCGATCGACTTCGAGCTGGAGGCGCTGAAGGCGCAAGCGATCGCGGCAAGGACCTATATCATTCGCAGACTGGCGGCGGGCGACAATGAGCTGGCGAGCCGGGGAGCGGATGTCTCGGATACGGTGGAGCATCAAGTCTACGTGTCGAAGAAGGAGCTCGGCAGGCGTTGGGAGGGAGAGGCGGAGGCGGAAAATCTGGCGAAGCTTGCCCAGGCCGTCCGCGAGACGGAAGGACTCGTTGTCACCTACGAGGGAGAACCGATTCAGGCAGCCTTTTTCTCGACCAGCAACGGATACACGGAAAATTCCGAGGAGTATTGGACGATGTCGCTCCCTTACTTGCGCAGCGTCGACAGCCCATGGGACAAGTCGATCTCGCCCCGATACGAGCAAGAGGAGACATTCGAGCTCTCGCGATTCTATAAGCTGATGGGAATGAAAGGAAAGAAGGCGAAGGGCAAGCCCTCTATTAAACTGGTCGATAAAACGGAGGGCAATCGAATCAAGTCTATATCCGTCAACGGGACGGCCTTTACCGGAAGAGAAGTGAGAGAGCGGTTGGGACTCGCATCCTCGCAATTCAGTTGGAAGATTGGCAAGGAGGGCATTACGTTTACAACCTACGGCTTCGGGCACGGAGTCGGCATGAGCCAGTGGGGAGCGAACGGGATGGCTAAGGAAGGCCGTACGGCCGTGGATATTCTGCTTCATTACTACTCAGGGACCAAGGTCGAACAAGCCTCGAATCTACCATAAGAGGCCGCAAAGGTTTCTATCGATCTCGATGTGATACTCGATGCATACTCTATTGCGCCGAAAGCCGTATTTCTTGAACATGTACGATTAGGTCGTGTCTGAAAACCCGCTCAGGGGCATCTTTCACCGCCTTTCCGCCCCCTGCTTCGTCACTTTTGCTTGACGTACCCCCGGTACACCTTCACAAAAGTTCCTTGCATGGAACGAAAATTCGGCAAAATCTGCTCCCCTCGGAGTATTCAGACACGCCCTAGGATAAACTCTTAAAAAATGCTATGCCTCACGTATAAACCTAGCAGATCTGGCAACAATGGCTAGTGAGGTGATAGCTAATGAATGAACAAAACCAAAACAAAAACAAGCAAGAAACTCCCAAAAATAGTCTGGGAGGCGCGTCTGCCGCAAACTCTAGCAGCGGACTGAAGAAACTATTCGCAAAGCGATGGGTTTCTCCAGCGATCTTCATGGCTGCGGCAGCAATTATCGTTACTCTCATGTGGATCTATCAGGGGTCGGGTGAGACGGACCAAGCGACAATGGGTCCAGACAACGCCGCTGAAGAAGCACAAGGGAACGAAGAGACAGGCAAGGGCGAGGATGTCGTGGGCGTGATCACGGGCGACGAGAAGATGGCATGGCCGGTAGTCGATTACAATGCGCTGCAGAAGGAAACGCTGTATTATGATGAGGACGCAAGCGAGGCCGAGAAGGAAGCGGCGCTGATCCAGGTCGGCAACTCCTTCACGGCTCATACGGGCATCGACTTTGTTGATCCCAACGGTACGCCATTCGATGTTCTGGCGGCGCTGTCCGGCAAAGTAACTTTGGTGAAGCAGCATCCGACGAACGGCACTATCGTGGAGATTAGCCATGGCAACGGTCTGGTGACGGTGTATCAGAGCCTCTCGGACGTTCAAGTGGCGGAGGGCGACGACGTTGAGCAAAACACGATCATCGCCAAGGCGGGCCGCAGCGAGCTTGAGAGCGACCTCGACGTGCATCTCCACTTCGAGACGCGTCTCAACGGATCGCCGGTCAACCCGGCGGATTATATCGTCAAGTAATTTCGCACTAGGACGAAAGTCGTCCGAAACCGCGGGCAGGCAAGGGATTTTTCCCTGGCCTGCTTCTTTTTTTGCAAAAATATTCACTTTCCGGGCTTGTCACGCTTGGCCACAACGAATATATACCCACTCCACTCATATAATGTACCAAACTATCTCGAGTAGGGAGGCGGGAACGTGCACGATTACATCAAAGAGCGAACCATTAAAATAGGCCGCTGCATCGTGGAAACGAAGCATACGGTGCGGACGATCGCCAAAGAATTCGGCGTGTCCAAGAGCACGGTGCATAAGGATTTGACCGAGCGGTTGCCGGAGATTAACCCGGACCTGGCCGACCAGGTAAAGCACATTCTCGAGTACCACAAGTCGATCCGGCATCTTAGAGGAGGCGAAGCGACCAAGATCAAGTACAAGAAAACCAGCTCCAAGAAGCGCGAAGTGCTCGCTGCGGGCAAGGTCTGACATTACCCGAATATTCATCAAAAATTGCTTGGCGAAGAGAGGATTTTGGTCTTTTTTGACGAATAATGTACGTTAGGGGTTTTTCCACGGATGTTGGAAGGCCAAATGGAACGCCTACGTACAATTTATTAGTTGGGGGACTTACGCCTTATGCTAAGCAAGGATATCGGGATTGATCTGGGGACGGCTAATGTATCCATTCATGTAAAGGGTAGAGGTATTGTGCTTGACGAGCCTTCGGTCGTTGCGATCGAAAGCGATTCGAAGCGAGTGCTCGCAGTCGGCGAGGACGCGCACCGTATGGTTGGACGTACGCCGGGCAACATTGTGGCGATCCGTCCGCTGCGGGACGGCGTCATCGCCGACTTTGAGATTACGGAAATTATGTTGAAAGCGTTTATTGACCGGGTGGATGGCCGCAAGTGGTTTAGCCGTCCCCGCATTCTGATCTGCGCGCCGACAAACATTACGTCCGTCGAACAGAAGGCGATACGGGAAGCGGCGGAGAGAAGCGGCGCGAAGGAAGTTTACCTGGAGGAAGAACCGAAGGCAGCCGCTATCGGGGCCGGCATGGACATCTTCCAGCCTAGCGGCAACATGGTTGTGGATATCGGCGGAGGCACAACGGATATAGCGGTGCTGTCTATGGGCGACATTGTAACGGCATCTTCCATAAAGGTGGCGGGCGACAAGTTCGACGATGCCATCATGAAGTATATCAAAAATAAGTACAAGCTTTTGATCGGGGAACGGACCAGCGAGGATATCAAGATCAAGATCGGCACTGTCTATGCGGAGAATCGGAACGAAGAGATCGATATTCGGGGCCGGGATATGGTGTCCGGCTTGCCGCTGACCGTAACGATTCGCTCTCACGAAGTGAGAGAAGCGTTGTGGGATTCTGTTATGTCGATCGTAGCCGCAGCCAAATACGTGCTGGAGCAGACGCCGCCGGAGCTGTCGGCGGATATCATCGACAGAGGCGTGATTCTGACCGGCGGCGGAGCGCTGCTGGGGGGCATGGACGCGTTGCTGGCGGACGAGCTTAAGGTGCCGGTGCTCATCGCGGAGAACCCTATGCACTGCGTCGTAAAAGGGACGGGCATTCTGCTCGATCACTTGGACAGGCTCAAGAAGTAAGCCTTGCGGCATAGGAGCTTTGGATGGGGACCCAGGCATAGGGGCAGCATGGCGGAGCGAGGGCGGACAAGCTTGGCAGAAGCGGCGGATTCCCGCAGGTAGGGCGCCTTAGGGGGGCGCGCCGAGGCGGAATATAAGTCTCTGGTCTCATGTTCAGCTATTAAGCGGTCTTGATTCCGGACCGATAAATATAGAAGAGTCATCACATTGAGCAGAACTTAGGACAGAACTTAGGAGGAGTACCGTGCTAAGAGGTCTATATACGGCAGCGTCCGGCATGATTGCGCAGCAACGCCGACATGATACGGTTACGAATAATATATCCAATATCAATACGCCGGGATACAAACAGACGAACGCCGTGACGCGTTCATTCCCGGAGATGCTTCTGTCCATGACGGGAGTACAAGGCGCAGAGCGAACGGAGATCGGCCGATGGACGAGCGGGGTGTTCGCCGAGGAGAGCTTGTCCATTCATCTGCAAGGCGACTTGACGCAGACGAATCAATCCTCCGACTTCGCGTTGATCTCTGACATCGAAGTGGATGGCCTTACTTTCGACGCATCCGGCAAGAGGGTATCGGCTGACGGCGAGGTAGTCTTTCAGCCTCAGGCATTCTTTACGGTGCAGGATCCGTCTGGCGAGATCCGTTACACGCGCGGCGGCAAATTTACGTTAACGGGTGACGGCTTCCTGATGACAGGCGATGGTTCATTCGTGCTTGGCACGAACGGGCAGCCGATTACGCTGCCGCAAGGCGTAGGGCTCGACAACCTGGTGCTTACGGCGGATCAACGCTTTATCGATGAGAATGGCAACGATGTCGGCGCGCAGCTGCTCATCTCCCGGATCGAAAATCCGAATGATCTCGTGCGCGAAGGCAATGGCAACTTCCGCTTCAAGAACGGCGAGGGAGAAGTGCAGGCGATTGCAGCAGATGAGCGTATCGAAGTCAGACAAGGCTTCATAGAGCGCTCCAACGTCGATGCGGCGCAAGCCTCGGTGGATCTTATGGCGGCGCTGCGCGCATACGAAGCGAACCAGAAGGTCATCCAATTCTACGATCAGAGCTTGCAGAAGGCGGCGAACGAGATTGGCCGCGTTTAATGACTAAGGGAACAAGGGGGAATTACGCGGCATGAACGCTTCGATGATTAACGCCATGGTGTCGATGAACGCCCTCCAGCAGAAGCTGGATCTGTTATCGGATAATATTGCCAACGTCAACACGGTCGGCTACAAGAAGAAGGAAGCGTCCTTCGAGGATCTGCTGACGAACATGAAGACGCAGCCGGGTTCATTCGAACGACCGGGACGGCTGACCCCGTTGGATCTCAATCAAGGCTGGGGCGCGCGGGTGACGATGATTCAGCCCAATCTGACCCAAGGTCCGCTTAAGTCGACGGACAATGTTTCGGATCTCGCCATCGAAGGCAATGCCTTGTTCGAGGTCCAGGTGGATGGAGCGGGGACGCGCGCTTACACGCGCAACGGAGCGTTCCAGTTGACGATGCGGGCAAACGGTGATACGATTTTGGCAACGGAAGACGGTTATCCGGTTGTGGCGAACGTGCCTGACGGCAACGGCGGATTCGTGGAGGGCAACGTTGTGCTGCCGGCAGGGTACACGCTTCGCGTGGATGCCGATGGCACGGTTCGCGGCGTATCCTCCGAGAATACGATTGAGCTCGGTAGCATCAAGCTGCTGCAAGCTTCCCGCCCTGCGGCGCTTACGCCGGTGGCGGACAATTTGTTCACGATTGCGTTCGGCATTAATGTCGACGACGTCGTGCAGGAGATTGTGCCGACGATGGATAATCGGATCGCTCTGCGTCAAGGCTACTTAGAGCAGTCTAATGTACAGCTTACCGACGAGATGACAGAGCTAATCAATGTCCAGCGCGCTTATCAATTGGCAGCAAGAGCGTTATCGTCCAGCGATACGATGATGGGTATTGCGAACACGATGCGCGCGTAGGATGGAATGAAGGTGATCGTATGGCTGACGAACGAAGAGATTCGAGCCGTATCGAATTGGAAGACAGACCAGCCCCGGGCGGAGTCAGAGCAGGCGGAGCAACGGCTGAGCTGAGGACTCCTATGAGGAGCAGCGGATTGTCCCGTATGGAACGGCATGGCGGATCTTCGTCGAGCTCGAGCTCGAACTCGAGCACAGCGAATGATCAAGAGAAGGAAGTCCCTGCTAAGAAGGCGAAGCTGATCTTCGGCAAGAAGAAGTCGGAGGAGCCCGCGAAGCCGGAAGCGGAAGAGCCGGTGAACGAACCGGAGTGGGATGAGGAAGCAGAAGAGGAACGCGAATACCCGAGATGGGCAGTCGTGTCTTTCTGGCTGTTCCGCAAGAGTATCGTCCCCGTCGTCATGATTGTGATGCTCATCGTCGGCTTGTATGCCGGATATGTGTTCCTCGGCGACGCTCCCAAGGATGAAGTGTTCAAATGGTCGACTTGGCAGCACTTGTACGACCTCGTTTTTGCAGAGTCTTGATTGGCTATTCATTCCAGGCCCATGGCCTGACGCGCGAGTCCTCCTGGAGACGGGGGGCTTTTTTGTATTTTTGGAGGCTGGGAAATTATGCGCGAGGTCAATAAATGTGGGTAAGCAGGTCGACGGCTTCTCGGCTCAATGAAGTATAAATAACAACCACCTAAGTCGTCTCGCAGCAATTTAATCAGCCGTCAGGGGGACCCTGTGCTCTGCCGGCAAATAGCAGTAGGTACGACCCAACTTGCAGTGCGGTGAATGTAGCGGAAAAATCCGCTATAGCGGCCCCGTGTCGAGCCGGATTTATCGGATATAGCGGAAAAATCCGCAATATTGGCCCCCGTCGGGCTGGCTTTGCCGAATATAGCGGAAAAATCCGCAATAATGGCCCGC
>NZ_BDQX01000292.1:73745-73833 GCF_003112455.1 Paenibacillus agaridevorans
ACCGGATATAGCGGAAAAATCCGCAATATTGGCCCGCGTCGGGCTGGCTTTGCCGAATATAGCGGAAAAATCCGCAATAATGGCCCGC
>NZ_BDQX01000293.1 GCF_003112455.1 Paenibacillus agaridevorans
TGGCAAGCTCAAGCTGGATGTAACCGCACTTGTGTCTCCCAGCGTCAACGCCGCCAGAGCTTCGACTACTGCCTGCTCGTCGGGATCTACCGGTACAGCTTCTTCCGCTTTGACCGTCACCTGGAACGTCTTCGTTCCGCTTTCCGTTCCTTT
>NZ_BDQX01000294.1 GCF_003112455.1 Paenibacillus agaridevorans
CTTAACGGTCGTGTTCGGTATGGGAACGCGTGGTTCCCCTCCGCCATCGCCACCAAACGGATAGTGCAATTGAGGGTTGTTCCCTCAAAACTGAACATGAGCGACATGTTGGTTTGCATCCGATGGATGCTTTTCCGATCTTCATCGAGATCGGGTATATCCTTAGAAAGGAGGTGATCCAGCCGCACCTTCCGATA
>NZ_BDQX01000295.1 GCF_003112455.1 Paenibacillus agaridevorans
TCTGGACCTCGTAATTCGCCAGCTTGCCTCCCTGATCCGCGACGGACGGGATAATGTCGTACTCGCCGACGGCGCTGTCCGCCGTAGCAGAAGTCGAATAAGACACCGGGAATGTATCCCCGTTGCGAAGACCGACGCTCGTGCCCGTGAAGTCGGAATTAGCTTCGCCGTATTCTCGCGTTTGATTATCAGCCGTCACGGTTAGCGGCGCTTTCGTTACGGCAAGCGTGCCGGGAACGGATTGCACCTCGTAGTTCTTGAGTTTATTGTCCAAATCCGTCACGTTTGACGTAATTGCATAGGTCCCGACCCCACTGACCTCGGTAGCGGTAGTCGAATAAGATATCGGGAACGTGTCCCCGTTGCGGAGTCCGACACTGGTACTCGTGAAGACGGGATTCGGGTCTCCGTATTCGCGCGTTTTATCATCGACCGTCACCGTATAAGACGCCTTGGAGATCGTCAGCT
>NZ_BDQX01000296.1 GCF_003112455.1 Paenibacillus agaridevorans
CCTCTTTCAAGATTGTACTTTATTTCCACTAGTACTCTCCAACTTAATTAGGGGGCTTAATAGTGTGGACGGCAGCGCAGTTAAGTAAAGGCTGATCGTAACGGACACCACTGTCGCTATTTCGCAAAAATGGGGCCTGTTCATATTGTAACGGACACAGACGACCTTACTTCCGTCAAAACCGCATAGAATGGGTCGAAATTCACCAAATAGCGTCATCTGAGTCCGTTAGATTTTCAATATCGCGAAAATGCTGCAAATAGAGGT
>NZ_BDQX01000297.1 GCF_003112455.1 Paenibacillus agaridevorans
TTCACCCGCCCGGAATACAGTGCTGTCATTTAAATTACGTACAGCAGTAAGCGTTATGGCAGGGGCATATTTCGGAAACGGGCCTACTTGTGCAGTTTCTTCGGCCGTATCTTTTTTTTCAGTCAGATA
>NZ_BDQX01000298.1 GCF_003112455.1 Paenibacillus agaridevorans
GACTTTGTTCTGACTTATGGCAATCCTTCTAGATGTATTTTAATTAATTGAGATAGATTTAATAAGCAATCAATGTATATAATAAGAACAAGAGTTCTTTTTTTGAACGACTAGGAGCTTTTTTTTCTTGTAAGGTTTCTTGTGAATTGTAGGAGGTGAACTGACGAGCAACGCGCATCTGAATATCTTGATAAATAAAATTTAATGCAGTATTTTATACGACTTTTTTTAACAATATTCGACAATGGCTTTCTGGTAGTATTGAACCATACTACCAGAAATGAGGGGTTCAAGTGGAACAAATTATTCATATTAAGAGTTTTAACGATATTAATTTAAATGATCCTTTCTTTGATACCTTAAAACAAGACTATCCAGGCTTTGAAGATTGGTTTCTTAGAAAACGGACTGAACAAGCTCAAGTCTTTTATAATAGTTCTGGTTTACTTGAGGCCTTTCTTTATATGAAAATAGAACATGGTCCAGTCCAAGACGTTCAGCCGGGATTAAAAGAAGGTGTCTGGTTGAAGGTAGGGACGATGAAGGTAATCCCACATGGAACTAGATTTGGTGAGCGTTTGATTAAAAAGATATTAGATTATGCGATTGTGAAAAATATTGGAAATGTATATGTGACGGTTTTTGAGAAACACGATGTATTAGTTGAACTATTTAAAAGATATGGATTCGTAAACAACGGTATTAAAGTTTCTCCAGCTGGAGAAGAATTAGTTTTAACAAAGTCACTTGAACATGTACAGGGCGATGTTTTAAAGGATTATCCATTAGTGAGCGCGAGAAACAAAGGTAAACATTTGCTAGCGATCAAACCAGAATATCATACTAAATTATTCCCTGATTCTATCCTTCGAAATGAAAGTTTCGATATTATTAAAGATGTTTCTCACACAAACAGTATACACAAGGTCTATCTAGCTTCAATGCCTGGGCTTGCTTCGGTAAAGTCAGGCGATTTACTTGTTATTTATCGAATGAGAACGGAGAATACTAAGGCTTGGTTCACTTCGGTAGCTTCATCAATTTGCGTAGTAGAAGAAATAAAACTTCGAAGTGAATTTGTTAATTTTGCTGCTTACATGAAATATTGCCGAGCATACTCTGTGTTTACTGATGAAGAGTTAAGAGCTTATTGGAATAAGACTGGCAATGTTTATATTATAAAAATGACCTATAATATTGCGCTTAGGAGAAAATTAAATCAACAGAGACTGGTAGAAGAGGTCGGACTAGCTAAAGAAAATTACTGGGGATACTTTCCTATTACAGAGCAGGAGTTTAAACAAATTTTATTGAAAGGTGATGTATATGAAAGTCTTGTTATCGATTAAACCCGAATTTGTTGAAAAGATATTCAGTGGTGAAAAGAAATATGAATACCGAAAATCAATATTTAAGAAAGAAGATATTGATACCGTAGTTGTATATTCTACTATGCCTGAAGGTAAGATTGTGGGTGAATTTAAGATCGAGACCATAATTATGAAACGTCCCGATGTTTTGTGGGAAGAAACAAAGGAAGACTCGGGAGTAAGTAATATATTTTTTCAGCAGTATTTTGAGAACCGACTTGAAGGATATGCAATAAAGATTTCAAGCCCGAAACGTTATGATGAGCCGATAGATCCTAAAATAGAAAATAAATCATTTCATGCTCCACAATCATTCTGTTATATCACCTAATTTCAATAGGAGCTCAATGAGGAGGCACTAGCTTGGCTAAGATCTTATTTGTAGGAGGAGTACATGGAGTAGGGAAAACCTATTGTTGTAAGGAACTAGCTTCAAGATATGATCTTATTCATCGTTCTGCCAGTCAACTGATATCAGCTAAAATGACGATTTTTTTTAATAGTAGTAAAAGAGTGGGCCAAATTTCTGAAAATCAGGAATACTTAATTGAAGCTATTGACGAGCTGAACTTAAAGGAATCAAGTTTGTTACTTGATGGTCATTTTTGTTTGTTGGATCAATCTGGAGAAATTGTAAGGCTTCCTGAGGAGACATACTTTAACTTGTCTCCAGCAGCTATCATATTAATAATTGATCATGCAGAAAGCATAAGTGGAAAACTTTTCAAAAGGGATCAGATTCAGGCTTTCAGTATTGAACTCATTGAGACATTTCAAGAGAACGAAATAAAATATGCAAAGGATATTGCAGCCAAGCACCAAATACCTTTGTATATTCATTCTGTAAATGAAAATAATGAAGAGCTTCACTCTTTTGTCGAAAATATGTTAAAGGTAAACTAATTTCGTTTTTAAGCTTAAAAAGCTGTCCGAGAGTAAACTCTCGACAGCTTTTTTTATTTGATTTATCTAATCCTATACTAACCATACCGTTAGAAGTAAGGCGTTTTTGAACGGCTTGCCGAATTGCTCGCCAAATGTCCTGAGCCAATCGTCATTAAACAACGTATGCAGCTGTACATTGATATGTACATTCGAAATGCTTATTTAGGGACTTGTGGTCTTTCTATTTTTGACTCCTTAATTCTACAAGTCAAGAGGGTGATGGTGGATTCGGAAAAATCTTTTAATGTTAGTAGGGATATGTATAATATAAGGAAAGGGTGAAAAAATGGGCAAATTTACTTATTGACGCAAAGGACGGGGATGGAATGAACTACAACTTTAGTGCTGGTGATTTGTTTGATAGTCGCTTTACTTTGATTCGTCAAATTGGGGGAGGAGGATTTGGTACTGTATTCGAAGTGTATGACTCTCTATTAAATTATAATCAAGCACTCAAGTTTTGTAAATCTAGTGAACTCGAGGATATTAGACGTTTTAAACGAGAAGTAAGAATTATGAAATCACTAGATCATAAAAACGTTATTACAATTATTCATGAAAACGTTGAACATGATCCACCGTATTTTACTATGCCTTTAGCTAGTACTTCTGTTGTTGATGTGACTCCACGGATTTTGGGGAATACTGGTACTGCAATAGATATATTTACACAAATTTGCGAGGGTGTTTCTTATATTCATGCAGCGGGTTTCACACATCGCGATATTAAACCAGCAAACGTATTAATTTTATCTGATGGTACTGTAGTTGTCTCTGATTTAGGACTTGCAAAAATGGATGAACGTGACAGTTCAATTCTTACTAGAGCAACCATTAATATTATGACTACAGATTATGCACCTCCAGAGATGTTTGGATATGCAGGAACTAGGGATTTGGATCATCGTGGCGATATATTCATGCTTGGTAAAACGCTGTATAACTTACTTTCAAATCAAAATCCACGGTTGATGAATCCGAAATCAGTTCAACAAGGATTCTGGTATGTTATTTTAAAAGCTACTCGCCATGAGTGTGACGATCGCTATCAAAGTGTTGGAGAACTATTAGATGCACTAAATGATGCCAAGCGAGCCTATGATCCAACTATGAAACCTAAAGAAGTGTTTGAATCCCTTCTAATAACGGCAAATGAGAATTTAAAATCTAATCAATACGATTATGATAATGTTCAAAAAATAATTCAATCGTTATTCCCGGTTGACGAGCCTGAATTGTTTTTAGATTTATTTGACAAGATACCAGTTAAAATTTTGTCATTGTTTGCGGGTGATCTTGCTACTGAAGCGGAACCGCTTCTAGAGAAATATTATATAAATATTAAAAAGAGAGTTGGGGATCGACCATATTCTTATGCTGACGAAGTAACGTTTAATATGACTTCAGTGTTTAATTACGCAAAAAGTCCACAGATAAAATCCTATGCATTAATGAGTATCTTGAATGCGGCAGTTAGATTGAATCGTTTTGCGTCTATGGATAAATTCGACAACCTGCTATTATCGCTGACTTCTGAAGATGATGCTTTCGCAGTAGCAGCTACTCTTAGAGATGAAGTCTCGCTCTATCGTAGACTGTATAAACGTCTTGTAAAAAGTCAATTACATCCTGCTATTCAGTTAGTATGGGAACAGTGTAAACGGGAAGACGAACGTGAAAATGAGATTTGAAATCTAGAGAGAAAATAAAAAGCGAGTTTTTCTTTGCAGTATTTATACTATTTACATCTTAATAGGGGGTAATATTATGGAACAGCAAGAAATAATGCAACAAGCTAAAGATATTTGGAACAAAACATCCGAACATATCTCTCATTATCTTGATCTAAAAGAAGGTATTATGGAGAGTGAATTCGTTCAGGTAGTTGGTGACTCGGTAAAATTTGTTGGTTTTGTCAGAAATACCACAGCTTTAATCATGCAAAAAAGATTTGAGTCGTTTCTTAAGGGCTTTAATCCTACCCAACAACCCACGGAAAAACAAATGCAAAAACTTATCGACTATATTGATGACGAATCTAAAGCTGAATTTATTGCTGATACCTTTTCAAAGATTATGTTAGCCCAGTCAAGTGAAGCATGTTTATTGATGGGAACGATCCTCAATACTATGGTTGAGAACAAAGAGACCCTTGCACACGATGATTTAATTTGTGTTCAAGCGTTATCTAATTTCTTTAATTACGATATAAAAAACTACAGATTTATATATGAATTTATCACAAGAGTGGGTAAGGACGGAAAGGCCAGAACGAGTTCTATACTTGAAGGTAAGATATTTAATGAAGCGGTACTTAATGAGGGGTTGGATAAAAAAAGTTTACTATTAACCGTTGAAAAAGCAGTAACCTATCAGCTGCTAATGAAATATAATGTTGTTGAAGTAGACATACCTGATGAAACTCCATCGATTGGAAGTAGTGCTGATGTTGATGAGTATTACAAAGCAAACAATCCCGGTGTGTTACTTCATTCGCATATCTTAAAATGTAGCCTATATAATTAAACAGATCTTAAAAATATACAACTATAAAAAAAGTAGAAATTCATATTATAGGTAAATAAAAAGAAAATGTGATTTTTTATGCCAAAGTGTAGCAGAGCGTAGTCTGGAAAAACTAAAAAATGCTGTGTATTCTAGGGGCCTCCATACACACTAGCAGAATAGCGACCTCGTGGAGTCACTTTTTACTTGTTCGGTTTCGAAGGGTTGGAGCATAACGCTTTGGGACTAGCCTTTTGGCTTCGCTACGTCAAATGCTAAATTTCTGATAATTTATGTGGAGGTAACTATAATCGATTTTCTCTCAGGCCAGACTGCTCGTCTTCTTCTGTTCGCCACAGACGGAGAGCTGAAAGTGAATCCTAGTGGAGAACATTTGATAGTTGTGAGACCATTTTTTCAAGTTGATACAAGGGGGATTACTATGTTGGTGCCAGGGGAACTTGTGAAATTCGACAGTATGAAAAATTTCAGGTATCTTTCTCCATTGGGATCTGGAGGAACTGGAGACGCTCACCTTTTTAAGGATGAGACAACTGATATGCTGTTTGCATTTAAAAAATATGCTCCTAAAGATGGGAACAACTCAGATGATACGTATAGACGTTTTGTTGACGAGATAAAAATTCTATTTAACATATCTCACAACAGTATTGTAAGGGTCTTTAATTATTATTTGTATTCCGAAGCCAAGACTGGCTATTTACAAATGGAATATGTGGAAGGAACAGCTATTCATGAATTTCAGCCGAGTTTTTGGAAAGATTGGGAAGACATCTTTAAAGAAGTTATATATGCATTTGAATACTTAGAAGAAAAGAAGATATTACATAGAGACATTCGTCCTGCAAATATACTTATAGACAAGAATGAAAATGTGAAAATTATAGATTTTGGGTTCGGTAAAAAATTGGAGTTTGAAGAGACTGGGGGAGAAAGCGTATTTCTTAACTGGCCAGTAACTCAATGGCCTAACGAGACTCAGTTAGAAGGCATATATAACCATCAATCTGAAATTTATTTTATTGGGAAACTGTTTCAGAACATCCTTAGAGCTAAAGGAGAGGTAGAGAGGTTTAAGTTTAATCATATTTTAGATAAGATGACTAAATTAGAACAATACGAACGTTATGCTTCGTTTAACGATATCTCCCAAGCCATTTCTGAAGGAGTGATAAGTGAGATAAATTTCTCAGGAACTGAGAAAGATACATATAAAAAGCTTGCTGATGCGTTAGTTAATCACATTTCTTACTATAACGATAAATACGAGCCAATAAATGATATTGATAGTATACTCAATAAATTAGGGACTCTAATCCGTAGTAGTTCACTGGAAACGTTTATACAAGATAACTCTCAACTTATCAGGTGTTTCATTAAAGGAAGCTATGCATATAATAAAAAATGTGATATAGAAGTCCAGCATGTGAAAAATTTCTATCAATTATTGGTGAGATTAGATCCATACAAGCGAAAAATTGTACTTGATAATATTCAAACTCGTTTAGGAAGCATTAAGATTAATATTACTGATGATGATTTGCCGTTCTAGCACCTCTACTTGGCCACTGAAAATAGAAATGTATTTTACTCGAACGATGCGATGCTGCTGCGTGAAAAGCTCCCGGCTATGTGGCTGGCTGCGATGCAGCAGCCGGACTTCCGGACTTTGAACGACTTTCGTGCGGTGCGCATGAAAGCATTCATGGACGAGCTGTTTGAAGCGATGATTGGGAAGCTTATCATGGACAACCATATTACGATGGAGCAGTACTTTTTTAGAAGGCATGAAGATTGAAGCCGACACTAACAAGTATTCGATTGTGTGGAAAAAATCCACGCTGCGCTCCGAGGCAAAGCTGAAGGAGAAGGTGCAGGAGACCCTCGCGCATATTCATACGCTCAC
>NZ_BDQX01000299.1 GCF_003112455.1 Paenibacillus agaridevorans
GACTCGAACCTGTGACAACTCGATTAACAGTCGAGTGCTCTACCAACTGAGCTATCAGGGAATAGTCGAACTATGGGATGTTGCTGTAAAATTAAATGGTTGGCCTTAGTGGACTCGAACCACCGACCTCACCCTTATCAGGGGTGCGCTCTAACCAGCTGAGCT
>NZ_BDQX01000300.1 GCF_003112455.1 Paenibacillus agaridevorans
ACAACATCGGCAACAACAGTCCGGAGAAGCTGATGACGTTTATCGAGACGCTGGAGAGAGCCTTGAGCAAGGCGACGGGCAGGGAGATCCTCTTCGACAAAATATTCGAACCCCTCAAGCCCGGCGATG
>NZ_BDQX01000301.1 GCF_003112455.1 Paenibacillus agaridevorans
GAACGTCTTCGTTCCGCTTTCCGTTCCTTTGGTGACCGTCGCGGTCAACGTTAACGTGAGATCCGCTGCGCCGACGACAGGACGTTGCAGCAAGCTTCCGTTAGCCGTCATATACGCCGGATTCGAGCT
>NZ_BDQX01000302.1 GCF_003112455.1 Paenibacillus agaridevorans
GTGAAGCAACTGGTAGCGGGTAATTCCCATACCTTGGCCCTGATGGAGGATGGAACGGTTAAGGTATGGGGATCCAATTCATACGGTCAATTAGGATTAGGAAACACGACTAGTATTAACATGCCAGCA
>NZ_BDQX01000303.1 GCF_003112455.1 Paenibacillus agaridevorans
GATTCGAACTCCTGACCTTTTGATTCGTAGTCAAACGCTCTATCCAGCTGAGCTAAGGCCGCAAATAGAAAAAATGGAGCGGAAGACGGGAATCGAACCCGCGACCCTCGCCTTGGCAAGGCGATGCTCTACCGCT
>NZ_BDQX01000304.1 GCF_003112455.1 Paenibacillus agaridevorans
TTCGCCATTCCCGGCTCCTCGGCCAGCGCCTCCGCGCCCGCTATCGCCGCGGCCGCCGCCGCGTCCGCCACCGCGCCCATCATCGCTTCGCTTGCCGAAGCCGCCGCGTTTACCCCCACGTCCGCCTCCTGCGCCGAAGCCAGCGTCGGCTACGCCCTTGTAGCTGCCCCGGGGTTTCATGTCGACGAGCTCGAAGTCGATGTTGTACTCATCCATATCCACGCGAGACACGCGGATCTTCACTTCATCTCCGATTCGGTATACTCGGGAGGTGCGTTCGCCGATCAGTACCATATGAAGCTCGTGGAAGTGGTAGTAGTCGTCAGACATATCGCTCAGCCTGATCAGACCCTCTACCGTGTTCTCCAGCTCGATGAACATGCCGAAGCTCGTCACGCTGCTGATAATGCCGTCGAACTCCTCGCCGACCTTATCCAGCATGTACTCGCACTTTTTCAGCCGGTCCGTGTCCCTCTCCGCATCTACGGCGAGACGTTCCCGCTCCGAGGAATGCTGCGCGATATCCGGCATACGTGCCGTCAGCGCCTCATGCCGCGCTTCTGTCAGCGCCCCGCCGCCTTCCAACACCTCGCGAATGATGCGATGGATGACCAAATCGGGATAACGGCGGATCGGCGACGTGAAGTGCGAATAAAACTCCGCGGCCAGACCGAAGTGGCCCAGACTCTCCGGATCGTATTTCGCCTGCTTCATGGAGCGCAGCATCATCGTCGAGATAACCGTCGCTTCCTTCGTTCCCTGAATCTCCTCGAGCAGCGTCTGCAAGGCGCGCGGATGGACGGAGTTGCCCTTGCCGCCCTTGACGACGTAACCGAAGTTCGCCGCGAACTGCATGAACGTCATCAGCTTATCCTGATCGGGATCCTCGTGGATCCGGTACAGGAACGGCACGCGCAGCCAGTGGAAATGCTCCGACACCGTCTCGTTCGCGACGAGCATGAACTCCTCGATGATTTGCTCCGCCACGGAGCGTTCGCGCTTGACGATGTCGACCGCCTTGCCGTTCTCGTCCACGAGAACCTTCGACTCCACGAAGTCGAAATCGATCGCGCCGCGCTTCATGCGCTTGGACCGCAGCCGCATCGCGAGCTGTTCCATCAGAGCGAACATGTCGAGCAATCCGGCATAACGCTCTTTCAGCTCTGTTTCCGGCTCCTCTTCGGTTGCCGTCAGCAATCGTCGTACATTGGCATACGTCATCCGCTCCGTCGTCCTAATGACGCTCGTAAACACATCGTGGCTCACGCGCTTCAACGTCTTTGCGTCAAATTCCATATGGCAAGACAACGTCAGCCGGTCTACCTGCGGGTTCAACGAACAGATGCCATTGGACAGCCTGTGCGGCAGCATCGGAATCACGCGGTCCACGAGGTACACGCTGGTGCCTCTGCGGAACGCTTCCTGATCCAGCGCAGACTTCTCCCGCACATAGTAACCGACATCGGCAATATGGACGCCCAGCAGGTAGTTGCCGTTCTCCAGTACCTTCACATGTACGGCATCGTCAAGATCCTTGGCATCTTCGCCGTCGATCGTGACGATGACTTCGTCGCGCAGGTCCCTGCGCCCCTGATCGCGAATCTCTTCCTCGGTAATCTTATCCGGAGCCGCTTCGGCCTCCGCCATTACATCGTCCGGAAAACCTTCCGGCAGCTGGTGCTTGCGAATGATCGACAAGATGTCGACGCCGGGATCGTTTTTGTGTCCCAAAATTTCGACGATCTCGCCCTCAGCCGCCGAGCGCCCTTCCGGATACGAGATGATGCGTACGACGACCTTCTGTCCCGTGACCGCGCCCTTGAATTCACCCTTCTCGATAAAAATATCCCGGTTAATCCGTTTGTCGTCCGGGATAACGAAGGCATATACCTCGTGGTTCTCGAACGTGCCCACGACCTGCGTGACAGCACGCTGCACGATGCGAGCAACCTCGCCTTCCATGCGGCCGCCGCCCTCGCTTTTTGCCGTAATGCGGACGAGGACGATGTCTCCGTTCATGGCGCTTTTCAGATCATTGGCGTGAATGTAAACGTCGGGATGATCCTTCTCGTCCGCGATCAGGAAGGCGAAGCCCTTGGCATGAGCCTGAATCTTGCCTCGAAGCAGATTCATCCGCTCCGGCACCCCGTAACGCTCGGTACGCGTACGGAGCACCTTGCCCTCTTCCTCCAATTTGTTGAGCAGCTTCAGGAATTCCTTGAATTCCGCCGCTCCCTCAATGCCGAAGTGCGCCTCCAGCTCTTGGTACGTCATCGGCTTGTAAGCCGTCTCTCTCATAAAATCAAGCAGTTCCTGCTCGCGTTCCACCATGGATGGCCTTCCCCTCGTGAACCGCCGTTTCTCGCCAGACTAGCAGGACGCTAGCTGCATTCGCGGCCGGTTGATAGATAGTCATATACCATGTAGTATACACGAAATAGGAGCCAATCAATCTTTCATGCAGAATATTTTGCCAAGCGGCGCCCTTGCCATGTCAGTTGCGACCTATTGCAGTTGCGCTAGCAGCCTGCCCCGGATATCGCCAAGCGTATGCTCCCGCACCAGCTTCCCGTCCACGAATACATCCTCCAGCAGATCGACCTCCGGGAAAGCCTCGTACTTCTCTCTGCTGAGGTTATCCACATAGGTTATGACGCCTTCTTTTTCGATGACGCGTACAAGCCCCGTTTGCGACTTTTTCATCTTGTTGCTGTCCGTTTTTGGATCTTTGAAAATAAGTCTCTCCTCGCCGTTTACCACCGTAAACGTCGACTTCAGCGCGAAGCCGAACGTATCCCGCGTATTATACTGGTACGTGAACGAGCCGATGCCGTAGACCATGTTGGTCGACGCGAACCCTTTGGCCGCAAGCTTCTCGCAGATCTCCCTGCAACGGTCGATGGTGATGGCGTCGCCGTAGATGGCGCCGATGTGGCTGTCGAGCTGCTTGTAGCCCTTCTCCGTAACCGTGCCTCCGAAAATCTCCCACAGCAGCTCGATCACGCCCTTGCGTTCGAACTCGTCTTCGCCGTCCGGGTCGCCGCAAAGGATAAGCACGGGATCGCCGCTGTCCGGACGAATGACGACTTTGCCGTCGCGGCTTAGAATGTCCTCTTTCAGCCCCCGAATGACGACGTCGATGACGCTCCACAGATCCCATGTGTCCGATACGATCGACACGAAGCCGTTCGGGTACACTTCCTTGATCAGATAGCGGTACGATGCCATCTCGTCGCGGCCGTGCGCGCACATGACGCTGTGTTCCGTTGCCGGGATCGACGTGCCGACCAGCTCCGCCTCGATATTTGCGCCGTAGTAATTCTCCAGGTAAAGAATCGCGGGGATGGTGTCCGTTCCCGTGAACGACAGCAGGTGGCCCGCCCCGCTGCCCATCGCCGCCTCAAGCGAGCCCATGCCTCGCATCGAGAAGTCATGCCCCTGGAAAGGGACGAACGACGTATCGCCATTCGTGCGGAGCGCGTATTCCTCCAGAATTTGACGATACTCGAACGCAAGCGTCGCGCTGTTGGCAGGCATCCACAGCTGGCACGACATCAGCGTCTCCAGGTAGTTCGTCAGCCAGAAGAACTCCGGCTTCGTATTCTCGATCGTCAGCATCGGCACCTTGATCGGCACCGGCGTGCCTTCCTTCACCGCTTTGATCCGGATCGGCAGGTATCCCAGATCGTGCAGCTCCGCGATGTGGCTGGCATCCGGATCCGCAACGCCCAGCGCGTGCCGAATCACCCGGGCGTACTCTTCGACAACCGACGTTTTGGGCTGCCCGAAGAAATGTTCGTCGAAGTAAGCGATCAGATATTCCTTAATAAAAGCCTGGAAACCAAACGCGATGACATGCTCCACGTCCGCGAGGCGGCTCGTTCTTGCCGTCCAGGTCGAGTAGACGAGCTCCGTTCCCTTCGGATATTGGTTTTTGTGGCTTACCTTATAGAAGTCGCACAACAGCGTTGCCGGGTATACGAATTTGTCAGTCATGATAGAATCCCTCCGATTTCAGTTATACGAATACGTTCCGTTCCTTGCGCCGCATCCAGAATCGTGTCGGTCGTGAACACCTTGTCCACGAGCCCGCTCCCCAGCATATCCCCTTTGAAAACAGCGTCTTCGCAATGGCCGACCAGCAAGTAAACTTCCGAGGCCCCGGCCTCTCTTAACCGCTCGGCGCTCCGGAGGAACGTGCCCCCGTAGGAGCACAGATCATCGACGATGATGGCTTTAAACTCTGTTGTGTCGATGTTCCCGACAAGCTCCAGACTGCGAATTTCGCCGGTTTCGAAGTCCCGCGACTTAAAGCCCACCAGTTGCTTAAATCCCTTCACTTTGCTATAGCGCTTCTGCGCCCCCGCATCGGGGAAAAACAAGAAGTCTCGCGAAGCGTCGAAGCCCGTCTCTTCCATCACCCGTGCCAGCAGCAAGGACGTCGGATATTCTGCCTTGCTCCGGTCTAGCAGCGCGGTCGTTACGTCGGAATGCGGCTCCACCACCGTAATCTCCTCAAAGCCGAGTCCGTTCAGGAAGGATGCCGTATGCTTCAGCGTGAAGACGGAGTCTCCTTCCGTCCGGTCCATTCTGCTGTATGGCATGTATCGAACGAGCAAGGATACCTTACTCTGCATCTCGTCCAAGTGCTTCTTAACGAACATCAGCTTGATGAGGTCGCCATCGTTCCCGTATTTAAAGTCGAGCAGGTTGTTCTCTCTTGCCAATCCTTTGATCTCTCCGCCGTCCACCAGCGTCTCCCCGTTCGGGAACGTCTTGAACGTCAGCCGCACTCCGTTTAACGCGATCATGTCGGTACACCCTCCAACAACTTCTATTTGATATTATCATATTGACTATATCAATAATTGTCAACCATCTCCCTGTAAAATAGGCTAATCGCCTTATCCAAGGTAGTCCGTTTGGGCTAAAGTACAATAAAAAACGGCTAGCCGCCTCTTCCTTCCGGGCAGAAAAAAACACCCTGACGGGTGCTTCAATCGCTCAGATGTGCAAGGCTGTCCTTCTGACGGGCAAGACCATCTAAGCAACTTTTTTCTATATTTCGGCCCTATAACGGCACCTACAACCTTACCTTCTGCCCGAGCTTGGCGCTTCGAACAGCGCCGAACACCATGTTCACGCTTTTAATATTGTCCAGGCTATCCGTTTCTGCCGGACGTCCTTCCTCAAGAGCGGCGAACATTTCGTCCAGGCAGCCTGGATGACCTTCCGCACCGTGCCACGTATTTTCGCTTTCGATACGAAGCTGCTCCCTAATGAAACCGTCGGGCTTGTCCGGGTTTGCCCTTTCGCCGTACGGCATGGATTGGCCGTCCCAGCGCACGCTTCCTTCGCTGCCCGTAATCCGCCAGTCCGCTTCCCAAGATGTGTTCAGGCCCTCCGCGCACCACGACCCCCGATAAGTAAACACCGACCCGTCGCTCATCTCGAAGATGCAGACGGCGGATGCGTTGCCTTTGTACCATGAACCCGGAGGGTTGTATTCATGACAGTAGACGGATACGGGATCCGCTCCGCTGATGAACCGGGCTTGGTCGAACGTATGGATGGCCATATCGACGATGAGCGGACTTTCCATGGCATCCCGGAAACCGCCAAAGTGAGCGCCGATAAAGAAGTCCGCATGAAGCGAGCCTACCTGTCCGATGCTGCCCGATCGCAGCATCTCCCGCAACGCCCGAATTTGCTTTAGATAACGGCGATTCTGCATAATGGCGTACCGTTTGCCGGTCGCCTGGCTAAGCTCCACGATCTCCAGCGCGTCTTCGTAAGACTCCGCCATAGGCTTCTCGCCGAACACATCACAGCCAGCGCGCAACGCTGTCGTCACGATCTCCTTATGGCTAGCCGGGATCGTCACGTCGAATACAAGATTCGCCTCCGTCACCGCCAACGCTTCGCCAAGACTCGTAAAAACAGGCACATCCAGCCCCCGCTTCGCCGCCATCGCCTTGGCCGCCTCCTCATAGATATCGACCAAGCCAACAATTTCGGCATTCTCCCGCTGAGCCGCATAATCCAGCCACGCGTTCGACATGCCTCCGCAGCCTGCCACCACGATTCGATGTTTCATCGCCATTCCCCGCTCTCTGCTAATCTACTTCTTCTTTATCATACGTTAAGAAGCTCATGACCACTAGCACGCAAACAATATTGAATGCTCTTTTCCCACACGACGGATTGTAACTCGCTGCTAACCGAGCGTCGTTGCACAGTCGTGGCCGGGCCATTGAAGTCGTTACGAGTGGTATCGTAATAGGGCTATTTACCATAGGGGGCGTTATGTTGGATTTCGCAGTGCAGGCGGTTCACGTTACTAATCAGAGTATGACTAAACAACCAGTCTCCCATTTGAATTAGGAAACTGGTTGACCTATACATGATTTATACAGTCATTGAGGTAATGCGTAGTAGTAATAACAACTCAAATATTTGGTTTCAACCTTTGTTTTCCCTCTTTTCTTGAATTCTGGAAGACTCTCGTGCTTTGGATTCTTCGAGAATTCCGAAAAATATTCCTGGGTATAATCTAACTTTACGGTACACGGTCTAGCAAAATGTATAGCGTCATTCATTCTGCAGCGAAGCATTGCAATTCTTGCTCCTCCGTTTGGAAGTTCATCTTTACGTATAATCGCAGCATAGTGGTCGGATTGTAATTTAGGAAAGCCCCAAGAGTATCCATATAAATCCTCTATCCCCAAGTATTCCATAAACGGTTTTGAATCGCCCTGCAAATAAAATTCCATGTTAGCTTCACATAAAATTTCGCCTTGATTGCAATTAGGATGGTCACCTTCGATTTGAAACCAATGCGCAATAATCGCACCTGGACGATCGACCGCACAGACCTCTAGCGTTTCATTAGGAATCGTCAAATGACCTCGTCTATAATCGACATATAAGTAACCGGTATTTTCAGGGATTGGACTTAGCTGTTGTTCCCATTGAATATCCGTATATCCAATTAAATCTGTGTTCGTAGGATTCTCCAGTTCAATTCTGATCGACTTTTTAAACGGCATAGGAATTCTAAAATTATGCGAGTACATGATCTTCGAAAAATATACCGTATCGTAATATTCCGCACTAAATTCAATATCACATAAAAAATCAACAAAAGGGATTTGAATCGATGGCCATTCTTCATTGTCATACCATACTCTAAAGATGATGTCTTTCATTGCTTTTTCATCTCTTGGCCATTCATTTTTTATATCCGTTAACACCCTGCGATCCATATAATTTGAAGCATGAATAGAAGAGATAACACCCGGCCCTTCTACATTGAGTATCGTTACTCTACTGCCAGCAAACAACTCCTGTTGTTCCGGATACTTGTCATATGGCCATGTATTGGAGCTTAATCTGCTTTGCTTCATACCGATTTCCGTTAATTGCTTCCAATCATACATTTCCTTTTCCTCCTGACCCATTTGCCTCGCAATGGTTAATAATCCAACACAACAATCTGATGACATTCTACTTTAGGAACTTTCATTTCAATCTGTGTATCTACTTGTACGAATGGTATTTCCTTCATTTCTGGTGCAAGATAGATGCGTTGGATCGGCTCCTTGACATGTACTTTGACATTCACATCATACAAAGGAGGCAGGTCATCTATAACAAGCGTTCTTCCTCTTTGAATCGGAGTCGCATATAATAGATGCAGAACATATCTATCCTTCTCTACTTGCTTAACAAAGCGGGCTCTACCCGAACTCGGCATATCCGCCTCCATAACATTATTTTTATAGATTAACTTTAATGCTTGTAAAAAATAATCCCGATGGAATTGAGCACCATGGTCATAATAATTCCTGCAAACCGAATGCGCCAAATATACAACGTTGCCTTTTCTAATAACGCCCGGATGCTTTACGTCTAACTGATAGGGTGTATTCAAATGTGAACAATACTGTGCATAGGTTCTATTAAAATAAGGATCTACTACAGAAGCCAGCACTTCTCCCTCTGTCACCTCAATCAGCTCGGAACCTTCATAGAAAAGCACGGGACTATTCACAAGTCCACTCCAAACCGAATCATGCAACTGCAAATAGTCATTGTCATACTTGGATTTCCCCATATAGCTTCCGCCTATATCCACACAAAAATGCGTTTTCTCTTCATCGAGTCCACTTTGTCCTGTGAGCAGGAGACTTCCTCCTTGTAACATATAGGCTTGCAAACGTTCGGCTTGATGTGGATTTAGTAAGACACAATCAGGCAAAATAATCGTTTCAAAACGACTTAAATCCACTGTGCTATCAGTCACAATGTCGAAATCATAATGTCCCTCAAGGAGCATTTTGACTAAGCCTTCATCGGACTTTACCTGCCCGGAGAGCATGATCCCTAACTTCGTTGTCTCCATCGCATCAAAGCACCACGGTTCAATTTGCTCCACATATTGATAGGCTTCACCGATCAAACGATAGGTCTCCATATCCATATGACCTGATGGATGAAGCTGATCTCCAATATTGCAGCGAGCTCCATAGGCTAATAACGAAGACACTTCATAACGAAGGGCATTTGTTGATTTAAATCCTCCAAATTCCCCCCACGAGGTATGGAACTTACCCGTCATACCCAAATAATCTTTGCCGCTTTGCGCAAAATACTTAGCCCTGGATGGCATCTTATCGTAGCCGCCCCAAGTCGTTGGCAGATCCTCTAATTCAAAGTGAGTTTGCCAATCATGCCACTCCGGCTCATATGGCGAAGCGCTGCCATTAAAAAATATAGAAGCATCCGGTTTCTTCTCAACGATGATCTCTGAACATCTGGACATAAATCGTTGCCATTTTATCTTATGATATACTCTGGCGCTTACTTCGCTGTCAGGATCTAAACCTTCATGGATCATCCCTGCCCGGCAATTGCCGCACCAGCACAACGACCAAAAACAAATATCATAGAACAGCCCATCCACTTCATATAAATTGCACACTTCTCTTGTTTGAGCATAAATGAATTCGGCATACTCTCCACTAGGGCATAAAAATTTCCAAGATACGCCTGGACGTTGATCTTCCGGCTTAGCAAGCGGATCTATGCCAATCGTTGTCACTGAACCATCTTGGTTTCTTACAACCCAATTTGGATATTCTTCAGCATCATTAGCAGAAAATCCTACGGTGATATAGATCGGAGCTCGAACACCAATTTCATGCGCAGCCTCAATTTGTTGTTTCATTAAATCAAACTGCAAGTTGGGATGTACCTTGCCTATAGAAGTTGGATAATACGACCAACCATGATGGCACTTGGCAAAAACAGTTATAGAGTTGACCTTGCCTAATTGCAGTGCCTGCTGAAATTGTTTCTTATCGAACTTCTCGCCTATATTAGGGATCCATTCTGAAGTATGAAAGTCCAGATGCACTTGTCTGCTAGCTAATCGCTTCATTAACAACATGACTCCTCGTAGTTAGTTTAATTGTTTACATATCTCGTATTTAAATAACTGATGATATGGATACGTTCCGCATCCGTGAGCACTTTATCATAGATAAAGATTTCTGTAATGTCGCCATGTATGGTTCCCGTACCGTTCTCACCAAGCATAAATCCCGACCAGTTATTAGGATTTGTCTGCAATACAGGGCTGGCACTATGATAATCGTCTCTATAAATAAATCCGCGACCCTCAACCGAGCTATACGAGTAGGCCCACCTTTGAAACACATCTATTGCATAATTGCCCCTCTTATACGTTGAGTTAGATGGTTCCATTCTAGTTGCGATGTCTGTACCTACATAAAGCCCACCATTCTCATCCGTGTGCATGACAAATTCGCCCCAAGCGCCTGACGCATACATTTTTTGATTGTAATTTGCTAATTCCGCAGGACGCAGCATGAAAATGATTGTGAAATCATCCATATTCCCCGTTAGACTGGGGATAGACATAAAATCGTTAACACCATCAAATCTAATAACAGGTCTGCCATTCACTTCATGATCAATCCATGCAGGTTTGTTGGATATATGACTCTGAATCGCATGGTTTCCATTTCCGGATAAATCCTGCCACGTACCTATGAAACCATTGGAATCTTTGATTACTCCGGCATCCGCTCTAAGCCAAAGCTTTAGATTACTTGCAGCAGGCGGATTGAACCCGCTATCGTAAACCTTAAAAGCATCAACAACCATTGCACTCCCGGATTTCATGACCCCCTTTATGGTATGAAGGCCATTCGCCAATTCGCCCGAAGAAAATACCGTTTGCTGCACCATCGATACCGGGCTATAACAACTGATCGTTTCTATATAGACACCATCAAGATAGATATCGATATCGCCGCGGTCCAAATACTTTTCACTTATTAAATCAACCCCGCTTCCAGTAAACGTAAACTCAAAATAGTCATTCAACGTATTCGTGTGATGAACATCATCCAAATAATTACCATATCCACGTCCAGTGCTGTGCACCCATGAACCCGAATAATGAATTTCGGATCTGTCATTATTAACTGGAACATTAAATTCCGGATTATAGATCTTAACGGCATCTACAACCATAACAGTCCCTGTTCTTTTTACTCCTCTTAGCGTATGTTTCCCATTCACTAAATTTCTTTCAGAGAAAATCGTCTGATCAACCTGTGAACCTGAGCTTATATAACTGCTCACGGTTTCCTTGTAAATATCGTCTATATAGATGTCTATATCGCCACGATCCATATACTTCTCACTAATCAATTCAATGCCTGATCCCACAAATGTTAATTCAAAGTAATCTCCATTGTCTGCCGTATAATGAACATCGTCTTTATAGTTGCCAAAGCCGCGTGAACCAGAATAATTCCAATTTCCGATATAAATAATAGAAGGCGCAGTATCATTCACTTTTTGACTTAGCTCATCCTCTATACCGAAGATTTCCAAACTGCTAATGGCCATCTGCGTCCCCGCTTGACCGCTATTGTCCGGCTTAACCGCCTCAATCATGACATATCTTGCGGAAACAGGATTGAACATGGTCGTAATGGCGCCTCCCGTTCCGCTTGTTACACTGGCTGCCGTTGCATAGTTGGTACCATCTATCGAAACCTTGATCTTGTATTCCGTGGCATAGAGCGTTAGATCTGCCGAAGGGATTTGCGGGAACGTAACGATAACTTTATTAATATTTTTTACACTTCCCAGATTTACGACTTCTCTCCACTTCCATTGTCCGAATGCTTGAGCATAAGTGCTGTCATAACCGTCAACCGCTCGACATCCATCCGAACCCGGATGCACAGTCGCATAGGAATCATCCAAGTAAAATGCATAACATGGTTTCTCAAAGGCCAAGTCGCCTATTGTTGACTGCGGCGGTGCAGGTAGCGGTGTATACGTATTCGATGTGATACCTGCGTTACTCACAATAGCTTGTGCAGAAGCAGGTCGTACACCGGAGTAATAGTTCGTATTACTGATCGAAATCATTGTTCCGTTATTAATTATGTTTGTTGAATTCGTATAGTTATTATCGACCTTGATATGATTGATAGAAGACTGCCAAATATAGAGCCAATTTGCAGATCCCATATTTTCCACTACATTATTGATAATCTTAAGATAACCAGAACCCTCATCAGGATAAATTCCACCGTAGGAATTGTTCATATTCGTTATATAATTGCCTTCTATCACCGTATCAGGTTGTGTATTTAAAGTATAAATACCTCCACCATCACGCATTTTCTTCATATAATCACTTATTTTATTCCATGCAATCCGATTGGAGCCTAATGAGAACTCATCCCACATCACTCCACCCCAGCCATCCCATCCCATTGAAATGCCTGTATAGGGAATATTGCTGATGTCATTATGCTGTATATCGATTTGCTTGCCAAAAAAAACAGTAATGGCTGGAGAAGACCAATATTCATTCGCTACATTCGAAATCAAGTTATTTCTGACTAAAATATTGCTGCACAAAGCTTCTTGTAAAGACGAATCGATATGTCGATGGTGCCAGGTTCCTATAATAATTGCATCTGCGGATACATCTGTAATTGTATTATTAATGATTTGAGAGTCTTGTACATCGTTATCCATCTTTATGCCTGCTGCACCCAAATGTTTTAATCGATTGCTTTCGATTATGATTTGGTTCGCATGCTCGACATCTATTGCTGCAGAAGGCATCACTCCATTCGTGGTGAACACGGTTTGATCCACCTCGTTTATCCAAAAACTTGCCTGAAGCGGCGCTACTCCTTGAGTAGAGGCTCTTAATTCAGTAGTATGAGCAAAAGTTAAGCCTTGAATGGTAATATGGTTGGCCTGCGAAGTCATTGATGCGCCTTTAATTGATAAGAGAGTCGTCACATCATCGTTCGGAATATACGCTTCTAAGGCATTCATATCCTCTCCCGGCTTAGGCCAGTAATAGAGCGTAGAAGTCGTTTGATTGAAATACCACTCTCCCGCTTCGTCCAACAATTCTTTTGCATTTTCAATATAAAACGGATCAGTTATGGCAATAGTGGTGAAGCTCGCATTCATCGTCATAGCCCAATCAAAATAGGGTTGCTGCATCAGGATAATTTTCTCTCCAGCGGCTCCATCCATAATCTGTGCTACCGGCAGCCGAGTGTTGACCCACTCTCGCTTCCAATTAATTTCAACATCACTAGCATTATCATATATATCTACTACACTACCATTCACGATAAAGCCATCAATCTTCGATGAAGCGTCATAATGATAACCTAGAGCCGTATTCAAAGTCGAAGTTTGAGCGCGTTGCGCGCGTTCCCCGTTGACATAAAGCTGTCGGAAATTCGACACCGAAGATACCGTTGCTTTATAAATCCCGCCTGAATCCAGCGTCCAGCCTGTTACCGGAACCCCTCCTGTAAGTACAGGAACTTCTGTCTGATAAGCCCTGTAGATAACCCGATATCCTTTTGTGCCGGAATCAAGCTCATTAAGCTGAATCGTATCGTCCAGCTGGTACGTGCCTCCGCGAAGATAAACCATAATATCTCCTGTCATATTCTGATTGATCATTCGTACAGCATCCCTGGCCTTCTGAATCGTTTGGAAGGGAGCGCTCAACGTACCAGGGTTACTGTCACTGCCTGAAGGCGAAACATAAAAGGTCGCCTGATTGGAAGCGCTAACATAAGTGGCCTGTATCGGAAAGATATTCAAGGCGAACATAAATAGTCCAATCAACAT
>NZ_BDQX01000305.1 GCF_003112455.1 Paenibacillus agaridevorans
CACTTGTTCCGTCTTAACCCACTGGCTAAATTTATACGTCTTTCCCCGCTGCGCGGCAGTAATCGGTACGTTTTGGAAGACGGAAACCCGGCTTGAAGCCGATGCGCTTATTTTCAGCGATCGCGCGCCTTCTTTCACATTGCTTCCGGCGTTATCCAACGCGACTGTCGGCGTCTGCGATCCGGGGAAAATATAGCTGACCCATGATTTGGCCCAGCCGTTGTCGTTCACCTGCTCATAACTGCCGTTCGCCA
>NZ_BDQX01000306.1 GCF_003112455.1 Paenibacillus agaridevorans
TCCCGGGCTTGCAGCCCGGGAGCCTCTCTTGCTGTGTCTGGACTATGTAACCGTTCGGTACTGCTGCGGAGCCGATCGATTCTGCGTCTGACAGGGCATGTATGGGAACTGGGATTGATCAGAATTTAGAAAAGATCCGCTTGCGGCTGTTCTTCCTGACTTTGTACCAGTAATGGCCGTTCTCGTCGCGAAAAATTCTAATACCGATTAGCTTGAGCGGTGTCGTTAATTCGGTGAACATTATATATCCGGACATATCCATCACCTCGCTTACATACTCTCCTAATAATATCAAACTTTTTACCTATTTACTAGGAAAATATGCTTATTCATATGGGCTAAAACTACTATTTTCTAGTTTTGCGAGAAGCTTGCGTTCTCTCAGGCGACAATGTTGTTCAATCGGTTTGACGAGCGTTGAAGGCCAGCATCGAACCAAGCGTCCATTTGTCAGAAAAAAGGGTTGCAACTCTAGCAAATTGTGGTAACATGGAACTATAAAAGCGAGACACGATAACGGCAAACTTGGCGAAAGCCAGGGACGCAAAGCTACAGGGTCTTCCAATCCATGGATTGATGACAGCCAGCTACCGAATGATTGGGCTTTTTTGTTGTTTATAGGACTTTATCGCACGGCAATAGGTCTTTATTGAACACCTTATTGCGTGTCAAAAAGTTCGTTTTTCAGCACCGAGACTACCTCTAAAAGCTTCACACGATAATGGCAAACCTGTCGAAAGGCAGGGACGCAAAGCTATAGGGCCTTCTAAATAGATGGCAGCCTGGCCACCGAAGGGAGTTTTTTGTTATGCGTAAATTCATTATGATGGTTGTATCGGTATTCGTGCTGTTTACATCGGTACAAGCTGTATCGGCCGCTGATGCAGGTGCCGCTTGGCTGGACACGTCGGCATTGGCGCAAGGCATTGTCAAGGTAACCTATGATGTAAAGCCGAAGGTCAAGATGAAAGTCATGATCGCGAAGGGCAAAGAAAACTATACGTATAGTCTGGCTACAGGCCGCGTAACGGAGACTCTTCCACTGCAGCTCGGCAATGGCGAGTACAAGATCATGCTTCTGGAGAACATCTCGGGCACCTCGTATAAAGCGGTCAAGCAACAAGCGGTTACGCTGAACCTCAAGGATGAGAAGGTCGTGTACCTTAACTCCGTTCAAAATGTAAGCTGGACAAGCACTAGCCAAGCCATTGCGAAAGCGAAGGAACTGGCAAAGGGCAAAACGACGGACGAAGAAAAAGCGAAAGCCGTATACAACTACATCATCGCAAATATCGCGTATGACAAGGTTCTGGCAGACACCGTCACTTCCGACTACCTGCCGAGCATCGACAAGACGCTTGCTTCGAAGAAGGCGATCTGCTACGGATACGCTTCGACATACGCGGCAATGCTGAGAAGCCTTGATATTCCGACCAAGCTGGTCATGGGCGATTCCGATTATGTAGACGTCTACCACGCATGGAACGAGGTTTATCTTAACGGCAAGTGGGTCATCGTGGATACGACAGTGGACGCAGGCATTAAGCAAAGCAACAAAGCGACCGTATTTGCAAAGGACGCAACCAAGTATACGAAAACCAAACAGTACTAATATATAGGTTCATAAGAAGAAGGAGACTCGCGAAGCGGGTCTCTTTTTTTGCGTTTAAGCCGGATTCGGAGCGCAATAAGGGGCAAATCGCGAAAAGGGTGTAGCATCTCAAAAAAAGCGTGTGCTCCAAAAAAGGATATGGCGTAGCGCCGTAAAAAGTGGTGATTTCAATAGCGGGCGATGCCGTGCTAGTTTAAGGGTGCAGGTTAGCCAATAACCATTTAAACCGAAAGGAGACTCGCATGAAAATGAATATACCGCAACCGACGGGACTGCCTGCCGAACCCGGAATGCCCGCTAGAAAAAAAGCGTCATTTTGGAAGCAAGTTTCACGAAATCGCTTTCTTTATATGTTGCTTGTGCCGGTGGCCATTTATCTGCTCGTGTTTAAATACGCTCCCATGTTCGGCGAGATTATCGCGTTCAAAAATTATCGTCTGGCCGACGGCATTTGGAACAGCCCCTGGGTTGGCTTCGAGCAGTTCGAGAAGCTGTTTGCGAGCCGGGAGTTCTATGTCGTGCTTAAAAACACGCTTTTGTTGAACTTGTATCACCTTCTATTCGCGTTTCCCGTGCCGATTCTGCTGGCCATTCTGTTAAACGAGGTCCGCGTGGAATGGTACAAGAGGACGTTGCAAAATTTGCTTTATATTCCCCATTTCATTTCTTGGGTCGTGCTGGGCAGCATCGTGATCGCGTTACTGTCGCCGTCCACGGGGTTCGTCAATTATTTGCTAAAGGGCTTCGGGCTGGAGCCGATCTACTTTATGGCCGACAAGCTTTGGTGGCCCGTCAGCTTTATCGTCTCGGGTATATGGAAGGAAGCCGGCTTCGGCACGATCCTGTATTTGGCCGCCATGGCGTCCATCGATCCGACGTTGTACGAGGCTGCAAGAATGGACGGGGCAAGCAAGCTGCGGCAAACCTGGCATGTGACGCTCCCCGGCATTCGCAGCACGATCGCGATTCTGCTCATTTTGCAAGTAGGCAAAATGATGGATGTCGGCTTCGAGCAGGTGTATGCGCTTCGCAATGACGCGGTGACAAGCGTGGCGGAGGTCATCAGCACCTTTGTGTATACGAGGGGCCTGGTGAATTTGCAGTACAGCTATACGACGGCACTCGGACTGTTCCAATCGTTGATTGCCTTGATATTGGTCGTATCGGTTAACCGGATCATCAAGGCGATGGGAGAGAGGGGCCTATGGTGAGAAGGACGACAGGAGGTAATCGGACATGAATGAAAGAAGTTCCTCGCCAGCCTGGTTTCGATGGCTCAACTATATATTCCTAGCGCTATGCGCTTATGCGACTTTGTTTCCCTTTATCAATATTATCGCGACGTCCTTTAGCAGCAGCAGGGCGATCAACGCGGGCGAAGTGTTTATGTGGCCGATCGAATTTAATCTCGACGCCTACAACAATTTGATTAGGGACGGTCAACTGATCGTCGCCATGAAGAACACGGTAATCATTACGCTGGTAGGCACCGCGCTTAATATGCTGTTTACGATTATGGCGGCTTATCCGCTGTCCAAGGCAAGGCTCAAGGGCCGGAATGTCATGCTGATGGCGATTCTGTTTACGATGCTGTTTAGCGGCGGGCTCATCCCGAACTTCCTGCTCGTCAATACGCTTGGTCTTGTCAACTCCTATTGGGCACTATGGCTCCCCGCGCTTATTAGCGCCTACAACATGTTTGTTATGAAATCGTTCCTGGAGGGGTTGCCGGAGGAGCTGGAGGAATCCGCGGCTATCGACGGAGCGAGCGAGTTTACGATTCTGTGGCGAATTATTCTGCCGTTGTCGAAGCCGGTCATCGCGGCTCTAACGCTGTTCTATGCGGTCGGCTGGTGGAACTCTTATATGAACGTGCTGATCTATATCCGAAGCACGGATAAATTGTCGCTTATGGTAAAGCTGTACCAAATGATCGATCTGGTCAGCACGGAGCTGCTGCGCGGGGAAGGCGTCCTCCAAGCGGTCATAACGCCGGAGAGTATCCGGGCGGCGGCGGTCGTGTTTGCCATCGTGCCGATCCTGTGCGTCTATCCATTCCTGCAGAAACATTTTATCAAGGGCGTTTTGCTGGGGTCGATCAAAGGTTAACAGCTCGGCGTTCTCAAAAGATGTCAAATGCGCTCTCGCGGCGCGTTCTGATATAATTTAAAAACAGTTAACAGGAGGTCAAGTATGGATCAAAAAGGGAAGCAATACTTAAAGGGCAGATTGCTGCTGATTCTCGTCGTTATGGTGATGGTCGTCGTATCCGCTTGTTCTAACGGCGCAAACGGTTCGGGCAACAAAGGAAACGGCAATAAGGCCGGTCAGGAAAGCCAAGCGCCTTCAGACAATGGGGGGGCGGAGAAGGACCCGTATGAAGGTCTGCCTAAAAAGATCAGCATTTCCACCTTTGATCGGGGTCAGGTATCCAGCGACGAAGGCACGTATGAGGATAACCGTTGGGTCAAGTGGATTCGCGAGCAATCCGGCATCGACGTATCGATCGTGCCCGTGCCGCGCAATCAGGCGCAGGACGCGCTTAACGTGTTGTTTGCGTCCGGCGGAGCTCCCGATCTGGTGTGGGAGTATGACCGCGCGTATATCGGCAAGCTGGTGACCCAAGGCGTCATTCAACCTATTGGAGAATATATCGAGAAGTACAGCACGTCGTACAAAAAATATTTGGAAGAACATCCCGAACTGCTGCCTTACTTGACGTTCGACGGCGAGATCTATGCCGTATCCGCGGAACGTCCGTTGTTCGCGGTTGCCAATCACGGCGTCTGGATTCGGCAGGATTGGCTGGATGAGCTGAAGCTCGATCAGCCGACAACCGTCGAGGAGTTGATCGCGGTCGCCAAGGCGTTTAAGGAACGATATCCGGACAGCACGCCGATCGTAGGCCATACCACGAGCGATATCTACTCGGCCATCTATGGCGCCATGAACTTCCAGTGGTATCTGGAGGACGGCAAGATGCAATACGGGGCTACGCTGGATCGGTTCGCCGATGTGATCGGGCTGGAGAAGCAGCTTTATGAATTGGGGCTCGTAGACAAAGAGTATCTGACCGATAGCAACAATCAGCGCGCCAGCCAGCTCTGGACGACAGGCAAAGCGGGCATTTACCTCGGGCAATGGGGAAGAGGCTCGAACGATATTATGATCAAGGATATGCTGTCCAACGTGCCGACGGCGAATCCGGTACCGCTGGAGATGGTCGCTTCCCAGTATGGCAAGTACGGCGCTTATCAAGAAGCTCCGCCTAATATTTTCGTAGCTTTCAATAAAGATATGAAAAATCCGAAAGCGGCGATCGAATATTTGGACTGGCTGATCGACGGAGGCTGGTATCCGCTTGTCAATGGCGAGGAAGGCGTCCATTATGAAAAGGTTAACGACGTTCCGAAGCAGCTTGACAGCGATAAGTTTAACAAGGAAGTGCTGTACGCCGGCGAATACGCGGTCGTCAGAGATCAAGTGACCAAAGCCGAGGACCTGCTTGCGCTTGCTCCCGACGACGAGCAGTCCCAGCGTATCGCCAAGCTGAACATGACATCGCTCGAGATCGCCATGAAAAACGAGTTCCGCAGGGACATCCCGTATCAGCCAAGCTTCGACAAGATTAACGAGATCCGTTCGACGCTGGATACGTTTATCCGGGAGACGCGCGCAACCGCCGTAACCCAAGGGTCGAAATATACGGGGCAGTGGGCGCTCGAGGAGATCCGCAAGGAATGGGAGCGACTGGGCGGCAAGGAAGCGGATGAGCTTGCGCAGAAGTGGTACGAGGAGAACAAGGCAAGCTTCTAAAATGACGGAAGTCTGAATGAGGTTGACTTATAAGGGGGAACAGGCATGAACGTGACCAAAAATCGGAGGCTTGTGAAAGCGATCGGCGTTTTGTCCATCGTCCTGTTCCTCCTTGTATCGACTTCATTCTTTTTCACCTATTCGGTATTCAATAAACAATTGAAACGGCAACTGGTCGATACGAATATGGAACTGCTCGGCCAAGTCGACCATAAGCTCGAGCTGACGCTTAAGCATATTGACAAGTCGACGATTCAGTTGCTCAAGAACGATGAGGTCATCCGTTTCTTTGACAAGGATCTGGATGAGCAGGCAAGCCAAAATAATGCGTTTCGTATTTCCAACTTGATCGCGAACGCGATCAACAGCATGGATAATATTTTCACAATCGACTTGTATTCCTATGGAAAACAACGGCTTGTCACGGGGAATGTGCTGACGGAGGAGGAGCTGTCGAACGACTTTCGCTGGATTACCGGGTTCGAGCAATTTGACGGTTTCTATGAATGGATGTCGACACGCAAGGTGCTCATCAACCGTTCCAGCTATCCCGTTTATCGCGACGTCGTGACGCTGGTGCGCACCTATCCGCTTATCCATTCGCCGGGGACGAGAAGAGGGGCCGTTGCGGTTAACGTCAAGGAAGATGCGTTGTACGGCCTGATTCGGAATACGGCCGATGCCGATGGCGGGCAGACCTTCGTGGTCGACCGGGAAGGCGTCGTGGTGCTTCATTCGGACCATAATAAGGTAGGCAAGGACATCAGCGAGTTTTCCTATATAAGCCGTATGCTGAAATCCGAGGGGGACACGGGTCATTTCACAGCCGATGTGGAACAGACGCTGTCCTCCGTCTTCTATGTCAAAGACGATTATACGGGCTGGTATATCGTCCGCTCCGTGCCGGAGTCGCAGTTTACCCGTCCGCTCATCCTGTTCCGCAACGTATTGTTCCTGCTCGCGGTTGTCTTGTTCGTTGTCGCTACGGTATCGGCCGCAGTGATCGGCCGCTGGACGTTCAAGCCGATGAATCGGTTCGTCCAGGCGATGCGGCAGCAATTGTCGGCCCCCCCC
>NZ_BDQX01000307.1 GCF_003112455.1 Paenibacillus agaridevorans
CTGCTCGTTCGCCTACTTTTTGGAGCCATAAGCGTTACTAACGCCTATGGACGCTATTCAGAGTTACTCTCCGGTCCATCAGCGTTTTTAACGCCTACAGCTGCTCGTTCGCCTACTTTTTGGAGCCATAAGCGTTACTAACGCC
>NZ_BDQX01000308.1 GCF_003112455.1 Paenibacillus agaridevorans
TGAATCGGCTTGCCCGCAAAATAACGATCCGCGAAACCAAAGTACGCCATATCCGGCCGGCCCATCGGTCCGTACACCGTAAAAAATCGTAGTCCCGTCGCCGGTATGCGGTACAGGTGGCTGTACGTATGCGCCATCAGCTCATTCGACTTCTTCGTCGCCGCATAAAGCGACACCGGATGATCGACGAAGTCCGTCTCCTCAAAGGGTACCTTCTTATTGGCCCCATACACCGAGCTCGACGAAGCGTACACCAAATGCTCCACGGGATAATGCCTGCAAGCCTCCAGGATGTGGAAAAAGCCGGTAATGTTGCTCTCGATATACGCATCCGGATTCTCGATGGAATAACGCACTCCCGCCTGCGCGGCCAGATGAACCACAGCCGCCGGCTTATACTGCTCGAACAGCGACATAACCGCCGTGTGATCCGAAATGCTGGCCTCGACGAACACGAACCCCTCATGCGGCATCAGCTCCGCCAGTCGAGCACGCTTGAGATTCAAGTCATAATAATCGTTCACATTATCCAGGCCGACGACCATGCAGCCCTGCTCCAGCAGCCGCTTGGCCACGTAATAACCGATAAACCCCGCCGCGCCTGTCACCAGATAGACCTTCCCTGCAACTATCGCATGATCTCCCAATCTACCTCGACTCCTTCACTCCTTCTCTGATCGCGGGCTTGCGCCCGATCGAATGATACTCCACGCCTGCATCCTTCATGTC
>NZ_BDQX01000309.1 GCF_003112455.1 Paenibacillus agaridevorans
GGGACCCTCTGCTAAGGGGTTAGACTGCGTAAGTGGTGCGAGGGTTCGAATCCCTCCTTCTCCGTAGCTTTTGCTACATAATTTGTATGGCCCGTTGGTCAAGGGGTTAAGACACCTCCCTTTCACGGAGGTAACAGGGGTTCGAATCCC
>NZ_BDQX01000310.1:0-765 GCF_003112455.1 Paenibacillus agaridevorans
GCGGGGGGGGGGGGGGCGCCGGCCGCCAGCCGCCGGAGCGGTGCCATGCGGCAGGCGCAGCCGCGCAGCCGCATGATGCAGTGCCGCCGCGCCCAGCATGGCGGTGGCGCTTAGCGCGACAACGCCGGAGAGCGCCGCTCCCTCGATGCCGAGGGAGGGGACGAGAGCGGCGTTGAGCGCGCCCTTGAGCAGCGCTGCGAGGAGCAGCAGCAGCGCCGGGATTCGCGCTGCGCCGAGCGCTTGCAGCGCGGGAGCGACGACCGCGCTGACGCAGCCGGCGAGCGCGGTAAATCCGATGAGCGCCAGCGCGGTTGTGCCGCTGGCGTCCTTGTACAGCATCACGTTAATAGGCTCGGCTAACAGTACGAGCCCGATAGTGGCCGCGCCTCCGAGGAGCCAGGCCAGCCGCAGCAGCAACGTCAATCGCAGACCAAGCATCTCCGCCGCCCCATCGTCCCCGTTATTATCAGCCTCAATCACGGCCCCGCCTGAACGCTTATTACCGCCTGTTTTCGCGTTTTGATCTTGCGTCCTTCTCAGTCCTGCAGACTTCGCTCCATCGATGATAAACCCGCCATCGGCTTCCCCGTTTGTCCTCCGCGCCTTCCTCGAAGCTCTTCCGCTCTCGAATTTATGCTTCGCCTCATCCCCGCCAAACCCGTTTCCACCACGCCGACGCTGCACCTCGGCGCGAGCTCGTACCAGGCCCGGCACCATAGCCGCGGCTCCAGCACCTGCGGCCATGACAATCAGCTGCACGAGCGG
>NZ_BDQX01000310.1:826-959 GCF_003112455.1 Paenibacillus agaridevorans
GATGCCGAACAGGCTCATCGCCTCCTCCGACGCGCGTCCTTCCGCTCGCAGCAGCGCCGGCACCGTGAAACTATCCACCGCCGCTACCGCCGGCACGACAAGCGCGGCTAGCGCCGCTGGCAGCGCCCGCGCG
>NZ_BDQX01000310.1:1003-3125 GCF_003112455.1 Paenibacillus agaridevorans
AGGTCCTTCATCTCGCCAAACAGCTTGCGCTTGCTCATAACGCCCGAGCCGGCTCCCGCTTCACGCTTGCCCGTCATCGTCCGGGAGCCCAGCACCAACAGGAGCAAGGAAACAGCCGCACCCACCGCACCGCCGAACATGACGCCGGCAGCGATCGTGCTGTCTCTCCAACCGGCCGCAAGGCCGGCGCCGAGAACAAGCAACATCACGGCGACCCGTACCAGTTGCTCGGCCAGTTGCGACGCGGCGGATATCCCCATTCGCTGCATGCCCTGCATGTAGCCGCGCAAGGCGGCGGCGAGCGGCGCTACCAGCAGAGACAGGGCAAGCGCCCGAATAGCCGGAGCCACCGCTTCGTCCCCAAGCCACGCAGCCGTCTGACCCGCTGTCGTCCACATGAGCACAGCCGTAACCGTCCCCGTGGCCCCTAACAGCAGCAAAGCGGCCATCAGCGCGCTGCGCGTACCGGAGGCGCCAACAGCCGATCCGCTTCCTTCGTCCGCTAAGCGGCTTGCGATGACGATCGATACCGCAGTCGGCAAACCCGCCGTGGCCAGCACGGCTATCATTTGATAGAACGGGTACACCGCGTTGTACATGCCGAATACGCGATCACCCGCCATGTTCTGAAGCGGAATTTTCTGCAGCGCGCCGATCAACTTCGACAACAGTGCCGCACCCGCCATTAACGCGACTCCGTGCCGCCACAGTCGCGGCGAATTCCCGCTCCCCTCTCTCTCCCTCATGTTACGATTTTCCACTTCATCACTAGCCCCACCTTGCCTTGTCCCTATATGCACTCGATTATACCCCATCGAGCCGTCCAGGGGGAAACAGGAACGGGAAAAAGGCTCCCCGCACCGGCGACTAACGCGCCCCGAATCCCGGGAAACCTTTTTTTCAGTCCTACGCCTATTTCGCGTGCCGTCCTACGACCTAAATATAGCCCTCTACTGCTCCATCTGCTTCGCAAGGAAGCCCGCGGCCGTCTCCGCCATCTTCGTCTCCATCTGCGCCATCTTTACGGACTCGTCCTTGCTGAGGAGTACAACCGAGCCGATCGGGTCGCCCCCGGCGATAATCGGAGCAATGACGAAGGAGGTGTACGTATCCTGCACGTCCTTTACGATCTCGTAATTGCCGCCGTTCGCCTCCGTCATCGTCTTGCGATTGTCCATGCACGATTCGAGCGCGGAGCCGATCGGCTTGTCCAGAAGCTCCTTCTTGGATGCGCCGGCTACAGTAATGATCGTATCCCGGTCGGAGATCAACGTGACATGGCCCGTGCTTTCGTACAACGATTCCGCATATTCCTTGGCGAAGTCGCCAAGCTCCCCGATCGGGGAATATTTTTTCAGGATGACCTCTCCGTCGCGATCCACGAAGATTTCGAGCGGATCGCCTTCGCGGATACGCAGCGTACGGCGGATTTCCTTCGGAATCACCACACGACCAAGATCATCGATGCGTCGTACAATTCCAGTTGCTTTCATTTCTTGTTGCCCCGCTTTCACTAGAAGATTTTGAATACACTGGATGCCAGTCTTTGCTGGAAAATTATTGCGCCGTGATGGGTTCGCTCCACCGATCCAGCTACCTTTTAGAAGGGAGTACCCTTCATCGTAATATTTTGAATCTGACCATAGTATTCAACTGCTCCCAAATTCTTATGCACGTCTCCAGCCTCCCCCTGCCAATCCAATTCAACGGCACCATACCGCAGATACCCGAAGAGCCCGACCCTTTACAGGATCAGGCTCTTGCAATATCTTCATCCAATTTACCCAAGAAAGTGGCGGGTAATTGACTCACACCATCAAATATTGGCGAATCACATCATCGTCCAGCCCCGCCAGATCGCCTTCCCATGCGATTGCGCCTTTATCCAGCACGTAAAAATAATCGCCGACGCTCTTTACGAAGTCCAGACTCTGCTCCACCAGCAGAATGGCTGTATGGCCCTCCTCCTTGATGGAACGGATGACGTCTCGGATATCGTCGACGATGGAAGGCTGTATGCCCTCGCATGGCTCATCGAGCAGCAGCACCTCCGGCTTTGAAGCCAAGGCGCGCGCGAACGCCAGCTGTTGCTGCTGCCCGCCGCTCAGATCGCCGCCGCGCC
>NZ_BDQX01000310.1:3193-20456 GCF_003112455.1 Paenibacillus agaridevorans
TCGTCGGCAGCACCGGGAACTTCTCGATTGCCTCGGGCGGAATAACCTTTTCCTCCGACCGTGAAGCCTCCAGTCCCAGCAGCAAATTCTCGTACACCGACAACTGCCCAAAAATCTCCCGCCCCTGCGGCACATAACCAATCCCGCTCTTCGCCCGGACGCCCGGCGCCTTCTTCGTCAAGTCTACGCCTTTATAGCTGACCCCGCCCCCGCGAGCCTTAAGCAATCCCATGATGCTCTTCATCAGCGTTGTCTTGCCGACCCCGTTGCGCCCCATCAGACAGACGACCTGACCTGGCTTGACACGCAGCGAGACATTCCTCAGGATGACGCTTTCTCCATAACCCGACTCAAGCTGTTGAACGGCTAGCATGCTCTTCGCGCCTCCTGCCCAGGTATACTTCCGCCACGCGGTCATCGCCTTGCACTTCCTCCATGGAACCTTCCTTCAGGAGTTTGCCCTCGTGCATGACCGTCACCTTGCTGGCAAAATTGCGGACAAACTCCATATCGTGTTCGACTACGACGACGGAGCGCGCTCGCGCAATCTCGTGCAGCAGCTCCCCCGTCTTATCGGTCTCCTTGTCGGTCATGCCGGCCACCGGCTCGTCGAGCAGCAGCACCTCCGGCTCCTGCATCAGCATCATGCCGATCTCCAGCCATTGCTTCTCGCCGTGCGACAGACCGCCCGCGCGCCATGACCCCTTCGATGAGAGTCCGATCATCGACAGCTGTCCATTCAGCCGCCCCTCATCCTCGCTGTTCATTCGCGCGAACAACGTCGCCATGACGCTTCGCTTCTGCCTCATGGCAATCTCCAAATTTTCCATAACCGTCATGTCTTTGAAGATGGATGGCGCCTGAAACTTCCGGCCTATTCCAAGCTCCGCGATCTGATGCTCGTGCTTTCGCGTAATATCAACCTTGCCGCCGAATGTAACGCTCCCTGCCGACGGCCTTACCTTGCCGCAGATGACATCCAGCATCGTCGTTTTGCCCGCCCCATTCGGACCGATAAGGAACCTCAGTTCGCCCTTCTGAAGCTGTAAATTCATCCCTTGCACGGCTTTGAAGCCGTCGAATTCGACCGTCACGTCCTCGCATTCCAGAATTGCCGCTCCCTTGTTCGCCATTCCCGGTCCCTCCCAGATTGTTATCCTTGCGGCACGCTGCCTTCCTTCTCTCCGGTCCTCAGCTTCCCGCCGGAGCCGCGAGCCCACGCCGGCAGCCACTTCTTCCTATCCTTGCCCCTCCATTGGAACAATCCCGCCACGCCTTTCGGCAAAAACACAACGGCGATAACGAACATGGCGCCCATAAAGAACAACCAGCCTTCGGGATATGCGGTGCTGAATTCGCTCTTGGCCCAGTTCATAAGAATGGCCCCGAGCGCCGCCCCGATCAAAGTACCTCTGCCGCCGATCGCGACCCACAGCACCATCTCGATGGAGGGCACAATGCCCAGCATGGACGGGGAGATAATGCCGACATGCAACACGAATAACATGCCTGCGATCCCCGCGATAGCCGCCGATACAGTGAAAATAACCATCTGATACACCGCCGGATTGTATCCGATAAACCGAACTCGGTTCTCGCCGTCGCGGATGGCGCGAAGCACCTTGCCGAACCGGCTTCCCGTCAAATAACGGCATAAAATAAAAATGCCGATCAATACTGCTACCGTTACCCAGTAGAGCACCCGTTTCGTCTCCGGCGACGCCAGCGAATAACCGAGAAGCGTCGAATAGCCCGTCACCCCGTTCGTTCCGCCAGTGAACGCCTGCTGACCCACGAGCAGCGTCGTCGTAATAATGACAAGCGCCTGCGTCAGGATCGTGAAGTATACGCCCCGAATCCGGTTACGGAACGTGAAGTATCCGAGTCCCAGCGCCAGAAGCGCGGGTATGAGAATGCCGAGCGCCACCGCCGCGCCGAAATTCTCGAATGGCATCCAGAAAAGCGGCAGTTCCTTGAGCCCGCTCCACCCCATGAAGTCCGGCAGCTTGCCGCCGCTGGCCTCCAGCTTCAGGTACATAGCCATCGCATAGGCGCCGAGACCGAAAAAGATGCCGTGGCCTAAACTGAGAATGCCGGTATAACCCCATATGAGATCAAGCCCCAGCGCAACAATCGCGAAGGCCAAAAATTTCGCAAGCAGATTCAGCCTGAAGTCGCTGAATACGAGCGGAGCGCTAAACAGAGCTGCGGCCGCAACCAGATAAGCCCCCAATATCCATAATCGATTTCCCGTTATACGCGTAAGCTGCATATCGCATTCCACCTATTCCCGGTCATGAAACCCGAACTTTTTGAAAACTTCACCGCCAAAGGACGGCAAAGCCGGTTCACCTTGTTACGCTCGTATACCAGTCATCAATCCAGCGAGCGAGTCCGCATCGCCACAAGCCCTGACGGCTTCCATTGCAGGAACGCGACGATACATACGAATACAAGCACCTTGCCGAGCGACGCATTCGTCCAATATTCGAATAGGGTGTTAAACATGCCGATGCCGGTCGCCCCAAGTACCGTACCCACCAGCTTGCCGACGCCTCCCAGTACGACAACCATGAATGCGTCCACGATATAATAAGTGCCGAGCGACGGGCCGATAGGTCCGAGAAGCGTCAGGGCACATCCCGCAATACCCGCAATGCCGGAGCCGATCGCGAATGTCATGGCGTCCACCCTTCTGGTCGATACGCCAAGGCAAGCCGCCATCTCGCGGTTCTGCATGACGGCGCGCATGCGCCGGCCTTCAAGACTGCGGTAAATGTACACATACATCGCGACGAGACAAGCGATGACAAGCGCGATGATGAACAACCGTTTGTACGGCAGCAGCGTTCCTCCAAAGATCTGCATCCCCCCGTCCAGCCAAGCAGGGCTCTTGACCGCGACGTTAGGAGCGCCGAAGATCGTTCGCGCCAGCTGCTGCAGTACGAGGCCCACGCCCCATGTCGCCAGCAAGCTGTCGAGCGGACGGCCGTACAGGAACCTGATCAATCCCATCTCGAGCACCAGCCCGATCGCGAATGCGATGGCAAAGCTTACTGGAATCGCGAGTACGAAGTACCAATTGAACATGGATGCCGGCATATAGTCGAGAAACAGATTTTGCGTCAAATACGTGGCATACGCCCCGATCATAATCAGCTCGCCGTGCGCCATGTTGATGACCTTCATCAATCCGAAGGTAATCGCGAGACCAAGCGCCACGAGCAGCAGAATCGAGCTTATGCTAAGTCCGTTGAACAATTGCAATATGAAGAGTTCCATCCCATCGCTCCCCCGGCGGCCTTAGCTGGCATGATGCAGGAAGAGGAAGCATTCGATATTGCTTCGCTCGAACACTTCCCCTCCTGCCCCCCCAAGCCGCTTCTTTATCCCGGCGTCATGTTATTCGGCCCTTGTAGCAACGCCTTACTGCTGAATGCTTGCGGCCCATTCGTAGCCCTTCAAAAATGGATCCGGCTTGACGGCCTCTCCCGAATTCCACAATTCCTTGAATTGCCCGTCTGCTTGCACCTCGCCGATTCGGACCGTTTTGTAGATATGCTGCGTCTCGCCGTCGATCTTCACTTTACCGCTCGGAGCGTCCCACTCCAGCTCCTTGGCTGCTTCCTTAACGGCTGCAACATCCGTCGAACCCGCTTTCTCGACCGCAGCGGCCCAGAGGTATACCGCCGTGTAACCCGCTTCGATCGGGTCCGCCGTTACGCGATCCGCGCCATACTTCGCCTTGTAGCTCTCCACGAACTTCGCGTTGGTCGGCGTATCTGTCGTCTGGTAGTAGTTCCATGCCGCCAAGTGACCTGCGAGCACGTCTACCCCGATCCCGCGGATTTCTTCCTCCGCCACCGATACCGACAATGTCGTCATATCCTCGGCGGTAATGCCGGCGTCCTTAAGCTGCTTGAAGAATGCTACATTGCTGTCCCCGTTCAATGTGTTGTATACGATGTCCGGATCGGCCGCCTTGATTTTGCTAATAATAGTACTGTAGTCTGTATGGCCAAGCGGCGTGTACTCTTCGCCCGCCAACTCGCCGCCTTCTGCTTTGAGCTGTTCCTTGATAATCAGGTTCGCCGTACGCGGGAATACGTAGTCGGAGCCCAGCAGGTAAACCTTCTTGCCCCGATTTTCCAGAAGCCACGTCACCGACGGAACGATCTGCTGGTTCGTTGTCGCTCCCGTGTAGAAGATGTTCGGAGAAGCTTCCAGTCCCTCATACTGAACAGGGTACCAGAGCAAGCCGTTCAACTCTTCGAATACCGGAAGCATCGCTTTGCGGCTCGCGGATGTCCAACCGCCGAATACCGTCGCGACTTTATCTTCGGAGATCAGCTTGCGTGCCTTCTCTGCGAAGGTCGGCCAATCGGAAGCGCCGTCCTCAAGCACCGGAACGATTTTTTTGCCCAGTACCCCGCCTGCTGCATTAATTTCTTCGATGGCCATCATCTCAGCGTCGATGACCGAGGTCTCGCTTATCGCCATAGTGCCGCTCTGAGAATGAAGAATGCCTACCTTGATTTCACCGTTGTCAGAACCCCCTGATGCGCTTGACTCCTGAGGTGCGTTCGTGCCCGATGAAGCTGGTTCATTATTCGCCCCGCATCCCGCCAGCACCATACTAACCGCCACAATCAGCAAAGCAAATTGATAAAACAAGCCTTTTCTCATCTTTCCACTCCCCATTTCCTAAGTATTTGTCTCTCTTTTCCGAACGATTGACTGGAATAGCTTCCCAATGTTCGCTCCTGTGCTCAATTATAGTGGGGTGGTTTTAGTTGTGTCAACATAGTTTACATTAAAATTTCCATAAATATTATAATTGCGTTCAAATTGCTAATTATAGACACAAGTCAATCAATTTTGTGTAAGATTAACTCACATAATTGAATTTGATAATCGTTCGGGGGATTCAAGATGATACCACCCCCCATGCCCTATCTGATCCCAAAAGAATATATAACACGAACATCACACAAAAAAAGCAGATAGATCGATTCGCAGCCGCTTAAGCTGTGAGTCGTCCTATCCGCCTGTGTCGAACTTCCTACTTATTCGTATCACGGCCCGGCAACTTTAATCTACCCGCCTTAGCCAACGCTTCCCTGAGCAGAAATTCAATATGCCCGTTTACGCTGCGAAACTCGTCCGCGGCCCATTGCTCCAGCGCGCGATGAATCTCCGGATCCAATCGCAGGGGAAACGCCTTCTTCTCCTTAGCCATCCCGGCGATCCTCAGCTATACAGCGATCCCGTATTAATAACCGGCTGGGCCGCCCGGTCGGATACGATGGACACCATCAAATTATTGATCATCGCCGCGCGCCGCTCGTCATCCAGCACGATGCCGTTATCCTCAAGCTGGCGAAGAGCTGCGTCGACCATGCCGACCGCGCCTTCCACGATCTTTTGGCGCGCTGCCACGATGGCGATGGCTTGCTGCCTCTGCAACATCGCGCTGGCGATCTCCGGCGCGTAGGCCAGATGAGTGATGCGCGTCTCGCGAAGCTGTACCCCTGCTACATCCAGTCTTTCTTGAAGCTCCCGTAATAGCTCGGCTGCCACCTCGTCCGCGTTGCCGCGAAGCGACACCGTGCTTGCATCCTCGAACGTATCGTAAGGATATTGTGCCGCAATATGTCTAATGGCCGTTTCGCTCTGAATTTCCACGAATCTTTCGTATTGGTCGACATCGAACGACGCTTTGGCCGTATCCACTACTCTGAAAACAATGACGGCGCCGATCTCGACCGGATTGCCTTCCGCATCGTTAACCTTGAGCTTCTGGCTGTTGAAATTCCGTACTTTTAACGATATGGTCGATTTCGTCGACAGCGGCAGCACCATCCACAGCCCGCTTTCCACGACAGTTCCGACATAGGTACCGAAGAAGGTAATGACTTTGGCCTCATTCGGCTGAACGATGACCAGCGAGGATAGTCCCACGAGTGCAAGCACAATCAGAATTGCTCCGACTGCGACAAGCCCGTACGATGATGTGTCCTTCATCAACTCCGTTACAAATAGCCACCCTCCGCCCGCTGCCGCGACCAAAGCCAACAAGAGTGCCAAATACCCGCTTACGCAAAATCCCTTTTTCTCCCTCATCGCCTTCACCTCTATATCTTTTTGATATATTTATGATATCACTTTTTACAAATACAGTCAACCGTGTTAATCGGAAATAGTGGTTGATTAGTCCCCAGTCGACATCTACAATAAGCTAAGACGACTTCAATATTAGCGAAACGAAACAAGGGGAAACGGATGTCGCCGTCCTTTGGCGGCGCAGTAAGTTTCATTCCGAGAAATAGAACCCAACTGCCTATCGGACATAAATGACACTATTCTTCAATTTTTGGGGGTTTCGAAAATCTAACGGACGCACACGACCTTATTAGCATCATCATGGCGCCAAGTGGCTCCATTACGACCCAATAGTGTCCTCCCTGTCCGTTAGATTTGTTTGAGGTTAATAATCGGTCAAATAACGTCGCTGGTGTCTGTTAGACATTTCAACCTGTCGTTCACAAGAAAACTTCTACCCTCGGCCTCTCGAAGATAAGCGCCCTCAGCTTTGCGAAGCAAAGCCGCTTCGGAAGCATTAGATGGGTTTTATCCCCAATAAAAATTTTAGATCCAAGGCACGCTTGGAAATTTATCTAACGGTCATAGCGACATCTTAGCCGCAGCAAACATTCAGAAGAAGGGGGAGAGGGCATGATTGTTCATAAGGGAGAGACCGTGTTCCGACAAGGCGACAACGGCCCGCTCTTTAGACTCAAGAGCGGGCTGCTTAAGATCGTCCGCGTTCACGAGGACGGCCATATGATAGTCGTTAATTTAATTGTGGCAGGCGAAGTGATTCCTCATCACTCGCTCGTATCCGAGCAGCCCTACCATGGTACGGCTATCGCACTGATGACGAGTGAGCTCGAGATGATTCCATCCAGGGAGTGGTACGACGATCTGGCCGCGCATCCCGAGAAGGCGCTTGAGATTGCGTTGCTGCTTCAGAGCCGGCTCCGCCTCATGCAGCAGCGCATCGACCAGTTGACGAGAACTTCGCCGGCCGAGAAGCTGCGCAAGCTGCAGGAGTGGCTCGCGAGCTTCGCAGGCCCCATTCCGATCTCCGAGCTATTGACGCAAGACGAGATAGGGCAATTTATCGGACTTCGCCGAGAAACCGTCAATCGGCTACTTCGATCCGGCGGGAGCAAGTAAATCTTCTTGCGCCAAACTCCCCGCCGGTCCAAAAAATTCGTAGTGGATACGCGACTCTGCTACGCCGATCGACTGCAGCGCCGCGAACATAGTCTTCATAAACGGCACGGGACCGCACAGATAGACGACGGCATCGGGATCAGGCAACAGCGTCTTCAGCCAGCTTGCGTCAATGACTCCTTCTTTGTCGTAGCGCTCCAGCTCCCGGTCCTCAGGCGTCGGCTCCGCGTAGCAGTAATGCACGGACAGCCCCGGGCTTTTCTCCTGCAGTTGAAGCATGGCATCCCGCATCGCATGCGTGTTGCCGTTCAGCGCGGCATGCACGAATGCCGCCCTGCGATTCGGCTGACGCTCAGCAAGCGTATTCGCCATGCTAACCATCGGAGTCAGCCCCACGCCGCCGCTCAGCAGCATAACGGGCGTTTCTCCTTTGGTCTCCAGCTTGAACTCGCCCGCCGGCGCCGACAACCACAATACGTCTCCCTCCGCAACACGATCATGCAGATTGCCCGACACCTTGCCTGACGGCTTGCCTGCAAGGCTTCCTTCCCGCTTTACGGAAATCCTGTAATATGGCTTGCCAGGAGCATCAGACAAGCTGTACTGACGCAGATGAGTATGTTCGTTGCCCTCCAGGTCGATCTTTACGCTGACGTATTGTCCCGGCTCGAATAAAGCGATGTCGCTTCCATCCTGAGGCAGCAGGTAGAACGAAGTGATTACATCGCTTTCGACGATCTTCTTGTCGACAACGAAGGGCCGGAATCCTTCCCAGCCGCCCGGCTGGCTCTCAGCCTGTTCGTACATCGACTGCTCCACGCTGATAAAGACATCGGCTATGACGCCATAAGCATCAGCCCAGGCCTCGAGAATTTCATCCGTCGCCGCATCTCCCAATACCTCCTTGATGGCTGCCAGCAGATGCCGGCCTACAATGGGATATTGCTCCGGTTTGACACCCAGACTGCGATGCTTCTGCGCAATGTGCCGAACGGCAGGCAGGATCTGTTCCAGCTTATCGATATGCAGCGCCGCCGCGTATACGGCATTGGCCAGCGCTTCCCGCTGACGTCCCTGCTTCTGATTAGCGTGATTGAACAGGTTCAACAGCTCGGGATGCGCTTCGAACATTCGCTCGTAGAATCGCCCCGTAATCGCCGTTCCGTATTCCTTCAGGACGGGCACCGTCGATTGAATGACCGCAATGGTTTGTTGATTCAGCATCATAATCTCCTCCATTATGGATATAGGATTGAATCTCATTCTGTATGGTCTGGTCGGTTCGTATTGCCTTTTCCAAGGTGAAACGGTTGTCGCTACACTGGCGGCGCGTTTCATTTCGGGAAATACAGAGAATGCTTGCGCAAGGATGTTTTCCTGTATTTCAAGTATAGATGCCATGCCTCCCCCAACCTGTGATCACAATCACAGCGAATCGAAACGATCTGTGACAACGCCTGCCTCGACCTGCCGCTTACCTCAAACGATAACAAAGCAAGTGTCCGGCAAGAAATGAACGGGAACAACTGTAACAGGAATGAAAGGCGTTATTTGGCAAAAAGCAGCACTTTGCAAATCTAAAGGAACTGACAGCCCTTATGATGGGCAAAAGCCCGCGGTTTGCCTGGATTTCTCACGAATAACGTCGCAGGTCTGAAGATGAGCGACCTCCAGCTTTGCAAAGCAAAGCCGTTTCGGAAACATGTAGTAGTTTTTAGCGCCAATAAGAAATTCTAAGGCAAGCTCGGAAACTTTTAATGCTTATGTTGTAAATAAGGGGAAAAGCTCCCTTTAGTTGACTGCCCTTTCGATTTTTCGAAGTGTTAGAGGGAAATTCCCCCTCTAAATCAAGTGGACTAGAGGACAGACGTCAATTGGATGGAGATTAGAGGGAGGATTTCCCTTTAAAGCCACAAGATCCGGTATAGAGGCGATATTAGAGGGCGTTTTTCCCTTTATTCTCTTCATGACTTGCAATGACTGCAGCGTCCTTCTATAGATACTATCGTTTCGTCATTCCGAGCAAGAGTAAGTATGGCAAAATGATCAACACAAAAATCCCAGCCGACACATTGGTCGACTGGGATTCTTGTCATGCAGGCTGATTTGATAATCCGTTGCCACATCTTTGCACTATAGCGCTTCTATGGCACTCGATAGTCTGAAGGATAGAGATACAGCAACTCTAACCCGCGGGCGTTACTTGCTGTCCGTCGCCGAAGGAGATGGCGATGGCGATGGAGACGCGGACGCTTCGCCATCCTCAGCGCCTTCCGCGCCTTCTGCTCCCTCAGCGCCTTCTTCTGCGCCTTCCGTCGGCTCAGGTTCAGGCAGAGTGATCTTGAGCTCTTGCTTCGGCATCTCGTCGGTCATGAATTTCTCCATGTACGTGTAAGCCGCCGTGCTCTTTACTTGTTCCTTCTGCTCTTCTGTCAACTGATCATAGGTCTTGACGTCGCGTTTTTCGACGACAATGACATGATAGCCGAAGTCGGATTTTACAGGGTCGCCGATCTTGCCGATCTCCTGCTCGAATACGGCTTGCTTAAACGGAGGTACCCACTTGCCGCCTTCCGCCGCTTCGTACAGTCCACCCTTATCCTTGGAGCCCGGATCGTCGGAGTATGTCTTCGCCAGCTCGTCCCACGAGCCTCCGGCATCCAGCTTCGCCTTTACTTCATTGGCGCGAGCCAGCGCTTCTTCATCCTTGCGAACCTCTTTGGTCTCGCCAGTTTCTTGATTCTGCTCCGTCGTCGCCACAAGAATATGGCGTACGGTCGATACCGCATAGTCCGCCTGCGCAGTCTCGAACGCCTTCTTGATATCATCCTCTGTTACGAGGGAATTGACGTGCGCTACGACTGCCGAAGTCAGCATAAGGAACGTAGACATGTCGTCATCGGAGATTTTCTTCTCCTTAACCTTCGCCTCGAGCGCCGTGTCCGTCTTCAGATATTCCTTATATTCTTTCAGCTGCGCGTCCACATCCTCGCGAGCCTTCTTCAAGGACTCTTCCGAGGCTTGGCCAGCAAGCACCTTATAAGAAACGTATTGCTCGAGAATCATTTCCTGAAATTGCGGGATGGTAATAATTTGCTCATACGATGGCTGCGTTACGCCAAAGATCGCCAAATACTTGTCGAGCTCCGCTTGCGTGACCTTGCCATCCTTGTACGTAGCGACAACTTCTCCCTCGCTTACGCCCTTAAACTCCAAGGTATGCTCGCCCTTATTGCCGCCGCCGCATGCCGCTAGCATCGTCATGACAAGCACCGCCGCAACCGTAAGCAGCGCGCTTCTGCGCCATGCCGACTTGCGTGAACTGTGCAACATGTTGAATCCCCTTTCGCCTTTCGCGTTATAAACCTTGCATTACGAGTATTGTAGCAGAAAAGGGACAACAAAAGCGAATTTACACCTATGACGTCGCATTCTGCAATACTTCCTTCGGCGCGATGATATCCTTGTACCCCTCAAAGAACTTCTCGGACCAATGAAGCTTCTGCTCCATGTTCAGCCCCTTGCCCCGCAGCGTAATGCTCGGCGGCGTCTCCTGCTCGGCGCTCTGCCGGAACCGGTTCTCCAGCTTGAGACAGAGCTGGTCTGCAGCCTTCCGCGCCATCTTGCCGCCGATCGGCGATGCCAGCCTAAAGATCAAGTCGTCGCCCTTCTGATTGATCAGCTCGATGCCGCAGATCGAGCCATATATTTTCAGGCGCGCTACGGACATCAGATTGCTGACGGCCTGAGGCAGATCGCCGAAGCGGTCGACCAACTCGTCGATCAGATCGTCGCACTCCTCGAATGAACTAACCGAGGCGACCTTCTTGTAGATCTCGATCTTCTGGATGCTGTCGTAGATGTAATCCGACGGCAGATAAGCGTCGACGCTGATATCGATCGCGGTCGCCACTTCCTTCTGCACCTTGACTTCTTCGCCCGTCATCTCCGCTTTACGCTTCGCGATCTCCTCGGCCAGCATCTGCGAATACATGTCGAAGCCGACCGACGCGATAAAGCCGTGCTGCTCCGCGCCAAGCAGATTGCCCGCGCCCCGAATCGCCAAGTCGCGCATCGCAATCTTGAAGCCGGAGCCCAGCTCCGTGAACTCCTTGATGGACTGCAGCCGTTTCTCCGCCACCTCGGTGAGCACCTTGTCCCGCTGATACGTGAAGTAAGCATAGGCGATCCGATTGGACCGGCCCACACGTCCGCGCAGCTGGTACAGTTGGGAAAGCCCCATTTTGTCGGCATCGTGCACGATGAGGGTGTTGACGTTTGGAATGTCGACGCCAGTCTCGATAATGCTTGTGCTGACAAGCACGTCGGACTCGCCGTCCAGGAAATCGAGAATCGTCTTCTCCAGCTCCTGCTCCGACATCTGCCCATGCCCCACCGATACCTTGGCATCGGGAACAAGCGCGTTAATCTGCTCCGCCATCTGGTAGATGCCCTGCACGCGATTGTACAGATAATACACCTGTCCGCCGCGCGCCAGCTCCCGCTCGATGGATTCCCGCACAAGGGCCGGACTGTACTCGACCACATACGTTTGAACCGGGAAACGGTTCTCGGGCGGCGTCTCGATGACGGACAGATCCCGCACGCCAAGCATCGACATATGCAGCGTCCGCGGGATCGGCGTCGCCGTCAGCGTCAGTACGTCGACATTCGTCTTCAGCTTCTTGAGCTTCTCCTTATGCGACACGCCGAACCGCTGCTCTTCGTCCACGATCAGCATGCCAAGCGACTTGAATATAATATCTTGCGACAAAAGCCGGTGCGTCCCGATGACGACGTCGACCGTGCCGTTCTTCAACCCTTTGATCGTCTCGTTCTGTTCCTTGCGAGAGCGGAAACGGCTCAGCACCTGCACGTTGATCGGATATCCCGCAAAGCGCTCGCGGAACGTCTCGTAGTGCTGCTGGGCAAGTATTGTCGTCGGCACAAGCACGGCGACCTGTTTGCTGTCCATCGCGGCCTTAAACGCGGCTCGCACGGCCACTTCCGTCTTGCCGTAGCCGACATCGCCGCACAAGAGGCGGTCCATAGGCTGCTCCCGCTCCATGTCCTTCTTGATCTCATCGATCGCGCGAAGCTGGTCTCTCGTCTCGTCGTACGGGAACATCGCTTCGAATTCCTGCTGGTACGTCGTATCCGTGCCGAAGGCATATCCCGGCGTGGACTGCCGCTGAGCGTACAGCTTGATAAGGTCGTCGGCGATATCCTGCACCGATGCCCGGGCTTTGCTCTTTGCCTTGGTCCATTCCGTGCCGCCAAGCTTGTTGATCTTCGGCTCTTTCTCCTCGGAACCGACGTACTTCTGGATCATGTCGACCTGTTCGATCGGCACGGAAAGCTTGTCGCCGCCCGAGTAAATAATGTGCAGATAATCTCTATGAATGCCGCCGATCTCGAGCGTGCCGATACCGACGTATTTGCCTATGCCGTGGTTATGGTGAACGACGTAATCGCCGACCTTCAGCTCCGTGTAGCTCTTGATCCGCTCGGCATTGTCGAGCTTCTTGTCCATCCTGCGCTGCTTGCGCTGCTTCTGCGAGAACATCTCGCCTTCCGTAATGACGACCAGATGCGACGAAGGCAGCTCAAAGCCCTGCTGCAGGTTGCCCTCCAACATAATCGGCGTTTCGATGCCGTAATCATCCAGCACGCGACGCATTCTCTCCATCCGCTCCGCGCCGCCGGCCAACATCATGACCTTGGCGCCGATCTTCTTCCACCGCTCCATCTCGGACTTCAGCACATTCATCTGCCCATGGAAATTCTGCATCGAACGGCTCGTCATATTCAGGATGTTCTGAGGCTGCGAATGAGGCACCTGGCGCAGGAACAATGACAGGAACAGCGTCGGGAAGGGACGATGATGCAAAATCTCTTCCGTATCCTTGGCCAGGACAAGCCCTGGCAGCGACTTGCCGTTCTGCAGCAGATGGACGGACCATTCGCTCTCATCGCGCTCGAGTTGCTTGGACGTTTCTATCAATCTCGTAGGTTCGTCTAGTACCAGCAGCGTATCTTCCGGCATGTAGTCCATGATTGTCTGCCGTTCCGGATATAACAGCGATATATACTTATACATCTCCGGAAAATAAACCTGCTCCCGCAGCTTCTCCATCTCGCCGCCGATCTCGGCGCGCAGCCGTTCCTTGGCGGTCCGATCCGTCATCTTGTCGAGCTGGCGCTCCAGCAGCCCCGCCGCGTGGTCCGCGGCTCTGGCCATGCGCTCCGCGTCCGCGATAATCTCCTGGCATGGCGGCACGACGCAGCTATCCAGCCGATCCAGCGAGCGCTGCTCGGAAGGTTCGAACGTCCGGATGGAGTCGATCTCGTCGCCGAACCATTCGATCCGGCAAGCCTGCGGCGCCGTGAGCGGGAAGAAGTCGACAATCCCGCCCCGAACGCTCATCTCGCCCTTCGCCTCGACGCGGTCAGCGCGAACGTAGCCAAGCGAGGTCATACGGCGCAGGAAATCCTCCAGCGCCATCGTATCGCCGACTTTGAGCTCGATCTGCGCATCCGCCATGACGCTGCCGATGGGCAGATACCGCCGTACGCCCGAAAACGGCACGACAACAATCCCGCGGTAACCGCGGGACAGCTTCATCAGGACGTCCATTCGTTGCGCCAGCGTCTCTGGACTCGATATCGCCGCCTCCGCGGCCACCAGTTCGTTCGCAGGGTACAGCAGCACTTTGTCGGGTGACAGACATTCCTGCAGATCCTCCGCTATTTTTTGCGCGGAGAACATATTATGAGTGACAACGAGCATCGGACGCTCGATTTCCTCCTCCAGGGCTGCAATCAACACCTGGCGGGAAGAGCCGGCAAGTCCGGATATCATCTGCTCGCGCATCCCTTTGCGAATTCCGGACAGAACAGACTGTACGTCCAGATCCGCTGCGACAGTTTGTATTAGCGCTTTCAACGTCTGTGGCACCTCATTTCTATATGACCGGCCGGGGAGATCCGATCGCTGCTTCCTGCCAAGCATCTGGCTGCAGTTCCCCGCTACATCGTCCATCCTCGCCCACGCCAAAACAGCTACGACCGGACGCATGCCGTCATAGCTTGTTCTGCGGAACCTATCAATTCGTATATCCCCTCTTATTGGAGAGGGTTGCCGATCAGCATGAGATCGGGGTTAGAGCTCAATGCTTCGTTGCAATAATCGCAAACAACCTTCACCGTTACGTTGCCGCTTGAGTCATACGCTATTATATCGCTGCGCTCCTCGGGGGTCAAGGAATGGAAGCCGAGCTCCCGCTCTGTAACCGTGTTTCCTTCGATGGACCCTATGGACGTCTTGCAATGTCTGCATATATAGTTTACAGCCATATGTATGCCTCCTGAGGATAGGTTATACCCTCAGTATACCCAGATAACCGCCAACTTAACGTACTGCCCCCCGATTGATTTTAAAGATCTAACGATTAAACTTCGCCATCGTCTCCTCAAACGTTGCCTTTAGCGCAAATTCCGCCGCATCCGCCGCATTTCCGATCATATCCGCCAGTTTGTCGCGCTCCGCCTTCGGGAAGGGAGACAGCACATAGTCGGAGATAACCATGCCCGGCTGCGGTCTGGAAATGCCCATGCGAATCCGGTCGAATGTCTGCGTGCCGAGATGCTGGATCAGCGACTTGATGCCGTTATGCCCGCCCGCGCTGCCTTGATAACGCAGCCTGAGTTTGCCGATCTCGGTATCCAGATCATCATAGACGACAATGCCGTCCGCTAGATCCGCCTTGAAGTAATCCAGGAACGACCGAACGGACTCGCCGGACAGGTTCATATAGGTCATCGGTTTGATCAGCACCACCTTTGTGCCTCCGACGTTGCCTTCGCCGATCAGCGCCTTGCATTTGGTTCCCGTTACCGAGATGCCCCAGCGCTTCGCCAACTCGTCGATGACCATGAATCCGACGTTATGCCTAGTATCCCTGTATTGCGTACCCGGATTGCCAAGTCCCACGATCCACTTCATGCCTTCTACTCTCTCCCTCTCCATGCCTGCCCAGCGTGGGGCAAGCCACTATCTCATTGAACTTAATGTAGCATAACTCGGCGCAAAAAACGAACCCTCAAATCATAAATCACCCTAGCGGGTGTTAGGCAGCGCCAAAAAATCGTGCTGCTCCCGCTTTCCTATAGGTAAAGAAAAGCCCGCCGATCGCCCGGCAGGCCTCCTAAATTTATTGCGGTTACGTGCTTGTAGAAATCTCCTCATGCTGCGCATGATCCGAGCGGGACTCCGCTTCTTTCGCTTCCACGTCCTGCGCTTCCGCTTCCGTCTCATCCAGTTCCTTCTGCGGCGCCAGCACCGTCAGTACGACAACCTCCGGATCGGAGCTCACCTCTACGCCTTGCGGCAGCATCAGATCCTTCACCTGCAGACTTTCTCCAATGCCAAGCGAGGAGATGTCGACCGGGATATGCTCCGGAATCGCCCCCGGCAAACATTGCACCTCCAGCTCATGCAGCACGATGGACAAAATGCCGCCCTCTCGCACGCCAGTGGAGTCGCCAGTCGCTTCAATCCGCACGTTCGCGCGTACCTCTTCGTTCATATTGATCTGATGGAAGTCGACGTGCGTGATTACGCCATTTAACGAATCCCTTTGTACGTCTGCGACCATCACGGAATGTTTGCCCTGACCCGGAACCTCCATCTCTAACACCGCGTTCGGTTGAGAGCGAAGCAGCGCCTTCAGCTCCTTCTCCCGAATGCTCACCGTTGCCGACTCGCTTAGCTGCTTTCCGTATACGACGCCCGGCACCATGCCGCCTAAGCGCAACTTTCGAAGATCGCCTTTTGTCTTGACGGATCTCGCATCCGCCTGCATTGCGATAGCCATATGGAATCCTCCTTAAATAATTGGATGTCCATATCACTTTACCCACTCCCGGGATAAATTAAACAAATTAGCTCCCGCAGCGGCATCGCCAGACCAAATCGCAGAACCGTTTTACTTCGAATTGCGTTCCTTCTTCGCCTTTGCTCTCGCACGGATCTTGTCCGCGTATCCCGGCTTATTGACCTGACGCTCCCGAGCGATGGCCAGATCGCCCGCGGGCACATCCTGCGTGACAGTCGAACCGGCCACGACGTACGCGCCATCGCCGACCTTAACCGGTGCGATCAGATTGACGTTGCTGCCGATAAAAGCATGATCGCCGATCTCCGTCACGGCTTTGTTAAACCCGTCATAGTTGACCGTGATCGCTCCGCAGCCGATATTAACGTCCTTGCCGACCACCGCGTCGCCCACATAACTGAGGTGGGACACTTTGCTGCCATCGTCCAGCACCGCGTTCTTAAGCTCCACGAAATCGCCGATCTTGCAGCCACGGCCGAGCTTCGAGCCCGGACGGAGGTTCGCGTAAGGTCCCACCGTGCTCTCCGGACCGACGACAGACTCCGCGATGACCGAGAATTTGATAGCAGCGCCATCCCCAACCTCGCTAGCCGTAATCTCCGCGTTCGGCCCGATGACGCAGTCCTCTCCGATGACCGTTCCCGCACGAAGCACGCTGCCCGGATACAGCACGGTATCGGCGCCGATGACTACGCCCGCTTCAATGTAAGTGTTCTGCGGATCGATAATGGTCACGCCGTTGAGCAAATGATCCCGGTTGATCCGCTCGCGCATGAACCGCTCCGCCTCGGCGAGCGCCACGCGATCGTTTACGCCGATCGCCTCCGCCAAGTCCGAGGTGCAGTAGCCCTGCACGACCTCGCCGGCCGACTTTAGCAGGCCTACGACGTCGGTCAAGTAATATTCGCCTTGCGCGTTCTCGTTCTTGACGTTCGCAAGCGCTTCGAACAGCTTCCGGTTATCGAAGCAATACGTGCCCGTGTTAATTTCCTGTACGGCCGCTTCCTCCGCCGAGCAGTCCTTCTGCTCCACGATGCGCCTAACCGTTCCATCCTCTCCCCTGATCACGCGGCCGTATCCGGCAGGATCTGCAAACGAAGCCGTTAGCACGGTCGCGGCCGCGCCGC
>NZ_BDQX01000311.1 GCF_003112455.1 Paenibacillus agaridevorans
CCTTCGCTTAGGGCGCCCGGCTGCGTCTCTACCGTTATCGGCGGCGTTCGATCGGGATCATCGGGAGGATCGATTGGACTGGGTTTCCCCACAACGATCGACTTGGTAATTGTCGGTCCGAATCGGGCTACTCCGTCTCGAATCATCTGGGCCTGGAACGTGTGCGTCCCTTCGGCTGCCGGCGCCTGAATCGTAAAGCTGAAGGCATACGTCCCATTCGTTTCCGTTACGCCATCCATGAATATTCTGGCGTTGTTGGTTCCAATTGCATACCCTCCGTTTAGCGCGCCCCACTGAAAATGATTGTTGTCCGTCGGGGCAAACCGCGTCAGGAGCGACTCGGACCACACATGCGTTCCCGTGTTTTCCAGCTCGATTGTCACGGGCAGTATCGCCCCGGGCTGCATAACATCCGGCAGATTTTCTTCGATTAGCCTTGCGATCAGGCTGCCCTCGTCGGTGGGAACCGGCGGGGCGTCTTCGATCGTTGCAGGCGTTCGATCGCCTTCCATGTCCGCCCGATCCACGATTTCGATGTTTTGGGTGATGCCCGATCCCGACATCCATGTGACTCCGTCCCTCACCACGTTGGCGTTAAATACGACCTCTCCAACGCTGGCAGGAGCTTGCAACGAGAATCGGAACTGCTTGGTCTCTCCCGGTCCGATTTGATCCGCGGCATTTAGGAAAACGCGTTGGCTGCCATCGGGAGCAGAGCTCGCTCCGCCATCCGGAAAACCCGTCCATGTGATGGAATTCAAGGACTTGGAGCCTAACCGATACATGTCGTCGGCATTCCACGCGGCGGTTCCCGTGTTCTTGACCGTCAACGATATCATGGCAGTTTGGCCAGCGGCAATCTTCCGAGGAATATAAGCGGAGATGACCTTCGCGCTATAAGGCGTCGAGCCTTCATTGAAGTTCCATGAGATGCCGTCAAGCGCATTAACCATCAACAACGGATTCGTCCTATTCGTATCCAGATAGATGGCCTTGGCCCACAGATAAGCATCGTTCTTGGCGCTTCCCGTACTTTCGCGGCCAATATCCGGGATCTGGCCCGTTCCGCTGAATTTGCCGTTAAGGTCCACGACCACTTCCGTGTTGCGGTTAACGACGATATCCGTGTACAAGCTGTCAGGCGATAGGTCGTAACGCACGGGCAGCAGGTTTTCGGCCCCCGCTACCGTTGAAGCGACGTTTGCGGTAGCCGGCACGTTTTCGTCCCACACAACGGCTCCTTCCACGGATGGGAGGAATAGATCCAGAAGCTGCGCAAAGCTCAAGGAGTCGTCCAACTCGTAGTCGTCCAGAAGCCGATTTGAAGCCGTCAGCTTCTCCAGCCAATATTTATCCGTTTCCACACCGGCTTGCGTAGCGATCGAATTGCTTTCGTAGTAGAAATAGATTTGCGGCCGTTCGCGATTCATAATGCCTTGCAAAGCAGTTGCGAGCTTGAGATAGTCGTAGGCTACCTTCTGGCTCAACACTTCCTTTTCGGCGATAAATGATTTCAAATCAAAGACATACACCGTTGGCGGCGATGGAGCCGCCTCCGCGGCCGGCAGTCTGATCCCCGTCAAGTTCGATACCAACAACGCAATCACTAATAATAACGTTCCGAATCTTTTTTTCATGTAAATACTCCTTTCGTCTCTCTATTGTGTAAGCGCTTTATATTGCTCGCATTTAAAATTACTATACCCCCTTGCAATATGCCATTCATTATTCTACAGAGTCGATTTAATTTTTAACAAAGTCGTAAAGGGAGGAGCAAAAGGGAACAGAATTTGCTTTACTGCGCCGGATGGGCAGGGTGATTCGTTCGTTCCGTTGTGCAAGGCTGTCCTTCTAACGGACAGGGGCGGCGCTTTGATTCGATGATGTTTCTAAAATCTAACGGACACACGCGGCCTTATATGCTCCATTCGAGCCGCTTTTGGCTATATTCTATTAAGCCCCTATAGAGCCGCTCCTGTCCGTTAGAGCACCCTTCTCTCAAATAAAAGGAAAAACGCCCTCTAATGGCCCCATCTCCGCCCTTGCTTGCGCTTTAGAGGGAAATCCTCCACTAGCGTTGCATTAATGTTCCCATGCTCGCATCGCAACTAAACAACGTGCTGAAATTCACAAAGTTTTTCGTTGCCTGCAATTAAAAGACAAGCCCACCTAAGCGTAGGCTACCTTTCCAAAAAAAATTACCTCTTTCTTTTCTTGGGCTGTTGAATTTGCACGCCAGGTGTTTCCGTGGCTTCTTGCAGCTTAGGTGGACCTGTCTTTCGTTTGGTTACCTTGCAGGCATTCGGGATTCTGTGTACTTCTTTCAGAAAGGCCGACCATCTCTTCGTCGCATATAAGCGAATGAGTCGGAGAATATCCCACGTTGAATGCGTCGTGTCGAGCTCACGTTTCACCAGATACGATAATCCGTAACCTACTAGCGCCAAATAAATGTGATTCCATACCGCATCCGGTTGGTAGCTGTAGAGTTTGGCGAATTTCAGATGTTGCTTCAGCCATTTAAAAAACAGTTCAATCAGCCAACGATTGCGGTATACATCCATCAGTTCTTCTGCAGGCAGATCATGTTTGGTTGTCGCGATCCGATAAAACCGATCTTGATCATCGTAGAACTCAATGAGGCGCAGTGGAGTTTTCATTTTTGTTTTAGGCTGGTTACCGAGAATAACCACGGCATCGCGAACGACGCTAGACTGCTCCCCTGTTCGTGGTCTTTCGCTTTGAACCTCGGCGTAGTGATGATTCGCAAGACGAATGACGAAATCGATCT
>NZ_BDQX01000313.1 GCF_003112455.1 Paenibacillus agaridevorans
TCGGGGTGGAAGCACAGCAATGTGTGGAGCTGACGAATACTAATCGGTCGAGGGCTTATCCTAAACGTTTGATCGCTCATACAAGCGTCAGACAACAGCTAATAAGGTTCAGCAAACTTTCGTATCCAGTTTTCAGGGTGTAATATTCATACAATGAAATCACCCCACAGTGATGTGGGTTTTTTATTGGCCTTTAGCTCAGCTGGTTAGAGCGCACCCCTGATAAGGGTGAGGTCGGTGGTTCGAGTCCAC
>NZ_BDQX01000314.1 GCF_003112455.1 Paenibacillus agaridevorans
GTTCCTGTTTCTTTCATTACAACGCCATTGCCTTTATATTCTGCGCCGCATTCCTGTCTCGGTCATGTACCGTGAAACAAACCGGGCAAGTCCACATGCGGATGCTCAAGTTTTTCACCTCTGCATGCTTGTTTCCGCATACATGGCAAGTTTGGCTCGATGGGGCAAATGCGGGCGCCTCCTTGATTGTTCGGCCATACCACTTCGCCTTGTAATGCAACTGACGGCTCATTTCACCCCATGAGGCATCTGCAATATGTTTCGCGAGGTGGCTATTCTTCATCATATTGGTGATGCGCAAGTCTTCGATACAGATCGTTTGGTTTTCACGTATCC
>NZ_BDQX01000315.1:0-7443 GCF_003112455.1 Paenibacillus agaridevorans
GCGCGCTCGGGCTTCCGCAGAGCGGAGCTGCCGTTCCGTTCGCGGATGACGGGTCATTGCCGGAATGGGCGCGTTCCGGCGTATACAGCGCGGTTGAAGCCGGGTTGCTAATGGGCTACGAAGACGGCACGTTCAGGGGAGCGCGGGCAATCAGCCGCGCGGAAATGGCGGTTATGCTTGTCAGGGCTGCGAAATATAGCGGCCAATTGGCCGATCCTGCAAACGATGCGGCTCGGCATACCTTCGACGATGCGGAGCAAATACCCGATTGGGCAATCGATTCCGTGCAGCTTACTGCTTCGAATGGATTGCTGCAAGGACGCGGCGCCAATCGCTTTGCTCCTCTCGAACCGCTGACGCGAGCCGAAGGCTGCGTGCTGCTGCTTCGACTTTTGGATCTGGAATAAAACGCAACAGCAAACGAATCGACCTGGCCGGATACCGGCCAGGTCTTTGCCATTTTATCGTGCTAAGCAATTCTAGAATATAGTATAATTGGATTTAGTTTTAAATACGGGATTACTAGACACACATCCTGATGTAGCGGCGGAATATGGTAGACTCTAGCAGTCCCAAGTCATGTTTGTTTAGAACTACATACTTGGAGGGGAACAATGAAAAGTAATTTGTATCGCAAATGGATTGCTAGGTTTGTAGTTGTCTTTTTATTCACGACCATTGCGTTGCCTTTTGGTCCGGAAAGGCGCGTGCTGGCGTCTGCTTGCGACGGAGTAACGCCCGGAACGTCTGACCAATGTCCGATTATCATTACGGATGCCCCCGGGCTTCATGCAATGCGTAATAATCTGGCGGGGCATTATGCGCTCGGCGCAGATATCGATTTATCAGACTATTTAAGCCCGACAGGCGCAGGCTACAATGACGGGGATGGCTGGGAGCCGGTTGGTACCGGGGGCCACTTATCCAATGCATTCAGTGGTACATTGGACGGCAACGGCCATACGATCTCCCATTTGCAAATCACTTCAACCGCTGGCACAGTCGGTTTATTCGGCGTGACTTCGGATGCCGTTATTCGAAATATAGGTTTGATCGATGTAGATATTTCGGGAAAAGGGGAAACTAGCGATGTCGGCGGTTTGGTTGGATATATAGTTGGCACAACAATTGAAAACGCCTATGTCACCGGAACCGTGGAAGGTGCAGATGGTGTCGGCGGATTGGTTGGACTCGCCTATGGGGTAACCATCGCTCCCAGCCGGATACGTGCTTCTTACGCTTCTGCCAATGTAATCGGAACCGGGGCAGGTCAAGTCGGAGGGCTTGTCGGCAGCACGGAAGGACACGACATCCGCATAACGGAATCATATTACAATAGCAGCTTGGCCAGCTTTTCCGGGAATGGAATAGGCTTGACAACATCGCAAATGAAACATGCAGCCAACTTCGACTTGTGGGACTTCTCCGAGCAAGGACAATGGGGCATTTTGGAGGGCATGACCTTCCCGATGCATCGCACCACACTGGATCAGATTGTACTGGACGAGCTGGCGATCAACGATGGCGAAATGGTATACGAGCCGGAGTTCGCCCCTCATATAGCGACATATTCGAGCCGGGTGACAGGCGAAGTGGATAGCGTGAGGGTGTCGGCATCCTCTGGCAGCAGCCGCGCAAACGTATTGATCAACGGCGAGGATTTGGACTCGAAAGTCATTTCTTTGGTTCCCGGCGCAAACAACGTCGACATCACGGTTTCGACCGACGTTGTCGTACCGGGAGCCGATACCAATCCGTTCGAAGCAGCCTATACGCTTCAAGTGATTCGCGAAGACGGAATAGATTACGCCCATCGCATCACGACCGCTTCTCAGCTGGCGGCGATCGGAACCGCTCCTTATGCGTTAAGCGGCGACTATGAGTTAATGAATGATCTCGATTTGGCAGGCATGGACTGGAACCCGATCGGAGACGGCGGCCAACCTTTTACGGGAACCTTTGAAGGAAACAGGTCCGTCATCCGCAATTTGACGGTCGACAGCACGGATGACTATGCCGGATTATTTGGAGCCTCTTCGGGAATCATCCGCAATATTGGCCTCGAGAACGCGGTTATATCGGGAGGAAGCCTGGTTGGCGGCCTGGTCGGCAGCAATACGGGATTCATCTCGAACGCTTATGTAAAGGGCAACGTCGACGGGGATGAGCATGTTGGCGGCTTAGTCGGGTTAAACAGCGGAGCGGCTAACGTGACCTTTACCTATGCCGCAGGACTCGTGAGCGGCAACGCGTATACGGGCGGGCTGATTGGCAAAAATGCTTCAGGAGTCGTCGACGATTCATACTGGGATGCCGAAATCGGTTCGCTCTTGATTTCCGGCGGCGGCGAAGGAAAAACAACGGCGGACATGCAGCTTCCCGCGACATATGAAGGCTGGGATTGGGACGATAGCTGGGCCATGATTAACGGCACCACTTATCCGATGTTTGTCGACAGCTTTGAGGCCGTGAAACTTCAGTCATTGGCGGCAACAGCTGACGATGCCGAATTGACCTGGACTTCCGGCACTTTCTCGCCGAGTCAAGGCGTATACGAATTGTTGGCCGATCGCTATATGGATTCCGTTACGATTACGGCGGCTCCTGCCGTTTCCAATGCAACGGTGACAATCGGCACAACAGAGTCTGTCTCGGAGCAGTTGGCCGTTGCAGTCGGGAGCAATGAGATTGTGGTGACAACGACAGGCGTCTTCGGCAGGCCTGACGGAGAATATCGGCTTATTATCGAGGTTCCCGCTCCGGAATTAATCGACTTTGCAGTGCCTGAAGCCGGACTGTACGGTATCGGAGATACGCTTGCTTTCACCATCGGCTATGGAGTGGATGTGGATGTCACAGGTGCGCCAACTATTCCCGTTACGATTGGAGAAGGAGCGGACGCCACCACCGTGTACGCCGTTTATGCCGGACAGCCTGTCGGTGAACGAAACAAGCTGATCTTTACGTATGACGTGCAGGAAGGCCTGGCCTATGACAACGCAATTGAAATCGGAATGGGGATCGGACTGCCGGACGGAGCCGAAATCCATGTTGCGGATACGGATATTGCCGTTCAGCGGAATTTGCCGACAAGGGCGACAACGGGCATTATTATCGATGCTGTCCGGCCGGAAATCTTGTTATCGCAGGAGCCTGCGAATACTGTGCCGACCAACGAATCCATCGCAATAACGGTGAATGCAGACGGCACGGGCAGCGCAATTGCAGCTTTAAAGTGGGCGGAAGGGCTGAGAACCAAGGCGTATTTTGCAGCAGAAGGCATTGAGCTGAGCGGGGATAGCTTCCAGGCAGACGCCAACGGCACATATTCGGTTTTCGCGCAGGACGAAGCGGGAAACAGCTTCGTTGCGACAATCGAGATTGGCAATATCATTAAAACGATGCCGGAAATATCCTTGACCCCCACTCTCGCAGAAGGGAGTCGCTCCGTCTCAGTCAGCGCCTTGGCTGAGGCTCATGGCGATATCAATAGGATGACGAAGCTGAATTGGATGCAGGGGAGCCGCTCCGTCGCCGATTTCGCCGACGGGACGAGCGGAACCGATATCATGACCGATGGGTTGTTTATCGTTACGGAAAATGACGTTTATACCGTGTATGCAAAGGACGCTGCAGGCAATGAAGCGGTGGAGGAAATTCGTATATCGAATATCTGGAACCCTGTCTACTATCCTGTACCAAACAAAAATCAGGAACTGCAGTTGAATTATACGGATTTCGGTATTCAACTGATTGTTGATTCTTCGATCATCAGCAAGGAAACGCTTGAAGACGGCACTGTTGTCGAGCATGTCATATTGACTGACAAAATCCTTGAACGGGTGCTTGATGCGCTTGGCAAGGCGGCAGGATCGTTCGTCTCCATAGTAGTCAACGATTCTGAACAGGCCGTGCAAGTGCAGTTTCCCGCTTCTTCGCTGGTCAAGTTGAAGACGGCCTATCCCGCCGCCACATTTGAAGTCAGATTAAACGCTTCAAGTTATGAGCTGCAGGTTAATGCTTTGCCTTTGGAGTCAAAGTCGTCTGTCACACATGTGAAAATAGCGATCGGCCAAATTGCCGGACAACAAAAAGAGTCGCTGGAGCGTGCCGCGAGCAACGCCGGTCTTAAGCGAATCAGTCATGCCATTAGTTATGAGGTGACCGTTTCGTCTGATGGGCGAATCGAGGAAATCAGAGATTTTGGCGGGATATATATCGTTCGCGCCATCGTGCTGGACGAGGGCCGCTCAGACGGGCCTATCGTTGCCGTCTTGTACGATCCCGCAACGGGAAAGCTGCACTTTGCACCGGCCGTGACCAGAGCCAGGGATGACGGTACGCCGGAAATGGCGATCAAAGTACCGCACAACAGCATCTACGCAATTATGGAAGCCGAAGATAAAACATATTCCGACCTTGACGGTCACTGGGCGAAAACATCCGTAGAACTGCTGGCGTCCAAACTTATCGTAAACGGGGTGTCCGCTACTGAATTTGCGCCAAACAGCTCAATTACAAGAGCTGAATTTACATCCTTGCTGGTGCGCGGTTTGGGCTTGAATGTCGGGCAATCCGCGCAGAGCGCCATCTTCCATGATGTAGCCCAGGGGGATTGGCATGCGGCGGCCATTGAAGCAGGCGTCAAGGCTGGATTGGTCAAAGGGGTGTCGGAAAATGAATTTGCTCCAGACCGCTTTATTACTAGAGAACAGATGGCCGTTATGCTGAGCAATGCGTTGGCGGTTTTGGGCTATGCCCCGATCCATCCCGATCAAGCGCCGACTGTTCTGGACAAATTTGAGGATCATACGACTATATCCCCATGGGCCAAAGCAGCGGTTGCTCAAGCCGTAAACGCAGGCATCATCTCAGGCATGACAGATGATTCATTTGCGCCTTCCAACTTTGCGACTAGAGCGCAAGCCGTTGTGATGTTAAGGCGGTTTTTGCAATATGTCGAATTTATCGATTAAAATCTCCCCTCATTTATGAATCGGACTCGTCCGATAGCAGCGCTCACGTTCTGTGCCGGTGTTTTCATCACCGCCATTGACGTGAGCGTTTTTGCGTCAGGCACATGCTGCCGTTCGCAGCAATGAAGGAGCTTCCTGGCGGGCTTTTCCTCCCGTTCAATAAATCCCGCGCGCGCCGGTCTGGGACTATAGTGACATCGGTGACAAAAGTGATGACGGCCTGTAACTATTGCAGCCGATAGCCTTCTCTTACAATTGGATTATTCTGTATGCAATTGTGAGGCGAATGGATAACGGAGGGCGAGAGGAGTGAGGCAAAGGTGATATTCAGGAAAATGATGGCATGCGTGCTTGCGGCGGCTCTGCTGTTTGAATGGGTTCTGCCAGCAGGAGGCGGCGTGAAGGCGGCCGACGACGGTCAAGCGGGCACGGGGGTTGCTCCGCCGATCATCGACCCGCTGCCGGAGTTTACGAACGAGCGGGCAGTCGAGGTTGGCGGAACGGCGGCGCCCGGCTCGACCGTCACCGTCTATTACAACCGGCCAGGCGAAACCCCGGTCGCGACGGATGCGGTGGAGGCGTCTGGAGACGGCAGATTCCGCATGACGCTGGAGCTTTCGGAAGGGCGTTACGAGCTTGCCGCGGCTGCGGAGCTGGGCGGAGAGAGGAGCGCGTTGTCCGACAAGGCGACGGTGGAGGTCGACCTGACGGGGCCGGATGCGTACAGTATGGATATCCGCTGGTTCAACATCGCTTACAATGAAGTGATGCTGCAGTGGGAGCCTCCATACCGGGTCGACGAGCATGGAAATTACGTTCCGGATGCGTCGATTGACCGATACCGGCTGGAGCGGCGAGACGGCACGCTGGTGACGGAAACGGCGGATCGGCAATTTTTTGAGGCGGGCCTGCCCGAGGCGGCATATGTGGATTATGTTTTCTATGCCATCGACAAAGCCGGGAACCGCTCGGATCCGCTCCCGGTCCATGCCGCGACTTCTCACCGGTACTTGACGGCAATCGAAAGCGGCGAAGAAGAAGTCTACACCTTGCCGGCAATAAGCCGGGACGGCGGCACGGCCGTTTATTATTCAGGGCATCCGGATCGGGACGGCATTGTTGTATACGACGCTGCGGCCGGCACGAAGCAAGTGATCGGGAATATGAACAAGGCGTATATCGATCAAGGGCTTGCGGTCAGCGGCGACGGCAGATTCGTTGCCTATGAAGATTCCAATGAAGATCGGACGGAAATCTCTCTTTATGTGTACGATCGGACGAATGAGGTTGCGGTGCGTGTAGCGGCGGTGGCGTCCGGGCGGTTGTCCGGTTTGTCGCTGAGCGACGATGGCGGCAAGCTGCTGTTCGAATCGGCCTCCGGCGCTTTGGCTGCGGGGGACGCCAACGGGCTTCAGGACGTCTTCGTGGCGGATTTGTCCGATTGGAGCGATATTCGCATTACACGGATCAGCGAGCAGGCGGACGGCGGGGATTTGTCGCAACTGAGCGGCGCGGCGGCCATAAGCGGGGCGGGCCGATACGCGGCGTTCGTCACCGCGGCCCCCGAGCTTGCGCCTGGCGGGGCGAGCGCCGGCATCAGCCGCTTGTATCTGTACGATACGGATACGGGTGAGACGGCTTCTGTTCCGATACGCAATAACGACACGGAAAACGGCGAGATTTCCATCGGCGCGGCGGCCGTGTCCGCGGACGGACGTTATGTGGCGTATACCGACAAAGTGGCGAAGCAGGTAGGCCTGTATGACCGGGAGACGGGCGAACATACGGTGGCGTGGGCGGAGAACCGCAATATCGGCGCTTATATGGGCACTCCTTTGTTATCGGATGACGGGCGATATGTGGCGTTTGATTACCGAATCCTTAACCCGACGGAAGCCCCGCTGCCCATCCGATCCCCATTCGGAGCGGTTAGGTTCGACGTGCAGGAGGGAAGCTTCCGGCAGATAGGGGCTCTTCGCGAGTCGACCACGCAAGTGGGCTTGAGCGGCGACGGGAGCAAGGCCGTGTACTTGCGCGGCGAAAGCAATTATTCCGGTTACGGCATTTATAGCGTATGTTTCGAAGCTTGCGACGAAGCCCCTGCAGAAGGGATCGAAAGCGTTCGCTGGTCGGTTGCGGAAGACCGAAAAGTCGACGGGCTGTTGAAGTGGGACACGGAAGTAGCGATCCAGGCGATCGGTCAACGGGATCTGAACGTGGAGGCAATCGTCTATTACCGGACGGTGACGGAAGGCGGCAACGGAGAAGCCGTGCCCAGGGAAGCCGCAGTCGAGCTAATCGAGACGGCGCCGGGTTATTATGGAGCCGTTTTCGAGGTCAAAGAAGGCATGACGCAGATCGACCGCATCATCGCGTATCCGAAGGATCGCGCGGACGAGGCGAGGACGGCAGCCAATCTTCCGGTTCATGTGGCGGGCAAGCTGGTAGTGGAAATCGCGACGGATCG
>NZ_BDQX01000315.1:7500-12126 GCF_003112455.1 Paenibacillus agaridevorans
CGGATCGAGCCGATCTGCTTGGCGCGGCCAACCTGACGTTTACGGTCGGGGGAAGCAGCACCCTCATCCCGCTGGAGTCGGCGGTCACGCGCTACGAGCGGTACTTGCAGCCGGGAGAAGTACGGCTTGCGATGGCCAGCAAGACAGGAGGATTGCTGCTCGCAAGCAGGGATGGCGTGACTGTAAGCAGCGGCAGCGGGACCGAGGTTCAGCTGACGCCGGTGTTCCCCGCGTCGCTGAAAGTACAGGTCGATGATCAACGGACCGGGATGCCGCTGGCTTCGATACCGGTTGTCTTCAAGGAGAAGGACGGCGGCCGGATTATCCACGAAGGAGTGACGGATGCGAGCGGAGCGGCGGTTCTGCCGGGCGAGCATTACGCCGGCGATGAAATTGTCGTAAGCGTGCTTCCGGAGAGAGATTATATTCCCGCGGGGGATCAGACCGTCACGCTGACGCTCGGCTCATCCGTGCTGAGGGTCCCTTTGCGAAGTCTGGCGAACACGGTCCTGTCGTTCCGGATCGACTATTCGCAACAGGCGGGCAGCAAGAAACTCATGCTCCCGGTGCTTGATTCCGATGCTGTCATCAAGGTGCGCAGCCAGCCCGGGCTCGCGCTCAAGGCGCGGATCGACTATACGGAGTGGATATCGGAGGAGAAGACGGGGCCAGCTTCGCGGATTATCGATCTCGCAGAGCGAAATGCGGGGGAGTATGAGGGTGTATTTCTGATTACGGAGGGTATCGCACGTATCGATTCCGTACTGCTTCAGATAGATGGAAATTGGCTTCGAGCGCCTTATCCGGTCAACAAAGAGGTTGCCGGCCGCTACGAAGTTCGGTTGAATGTGCCCGCACGGTCGGTCTGGCACCAAGAATTGGCGGGAGGGGCATTGGAAGCTTCGGCCATCGATTACGATTGGGGAAATCATTGGACCAGCGCAGCCATCGATGCGGAGTCGCTGACATACAGGCTCAATGCGCCGTTGCCTGGCGTATACACCATTTCGAGCAGGCCGGCTAAGCGGGAGAATCCGCCTTTGTCCATCAAGCGGGAGGCGCCTCCGCCGGGCCGCACGGCCATCGTGACGTTGTCGCCGGAATTTGCCGTTCGGCTCCTTGGCTCTGCCACGGGAGCGGGACAATACAGCTACGAAGTGCGCGACGGCAGCGGCAATGCCGTGCTGTCCGGCTCCAGCTACGGAGCGTTAAACGCGACATTGACAGCCGTGCCCGACCAGGAGCTCCGCGTGAAGCTGATGCCGAAGGATCCGGCTTTTATCGCCGAATGGATCGATCTGATCGTTGCGGGCAAGGAGATCGCATTCGATACGGCGTTCCGCAGGAGACCGGAGGCCGTTGTATCCGGACGGGTATACGCGCTTGACGGCAAGCCGGCGGCAGGCTCCATCGTGACGGCGACCGTTGCCCTGGACGGAGCGTCCAAGACCTATACGGCAAACGCCAACGCGCAAGGCGCATACACGTTGTCCTTGCCGGAAGGCGAGGCGGTCTTGCGCGCAACGGGCAACCATATCAGCGGATATGCGTCGCCGCGAGTAACCGTGCTGGCGAGTGGATCTGAGCCTGCACAGGCCGATCTGCATTTGAAGGAGCAAGCGAAGCTGAACATCCGGCTGTATGCGAAAATAGACGGAGGATGGCAAGGACCGCTGGAGGTGGATTGGTCAAGCGGCGTTCATTATCGCATTAAGTCGACGCCTGCTATAACGAATCACGGGCCGCCCGCAATCGTGGAGGCGGTCGCGGGCGACACGGTAAGGGTATGTGCGGACGGTGTGGAAGCAAAGCTGCCGAAAGCATGCAATGAAACCGTAATCGGCGAGGACGGAGTGGGGGAAGTAGAGCTTCGGCTGGAAAACGCCGGAGGCCAGGCGCAGTTCAGGTTAGTCGACTCGAACGGACGGGAGGTCACTTCCGCGAATGCGTCTTTGTACCGCAACGAGGACAATAGCATGACCGGGCATACGCTGAACATGGAACGGGGGTACTCCCGCTTCACGCTGCCCGTGGCGTCTACCGGCAGCCAACGGTTGATTATCCGCGCATCCAGCGAGTTTGCGATCGTCGAGTTTCATGCGCGTCCTGGCGATACCGCCGAGCTTGGCGTCATACAGCTGCGGAAGCCGGGAGTGTTCGGCGATTTCACCCTCAACGGCCTGCATGCATCGTCGGAATGGACGACGCCGGAAGGGCGTCTCTCGCTTCGGGCGTTCTACGAGCATTCGCAATACAATGCGAAAGCGGCCACGGATGCCGTGCTGGTGCTCAAGCTGCCGGAGGGGGTCGAGATCTTGCCGGGATCAGCGATGCTGAACGGCAATCCCGTCGCTCCCGAGCTTAACGGAACGACGGTATCGGTACCGCTCGGCGATATTGCGTATCGCCAGAAAGGCGCATTCCAGCTGAAGCTGAAAGCCGGATCATCCCTTGCGCAGCCGGATCTCCCCATACAGGCGAGCATTCGCTACAAGCTTGGAGAGGAAGCGCAAGAGGCCATTATCGGCATGGCTCTGCTGCAAGTGACGCCTGCAACGATTCGCGCGCCGCAGCTGACGACGAAACCGGAGATTGAAGTGAGCGGCACCGCTCCGGCGGGAGCGGAGGTGATCGTATACGATGGGGCTGCCGAGTTGGGACGTACGACAGCTTCTTCCTTCGGTACATGGAGCCTGCCTGTCGTACTGGTCGAGAATGCCAGGAAGAAGCATCGGCTGAGGGTTGGCATTGTCTGGCAAGGGGAGATGCTGGCGGGCGAGGGGACCACTGTCGCTTACGATCCTTCCGATCCGGGACTTGCGGAGGTGGCGATGCGGCAAACGGACGGCCGGCTGGTGACGTTCCGGCCGGATGATGGCGTAGCGGTATTCCCGTACGTCGTCATTCCGTCGTATCCGTTTATTTTTCAAATGAAATTTCGCAGCCCGGAACGTGTATACGATGTTGAAGTGCATCTCGGCGACCGGTCGGTATCGGCGACGCGGAAGGGCGATGGATACGAAGCGGTTGTTCCCGCATCCTACAATCTGGGACCGGTATGGGTCACTTACCGCAAGAAGCCCGATGCCGTCATATCGGAAACGGAGGAACCTACGGAAGACGAACTGCGTTTTATTGTGCCTGTTGCCTATGAGGATTTCGAGCTGCAACGGGCCGCAGCGGGCGGCGAACAAGAGCCGGATGGCACGGTTGTGCCTGCGGGAGGCGTGTATGCCGATGTGAGCTTGTCGGACGATCTTGACGCGACGATACGAGCTTCAAGCTCCATGATCGACAGCTTCACGCCTTCGGAGGCGGAGCAGCGCCGGGTGGAGCGGACGGGAGTGCCCGTGTATGATGTGTCCGTTCGCAGGCAATGGCATAACAACAGCGCCAGCATGTCTGTTACGGTCACCATTCCAAGGTCGGAGCTGCCTTCGGCGAAGGCGGATGGAGCTAACGAAGACGCGGCCGGACAACGCCAGTTGGCTCTGTTGAACGCGCCGGCCGTCAAAACGACTTTCGAAGTTGGCGTTACAACGGTGAATCAACTGCTCGGCGCAAGAGATGTGGTCGTAAACGCCAAAGGGCTCGACGATGACAGCAATCTGTTCAAACGGGCGAAGCGAGCCGCGCAAGACGCGAGAAGGCTGTGCGATGCGCAGGCAAGAGAGTATTACACGAGCTTCGCGGAAGAGGTCCGCGCCATGATTGCGATGCAGGAAGCGTTTAAAACCGCTATCGGCGTAGCGGGCACGGTAAAGGGAGCAGGGTTGCCCGGTATCGGCTTCTGGTACGTCACGTACGAAATCGGTTTGCATCTGGATGAGCTGGCTGCCGAAGAGCTGGATACGCTGGAGCGTTACCTGAAGGAGAACAAATGCAAGGTGAAACCTTACGATCCGCCGGTAGCGGAGCCGAGCTATATTTGGGACCCTAGCGGCTTCGTCTACGAGGGCATGATGTCCAATGTTCTGGAGGGCGTCAAAGCGACGGCCTTCCAGCAAAACGCCGGCACCGGCGTTTGGGAAATATGGGACGCGGAATGGTATGAGCAGCTGAATCCGCATTGGACGAACGGGCAGGGACGGTATGGCTGGGATGTTCCGCCGGGCCGCTGGAAGGTCAAATACGAGAAGGAAGGGTATGCAACGACGTATAGCGACGAGCTGGAAGTTCCGCCGCCTCACTTTGACGTCAACATCGGGATGGTGTCGAACTTGCCGCCCGAAGTGGCTTTTGTGGAAGCTGTGCCGGGCGGCGGCGTGTTGGCAGGCTTTACGAAGCCGATCGATATTCAGTCGCTCGCGGACGAAGCGATCACGCTGACGGCTGCCGGCGGAGCTAGCGTGCAGGGAACGGTAAGCGCTGTTGGCGCTGAGACCGCAGACGGCCGAACGCTTGCAATGGCCGCCGAATTTGCGCCGGATGCGGCGTTGACAGACGGGGCTGTCTATACGGTCGTCATCAGCGGCGACATATTCAGCTATGCCGGCGTTCCGATTGGCGATGATGCGCAGCATGCCGTAACGGCGATCGTCGAAGATTCGACGCCTCCGGCGCCGGTAAGCGGGCTGAACGGCAGCATGACCGGCGATAACGGCGCCGTCCTCGTTTGGGAGCGGC
>NZ_BDQX01000315.1:12198-12777 GCF_003112455.1 Paenibacillus agaridevorans
GGGATCGCGATTTCGCGGCGGTGAAGCTCTGGTGGAAAAAGGCCGAGGAAACGTCGTACAGCGGCGAACCGCTGGAGATCGGCCGGGAACTGCAATGGGCGGAGGCAACGGGGCTGTCGCCGTCGACGGATTACGATTTCCGCGTAATCGCGGTCGATGCGGCGGGCAATGAATCGGAGCCGGCATTGCTCAGGCTTGCGGGGGCGCGCGACGAAGTTGATGTATCGCCTCCGCCTCCCGTAGCGGGGCTGAAGGCGACGGCGACGGAGGCAAGAAAAGTGCAGCTCGCTTGGGAGGAGCCGATCCAGCCGGAACAGATGTCGTCGGCAACGATCGTATGGACGCCGGACAACAATCCTGCCCTCATTCGGGAGACGCAAGTGGCTGCCGGTACACGTACGGCGGCGATTGAAGGACTGGAGCCGTCGACGGATTATACGTTTGCTGTATCGGCGGTTGACGGAAGCGGGAATGTATCAAGTCCCATGTACTTGAAGGTGCGCACCGCCGCAGCAACGGACGGGGGCGGGGGAGGCGGCCAAAGCGGCGGAGGTTCGGCTCCGGGCGGCGAGCCGGAAC
>NZ_BDQX01000315.1:12947-24002 GCF_003112455.1 Paenibacillus agaridevorans
AAGGTACGCGGCTGGTCGTAACCCGAAATCCCCTTGGAGAACCGTCGGCATCGCAGCGCTACAAGCCCGTCTCCGATGCCTATGTGATCGATACGGAAGATGCCGCGCCTGCGAAGCCGTTCCGGCTGGCGCTGCAATATAGGAGCAAGCCGCTTGGCAAAGCGGATGCGCGCAAGCTTGGCTTGTACCGCAAGGATGCCGCGGCGCCGGGAGGATGGAGTTATGTCGGCGGCATTGTCGATACGCGGCAGCGTATGGTAGCGTCGACCGTTGCGCAACCGGGCGAATACGCCGTCATGCTGTACGATCGTACCTTTGCGGATCTCGACAACCACTGGAGCAGGCTCGATGTCGAGGTGCTGGTCAGCCGGCATATTGTCGACGGCACATCGGCGGATCGTTTCGCTCCGGATCGGGCGATTACGCGAGCCGAGGTTGTGAAGCTGCTGGTCCAGCATTTGCTGGGGAACGGGGGTGCGGAAGCGTTGGTTTCGGATAAAGGCGGAAGCACGCTGTTCGCCGATGTGCCCGCTGGAGCATGGTTTGCCTCGTATATAGCAGCGGGTTATGAGCTGGGATTGGTAAAGGGAGCGGGCGGGAGCTTCCGTCCGAACGATCCGGTAACGCGCGAGGAGCTGGCGGTGCTGATTGTCCGCTTCGTGCAGTTGTTGCTGGAGAGCGATGCAAAATCGCCGGATTTCGCCGTGCTGCGTCGTTACGCGGACGGTGATCAGGTATCCGGCTGGGCGGCGGAGGCGGTCGCAATCTCTGTCGGCAACGGTTGGGTGCAAGGCGTAAGCGGCACGGAACTGGCTCCCAAGCGGCAGGCGACCCGAGCGCAGACGGCGGTTATGCTGCTGCGGGTACTGACGGATATCGGAGCGATCAAGGAGAAGCGTTAACGTTCCGAAGGCTGCCGTTTCGTAGAGCTTAACGGTTGTTCATGAGTTACAGAATGGGGCAAAAAGAGACGCCTCCCGTATCACGTTAATCGTGGTGCGGGAGGCGTCTTTCCACGTTGAAGGCTGTTTATGGCGACCGCGCCGATTATTATTCTAAAAAAATGACAAACGAATACAAACGCAGTCCATTGTGACCCCGCAAGGTTCAAAATATACTGGAAAAGAGATTGAAAGCGCTTTACAAAAGATTTTGAACCATTGCTTGATGCAAAGTTGGTTTCGATGAAAAAAGCCTATTATGGAGGAGGAAACGATAACATGCGAAAAAGGAAAATCTTTATGAAGCCGATTAGTTTTCTGATTACATTAACGCTTGTTTTTCAGGTTTTCGGCGGCATGGTGTTGCCCGGTGCAACAGTCCAGGCAGCAGGTACGGATATCTACTCGACTGCGGCAAACCAAACGCTCGACCCGGACGATCCTTTGGACGTGGTGCTCACGAAGCCGTACAGAGGCCAGGCGGTAACCAAATCGGGGACCACGGGCACCATTACGATTGATTTGCCGTACGGCACGTTTTATCAGATGCTGCACCCGGTCGTCAACGCGGGCTCGACTGTCAAGGTTTATGAGAGCGACGGCGCCGAAATCGTCCGTCTTGCCGGCATTAACAATGGCGATTACGAGCTGGGGCTAAAGGATTCGCAAGGGAATAGAGTAGTGCCGGGCTGGACAGGCGGAACCTATTACCTGGACGTTGCAAACGGTCAAAACACAAGGAGATACACGATCACTGTAACCATACAGTCCTTATCGGATTTTACATTAACCCGAAGTGTCCAAGGCGGGGAAACCGAGGCCATAAATAAGCCGGGCGAGCTGGTCGCGCCGATGAACATCCGCGCGAACGAGCACGGTATGGACACTTGGGGCTCCACTTATATCGGCTATGGAGACACCGGCTTAAACTCCATTGAGGCGCCGATGAAGCCGTCCTCCTATAGCGGGAAGGATTGGTACGACTCGTTCTGGGGACCGGATGTCTACGTCCATACGGCAAACGACATCAATAAATTCAAGCCCGCCGGCGTTTCGAACGATCTGCCCAAGGATGACAGAGAGATTCCGCTCGCTTGGTACGGCGATAACATGTACGTGCAGACGATCGCCAAGGACAATTCCGACGGCAGAATTGACGCCTACGGGGTGGATGTAAAATACGATGGCACGATGACCAAAGCCGGTAAAATCTCCGGGTTCGATAAACTTCAGTCGGATATTATCCGTATCCACAAGTTCGACGCGCCTGCCGCCGCTCCCGGGCATGAGGACGGAGACCGCGGCGCGGCCAGCAGCACGACCCAGCGACTGGAGATGAAAACCAATTACACACCGGACAACGTCGTCGCCAATGACGGTCCGGGAACGGTGACGACCCATTTCTGGCGGCTGCTGGTTCCCTCGGAAACGGTGAAGCGGCAAAAGCAGGTCGGTGCCAACGGCATAGGAACCTGGTCTCCCAACAACTACAATTATATTTATCAGATCAAGGAGGCCAAAGGCAACGCCAACGGATCTCCGACTGTAGGCATTGGGCTTAGAGCAGGCGGCACCCTGTCATTCGAACACAGTCGCAACAATTCGACGCCGAGCGGCATGCAATCCGCCGGGGGAACTAACACGGGAACCTTCCTTACGCTGTCCAAAGAAGAATTTGTCGACCGCTGGATCGATATCGAGTTGACAACCGAAACGGCGGATTTCGGGCATCTCTACGTAAGGGTAACCGATACGGATACAGGCGAGCTGCTCGGCGAGGGAACGCTTAATGAAGCCGATATGTTAAGGCGCAACACGGAGCTGCAGCTTCCCGCACCCAACCCATCCGGCCCCGGACCTGTATACAGGGAAGGGAACTACAATACCCTGAAGGACGATCAGGGGAACAACGTCAATTTCGGGCGTTCCAAGTGGGGCATTTACGGCAGCTTCCCCGCCACCGGCACTGGCCGCCAAGAGTGGCAGTCATCGACGATTTACATGGCGGACATCACGATTATCAAGCGCGACCGGGATACATACGTGTTCCCGAACGGGTACAAGCCAACCGATAGGGACCTTAACCTGCGTATCATGGGCTGGGAGCATCAAAACCAGATGAAAGTGTCTTTGGGCACCAAGGTTACAGACTTAACGCTGAAGGACGAACTGGATGTCACCTTATCCAACGGCCATACCGTTAAAGTCCCGGTCAAGTGGGATACGTACGGCTACAGGCCGACCGTCCCGGGCACCTACAGAATTTTAGGCGAGTTGCAGCCGTCGGAAGCATCAGGCATCACAATACCCGCCGCCCCCGACAATTATTATCCCGATTATTACAAGCCGTACTTCGAAATCAACAACTCCACGGTGCATGATTGGGGTAAAGCCGTGATGGGCGCGGATATCAAAATCGTTTCGCATAACGAGGAGGCCCCGAAGGGGAACGTCCTTGAGGAAGACCGCACCTCCATGACGACTTCGGAGGGGTACGCGTTTTTCCAAAGCGGCTCGTCGTTCGAGATGAACGCGGGCAGAACCCCTTGGCGCTATTGGGTTGCCCTGGATTTGGGCAGGCAGATCGATATTTCGCGCATCGAAATAGAATTTGGCACGATGGGCTCTCCCGGGCGCTCAAGAAACAGCTCCGCCTGGTGGACAAACGACGCGGAAGCCTATGAGTCGCTTATAGAATCCTACAATAACTTCTATAACCCGCTAGATCCGGTGCTCGCGGCCGGACAACCGGAGCCGGATCGCCAGTATTATGAGGCTAACAACTGGCCGACGAAAAATCCTTTTGGCGTCGAAAATTTGGTGGGGTACAGCGGTCCATGGAATTACTTTGCGGGCAGCGGGCGCCAGCCTGCTAACGCCAATAGCCAAAGCACGTCCGCCGCATCAAACTGGAATCCATTAACCCAAGAGGCGTTAAAAGGCGGCACTCTCGGAACCAACTACACGCTGGGGCGCCGGGCAACCGATGTTTTAGCCAACAATGACGGCAAGCCGATTACGGCGCGGTATGTGATGGTCGTAAACGAGCTTAACTTCTTCTCGTCTGTCACCGGGCCGCCAGGGACGGTAAGCGGATCTTCGCCGGGCCCGATGCAGTTTTTGGACTTCGCCGTCATTGGAGAGTTGCATGACGATCTCGCGGATTTGATGGTGCTGGAGACGCTGACGGTCGACGGCGTGCCGGTTGCAGAGTTCGACCCCGGCACCAAGAACTACACGTTGGATGTGGCGGCGTATCATCCGCTCCCGACAGTAGCGGCGACGCTCGGCTCGAATTCGATGGACGCAGGCGCAACGATTGACATTATTCAAGCGACCGCCGACGAAAAAACCGCAGTTGTCCGAATAAGCCGCACGGACGGAAAAGACGTGTATTATCTTGTTCATTTTAATGAGGTCGATATACCGGTCGATCAGGCCATCGATGCTGCCAAGACTTCGGTGGAAAGCGCAGCCTATACGGCAGAACAGGCGGATATAGGGGACATCGCTCAGGCGAAGTCGACAGTGGAAACGATCATCGGCAGCCTGAATTTATACGGCGTGACCGCAACGGTTGCGGACGATACGTTTACGGCGGCGGTCGCGGGCACGGAGAGCGACGAGAGAGGAACGGACGGCAGCTACACCTTTACAGTAACCCTGAGCAAGGAAGGGGGTACACCGCAAACAACGGTTACACTGACATTGGCGATTACTGCGACGCCATACGCCACGTCCGTAACATCAGTGACCGTTTCACCTTCGACCGCGACGGTGCAGAAGGGCAGTACAAAGGCATTTACAGCGTCGGTTATAGGAACAAACAATCCGGCGCAAACGGTTGCATGGACGATTGAGGGCAATGTCGCGCTTAACGCCGGCACCACAATCAGCTCTGACGGAATCGTTACGGTCAGCGCAGCAGAAACAGCTTCGACCATTACCATAACAGCAACGTCGACTGTTGATATGACAAAGAGCGGTACGGCAACGGTTGCAGTTATCGATGCGCCAACGCCAGATCCCGGCACAAATAATGGCGGTCCGCCAAGCGGAACGGGGCCAACGCCAACGCCTACCCCGACCCCTAGCCCGGTGGCTACTGTAACGCCTGCGCCAAGCACGACGCCGACCGTTAGTCGTACGTCGACTCAGCGCCAGAAACAAATTGCGCAGGACGCTCCAAAATCAGATGCGGCTATTACGGTTGCCGGGCCTGCCAGCACGATTATGCTAAGGAGCACAGAAGCCATGCAGCCGGTATCGTTAACGATTTCTCCCGCAGTTGCAGCTAAAGTTGCGACTTATGCGTATATGGAAAGCGACGGAACGGTCGTTCCCATTCCTACGGTGATTGACCGCGCAACGGGCGCCGTTACGTTGCTTGTAAGCAGTAACGGAGATTATTTCCCTGTCGCGGTAAACAAAACATTCAACGACGTTGAATCATCGGCATGGTATGCAGAATCCGTTGCACAGGCAGCAAACAAGCTTATTGTTTCCGGTTATAACAATTTGTTCAGACCGAACGACAGCGTTACCGTTGCCGAGTCGACGGCCATGTTTATGCGCACATTAGGTTTGGCTGTCAATCCTGACGCAATAACAACGACCAATGAATGGTTTGGCAAAACAATGGCAACGGCTGAAAGCAAGGGCTTAACGGAGGGGATAACAGCATCGCCGCCAAGCAGCAATATTGCTCGAAAATCCGCCGTTCAAATTGCGGCTGCCGCGCTAAAGCTTGCCGGAGTAAATACAACCTTATCCACGGCGGAGGTTAATGAATGGCTGGCGCCGTTTACAGATGTTGCAGCGTTGTCCGTATCGGAAAGGAATGCGCTTGCATTAGGTGTGAAGTATAAAATATTCGCAGGCTACGGCGATGGAACCATACGTCCGGACGCGGAGTTGACTCGCGCCCAAATGGCGATTGTCGCCATTAATATTCAGAAACGATTGCTGGACTTAAAAATTCAAAAAACTTGATTCGATTGAACTGTGACCCATAAGAAGGACATCTTGAAAAAGGTGACCCTCTTGTGGGTCATTTGTGTTTGGCCATCTCTGTCACGAGAATGTAAGAAGTGGCGAGTATCATTCAGACTATAGTTTAAAAATGCAGGATGGGGTGGATCAGGATGAGTATTTTGCGAACGGTTGATTTAAGGAAGATCTATGGCAAGGAGCCCAATCAGGTGAAGGCGCTGGATGGCGTAAATATAGAGATCAAAGAGGGAGAGTTTGCGGCTATCGTCGGTACTTCGGGGAGCGGGAAATCCACGTTGCTGCACATGCTGGGCGGTCTGGATCGAGCGACTGGCGGGCAGGTCATCGTGGACGGGAAGTCTATACTCGATATGAACGACGACGAGCTAACGGTATTTAGGCGCAGGAAGATCGGGTTTGTTTTTCAACATTACAACCTTGTTCCGATCCTTAATGTATATGAAAATATTGTGCTGCCGATTGAGCTGGACGGCAATACGATCGATAAATCGTATGTGGATCATATTGTTAAAACGTTAGGTTTGGCGGGGAAGCTGGATAACTTGCCCGGTCATTTGTCCGGGGGACAGCAACAGAGGGTTGCTATTGCTCGCGCATTGGCCACGAAGCCCTCTATTATTCTCGCGGACGAGCCTACCGGCAACTTGGATAGCCGTACAAGCCAGGAGGTCATCGGACTGCTCAAGGTAACGAGTAAACAATTTAATCAGACGATGGTGATGATTACGCATAGCGAAGAAATCGCCCAGCTTGCCGACACGATCATCCGCCTTGGCGACGGTAAGGTTGTTGGGGGGAAACAAGGATGATGTTTCCAAATTCCAATAAAAGAATCATTAAAAAACTGATTCGCAAAAGCTTAAAAGCAAACCGCACAAGGAACCGTTACGTCATCTTGGCCGTCATTTTAACCACCTGGTTGCTGACGACCGTATTTACTCTTGGCATGAGTTTTATAAAAACCTTCGACATGCAGCAGATAAGAATGATTGGCACGACGGCGGATGTGGCATTATCCAATCCTTCACAAGAGCAGATTGAACGGTTGAAGCAGCTTCCGTATGTGAGCCATGTAGGACTCGATACGAAAGTGGGGCAAGTGATCCCAACGCAAGAGATGGGTGATCTGGATGTCAGTATGCACAGGTACGACGAGTCCGAATGGGACAAGATGAGAGCTCCTCTTCTGGGGAGCAAAGTCAATTCTTATCCGGAGAAGCGCAACGAAGTGATCGTCCCGACCTGGATATTGGACAAGCTAAATATCCCAGAGCCGACAATCGGGATGACCTTGCCTCTAACGTATCGAAGCGAAGCGGGGGAGAGCACCGAATCCTTCATTTTAAGCGGCTGGTATACGGATTATTCTCAACTGCGCTCAGGCAATGCCGGGGTCATTATAGTATCACGTGAATTTGCCGAATCCGCTGGCGCGGGCTTTGGCGACAAAGGTACAGTAGCATCCATTGCATTTAAAGGCGGAAGCAGCATCGATCAAAACATGAGCAGGCTGGAACAGGACCTGAAGCTGAATGAAGATCAGAATTTGGCGAGCTACTCCAATACAGAAAGCCAGAACAACTCGAAAATGGCAACCGCGCTGGGGATCATCGGAATTATTGTGTTTATCATGTTTAGCGGATATTTGCTCATTTATAATGTGCTCTATATTTCTGTAGCTACGGACACAAAATTTTACGGGCTGTTAAAGACGATTGGGATGACGAGGAAACAGATTATAAAAATGGTGAACGGCCAAGCTGTCCGATTGGCATGGATCGGGATACCGATAGGCGTTGCAGCAGGGATGATCACAGCATTAGTTGCGGTGCCGTTGGCGATTGAAGCCTTTACTTTGGATACGGAAGTCGAGATATCTTTTCATCCCGTTATCTATGCGGGAGCGGCGTTGTTCGCCTGGTTGACGACAATGGCCGGATGCAGGAAGCCGGCCCGAATTGCAGCAAAGATTTCCCCGGTTGAAGCTGCAAAGTATGTGAGGACGACAACAAAGAAGGGGAGACATGGCTCCAAGCTATATCGAATGGCATTACGTAATATGTTCCGGGATAAAAAGCGGGCATTAACCGTGTTCCTGTCGCTGTTTACAGGTCTCACTACTTTCCTGACGGTCAATACGCTTGTGCTCAGCATGAACACAGATAATTTTATTGCCAGCTATGTCGATAATGATTTTGAATTGGAAAACAAGACGGTCGATTTCGGATATCAAGGGGAGCAAAAACAGAAATTGACGGAGGAGATGGCGGAGTCCGTTCGGCAAATGAGCGGGATTACGGACGTCAGGAAAACGTATATCGATAGGGGCGGCAGTCTCGGTTATACGCCCGAAGTGTTTGGAAAGTTCGTCGATGATATCGTTATGAGATACGGGATGGAACGACCCACGGACGAGCAATTGAAGGATTCGGGAATGTTTTGGTCCGTGCTGATTGGGATCGATACCAAGTATGTAACTGAACTAAACAAAAGTCTCGAAACCCCCATTGATGTGGAACGATTCGAAAAAGGCGAGATTGCCCTGCTGAGCGCAAGTGAAGAGCTTTTGAACAGGGGGGATCGCTTTCCGTTAAACTTCAAGGAGGGTGGTGTTGAGCGGGAGCTTGAGATAGGCGGATTTGTAAGCCCGCAATTCCAGGTTTCGTTCGGCGGGATGGCGCCTAATGTGTACGTCAGTCATAACGCTATAAAGCAAATCATTAGAGAACCGCTTTTGTATAAAATGAACATCCAAGCCGAGAAGGGCGGGCATGAGCGAATTCAGGAGCAATTGGAGGCGTTGGTTGCAGGCGACCGTGAAATTGAGCTGACATCAAAGCTGCAATGGGCGGAGAAAATGGAGTCTGCCAAGATCATCTTTTACATTTTAGGCGGAGCTATTACGCTGATTCTTGCCGCTATCGGCATTCTCAACTTCATCAGTACCATGTTAACGAGCGTTGTCGTACGCAAGCATGAATTTGCAATGATGGAAAGCATCGGGATGACGAAACGCCAATTGCGGAAAATGCTGCTGCTCGAAGGAACAGGTTATGGAGTTATATCAACGTTGCTGATTATTTCGTTAGGGTCATTGATCAGCTATGGTGCTTATTATGTGTTTAGTCAAGAAGCCGATTATGCCATCTATACGTACCCAACGCTTCCTTTGCTGATCGCGCTGGCGTTTGTGTTCGCAGCTTGCCTAAGCGTGCCGATTATCGCTTATAATAGATCAAAGAAGATGAGTATCGTGGAACGTTTGAGAGAAGAGAGTTAAAGAATAAGAGGAGGTGAACGCCATGGCGAGGATTCTCATTGTCGAAGACGATCGGCTGTTAAATGAAGGACTGGCTTATGCGCTAGGGAATGAAAATTACGATATTTTATCTGCTTTCTCGAGTGAAGAGGGGTTGATCGCCTATCGCAGCCATGAGGTTCATCTCATTATTCTTGATAATAACTTGCCCGATAAAAGCGGCATGGAGTTGTGTAAGGAAATTCGCCAAATCTCGACGGTTCCCATTCTATTTTTAACAGCCAAAGATACAGAACAGGATATGATCGCGGGTTTCGAATCCGGCGCGGATGATTATATCGCGAAGCCATTTAGCATGGCGGTGTTAAGCCAGCGAATTAAGGCGATTCTTCGCAGAGGCGGGGGAGAAGAAAATCCGCAGCTGTTTTCGTATAAGGATTTAATCATCCACTATGATAAGATGAAGGTGTATAAACATAATCGGGAGATTAAGCTGACCACAACGGAATTCAAACTTTTAACGATCCTTTCCCGACATAACAAGATGGTGCTAACCCGGCAGATGATACTCGAAAAGTTATGGGATCTGGATGGGATCTTCGTGGATGAAAATACGCTAAGCGTAAATATCAAAAGATTGCGTAATAAAATTGAAGATGATCCGAAACAAAACGTCTATATCAAGACTGTTTTTGGCATCGGATATACTTGGGGGAGTGAAGGTTGAGAAGCTCCTTTACCCGAATTATCATCGCTAGCTCGGCGCTGTATGCAATCGCATGCGGCCTATTTATTTTTTTATTAATGCAATATGAGGCCAGTCGGGCCATTATTGCGCTGTCGGTTCTTTTCGTTTTGGCGGCGGCTGGCATATTTACGGGTTTTATGCTGAGTATTCGAAATCAAATGTCCTCGATCCTGTCCAAGCTTTCGTTAACGATTCAATCTATTATCGATAGACAGGACAGCGAATTGTTCCCCGTTTCAGAGGATAATCTGTTGTCCAAGCTGCAGGAGCAAGTGCTTAAGCTATCGGGAATTTTAAGGATGCAGAAGCAGCGGTATAAAGAGGAAAGCGAGGAAGTGAAGTCGCTTATCTCGGATATAGCCCACCAGCTGAAAACGCCGCTAGCCAACTTGACCATCTACAATGGTTTGTTAATGGATAGCGGGTTGACTACGGATAAGCGTCAGGAATTTACTCGTATTCTGCAAAGCCAGACGGAAAAGCTGACGTGGCTCATGGATAATCTGATCAAGATGTCCCGGCTTGAGAGCGGCATTATTACGATTCAAACGCAGAAGCACGATATTGGCCAAACGGTTTTTGCCGCAATCAAACAGATGTATCCTCACGCAGAGAAGAAGAACGTAGAAATTCAATTTAGCGGCGAGCAAAGGATCGAGTTGATGCATGATGTAAAGTGGACCGGGGAAGCAATCGTAAATGTGCTGGACAACGCCGTAAAATATACGGATGAAGCGGGCGTCATCAAAGTTTCGATTCACAAATACGAGCTGTTCGCGAGAATCGACATTGAAGATAACGGCAAGGGCATACCGGAGCATGAAGTAAGCCAAATCTTTAAACGATTTTATCGCGGAGCCGATGTCACTGATACACACGGAGTGGGAATTGGCCTATATTTGGCCAGGAAAATCATTACGGAGCAAGGCGGCTATATTAAGTTGAGCTCGGAATGGGGCAAAGGGAGTCTATTTTCGATCTTTGTTCCGGTTTGCGACAGCTTATAGGTTGCTCCCGCTGCTTCAGCTATAACGCCACTCGACTGATACAAACGGGGCTGCCCTGGAAAATCTGTGAAAACGGACTTTCCAGGG
>NZ_BDQX01000315.1:24120-79209 GCF_003112455.1 Paenibacillus agaridevorans
TAGGCGTTTTTTGATTCATCGACAGCTTGGATAAATTGCTTGGCGTTGTCCCGTATTTGATCCCATTGGCCGGATGCGATTGCTTGGAGGTTCACCAATGAACCGCCAACGCCAACGCCGGAACAGCCGATGCGCAGAAACTCGCCGAGGTTGCCCGCGTGAACGCCGCCAACCGCTACCATCGGAATATGGTTGAGAGGACCCATCAATTCCTTAAAGTATCCGAGGCCCAAGCTTGCTCCCGGGAAAATTTTAACCGCCGTGGCGCCGGCTTTCCAAGCCCGGACAACCTCTGTTGGCGTCATGGCTCCCGGAAAAATCGCTTTTCCGTGCTCCGTTGCATATCGGATCACACTTTCATCGGTATTCGGCGTCACGAAAAAGTCCGCCCCGGCGTCAAGCGCCCGCTTGGCATCGTCCGAATCCAGCACCGTGCCGGCCCCGATATACATGCGCTCCCCGAACTTCATTTGAAGCGACTGAATCATCCCCTCCGCCCCGGGCGTGTTCAAAGTAATCTCCATGACGCGGATGCCGCCGTCCAGCAGCGCCTGGGCGAGATTCTCTGCATCCTTGCTCTGTATTCCCCGAACAATAGCAATAATCTTCGTCTGCTCGAGCAGCTCCAGACCAGTCTTTTTTTCCATCGCGTTAACCTCCATAGGGTTCATCATTTTGTTGGGGTGATTTACGATTCCCCTCCGCTTGCTATTTTGAACTTTTATCAGTACAGTTACTATTATAATAATAAAACTTGTTATAAAGGAAGGTCCTTATGAGAACTTTAGAGCTTACCTTGCAAGAAGCATTGGAAATATGCAAAGCATTATCCCATGAGCACCGGATGGAAATTGTGAGGATTTTGAGTGAAGGACCGCTAAATGTCAATGAAATAGCCGATCGAATGGAGCTTCCTTTCTCAACGGCCGCGGTTAACATTAAGAAACTGGAGGATGCGGGCATCATCTCGACGGAGATTGTGCCGGGACGTGGCAGCCAGAAAGTTAATTCCAAAAAGTATGACCGGATTATTATCAATTTGACGGACAGGGGAAAGCAGGAGGAGAATTCCTTTATCGTCGAGCTTCCGATCGGCGATTTTGTTCATTGCGATATACAGCCTACCTGCGGTTTGTTGAGCGAAGAGGGCATCCTGCTGGTCCAGGACGATCCGCGCTCTTTCTATGAGCCGGAGCGCAAGCGCGCGCAGCTGCTATGGTTCCGTTCGGGTTATGTCGAATACCATTTTCCCAACCGCATCCCGTATGGAACGCAAGTTGAGGAGCTTGAGCTTTCGCTTGAGCTGTGCTCGGAAGCGCCCTATCATAAGCTGGATTGGCCGTCCGATATTACTTGCTGGGTAAACGGCATTGAGGTCGGAACGTGGACTTCGCCGGGCGATTTCGGCGGCGAACGCGGGTTTCTGACACCTTCGTGGTGGAGGACGATGAATACGCAATACGGCTTGCTAAAGAGCTGGAGAATCAACGGCGAGGGCAGCTTTATTGACGGGGTGCCGATCTCTCCAGTAACCGTCGATGAGCTTGCTATGCTGGACAAACCTTATATTTCGGTGCGATTAGGCGTAAAAAAGAACGCGGCAAACGTTGGAGGAATCAATATTTTTGGACGCAAGTTCGGCAATTATGAGCAGGATTTTTTGATGAAAATCAAATACAGCCCGAGAGCAAGGAGCTAATGCTCCTTGCTCGGATGGGTTTCCCATCTTTATTATAATAATAATACTTGAAATAAAACGATAAATGATGTAATAATAAAGATACAGATTTTATATTGCACATTTGAGAGGGGATCGGTATGAAAAAGTTAAGCGCTTTGGTTTTGAGTTCCGTATTGATAGCGGGAACATTGGCGGGTTGCGGCAAAGAGGCTGAAAAAGCCCCAAATGAAGGCGGTTCCACACAAGCACCGGCAGCAGCTCCAGTGGAGCTTAAATATTGGGCTCCATTTAGCGGCGGGGACGGAGACTTTATGAAGGAGCTTGTTACCAAATTCAATAGCAGCCACGAAGACATTCAAGTGGAAATTCTGAATTTGAAGGCTGAAGAATATTACACCAAGCTTCAAACGAGCATCGTCTCGAATCAGGCTCCCGACATCGCGATCGCACATGCTTCCAAATTGTCGGAGTTGACGGAGGGCGGCTTGATCCATGAGATTGGCGATGTTGCCAAAGAAGCCGGCATTGACTGGAGCACATACAGCGAGAACATCTTGAACGCGACTGTGCTCGACGGCAAAAATTATGCCGTGCCGCTGGATACTCACGCATTGATTCTGTATGCCAACGAGACATTGGTACAAGAGGCAGGCCTTGTAGGCGCTGAAGGCAAGCTGGAGCTTGAAGGCGGACAAGAAGGATTTATGAAGACGCTGCAAGATCTTAAAGGCAAACTGCCGGAAGGCGTATTCCCGGTAGCTGCAACTTCGAACGGCGACTCTCCGCTGCGTATCTGGTGGACATTGTATTCCCAGATGAACGGCAAGCTCTTGAGCGATGATGCCAAGACGGCTGCATTTAACAATGAACAAGGGAAACAAGCGCTTGTCTACATGAACCAAATGGTAAATGAAGACCTGTGGCCAAAAAACACGAAAAACGGCGGCGAAATCTTTACGGCCAACAAGGGCGCGCTTATGTTTAACGGCGGCTGGATGACAGGATCGATGGAGCAGAACGAGAACCTCAAGTTTATCGCGCTGCCAATTCCACAGCTATTCGACCGGAAAGCGACATGGGGCGATTCGCATACCTTCGTCCTTCCTATCCAAAAGAGCCAAGATGCCGCGAAACAGGCAGCGGCGCTGAAATTTGCGGATTGGGTCGCTTCCAACGCAGGCGTGTGGGCGCAAGCCGGCCATGTGCCAAGTAAACCTGCCGTTGTGAACTCGGATGAATTCAAGGCGCTGAAATACAGAAGCGATTATGTTGAAATTGCCGATTATGTCAGCTATATGCCGAACTCTCCTAAGATTACGGCTGTACAAGATATCTTTAAAAAACATCTGAATGTCATGATGAACGGACAGGCGACGCCGGAAGAGACTCTCGAACGCGCCGAGAAGGAAATCAACGAACTGCTTGCCAAATAATGCAAGGTTGACTAGTAGGGTGTCTGGGTGATGATCCAGGCACTCTGCTTTTGAGAGGAGGTCTCGCCGAAATGAAATTACGACTGGGATCGAAGGGCGAAAACATTGCGGGTTACTTGTTTCTACTCCCCTTTTTGATTATCTATTCGATGTTCATGCTGTATCCGATTGTGAGAGGATTTGTGACCAGCTTTCATAAGGTCTCGATCTCGATGGAATCCACTTTTATAGGCTTATCCAACTACACGCAGATGATACGCGACAAGTATTTTTGGGAAGCGCTCTGGAATACGTTTTACTTTGTTTTGATTTCGACCCCGACGCTCATTATTGTCGGACTGACCCTTGCCTTGATCGTGAATGCGAACCTGAAGGGCACGACTTTTCTCAGGTCGGTCTATTTTTTGCCTTTTGTATTGTCGATTTCGGTTATTTCGAGTATTTGGGTGTTTATTCTACAACCTTATACGGGGTTGCTTAATACCTTTCTTCACAAAATGGGCGTGGTGTCGGAGATCTTTTGGCTGGATGAGCCGACGCTTGCATGGATATCCATTCTTATCGCTACGGTATGGTGGACGGTAGGCTTTAATATGGTTCTGTTCCTCGCCGGCCTTCAGGAAATTCCGGAGGATCTGTACGAGGCGGCAAGAATCGACGGTGCGGGAACCTGGAGACAATTGGTGTCCATTACACTGCCGTCGCTGAAAAATGTGATGCTGCTTACCGTGGTTTTACAAACGATATCTTCATTTAAGCTCTTTGGACAGACGTATCTGATGACCAAGGGCGGGCCTGGAACATCGACGAGAACGCTCGTGCAATATATATACGAAAAAGGTTTTATCGAACGCGATATGGGCACGGCCTCCGCCATGTCCTATGTTCTCTTTGTGGTCACCATCCTGTTTGCTGTTATTCAGTTTAAGTTTTTTACCAATAAAGATTAGCCGTAGATGAATGAAGAAGGAGGGATACCTGATGACTAACAGCTTGCGACGAATGAGCATCGGCCGTCTGATCCTCTATGTGCTCGGCTTCGGACTAGCCGTCATATGGCTGGCCCCCCTGGTGTGGATGATCGTTACGGCGGTTAAGCCTGCGGGCAGCGCGGTTACGGTGATGAGCGAGTTGTTTAAGGCGCCGTTTACACTGGACAACTACAAATACGTGTTAGGAAATGCATCTGTCTGGAGCTGGACCTTAAACAGCTCGCTGGTCGCTCTTGTCGTAACCGTGCTTACGCTGCTGATCAATTCCCTGGCGGCTTTTGCGTTGTCACGGATACGTTTTGTAGGCAAACAATTGATTTTCTGGCTGGTTCTAATGGGACTTATGGTTCCGATTGAAGCGAAAATCATACCGCTATTCCAAATTATGGTCGACCTTAATCTTATCAATTCCTACCCTGCGTTAATTCTGCCCAGCTTGGCGGCACCTTTGGGCGTATTTATTCTAAAACAGTTTTATGACGGAATTCCGAAGGACCTGGTGGAAGCGGCGAAAATCGATGGAGCAGGACTGCTGCGGATCTACTGGAGCTTATTCCTCCCGCTGTCCCGATCCTCCATGGCGGCCTTGGCGATATTTACTTTTGTCACCTCCTGGAACAATTACCTGTGGCCGTTCCTGGCTGTAACGGAAGAGAAGATGATGACGCTGCCTGTTGGAATTCCTACATTCCAAAGCGCTTATACGGCGGAATTAATTATACCGATGGCAGCCAATGTGCTTGCCAGCCTGCCGGCTATCCTTGCGTTTATTCTATTCCAGAAGCACATCATTAAGGGCATCACGATGACCGGAATTAAGTAAGGCGAGGAGAGAGAGAAATGAGACAAAGTTGGAGTTTGGATGGAGAATGGCAATTCCTGATCGATCCGCTTCAAGCGGGAGAGAGGGAAAGCTGGTACAACAATGAACAGCCATGGAACGAGGCGAGGAAGGTAACCGTTCCTCATATCTGGCAGCGGGAAGGCGGAGAGCTGGTCGGCTACCACGGCGTGGCCTGGTATCGCAAGACGATCAGCTTGCCCGGCCGCGACAGCGGCAAGCAGCATTGCATCTGCTTTGACGCGGTAGACTACCGCTGCGCGGTATGGTGGAACGGAGCCTATATCGGCGAACACGAAGGTGGCTTTACGCCGTTCGAGCTCTCCATTCCTGCCGAGTTGATGCAAGAGGAAAATCAGGTCGTTTTGAGCGTATTCGATCCGAAGGATAATGCGGAGATTCCGATTGGCAAGCAAGGCAGCTGGTATACCCGGGTGAGCGGAATATGGCAGTCGGTAAAGGTAGAAGAGCGAGCATCCTCCTACGTAGAAAGCGTGTTGGTCACGCCTGATCTGGACGGCATGAAGCTGGGACTGCGGGCAGAGCTGCTTGTCGGCGGCGGGCATGACTTGAAGCTTGACTATACGATTCGCCCTCATGCGCTGGGCGAAGAGAACACATTCGAGGCGGCCAGCTATAGTGGCGAATTGGGCGAGCTTGGCGAGATCCGCTCCGAGGGGCTTAATCGGTCGATTCAAGTGAATTGGGACAAGCCGGTTCCCGGGATGCTCCTTTGGTCGACGGAAGCGCCGCATTTATACGAGATCGAAGTTTGTTTATCGGATGCGAACGGCGTCATTGACCGGTTTGTTGCGATTTTCGGCATGCGCAAGGTTGAGCAAAGAGACGGCCGCATTTATGTCAATAACCAACCTGTCTATATTCGGGGGGCGCTGGATCAAGCTTTTTATCCCGATTCCATCTACACGGCGGGTTCCGTTGATGAGATAGTCAAGGAGATTGAGCTGGCCAAGCAGATGGGCTTCAATTTGTTGCGCAAACATATCAAAGTAGAAATCCCGGAGTACTTGTATTGGGCGGATCGACTAGGCATGCTCGTTTGGGCGGAGCCGCCGAACTTTGTAAAGTGGACCGAAGCGGCGAGAACCCGATTTGTGTCGGAGATCGAAGCGATGCTCAAACGGGATTACAATCATCCTTCCATTATTATATGGTCCATTTATAACGAAGAATGGGGTCTTGAGTGGGATCTGGAATTTGATCCCGAGAAGCAGCAGCATGTCGCGGAGCTTTACGATTGGCTGAAGGAATGGGATCCTACCCGCCTGATCTGCGATAACAGCGGATGGACGCATATCAAGACGGACATCAATGATCATCACCGCTACTTTGCCTGCCCCGAGCAGTTGGATGAGTGGAGAGAGGATCTGGATGAGCTGTTGATCGGCAACCCGGATAAAAACTTTGTAGCGCCGTATCGATCCCAGGGGGAGCCGATCATTGTATCCGAATTCGGCGTCTGGGGACTGCCGAGCGTGGAGCGTTTGAAAGACTTTTATGACGGCAACGAGCCTTGGTGGTTTATCAATCAGGGCGAAGAGACCCATCAGGACGACTATAAGAAACCTACGACGGCTCTGGATAATATGGACAAGTTCGGCTTGGCAAGCGCCTTCGGCGATTTCGAAACATTAGCCGTTCATTCGCAGCGCCGCATGTTCCGCGCGGTCAAGTCGTTAATCGAGGAGATGCGGAAGCGTCCTGCCATCGGCGGCTACGTTGTCACCGAATTTACCGACATCGAGTGGGAAACGAACGGATGGCTGGATTTCCTGCGTCAGCCTAAGGAAGGTTTCGATCGCCTGATCGACTTCAATGGCGCCTGTTGCGTATTTGCCGAGGTGGAGCGTGCGAATCTATGGTCGGGCGAACAAGTCTCCTGGGAGCTGGTGCTGACTAATGACGACGGAAGACGGATGTCCGGAGAGGTCAAGTGGTCTCTGGCGAACAGCGCTATGCAAGGCACGGTGCAAGTAGAGATCGACGACGTATGGAAGCAGCTTCCCGGCGCGATTACGTTTACCGTGCCAGAGAGCAAGGAGGTACTGGCAGAGCGTCTGGTGCTGGAATGGATCGTCGAAGGAGCCTGCGTGGCTCGCAACGAATACGAACTGACCTTCACTCCGAAGCAGCTAGTAAACGCCGATCGGGAGTCTGCCGTGGCGATTCACGGGTTAAATGCGGGTTTCCAGGCAGCGTTGGAAGCCAACCGTTGGCATACGGCCGGTACCCTAACGAACGAGGCTGTTATGGTAACGGACTGCCTGGACAAGGAAGCGGAGAGCTTTGCGCGCCAGGGCGGCAGCGTGCTGTTCCTTGCCGAGAAGGGAGACGGCCTTAAGGCGTCTGGCCCGTTTACCTTCAGGCAGCTCGCTCCCGGCGAGAGCTGGCCGAGAGCATCCTCCATGAATTACGTGGATTCCCGTTGCTTCGATGGACTGCCGCTGCTGCCCGAGATGGGCTGGGAGCTGGAAGGTTTGTATCCGGACTACGTACTGCCGTTCGGCGATTACAAGAAGGTAGGCGTAAAACGGACGGTTAATATGTTTGGCAATCCGGGCACCGCGGAAGCCGGGGAAGTTATATCCGGCTACTTCCAGGGATGGCTCGGACAAAACGGAGGTTCGATCGTACGCCATCCGCTTGGCAAAGGATATGTGACGGTCGTGACCTGGAAGTTGATCGAACGTTATGGACATGAGCCGATGGCTACAATGATTGTCAATCGTCTACTTCATATTGCAAAGGATGGGACTCCTGATGAAAATTAAATCGATCGAATTATTTAAAGTTCCTCCTCGTTGGCTCTTCCTCAAGATGACAACGGATGACGGACTCGTCGGTTGGGGCGAGCCGGTCGTCGAAGGTCGTGCGGATACGGTTCGCGCTGCCGTCGAAGAACTCAGCTCCTATCTGATCGGACAGGATCCCATGCGGATTGAAGATCTGTGGCAAGTCATGTACAGGGGCGGCTTCTATCGCGGAGGACCTATCCTTACGAGCGCCATCTCGGGCATCGAGCAAGCCTTGTGGGATATCAAGGGCAAATTTTACAATGCTCCGGTGTACGATCTGCTCGGCGGTTCCTGCCGGGACAGCATCCGCGTCTACAACTGGATTGGGGGAGACCGCCCAAGCGATGTTAGAGAAGCGGCCCAGAAGCAGATTGATGCAGGTTTCACCGCTGTAAAGATGAACGGCACGGAAGAATTGCATTACATCGATTCCTTCGACAAAGTGCAGGCGGTTCTGGATCGCTTATATACGGTCCGCGAAGTAGGCGGCCCGCAATTCGGCATAGGCATCGACTTCCATGGTCGCGTGCACAAAGCGATGGCGAAAATTCTCGCCAAGGAGCTGGAACCTCTGCGTCCGATGTTTATCGAGGAGCCGGTGTTGCCCGAGAACAACGAAGCGCTGAAGGAGATTGCCAGATACACCTCCGCTCCCATTGCGACAGGCGAGCGCATGTATACGCGTTGGGGCTTCAAGGAGCTGCTGCAGCAAGGGATCGTCGATATTATCCAGCCGGATGTTTCCCATGCCGGAGGAATTCTGGAGACTCGCAAAATTGCAGCGATGGCTGAAGCATACGACGTTGCTCTCGCGCCGCATTGTCCGCTCGGACCGATTGCGTTGGCTGCTTGCCTGCATGTCGACGCATGTTCCCCGAATGCTTTTATCCAGGAACAGAGCCTGGGTATCCATTATAACCAGGGAAGCGATCTGCTCGACTATTTGAAAGACCCGAAAGTGTTCGGATACGAAAACGGTTTTGTTAAGATACCGCAAGGCCCGGGACTCGGAATTGAAGTGAATGAAGAGAAGGTAAGAGAGATGGCCCAGATTGGCCATGACTGGAAAAATCCGTTATGGCGCAATGCGGACGGCACTGTGGCGGAGTGGTAAACTGTTCGCCGGCAGAGCTGTGCCGGCATGTACATCTTGATAGGTATGTCCAATAACGCTGCGGTTTGCAGCAATCGCACGGACGGAAGCGTTCGCTACTGATTCTATCAGTAAGCGGACGCTTTTTCTGTTGACGACTACATTGCAAAATAGTAAAAAACCGCTTTGTTTGGTAAAGTGAAAGTGCGACCTATCTGTAGAGTATTGCATGTAGAACAAGGAGGAGCATATGTCCTGGAGCAAATTGAAACAAAATCTGGATAGTTTTCTTAGTCCTGCGTTAAGCGGAAGGGTAGAATACCGTTCGACCAGCTACCGTTATTTACCTGACAAAGCAGGGCTTTGTTATATTGCAGTCGATAAAAAGAATGTATTTAATATGACGGATGCAACGAGCTTGATCAGATGGTATAAGACGGAGCTTGAAATTAAAAATGATCCGGATATCCAAATCCCTGTTAACCATGAGGAAATCGAAGCAATCAGAAAAGAGACCAAAGGGGCCGTTCCGGAGGATCGCCTGATCGTCATTGCGAGAAATAGAAAAATGACGGAATACGCCAAGGATCTTCTGTCGGCGCAGTCGGCATTAAGCAAATCCAACTTTGTCGTTGTCGCCAATCAATTTTTGTCCAGCCCTATAGAAGAAAGCATGGAGAGCAATGATATCTTGTTAAATGTTCTAGCTTTGGTGGACAGACGCGTAGGAAAAAAACGATTACTAAACATAGCTGAGAATATGAAGTCAAAGCATCCCATTGTACAGTTTTTTTATGAGCTGCGGCTCAATTGATGTGTTTCGCAATAATGGACAGGTCTCGAAAAAAAGTGTGTAAAAGAAAGCGTTTTGTGATAATCTATTTGAGAAATCGATTACTTCCCTTGTCTTTTCTAAGCTATACTTTTATCAATAGGCATCGTAGCAATATTTACTGACGTAATAACGAAAAATAGAAAGGGGTTTTACATGCGATCTTTATTTGTTATTGGGGACAGTATATCCATTCAGTATGGTCCTCATTTAAAAAGGATGGTTGAAGGCGCTTATCGCTATGACCGCAAAAGAGGCGAACAAGAAGCGCTTGCTGATCTGGATCGACCGGCAGGTGCGAACGGGGGAGACAGCTCGCTGGTTCTGGAATATTTGCAGAAGGAAGATGAGAAGGGGGCTCGTTATGATCTATTGTTACTCAATTGCGGGCTGCATGATATCAAGACGGATATGAGTACTCACTCCATCCAAATAACGGCTGAACAGTATCGAACGAATCTGGAAGAGATACTTGCTTTAACAAGCAGAATGGCGAAGGAAACCGTATGGGTCCGAACGACGGATGTAGTGGACCGGATTCATAATGAGCGGAGCCAGCTTTTTTTCCGGTACCACCGGGATGTAGTTGCTTACAACGAAATTGCCGATCAGGTTTTTGGACAACGCGATGTACCCATCCTGGATTTATATCGGTTCTCGCGCATCTTCGGTGAATCTGCTTATAACGATCATGTGCATTTCACGGAAGAAGTCAGACGGCTTCAAGCGGCATATATTGCCGGTTTTCTAGACTCGCATTTAAAAGAAGGAGATTAACCACTATGATTATCCCTCAACGTTCCAAGCTCGTAATGATTGGTGATTCGATTACGGATTGCGATAGAGCAAGACCGATAGGCGAAGGCAAAGGCGACACTTTGGGTCATGGTTATGTTTCCCTTATTAATGCATTAATAGAAGCTACATATCCCTTGCATGAAATCCGTATCGTCAACATGGGGGTGAGCGGTAATACTGTTCGTGAGTTAAAGCAGCGCTGGCAAACCGACGTATTGAATTTATCTCCGAATTGGCTGTCCGTTATGATTGGGATTAACGATGTTATGCGATATTTCAATCGCCGCCACTTGCGCGAGATGCATATCTCAGTAGAAGAGTATGAAAATACCCTGGATGAATTGATTACCTCCGCCAAACAAAGCAAGGTGGAAGGCGTGATCCTAATGACGCCATTCTTTATAGAACAAAATAGCAGCGATCGACTTCGCGAGATGACGGACAACTATGGAAAAGCGGCCAAGAGGGTCGCTCAGCGTCATAATGCAATATTGGTTGATGTGCAGCAGGCCTTCGATCAATATTTGGAGCACCATTATTCGTTGGAAATCGCCTCGGATCGGGTGCATCCTACACAAATCGGTCATATGATTATTGCCCGTGCATGGCTTCAAGCTTTAGGTTACTCTTGGCAAGGCTAAGGGAATACCTTCATATTGCGTGTTTCCAATGCTGGCGATGAACAGCAGACCATGATTATTTATGGATAAGTGGCAATTAACTGCCGTTTGGTTGTTGCCACGGAAAGGATGTGGCTTGTAGAATTTAATATTGTTATTGATTAAATCCTTTTCGGAATTGTAACGGTGAGCATCCATTTTTTTGTTTAAACACTTTACTGAAATGACCTACATCATAAAACCCCGCCAAGCTGGAAACCTCTGTAATGCTCGTATTTAAATCCAACAATAATCGTTTGGCACGGTGTAGACGGACATCTGTAACCATCTGCATCGGAGTCATTCCGAATAGCTTCTTGAATTCACGTGTGAAATGATACGGACTCATGTTGGACTGACTGCTAATTTCCTCCAAGCTTATTTTATTTGCATAATTTTCCTCAATGTAATCGAGCGCAGGCTTTAGTTTTGAATATCGTTCAATGTACCGGCTTGGATTTACGTCCGAGCTTATTTCACTGGCGTATATGCGTAGAATCGACATGATTAACGAATAAATTTCAGAAATAATAATTAATTCATATCCGATAGACTTCGTCGTATTTTCTTCAATGACGGTATTGAATCCTTCATTTAATTTTGGCCAGAGCTCATGAGCAGGCGTATATTGATTTCTTATCGTTCTATGTCCCAAAAGTGATGAAATCCATTGCTCGGTCTCTTGGTTTGCCATAGCGCGATACAATAAAATTCGATCGAAGATCATACCATGAATTCTTGACTCTATATCATTATTCAGTACAGAAACGGAGTGAATCTGACAACTATTGAAGAAAAAAACATCTCCTTCTTCACCGATGTATGTTTGATCATCGACTTTAACTTGTACGGTGCCTTTAACGATTTTGATTAATTCCAAATGTTCATGCCAGTGCGGGAGTACGAGGTAATGATCGACCATTGCATTTCTTCCAACATTTGAAATCCTGAATGGAAACCGCTGTTTATAATCAACAATTTGTCTTTGAGTTGTCATTATAAAAACTCCCTTCATGTAACCGCTTTACCAGATGGATTTTATTATACTTGAATTTCTTGAAAAATGTGAAGATGAGCAAGAATATACAAAATGTTAGCAAGCGCTTCCATAGACGACCTTTAATTTTTGTTGCTATTATTGTAATAAGATAACAATAGAAAACGATTTCTATACAAGGGGGAAAACACAAATTTGGACGTTAGTTTTTAGTAGTCGGGTGCGACAATCATCATGATTCCTGTGGTGCTGGTCTATTAGATTGCGCAGAAGCAGTTCATCCAAGGAATTGCTTCAACAGGCTTGAAAGGCTAACAACTATAATTCGGGAGGTTGCATATGAGAGGCTTTCGTCATTATAGCCGTCATTTGGCGTTAATAATCATAGTAGGATTGATTGTATCGCTATTTAGTACATCTATAGGCACAGCTGCAGACAATACTGTTAAAGCTGGGCAAGGGAAAAATGCGTTTCAAGATATTCAAGGTCATTGGGCCGAGGAATCCGTTGCGTCATGGTTGGAACAGAAGCTGGCTTCTGGCTATACAGATGGTACATTCAGACCCGATCAGCCGATTAATCGCGGCGAATTCATTACTTTGGTTAATCGGGCGTTTCAGTTTGAAGCAATGGCTGAAATCAGCTTTCAAGATGTTGCTGCGGGAAGCTGGGTATATCCAGAGATCTCAAAAGCTGTTCATGCAGGCTATATTGTCGGATTTTCTGATGGAACGGTGGGCGCAAATAGTCCGCTAAGCCGGGAAGAGGCGGCTGTTATGATATCTCGCCTAATGCAGTTTGATACGTCAGCAAATTTGCCGGGCGCTGCAGGCTTTATTGACGCCGCAAACATTGCCAACTGGAGTATCGGTGCCGTTAAAGCTGTAGCTGCTGCGAAAATTATGCAGGGCAATCAAGCAGGAGCATTTATGCCCAAGAAAACTCTGACAAGGGCAGAGGCAATTGTGCTTTTGGATCGTACGGTGCAGTTCAATCAACAGACTGGACAGCAGGATCGTTCATATAGTAAGCCTGGAACATTCGGTCCGGGTACCGACACCGAAGTGGAAGTCGTTAATGGGAATGTAGTCATTGAAGTACCGGGCGTAACGCTCCGAAATCTCCACATCAAGGGTAATTTGGAGCTGGCCGAAGGAATTGGCGAAGGCGACGTTACACTGAAGAAAGTGACGGTAGATGGCACAACTGTTATGAATGGCGGGGGTGCGGAAAGCGTTTATTTGGTTCAATCCAATTTGCAAAAAGTAATTATCGCCAAAAAATCAGGTCAGCTACGCGCTGTTCTTGACAATAATACGCGGATAGCTATTCTAATTATCCAGTCTTCTGTTGTATTGGACATCCCGAATGGCTTTATTCAGGAGCTCATTATCGATAAAACGGCAGGCATAAGCCGTGCGCATGGCGAAGCCCGATCCTCGATTGAGAAATTGACGGCGGATCAAGTTATTGCTGTAACAGGGAAGATTCGCATAAAAAGGGCCATTATTAACGAAAATGGACGCGGCACAACCTTTGAACAAAGGCCGGAATTTGTAGAGGGTGCTGGAACGGTTCCTGTTATAGCTGGCAATGGAGGAGGCTCTGCAGTGACGCCAGGACCAAGCCCAACTCCAGGTCCAGGTTCCAATATAGGAATCGAGCTCGTTCAAAATGGCGGATTCGAGCAGCTCGATGCCGAAGGAGTACCGCTACATTGGGGAGTTATAGGGAATAAGTGGAATGAAGGCATCAGCGCTGCAAGTGAAGCTGCAAAAACAGGCAGCTACGGAGTAGTTATTGAAACAGCCAAAGCCAATAATCCATGGGTTAACCAAATGTTTGCGGTGGATGAAGGAGCAACTTACGAGCTTCATTCCTGGTTCAAATCGGCTGGAGCAACCGGACAGGTAGGATTTAAAATCGAGTTTTATTCCTCAGAATTTATGACGGACGAAACCTTGCTTCAAAACTATAATCACAGGGCGTTAGCATCTGAAATGGATGGCCAGTGGCACGAAATGACAACAGAGGTTGTTGCGCCGCCAGGTTCAAAGTATGTAGCAGTATTTCTCAGATTGTACGGAATCGGCAAGGTATACTTTGATGATGCTTCTGTGAAGAAAATAAAGGATTTACCTCAGGTAGAGCTTCTGCCTAACCAGAATTACTATTACAAAGATCTGACAGCTGGACAAATTCGGATTAGATTCACCCCTCGGGATGGGAGCATGAGCGGAAAAACATTGGACGTGAAACTTACGGATCCGGATGGAGGGAAGGTGCTCTTCTCGAAAAATGCTGCAGCTGCTTCAGAGTGGAGTGCGGCATTCGATCCTTCCGTAATGACACTGAATAAGTCTTATGTCTTATCGGCTGAAATCAGAAGCGTGTCGGGCACTTTGCTGGAGCGCCAGGAGAAGAAGCTGCAACGTTTGGAGCGTCCTCAATCCCTGCCGACAAGCGGACCACTCATGGTCGATGGAGAACCGTTTTTTCCGGTTATCGCATATCACGCCAACGTTCCGGACTATCCGCTGCTGCAGCAAATTGGCGTAAATACCGTTCAAGGAGTGAACGGATTGACCGACGACGCTCTAAAGAAGATGCTTGATGCTGCGCATGCTAATAATTTGAAGATGCTAGTTACGTTATATGAGGGCATGCAGGTTAAAGAAAATATGGAAAGAAACATAGAGATTGTGACCAAGTTTAAAGATCATCCGGCTGTACTAGGCTACATGATTATGGATGAACCGAAATTGAACGGAATTAACCAGGCAGAGCTGTTGGATGCTTATGAAATGATCCGAAGCCTGGATCCGATCCACCCGGCATACATGGTAGAGTCGGAGCTGGACGCCTATCGCTCGACTGGCCAGGCAACAGATATCCTGGTTACGGATGTATATCCGTATTACAGCCGTAATAATCAACCTATTTCAGCTGTTGGGGACGGAGTTCGCAAGGCGGTCGCAGATGTTGATGGCATAAAGCCGGTTTGGACAGTACTGCAAACGTTCCTAATGCCGACCACGGGCTGGGACTATCTGCCAACCATTACACAAGTGCGCAATATGGGGTATCAGGCGCTGCTTGCCGGAAGCAAAGGTCTGGCATTCTACTCGATCAATGATCCGGGTTGGAGGCTGCCTGATTCCGAATTATGGGCTGGATTGCAAGATTTTAAGAATGAACTGCCGCTTTTTGGAGAACTTGCCATGCAAGGAACAAAGCTGTCCGAGCATATTGACGGTCCTATACAATGGGGCGTTTGGCAGAAAGGAACAGAGCAATATGCAGTAGCGATCAATACGACTCAGAATGTGCAATCCGCTGAAATTACTTTGCCGCAGGCAGGCAATTATATCGAGCTGCTGCACGGGGCGCCTGTAACCCAGTGGAGCAGCGGTGATAACCAATTGCAAGTCGCACTACAATCGGAGCAGGCTGTGATTTATCGTATTTCTCCATTTTCTATGAGCACAGCCCATATGTCTGACCGCCTGCAAGAAGCATCTGCATGGATTGAGGATAGTGCTTGGTCTGAAATGATCGCGTCTTTGCAGCAAAATGCAGACAGCTTGCGGCAGGAGCTTGCAGAAGGAGAGCAACAGCTAGATATGGCTCAGACGCTGACACATACAGCAGCGATATTGAATCAGATTACTGCAGCGGAAGCGTGGGTAATTGACCATGCAGGAGAATGGGATGCGGAAACAAATCCAAAGCTGAAGGATTTGTTTAATGAGCTGAAAAATGGCATGCAGCGTATCATTCAAGCGGTGCTTCGTGTTGAGGCAGAGCTTTCTGCCGAACAAATTGTGGCAAACGATACGCTTGAGTTGACGGTCCGTTTGCAAAATCATAGTCAGGATTCGTTTGGCAACATAACAGTTACGATTACGTCTTCTCTTGACGGCGTTCAGCCGGAAACGAAGGAATGGAATGAATTGGCCAGCGGCAAAGAAACTGTATTTACTCAGCTGATTCCAATACCCGCTGCGGCGCTAACCGGTAACTATGCAGTGGACGTTACAGTAAATTATCTTTATAAGGATAATGAATTAACGACAACTCTAATAAAGAACATAAAAATTTCTGAATTACTGTCTGCCAAGATAAAGCCGGAAAGGATGACTCTTCATACTCATGGCATCTATCCGTTCACACTTGAGCTAAGCAATCATGCCACCCGGAGTGTTCATGCAGCATTGGGATACACGGGTGAAGCCGATCAATTGAGCATAGCGTTGCCGCCATCTGCAGATCTGGAGGGACAGAAGACCGTTATTGTAAATGGTAACATTGTAGTGCCCGAAGGCATTGCATTAACAGAGGGCATATATGAGCTTCAAATCGAAGTTAGTGCCGAAGGAAACGTAATCAAGCGTATTCCGTTGGAAATTAAGACAGATCCGAATCAAATCTATAATCCGGGCTTTGAAATTTCTATTCCGAACACAAGCTCGCTGGACGGCTGGCTGCTGCGGCCGGATACGGTTTGGGACCATTCGGTGTCTCATAGCGGCAACTCCTCCATCAAGATATTGCCGAATGCTAATAATACTTGGAATGTAATGAGTTCAACAGCAGGTCGAACAATTGATACAGAACCCGGTAAGAAATATATGTTATCTGGCTGGATCAAGAATGACTCTAAGACCGGATTGATCGAGCTTGGGGTGCGCGAGGCAGGCGCCAATGATGTCTCGGTGAAATATTCATGGGCCGCAGCTTCCAAAAGCAGCGACTGGACAAAATACGAGCTGCCAATCACAGTTCAGCCAGGCACGACGAAATTGTGGATTTACTTCAAAGCAACAGCAGATGTCGATGGTCCGGCTTGGCTAGATGATGTCGAACTGAGAGAAGTGCCTTAGTAAAAGCCACCATAATAACTTATTAACGCGTAGAGCCGCTGTATACGGTCTACGCGTTTTTTGTGTTGGTTGAATTGAAAAAACTAAACATCTTCTAACTGTTAATCAGGTTTAGTTCGACAGTACGATAGAAACAAAATAGAAAACGATTGCTTTAATACTATTTCTATTGCTATAATCTAATAAACTTACAAGTGGTATTGCATACAATGAAGTTGAGGGGGATAGTATGGCAACCTTGTTACAAGCGGCAGCCGAGTTTCACCATGCATTACGCAATATTGATTACGAGAGAGGGACATTATGAATAAGCCAACAACGATACATGATATAGCAAAAGCGGCGAACGTCTCATCGGCGACGGTGTCGCGTGTGCTTAGCAACAGCAGCTATCCGGTCAGTAAGATAAAGCGCGAGAAAATATTATCTCTTGCGAAGGAGATGAATTATGTTCCCAATCTGCTTGGCCGGCAGTTGAAGGGGAGCAGGAGCACGACAATCGGGGTCATTGTGCCTTCGATCATGAACCCGTTTTACTCGTCTGTCTTATTCGGGATTGAAGAAATTGCCCGGAAAAATGATTTTACTGTAATAGCATGTAATTCACTGCATGATCCGCTTTTGGAAGATGAGTATATTCGGACGATTATGGAAAAACAAATTAAAGGTCTTGTGATATCCTCGATCTCCAGCGACAAGTCTCAACTCAAAAGCATGATCAAAGCAGGTGTGCATGTGATTGCCATTGACCAGAAGATTGAAGAAGATCAGATCAACCAGATAGAATTCGATTATCATAAAGGCGGTTACTTGGCGACGAAGCATCTTCAATCCAAAGGACATAAACGGATTGGCTATGTGACTTCGAAGGTAGATCGGCCCAGTCGTAAAAGCATAATGCTAGGTTATATGGAGGCTATGAAGGCGGAGGGTCTTGAACCATTGTTGGAAGAATCAAAAGTAACTTTTTCTGACAATCCGCTATCAGAATTTGATACAGGAAAGCTCTTGACGAAGAGGCTGCTGGATGGCGCTGTGCCGCCAACGGCGATATTTGCTTGTAATGATATGATGGCATTCGGCGTCATTAATGAATTGTCGGAGCGGAATATTCGTGTGCCGCAAGAGATATCGGTAATGGGTTTTGACGGTATCGACTTTGGCCAGATGATGAATCCGCAGCTGACAACAATTAAACAACCGGATTATGAGATGGGAAAGCTGGCTTGTAAAATGTTGCTTGATAAAATGAATGAAGCAGACGTTCCGTCGTTTGATATTATTCTTCAGCCTGAATTACTAGAACGAAGCTCTGTTGCACAGTGCCAGATGCAGCTAACTTAACAATATGAGGATGATAGCGATAAACGCTAAAGTCCTGCAACAAAAAGTACTCGATTGCAGTATTTTATTGTGAATCATCGGATACCAAAAGAAAACCTGTAGATAAACCATAAAAATTGTATTAAGTTATTGCTCTGTAAGGGGTTTCATGCTATAATTTTTATAGAAATCGATTACCAAACGTATTCGTAGTGCTCCTAAGCTTATGACGATTTCTGAATGGATTTTGAGTGAAAAGCAATTAATTCAAAAAAGGGAGTTGGTATGTTTTGAAAAAAAGATCTGGTTTATGGATGATGATGTTAGCTTTGGTTCTGGTCTTCACGGCTTGTTCGTCTGGCGGCGGTGGCTCCAAAAATACGCCATCTACTTCGCCATCGAGCGCTCCTTCGTCTGGAACTGAATCTGCTGCGCCGTCAGAGAAGCCCCCTAAGCAATTGTCACTGACGATTGGTTTACCGGGCAGTTATGAAGTTACAAAGAAAGAAATTATTGACAAGTTCATAGAAACTCATCCGCATATTACGGTAAAGATTGAAGATGCTCCTTGGGGTGATTTCACGTCCAAGATCGCAACGCAAATTGCGGGAAACACGATGCCTGATGTGTGGTTCCAGGAGAATGCCGCCATTCTTGGCTATGGCAAACGCGGCGTCGCTGAAGATTTGAAACCTTACATTGAGCGCGATCTGAATGCTTCAGATTATGTCGATGCTCTATTCTCGGCACAGACGTCTGATGGCAAGGTGTGGGGGATTCCTCATGGCGTCAACTCCGTAGCATTGGCCTACAATAAGAGTGTGTTCGAAGCGGCCAATGTTGATTTGCCGACAGATGATTGGACATATGCTGATTTGATAGAAGCGGCGAAGAAGCTGACGATTAAAGAAGGCAATAATGTGAAGCAATTCGGTTTTATTGGAACTGCTTCTATTACAACTGGCTGGTTCCCTTGGATAAAGCAAGCAGGCGGCATGGTTCTTGACGATACAAAAACCAAGTCGATGCTAAATGATCCGAAAACACTTGAAGGCTTGAGCCAATTGCGCCAAGGTATTCAAGATGGTTATTTCACAAATAACGATTTTTTGACAGCCAATGGCGGCGCGCTGGAAGTGTTCGCTACAGGCAAATCAGCTATGTATATGATGCAGTACAGTGAGCAAGTGTCTATGAATTCGAAATTCCCGGATGCGGATTGGGATGTAGTGAAAGCGCCGAAAGCTGTAGATGGCAAACGTTATGTGCCGTTTGTTACGAATTCCTGGCTAATTTCATCCAGAGCATCGGATGACAGCAAGGAGGCTGCATGGCAATTCTTGAAGTTCTATTTGGGGGAAGAAGCGCAAACTATTCTAGCTGAAAGTGGCTCATCGCTGCCAGTAAAACAATCCGCTTATACTGTTTTTGACAACAGTACGACTAAACCGTTGAATAAGAAAGGTTTCACCGAAGGTGTAGCCGAGGGCGGTGTAACACTGGATGAGAACGCTAGCTGGGCAGAGTGGAGATTGCTTGTTCAGCAAGAGGTGAATGAGGCGATTGTACAAGGAAATAAAAGTGTAGAAGATGCTTTGGCGGCCGCTCATAAGGGTGTGCAGCAAGTATTGGATGAAAATAAATAATTAATCGTTCATATCATGTTGAAAGGTGCGGCCTCGCTGGGACCAGCACCTTTCAATGCATAGAAAGGCAGGTCTTTCATGCGTAAGCAAAATTACTGGGGCTATATATTTACTCTGCCATTTGTCATTAATGTTGTTGTATTTCTGATATTTCCTGTTGTTTTCTCCGCCTATATTTCGTTCACGCAGTATGATTTGTTCAACGCTCCCAAGTGGACGGGGTTAACGAACTGGATCAATATGTTTAATAAAGATGAATTCTGGATTTCTATGCGAAATGTTTTTGCATTTGCGCTTATTTTTGTACCTTTGCAAACGTTATTTGCTTTTTTGATCGCATTCCTGCTGAACCAGGCGCTTCGTGCCAAATCTTTATTTCGACTCATGTATTTCATGCCAGTCGTGACGCCGTGGCTTGCGGGCGGGGTTGTTTGGGCCTGGATGTTTAACCATCAATATGGTGTTATAAACTGGTTTCTTGGACTGTTCAATATTGATCCGGTGCACTGGATTGATAATAAATCATGGCTCGTCGTTATGGCCAGCATTGCAATTGTGAATGTGTGGAAAGGCGTGGGACAATCGATGATTATACTTCTGGCGGGCATGCAGAATGTTCCGAAGGAAGTGCTGGAAGCAGGTCAGATTGACGGCGCCTCCGGCTGGAAGCAGCTTACTCATATTGTCTTCCCGATTGTGACGCCAATGGTTTATATGGTTGTGATTCTATCTACGATATCTGCATTTCAAGCGTTTGATATATTTCTTGGTTTATTCGGGGGCATTCAGGCGGGGATTCCGCAACAGAGTGTGGTGCCAAATCTGGTTGTTTATCGAGACTCGTTCGTACTATTCAAGATGGGTCCTGCATCAGCGATGGCCTGGATATTATTTTTTGTTATTCTTGTTGTGACGCTGTTCCAACGTTACTTTGAGAAAAGGTGGGTGCATTATGACTAAGTCGACACCCCTACCGATTAAAATGATCATTTACATGTTTTTAATAGTCGGCGCTTTTGTTATGTTTTTTCCTTTTATCTGGATGGTTTCGACATCGTTGAAAACAAGTGGGGCAGTGGCAGCGATGCCGCCGCAGCTTATACCCAATCCTATTGATTTTGGGAATTTTGTGGAAGTTTGGAATAAAGTTAATTTTGCTCGTTACACGTTTAACAGCTTCTTGATTGTAACTTTGGATATGATAGGAGCATTATTGTCCTGTTCGGTTGTGGCTTTCGGATTAGCCATGTTCGAGTTCAAGGGGCGTGCTACTATTTTCATTATAATGTTGGCGACTTTGATGATCCCGGGTCAAGTAACAATGATTCCGACTTATTTTATCTGGAAACAGTTCGGCATGCTGAACACTTATTCTCCGCTTATTATTCCAAGCTTTCTGGCGGGTGCGTTCGGAATTTTCTTGATGCATCAGTACATCAAGTCATTGCCCAAGGAGCTTTACGAATCAGCGGTCATAGACGGCTGCAGTCCTCCAGGCATCTTCGCAAGAATTTATTTGCCGCTATGCAAACCGGCACTTGCTGCGCTTGGTGTATTTACCTTTATGGGCGCCTGGAATAATACGCTGGGACCGCTTATTTATTTGCAATCGAAAGAGTTATATACGCTGCCGCTGGGGATTTTGTATTTGAAATCAGAAAATGTGAATCAGGCACTGCTTATGGCTGGTGCGGTGATTACGACAATGCCGGTAGTAGCTGTGTATCTTATTGCGCAGAAGCAGTTCGTGCAAGGAATCGCATCTACAGGTATGAAGGGTTAGGACAAGGAGAGAGCAATCATGACAAAGAAAAAGTATGTAATTGTCGGTGCGGGCGGAAGGTCGCTGTATATGTTCGCAAAGCCGATGGCCACGGAATTGCAGGAGTATGTGGATTTTAAAGGTGTGTTTGATACCAATCAGACGCGTGCGAGACTATTAAGCGAAGAGTGCGGTCGGGTGCCTGTGTATAATGATTTCCATCATATGCTTGGTGAAGTTAAACCGGATGTCGTTGTGGTTGCTACTACAGATTACACGCATCATCAATATATTATTGAATCGCTTGAAGCCGGGTGCGACGTTGTGTCCGAGAAGCCGATGACGATTGATGAAGAAAAGACGCGGGCCATTCTGGAAGCTGAGCGGAAGAGCGGCAAAAAAGTAACGGTGACATTTAATTTGCGGTTTGCGCCTTATTTTTCAAAAATAAAAGAATTAATCATGAGCGGGACGATTGGCGAGGTCCATCATGTCCATTTGGAGTGGTTCCTTGACCGCGATCATGGTGCGGATTATTTCAGAAGATGGCACTCCGAGATGAAGAACAGCGGCGGCTTGCTGGTGCACAAGTCTACGCATCATTTTGACATTATCAACTGGTGGGTGGACAGCAGACCGAAGCAACTTCAAGCTTTTGGAGCCCGGCAAGTATACGGTGATCAAGGTCAGCCAAAAGGCGAGCGTTGCATGACGTGTGAATATACAGCAACCTGCGAGTTTTACAAGGATATTACGCAAGATCCGTTCATGACAAAATATTACGCAGAAGCCGAGCATGAAGACGGCTATTGGAGAGACCGCTGCGTGTTCGATGAACGTGTAGATATTTATGACACGATGAGCGTCAATTTGCAATACGAGAACGGGGTATTCCTCAATTATTCCTTGGTAGCTTACAGTCCGTATGAGGGGTGGAGAGCGACTATTAATGGAAGCAAGGGGAGGCTGGAAGTCGGCAATATATATCGTGATGCTAATATGAGCGCGGTGGGTGTCGACACAATCAAACACTATAAGCTGGATGGTACTTCAGAACTTATTGAGGTGTCCGCGCAAATGGGTGGGCATGGCGGCGGCGATGCCAAGCTGCGCACGGCGATATTCGCAGGCGGTGTGGAAGACCCGCTAGGTCAACAAGCGGACAGTTTGGCGGGAGCGTATTCTTGCTTGATCGGAGCGACGGCGAACCGTTCTATTGCGGAAGGAAAACTGTTGCAGGTACCTGACTTTCGGTTGTTGCATCACTAAGACAAGACGACAGGGTTCAATTACCTATGCACAGGAGCGTTGGAGATGACAGAACAGATCAGGGAGCTTGAACGTTATGTATGTTCGTTGTATTGGACAAAGGAGCAGTTGCCGCGACATATCTATAGGCGTGCCGATCAAGCTTTTGAAGCGGGCGATGAGCAGCGGGATCGCATAGATAACTGCGAGAGTTTGGAAGAACGCCGACAAGCAATGAAGCAGGCGTTCATCAAGTCGATTGGCGGCTTGCCTGCCATTGATGCTCCTTTGAACGCTGTTGTTGTGAATACAGTAGTTGCCGAAGGCTATACCGTGGAGAAGATAGTCTTCGAATCAAGACCGAAGGAATATGTGACGGGAAATATGTATCTGCCTGCGCAGAGAGCCGAAGTCTCGCCCGCTATTTTGTTTCTGAGCGGTCATTCCTTGGAAGCCAAACATGACAGCACTTACCATGAAGTGTGTTTGCGTATGGTGCAGGCAGGATTCATCGTTTTCGCTGTTGACCCGATTGGTCAAGGAGAACGTATGACATTGCTGCATGATGAAGAAGGGCGAGAGGTGTGGGGTACGGCAGAACATCAGCGTCTGGGCGTTCAGTGTCATGCGCTTGGGCAAAGCGTTGCCCGTTATTTTATTCACGATGCGATGCGTGCGGTGGACTACCTGGAGTCTCGTCCGGATGTGGATCATACGCGAATCGGAGTGACAGGCAATTCCGGGGGCGGGACGCAGACAGCGATGATGATGGTATGTGATGAGCGGATTGCTGCCGCTGCGCCTGCGACCTTTATTATGAACAGACAACAGTATATGCATGCCGGAGGTGTGCAGGATGCGGAGCAAGTATGGCCGGGACTAAGCGGCCTTGGATTTGATCATGAGGATCTGCTTCTGGCTTTTGCGCCAAAGCCGCTGCTTGTCTGTGCCGTGAAATATGATTTTTTCCCGATTGAAGCAACACGTCGCACAGTTCAGCGTTGCTGTCGGTTCTGGGAAATGCTCGGATACGGGAAAAGATTGCGTTTGGCCGAAGATGACTCCGTGCATAAATACACAGATGTGCTGGCTATAGAGGCGGCGGATTTCTTCGCTGAGCATTTGCTGGGGCGTAATGAAGCCGAACGGAATTTGTATCGAAACGAGATGAAGCGAAGCAAGCTTGCTCCGCTTGCGGCTGAGCAATTGAAGTGTACAGCAAGCGGGCAGGCGAATCGGGAATATGCGGATGCCAAAACGGTTAGTGATGCCTTCACAGTTCATGCCGCGCGGCTTGCAGTGACCCGTGCTTCTGCTGAGAATGAGGGTGCGGCCAGAGAATGGTTGCAGCGCACCGTGCTGGCTGACCGTGAACGTTGCGAGTTGAACGCTCGTTTTGTCCAATTGCCGTCTCGCGATGGTCTGTGTATCAGGTATGCGTTATGGTGGTCGCAGCCGGAAGTCATGAACAGCGGATATTTGTTCAGCTCAAGTGAGCATGCGGAAGTTGCAGATGGGCATAGCTGTTCAACACCAATCACAATTGCGTTATGGCCGGGCGGTACGGCCAATTTGGAGTCGCAGTGGAGCTGGATTCAATCGATGTGCGCTTCGGGGCGTACGGTACTGGTTCTTAATGTATCTGCTGTGGGACCGCATGAATCATCCGGCTTGCTTTATGGACGATCCAATGACCGTTTCTTTGGCATGCTTCATAAGTTTACTGATGAATTGATTTGGCTGGGTGACAGCTTGGCGGCGCTGCGTACTTATGATGTGCTTCGGGCAGCAGATTTTGCAGCTTCTTTGTTCAACAACGGCGGTGGTCAGATTGAACTGTACGCAAAAGGTTTGTTCCGCGTATATGCTGAACTGGCTACCGAACTGGATGCAAGACTTCACCAAGTATCTTTGTCGGCAGACGGCAACTCGCCATCCATCGCTCTGTCTGATTGGTTGGCTCAGGGAATAGTGAATGACCGCGACGTAATGAGCGTGATAATACCTGGAATTTTGCAATATTATGACGTACAAATAGATCAGCTATAGGCTCAGGATAAGGTAAGGAAATGGGGAGAGCTCGATGAAGCCAATTACAATTGCATTGATCGGTGCGGGTCTTAGAGGAATCAGGTACGGTGAATATGCCAGCAAGCGATCGCATGAGATGAAGATTGTAGCTGTGGCCGAACCGGATGATGTTAAGCGCAATCGCGCAAAAGAAGCATTTGATATCCCGGAAGAGAGATGCTTCAAAACGTGGGATGAGCTGTTTGCAGCCGGCAAGCAAGCGGATGCGGCATTTATTTGCACGCGAGATAAAGATCATTATGTGCCAGCTATCAAGGCGATGGAAGCGGGCTATCATGTCATGTTGGAGAAGCCGATGTCGCCGGATTGGGAAGAATGTGTGGAACTTGAGCGTGTAGCGGATAAACATAATCGTATTCTGACTATTTGCCATGTGCTGCGTTACGCGCCTTTCTTCCAGACGATCAAACAATTGCTGGATGAAGGGCGGATTGGCCGCTTGATGTCGATTCAATATAATGAGAATGTCGGGTATTGGCATCAGGCTCACAGCTTCGTGCGCGGCTATTTCAATCGTGTGGACAATTCCAGTCCCATGATTCTGGCCAAATCCTGTCATGATACAGATATTATCCAATGGTTCGCAGGCGGAAAGTGTTTGAGCGTTTCATCTTATGGACATCTGTCCTATTTCAACAAAGAGAACGCTCCGGAAGGGGCTCCTAAATATTGTATCGACGGTTGCCCGGTGGCCGATTCGTGCGTCTATTACGCGCCGGATACTTATATGATCGAAAATGGCGGCTGGAAAGCGGAAGCGGCAAGTGCCGATCCCCGTTTCGAAACGATGTATCAAGCAATGAAAGAAGGTCCATTCGGGCGTTGTGTATTCCAAAGCGACAATGATGTCGTCGATCATCAAGTCGTGGCGATGGAATTTGATAATGAAGTGACAGCCGTGTTTACGATGACCGCATTTACGGAGAAATGCAACCGCACGCTCAAACTGATGGGGACAACGGGCGAGATTCGGGCGACGATGGAAACGAATGAAATCGAGATTCGTACGTTCGGAGCCGACCGAACCGATGTAATCAAGCTTGAGGAAGCGGATGGACATGTTGGTCATGGCGGCGGCGATGCTCGGCTTGTACAGGACTTTGGGCGAACTGTTCGAGCTGCGGCATCGGGTCAGGGGACGAGTGAGGGACGAACATCAGCCAAAGTATCGGTACAGAGTCATCTGATTGCGTTTGCCGCAGAACGTTCCAGAGTAGAAAAAAGAATGGTGCAGCTAGAGGAATTTTATGTAGGAGGGCAATTATAGTGAAAATTCATATCTTTGAATCAGCAGATCAGTCCGGGTTGGAGGCAGCTCGCGAGAGTGCAAGAATCATCAATGAAGCGATAGCGGTGAATGGCACAGCCAGAATTGTGCTTTCGACGGGAGCATCGCAGTTTGAATTTTTGGAGCATGTTGTGAAAATGGATATCGCCTGGGAGAAGGTGGAGATGTTCCATCTTGACGAATATATCGGGTTGCCGGTAGAGCATCCCGCCAGTTTCCGCAAATATTTGAAAGAACGCTTCTTGCAGCATGTAAATATAGGAACGTTTTGGCTGGTGGATGGCGAAGGGGATACCAATGAAGTGCTTGACCACTTGAACCGGGAAATCAGCAAGGCTCCGGTCGATCTGGCGTTGATTGGCATTGGAGAGAATGCGCATATTGCGTTTAATGATCCGCCGGCAGACTTTGAGGATGAGCGGCCGTTCAAAGTGGTGGATTTATCGGACACTTGTAAAATGCAGCAGGTTGGCGAAGGCTGGTTTGCAACGATGGAAGACGTGCCGAAGCAAGCCATCTCGATGTCGGTGCAGCAAATTTTGAAGAGCCGCAATATTATATCGGTTGTGCCTCGTCAATCGAAAGCGCGTGCGATTCAAGACACGTTGAAGAATGAAGTTGACGTGAATACTCCAGCCACGATTATGAAAACCCATGCCAATTGGAGCTTGTATCTGGATAAACAGTCTTCTTCGCTCATTTATGCGTGGTGCTGAAGCGGAGGCGACGGAGATGAAATGGCAAGGGAAACTGACAACTACAGGCGAAGCTGTGCAAGTTGAGGCGGAGCACGGTGTGATTACGGGGATGACCCCGTTAGCCGCCCTTTCCTCGCCATCGGCGGTAGACCAGCAGCTGTTGCACCAGTCATTGCCCTGGATTTCGGCAGGTTGGACGGATCTGCAAGTGAATGGTTTTGGCGGATATGACTTGAATGCAGAGCGGACGACCATTGAGGACGTGGAAGGCGTGACCCGAACACTGCATGCCAAAGGCGTGACCACTTACTTGCCTACTGTGATCACCGGAAGCTTTGAGCGCATGCATCAAGCGATGTCGGTTATTGCCGACTATAGCCGTACAAATCAATATGCGGCTGCTTCGATAAGCGGCATTCATATGGAAGGACCGTATTTATCCAGTGAGGACGGAAGCAGAGGCGCGCATCCGCGCTTCCATACCCGGGACCCGGATTGGGAAGAGTTCAGGCGTTTGCAGGATGCTGCCGAAGGACGAATCCGCATGGTGACCTTGGCGCCGGAACGTGCCGGGGCTGCCGCGTTCATCGAACGCTTGGCGGACTCCGGTGTAGTCGTGGCGATCGGGCATACGGCGGCAACGGCCGAGCAACTGAATGAGGCCGTTCGTGCTGGAGCGACGTTATGTACGCATTTGGGCAATGGCTCGCATCCGATGCTGCCGCGCCATCCGAATTACATTTGGCATCAATTGGCGGATGATCGGCTATGGGCGGCGTTTATTCCGGATGGCCACCACCTGGTTCCTCCGGTGCTGAAGGCCATGCTCAGGGCCAAGCGGGAGAAAAGCATCCTGGTGAGCGACACCACACAGTTCGGAGGCATGCCTCCCGGAGAATACAGCAGTCTGATCGGCGGTAAAGTCGTACTGCATGAGAACGGCTGGCTGCATACGGCAGCGAATCCGGATATTTTGGCGGGTTCTGCCGCCTCTCTCGACACTGGTATCGCTAATGCGATTCGTTATACGGATATGGAATTGGCAGAAGCGGTCGAAGCTGTGACGTTAAGACCCGCGAAGGTGATGCGGGATGAGCAGGCAGGGCGATTGCAAGTCGGCAGTCCGGCCGATTTAACGTTGTTCGATTATGATGAACAGAGCGGTAAGATTTTGGTCAGAGAGACTGTTGTGTCAGGAGCGTCGGTGTTCACAGGGTAACTTAATAACGATTCGATGGGTCTGTTCGATAGCAAGGGAAGTTTGACTTGTGGAACAGACCCTGTTTTTTGGTGTAAATTATAATCGCATGTTTTATGGTAAATTGACCACGAAAAATAAAAAATGTGTACAAAAAAAGCGGTTTCATGGTAATATATTTCAGAAATCGATTACTTTATTCTCTGATATTTCTAACCACAATTTAGTCAAAAAGACTCATGGCTGAGTGCTTGCTGTTTGAAGAGCATATCTTTGAATGAAAAAAATGAGATAAAAGCTATCAAACTTGGGTATTCGGCAGGTTGGAGGAGACAACCAAAGTAGTTGGTTTGTACGGGCATAAAAGAAAACGATTTCCTTTATGTTTGCGAGCAAATGATCAGTCCACCAAAAGAGCAAGGGAGGGGAAATGAAAGTTTTATGACTTGAGTTGAGGGGATAGCATTGGTGTTTTCAGAGTAAACGATATTGTATTACAGGGAGGAAAAAGATGATGAACTTGAAGAGAGTATCAGAGATGCCTTCTGTCATACTATTTTTCTTTGTATCTTTAATCATAATTATGTTAACGCTTACAATGATCGACCGTTCGCATGTGCATGCGGAAGAGATAGCAGGGACGGTGATTATTAGTAACGGTGAAGCTCATGCTGTTATTCTAATTGCGGACGATGCTGATGCCGTAACGCAAGATGCCGCCGACACTTTGGTCGAATATTTATCTAAGTCGACAGGAGTAGAACTGCCTGTGCATAAGCTAGGTCAATTTGATGAGTCGGCTTATGATGAGTCCGTTGTTCGCATTCAAATTGGCGCCGGCTCTTATCCGGCAGATCAGCATGTTGCCGACGGATTGGAAAATTTGCATCCGGACGGTTTTTTCATCCACCCGGACGGTGATTCCCTTACCATTGTGGGTCCGACATCAATCGGAACACGCAACGGCGTAGTTGACTTCCTTGAACGTTTTGTGGGAGTAACCTGGTTGATGCCCACTGAGGACTGGGAAGATGTGCCGCAAGGAACGTGGAAATATATGGGCAAACCAATCCGGAGTTCTATCCCAACAATACTCCTCCGGCACCGGGAGTGATACACGGCTGGCAGCCTTGCTTTACTGTACCGGGAACGGTGGACGTAGCTGTTCAAAGAATTAACGCTTATTTTGATCGAAATCCTGAAGCAACCTCGTATTCTTTGGCCGTCAATGACAAACAAGGTTATTGTGAAGATGTGCCCGGTCATCCGGACAGACCTGACAGGATAAATTCTTACGGCAGAACCCATATGTCTGAAATCTATTATAAATGGGTTAATGATGTGGTTGAGCGCGTGCTTGTCGAACATCCGGATAAATGGTTTGGCGTCTACGCTTACGATCAAGTTGCAGAGCCTCCTCAATTTGAATTGAATGAACGAGTGATTCCGGTAATTACGAAAGACCGTCTTGCCTGGATGGATGATGAGGTCAGGCAAAAAGAACAGGATCTGATGGATCAGTGGGGCGAGGTTGCTTCACAACTGGGCTGGTATGATTATATGTTGAGTTACCACTACCCATTGCCTCGCGTGTATCCTCATTTACTGGCTGATTTGTACGAATATGCAGAAGAAAACAATGTTCTGGTGCATCATTGGGATATGCACCCTGTACTGGGAGATGGACCTCAGCCATGGATTATTGCAAAATTGCAATGGAATCGGGATCAAGATGTAGATGAACTTTTGGAACATTGGTATGAACGCGCTGTTGGCGAGGAAGCTGCTGCCGATCTAAAAGAATATTTTGAAATATGGGAAACATTTTGGTATGAGAAAGCGGTAAATAGCGGTTGGTTCCAAATTTCCAAGGATTATATTTACTTATCATTTAATGAAAATGGATATCTTGCTTTGGCGAAAGATGAGATTCGGAGGAGCAGAGAATTACTTGACTCGGTGCTCGCCAAAGCAGAAACGGAACAGCAAAAATTACGGGCGGAGCAGTTGCTTCATCAGTTTGAATACTATGAAATTTCAGTTTTGAGCTATCCGGGTAAAATAGATATGCCAACAACGGAGCAGGAAGCTCTGGACATATTGGATGAGTTGGAGCAGACGTTGGAATTTCGGTTGAACGTGGTTCAACGCCGTAATGAGTTGCTTGCAGAATACGAAGAGATCCCTGCATTGCGATATCCTGCCACTCCGGTTGGAGAGAGTTGGTCGGGATGGAACGCGTATGAATTTTGGAACTTGGTGAAATATATTGAGCAGTATGAGCCTGAGGGCGGGATGATAACGAATGCGTTGCAATCCCTATTGCAGAGTTATGAAACGCCTAAACTGAGAGAGTTTTCAAGATTGCTGCTGGCGCTTGATTCAGTGACATCCTTGTCGATGAATCCTTCTTTTACGTGGGGCGGCACCAGGCCTGATTCCTGGAACATTTGGAATCCGCATCAATCCGCACAAATTACGAGGGTGACTGATGAGCAGGGAAATAGCAGTATGCGTTTTGAGAATACGCAAGCTGGCGGGGTGTATCAGACGATCCCGGTCACGCCAGGATTGCTGGCGTCTTCGGTTCGTTACTATACCCCTGAGGGCTCGGAGAGCGGCGGAACACTGCAAATTGTTATCGAGGCCTACAATACTGCCGGAAAAAAACTTGTATATAGATCGGACAGAGTCGCTTTTGCAGATACAGCCGGAACATGGGCAACTGTGAATTTCCTGGAAGAATTGCCGGAGCATTTTAATGGCGGTGATCTTACCAGCATTTTGATCAATACACAGGTCAGCAATACGGAAGATGTTGTTGTACATTTAGATGATGTAGTTGTTTATCAATCCGCATCTTCTGTGGGAGATTTGAGGCCGCTCGTTGATCGTTTGGCTGAAGAAGAAGAAGTGTTGGCGTCAGCCTTGCTGCAGCATCTCGATCTGGCGGAAGGTCATTATGATCAAAATGAACTGGCGTCTTATATACAACAGTTAGCTCAATTCTTAGCCCTATTGGAACAGAGGATGGAAGAGGGGGGCCCGAACGAGCTTGTCGATGTCCTCTATAATGATGGCAATAAAATATTAAACCAATCTCTTGCCGTCCAATTGGATTCAAAGGATATACGTGTAAGTGTCAGAGGAGCGCATCCGATTGCGGTTACCTTGCACAACAAAGAAACGCAGCCGCTTGAACTCTCGTTGGAAGGTATAGTGCCGGAAGGGATGCAGTTGGCTTTTAACAACCCGATTCAGATCCCTGCCGGTGAAAAAATTACCGTTGCAGGAAACCTGACCATTACTCCGGGACTGGAAGAAGATCGGTACGATGCTGCATTAACAGTCAACATAGGCGGTGTGTTGGTAAAAGCTTTTGATTTTCAAGTAGATTATACCAGCAACCTGATTGGAAATCCGGGTTTTGAGAACGGGATGCCCGATAACCCGGCAATTCCTACAGAGTGGAGAATAAGTAGTAATGACGTGGGACGTGTTGATGACAAAGCTCATGACGGAAATTATTCTTTCAAGTTTGTGCCAGGTTCTGCGGTGAAGCAAAGTCGATCCAACGATGTTGCGGTTATTCCGGGCAAGACGTATCTTCTTAGTGGCTGGATCTACAGTCCGTCAGGTGATGTGGATTTTGGACTAAGGGAAACGAACAATGCGGGAGCGACAATAAGCTACAAGTGGGCAAGCGGGATTCAAGGTGTGGCAGATTGGGTTTATTACGAAATGGAGCTGACTCCGCGAAGCCAGACCGAGATTTTACAAGTATATGTACGCATACCTGCAAACGCAGGCTCACCGATATGGTTTGATGATATCCGACTGGAAATAGTTTCTGAAGAGGAAGAGCCAACACTGCAAAGCATTCAAATCGTCGGCGCTCTTGCTTCGATGGAAGTCAATGAGACGGTGCAACTGCAAGTGACGGCTGCGTACAGCGATGACAGCAGTGAAGAAGTGACAGCTGCTGATGGAGTTGCGTACACAAGCAGCAATCCAGAAGTGGCAGAGGTAAGCGCTAGTGGTGTTGTAACGGCGAAGACGTCAGGTACAACGACGATAACTGCAACCTATGAGGGAATGACAGCTTCATATGAACTGGTTGTATCGAATACAAATGAAGGACCGCAGTTGCTTCGTCTGGAGTTGAGCGGTCTGGACTTGTCCGCCCCGGCAGGCGGCTCAGGACAGATAACGGTTCATGCTATTTACAGTGACGGTACAGATGAAAATGTAAGCACAGAGGTTGTGTATTCAAGTTCAGATCATACAGTTGCTGAAGTGCTCTTTGATGGGATCGTCTTGTATAAGACAGCAGGTACAGCAGTCATTAGTGCAGCCTATGGCACACATACAGCAGAGGCGGTGTTGGTTGAAGTCATCGGTACTGCGGCAAGTAATGCTGCTCCGGGCAAGCCGACATTGGTCGATAATAATGGTCATGATACAGGGCTTCGCGATGGCGATTATACCATCACTATGAATATGTGGTGGGGAAACAACGGTGTTGTTTACCGTTTGTATGAGAATGATGTATTAATAGAAACAAAATTACTGAGCGATCAGTCGCCGGGAGTGCAAACAACGGCAACCGCTATTAGCGGCCGGGCGAACGGTATTTATGTGTATCGCTCAGAATTGATCAACGGTTTTGGAGTGACGACTAGCAATATATTGACAATCACAGTGACTGATGCAGCGCCAGGTGTTCCGGTTCTCTCTGATGATAACTGGGATGGAGACGGCAATTACAAGATTACAATGAATATGTGGTGGGGAACGAATGGAACCGCATATCGTTTGTACGAGAACGGAGTGCTGATCGACGAGCAGTCTCTTGTTGCGGCAACGCCAGGTGCGCAGATAGCACAGACACAGATCAATGGCAGGCCAGCTGGTACGTATGAGTATCGCGTGGAGCTTGTTAATGATGCGGGTGTGACTTCCAGTGCAATCAGGAGTGTAACCGTGAGGAATACTTGATCACGAGACAAGGCTGTCCAGAAACCAGTGGAAACTGGCTCCTGGATAGCCTGTTTTTCTCATAGTCTTATTTATGGCGTGCCTCTAATTTGCACTTCCTCGCTGCCAATAGACTTGAACTTGATTGCGCCCTGCTCAGGCGAGCTTTACTTCGGCTTCGGGAGTTTGCCCGTTAGGGCATACCGCTTCGGCGTCGTGCCGTACGTGCGCTTGAACACCCGGATGAAGTGGCTGACGTCCATGCCGAGCTTCTCCGCGACCCGGTCCACCGTAATGCCGGGATGGTCCTTAAAGATTTGCAAGGATCGATTCATGCGCAGCTGCAGCATGTATTGCTGAGGCGTCATGCCGTAGCCCGCGACGAACAGGCGGTGAAAATGCTGAACCGAATAGCCGGCCGCCTTGGCTACGTTGGACAGAAGCAGCCGCTCGGTCGAGTGGTCGTGTATCCATTGCACGGCCGCCTGCAATGCGGAATTGGGCAGATCCGACGGCATGTTCTTTTTGGAAGGCTTTGCAGCCGGGTATTGCCCCTCCATCCAGGCGAGCAACAGATCATACAACCGCCTTGAAGCTTCGTAGGCATGCTCGCCGCCTTGCTTTATCGTATGCCAGATACCCTCCAGCTTCAGCCATAGCTCTTCAAAATTCGGCGTGTGGACGGCGACCGGTTCCGGTTCACCCTGCTGCGACGTCTTCTCGACGGCCGACGGATTGCTCACGCCCATTTGTGAAAGCAATCCGTCTGCCGCGCTTCCGCCAAAGGCGATATAGCCGAGATTCCAGGTATCCTCTGACGAATCCGGTTGATAGAGATGTCTCGTATGCGCAGGCATCAGCAGCGCCATGCCCGCCGACAGCCCGTACTCTTGCCCATCGGCTATGCGGAAGCTCCCCTTGCCTCTCCGGGTCAGGAACAGCTGATGCGCGGGATAACCGCTGCCGAGCCTATTGATCTCCCTCTGCTCATGGCTGCCCACGCACCTGACGTACAGGGGGAGGCGCTGCTCCAGATTGGCGTTGTCGGCGAACAAGAATGGCATCATCGGAAACGACACTCCTTATATGATAAGATTGGACGATTTATTGACGGTTCTGGTCAATGATCAGCGTTCCATTATGGACTATGATCAAGGCATAAGTGAAATATAAGATGATGAGGTGGAACGTAGATGACAATTTTAAAAGCTCCGGTAAGCCCGAAACTTCCCGTGCTCATGCACGGAGCCGACTATAATCCCGACCAATGGCTGCATGATCCCGCCGTGCTGGAGGAAGACATACGGCTTATGAAGCTTGCCGGCTGCAACGTGATGGCGATCGGCATATTTTCGTGGGCGGCGCTGGAGCCCTCCGAAGGCGAATTCCGGTTCGAGTGGCTGGACCAAGTGCTGGAGCGCTTCCGTCTCAACGGTATATATGCCTGGCTAGCAACGCCGAGCGGCGCGCGTCCCGCCTGGCTGGCCGAGGGTTACCCGGAGGTGCTTCGGGTAGGCCCTAACCGGGTTCGCAATTTGTACGCGGGGAGACATAACCACTGCTTTACATCCCCTGTCTACCGGGAGAAGGTCGCCATGATCAATAGCAAGCTGGCGGAACGTTACGCGACGCATCCCGCGGTCGTCGGTTGGCATATTTCCAACGAATACGGGGGCGAGTGCCATTGCGACCTGTGCCAGGAGGCGTTCCGGAGCTGGCTGAAACGTCAATACGGCACGCTCGACGCGTTGAATCTTGCTTGGTGGACCTCGTTCTGGGCCCATACGTATACGGATTGGAAGCAGATCGAATCCCCTGCCCCTCACGGGGAACGGATGGTTCACGGCCTGAATCTGGACTGGCGCCGCTTTGTGACGGAGCAGACGGTCGCCTTCTGCAAGCATGAGATCGACGCCGTCAAATGGGCTAATCCCGACCTGCCGGTTACGACCAATATGTATACGCTCGAGACTCTGGACTATCGCAAATTCGCCGCCATATTGGACGTCATCTCATGGGATGCCTATCCGGACTGGCATAGCGAGCCGGACAACGTCAAGGTAGCTTCGACGTTCGCCTTCATGCACGACATGTTCCGCTCCATGCTGCGCAAGCCGTTTCTATTAATGGAGAGCACGCCAAGCATGACCAACTGGCAGGCGGTGAGCAAGCTGAAGAAGCCGGGTATGCACCGGTTGTCCTCCCTGCAGGCGATTGCGCACGGCTCGGATTCCGTGCAATATTTCCAGTGGAGGAAAAGCAGGGGCTCCAGCGAGAAATTGCACGGCGCGGTCGTCGACCATGCCGGTCACGAGCATACCCGCGTATTCAAGGACGTCGCGGAATTAGGCGGAACGCTGGCCGACCTTTCGGAAGTTGCGGGCTCGCTTACTCCTTCGGAGACCGCGATCCTGTTCGACTGGGAGAACCGCTGGGCCGTCAAGGACGCCAAGGGCCCGCGCAATGCCGGACTGCATTACGAGGAGACGGTGCATGACCATCATCGCGCGTTCTGGAATCAGGGCATTCCCGTTGACGTGATCGGCAGCGAGGACGACTTTTCGCCTTACAAGCTGATCGTTGCGCCGATGCTCTACCTGTGCAGAGAAGAAACCGGACGCAAGCTGGAGTCGTTCGTGGAGCGCGGCGGAACTCTTGTCGTTACCTATTGGTCGGGCATCGTCGACGAGCATGACCTATGCCATCTGGGAGGTTTTCCTGGGCCGCTCCGCAAGACGCTCGGCATCTGGGCGGAGGAGATCGACGCGCTGCAAGATCGCGAGCGCAACGGCTTGTCCCTGATAGAAGGCAACCCGCTAGGGCTGTCCGGCCGTTACCAATCCCGCGAGCTGTGCGAGCTGATTCATTTGGAGGGAGCGGAAGCGCTGGGTTGCTACACCGACGATTTCTACGCGGAGCGGCCAGCCCTTACGGTCAATAGCTTGGGACAAGGAAAAGCGTATTATCTGGCGACTCGCTTTGAAGGCGACTTCCTCCTTGAATTCTATCGAGCGGTGACGGCACAAGCGGGCGTAACGCGCGTGCTGGATACGGAGCTGCCGGCGGGCGTTACCGCGCAGCAGCGGACGGACGGCAGCTCGGATTTTATTTTCCTGATGAATTTCGGCGACAAGGCGGCGGAGGTAGCGCTGGACGGACGGGCCTACGTCGATCTCGAAAACGGGGAACCCGTGGAAGCGGTCGTCCCGTTGCCTGTTAACGGCATTCGGGTGTTGAAGCGCGACGCTTCTCCCAATTAATGATAGTTGCAAAAGCCCCAGGCAAGCGATCAAGTCGCGAGTCCGGGGCTTTTGTTTGTTCAATTATAGGAAAGTCTAGGTCAGAGAATGGAGCAGAACATCGTCGACGCCGCGCCGTCCTCCGTATTCGATCTCGCGAATCGTCGGCTTCGGCAGCAACCCTTCCGTTACGGGATTGCCCGTATGGTCGAGATAATCGGCAACCCGCAGCCCGCGGTGGTCGAGGCAGATGTCGTCCGTCCAACCGTCGCCCGTGATACGAATTGCGGTCGCGTCGAGGCGGTCCAGCTCCGCGCCTTCCGAGAAGGCGGAGATCCGCGATAGCTCCAGCTTCGGCTTCGCGGGACCGTAAGGCAATACGACCGTTTCCATAACCGCCCTTCCCGTGGCTTTCAGCGTACGTTTGGCGACCGGCTTCGCATGGTATTGCCCTTGGAGAAAGTACAGGCCTGGCTCAAGCGCAAGCTGGGCGGAATCCAGCTCCGGATAGGCCAGCAGCACGTTGCCGCCGTCCTCGCGGTCCGTCCGGACACGGCCGCGCCCGAAGTCGGCGGTTGCTGCGCCGGGAGGCAAGTGAAAGTATTGCTCGTAGACGTGCTGCTCCCGCGCTTCGAACAGATCCACGATCAGCCAATACCTGTTTTTGACGAACAGCACCTTGCGGGAATGGATCACGGGATCGTCGTACCGCGTATAGCCGTAATGGCTGGCAAACCAATAATCGTAGCGCTCCGTGCTGCGGAAATCCCAGATGCGGCAGGGGGCCGTCTGCGGCGTGTTCCAATGGGCGCTGCGGACATGCTGATCGCCGCCGTCGACGACGACCGTATTGTGGGCCCTTGTCGAAAGAACATATTTGCGCTCCTTGTTCCACTCGAACAATCCGATCCCGGAGTCGACGAGCAGCTCCCGGCCGCCGGCTAGCGCAATGACGCTAAGCGTGTCGGCATGCGCGTGCCCGGCGACGCCTACTCCGGCACGCGCCGCCATGTACAGCGCGTCGCCGCTCCAATCCTGGCGGGATATGAGATAACCGCCGATGGGGAATCGAGCCGCCGTCGCTTGCGGCGCCCGAGCTTCGAGCTTCCCGTAGATCTCGGGCGCATCCGGCCCGACCCTCCACAGCAGCGAGAAGGGCAGTTCCTCGTAGCCGAGATATTTGAAATCCGGTCGGTTGTACATGTACGCGCCTAAACTCATGACCGCGCGGAGATCGTGCGACGACAGGACGTCCGTATCGCCAAATCTCGGGAGCTGACCGTCCGGCGTCATGAGATGCATCAGCACGTCGAACATCTTCTCGAGCGTCTGGTCGTATTCGCTCGCCGGGATGTCGAGCTTCTGCAGGAGCGCAACAAGCTCGTACAAGTCCCGCATAACGATTTGATGATAGTTGGGACTGGCTTCGAATTGCACGCCGTCCTCGTAAACGTTCTGGCGAATGTAGCCGGGCAGCTCCTTCATGCCGTACGCCAGCCAGTCCCGAGAGTCCTTCAGCTCGGGCAGCAGCAGGGACAGCGTGATCAAGCCGCGAAGCTGCATGCAGACGTGGTTGCCGTGGGACGCGTGGTAATTCCGGGTATATACACCGTGCTGATGGAACGACTTGATCATCATCATCTTGACCTCCGGCTCGAAGGAAGACGAACCGAACAGCGCCATAAACGGCTCGGGCAGAACAAACAGCCTGACGCCGACCGACAGCGGATCCCATGTGCTATGCTCGGAGCGGAAGGTGCCGTCCTTCGGCATCGGATTGTCGAGAATAAAATCCTTCATCATGTCGTTGAAGCAGCGCGCATAAGCTTCGTTGCCGGTCAGCGCATAGGCGCGGGACAGATGCTTCAGATAGCCGAAGCGGGTCAGATGCAGCTGGTACTGAGAGCTGTCGAACAACCAGCCGTTCCAGTCGTATGTTCCTTCAGGGAACGTTATTCTTCTTCCCTTGAAGAGGGGGAAGTTGCTCTTCAGCAACAGTTCCGATTCTTCCAGCGCGAGAACGGCCTCAGGGTCGTCCGCATACCGCTTGCGGGAGTAACTCGCCAATTCGGGCATATCGGCGGCCTCGAAGTAATACCTTTTTGTCGCTCCCGATGCGATCAGGGCCAGGTAAGCATCCCGGGCGCCGTCGATGTCGCCGGCGTTTAAACTTTCGCGTACGCCTTCCATCCCGGGGCGATCAAGATCCAGTTCCTCGCGCAGAAACGACTCGTCCGAGGGAAGCGGCTGCGTATAGTGCGGGTCGTGCCGCAGATCCTTGTATCCCATTTTATATACCTCCTATTAACAGCTATTCTTTGATGGAGCCCAGCATAGCGCCTTGGGCGAAATATTTTTGCAAGAACGGATAGACGACTACAACGGGCAGCATCGCCAGCAGGATCGCGGCATTCTGTACGTTCGGCCCCAGATTGGCGGCCATCTGCGCGTCGAGCGCGGCATCGGCGGATATGTTGGAGGAGCTGATGGCAACCATCTGCCGAAGCAGAGGCTGAATCGGCCATCTCGTCGTGTCGTTGATGTAGATGACGGCCGAGAAAAACTCGTTCCAGTATTGCACCATGAAAAACAACGTGAACGTCGCGATGATCGGCTTGGACAGAGGAAGCACGATGGAAAACAGAATACGGAATTCGCCCGCGCCGTCGATGCGCGCCGCTTCGTCAAGACTCTCGGGAAGGCTCTGAAAGAAGGTTCGGATGACCAGGATATTAAAGGCGCTGGAGGCTGCGGGCAGTACGATCGCCCAATACGAATCCAGCAGTCCGAGTCCTTTGACGACAAGGTAGCTCGGAATCATGCCGCCATGGAAAATCATCGTGAAGAGTATGAACAGCAGGATCAATTTCCGTCCCGGCATGATCTTTTTGGAAAGCGCGTATGCCAGCGACAATGATACGAGCAGATTGACGCAGGTGCCAAGCGCGGTAATATAAACGGAATTTTTGACCGAGGTCATAAACGTGTGCGCGTTAAGCAAATATTTGTACGCATCGAGCGTCCACGTCTTGGGCCAGACGAAGAACGCGCCCGACATGGATTGTCCCGGAAGACTGAAGGATACCGCGATGATATATAGAAAAGGCAGTACGACCATCAAGCTGATCAGAAGGATGATGACTGCAAGCGCGCTGTCGAACCAAGTGATGCGAAGTTTCATGTGATGTCCCACCTTTGTCTTAGAAAATGCCGTCTTCGCCCATCAGCTTGGCCAAATAATTGGCGCCAAGCACCAAAATAAGGCTGACGACGGATTTGAACATGCCGACCGTAATGGCGAAGCTGTAATTGAATTGCTGCAGCCCGGTATGGTAGACGAACAGGTCGAACACGTTCGAGACATCCAAATTGAGACTGTTGGTCATCAGGAAAATCTGCATGAAGTTCGAATCCAGAGAAGAGCCCAACCTTAGAAGCAGCAGGATGACGATGGTGCTTTTGATTCCCGGCAACGTAATATGCCAAATGTTGTGGAAACGGTTGGCGCCGTCCACCTTGGCGGCTTCGTACAGCTCGGGATTGATGCCGGCCAACGCGGCGAGAAAAATGATCGTGCCCCATCCCGCATCCTTCCAGATGGCCTGGAAGATGATCAGCGGCCGGAACCAGTCGTTGCTGACCAGGAACAGCGCGCTCGTGTCGAACCATTGCTCCAGATAATGGTTAAAGACCCCGGATGGGCCAAAGAAAGAAATCGTAATGCCGTAAATGACGACCCACGACAGAAAGTGGGGCAGATAGACGATCGTTTGGGAAATGCGCTTGAACATTTTTAATCGAAGCTCGTTCAGCATGATCGCCAGCAGGATCGTAAACGGGAAATAGATGACGAGGCTAAGCAAGCTGATCATCAGGGTGTTCTTCAAGAGAACAAAAAAGTTGTTGGTGCTGAAAAATTGCTGGAAATGCTCGAAGCCTACCCATGGGCTCTTGATCATGCCGATAAACGGGCTGTAATCCTTGAAAGCGAGCACCAATCCCCACATGGGAACGTAATGGAAGATAAGAAAATACAAAATGCCCGGGGCGGCCAGCAAATAAAAGGGCCATAATTGATTGAATCGATTAAAGCGATGGCTTCTCACCATAAGCTCTCGTTCCTCCTTATCCGTGGACAAAAAATAGGGGTCTCGCACCCCTATCTTTTGTCTCTGTGCAGACGTCGTCTTTATTGTTGATCTGCGTTATATTCCTCCAGCAGTTCTTTGGCGATAACCGCGCCGTCGCCTGCTGTCCAAGCGTCGATTTCTTTTTGTACGGCTTCCCAGGTTGTTTCGCCCAGCACATATTGTGTCATGGCCGCGCTCATCTTTTTATAAGTGTCCGGATTTTTGGCCGCTGTTGCCGAACTGTAGCTCAAGAACGGATTCGGAATGCCGTAGCCCGCAATAACGTCCAAGGATGCTTTTTGAACCTCCAAAATTTCCGGAACCTTGGAGTTGGCATAGATGTAAGGATCTACGCGGTTCTGCAGAACAAACGCGCTTGGTTTCTCCAGATCAAAGAGTTTCTTCTGGTCTTCGGTTTGTACCGGAAGGCCGTCCTTGAAGTCGCTGGCATGTACGCCGATAACGCCTGCTTTGGAGAAAGAGATGTTTTCCTCGGCGGACGTGAAGTCCAGGAAGTCGATAATTTTTTGCACCTTTTCCTTCGGCACGGAGCTAGGAATCGCCCAAATCCCGTAGTAGCCGCCGATCAGCGCTACGCCCTTCTGTCCTTCGCGTCCTTCCAGCACGTCAATCACCGCGATCTCGGCGTTCGGATCAACTTGCTTCATCTTCTCGAGACTTGTCTCCGAGATGTCCCCTACGTTCGTTACGAACGCGCCGGCTACGCCGGCCTGGAACTTGTTGCGAGCTTGCTGTTGGTTTTTGAGAACGGGAGCGTCCTTATCGATCAGACCTTTGCTCCATGTGTCTTTAAGCCAATCGAGATAGTTTTTGTATTCGGTTGTTTGGAAATCGCGAACGGGCTGGCCGCTGTCGTCAAGCGCCCAAATATGCGGCACGCCAAAGGCGAATAACATCGGGAAGACGGAGCCGAACGGCCCTGGACCCGATACGCCGTCCACGCCGTAGACGGTCAAAGGCACTGTGTTTCCGCCGCCTGCAGGATCGTTGTCCTTGAATACCTGGAGGGCGTTCGTCAACTCGTCGATCGTTGTAGGAACCTCGAGATTGTATTTGTCCAGCCAATCCTTGCGCATAATGACGCTGGCTTCTCCGCCGCCGTACAGACCGCGCGGTCTCGGAATGCCATAGATTTTTCCTTGCACGCTTGTGTTGTTCCATACCGCGTCTTCGATCTGGCTAATATTTTTTGTACCGGCAATGTAATCCGTCAAGTCGTGAAAGGCGCCCATTTTGACAAGGTTGGTATATTTGTTGTCCTTGCCGCTGTCGATCAGCAGCAGATCATAATCATTGGCCGATACGGCGACGGCAAGCTTGTCTCCGTATGCCTCGGATGGTACGAAGGTCAGATCGAGCTTGACATTGCCGCGTTTCTCGAGATCGGCTTTTGCCTGATTGTTGTTCGCGGACGGCGGATCGCCGAAGGTGATGGTCATCGCTTTGATGGTAGTCGGCTCCGCGCTCGGAGCTGCCGTTTGTTGACCGTTTGCGGCATTGGTTGGATTGGCCGTTTCTCCTGCGCTGCTGTTGCCGTTGCCGGAGCAGCCGGCTAGCACGGTCGTCATCAGCACGGATGCGGTCACGACTTGCGCGAGATTTTTTTTGATTTGCATGTGTATCCCCCATTTCAAAGTTTTCCTTGCGGTTACAATTTCGATTATAGTGGAGCGGCGGTCATCCTTGACATGACGGAAACAAGCGAAAGTGTCACCGTTTTTAAGATGGTGAGCGTAACGAGTATCATTGGCCGGAGAGATTGTACTATACTTAGGTTAGCCGAAGGCGGCCGTTTAAAACGCGGTTTCGGCAACACGGAGCGCGCGATGAGGCGCCCGTGCCAACCATGTTTGACGAAGGGGATAGAAGGATGCCGTCACCTTTTTTTGGTTTTTTGACGCGGAGTTTTTATGTACGCATGATCTTGATCATGCTCGCCGTTTCGATTATTCCGCTGCTTCTGCTCTCCTATATATCCATCTCGGTATCCAGCTCGACGGTGGAAAAGCAGGTGAACAAGCTGAACGCCCAACTGGTCAATCAGCTCATCGACCGGGTAGAGCTGTCCATGAACCGGTTCCGCGAGCTGAGCGTGCAATATTCGGGTTTGTCCTCGATTCAGAACGCGCTGGTCTCCCCATCGGAGTTGTATTATGAAGACGTCGTGCTCAAAAGGGAGCTGATCTCGGTGCTTACCACGGCTTCCGTGGTGATCGGCAACGTGGAAGGGCTGCAGGTATACTCCGCCATTACGGGCGAAATTTTGTCTTCCACGGATGCCCCGTCCCGGATCGAGCACTCGATCTACGGGCCGTTGATCGACCATTTCCTAAGCTCCCCCAGAACGGAGCTGTTTCTCGACAAGGATTCCATCCCGGAGATGGAGATGCTCCGCGATTCCAGCATCTATATGGCGCGGATTCCGTACAACAAGTTCGAGGAGATGAAGGGCGTTATGATGATCTCCATGAAGAACAACCAGTTTCAGCAGCAAATCGAAAATATCCAGCTCGGCTCGCGAGGTTCCATTACGCTGCTTACGCCGTCCGGGAGTCCGATCGCCACGACGAGCAAGCTGAGCGACGAGGACGACAAGGGCCGGGTCGCAACGATCCTCGAGCATTGGCGGGAGCTAGGCAAGCCCAATCAATTCGCGGAGGCTTCTTCGATTATTTCGGTCAAGCAGACCGGAACCTATGACGGCTGGATTGTCGTCTCCGAGATCCCGTCCAAAGAGCTGACCCAGAATACCGGCATTATCCGGGAGACAGTCGTATATTTTCTGGCGATTCTAATCGTTCTCGGCGCCGCGTCCGTTCTCGGCTTCGGATATCACTTGTATCGGCCGCTTCAGGCGGTAAAGCGGCAGGTCAACGCGATCAAGAAGGGACAGTTCGACGCCCGGGTGGACACGTTCGCGAACAATGAGATCGGCGATCTCGGGCGCATGCTCAATTCGATGGCCATCCGAATCCAGGAGCTGGTCAACGATTTGCAGGATTCGGAGGAGCTTAAGCGCCGTCTCGAAATCCGGGCGCTCCAATCGCAGATCAACCCGCACTTTATGTACAATACTTTGAATACGATTCGAATGTTCGCCATGCTTAAGGACTATGACAAGATTAACACATTGATGGGCCGTTTCGTCGGGTTGCTGCGCTATTCCATGGAAAATTACGACCAAACCGTCCGGCTCGGTCAAGAGCTGGATTATCTGAAGGATTATGTCGGTCTGCTTAATATGCGCTACAAATGCCAGATCGCCCTGGATTACGAGATCGAGGAGCCGCTCGGCAGGATGCAGATCCCGAAGCTCAGCTTGCAGCCCCTTATCGAAAACTCCGTGTTCCACGGCATCTTGCCGAAAAAGTTCGAGACCGGACGGATCTCCGTCAAGGCGTTCGCCGATCGGGAACGGGAACGAATCGTCCTCGAGATTCGGGACGACGGCCTCGGACTGCCGGAAGCGGAAATGGAGAAATTGCGGGTGCATCTCATGCGTGAAGAGTCAAGCGAAAACATCGGATTGCAGAACGTAAAGATGCGGCTGAAGCTGATGTTCGGCCAGTCGGCGGCCATGGAGCTGGTCAGTGGCGAGGGAGAGGGGCTTCTCATTCGCATCGAATTGGAGGCCGATCAAATTCAGATCAAGGAGGAAGAGCATGAGCGGCTATAAGGTACTTCTCGTCGAAGACGAAATTCCCGCCAGAACGGTGTTTCGCGGAATGATCGAGGAACGCGGCGATTTGTTCGAGCTTGTCGGAGAGGCGGAGGATGGCGCGGACGGCCTGGAGCTGTACCATCGGCATAAGCCGCAGCTGGTCGTAACCGATATTACGATGCCGGGCATGAGCGGACTCGAGATGCTTAGGGCGATCGAAAGCGGCGGCGGGACAATGCCGCAAGTCGTTATTCTGACCTGCCACCAGGACTTTCAGTTCGCGCAGCAGGCCATTCAGCTCAGGGCGGCCGCTTATCTGATCAAGGATGATTGCCTAAACGATCCGGAACTGCTGGCTCGTACGCTAGAAGAGCTGACTGAGCAGGTTGTCGGGCGGGACGAGACGAGGGAGAAGCAGCTGGAGCTGGAACAGAAGGTGCGATCCAATGAAATCGTGATCGAGCAAAACCTGTTTCTGGAGATGCTCCGCAATCCGGCAGCCGGAGACGAATGGCTGCAATCGCTGGAGAGGATTGGCATCCCGGCTCGCGGCTCCCAGTCGTTTGCGCTGATGCTGGAGCTGGATCGCAGCTCGCTGCGTTTCTCGATCGAGCAGCCGCAGGAACTTAAGCTGTGGCAGTTCGCGGGAGTGAACGTGCTAAACGAGTTGCTCGGCGCGCTGGGCCCGCACAAAGTGATCGCCCTGGACAAGGGCAGGTTCGTCGCGATCTTCGCCCCGACGAGCGAGTCCTCGCTCGAGACGCTGCTGGATCAGGTCGTGGATTCCTTCTCGAAATACTTGAAGATGGACTCGCTCTCCATAATCAGGAGATTCCCGTCGGGGCTGCGGGATCGGATGGGCGAGCTGAAGGCGTGGGTGTCCGCCGCTTACCCGTTTTTTTACGATAGCCTTCCGGCTCTTGGGAGCGGATCCCTCGCGCCGGAACGTATCGCGTATGTCCATATCCCGGAACAATACATTCGCTTTTGGGGGAAGGTGCTGAAGGGGGCGCTGCTGGAGTCGCATCTGGTTTCCTCCGCAGTGGAGCACGAACGAAGCTCCTTCCGCAAGCAGGCTATGGAACACGGCTGGGAGCCCGAGCAGATCAAGTCGCTGTATCTCCGCATATTCCTTGACCTCAGCCAATTCACCAACGAAGCCGAGGGTATGGCCGATCTGGAAGCGGCTTTCCGCAAAAGGCTGGAGCAATGCCAGACCTTCGACGCCGTACACGATTCCACGGTCGCCTTCTTCCGCAAGCTTAAGCTGCTGCAGGGAGACAATCGGAAGCTCGATGCTTGGATTGCCAAGATCGTGCAGAGGCTGCACGAAAATCTGCACGAACCATTCAAGCTGGAGGAGCTCGCGGCGTCCATCAATTACAGCGTGCCTTACTTCAGCAGCATGTTCAAGAAAACGACGGGCGATAGTTTCGTGCAATACTTGAACAAGCTGCGGCTGGAGAAAGCGAAGCTGCTGCTGCTCACGACGGATCGCAAGACGTTCGAGATCGCGGAGGAAATCGGATTCGAGAATTACCGCTCCTTCAACCGGCTGTTCAAGCGGGACACGGGGCTTACTCCCTCCGACTACCGCAAGCAAGGCGTTGAGGGCGGTTGGAGATAAAGCCGGCGCGCCTATGCCGCGAGGCTTGCGTTCGTTCGTAATGTTTGTTTCTAACCAAATAATCCCTCCTCGCGAGCAAAAGCAAAGGTTATAATGCGAATATCGAGATTAGTATGATAGCCATAAGGAAGTGAAGCGTGGATCATGATAGATGAATCGGCGGAAAAAAGCCTCAGCAAGATGATCACCAAGCTGCTTAGACACGCACCGGAGCAATTCGGCGTCGTCCTCGATCCCGTGGACGGCTCGTGTCCGTTGGATATATTGTTGGAAGCCGTTCGGGCTCAGCCCCGATGGGATTGGGTGAAACAAGAGGATATCGAGCAGGTGGTCCGTCATTCGGACAAACAACGATTTGACATACAGGACGGCCGCATCAGAGCGAGATACGGCCACAGCCATAATAAAGTCGCCTACGCGCCCGCCGACCCTCCGTCCATTCTCTACCACGGAACGAATCGGAAGGCACTCCCGACGATAGTGAAGGAAGGGCTGAAACCGATGACCCGGCAATATGTCCATTTGTCGGAAGGCACTCATTTCGCTACGCTCGCGGGAAGCCGCAGAGGAGAGCTTGTCATGCTGGAGATTGACGCGTTGATAGCGAAGCAGTCGGGCGTTCTGTTTTATTATGCGGGGAACGAAGTATGGCTGGCCGATCATGTGCCGCCGGAGTGCTGCTCGGTTGCAGAGAGCAAGGGGAAGGAGGACGGAAATGACGAATCATCCCATCGTTGATATCGGCGTCAATCTGATGCATCGCAACTTTCATCAAGACCGCGACGAGGTTGTCGCAAGGGCGATAGCAAGCAACGTTGCCCCGCTTATCCTTACGGGAACGAGCTTAAGAAACAGCGTAGACGCTGCCCGCTATTCGGCAAGATACCGGGGACAGCTGTACGCTACTGCGGGCATCCATCCGCATGATGCGAAGAGTTGTACGCTAGAGACAATTGCGAAGCTAAAAGAGCTGGCGGCGCTGCCGCAGGTCGTTGCCATCGGGGAATGCGGCCTGGACTATAACCGCGATTTCTCGCCGAGAGACGTCCAGCGTCGATGGTTTGCGGAGCAGGTTCGGCTGGCCACTGAGCTGAACATGCCGCTGTTTCTGCACGAACGCGAGGCATTCCCGGATTTTGTGGCGATCCTTAAGGAACATGCGGTGAAACAAGCGGTGGTCCATTGCTTTACGGGGAACCGGTCCGAGCTGGAGGCCTACCTCGAGATGGGCTTCCATATCGGAATTACCGGCTGGATTTGCGATGAACGAAGGGGCCGGCATCTCAAGGAGCTCGTCCGTCTCATTCCGCTCGACCGGTTGATGATCGAGACCGACGCGCCGTTCCTGACTCCGCGGGACTTGAAGGAAAAGCCGGCGAATGGAAGGAACGAGCCCGCGTTTCTGCCGCATATTCTGCAAGCCGTGGCGCGGTGCGTCGGTAGACCTGCCGAAGAGGTCGCCAAGGCGACGACGAAGACGGCGGCGGCGTTTTTCGGCATTTAAAAAAGCTCAAGCGCCGGGCTTCCCTGACCGACGTTCGAGCTTATTGGATCATCCAGCGGAAAAGCAAACTTGCCAAACAAATCGGATGGTTCTCGAAACACACGGGGAAGTTTGCGAAAGGCAAGATTCACTGTTCTTGTTCCTATTGCAGGATCAAGACGAGGGAGTCGGGGCTTCCCAAGTCTCAGCTTGCCAGGCAAAAGCATGAGGATGACTTCGTCGAGTAGCAAGTAATGAAGGATCGGTTACAAGAACCCATTGTCGGAGGGCGTACCCAAACGGTATGTCCTCTTTTTCATGGGAGAAAACGGGGTTGCGCTTCTGGACGGAGACAACAGGTATGGGCTAGTAGCGTTGATCTTTTTAACGGACATGAGAGACGCTAATTGCCCGTTTTTTACAATAATCAAATTGTAACGGACAGGAAAAACGCTAATTGGTCGAAATTATACTAAATGATCCTCTAAAGTAGGGAATAACGTCGCTGGAGTCCGTTAGATTTGACAAACCTCTCAAATCGGTAGAATAGCGTTGCTCATGTCCGTTAGGCGGCAAGCCTGCAGGCTAAAGTGTGCAAAAGCACTCCAAGCGTACAAAGTGTGTCAATCGTAAAAATCGCCCCAATCGTGCAAAAAAGCTTGCCAATCGTGCAAAGTGTCCCAATCGTACATAGTGTCCAAATCGTGCTAGGAATGCTAATTATGCAAAAGTTCTAAGCATACTGTGTACCCCAGCGATCCAAGCGTGCTAAATCGGCGCCCCATTTAGTCGAAGTGTGATTTTGTGGCTGCCTAAGTTGCGCCAGGGGACCGCAAGCGAAAAAAATCCAGCATTTCGTGCCTTACTACTTCACCTGTCGTAGTAATTATGCTATACTGCATTTACTACGACAGATGAAGTAATCGGGGAGGATGCCGGAAGTGATCAGCAGTGATGTTATACGCGGTTATAACGATACGATGATCCTCTACATGCTGCTGGGCGGGGAATCCTACGGATACGAGATATCCAAGCAGATCCGGCAGCTGACGCAGGAGAAGTACGTCATGAAAGAAACCACGCTGTATTCCGCCTTCGCTAGACTGGAGAAGAACGGCTATATAGAATCCTTTTACCGGGATGAGAGCCTCGGCAAACGGCGCACGTATTATCGGATTACTCCGCCGGGTCTCTCCTACTACAAAGAGAAATGCGAAGAATGGATGGTTACGCAGGCTGTTGTCAACCAATTTATAAAGGAGTGGTGAAGGATCATGGAAACGATCAGCGTCTACTTGGACCATATGTTTGCCAGTCTGCCCAAGACACTGGAAGTCATGCGCATGAAGCAGGAGCTGTTGTCCGGGATGGAGGAGAAGTACAGGGAGCTGAAGGAGGAGGGCAAGTCGGAGAACGAGGCAATCGGCATCGTCATTTCGGAATTCGGCAATATCGAGGAATTGACTGCCGAACTTGGCATTCGTGCAGTCGAACCGGAGCGGGCAGCACCTATGCTGACAGAGCATGAGGCTTACGCGTATACGGCTGCCAAGCGAAGCGCCGGATTGTGGGTTGGTCTGGGAATTTTCTTCTGCGCAAGCGGTGTGGCGTTGCTGATTTTTCTGGATACGCTATTCGAAACAACGGTCGACTCTGAACGAGGCTCGATGCTGGGTCTGATCGGTATGTTCATGCTGGGCGCCGTGGGAGTAGGGATGTTCTTTAACAGCGGCATGAAGCTCAGCCGGTTCAAGACTTTGGAGCAAGGTTTCCAATTATCCTATGCGCTCAAGATGGAGTTGCGGCAAGGTCAAGCTCATTACGCTCCGACTTATCGTTTCTCTCTTATCACCGGAGTCTGCCTGAGCGTGCTGTCACCCATCTTGATCTTCGCCGCATCTTATGTCAACGAAGAATACGCTCCTTATGGCGTTGCCGCTTTCTTGCTGTTGGCGGCCGTTGCGGTGTTCCTGTTTGTCTATTACGGGAATATTCAGGGAGCATATACGAAGCTTCTGGAAGAGCCGATTCTCGCTGCCGCCAAGAAGGAAGAGGAAAGAATTTCGGGAGCCGTGGGCGCTGTAATATGGCCGCTGGCGACGATTATTTTCCTGTTCACTGGCTTTGTCTATCATCGCTGGGACGTCAATTGGGCCGTATTCCCCATTGCGGGCATCTTGCACGGCATGCTGAACGGCGTCTATAATATGAATCGCAAGAGCGAAATGTAAGGTAAGCGAGAAGAGTTTGCCTAAGAAACGTGGTGACCAACGATGTTCAAAATCATGCTCATAGAGGACGATACGACATTGTTCCAGGAAATCAAGGAGCGATTGTCCTTATGGTCCTACGAGGTCTTCGGCGTTAAGCAGTTTGATAAAGTTATGCAGGAGTTCGCGGAGGCGGGTCCCGAGCTTGTCATCATCGACATCCAACTGCCCAAATTCGACGGCTTCCACTGGTGCCGGATGATTCGCGCGCATTCCAATGTGCCGATCATCTTCCTTTCTTCCCGCGATCATCCCATGGACATGGTGATGTCGATGCAGCTCGGAGCCGACGACTTCGTGCAGAAGCCGTTCCACTTTGACGTGCTTATTGCCAAAATACAGGCGATTCTGCGCAGAACATACAACTACAATAATGAGCCGACCCAGCTGAAAACGTGGCGGGGGGCCGCCGTCGACTATATGAAAAATACGATTGCGAACGACGAGGGAACGGCAGAGCTGACAAAAAACGAAATGTTTATTCTGACTTATCTCGTTGAACGCAAAAATAAAATCGTGAGCCGCGACGAGCTGATCGCGAGCCTATGGAACAACGAGCAGTTCGTGAGCGATAATACGCTTACCGTCAATGTAAACCGTGTGCGCAAAAAACTCGAAAGTATCGGACTGGACCCGTATATCGAGACGAAGGTCGGCCGAGGTTACATGGCAACGGAAGAGGCGGGGGCATGATTCGCAAATACATCGCGGAAAGGCGAAGCTGGCTGCTGCTGCTTGCCGTCGTCCACCTGCTGCCCCTGTTCATAGCGTCCATTGACGTCTCCATCCCGCTGATGCCGATCTTGTACAGTACGTTGTTGTCCTCGATGGTTTGCATCGTCTTTCTGGTTGCCAGATACTATAAGGAAACCAAATTCATCAAGCAGTTGGAGGCCTGGGATCACACCTGCGGTCCGGAATCCCTAAAGGAGGCCGGCAGTCCGTTCGAACGGGTGGTGGAGGAGTCCATGTCCGCGCAAGCTCTTCATTACAAGAGCGAAGCGTCCGGACATCTGCTGCTGCTCGAACAGGAGAAGGACGAATTGACGGCCTGGATTCATGAGGTAAAAACGCCGCTTACCGCCATGCGGCTCGTGATCGACCGTTTAACCGAGGAATCGGCCAAAAGCAAGCTGGAATACGAATGGCTTCGCATTCATCATTTGCTGGACCGGCAGCTGCATCAAAGGCGGATTCCTTTTATGGAGAACGACCTGTACGTCGAGTCCGCGAAGCTAGAGCCGATCCTGTTCCAGGAAATTAAGGATTTGAGATCCTGGTGCATGCAAAAAAGGATTGGCTTTGACGTATCCCTCCAGGCTGAGCAGGTGCTGACCGATGCCAAATGGCTGGGATTTATATTGAGGCAAATTTTAACCAACGCGGTTAAATACAGCGAGTCCTCCGACATAAAGGTGAGCAGCTGCGAGGAGAACGGGCATGTCGTCGTCGAGATCCAGGACCAAGGCCGCGGCATTAGCGCCAAGGACTTGCCCCGCATATTCGAACGGGGATTTACGTCCACGACGATGCATCAGGATAGCGCGGCCACCGGCATGGGACTTTATTTGGCGCAAAAAGCGGCGGATTCGCTTCGAATCCGAATGGAGGCGGAGTCCACCTACGGCAGCGGCACGACGTTCCGGCTGTTGTTCCCCGTCGCCAACGATTTTGATGTAATGATGGGCATGTGACAACAATGTCACATGCTTTTTTATTTTGTTCGTTAAATCGCAGGAAATCCAGGTTCCGTTGGGGTACGATAAAGGCATCCGAAAGAAGGAGTGTAACCCCATGATTATTTTAGAGGCCAAAAAAATTCACAAAACATACGGCAATAAATTCAATAGGCAGGAAGTGCTTAAGGGGATCGACCTAAAGGTAACCAAAGGAGAATTCGTCGGCATTATGGGAGCGTCCGGTTCCGGCAAAACAACGCTTCTTAACGTGCTCTCTTCCATCGATCAACTGAGCGAAGGGACTATCGAGATCCAGGGTAAACAGTTTACGGGCATGAAGGAGAAGAAACTCGCGGAATTCCGAAAGCATCACCTCGGCTTTATTTTTCAGGAGTACAATCTGCTGGACACGCTGACCGTGAAGGAAAATGTGCTTCTGCCGTTATCCATCCGGGATGTATCCAAACAGGCCGCGCTTGAAAAATTCAAGCAAATTGCGACCGAACTTGGCATCTACGAGCTTGCCGACAAATATCCTAGCGAAATTTCGGGAGGACAGAAGCAGCGGACCTCCGCGGCACGGGCTTTCGTGCACGATCCCGGCATTATTTTCGCGGACGAGCCGACCGGGGCGCTAGATTCGAAGTCGGCTTCCGACCTGCTGAATAAGCTCAGCTACATGAACGCGAAGCACGCCGCGACGATCATTATGGTCACGCACGATCCGGTAGCCGCCAGCTATTGCAGCCGCGTCGTCTTTATCAAGGACGGCCAAATCTACAGCCAGCTTCACAAGGGCGAGGAATCCAGGCAGACGCTGCTCGGCGACATCATCAAAACCCAAGGCGTGCTGGGCGGTGTTCAAGGGTGAGTCTGAATACGATCATCTTGCGGAATTTGAAAAAAAACATTCAAAACTACTTTCTTTATGTGTTCGCGCTCATTTTCAGCGTCGCTCTTTATTTCTCGTTCGTTACGCTGCAATACGATCCGTCCATGGACGAAGCCAAAGGTTCGGTCAAGGGAGCGGCCGCTCTTGGAGCAGCGTCAGTGCTGCTCGTGGCCATCGTCGCGGTATTTCTGCTATATGCCAACACGATCTTCATTAAACGAAGAAGCAAGGAAATCGGGTTATTCCAGCTGATCGGTCTGACGAAGGAACGTATCTTCAGAATCATGACCGCCGAAAATCTGATTTTGTATTTCGGATCCATGATCGTCGGCATTGCGGCCGGATTCGCGGTTTCCAGATTGATTCTGATGATTCTGTTCCGCATTATCGGCGTCGATGAGATGGCCAAGCTGCGTTTCTCTTCGGAAGCGCTTGTTCAGACGATTATCGTGTTTGCCGCCATTTACCTTCTGATCATGCTCATGAACTATGCATTTATTAGAAGGCAGACGATTCTCTCCTTGTTCCGCGCCGTATCCGTCGCGCAGCAGCGGACTCAGAAGCGGTCCATGCTGGAATTCGTGTTCGGACTATGCGGTATTGTCTTCATCCTGGTCGGTTATTACGTATCTGCAGAGCTGTTCAAAGGGCGGTTCATGGGAATGGGCGAGCTCATGATGGCGATGATCTTTATTCTGGCAGCGGTCATTATCGGGACCTACCTGTTCTACAAAGGTTCGGTCAGCGTCATCTTCAACGCCGTCCGCAGAAGCAAACAAGGATACTTGTCCATTGGGGAAGTATTGTCCATATCCTCCATCATGTTTCGGATGAAGTCGAACGCATTGCTGCTCACCGTCATTACGACCGTATCCGCGCTCGCCATCGGATTATTGTCGTTAAGTTATATTTCTTATTACTCGGCCGAAGCGCAAGCACAAAGAGATGTTCCGAATGATTTTGCTTTCGCGAACGCAGAGGCGAAGGATCGTTTTATCGCGGAGCTTGATGCCAGGAAAGTTGCCTACGACGTTATTCGCAGAGTGCCGATTTACATGGAAATCGACGTTACGGGCATCGCGTCTTCCAACGTGCTCGACTCGCTGGAGGGCAACACGTTTATCTCCCCGGTACTCAGCGAGGCCATGGTGGAGGGAGTAGAGGTGGAGCCGAACGAAGCGATTTTTATGGGCTACAGCGGAGCGATGCAGAATTTCATGTCGCTCAAGTCGACCGGCGATTTTCAATTTATGGGGCTGCACGGCAGCCTTCAACAAAAGCTCGTCGGCACCAAGGAACAAAGCGTCTTGATCTACAGATACGGACAGGGAATACCGACGACGATCGTCGATGACAGCGTGTACGAGAAGCTCCTTCAGAATCTGGATCCGGCTGTTCAGAATACAAGATATGCGGATTATTACGGCGTGGACATACCGGATTCATCGCGTAAGGAAGAGGCGCGGCAAGCCTATGCGGATACGCAGCCATCCTCTTCTCAGGAGTCGTTTTCGCAGCATGAGCTTATGATGAACGGACGTTTGAATATGGGATTGATCATGTTCATCGTCGGATTTCTCGGACTTGCGTTCCTGATCACGTCCGGCTGCATCCTTTACTTCAAGCAGATGGATGAGAGCGAAGAGGAGAAACCGAATTATACGATACTGCGCAAGCTGGGATTTACGCAGGGCGACTTGCTCCGCGGAATCGCGTACAAGCAGTTGTTTAACTTCGGCATTCCGCTTATTGTCGGCTTGAGCCACGGTTACTTTGCCGTGAAATCCGGCTGGTTCCTATTCGGCACGGAGCTCACGGCCCCCATGCTCATTGTCATGGTGCTGTACACGGCGCTGTATTCCGTCTTCGGAATCCTCTCCGTGCTGTATTACAAGCGGGTGATTAAGGAATCGTTGTGAAATAGAGGGGCCTAAGCAGAGATGCTTTGGGCCTCTTTTTTAATGAATTTTGATTTCGGAAGCAGATTAGTTTGCCACAGTCTGTGCCAATATAACGGCTGTGTGCGGGGGGAATTGAGGCGATGGTGGTGCTGGTGCTGGAGTGCTGGTGCTAGTGTGCGCCCTTGGATATTTTCACAAACGGTACAACAATTGAGCAAAAATACACAATTAAGATGAGGTAAGGGCCATTCATTCGTACATTTGTACATATATACACAAATATTGGTTCAAAGAGGTCCCAAACGAAGATGTGAAGCGAGAATTTGTGTATTTTCGTACAATTTGCTGTGCAGAAGCCCCCTCTGTTTAAGAAAATTAGGGAGATATGCACAAATGTGCTGAGAGGCGATAAAAACGCCGATGGACCGGAAAGTAACTCTGATTAGCGTCCATGGGCGTTAGTAACGCTTATGGTTCCAAAAAGTAGGCGAACGAGCAGCTGTAGGCGTTAAAAACGTCGATGGACCGAAAAGTAACTCTGATTAACGTCCATAGGCGTTAGTAACGCTTATGGCTCCAAAAAGTAGGCGAACGAGCAGCTGTAGGCGTTAAAAACGCCGATGGACCGGAAAAGTAACTCTCATTAGCGTGCATAGGTGTTAATAACGCCTATGGCTCCAAAAAGTAGGCGAACGAGCAGCTGTAGGCGTTAAAAACGCCGATGGACCGGAAAAGTAACTCTGATTAACGTTCATAGGCGTTAATAACGCATATGGCTCCAAAAAGTAGGCGAACGAGCAGCTGTAGGCGTTAAAAACGCCGATGGACCGGAAAGTAACTCTGATTAGCGCCCATAGGCGTTAACAACGCCTATGGCTCCAAAAAGTAGGCGAACGAGCAGCTGTAGGCGTTAAAAACGCCGATGGTCC
>NZ_BDQX01000316.1 GCF_003112455.1 Paenibacillus agaridevorans
ATCAACAAGCTGTCAATGTTATTAAGGATATCAAATACGCAGGTAATCTTTCTTATATAGCCGCTCAGGTAAATGTAAAAGATATGAATCAACTACGTCAATTGGCAGATCAATGGAAACAACAAAATATCTCTGATGTACTTGTTTTGGCGACAGAAAGTAATGGAAAAGCGAATCTCTTAACTGCTGTTTCTAAAGAGACAATCGATAAAGGAATTAAAGCAGGTGATTTGATTAAAGCGATCGCACCTA
>NZ_BDQX01000317.1:0-15538 GCF_003112455.1 Paenibacillus agaridevorans
TGCGCGGAGCCGGTACAGCCGAATGACGATGTTCAGCGGCTCGTCGTCGCTCCAGACGGCGTGTTGAATGGCGTTTTCCACAAAAGGCTGCAGGATGAGCTTGACCGTCTGATGCCGGAACAGCTCCTCGTCAAGCTGCCAGTGGACGCGGAACAGGTTGTCGAACCGGACGGACTGGATTTCTACGTAATGCCGCGTAATCTCGATCTCCTTCTGGATCAGAATGACCGGCTTGCCTTTGCTTAGCGAGGTCTTGTAGAAATTGGACAGATGGCGAACGATCTTGCTCACTTGCCGGTCCTGATTCTGGACGGCCAACGAGGAGATGACGGCCAGCGTGTTGTACAGGAAATGCGGATTGATCTGGCTCTGCAACAGCGCCAGCTCCGTCTCCTTCCGCATGATCTCCTTCTTGTACACCTCGTTGATCAGCTTGTCGAGCTGGCGTTTCATCGTATTAAACGATTCCGCCAGCAGGCCAATCTCGTCCTTGCTGTCCTGCTTCAGCTCGAATTGGAACTGCTCGTCTCCTACCTTCCGCACAAACCGGGTCAATGTCTGGAACCGGTTGGAGAAATAACGGGCCGTCATGGCGATCAGACCGACCGACAGCAGGATGCTGATCGCGGCGATGAGCAGAATGCGGCTCGACGCCTTGTTCGCTTCGCTCAACACGTCGCTCAGCGGAATAATCGACACCGTCTTCCAGCCGATCGGCAGCGTGTCGTAGACGACAAGCGATTCCATCCCCTTAACCGGCTGCTCGAACGTACCGCTTCCTCCACCGCTCCAACCGCCTTCTTCAAGCACCTGACGGAACGGCTGCAGAATCATCGACTTGTCCCGGGTCGACAGGATGGCGCCCTCCTGATTGACCAGATAGATATCGCTCGCCTGCGCCTCTTCGCCGAACAGGGAGTAGAGAGCGCTCTCCTTCACATGGATGGCAAGGACGCCGTACGGCCTCTGCATATCGTTGTTGTTGAGCAGCCTCGCGAGGGTAATAACGGGCTGCTTGCCGCCGTTCTCCATAACGACGCTGTAGACGGCGTTGCCGTAGGATTGCTCCAGCTCCTTGTACCACTTCGCCTCTCTCATCCCCTCGTCCACGCGCTGAATGAACATGCCGTCGCTCGGAATCGATTCGTTGAACGGATAGATCGTAATGGAGTCGATATCGGTATTGGTGAGCTGAATGCCGAACAGCAGGCTGTTGATGTAATCGTAGGCGTGCACAAAGTCGATCCCCCGCCGGTACTCCCTGGTCAGCCAGTCCCGCAGTTCCGAATCCATGTACAGCAGGCTGGAGATTTGCTCGTAATTTTTGAGCTTGTTGTCGATATTGCTGCTGAGCTGGCTGTTCATCGTGCGCATCCGGTCATGCGTCTGCGAGACGAGCTGGTTCTGGAACACCTGATAGAAATATAACGAGATGGCCAGCAGCGGAATGACGGAAGCCAGCAAGAAGAACACCAGCAGCTTGTTGCGCAGCGCCAGATTGTTGATGAACCGCTTCACGGCCTTCATGGCGCCGAATGCCCCGGCTGGCGGTTGCGGAATTGGTTCGGCGTCACCCCGCGTCTCTTGTGAAAGACGGCGCCGAAGTGGGATGCGCTTTCGTAACCGACGAAGGTTGCGATTTCGTGAATTTTCATATCGGTATCGCGCAGCAGCTCCGCCGCGCGGTCCATCCTTACTTTCGTCATATATTCGAGTACCGTATATCCGGTATATTCCTTGAACAGCATGCGCAGATGATTGGGCGACAAATAGGCGTATTCGGCCAAATATTCGATCGTCAGCGCGCTGCCGAATTCGAGATCGATCAGCGACTTTACCTGATGAACCATGGCGGCATGACGGTCGGCTCCCCCCGATGGCGCGGGCGTAGCCTCGATATATTGGCCGCTGCCGTGCTTTGCCATATGGCGGCCACGGAATTGCTGCAGATGCAGACACGTCTCGTACACCTGGCTGAGCGGAACGGGATGCGGATACAGACAAGTCGTGATCCACGGGCAGACGACCGCGAGCTTCGCGTGCCATTGCTCCGCCAGATGGACTTCTCCCGGCGCGGCCAATACGACCAGGCGATCCTCCTGCCATTCGAACGGCAGCGCCTGGGCGTCGGCCATCAGACGCTGCATGCCTTGCAGCACCTTGGCTTTGGCCTGGGCAGGCTCGGACGAATCGCTTGCCGGCTTGTACGCGGCGTCGATCGTCACGAGCATCACAGAATAGACGCCAGTCGCTCCGGGAAGCAGCTCCTCCAGCATTTCCTTCAGCTCGTTCTCGACCGCGTCGGGCGGCCCCTCCTGCAGCAGCTGCTTCGCGTATTGCGAGGCCAGCGCTCGGGAGGACAGCCTGCTTCGTTCCTCTTCGGCGCATTTCTGCCGCACCTTCAACATCCGTTCCTGCAGCTCGTCGATATCCAGCGGTTTCAGCAAGTATCCCGATGCTTCGAGCATCAGCGCAGACTTTACATAGGCAAAGTCGTCGTAGCCGCTCATGAAAATAACAATGAGCCGCGGCCAGCGTTTTTTTGCCGCCTTGGCGAATTGGATGCCGTCCATGATCGGCATTCTGACATCGGTAATGACGATGTCGGGAGACAGCTCATCCATGCGGCTGAGCGCCTCGCGGCCGTTTTTGGCCGTGCCCGCCACCTCGAACCCCATTTCCTCCCAGGGAACGAACCGCTTTAGCGTTTCGATCTCGATATGTTCGTCGTCGACCAGCATTATTTTGTACATGTCCGCAAGCTCCCCCTTGCCTCATCCTGCTGATGATATCAGTATCCCACCCTGCCTTCTTACCGTCAATCGACCCCGGAGCAGGTTCGTTCGAATTCGATAGGAAACGTAAAAACGCGATATGGATTATCGGCAATAACGGGAGTCATAATGGAGATAGCCGGCAAATCCAATACAGAAACGAGGGGAAAACATTGCGCCCAGACCGACATTCATCGACTGCATCACTGGGCAGGAGGCTGTATCGGCATCGCTATTTGTACGTGATGCTCATACCCGCTTTCATCTGGGCTCTTCTATTTGCATACGCGCCTATGGCGGGATTGTACATGGCCTTCGTCGACTTTCAGCCGACACTCGGAAACTTCTGGTCGTCCTTTTTCGGCAGCGAATTCGTTGGATTCGAATGGTTCTCCTATTTCTTCAACGGCAGCGACTTCAAGATGATCATGCGCAATACGCTGGTGTCCAGCGTGCTCACGCTCCTTCTCGGATTTATCGTGCCGATCCTGCTTGCGCTGGCGCTAAATGAGGTGCGCAGCCAGGCCTTCAAGCGGATTGTCCAGACGGCTTCCTATATGCCCTATTTTATTTCGTGGGTCATCGCTGCCAATATATTCGTCGCACTGTTAGCATCCGAAGGCGCTGTAAACGAACTGCTACAGCTCGTCGGACTGACAAAAGAAAGCATCCCGTTCCTGCAAGAAGGCAAGTACTTCTGGGGGATCGTGTCGGGGGCCAACACTTGGAAGGAGATGGGATACAATTCGATCATTTATTTGGCGGCCATCTCTTCCATCAACCCCGATCTGTACGAAGCCGCCAAGGTAGACGGCGCCGGCCGGATCAGGCAGATGACTTCCGTAACGCTGCCCCTGCTGCGGCCGACCATCGTCATTTTGCTCATCTTGTCGGTGGGCAATCTGATGAATACCGGCTTCGACCAATATTATTTGCTTGGCAATTCGCTTAACAGGGAGTATTCCGACGTGCTCGACACCTATTCGTTCCGGTACGGTCTGCAGAACAGCATGTTCTCTTATGCCGCCGCCGTTGGCCTGTTCAAGTCGGCCGTCGCGTTCCTGATGGTGCTTGCGGTCAATTCGATCGCCAGGCGCATGAACAGCAACTCATTATTCTAAAGCAAAGGAGTGCAGGCAGGATGACACGAGACCGGATACTGAATCTGACGGGCAATACGCTGCTTTACGGCTTATTGGGCCTCGTTTTTCTCGTCACATTTTTCCCGTTCTGGCAAATTTTCATTCTGTCCATCAACGACGGCACGGATTCCTTGCGCGGAGGGTTCATGCTCTGGCCGAGAGAATTCAGCCTCGATAGTTACGCCACCGTCTTTTCCAACCCGGAGATACTGACGGCGATCCGGACGACCGTGCTCCGGACCGTGCTCGGCGTTCCGTTGACCGTCGCATGCATCGCGATGCTAGCTTACGTGCTCAGCAAACGAACGTTGGCGGGCAGTCGATTTTTGAATCTGTTTTTCATCTTTACGATGTACTTCAGCGGTGGACTTATTCCGACCTATATGGTCATCAAATCGCTTCATCTGATCGACAACTTTCTTGTTTTCCTTCTGCCGGGATTGATCAATATCTTCTGGATGATCCTGGTGCGCACCTTCATGGAGCAGCTGCCGAAGGAGATCGAGGAATCGGCGGAGATTGACGGCGCGAACGACATTCGTATTTTCGTCCAGGTGATCCTGCCCGTCTGCGTGCCCGTGCTGGCCACGATTACGCTGTTCGCGGCAATCTTCCATTGGAATGCCTGGTACGATTCCTACATCTATACGTACAAGCCGGATCTAAAGACGCTGCAAGCCGTGCTGGTCAAAATACTCAACCAATACCAGACAGGCGACATGCTTTCGCAAGCACAGCAGCTTGCCAACGAAAACAAGCGCATTCCCGTTACGGGCGAAAGCATTCGAATGACCGTCACGATGGTCGCGACGCTGCCTATCATTCTAGTCTATCCGTTTCTGCAGAAATTTTTCCTTAAGGGCATGCTGCTAGGCGCTGTTAAAAGTTAAATTCTTTCAAGGGGAGTTATGACAATGGCTAAAATTACATTTATCGGGGCGGGAAGCTCCATCTTCGCAAAAAATATATTGGGAGACTGCATGCGGACGCCGTCGCTGGCCGACGCGCATATGGCGCTGTTCGACATCAACATGGAACGGCTGGAGCAGTCCGAAAAAATGCTGCAAAACCTGAATCAGAATCTCGGCGGCAAAGCGACGATCAAGTCCTACACGGATCGCAAGGAAGCGCTTCGCGGCGCGGATTACGTCATTAACGCCATCGCTGTCGGCGAGCTGATCCCGACGATCATGTCGGACTTCCAAATTCCCGAGAAATACGGCTTGCATCAGACCGTCGCCGACACGCTTGGCATGGGAGGCTTGTTCCGCGGGCTCCGCACGATCCCGGTCATGATCGATATCGCTCGCGATATGGAGGAAGTGTGTCCGGATGCCTGGTTCCTCAACTACACGAATCCGATGGCAATCGTGACCGGGGCCATGCTGCAAGCGACAGGGGTTAAGACCGTCGGGCTGTGCCACAGCGTCCAAACCTGTGCCAAGGAGCTGCTTGAGGGGCTTGGCATGCCGCATGACAATGTCCGCTACAAGATCGCCGGCATCAACCATCAAGCTTGGCTGCTGGAAGTATCGAGGAACGGCATTGATCTGTACCCGGAGATCCGCCAGCGGGCAGGGGCGCGCACGGACCGTCATACCGATATGGTACGATACGATTACATGAAGCTGTTCGGCTATTACGTTACCGAGTCCAGCTCGCACGGCTCCGAATACGTGCCGTATTATCACAAACGCCAATATCCGCACTTGAAGGAACAATATACGCTGCCGACGGACGGATACAAAAACTGGGGCAGAGGCAAAGCTGAATACTGGCAGGAAGTAAACGCGATGATCGACAACGCCAATCTGACCCACGAGCGTTCGCACGAATACGCCTCCTACATCATGGACGCGATGGAAACGAACGTACCGTTCGAGATCGCGGGCAACGTGCTCAACACGGGCGGCCTGATCAGCAATCTGCCCCACAACGCCTGCGTGGAAGTGCCATGCATGGTGAACGGCAACGGCATTTTGCCAACGCGGTTTGGAGCGCTGCCGCCTCAATGCGCCGCGCTCAACCAAACCAACATCAACATGCAGCTGCTGACGATCGAAGCGGCGCTGACGGGCAAGCGCGAGCATGTGTATCACGCGGCCATGCTGGATCCGCATACGTCTTCCGAGCTGTCGCTCGACGACATCGTGGCCATGTGCGATGAGATGCTGGAAGCGAATCGCGATTTCATCACGATTAAATAATTATTCCGGGGAGGGTCTACACATGAAAAAGAGAACAAAAGCCGTCGCGCTAACGATGGTATCCGCCATGCTTTTGCTTACGGTATCGGCATGCTCCGGCGGCAAAAACGAACCGTCGAACGGAAACGGCAATACGCCGGCCGACAGCGGGCCGATTACGTTGACTTTTTTCGATAAAAACACGGGAGATCTGTTTACGAATCCGGTGGCCGAGGAAATTACGAAGCGCACGGGCGTCAAGATCGAGATCCAACAGCCGACGGGCGATCCAAGCGAGAAGCTGAATTTGATGCTGACCAGCAACACGCTGCCCGACATCGTGCTCATGGACCGGCGCAGCGATATCGTAAACCGCTACATTGCGGCCAAGGCGATTATCCCGCTAAACGATCTGATCGACCAGCATGGCCCGAACATTAAAGAAATGTACGGCGACGTGCTCAACAAGAGCCGACATTCGGACGGCAACAATTATTACTTGAACAACTGGTACGGCATGGACCCCGATCCGGGCTGGAGCTTCAACATGCGCGCCGATATTTTGAAGGAGCTGGGCTACGGGGACCGCATCGAAAGCGGAGAGAGCTTTACACAAGAGGAATTCGTCGATCTGCTTAAGCAGTTCAAAGAAAAATACCCGCAAGTCGACGGCAAACCGACGATCCCGCTAACGTTCAACGCCGACCATATGCCGACGGTAGTTGGCACGTTTAAAGGGATGTACGGCATGAAATCCTACTACGAATCGGACGGCCAAATCGGCCTGGAGGTCCGGGAGCCGCGTTATAAGGAAATGATGGGATTTATCAACGATCTGCAAGCTTTAGCTCTTCTTGACAACGAATGGGCGATCAACAAAACGCAAATCTTCGATCAGAAGGTGTCCAGCGAGCGCGTATTCGCCGTCGGCGGCGGCGAGCCGCTGGAGCCGAACCGTTTGCTGCGCGAGAAGTACGGCGAGGATACGGATAAGCAATTCCTCGCGTTTAAGGTGACGGCGCCGGGCGTCGATCCATCCGCGACGACGTACGGACCGCGCAGCTCGCTAGGATGGGATGCCATCGCCATTACGGCGGCCAACAAACATCCGGAGCAAACGATCAAGTTTATGGATTTCCTGGCGAGCGAGGAAGGCCAATATTTACTCATGTGGGGCCTGGAGGGCGAGCATTGGGAGATGGTGGACGGCAAGCACAAGCCGTTCCCGGAAGTGCTGCAGGGCTTTAAGGACAACTGGAACGAATATTCCAAGCAGACCGGTATCCGCAAGTGGACGTGGTTCGTCAAAAACGGCAACGGCTCCGACGGCACGCCGCTCGATCTCGTAGCGAAATACGAGCGGAACGCGTACAACCAGCATGCCATCAAGTCCATGAAGGACTCGACCTGGGATACGGCGATCTACGACAATCTCGGTCCGGGCGGCGGCACGCCGGATGCCCTGAACGAGCAGAAGATCAAGGATTTGCTGTCTCAAGGCTTTACCCAGCTGGCTTACGCCGAGAGCAAGGATGAATTCGAAGCACTCTACGCCAAGCTGATGAAGGATCTCGAAGACAACAACGCGCCGCGCATCGAACAGATTTATACGGAAAATTATAAGAAACAAATGGAGCTGTGGAAATGAGAAATCCTCTATCGAAGCCTTTCAAAGATGAGCGACCGCGGTTAGAGGTAGGATTTATCGCCAATAAGCAAGCTGTTTTCGAAGACCGAAAACTTATACTTTCTTATGTGGTAAGAAAGCCATGCTAACGAAACCAAGCCGCTTGGAAGAAAACTCTTCCAAGCGGCTTGGTTTTTGGCTTGCTTTGCGAACCATCCTATCTCTACCCTCTTACCCTCCTATTACTCCATCGCAAGCCCGCCGGTTACCGGCGTGTAGGTTCCCGTAAGGAATCGAGCGGCATCTCCCGCGAGGAAAGCAACGACCCCCGCCACGTCTTCCGGCTCGGCGATCCGGCCAAGCGGGGTGAAGCTGCCGATCATGCGGCTTTCCTCCTCGGAGACCATCAGGCTATCATCGGATTTGACGAAGCCGGGAGCGACGACGTTCGCCGTTATCCCATAGGGCCCGAATTCCTGCGCAATATATCGGGCAAAGGCATCCAGCCCTCCCTTCGCCGTGCCGAATGCAATATGCCCGGGGACAGGGTCCTTGCCTTCCGTTCTGGACAGATAGACAATCCTGCCGGATTGCTGTGCCATCATCGTCGGGATAACAGCCTTCGTGGCGTAAAAAGCCAGTTTCAATTCATCCGTCAACTGTCGTTCGAATGACTCCCAAGAAAGCTCGGCAAAGGCGGAGGCATTAACCCCCCTGTCGGCATGGCATACAAGAACATCGATACGTCCGAGCTCCTTCTTTACGATCGCCGCAAGTTGTTCCATCCGCTCTTCGCTGCGGGTATCCGCATGAACCGCAATGGCCTCCCCGCCATTTGCAATAATTTCGTTAGCGACGGATTGAGCAACCTGTTCATAACCGAAGTCGTGAACGACAACCCTTGCGCCTTGTCTGGCCAACTGGATGCACGTCGCTCTCCCTATACCCCGGGCGCCGCCTGTCACAATCGCAACTTTCCCGTTCACAGACATCCTGTTCAACCCCTTTCCCATTCGCTATCGCTTACCCTTCATCCGATACGTCATATTGCCGGGCAATATCCAGCGCAACCTGCCGAACCTTGGCAGCCATAGAAGCAGGCTCGAGCACAATGACATCCGTCCTGTAATGAAGCACCATCCCGATCAGCCAGTTCTCGTTCGAGCAGGTCGTTCGTACAATAATTTTTCCATCCGGCAATCGTTCAATATCCTTCTCGTCGAACCGGTTCATCACAAACACGGCAACCGATGCCTGGAACTGAAGCGTAACCGGAATACCCTCACGCCTTTCCGGCGCCGCCCACCTGTCATTCAATTGCGCAAGCGAGTCCGTTCGGCGAATAAAGGTGTCGGCTTGTACATGGAGCTCCCGAATCCGCGACAGCTTAAAGATCCGATAATCGCCGCGCAGTCGACAATAGCCGTAAAGATACCAGGAGTAAGACTTCATCACAAGCACCATCGGCTCCACCACGCGCTCTAGTTCCTCTCCTTTTCTGCTCGTGTATTTAAATGTCAGGAGCTTCCGGTCCTTAATGGCTTGATGAAGCGTATCATACCGCCTCTGGTCCTCCTCGCTATTTTTCCAAGGGGTGAAATCAATCTGAATACTTTCTCCTTCTCCTGCCCGACCTTGCTCAGCCTGCGCAACCATTGCACCTACTTTGCCGAGAAGGCGGTCCATAATGGATCGATCATAGGCCTTCGTGGACTCAAGACCGCGGAGCGCGGCGGACAAGGCGGTCAGTTCATCAAAGGACAGAAGCTGCCGATCCAGTCGGAAGCTGTCCATAATTTCGTAACCGCCCTCCATGCCCGTATAGGACACGATGGGAATGCCGGCTTGACCAAGCGAATCGAGATCGCGATAGATGGTGCGCAGCGAAACCTCAAGCTGATCCGCCAATTCCTGCGCTTGTATTCGCTTCCGATTGAGCAGCAATATCGTAATGGTCATTAACCGTTCCAGCTTCATCGTCATCTCTCCTATGCCGGCATGCTGTTTCTCGCCGATCTATAAATTAGTGGGCGGTTGCGAATTCCTCTCCTTCGGCAGCCGGCTCCATCTTGGCTTTCGTCATTAATAATGCAGCAATCAGCGCCAATACAGCGGGGATGAGGCTCCATGCGAAGACGGTTCCGATCGAGCTCGACAGCCCTGCGGTAATGGTATCGAGCAGCCCGGCATCGACGGATTGGCGGAATGCCGGATTCAGCAGCGAATGGGGATCGCTTAGGTTCAAGTCGGCCGGTACAGCCACGTCGCCTTTGCCAAGCGATTCGGTGAGCTTGGAGAGCAGGCTGTGGCTTTGCACAATGCCGAAAATGGTAATGCCGAGCGCCATGCCGAGCGAGCGATTGAAATTTAAGGTCGAGCTTGCGGCCCCGCGCTGCGCCGGAGGGAACGAATCCATAACGGCGGTGCTAAGCACGGAGAAGGAAGCGCCAATCCCAAGACCGATCAAAATCATAATCATCGTAATAGAAAGTCGAGAAGATTCTACCGTAATTTGCGAGAGAAGAGCAAGACCCGTCAGAAGCAGCGCCAGCGTCCCGATCATAATGGTGCGGTATTGCAGCTTCGTCATCAGGAATCCGCCAAGCGTGGCCGTAACCACCGAGCCCACCATCATCGGCAATAGGGTCAATCCCGAATTGGAAGCCGAGCCTCCAAGCACGCCTTGCACGTAGATCGGTATAAAGATCGCCGCCGTCATGTACGCCGCGCCGCTGAGCATCGCGACCAGGTTGCTCGTCGTGTATAGTCTGCTGCGGAACAGGCGGAACGAGATAATTGGCTCTGCGGCCCTCTTTTCGACCACGACCAGCAGTAGAACAAGCACGACGAAACCTGCGAACAAACCAAGAATTTGCGGCGAATCCCATGGGTACGTTTTACCGCCGAGTTCAAGTCCGAGCATAAAGCAGACGATAGCGCCCACGAGGAGTACGGAACCCGCCCAGTCGATTTTTTGCCTGGCGTGTACCGCCGATTCTTTGTAAAACAAAGCGATCGCCAGCAATGCAATAACGCCCAGCGGCAGGTTAATGTAGAAGATCCATGACCAATCGAGATGGTCGGTAATGTATCCGCCCAACAACGGGCCTACAACACTCGACAGTCCGAACACGGCGCCAAACAACCCCATCATCTTGCCGCGCTCCTTCGGCGGCATGACGTCGAACAGGATCGTAAAGGCGATGGACACCATCGCTCCGGCCCCGACACCTTGCACAGCTCTATAGAGGCTTAACTCGACGATGGATTGCGCCATTCCGCATAATGCCGAGCCGATCATGAACACGATGATCCCGAAGATGAAGAAACGTTTGCGCCCATACATATCGGACAGTTTGCCGAAGATCGGCATGCACGCCATCTCAGCCACCATATACGCGGTAGTGACCCACACGAACTTGTCGAGCCCTCCCATCTCTCCAACGATCGTTCCGATCGACGTTGAAACAATCGTGTTGTCCATGGATGCGATCAAAATAGCTAGCAGCAGCCCTCCAACGATTACTCCCAGTTTGTTTGTCATACGTTCCCATCCCTTTCTTGTACCTTAAGAATTGATTGGCTAACAATCATCTAAGACCATCTTAAGCTACCCTTGTTGACAACAGTGTGTCAGGGAGGAAATGCTTTATTTTTTTCTTAAGAAAAGGACCACCCGATATCCGGATGGCCCCTCTGAGAATTTTGTGTTAGTTCATGGTTAGCTCGCGGCTCTATAGCCGTCTCGCGGTATCTCCTTCGCAGAACGGTCCGGCAATGCGGATATGCTCCCAGGGCTCGCTCCCGTTGGCGAGCCGCCATAGCAGCTTGTCCGCCGCCTTATAGCCGGTCTCCCGGATAAGCAGCTCCGGCCGGCTAAGACCAGGTACGGCGGCTACCGGGCCGTTGGCCAGCCCGATGACGGAGAGCCCCTCCGGCACGCGATACCCAAGTTCGTCCAAATTGCGGAACAGCCTCTCGATATCTTCGTCGATACCGGCAATGATGGCGGTAGGCTGTACTTCATTCAGCTTGTCCTGCAAGGTCTCGGTGTTCCAATCGCCGGTTAGCTGCGATTCAAGACTGCAAACCAGTCCATGCTCGCCCATCATCTCCTGAAATGCCTGCCAGCGCCTTGCGAACCCCCGTTGGCTGCCGATGTCGCCCACATACATAATACGCGCGTGACCCAGCCGGACCAGCTTGTCGACAGCCATGCAGACGGCTTCGTAGACGTCCCAGATGACGCTGTCGAGCTCCGACAATGGCCTGGGATAGTTGATGAGCACCTTCGGCAGCGACAAGCCAAGCAGCTTGCGCTCTGTCGTGTCCGACAGCAGCCTGGGAGCAATGAACAAGCCGTCCGCCGTAGGCAGGCTTATGCGCTCCAGCCACTGTTCGAATGCGCTGTCGGACAAATCTTCGTCCAGCGTATGACACTCCAGGCGGTGGTCCAGCAGCTCAAGCCGCTGACGCAGTCCTTCGGCCAGCAACGTGTTGTAATTCGTCGATTGCCGCGACTGGATAAGCGCGAAGCGCAGCTGGAAGGTCGGGTACGGAGCGATGCCCCGGCTGGCGAGCTCCCTCGCCTGGGCTACGGTCAGGTAGCCGCGCCTATACGCCGTGCGGGCGATCCGGGCCCGGGTCTCCTCGGACATGCCGGGCTTGCCGCCCAGCGCCTTCGATATGGTCTGTATGGACAGGCCGAGATCGGCCGAAAGATCATGCAGCGTAACCGTCTTGCGTGTTCCCAAAGCGAGTTCCTCCTTACGTTCGGCAGCCGCGGACGACTACCTGCAAATATCCGAATCGTACTCCGGCCCGCTTAACCCGGCTGGCCCGTCTCCGCTACGAGAGACGACATCATTTTTCGCGACAGGGTACAAGCAGCGTAAACATTGTCTCCTCTATTTTAAACTAAAGTTAAACTACTTTTGAAGCCATATCCTCCCTATACTGAAGGTACTTTCGAGGGAGGGATAACGGATGAACAGAATAGATGCGGATGTGGTGGTATGTGGTGGCGGTCCGGCAGGTATTAACGCGGCGCTCGCGGCTGGAAGGACAGGCGCAAAGACGGTGTTGATCGAGCGTTACGGCTTTCTCGGCGGCATGTCGACGGCGGCGCTCGTCTATCCATGGATGACGTTTCATACGACGGGGGGCAAGCAAGTCATCGCGGGCATTGCGCAGGAGATTATCGACCGGCTGATGGCGGAACATGCATCGCCCGGCCATGTGCGCGATACGGTCGGCTTCGTGCGGACGATTACGCCGTACGATCCCGAAGTATACAAGGTGCTGATCGTCGACATGCTGCGGGAGGCAGGCGTTAAGGTGCTGCTGCACAGCCTCATGGACGAGGCCGTCGTCGAAGGCGACCGAATCGTCGCGGTTAGACTGGCCACCAAATCCGGCAAATACGAAGTGACGGCGAAGCAGTTCGTCGATGCGACGGGCGACGCGGATCTCGCCTATTTGTCAGGCGTGCCGTGCCTGCAGGGCCGCGACGGAGACAGCTTGACCCAGCCGATGACGATGAAATTCCGCATGCGCGGCGTCGATCTCGCCAAGGTAAAGCGGTACATGATCGATCATCCGGATGAGTTTTACAAAAAAACGCCGTTCGACGAGCTGGAGCAACTGCCGTTATCCGGCGTGCTGGGCTACTTCAAGCATTGGCAGGAAGCCGAGCTGCCCATTAACCGCGACCAGGTGCTCTTTTTCACCGGGCCAGGTCCGGATGAGGTGCTTGTCAACACAACGCGCGTGCAAGGGCTCGACTCTACGAAGCTGGAGGACCTCACGGAAGGTGAGATCCAGGGCCGGAAACAGGTGCGCATGGTGGCCGACTTCATGACCCGCAATCTGCCAGGCTTCGAGAACGCGTCCATCTCGTCGGTCGGGGCGCAGATCGGCGTTCGCGAAAGCCGCAGAATCGACGGCCAATACACGCTGCAAGTAGATGATGTCGTGAGCGGCCGAACGTTCGACGATTGCATAGCGCGCAGCGGGTATCCGATCGACATTCACGATCCGTCCGGCAAAGGCGTGCAGGCCGCATGGGTGCAGGGCGACGGCGCCTATGACATCCCGTACCGCTGCCTCATTCCGAAAGGCATCGTCAATCTGCTCACGGCGGGACGCTGCATCTCGACGTCTCATGAGGCGCTGGCGACAACGAGGCTTACGCCAAGCTGCATGGCGACGGGCCAAGCCGCGGGCACGGCCGCCGGCATGGCTTCGGCGCAAGGCATTTCGCCGGCCGAGATAAGCGTTGAGCAGCTTCAAGAACACTTGATCCGGGACGGGGCGCTGCTCAGCAGCGGACAATCGTCCACTTACAGCGTAATTTAATGAACGAACCTTTGCTGGCCATAGGAGTCGTGTATCGGGGCGGAGCCGCTTGACATTTGCTCCTTGCGTCCACTATGATCAATAGCAATAAAACGTCAATAGCGTTGATCAAGGAACATGTTACCGAATTCGGGGCTCAGAGAGTGACCAGGCTGGTGAAAGGTCTCCCCCGGACGTAGCATCCCCGCCTTGCCAGCTGCAGCGGCCAAAACGAAACGTCTGTCGCCTTCCCTTGGCGGCCCGACAGGTTCGTCCAGCAGTAACCGTTGCCGGCCCCGGCCGTTATCCGGATAAAGGATTGCTGCCGCGCGCGGCGATCGAACTAAGGGTGGTACCACGACACATTCGTCCCTGAACGAATGTGTCTTTTTGTTTTACGCCCTAATAAAAGGAGGCAACGTACATGCGTCAATCCCAATTATTCGCGACTACCTTGCGAGAAGCGCCCGCGGAAGCGGAAGTCGCCAGCCATCGCCTGCTGCTCCGGGCCGGTTACATTCGCCAGCTGGCTGCCGGCATCTATACGTATATGCCGCTCGGCCGGCGTGTTCTTCGCAAAGTCGAAGCCATCGTGCGGGAAGAGCTGGAGCGCGCAGGCGCGCAGGAACTGCTCATGCCGGCACTGCAGCCCGCCGACCTTTGGAAGGAATCCGGGCGTTACGACGCTTACGGCCCCGAGCTGATCCGCCTCTCCGACAGGCATGGACGCGAGTTTGCGTTAGGCCCGACGCATGAGGAAGTCATTACAACGCTGGTCAAAAACGAGATCGGCTCCTATCGCCGACTGCCCGTCACGCTGTACCAAGTGCAGACGAAGTTCCGCGACGAACGACGTCCGCGATCCGGCTTGCTCCGCGGCAGAGAGTTTCTGATGAAGGACGCGTATTCTTTCGACGCCACATTGGAGGGTCTGGACCACTCTTATCGCAAAATGTACGACGCCTACCACCGTATCTTCGAACGCTGCGGTTTGAGGTTTCGCGCAGTCGAAGCGGATGCGGGCGCGATCGGCGGAGAGGGCGGCACGCATGAATTTATGGCGCTGGCCGACATTGGCGAAGATATCGTCGTCGTATGTCCTCATTGCGATTATGCCGCGAATCTGGAGAAAGCAGCGTCGAAGGCGGAGCACTCCGAGCATCGCGGCAAAGTGGTTCCCGCAATCGAGAGAATCCATACGCCGGTCGTACGCACGATCGAACAACTGACCCAGCACCTTGCGATCCAAGCCGGCGATGTCATCAAAACGATTATTTACTCGGCCGACGGGAATCCGGTCGCCGTACTTGTACGGGGAGACCACGAGGTCAACGAGTTGAAAGTCAAAAACGTCTTGGGCGCTAACGAAATCGTTCTGGCCGACTCGGAAACGGCCATGAAGGCGACGGGAGCGGGGATCGGATTCGCCGGACCTGTCGGGTTGACGATCCCCGTTCTCGTCGACGAAGCCGT
>NZ_BDQX01000317.1:15621-23073 GCF_003112455.1 Paenibacillus agaridevorans
CATCGCCGGTGGCAACGAAACCGACTATCATGTCGGCAACGTCGTTCCGGGCAGAGACTTCTCCGTCGAACGTTCGGGCGATTTCCGATCCGTTAAGGAAGGCGAGGTCTGCTCCCGCTGCAGGGAAGGCCGCCTCCAATTCGTGAAGGGAATCGAGGTTGGCCATGTGTTTAAGCTCGGGACCAAATATAGCGAGGCGCTGGGAGCCAGCTATCTGGATGCGAACGGGAGAGAGCAATCCATCATTATGGGCTGCTACGGCATCGGGGTGTCCCGTGTCGTCGCGGCGATCGTGGAGCAGCATCACGACGAGCGCGGCATGGTCTGGTCGGCTACCGTCGCTCCGTACCTTGTCCATCTCGTGCCCGTCTCCGTCAAGGATGAAACACAGCGGCAAATCGCCGAAGATTTGTATGTTTCGTTGCAGAGCTTGGGCATCGAGGTGCTGATGGACGATAGAGACGAACGTGCCGGCGTGAAGTTTAAGGATGCCGATCTGCTTGGGATGCCGATTCGCATCGTCGTAGGCAAAGACGCCGCGGATGGCAACGTCGAATATGCAGAGCGACATTCCGGCGAGAAGCGGCTTGTACCGGTCGCGGAAGCGCTGGATCGCATAAGCGGCGCCAAGGCGGCCTCGTTGCTCTAACACGTTGCGAACGGTTATATCTATTTGATATTCTGTCTCCGTTCCGATATTGGGGTATAATGGAAGAGGGATTGCAATCCAAACAAAGGCGGTGCCGAAATCATGAAATTTAGCGAGTACACATACGAGAGACCGGACGTGAAGGCGTTCGAGGGAAGGTTCAAAGAGCTGCTGGCTGCGTTCGAGGCATCGGACAGCTACGGGAAGCAAGACGCGGCGATGGCGGATATGAACAAGCTGCGCAGCGAGTTCGATACGATGCAGACGATCGCGAGCATTCGCCATTCCATCGATACGAACGACGAGTTCTACAAGGCCGAGCAGGATTTCTTCGACGAAAACGGACCGGTCGTCCAGGAGTTCGTGACGGACTACTACCGGGCGCTTGTCGGCTCCAAGTACCGCACGGAGCTGGAAGCCAAGTGGGGACGTCAATTGTTCCGTCTCGCGGAGCTGTCGCTTAAGACGTTTAGCCCCGAGGTCATCGAGGATCTCCAGCAGGAAAACAAGCTGTCGACGGAATACTCCAAGCTGATCGCCTCCGCGAAGATCCCGTTCGAAGGCGAAGAGCGCACGCTGGCGCAGCTCGGTCCGTTCCAGCAGTCGACGGACCGCGATATGCGCAGACGCGCCGCGGAAGCCTCCTCCGGCTTCATGGCGGAAAACGAGGCGACGCTCGACCGCATCTACGACGATCTCGTCAAAGTGCGTACCCGCATCGCGAAAAAGCTTGGCTTTGACAGCTTCGTAGAGCTCGGCTACGCGCGCATGAGCCGTACGGATTACGACGCGGCGATGGTCGCGAACTTCCGAGGCCAGGTGCTGGACCATATCGTTCCTGTAGCAACGAAGCTGAAGGAACGTCAGAAGAACCGTATCGCGATCGACCAACTGCTCTACTACGACGAGAATTTGGCTTTCCTGTCCGGCAACGCGACGCCGAAGGGCGATCCGGACTGGATCGTAGCGGGCGGCGCCAAAATGTACGAGGAGCTGTCCCCGGAGACGGACGCGTTCTTCCGCTTCATGCAGGACAACGAGCTGATGGATCTCGTCGCAAAAAAAGGCAAGCAAGGCGGCGGCTATTGCACGTATATCAGCGAGCATAAAGCCCCTTATATTTTCTCCAACTTTAACGGCACTTCCGGCGATATCGACGTGTTGACGCACGAGGCCGGCCATGCGTTCCAGGTGTATGAGAGTCGCGGATACGCCGTTCCGGAGTATGCCTTCCCGACCTATGAAGCATGCGAGATCCATTCCATGAGCATGGAGTTCCTGACATGGCCATGGATGGAGCTGTTCTTTAAGGAGGATGCCGACAAATACCGCTTCCATCATCTCGCCAGCTCGCTGATTTTTATCCCGTACGGCGTGACGGTCGACGAATTCCAGCATTACGTCTACGAGAATCCGGACGCGACGCCGGCTGAGCGGAAACAAGCGTGGCGCGAGATCGAAAAAAAATATTTGCCTCATCGCGATTACGGCGACAACGCCTATCTGGAGGCAGGCGGCTTCTGGCATAAGCAGGCCCACATTTTTAACTCGCCGTTCTATTACATCGACTACACGTTGGCCCAGCTCTGCGCGTTCCAATTCTGGAAAAAGTCGCGCGAGGACAGCACAGCCGCATGGAACGACTACCTCAGTCTGTGCCGTCTTGGCGGCAGCCTTTCCTTCACGGAGCTGGCGAAGTCAGCAGGACTCGACTCGCCGTTCGAAGACGGCTGCGTATCGTCCGTTATCGGCTCTATCGAGGCGTGGCTGAACAGCGTGGACGACAAGGCTCTGTAAAACCCTATTCGCGCTATTCGAGTAACGTTTCCCTATTTTGAGACTGAATAAGGATACCGGTGTCCGTTACATTTCCAAAACGGGGTAAAGCGTCGAAATAGGGTCGCTGTTAAGGCTGTCGATTCATTGTGAGTAACGGAGCTGATACGTTCTGCTTTCGCTAACGGACCTCAAAGCCTCTATTTGCAGCATTTTCGCGATATTGAAAATCTAACGGACTCAGATGACACTATTTGGTGCATTTCCGCCCATTCTATGCGGTTTTGACGGAAGTAAGGTCGTCTGTGTCCGTTACAATTTGAACAGGCCCCATTTTTGCGAAATAGCGACTGTGGTGTCCGTTACGATCAGCCTTTACTTAACTTCGCTGCCGTCCACAATGAATCGACAGTCTCCTGTTGTCCGTTGGATTTGAACAAAAACCAGCAGCATCCACGAACGAATGAGTTCTGGATTGCCGCTGGTTTTTTCGTATTCGCTAGTGGTGCTGGTCTGGTAGGTAAGCGTTGATAGCCTGTTCTGCCATTATAATTGCGGCAACAATTTCTCCAGCTTTTCGATAAAAGAGTCCCAATGACCCGAATTTGAAAATCCGATTCCCCATTCTACATCCCGCAGGGCTCCCCTTAGTTGAAGGAGTTTATCGATCTCCTCCGCGCTTAGTTCGTTTATCGGCTCCACCATATTATCATGGGGATAGTTACTAAGCTGATCATATAGTGAGTCCAATAATACGCTTTCCGCATTGGTTATAAAACCCGCTCCCGAATTCAAATCTCTAATGACCATAATATCTTGCAAAACTGATAGAGAAAGTAGAGGGTTCCCGCAGAGCGGATATGTCGTATTGTGCGAGGAATTTCCCATGTTCTGCCGTACCGATTACGTCCTGCACTATTATCTTTGGGGTCCTTTGCTCGCGTTTGGAGCTTTCTATTCGGGAACGAAGCTGGTAAGAATCGGCAGAAGCAAGGAGCTCTCTCCATGAAGGGACTTAAGCCCGTCGCCGAACCTGCAAACATCGTGCCAAATGATCGAGATGTTTGTCCAGCGTAATGGGATTGTAATTTGCCCAGTCGTCGCTCATGACGTAGCTCTTTCCCTCCTGGACGGCAGGCAACTCCTGCCAAGCCGGATGCTGCAGCATCCGGCGCCCCGCTTCTGCCATTCTTCCTGAATGGGCCAAGGCAAAAAAGACGCGATCCCCTGCATAATAAGGCAGGTCAACAGGCTCAATGCGCTTCCACTTCGTGTTGGGATCGCGATCCATTAACGATCGGACGCCGGCCGTCGGTTCGAAGCCGATGCCCTGATATAAGGAGTGGCCAAAGTGGTGGCCTGCATAGACGAACAGCCCGTCGTCGTGATAGATGAACGCCGCTGCGGTCTCCCCCTCTCGAACGCAATGCTCCAGTCTGTCTCTCGTTCGAATGGCCTTTTTTTCGTAACGCTCAATCCAGCGTTCCGCTTCTTCCTCCCGCTTAAGCAAACGTCCCATGGCGCGCAGACGCGTGTAGACGTCGCTCTCCCAATCGACCTTCACGGCATCGGCGATCCCCGACAGTTGGTCGGCAGTGAGCCGATCCAAGTAACTCGGGAACAGGATTAAGTTCGGCGACAGCCCCGACAACTGATGCAGATTAATCTGCGGCAGGTCCTCCACGCCCCGAATAGATCGCGGCGCTTCCGGTATCGTACGCAACAGCGCGTTGTTGGAGCCGAACGGCAGCACGCCCAATGCCAGCAGCTCCCCAAGATACTGAATGGAGAATATGCGCTGGTCCGTTCCGCAGCCGCCATGCGCATAACGGGATGGAGGCATGCCGAACGCCTGCTTGAACTTGCGGCTGAAATAATATTCGTCGCGATAACCTACCAAAGCGGCTACCTCACCTACCCTTCGTTCCTGACGGGACAACAGTTCCTTGGCCTTATTCATGCGCAAAGCCGTCAGATAGTCGAGAGGCGAGCGGCCCGTCAACGCCTTGAAATGACGCTCGAACCGCCAACGGCTGAGTCCTTCGCGCTCGGCAAGCCCGCCGATCTCGATATCCTCTCCGTAATGTTTCTCCAGGTAAGCGATGGTCCGCTCGATCGCCAAACGCGGATCCTTAACCGCCTTGGCGGCATTTCTCGCAGACAATACGTCATAAATCAGCTCCTGAAATCGAACATGACGATGGAGTGACAAAAGCGCATCTTCCGCGCTACTCTCTTTACTATCGCTAATGGCGCCGGGCAAAGGTGAACGCAAGCTCGCGTCGCTCTGCTTCCCTTGTAACCCCAGCAGCTCCGCCAGCCTGATCTCAAGCCGATGCACGGGCTCGCTCGGAAACGGCTGACAGCCTGCTGCAAGCAGCTGCAGACCTTGGCCGCCGCTTGGAATAAGAAACTTCAGAAGGTAAACCTTAAGCTCCGTTTCGCTAACCACTTTGAGCTCCGTCTCGGCGCCTGGCGACAGCAACAGACAATGCCCCCGATCCAGAAGCTGCTTCCCGCCGTCTGTATGGGAGATAATGAGGCCGGCTCCGTCCATGGCGGCCAGCAGCGTATATTCGTCCGCCTCGCCCAGCGACCACGCCCGGTCGCCGAAGTAGCTCTCCGCCGCGATTCCCGTCAAATAAACCTGCGGAGGCAAAGCTGCGGGTGTTGCTCTATTCATACCAGGCATTATAACCCCACCTCAAGTGATAACGATTATCAATTAATGCGATTATAACGAAAATAGCCAAGTCACGCAACGTAAAGCTGCGCCCTTGGCTATTATTGTCCAAACAACAACCGTAGTCCTACTTGGCGGTCAACACGGCAGCCATCTCGTCCAGCAGCCACTCCAGCGACAGCGGGTCGTTCATGGCCCAGTGCGAACCTACGATATACGCCTGGTTGTTCTTCACTGCAGGAAGCGTGCTCCACACAGGACCGTTTAACACTTCATTAAGCACCTTTTTGGATTCTTCGTCATCGCCTGGACCTACCAGGAAGATGCGATCGCCAACGTAATCCGGCAGCTTCTCCAGCGAGATCTCCGCCCACAGCTGCGACGGATCGCTTGCGAACAACTCCGTTACCTTGGCGGGAACCTGGAAGCCGAACGCATCGTACATAGTCGGACCCAGCCGTTGTTTGTTGTATACATACAGCTTCTTGTCCGAGTAAAGGACGAATGCCGATGCCGTCTCTCCGGGTTTAATATGAGCCTGGACGACTTCGCGTTGCTTCGCCACTTTCTCGTCATAGCCCTTCTGCCATGCCTCCGCAAGCTCCGGCTTGCCCGCCAGGTCAGCCGCCTCGCGAACATGCTCGAATGCGTCAGCTCCATAAGCGACAACGACCGTCGGAGCGACTTTGGCCAGAGCATCCACGTCGGCTGCCTCCAGGAAGTCAGGCACCACGATCAGGTCGGGCTCCAGCGCCAGCACCTTCTCGATGTTTGGCACAAGTCCGTCCCCGCCGATGTCTTCAATGCCCTCAAGCTGGTCTTGCGTCAACACCAGCTGCGCGTTCAGGTAGTTCGTTCCGACGATTGGAACGCCGAGCGCCGTAAATTCGGAAGCGTAATAGTGGACGATAATGCGCTCCGGACGGGTCGGAATTTCGACTTTGCGCCCCATTGCATCCTCGTATTCGCGCGTGCCGGACTCCGCTGACGGAGATGGCTCCGCCGACGACGTCGGCGACGCTTCTTGCGATGGCGATGGGGAAGGCGAAGCGGCAGGCGCGTTATTTGATCCGCAAGCGGCCAGCATAAGCGCCGTCAGCAGCAGGACGAGCAGGGTGATCCCATTTTTTTGGCGTACAGGGGTATACATCGTGATTCCTCCATTTGATAAACATTCTCATTATCGACGTATTCATCTTACTCCCCTCCATCCGCTTAATCCATGGACATTTCCCGCAAAAAAACTGGACAAAATGCGCGTATGGGCTCTTAAGTCGAAAGTTCAACGAACACCGGCGATCTTATGGCCGCAGCGCACTCTGTGAGAAAAACGCCTGACGGCGTCCGTTTCTATAGTCTCCTTCGTTCGTCGAAATCGCATAGAGAAAGTATGAGCACACTTGTGTTTTCCTCTATTTGAACAGCAGCCTTCGAGCATAATTGTACATATATACACAAATTCATGATCTGAGATCGGCCACGTGAAGTAAATTGTTCAATTATACACAAATTTATGTTGAAACTCCCCGCCCAGGGGTCCGCAAAGTCAATATTTGTGTAGATATACACAAATAAACCGAAAACTAACGCTTCTGGGCTAATATTTGTGTATATTCGTACAATTGTTATCGCACGCTTATGTTCCGAGGACATAATGACAGAAAACCGCCAGACACAAGCTGTTATTTCCAGCCGATTGCCTGACGGTTCATGTACACGAATGAAGGCCTATACCGCTTTTCGCTCCATAATCATTGTTACATCATATGCATTTTGCCGGCAACGCTACTGCGTCTGCGGACTTCCCGCAGCCGGGGCTTCCGCTCCGGCGGGCGGAGCCGCTCCATCAGCCGGCGGCTCGAAGCCCTCTGGCGGTTGACCACCCTGCATGCCTCCCTCGGGACGCTGACCGCGATCCGGGCGCTGGCCGCCCCCGCCGCCCATTCCACCGCCGGGACCGCCCATGCCCATGCCGCCACCGGTCGTAATGCCGGATTCGTTCACCCAAGTGACTGAGCTCGTCACCTCGAACTCTACGATCTTCGTGTCCCCGGAGTAGATGACGTATGTGCTGCCTTGCTTAATGTCCGGAGAGCTGAACAACACGGATTGGAACGTCTTCTCCGGAGCGAAGGCCGCGATCTCGTTGCCGTCGCCGTCGATCAGACGCACATTCGTACCGCCTTGAAGCGACTGAGGAAAGGTCATCAGAATCGACTGCTGCGTAGAGGTCTCCGACGTTGCCTGCACCATGCCGGAGCTGCCCGCCGCGATCAGCAACCCCCCGCTGATGTCGAACGTGCCGTCGTAGTCGAGCGAGCCGTTGCCGTTGCCCGCCGGGCCG